>NZ_JAKEVF010000003.1 GCF_022398315.1 Shewanella sp. Isolate11
ATCAGTGATTTTATAACCACGTTCCGTGACTTGTTTGACATCAGTGATTTTATAACCACGTTCCGTGACTTGTTTGACAGCTTCAATTTTGAACTCATCTGGATAACGTTTTCCGCGCATGTAACACCTCATATTTTTGGTTCATTATAACTCTATGAAGTGTCTACTGTTCTAGGGGCTTACCAATACTCATATCGAAATAGTTATCGAAGGCTTGTTCCAATCGACCTTGATTTCCTTTGACAGCAAGCAAGTAACCAGCATTCTTATCTAGTATTTTTTGAGCAATTTTCTTCTAACAACCCATCGCATCAATAGTGACTAAACAACCCGATATTTCAAGTAGTTCCAGTAACCCAGGAATAGCAGTGACCCCATTAGACTTCTCATACACTTTACGCTGGCCGAGACTCAAGCCGTCGCAAAAGCATTTACCATATGAATGGCACCTAACCCTCGAGAGTCATCATACGAGCCTCTAACGGTTTTACCATCAATAGCAATAACCTCACCTTGCGTAAGCTCACAGCAATCTTTCATCCATTCAATAAAGCATTTTTACAGCCGCCGAGTCGGTTTAAGAAATCCAACCGAGCTTCACCGTACAAATGGATCGCTTTCCAATCATCTTGACCAGAAAGCACTGCACAAATCGTTAACAAAATGATATCAGTTAGCTTGTGCTCAACTTTACCTTTGTTGTAGGTAATCTGGGATGATATCGAGATGCATAAATGGGAGCTGGTTACTCATTGTTTGAACTCCAACTTATCTATGGAGGTATTTAAAAACACTGAAAATAATCTACAAATTGATAATCCGATTAATGATTATTCTGCGACTGGGCTATCTAATTACAGTCAAAGATTAAGAACCCGCTACACCAAAACCCTCTTAAATCCGGGCATGCTTATGAGTTTTTCCTGCTATGGTTTTGTTAAAAAATACTTTTCTATCTATTTTCAACTTAAGCATAGAAAAACCCACAGATAGGAAAATCCAAAAAGTAGGTTCTATTAAAAAAGTACTGCTAAATGATAATTTGGTAAAAGAAAAAGAGAAAAAACATAAAAACAATAACTTTTTGTATTTATTTTTACAGAAAGTTATAAATGTAAAAAACATGATTGAAATTAAAAATATAATCCCTACCCCAAAAATACCGAACATTAATAAAATGTCAAGAAAAATATTATGAGAATAAAAAAACTCACCTTTTGATACCGTATAAACATAGTCAATACCATATAGTTTTATTCCGCCATTTAATATATCATTATATATCATATTATAAATAACATCTCTCCCAGATGAAGATGACGATATAGTCTCATCACCTAAAATAACATTTGTTATTTTTATTATACTATATGAGTAATATCCTAAGTCGGTCATCAAAGACTTTATTAGCAAAGCGATCTCTTCAATGTGAAAATAAAAAATGACAAAAATAGACATAAGAAAGAGCAGGCTTAAATATTTTTTAAAAGTAAAAGCATCATTAAACAACAAACAAATAATAAACATCGAAAAAACAACCAAAAGGCTTCCTCTATTCCCGAAAATCAATATTAAGACAAAGGCCACAACCAATAACGTAAGGTTGAATATTATATTCCTTCCTAGAAAGATGTATATAGTAAAGAACAAAGAGGAAAGAGCCATATAATTCCCAAAGGTCATATAATTAAACTCACCCTGCTCCCTCCCAACACCAAAAAAACAAAGAGAAAATAGGATAGCTAAAAAAGCAATCAAAGAAAGTTTGTACCCATAATTAATTATTTTTTCATCGTCAGAATCTAAATATAAAAAATAGGATAAAAGGCCAAATCGAATATAGTCAATCAATATACTAAGAGAAAAATCTTGATATGAAGATAAAACAGATAGAAATAATAGATAGCAGCTAAAAAGGATTGGAATAACTACACTGAATGTATTTACTTTTCTAGTTGATAAAATACTAAAAATAACAACGACATTTATTATCTGTACCGGGAGTCCGTTACCAAAGTATAACTTATAAGGAAGAAATATAGCACCAGAAAAAAGTAGCAATACAAATAAAAAACTTTTGTTCAATATTACTCTTTCATGAACAATCACACGTACCTCCGCCAAAGTACGACAAAAATAAAATTAATGGAATATTTCTTCCAATACAACATTACTACTATATCCAAATAATAGTTAAGCAAAGGCATGAGTCTTATAATTCTCTACTGTTAATGGCTTATATATTAATCCTTCAGTACTTTCAAAAAAAGGACTTATTTTTGAACATCCAATCTTTTAAATTCAACAACTTGATAGAAGTTAAACCTTCCAAAAATTGAAAATAATGTTGTGAGTTTAATGACGTGTGATTTGAATAATAAATCAATGAATCAACTATAGAATCTACTGAATGATGTTTTTCTGCATATTTTTTGGACATATATATGATCTTACTTCTAGTTACGGTATCCACTGAATCCTTATACACTTCACTGATTTTTTTTCCCTTGTCCCTATAAATAAAGTCATTCGTATAATTCAAAGTTTGGCATATACTACCCTCAATACCACATTCAAAAAGATAACGATACTGATAATCACTAGGAAACTTATCTAAAGAGCAATCTAAATTTACAGTAAAAAAGCCTTGGAATGCAAACTCAATAGCAACACTAGCCATACCAAAATGTATTAAATCATTTTTTGAAAGCTCATATATATCTTCCATAATATAATTCTCATAATATCTTATATTATTCTTATAATGCTGATATAGACGTTCGTCCAGAAGTTTTTTCAAACCTGACTCAAAAGCGATTCGGTCGTCTGTATAAATATTAAATGATAATAGAACATCATTGTAATACATGTCTTCCATTACTTTTGCTATCGGTGTGACTTTCCAAAATGTAGCTCTGCCCACATAAGTAACCGCATTTCTAATTATGGAATCATCAAGATTTATAGGATTTGGTTTTGTGATCGGCAACGGGATAAGTGGAATACTTTCATTACAATTATTTCTTATCCACTTCTTCCCTTCAGTATCTAACGTGATTAGTGCATTAGATTCGCAAAGCCTTTTGAATAAGGTAGCACGATCTTTATGCGATATATAAGGGATATCTCCTAATCTAGTAGAAAACAATCCTCGCATACTTGAATGCAATAAATCCCAAAAAAGTAACTTGCAATTAATACCATTATAATACCTTATTTTCTCATACATTGTATTAAATACGATTAATGTATCGTTAATAGATAATTTATGTAGTAATTTCTTAAGTTCAGCTTCTGTTGAATAGTTTAAAAATTCTACATTCTCAAGATCACTAATAAATGAACTACAATATCCAGTACGGTGGTCTATTATTTTTATATCAATATTTCTATCATTAAAACACTTTGCCAAGGTTATTATTAACCTTTGAGCTCCTCCTAGCTTTTTATTTATAGTTGGATAAAAGAATACAATAGCCATCAGTCACTCCATAAATTAAGCATATCGATGACCGACTGAACATCATAATTTAATAAGTTAGGGCTCATAGGTATACTCAAAACTTGTTGATGGATTATTTCACTAATTGGATAAGAATGAATACACCACTCGTTATAAGCTTCTTGCATATGCGGTGGCGTTGGATAATGAATTAAAGTTTGAATATCATTATCCTTAAGGTATTGTTGTAAATCTTTTCTATGTTCAGTTCTAACTACAAATAAATGCCAAACATGTTCTTCTTCATTTCCTACGCTTGGTAATTGAATTTTTCTATTGCTTATCCCCGAAAGATAAGCATTTGCTACTTTCCGACGCGCTTCAATTTCCTTATCTAAATAACTTAGTTTAACACGCAGCATTGCTGCCTGGATCTCATCAAGACGGCTATTTATCCCTTTATACTTATTTTTATATTTCTCATGAGAACCGTAATTTCTAAGGGCTAAAATAACGTCTTTCAATTTATCATCATTAGTAGTAACAGCTCCAGCATCACCCAATGCACCTAAGTTTTTACCTGGATAAAAACTAAATGCACCAGCATCCCCCCAAGACCCCGATTTTTTTCCATCGATAGATGCGCCATGAGCTTGAGCGCAATCTTCTAAAACTAGTAAGTCATATTTTTTTGCCAAAATCATAATATCTTTCATTGGACAAATTTTACCATACAAATGAACTGGTAAAATAACTCTAGTTTTATCATTTAATTTTGATTCTATTGAGTTAGCTGTTAAATTAAATGTATCAATATCGGGCTCAACAAGAACAGGAGTTAAGTTATTTTCAGAAATACAAAGAATTGATGCTATATAAGTGTTAGAGGGGACAATTACTTCATCTCCGTCTTTCAACTTACCCATTTCTTTCCAAGCTCTTAATACAAGTGATAATGCATCTAGACCGTTTGCCACGCCTATAGAGTGGTTAGAGCCGCAATATTCAGCAAATTCTCGTTCAAAAGCTTCAACTTCGCTACCTAAAATATACCACCCAGAATCAATAACTCGGGCGCAAGCACTTTTCAGTTCTTTTGCATATTGTTGATTAATTTCTCTTAAATCTAAAAATGGGATCATTAGTACTTACTCAATATATCTGATAATTCGGGCAGGGTTGCCAAACACTACAGCATTAGCAGGAACATCTTTGGTTACAACCGCTCCGGCACCGACCATGCAGTGCTCACCTAATATAATGCCTGGCAAAATGGTTGCATTGGCCCCAATAGATGCGCCTGACTTTATAACTGTTCTTAAAAATTGCTCAGGGTATACTTTAGAGCGCGGCATTTTATCATTAGTAAACGCGACGCACGGACCAATAAATACATTATCCTCAATGGTTATTCCGTCCCATAGATAGACACCTGATTTAATGGTCACATTACTCCCTATCACAACATCATTTTCGACCAATGTATGTGCACAGATATTACAGCCATCACCGATCACTGCGCCTTTAAGAACGACAGAAAATTGCCAAACCCGCGAACCTTTGCCAATGGTTAGGCTTTGAACATCACTAAGAGGGTGAATAAAAGGCATTATTTTACACTCTCTAAAAAAGTAGAATAATCTCGAATATAATCTGCTTCGTCGTACACGTCATTGGCTAAGACTAGTAGCACACAGTCATGGCTAAAGTCATACATTTCATGCCATTGCATAACATCGATTAGCAAGCCTTGCGAAGGATTATCAAGAATGACTTCTTGTTTCTCTCTGCCATTATCCATCACCATTTTGCAACTCCCAGATATGCATACTGCGACTTGCTTCAGTGCTTTATGCGCATGAAATCCACGAGCGACACCTTCTTTCGTACCAAATATGTAATATACACGCTTAATATCAAATGGGACCTGATTTTTTCCCTCTAATGCGACGAGTGAACCACGAGAGTCTCCCAATTGCGGAAAATCTATTAACTTAATCAAGCTCACTTTTCATTCCTCAGCAACGTTTTTAAATACTGACCATAGCTATTTTTAGACAGTTGTTCGGCAACATTTAATACTTGTTCATTGCTCATCCAGTCATTACGCCAAGAGATCTCTTCCAAACACGCAATTTTATACCCCTGCCGCTTTTCAATTGTCTCGACAAACATAGCAGCTTCAAGCAAACTCTCATGAGTTCCCGTATCTAGCCACGCAAAACCCCGGCCAAGCAACTCAACATTCAGTTCACCCAGCTCTAAGTAGGCTTGGTTAATGCTCGTGATCTCTAACTCACCGCGTTCTGACGGCTCGACTTTTTTAGCGATTTCTACCACACGGTTATCATAAAAATAGAGTCCCGTTACCGCAAAGTTGGACTTCGGCTCAGTTGGTTTTTCTTCAATACTTACCGCTTTTTGATTCTCTTCAAATGCGACCACGCCGAAACGTTCTGGATCTTTCACTTGGTAACCAAATACGGTAGCACCTGAAGTACGCTGAGCGGCTCGTTTTAGAATGGGTGAGAATCCTTGTCCCCAGAAGATATTATCCCCTAACGCAAGGCACACGCTGCTATCACCGATAAACTCTTCAGCGATTAGGAATGCCTGCGCCAAACCATCTGGACTTTCTTGAACCGCATATTGAAGTGAAATACCAAACTCATTACCGTCACCGAGCAATCGCTGAAATGACGACTGATCTTCTGGGGTAGTTATGATTAAAATGTCTCGAATACCCGCTAGCATTAGCACAGAAATCGGGTAGTAGATCATAGGTTTGTCATACACAGGCAGAAGCTGCTTGGACACACCTTTGGTAATAGGATAAAGGCGAGTACCCGAACCACCGGCAAGAACGATCCCTTTCATTATTGGTTTCCCTCTGCTGCTTCAATCGTACCTAAACGCTCGCGTTGATATGAGCCATCTTGTACGCGCTGGCACCACGCTTGATTATCAAGATACCATTGCACTGTTTTTCGCAGGCCAGTTTCAAATGTCTCTTCTGGCTGCCAATCAAGCTCTGCACTCATTTTGGTGGCGTCAATGGCATAGCGGCGGTCGTGGCCTGGACGATCTTGCACGTAAGTGATTTGCTCAGCATAGGAGCTCGCTTTCGGCACTAACTCATCCAAAATTGAACAAATAGTTTGTACTACTTCAAGGTTTTGCTTCTCGTTGTGGCCACCAATGTTGTAGGTCTCACCCACTTTACCTTCGGTCACGACTTTGTAGAGCGCACGAGCGTGATCCTCGACAAACAACCAATCGCGAATTTGGTCGCCTTTGCCATAAATTGGCAGTGGCTTCCCTTCCAGTGCATTGAGAATAACGAGAGGAATCAGTTTTTCAGGGAAGTGGAATGTGCCGTAGTTGTTAGAGCAGTTAGTCACGATTGTTGGAAAACCATAGGTGCGTAGCCAAGCTCGCACTAAATGATCACTTGATGCTTTCGATGCAGAGTAAGGGCTACTCGGTGCATAAGGCGTAGTTTCGGTAAACAGAGGTAAATCGCCAGCTTGCTCATCAGGATGAGGTAAATCGCCATAGACTTCATCAGTTGAAATGTGGTGGAAGCGAAACGCTGATTTCTCAGCGTCTTCTAACTGATTCCAGTAATGACGTGCAGCTTCAAGGAGGGTATAAGTGCCAACAATATTAGTTTGAATAAATTCATCAGAACCGGTAATTGAACGATCAACGTGTGATTCAGCTGCTAGGTGCATAACGGCATCGGGCTGGTATTGGGCAAAAATGCGATCTAACTCTGTACGATCACAGATATCCGCCTGCTCAAAAGCATAACGCTCACTCTGATCTACAGAAGCTAAAGATTCAAGGTTACCAGCATAGGTCAACTTATCTAAATTTACCACACTATCATTGGTGTTGTTAATAATATAGCGAATAACAGCCGAACCGATAAAGCCAGCACCGCCAGTAACTAAAATTTCCATACAAATCCATTAATATAATTTCTTCTTCATGATACACATCATTACTATAAGATATATCATGTAATTAAGTGCAAAGGCATAACTCAAACCAACAAAGCCATACAGATAGACAAATACAAATGAAAATAAGACAAGAGTTGTCGCAAAAAATATCTCGGTTATAACAAAAACTTTAGTCATCGCTTTGGCTAACATTAGATAAGCTAACAACCAAGAGGAAATTTTAAGAACATCTCCAACTAACTGCCATTTAAACAATAAAAGCATTGGCTTGAACTCTTCAGTGAATAATATTATCAAAATAAAATCTTTTAAAAAAAACATTAACAATGATAACATTGATACTAAAGGTAAAATTATTCGATAACCATTTATAAGTTCTTCCCTTAGTTCATTCTTGTCATTAATTTCTGACAACCTAGGGAGATAATATGTCGATAAAGCTGTAGTTATAACCATTAAGTACATATTTGATATATATACCATCGCTTGCCAGTACCCAGCGTAATCCCAGCCCAATGATTCAGAAACAAAATTTCGTATCAATATCTGGGAGATTGGAACAACAGAGGCTGAAACCAATGCCATAAGTGAATACTTAAACAATCTCTTAGACATTTGTATGTCTAGTGAAGCTATAAACCTCTCAAAGAAAATTTCTTTGTGATTTCTCAATTTCCACAAGATAACAATAAAAATAACAGACTGATTAGTAACTAACGCAATTAATGCCCCATCGAGTTGATATAAGTATATAAGCAAAGTTGTAAATATAAGACTATAAACACTTTGAATCATTTGAGATGAGATATATGTTTTTATATCTTTCAATCCATTAAGAATAGAAAGAAGCAGTTGATTTATAGAAAACAATATAGAAGTACAACCAAAAAGAACAAAAACATACGAATACTCTTGTGTCTTGAATATATAACTAGACCAATAAGAAGCAAAAATAGTCAACCCAAGCCCAACTAACACTGAAGAAAAAGCAGTTATTTTTAACGATGTACTCCATAATCTAGTACAATATTCAGATGAATTACGGTATTCCGATGTATACTTCACCACACCAGTATTTATAGCTCCCTGAGACAATTTGCTAATTAGTGTAGTTGAATTACGAAATTGTCCAATAAGTGCTAATCCGGAAGGTCCAATGAACAATGATATTGCTTTATTAATTACCAAACCAGCAATTAGTTTAATAGCTGTTGCTAAAAAGCTAAGTAATGATGTTTTTACTAAGTTCAAGAATCACCTAATTATATTCTAAGCCACATATGTAAAAATGAGCTCCCAATATAAATAGGTTGCTCATTTTATTTAAAAAACAATGTGTCTTTTAAAAATCACCAAATACCTTTTGTGTCAATAGCGATACCTGTCAACTCTTGTTTTACTCTAAACTCTTTATGATCAACCAGCATAACATGTATATCTGCAGCTTCATTTGCCTTTGCTAACTCCACCAAGTCAACTCTATTTAGTGAGCTAGGGAGTGATATAATATTTGGTTCTACGACTAAAGTTTTTCCTACATGCATTTCAGATATATTCTTAGCAATAGCCAAAGCAGGACTTTCACGTAAGTCATCAATGTCCGGCTTAAAAGCCAAGCCATAACATGCGATAGTCACTTCACTCGCGGTCTTAGTTGGGTTTGCTTGTAAAAAGTCCGTAATGGCTAACTTAACTTTATTAATTACCCATTCAGGTTTAGAGTCATTAACCTTCCTTGCTGTATGAATAAGTCGAGCTTCTTCTGGTGTTTTCGAAACAATAAACCATGGGTCAACAGCAATACAATGACCACCAACACCAGGTCCAGGTTGCAAAATATTGATACGTGGATGACGATTAGCTAATGCAATCAGCTCCCATACGTCAATATCTAATTTATCGCAAATAACCGATAGCTCATTAGCAAATGCAATCTGTACATCACGACAACTATTTTCAGTTAGCTTAGCCATTTCTGCTGTGCGGGCATTAGTTATAACACATTCGCCCTGAACAAATGTTTTATAGAGCTCAACGGAACGCTCAGAACAACGTGCTGACATACCACCAATAACGCGATCGTTTTCAACAAGTTCACGGACCACATGACCAGGCAAAACACGTTCAGGGCAATGAGCCACATTTACATCAGCTTCAGTACCAGCTTTTTGTGGGAAAGATAAATCAGGACGAGCATTAGCCAACCACTCTGAAACTTGCTCTGTCGCACCTACTGGGGATGTAGATTCTAAAATCACTAAATCGCCTTTTTTCAATACTGGTGCAATTCCATTACAAGCAGATTGTATATAGCTTAAGTCGGGCTCAGGGATCTGGCCTTCTTCACATGGTAGAAATGGTGTAGGCACTGCAATAAGGAATGCATCCGCTGGTTCAGCAGTCGTTACGGCCTTTAAATAGCCTTCAGTTACAGCTGAATGTACAATCATATCTAAATCAGGTTCTACAATATGAATTTTACCTTGATTGATTGTATCTACCGCGTGTTGATTAACATCAACACCAATTACCTTGTTTTTGCGAGATGCAAACATTGCAGCAGTAGGTAAACCGATATAACCAAGCCCAATGACTGAAATCGTTTCAAATGACATTTTTATTCCTAATTACTTATTTAACTAATTCTTCTAAAATTCTTTGGCATGCTTTACCATCACCATAAGGGTTGTGCGCATAACTCATCTTTTGATATGCATCAGTATCACTCAGTAGGTCATTCAAGTTAAACACTATTTGTTTAACATCAGTACCAACCAACTTAACAGTCCCTGCCTCAACGGCTTCTGGACGCTCTGTAGTGTCCCGCATAACTAAAACTGGCTTACCCAAAGAAGGGGCTTCTTCCTGAATTCCGCCAGAATCCGTAAGAATAATATGCGCCCTGTCCATGAGGTAAATGAAAGGAAGATATTGCTGAGGCTCGATCAACAAAATATTGTCTATATCACCTAAGATACGATTTACTGGCTCTCTTACGTTAGGGTTCAAATGCATTGGATATAGGATTTGTACGTCAGAGTGGATTCTCGCTACAGTTGCCAACGCTTCACAAATTCGCTCAAATCCACCACCAAAACTTTCCCTGCGATGACCTGTGACCAATATCAACTTTTTGTCTTCATCTAAGAAAGGAAACTGTTCGGCTATCGTATTGTTAAGGTCTGTGTCTGAGTCAATTTTGTCTTTCACCATCAATAACGCATCGATAACAGTATTACCTGTCACTATGATGTTGCTTGGATCAAAGTTTTCTTTGAGAAGATTCTGCTTAGAGGTTTCTGTCGGGGCGAAATGATACTTTGTCAACACTCCCGTCAAGCGGCGGTTTGCTTCTTCTGGCCAAGGAGAGTAAATATTACCAGTACGCAGGCCTGCCTCTACGTGCCCTACTGCAATTTGTTCATAGTAAGCGGCAAGACTCGCTGCAAAAGTGGTTGCTGTATCACCATGCACAAGCACAACATCTGGCTTAAATTCTTGGAGGACTGGTTTTAATTTTTGAATAATACCAGCGGTGACATCATTAAGTGTCTGCCCCGCTTTCATCAAATCAAGGTCGTAATCAGGTGTTATTTCGAACAATTCGAGGACTTGATCGAGCATTTCTCTATGTTGGGCTGTTACACAACACTTTGCTTCAAAACGGTCATCGGATGCAAAAGCATGAACTAGAGGAGCCATTTTAATTGCTTCTGGACGAGTTCCAAAAACGGTAAGCACTTTCTTTTTTGTCATTACATCTGGCCTTTTTCTGACGATTTAACTATATTCAAATCGCTGTATTTCACATTTTCATCTCAGCCTTTTAAACCTAGCTGAGCCACTGTTCGTCCATGTTGAGACACTCGCTCTTGTTTCTAAGTAAGCGCTATCCCTTGTAAACCCGAGGTTTTACTGTTTTCCAGCTGTTTTTCTGAAAACGGTCCCAATAGGCCCTTACACTTTTTGCATAAGCCTAATCTTCTTTACGTACAAAGTGACGTATGAAGACAAACATAACACCTAACATACCACCAAGCATGGTGCCTAAAACACAAATTAGAGCACGCTTTGGTTTAGCTTTTTCTTCAGGTACTAATGCTGGATCAATTGTTTTAAAAACATATTCATCACGCACATTTGCAAACATGATAGTTTTAGCCTGCTCTTCAATAAGCTTGTAAAGTACCTGACGAATATCAGCAACATTGGTTTGCGCTATCTGTTTGTTTAAGAAGTCACTGCTGCGATTAGCTTCAGCAACATCACGCTCTTTCATCACCTTGTTAATATCTTCAACTAACCAAGTGACCCATTGCTGAGCAATATAAGGTGACAGATGTTCAACAGAAACCGTCACCATTCCGGTATCTTTAGCGGAATCAACACTAATGACTTTGCTGAATTTTTTATATGCTTCCTGCATCGAAGGCTCGGGCTTAAATGGCGCTTTTACTTCTCGGACCCATTTCTTCGCAGAAGCATCAAAAATCGCTTCATTATAGCTAATGGTATTATCGGCCATGTTCCATTTTTCTGCGGCCATCAATTCGGGAAGTATTTGGTGTTGTTGAATAAAATCACTAGCAAATTGACGCGATTTCATCACTTCAATCGCCATTTGGGTTTTATCTACACCACCACCGCCGCCCAGATTTATACCGGCCATTGATGCTAAACCACCAAACTGTCCAGCAAGAGCAGCCAATCCGCCACCGCCCTGCTCTTCACTTGCTGGCGCTAATAGCGCTTCAGACTTATAAATATTCGGCTGTAAAATAGCAAAAACAACTGAACCAATAGCAAATACAGCAGTAATCGCAATAATCAACAATTTACCTTGCCAAATAACGCTAAATAACTCTCGCAGGTCGATTTCATCATCCTGTGTTGTTTGAAATCCAATATCTGCTTGATATGTATTTATTTCTTTAGACATTAATTATGTGTCTCTATTCATTATCATTAAAGTAAAGGCTGTCTAACCAACTGTCCTTTACTTAAGAGTACTATATTTAAATACCGGAAATCGCGGAGATAGCAACGGCTGTGTTATAAATAATTCCTGTAACTTGTGTCCACAACGTCAGACTATCTTTATATTCGGTATCAAGTGGAACAATAATGGTATCGCCAGGGCTTAATTCTGCAGCGCTGCTAAACCACATTGAACGACTCGGCATCATTACTGAACCATTGGCTTTGATAATATAAGTTCGATCATCATCGGCACGTTTTCGAACCCCACCAGACATCGCCAAGTACTGTTCAAACGTTAGCCCTTCCTTAAATCGATGTGTGGCTGCATGCTGAACTTCACCCATCACCGAAATCGTTTCTTTAGTGGAAGGGACGTAAAGAATATCTTGATTCTCTAGTTGTAAATCCGCCTGTTCAATGCCTACTGAAATGGCGGGCAAATCGACAACTAATCGACCCACAGCTTTAATATTTTCTAAATCTTTCAACATCAATTGTGCGTCGCTGTAATTGACCACGTTGCCATCTTTTGATACACCACGGGTGGCGATATCACGACGCAATTGATCGGCCAATTTTTTAATTTCAATCTGTTCTTGTTGTCGAACTGATTCACGCACAAATACCGATGACGGCAAAAATGCGTACTGGGTAAAACCACCTGCGCGAGCTATCACGTCTGAAAGCTTTTCCCCACGGCGAATGTTATAGATCCCTGGGAACTTCACTTCCCCGCGGATCTCTACCGTTTTATTTTCTTGCCAGTCTGGCGTTGTCATAACGGTAAGAATATCGCGAGATTGAAGCGTTTCATTACTCTCTACTTGTCCTGACAATGCGGCTTTTAGATTTATGTCGGTATGTTTAACCGTTGAGTATTCACCCTCTAGCACGGTACTGGTTAGCTCAGCACGTGCAGAATACGCGCCCTCCAATAAACCTCCAGCCGCCAAGACCAAATCACTAATTTTGGCTTTTTTGGCTAATGGATAAATGCCTGGGTGACGCACTTTACCATTGATTGCAACAACCGGAGCACCTGATTTAGCATTGGCTTGAACAGTTAACTTTTCGATGATGGGGTAAAGCAGTTCGTTACGCCCCATTACATTACTTAATTTGATTAATTCTTTATCATCAAACAAGTTAGTCAGCATTTTTTTGACTTCAGATGAGACTAATTCACTCTCTTCTTGCTTTAGTACATCGGTTTCAGTCTCATCATCACTTTCTGTAACGACAATCCCTGCTATGTTATTGCGTTTTAGCAGCTTCATCTTGTCTAGTTCAGCAAACCCTGCACCAAACAGATCATTGCCAATTAAACTGTCACTTGTTAACGAGGTTATTTTCTCCAATCGCTCTTTAACTAATTTATTAAGTTCATAACGACTCACAGACTCATCGCTATAGTTAAAAAACATTAACTTATCTCTCGGCTGCAGCGTTAAGTCTTGCTCGACCAATTTATCACCAATGGCTTTAGCAGGTGCAAATTGTAAGACTTCGATGTCACCATATCGATTAAGTTCTCGAATAATTATCGCGTAGTTTAAATCGGCAGAAATGGCTAAATCGCCCCAAATAGATGGAAGCAAATCACTTATTTTTTGCCCTTCTGACCATTGATAACGACCTGGACGAACTACAGCACCGACAACTGTTATTGCATCTTCAAACCGACTCGATGCATTTTTAACTCGAATAAAATCACCAGCTTGAGCCTTAGTTGCCTTACCTGCTGCCGAGGTTAAATCAACATTAACGATCCCACGAAGGCCATTGTTGTTATAACGCTCAATACTGCTACTTTTAGGATAAGAACCAGGTTTGACTCCTGCAGCCATTTTAACAATATCATCAACCGTTTCATTGGCCTTTAATTCATAAATCGCTGGACGACGCACTTCGCCATCGATGCTAACTAAACCACCAACAGACGGAATAAACACTACGTCACCTGAACGTAAGCGAATATCCCCAGAAGCATCACCGCGCATGAGTAAGTCGTAAAGGTCCATGCTGCCAACAAGCTTACCATTTCGCTTTACCTGTATATCGCGAAGTGAGCCAATTTCATTCACACCGCCAGCGACAAATAGTGCTTGGGTAATGGTCGATAAACTGGAAACCGTATAAGAGCCTGGCTTATAAGCATCGCCGGCGATAAAGATTCGAATCGAACGCAACTCACCCATAGTGATGTTGGACTCAATGCCGATCATTTGCTTTTGAATACGTTGGCTGAGTGTTTCTCGCAGTTCAGCAAAACTCAGTCCTGCAACGACGATAGGGCCTAAATCTGGAAATTGAATCGTACCATCACGATTAATCATCAAATCGAACTCTTTGCTTTCCTTACCAAACAACTGCACTTTGATGCGATCACCTGGGCCAACCAGGTATTCACTAGGTACTGGTACATCTGAAACAGGCGCAAAGGTGGTTGGCTCGCCTTGAAAGAGTTCATAACCAAAGCGTTTCAACTCTGATTTCTGTTTATCTTGAGCAAAATTGAATTCGTTTTCGGCGTCCTTTGAGTGGTCGACAACTTCATTAGTTACCCGAGGCTGGACAAGCTGAGGATTTTCGAGATTTTGCTGTGAGTTGTTCGAGCCACCTAATACTGACGGATCAATGCCATACTGCTTGGCTAATCGCTGCTGCTCGGAAGCGGGAAGGTTTTTAAATTGCTCTATCATTTGCGGTGATGGGGTGATCGCTTGGGCTTGAGGCACCACCATAGATAGGGCTGCAACTGCCATTATTATGAATTTTGGGGTTTGTTGAAACACCGATACACTCCGTTGATTAAATCAAAGTCAGAAATGATAAGAAGGTTTTAAGTTATTAATTAAGATGTAAATTGTAAGCTATAAGCACTGAGGTTTAATTTGCTTTCGGACACGCTACCGATTATTCCTTACATCTATGTACGCCACCCTTCGGGCTTGCTGAAGCAATTTAAAATGTTCCAGACACTTTTATCGCGTGGCGGCCAGAGGCCTTATTCAGTACGTCCTGTACTTCACCTATAGGCCAGCATTCGCTGTTAATATTCGTTCCAGACGAATATTTGCGGCTTGCGCTTAACGAATACTCTTATTTAATAAGAAGTTTAATTCAATGACCTTACTCAATACGTCCTGTATTTCGCCCTAAGGATCAGCTAAAGCTGTTAGCAATTGTTCCTGACAATTTGCTTTCGGACACGCTACCGCCCATAGGTTGCGGCTCCCAACATGCCCGTTCTTTAATAGAACTCACTAATTTTATTAAAAAAATAAATTTAGATTGAATCATTAATCAATTTTCAAACTAAATTAATCTTCTGACTTACAGTGAATCTCTCGCATTCAAAACAAAATGATGATGCATTGTACTGGAATAACGTTACAAACACTGCTCAATAATACCCCAAACAAAAAAATAACTTTATTATCAACCACCTGAGAACATTAAAGAAAGACTCACATAAAACTATGCTCTAGCTGTGAAAGTCATATCTTGCACTATTTGCGATTCAAAATCACTGCTGGCTATTAAACCCCACAACATCATTTCCCCACAACAATCGTTTATATTACGCCTAATGCTATTTTTGTAACAGAATTTAGCTGTCTTTAAGCTTTATAGATGCCTTATCGACCGTGACCCTTTTTTGCTGTCCCATAATCTCAAATAAAATATGGCAGCGCTTCTCGCCGCTTTGCTCGGCAAAAATCCCCTCAAGCTCGGCAAAAGGACCATCGACAAAGACGACCTTATCGCCTTGTGCAAGTTTGGGCTGTACTGCTTGTGAAGGTTCAAAATCGCTCAACTGAAAATTATTGAGCAACTTATGCTCCTGCATACGGATCGAATGAATAATACTGTCATCGATAGGTGTCATCTGTTCTTTACAGCCAACAATACGCGAAACACCGCGAGTCGAATGAATACGACTGACACTGGTTTGTTCAGGATCAAAATGAATGAACAGATAACAGGGAAATAATGGAGAGCGTTTTACGCTAGTTTTTCCAGCCTTGGTAACCTGCTGAGCGTGCATAGGAAGATAGGTTTCTATCTGCTGTAACTTCAAATTATCTTGCGCCCTAGTTTCACCACGAGGTTTGCAATACAAAAGATACCAAGATTTCATACTTTCCTTAAGCGCCTAGTTTTAACCATCAAAAAACGATAGGAACCACTTTTGTCTTACAAATTAGAGGAAGGAATACTCGTAAGACACTGAAATATTCTTGAAATGCATTTAAAGTTCAAGAACAAACAGGTGACATCCAATTCACGCCAAAATCATAACAAAGACTTATGTTGTTTGGAAACAACTTTTGCCAGCGGTTAAACTTTTTCTGAAGGTAAATCCCATTGAGTTCAATTTACATACAGTCAGGTCGATAGCAAGCGTTATCAAACTCACACAATCACCTACAACACTGTTTATTAACTACCCACTTACCCGCTGTAAATTGACTTTTAGTAACTTTAGAGGGTATATAAGGTGAGCTTTATTATTATTAGTTAGCTATATATAAAAAATAACAAATTCTTCAGTGCACGATTGGGATTTAACCTTAGCTTCATTGTAAAAATAATTGCATGGAGACAGGTTCAACTCGTTGCCCGTAAGATATTGATAAAATTGTAATCATATATATTTTCTACATAGTTTTATGTAGGCAATCACAAGCGAAGGTGGAATACTTACAATGAGCGCAGCAAAACCTCAAGGGACAATGCTCGGGCATCCCAAGGGATTGTTCCTGTTGTTTACAACAGAATTATGGGAACGATTCAGTTATTACGCGATGCGAGCGATTTTGGTTTTATACCTAGTCGACGCGGTTAAAAATCAAGGTGGTCATGGTCTAGGTTGGACTCAGGCCGATGCGATTTCTCTTTACGGTACCTTTACCGGTCTCGTTTATTTAACGCCTCTTATCGGTGGCTGGTTAGCCGATACTTACCTTGGTCAGCGTAAAGCCATCATGATTGGTGGTGCTTTAATGGCCGCGGGTCAATTCATTTTAGGTACCCCACACGCTTGGGTTCAAGGCATGGAAACTGAGGTTTTCTATCTTGGCCTAGGTATTCTTATTTTAGGTAACGGCCTATTTAAGCCAAACATCTCAACTATGGTAGGTGACCTATATGAAGAAGGCGACCATCGCCGTGATGGTGCATTTACCATCTTCTACATGGGTATCAACGTAGGTGCGTTCCTTTCGGGGATTATTGTTGGTTCTGTAGTTGCATATTTTGATGGTAACTTCCAAGCTGGCTTTATCTGCGCCGGTATCGGTATGATTATCTCTTTGATCATTCAGTTCTTCTATGCACAAAAATTATTAGGTGATATTGGTCGTGTTCCTGCTGCTAAACTTGAAAAAGAAAATGAAGCAGCCAGAGGCGAAGTCCGTAAAGAGCCTTTAACTAAGGTTGAACGTGATCGTATCAAAGTAATCATGATCATGGGTCTATTTACCATCATCTTCTGGGCTGGTTTCGAGCAAGCCGGTGGTTTGATGAACCTATTCACTAACGAATTTACCGACCGCATGATCGGTACATGGGAAGTACCAACAACTTGGTTCCAATCATTGAACGCTATGTTCATCGTGATTTTTGCACCTGTTGTTGCTTCTATCTGGGTTCGTTTAGGAAAAAATGAGCCTAACTCACCAGTGAAGTTTGCTTTAGGTCTAATCCTACTTGGTATCGGTTTCCTATTCATGATCGGTGCGGTATTAGAAATGGGTGGCGACGCCAATGCTAAATCAAGCATGTGGTGGTTAGTGGGAGCCTACTTCTTCCATACCATGGGTGAGTTATGTCTCTCTCCAATTGGCCTTTCAATGGTCACTAAACTGGCTCCACTGCGTATTGCATCTCTAATGATGGGTGCATGGTTCCTGTTTGTTGCTGCGGCTAACAAAATCGCCGGTGTTGTCGGTTCATTTATCGGCCATGGTGGTGAAACCGAAGAGCAATTGGCTAACGCAATGTCTATCTTCTCTGGTATCGCTATTACTGCGGCTCTTTCTGGCGTTATCCTTTACTTTATGGCAGACAAGCTTGTTGATTGGATGCACGGTGCAGAAGACTCTCACCACTCTGAAGAAAAAGCGTTAGAAGAAGAAATTGCAGTAACTGCAGAGCACGAAGCAATTAAAAGATAAGCTCTAAATACTAGCTGCTAAATATTAGTCACTAAATACTAGTGACTAATATTCGTCAAAAACAAAAACGCCTCACAATCCTAGTGAGGCGTTTTTTTATGTGGGTACTTTATACGAAAAATATACAGCTTAAGACTTTAGCTTAAGACGTTAACTCACGGCTAGCGGCTAAAAACTCATCTGCACATAACCGCCTGGCGCGGTCTCTGTGTCATAAGTTAAGCCTAAGAATCTATCGTCTAATAGCATCTCTCTATGTTCGGACACGCTAGAGACAATACACAGGCTTTCACCCATCATCAGGTCGCGGAATTGTGTGCTAGGCTGACCCCATTCTAAAATACCCAATTGCAATGAGTCTGGTAGCGCTAATGGCAATAAACCTTCTTCATTACGGATATAACAGCGTAATCCTTTACCCGCCTGTGCAATGGAAGCGCGGTAATGGCTCAGCTCAACAACCGAATAGATAATATCGACATAAATGTCTAATCCCGATTTAGTCATACGCTCATTAAGGTAACTGAGCATATTAAACGGCTCTATCACGGTATCGCTGCTGCCATTTCTAAATAGCTTCAATTTTTGATTAACAAAGCTTTTAAGTAACACACTCGCAAATGCTGCTCGATTATCTTGCGGATGAAAGTGAGCCATATACATGATCAGATATTGATCACTGACATTGGTACTATCAATAAAGTAAGCACTAACGTCGTCATGCTTAAACAGGCTGTAATCAATCTTGGCTTTGGGATAATCAATTTCTGAGGGGGGAAATAACTGCTGCTGCACACTTTTAGCCGCCTCAGCATTTTGTTCTAATAGATTAAGGTGCTCTTCTAATTCTTGGTAGGACAGTTCATCGAGGTCATCGAGCTGAACATCTTGTTGGTGAGAACCACCAAGGCATTGACGAATTGCATTTTCAATCAGGCAGAGATCGTTTACAGGTTTCACTAAGTAATCGTTAGCGCCGACTCTTAACGCCTCAACAACATCTGCCATCACTTGGTTACCTGAGATAACAATCGATACCGTATTCGGCTTACGCTTAATCATCTGCTTAAGCATATCTAGGCCGCCAAGAATAGGCATGCTGAGATCGGCTAACACGATATCGAATTCCTGCTGTTCAAATCGCTCTAAAGCCTGCTGACCATCGAACGCTTCGACAACCACAGCGCCACGGCTTGCTAAAAATGCCGCGACTAAACTGCGGAAAACGGGATCATCTTCAACCAGTAATATGACTAGATTTTCTAACGCCATTTAGCTCCCCATTCACACTACACTGGCAGCGCCAATCTATCTTGTTCACTGAGCTATTGTTATTGTGGCAAACAAATAACCTGATGTTATTTCCACATTTTTACTCGTGTGACAACCGCTATAATGTCTACTCTAGCTCTTTCATATAATCATCCAGTAACTCGTCATCATCTTGAGTCACTGGCACATCACCGTCATAAACTTTGTAGTCGACGTGTTGCAAATAGGCTTCCTTCACAAAAGTGTAGGGGTCAAGTGCGTTATCAACAAGTCGCTCTTGATCGATTGCGGCAGATCGTTTGTGTAGGTTCTTCAGTCCCCACTTCACCATTGATTGCCAAAAGGTAAATTCTGATAATGGGAAATAAAGTCCATCGACCCAATCTGAAGCTATCTCTCTGGTCACATAAGGGCCTAAAAATGGTGCCATAAAATAGGGACCATTAGGCACGCCATAGTAGCCAAGCACTTCGTTAAACTCATCTTGCTTACGTTCTAGGCCCATCATATAAGCCACGTCTACGATGCCCAATAAACCAATGGTGGTGTTGATTGTAAAGCGTCCACCCGCATTGACAGCCCAACCCCACTTGCCTTGCAAGGCGTTGTTAACCATCGAACTTGGCTCATCAAAATTGAGCACAAAATTGTTCACCCCAGTCTTCACAGTCTGCGGCAAATAATCATTATAGGTGTGTGCTACGGGTCGGTATAAATATCTGTCCAAATAAAGATAATTGAAATCCCACATGGCTCGGTTAAAGCCTTCAAAAGGATCTCGCGGATCATCATATACAACTACCGTTTCGGTTGTTGTTTCGGTTGTGGTGCTTTCCTTAGCAACCTGTTCGTTTTGTTGAGCGGCATGACTCCAAAGCGGTAACCCAAAAATAAACAGACTTAACGTAATCCTTTTACACTTCATATTTGCTTTGCTTCCCAGATAGTATTCCCTTATATCTATTACAACATAAGCTAAAGTCACAGGCTTAAGTGACGATATAGATAATACTAGACTACACAGTTTGATTTTTCTTACAGACGGCTAAGGATACTCGGCAAATTGCTGAGGTCAAATTGAAATTTGTAAATGTTAGTCAACTTATTGACCTTTTCCGGAGAATATTTGTGAGCCATCGTCCTACGCTGATCCCAGAGGTAGCCACCTCTAAAAGCTATAGCGTTAACAGGAGATCGGCTGTACCTATGGAAAAGTTAATCCCTGTTAATATTCAATTTTCTACCCATAAAGACACTATAACCGTCAATAATGAAACCCTAGTCATTAATCATTTAAACAATGCTGATAGGCAAAATTTAAAACTTGCCGTTGAGCAAAGTAGTCATAACCTACTCATCATTAATAAGATAGCTCAAGATCGTCTAACAGGTTGTGTCAAAGTATTCGGCCAAAATCAAACACTGCCGTTTCCTCCAAGCTTACTCGCTTACATTAAAGGCAATGATATCTCGCTTGCACAACTGTCACAGTTAGCAATGCGCCCTCAGGGCTATCCCATAGGCGAAGTGACCATTAATGATGATTTGGTGACGGTATCTTCCTCGGCAACCTTTAAGTTGCAATCACACTACTTGCCAAATGCGAAACAAGGAACATTCTTTGCCAGGTTCGTTATGGCAGAGGCTAAGTTGCAGCTGCAAATTACCCCAAAACTGGCAGAACTCAATATTTGCTTGATTAATAAACCGGGGGAAATGCACAAGGTTCTCACCAATAACAATAATCTTGCAGCCCAATCGCCAGTAAGTGATAACCAATCTTCCCCGGTGATTAAGCAGCCGACACAGTTAGCGAGCCATTACGCCAAACTTAATCAGCAATTTGCGAGCCAATCATTATCACCGAAGCAGTTAGATGCTCTCACTATACGCAGTGAAGCTTCACCCAGAGCAATACAGCAAGCTAATCACTCAACAGCTCAACTGACATCGAGCTTGTCTAATCAACTATTATTTCAGAAGATACAATCCATTAGCACACAACTGACGTTAACTAATAAACCTTTATTAGTCATGCCTGCTGCTCAGACTAATGTGCCAATGACGGGTACGCCAAAGACGGGAGCACTAAACTCAACAGTTTTAAGCGCGGCAGTTTTAACTAGCCAAGTGACTAGTGCTAACCAGTCTGACCAACTGATGACAAGTATGAGCAAACCTTCCCCTTCGCCTGAGACGCCTAACCCCATCGCTCAGCAAAAGTCGCAATCTCAAGCAACACAGCAGCATCGCGGCCTTGGACTTGCCATGCAGCGAATGGCGATTAAACCGACCAATAATGACAGTACAAGTAAGCAGTCACTACTCAGTCTTATTCAGCGCTTACAGCCTTT
This sequence comes from Shewanella sp. Isolate11, assembly GCF_022398315.1. Taxonomy (GTDB): domain Bacteria; phylum Pseudomonadota; class Gammaproteobacteria; order Enterobacterales; family Shewanellaceae; genus Shewanella. The sequence continues at coordinate 22,199 of NZ_JAKEVF010000003.1, forward strand.
GGTCTTCCCAAGGCAATTAACCGAGCTAGCCGATCCTAAGGCGCTTATTCACGAACTACGAGACAGCCTTACTGCGCTAAATTTAACTAGAGGATTAAGCCCATTTACACCTATGGATGGTAATAGCTCGGGTTCGACCACGGCCAATTCCAGCGCGATGAGTCATAGCGCGCTCACTCACAGCGGCACCATAGGTATTCTATTCCAGCTGTTACTAGGTCGGCAGCAGCAAACTCAACACTCATCGTTGCTAAACCAACATCTGCTGCAGTTACAGCAAAAATTAGCCTTCAGCGACCCCATGCTAGCTCTGCTAGACAAAGTCGGTACTAGTGAAACGCTAGCAAAACTATTTTCAGGCTTTACCCTCTACCAACAAGCCAGTAGCGAAACGGCTCAGGCTAACAATTGGTACTTTACCCTGCCCTATATGCTTGATAATCGTCATGAACAGTTCGAAGGGCATTTTGAGCAGCCCAAACAAGATGAGCAAAAAACGCAAATCTGGCGGTTACAACTTAAATTCAACCTGTCTCAAGGGGCGGTGTTGGTTAATGCTGAAGTAAACACTAACAGACTCAAATTAAAATTCAGTAGCGACAATGAAATATTGCTGAACAAAATAGCGAGTAAATCTAAAGGACTATCGAAAAAAATTGCCGCGGTTGGCTTGGTTACCGAAGAGCTAACAACACACAAGGCTAACGTACCCGCCAGTTTGCTTCCGGGTGAACATTACCTAGTAAAAGCGACCGCCTAACAAGGAATAGTTTATGTATAACCCTTTCGATAACAAGTTAGCAGACAATTTAGCCCACAACTTAAGCGACAACTCAGGCGATAACTCAGCAAGAGAAGGCGATGATGATAAACCAGCAGAGCCTAGACAAGCAGCGGCGTTAAGTTATAAAGGTAACTCGGCGCCGACCTTATCGGCTAAAGGTGAAGCATTAGTGGCCGAAGAGATCATCGCCTTAGCGAAAGAAGCGGGAGTCCATATTCATCGCGATCCCAATCTCAGTAATTTTTTTCAGAAGTTGGAGGTCGGCGAAGAGATCCCTAAGGAGTTGTACCTGCTAATAGCTGAGTTGATCGCCTTTGTTTATATGCTAGATGGCAAGTTCCCTGAGCGCTGGGATAATATGCACCAGAAAATTGTTGAAGCGGTTTAGATTATTTAATAACTTTGAGTATAAATAACAGGCGAAAAAAAGCGCACCAGCGCTAATTTTTTCGATGCAGCCTCAGCAATAACTCGGCTTCAGCTTTAGGTAACTCACATTCGGCGACTAACTCTTCAACCCCAGCCCCTAGTTCAACCATCTTCATCGCCCTAGAATACAAACGGGCTTGAGGATCTTGCTGACTGGTTTCATCGATACGCGCTTCTTGCTTAGCAAGTTGCTTTTCAAGCTCCAACATTCTACGTCCGACACCTATGGTCCCCGTGCGTAGTTCTTGTAGCTCACGTTTCAATGATTCGCGCTGACGATCATTCTCCTTAACCAAAAGCGTTAAGGCTTCAATCTTACTTCTTAGTTTGCTGGTTTGTTTCTGCTGATACAACACCAAGGCTAAACAGGCAATGACATACACTAATGCTGCGATTAATATTTCGTCACCGATCATAAAACACCCTATTTTCAATCAACTAACGCTGAGTTTATCCTGTATATCCTAAACTCAAAACCAGCAATAAGCTAGAAGACACTCAGCAGTTATTGATATTTCGGCCATTTAGCAAGAGTAGCATCTTTGCAATGCTAGATCTGTGACAGCTCCATCCACTCATCGTCGGATAATAGCTTGTCTAAGTCGACTAAGATCAGCAGTTCATCGTCACGATTACTCACGCCCTGAATAAATTTAGCACTCTCTTCGGTACCCACATTTGGCGCGTTATCAATCTCAGAACTACGCAGATAAACCACTTCGGCAACACTGTCGACCAAGATACCAATGACCTGTTTTTCCGCTTCAATAATGACGATTCGAGTGGAGTCGTTCACTTCGGAAGAACTTAAACCAAAACGAGAACGGGTATCGATAACCGTAACAACATTGCCTCGTAAGTTAATGATACCTAAAACATAATGAGGTGCACCGGGTACAGGAGCAATTTCGGTATAACGCAAAACTTCCTGAACCTGCATCACATTGATGCCGTAAGTTTCGTTATCTAAACGGAACGTCACCCACTGCAATACTTGATCATCTTTACTCGCAGCTACTGCTGCATCTTTAGCATTTGCCATAACAACCTCACTCAATAGAGTCCTGACAACCCAAGCCCAAATTTAATAGTTCGATTAATGCTTGCACATGGATTATGCCGCACATCTGTTGTTTTACCATTCCAGCCAGCCACGGACGCTTACCCGCTTTAGCACGCCAGTTAACTTCTGATTTTACAATTTTCACCGTATTCACTAAGGATTCGCAAGCCAATCCCCAATTACTGCCTTCTAGCATTACAATATATTGATAATCAATAGATTGTTTTAAATTATCATCATACTTTTCAGGCATAACCCAAGCACAGGTATCCACAATATTGAGTTGCGCATCTCTGTGAGTCTGCACCCCATGAAACCAAGCGGGTCGTCCCATGATGTGATTCACTCGTCCCACTTGAACTATGCCGCCCAAGCTAACTAAAGGCACCGCCAGCGTCAGGCCCGCCACCTTAAAAAACAGTACTTGAAACTCATCTTCAAGTTCGTCAACCAGATCACGGGTTACCGCCAATGGCGCGGGTTCGACCTGTAGAGCGGGTTCTACCGCATCAGTTATTCGAGTTAATGACTTATCACCTGAGTCTCTATCTATTGCATCGGCCGCAAAAGCAAAAGGTTGAGAGTCAAGTTCAACCATTTTTATTTCATTTACAGCATCAAGGACTTGGTCAGCATTTAGGGTTTGCTCAGTATCTGCAATAGGCTGAGCGATCTGTTTAATTACACTATCTTCAGCTTCACTCTGCTCCACCTTAGCCAGTGGCGCTAACAATTGCTCAAGGGCCCTTTTATCCAGTCGGGGCTGGCTACGCTTAAGCTCAGAGTTTCGAACCTCACCTTGCTCCTCACCCGCTTCCATAAAAGGTTTTGATTGGACGACTACCTCTGCTGGAGATGATAATTGCTGTTGCACTTGATGAGCCTCATCAGAGGCATCATTAAGCAGCTCGGCAAAATAATCATAAATCGCATCATCAACTGAGTTTGGCATGAGCAAACTCCTTGGTGAGTAGATAATCTAATAAGCGATCATAAGCCTTACCACCTCGGGTAAAACCGGCAAAATGAGTGATCGGCAGATGAGCTAAACTGGCATCTCTGAACTTGGTATCGACGGGAATCACGTCTGGCCACAATCTGTTGGCATAATCTTGTGAAAGCTGGGTTAACGCCGCAGGTGAAGCCTTAGTACGCTTATCGAACATCGTCGGCACTATGGTATAGCTGTAATTAATTTTCTTGGAGCGCCCCATCATCAGCATGGTTTTTACCATTCTATCTAGGCCTTTAATCGCCAAAAACTCAGTTTGAACTGGCACAATAATATGCTGGCTAGCAGCCAAGGAATTGACCATCAGCACGCCAAGTACAGGTGGACAATCAATTAACACCACATCATATTCAGCTTCGACAAAGGCCAGCAGCTTTTTTAAGATCAGTCCCATGCCCTCTTTATGCACCAAAGTGCGGTCGAGAGTTGCCAGCGCCATAGTGGCTGGTAGTAGATCGATTTCGCTAATTCTAGTGGGCACAATATGCGCCATCACTCGTTGGCGAGTCAGAGACTGGTGTTGCATAAACAGATCGTACAACGAGCCTGGCACCTGCTCAGAATCGATACCAAGATAATAGCCCAGCGATGCATGCGGATCGGTATCGACCATTAATACACGCTTGCCTTGTTTAGCTAAAGAACCTGCCAAGCTTACAACCGTCGTAGTTTTACCTACGCCGCCTTTTTGGTTCGCCACGGTCCAGATCTTCAACAATGTCCCCTTAGAAATGCCATCGCTGTTTAACTTTCATCCCGAGTGGTGATTCTTATTCCGCCGCCTGGCAGCTTGATCAATTTCACCCCATCCTTGTCTTCGGACACTGTCACTGGAGCAGATATTTTATCGGCCTGATTCTTTGCTAGCGCCATGTTACTGCTCGTCAGCGACGATTGCTCAGTCGCTAACGCTTGGGTATTACGTAATTGTACTTTCTGAGTCGCAGCCGTGACTTCTACCCGAGTGTGCTGTCCAGGCCGAACTTGTTCTAACATAGCTTCGGTAAAGGTGGGATTTTTCTCCATCCATTGCGCTAATGACTCTGCCTGCTCGGTGGGCACCATCAATAATACTTGGCTATTTTCAAGCTTTTCGACTTTGGCTTGCAGCAAACTATGTTTATGCCTGAGTTCTAAATAAAGCGCACCGATAGAGCTCGCTGAAATAAACGATAAAAACAACATCAACAAGAGCAATGTATTACTCCCGTTACTGCGCTTATCTATATTTAACTCAGCCCTATCCTGTTTAGCCACGTCCGCTCTCTCTAATAATCGCTTCAGCCATGTCATCTAATGGAATGGAATAACTCGATAAGCCCGCATTGGCGACGGCTTGTGGCATGCCATACACCACACAGCTGGCTTCATCTTGCGCCCAAATCGTTGCTCCAGCAGCCTTTAGCATGCGAGCCCCTTCTCGCCCATCTGCGCCCATTCCGGTTAACACCACGGCAAGGGCATCACCACCCACCAGCTTAGATGCCGAAGCAAAGGTAATATCTACGCAGGGCTTATAATTCATATCGGCATTACCCGCGAGAACCTTAATCCGTCCATGAGTACCGCCTCGCTCAAGCATCATCTGCATGCCACCCGGCGCCAGATAAGCACAGCCAGCACGTAAAGATTCTCCATTTTGTGCCTCTTTGACTTCGATAGCACACAGGCCATTCAAGCGAGTAGCAAATGCGGGAGTAAAAGCCGCAGGCATATGCTGAATCAGTACAATAGGATGGGGATAATCCGCTGGGATCTTAGTGAGGATACGTTGCAACGCCACAGGACCACCAGTAGAGGTACCAATCAAAAGCAACTTATAACGTTTACCGCTTGCACGTTTGGGCACACTGCTGCTTGCCGTCGTGCGTTCTGGCGATGCTGCAGCTTTAACTGGTGTCGTAGTAGTCGGTTTTACTCTGGGAATTGCTGCGCGGAATAAGCGGCGACGGCCTAAAGCTTTAACCCTTTGCTGCAAAAGTAAAATAGCAGCATCTTTATTGGTTGCGATATCTTCAAAACGTTTAGGCAGGAAATCTAACGCACCAGCTTCCAGAGCTTCTAGGGTCGCTCTAGCACCATCATGAGTGAGCGAGGAAAACATCAAAATAGGCGTTGGGCATTTTGCCATGATCTCACGAACAGCCGTTATCCCGTCCATCACTGGCATTTCAATATCCATAGTGATGACTTGAGGTTTTAACTCCTGTGCTAATTTGACCGCTTCGGCACCATTGTTGGCGGTACCGATCACTTCTAAATCGGCATCGCTGGCAACAATTTCACTCACCCGTCGACGAAAAAAACTCGAATCGTCGACCACTAACACTTTTATGCCCATTCAATGTCCTATCGACAGTGGCCGCTTTGGCTTGAGCCTGCTGTAAAACAGAGATGCTCACTGTCATTCGATAATGTTGATCTGCTACTTTTTATTTTTAGCGTAATGCTTTAACAGACCCGGTACGTCCAAAATCAGTGCGATTCCACCATCGGAGGTGATGGTTGCCCCAGCCATTCCTGGCGTGCCATGTAATAAGGTCCCCAAGGGTTTGATGACCACTTCCTCTTGACCAATCAAGGCATCGACAACGAAACCAATTTGCATGGTGCCCAGCTGTACGATCACCACATGGCCTTGCTGTTTATCACCATGTTTAAAGTTAACGGTGTCACGGCATAGCCACTGCTCTAGATAAAATAGCGGCACCGCTTTTTCGCGCACGATAACAGTAAGCTGACCATCAACCACGTTGGTTTTAGTCAAATCCAGATGGAAGATTTCATTAACGCTCGACAAGGGCAAGGCAAACACTTGGCTGGCAACTTCCACCATCAAGGTCGGCATAATCGCCAATGTCAGCGGGACCTTAATCTCTAAACGAGTACCATGGCCCTTGTTGGAGTCGATATGTACTGTACCGTTGAGCTGAGTAATGCGGGTTTTAACCACATCCATACCCACGCCACGGCCGGAGATATCCGAAATCTCCACCTTGGTTGAAAATCCTGGGGCGAAGATCAGGTTATATGCTTCTTCATCAGACATTCTTGCGGCAGCGTCTTCATCGAGCACACCGCGGCTGATAGCGATTTCTTTGAGTTTGTTAGGATCCATCCCTGCACCATCATCTTCGATGGTCAGTAGAATATGATCGCCCTCTTGGCTAGCGGATAAGGTAATAGTACCGCTGCGAGTTTTGCCATTCGCCTCACGCACATCAGGCATTTCAATACCATGATCGACCGAGTTACGCACCAGATGCACCAAAGGATCGGCCAAAGCTTCAACCAGGTTTTTATCCAGATCGGTTTCTTCACCTATCATACGTAGCTCAATCTCTTTATTGAGACTGCGCGCTAAATCTCGCACCACTCGAGGGAAGCGACCAAAGACCTTTTTAATAGGCTGCATGCGGGTTTTCATTACCGCACCTTGCAAGTCAGCGGTCACCAAATCTAAATTGGCCAAGGCCTTCGACATATCTTCATCGTCGCGGGTGATCCCAAGACTCAAGAGGCGGTTACGCACCAACACCAGTTCGCCAACCATATTCATGATTTGATCCAGTCTTGCCGTATCCACACGCACGGTAGTTTCAGACTGCGGCATATTGTTGGCCGGCGCTTTGGCGGTGGTTTTTTCTTTAGCTGGCAATGCCGCTTTCGTACTGGCGACGCTTGGCTTAGGCTCTATGCTGCTTTCTGAATTGGCTTTAACGCTTGACTGTTTCGCTGTTTCTGGCTTAGCTGTCGTCTCAGGCTTAGATGTTGCCTCAGGCTTAACGTGAGACTTTACCCTTGTCTGACTCGATAACGCGCCCGGCGCTGCCCCAGAACCATGAAGTTCATCGAGTAACTTTTCAAATTCATCATCGGTGATTTCATCGGCATCGACACTGGCCGCGACTGATGTTGTTACTGATGTTGCAGCGGGTGTTGAGTTAGGCTCAGCTAGAGGCTCTTCAACTTTAGCAGGGATAGAGAATGCGCCAGCACCGTGCAATTCATCGAGTAAAGACTCAAACTCATCGTCGGTAATATCATCGCTACTTGAAACAGGCGTATTACTGGATTGATGCGTGACAGAAGGTCCCTTTCCAGCGCCATGCAATGCATCTAATAAGGCTTCAAATTCCGCTTCATCAATTTCATCGATATCTGTGCTGCCAAGGGCTGCAATATCATCTACCTTAGCAGGTGCTTCTTCAACAGGGTCAACATCAAACTGGGAGACTAAGGAAACATCGATTTCTGAGGCAAAACTGTATTCACCACCTTCTGATAGAAGTGGAGCACCAGAGCTTAATAATTTGAGGTTAGCTAACAGTTCCGGCTCAGCTGAACTTTGCGCTTGGCCAGACTGAGTCTCGGCAAACATGGCATTAACCGCATCCACCGCTTGCAAGATGATATCCATCAGCTCGGCGTTAACATGGCGCTTGCCTGTACGCAGCAAGTCGAAGGTATTTTCTGCCTCATGGCAGACATCGACCATAGGGGTCAGGCTTAAAAAGCCCGCTCCGCCTTTTACGGTATGGAAACCTCGAAAAATCGCATTCAGTAGCTCGGTATCCTCTGGATTATTTTCCAGCATCACCAACTGCTCTGAAAGCAGTTCGAGAATTTCACCTGCCTCAATTAAAAAGTCCTGCAGTATCTCTTCATCAACATCAAAAGACATGAATTTGACTCCTACTTAGAAACCTAGGCTCGATAGTAGGTCATCGACCTCATCTTGCCCTGTCACCACATCATCACGTAATTCGGCGTTAATGATTGGACCTTCAGCCGCAACACTCTTATTGGCTTTCACCGGCTTTTCAATCTCCGGCTGCTCACCGAAAACCGTCAACATAGAGACTAAGTTACTCTCAACTTCACGCACTAATTCAATGACTCGACGGATCATCTGTCCGGTTAGATCTTGGAAATCTTGGGCAAGTAAGATGCTGTTAAGTAATTCTTTTAAACGGTTGGAATCGGATTCACTACGCTCGATAAATAGCTGCACGTCATGACATAAGGTTTTAAATTCATGTAACTGAATGTCACGACGCATTAAGCGATCCCACGAAGGTTTAACCGCTTGAAGATTTGTCGTCAAGGCATCGGCGAGAGGAAGTGATTCTTCGACCGCATCCATTGTCTTGTTTGCGGCCTGTTCCGTCATATCGATAACATAGTTAAGGCGTTCTTTGGCGTCTGGGATCTCGCTATTAGCCAGCTCAACCAAACGGTCATCTACCTGAAAGTCCACAATCGCACTGTGAAGTTGACGTGTTAAGCGTCCAACCTCATCAAATAGCTCTTTTTGAATGGGACTGGCGATCTCTCTTATTATCTCATCAGCTTGGGTTTGTTCATTGGCTTCAAGCAACTCAACCAGTTGCTTTGCCTGCGCCAAACTAATCAGCCCTGAAGTCTCTGCCTGCATAGTTTTACGCCTTGATTAACCGAGTCGTTCGAAAATTTTGTCTAACTTCTCTTTCAATGTTGCTGCAGTGAAAGGTTTAACCACATAACCATTAACGCCAGCTTGTGCTGCCGCAATGATCTGCTCCCTTTTCGCTTCCGCAGTCACCATCAATACCGGAATATGTTTAAGCTCTTCATCGGCACGAATCGCTTTTAATAAGTCAATGCCTTGCATACCAGGCATATTCCAGTCAGTTACCACAAAGTCAAAGTCGCCTTTTTGTAACATAGGCAAGGCTGTTGTACCGTCATCTGCTTCCTGAGTGTTGTTAAAACCCAAGTCTCTTAACAAGTTCTTGATGATACGTCTCATTGTTGAAAAATCATCAACAACAAGAATCTTCATATTCTTGTCCAAGGTTTCCTCCGCGGAGCTATTATTATTTTGCTCTAGTAATCGTTATACAGATGTCCAATGCTTGAGTTTGGCTTTAAGTCGGAGCATCGCCTGACTAAGGATCTGGCTCACCCGTGACTCACTGACCTCAAGAATCGCACCTATCTCTTTTAAATTTAACGCTTCGTCATAATACAATGACAAAACCAAACCATCCCTTTCGGGTAATAACTTAATGGCCTCAACCAAGGCACCTTGGAACTGATCTTCGGCTAACGCGTCGAACGCATCATCCTGATGATCTTCCTCTTGTCCTATTACATCGGCCGATACGCCGAGATCTTCAATACCAATTATCTTGCCAACTGAAACGTCGTTAAGAATATGGTGATATTCGTCCAGTGAAACGGCTAATCTCTCGGCAATTTCATGGTCTTTTGCGTCTCGTCCCAACTCCTGCTCAAGTTCGTCAATCACTTGCGCCACGCGCCTTTGATTACGATGAACTGAGCGAGGCACCCAGTCACCACGGCGAATTTCATCGAGCATTGAACCGCGAATACGAATCCCTGCAAAAGTTTCAAACTTGGCCCCTTTGCTTCCATCAAACTTCGACGACGCTTCAAGCAGGCCCATCATGCCTGCCTGAATAAGGTCATCGAGTTGAACAGAAGCCGGTAAACGGGCCAATAAATGGTGAGCTATCCTTTTTACCAACGGTGCATACTGTTCAACGATAGATGTTTTATTATCTAAACAAGTATACGCTGAGGCTTTACTCACTAGGACGATCCTCTTGAATATCAGGGCGTTGTACTAAACGTTCAACAAAAAATTCTAAATGGCCGCCAGGCTGTTGCGGCACAGGCCAGCTAATAATTTTATTAGCCAGTCCGTGATAGGCAATCGACGCTGGGGATTTAGGAAAAGCTTCAACAATCAGCTTTTGTTTACGAACAGATTTACGTAGGTTTTCATCAAACGGAATGGTTGCCACTAATTCGAGTGCCACATCGAGGAAACGATCGGTCACCTTACTTAATTTGGCAAATAACTCCATGCCTTCGCGAAGGCTTCTTACCATGTTAGCCACAATCTTAAAGCGAAAAACGCCATGTTCACGGCTTAAAATCTTAATCAATGCGTAAGCATCGGTTATCGACGTTGGCTCATCACACACCACAATCAACACATCTTGTGAAGCGCGTGAGAAACTCAGTACCATGTCAGAAATACCTGCGGCGGTATCGACAATCAGTACATCAAATTGTGTGCGCATTTCGCTAAAGGCACGAATTAAACCTGCATGCTGCGCCTGATTTAACTCCACCATCGCCTGTGAACCCGATGTCGCAGGAATAATACCAATGCCTTTAGGCCCGCGAATAATCACATCGTCTAAATCGGCTTCACCTGACAATACGTGGGATAGATTACGTTCAGCTCGAATACCTAACATCACGTCAACGTTGGCCAAGCCTAAATCCGCGTCTAATACCAGTACGCGCTTGCCCTTCTCTGCTAACGAGACTGCGGTGTTGATCGATACGCTAGTTTTACCTACGCCACCTTTACCACCCGATACGGCAATAACTTTGACTTTTTCGTTATTTGGTTGATTCATCATACGTAAACCGCTTGCTTGATCCCGACTCATTATTTTACTCAAATGCATAGGCCTGCTCATGAGACCTTTCAGTGTTATTTATTGCCTGCTCTTTCTTATCTAAGACTGAAAGTGCCTGATTTGCCAATGCGAGTGTATCTGCTACTTGCATATCTTCAGGGACTCGTTGTCCATCAGTGATATAGCTCAACGGTAATCCATGTTGAATCAATACGCTGAGGGCTGGAGCTAATGCCACAGACTCATCCAGTTTAGTTAGTATTGCTCCCGATAGCGGGATTCTGGAAAATTGTCGTACCGCATCTTCAAGTACCCTTCTTTGGCTCGTTGAAGACAGTACCAGATAACTACGAATAGGTAATCTGCTATTTGCGGTTAAATTGTCTAATTGCTGAAACAATCGCAGATCTCGCTGTCCCATTCCCGCCGTATCGATTAAAACTAACTTACGATTACGGAACTGGTACAAAATTTGTTCTAATTCATTGAGATCATGAGCTTGCTTCACCGGACATCCCATTATTTTGCCATAGGTTGCCAATTGCTCATAGGCACCAATACGATAATGATCCGTGGTAATTAATGCCACTTGGTCAGCGCCATGATGTGCGGCAAATCTAGCGGCTAATTTCGCCACACTGGTGGTCTTACCCACACCTGTAGGCCCAACAAATGCGACTACGCCACCTTGGCGCACAATATCGTCACCTTGATTATCGAGCATATTAGCCAAACTTCTAGGTAACGTGCGCACTAACTCTGCAGGAGGATAGTGCTGGCTGAGACTTGAAAGCTTATTAGCGATTGTCGGTGAAAACTCCGCATCTAGTAAACGTCTTTCTAGCATGGCTCCCACCGGGTCTAGACGACTTTTTTGTTCAGTAATTAATGAAGTGACTTGATGAGTTAGTAGGTCGCGCAGTGATGACAACTCTTGTCGCATCGAGTCTATTTCACTACTTACTGAGGTATTTTTATTGTTTTTATTGGCCATTACAGCAGGTTCGATGCTTGGCTTTTTCACCGGTTCGTCATTAGCTTGTAAGCCCTTGGCCCAAGCTGGCATATCTAACTCTTCATTGCTTCTGTCTATCTGTTGATTGACTCGGCTTTGCTGACGCTCAAGCAGAGCTTGTAATGAATCTGCCGCAGGCACAGCATTGCTTTTCGTTTCAGTTTTTACTTTCGGCTGACCCAGAGACACCTTCTCTTCGGTCAAATCAAGCAAGCCAGCTAAACCATTGGGCGCAGTTGCTGCAGGCTTTTTCGGCTCGTCATAATCCACTGCCGCGACGATTTCGATACCGCCGGTGACCTTTTTATTGGACATGATCACCGCATCCACACCTAAGGTTTCTTTGACTTGAGCCAGAGCTGAACGCATATCTTTTGCTAAAAACCGTTTAATTTTCACCTAACTCACCCCTACTGGCTTTGGCCTACTGCAGACACGATGCGAATTTGTTTCTCATCTGGCACCTCTTGATAAGAGATCACCCGTAAACTTGGAATGGTATGTTTAACGAATCGAGATAGCGTCGAACGTAACATACCCGATGTCAGTAATATGGCAGGTTGTCCCACCATCTCCTGACGCTGCGATGCTTCAAGTAATGACTTTTGCATCCGTTCAGCTAGGCTAGGCTCGATATTCGGCCCTTCTCCACCTGTTGCTTGCATTGATTGATGCAACATCTGTTCCAACTCTGGCGCCAAAGTAATGACAGGAATTTCAAGTTCAGGACCGCTTATCTCCTGTACTATCATGCGCTTAAGAGCAATACGTACCGCAGCCGTTAATACTTCAGTGTCGTTACTCTTAGGTCCATATTCTAATAACGTCTGTACTATGGTCTTAAGATCGCGAATAGACACCCCTTCGTTAAGCAGATTCTGCATCACTTTCACCACAGTGCCTAAGGACATCACATCAGGAATAAAGCCTGCCACCAGCTTAGGCGAATGTTTCTCTAGCATATCCATTAGCTGTTGCACCTCTTCGTAACCCAACAGCTTAGAAGCATTATTGGTGAGCAACTGACTTAAATGGGTCGCCACCACAGTTGACGCATCAACAACTGTGTAGCCCAGTGTTTGCGCATGCTCGCGCATCTCTGGGGCGATCCACACCGCTTCTAATCCAAAGGCAGGATCTGTGGTTTCAATACCATCGAGCTTGCCGTAAACCTGACCCGGATTAATTGCTAATTCACAATCATGACGGATTTCAGCTTCGCCGGATGCGACCCCCATTAACGAAATGCGATAACTGTTTGGTGACAGATCTAAATTGTCACGAATATGTACTGCAGGTACTAAGAAACCAAGTTCTTGAGAGAGTTTCTTACGCACGCCTTTGATTCGTCCGAGCAACTCACCACCTTGACCTTTATCGACCAAAGGAATCAAGCGGTAACCCACTTCCAGACCGATAGTATCCACATGCTGAACATCATCCCAGCTTAACTCTTTTGGCTTAGCATCTTCGGTAGTCACCGGAGAGTTTGCCGCGGCTTCCAAGGCTCGCTGACGACCAATCTCTTTCTTACGCTTGATATAATAGGCGCCAGCCGCGGTGATGAGCCCAAAGCTTAAAAAAGCAAAGTGAGGCATCCCAGGCACAATGCCCATGATCAACAGTACCGCAGCTGCAATCGATAATGACTTAGGACTGTCGAACATCTGCGACATCACCATCTGCCCCATGTCGCCAGATTCATTCTGGCGGGTCACCATCAAGGCGGCAGCAATAGAAAGTAGTAGGCCGGGAATTTGCGCAACTAGGCCATCCCCTATGGTCAACAAAGTGTAGATTTCAACCGCCGATGAGAAACTTAAACCATGTTGCACCATACCGATGACAAAGCCGCCTAAGATATTGATAACTAAGATCATGATACCGGCAATGGCGTCACCTTTTACAAACTTAGATGCACCATCCATCGCGCCATAAAAATCAGCTTCTTTAGTCACTTCGGCGCGGCGTAAACGCGCCTGATCTTGATTAAGCACGCCAGCATTTAAGTCAGCATCAATTGCCATCTGTTTACCCGGCATCGCATCCAAAGTAAAACGTGCACTCACCTCTGAGATACGCCCCGCACCTTTGGTGACCACGGCAAAGTTAATGATAATTAAGATAAGAAACACCACTAAACCTACGGCGTAATTACCACCGATGACCACAGAACCGAAGGCTTCAATCACCTTACCGGCGGCGTCGCCACCATTGTGACCTTCAAGCAATACAATACGAGTCGAGGCAACGTTTAGCGCCAGTCTGAGCAGTGTGGCAACCAGTAACACAGTAGGAAAAGCAGCAAAGTCCAATGGGCGATCGGAATAAATTGCCACTAAGAGTACAACTAGGGCTAATGCAATATTAAAGGAGAATAAGATATCGAGCAGGAAAGCCGGCATAGGCAACACAATCATCGCCAATGCAGCTAAAACGAGTATAGGAGTACCGACCCCTTTGAAATTGGCGGGTTTGACTTGCTTAAGTTGACCCAGTGTTGCTTTAAAATCCATCAATAATAGCGCCCAAACTTTGACATCTACCTCCATTCAGCAAGAAGCAGGCCAATATAGGGATTCAGCAGGGTTTACGGATAAAAAACCAAATTTAATGTTTTAAATCATCGGGAATAGGTTGATTTAACGGAATTGGCTTGGGACGTTTTCCGCCTTTCTTCTGATATTGACGTAATTGGAATACGTAAGCTAACACCTGAGCGACAGCGGTAAATAAACCCTCCGGCACCTCTTGTTCTATCTTAGTCGTGTGATAAATGGCGCGTGCCAACGGTGGAGCCGAGACAATAGCCACATCATGTTCTCGGGCGATTTCACGAATTTTAAAGGCAACTTCATCGACCCCTTTGGCCACAACATAAGGCGCTGCGGCCTTATCGGCATCGTATTTGACCGCCACCGCATAGTGCTCTGGGTTAACCACAATGACATCGGCATTGGGCACCTCGCTCATCATACGTCGCTGCGCCATTTCACGCTGCATCTGCCTTACACGGCCCTTAACTTCTGGCTGGCCCTCGGTGTCTTTGTACTCATCTTTAACCTCTTGCTTGGTCATTCGCAGCTGTTTGTTGTGATTCCAAATCTGAAACGGCACATCAATAACCACAATAATCACGGTCGACGAACACAAGATGATAAACATCCATACCAGCAGATCTAAGGCGTTATAAACATTACTGGGAAAATGTCCGCCCGAGAGCGATAAGATATCGCTGAAATAGAAACTGAGCAGCAGGTAAGCCATGATAGCCACCACGGAAAACTTGGCGATCCCTTTCGTCAGCTCCACAATCGCCTGCACGCCAAACATGCGCTTAAAGCCGCTCATGGGGCTCATCTTGTTAGCCTTAGGCATAAAGGCTTTAACCGAGAAGGTAATGCCGCCAATGACAATATTGCCCAGAAAGGCCACCAGTGTCAGAAAACCTATCAGGCTCAAAATGGGGAACGCTAATTCTGACAGTACCACTTGCCAGACATTGAGCATGGAATTGGTATCGAAAATCGCGGCCCTGTCCATGGTAAAAAGCTTAGTCATCACCTCAACCAAAGAAGCACCTAAATCTGGACCGATAAACACAAATCCAATAGCTGCCGACATCAATACCGCCGAAGTACCAAGCTCTTTTGAACGGGCAACCTGTCCTTTTTCGCGCGCCTGTTCGCGCCTCCTGGAGGTGGCTTCTTCGGTTTTTTCCTGGCTCGACTCATTCTCAGCCATTAGAAACTCCCGTCCGCACGGCACTGTAGCTCGACAATATTACACAAGAGTAGCTGCGCCGAGCGCCATACTTCATCAAAGTGCGCCATGATAGGCGTCAAGGTTAACCACAGGATCAGCAAGCCGCTCACCATAGTGACGGGGAAACCGATAGCAAATATGTTGAGCTGCGGCGAAGCACGAGTCATCACCCCGAAAGATAAGTTAATCAACAACAGGGCGACAATGGCCGAAATCGACATGGTCAATGCCGCGCCAAACATATACCCCCCCCACTCGGCCAACATACGATAACTGGCAATCGAGATCCCTTGGGTCGACACCGGAATCGTATCGAAACTGGCAACCAACATGCGGATAAGCACCAGATGACCATCGACGGCCAAGAAAATCATCGTAGTTAATAGTAGAAAGAAGTTACCAATCACCGGAGTTTGTTGGCCAGATGCAGGGTCAACCATAGAAGCAAAGCCCAAGCTGGTCTGCATACCTATAATTTGTCCTGTTAATACAAAGCATTGCATCAACAGCAAGGTGACAAATCCCATCGCGACACCGATTAAGATCTGCTGCGCGGTAACGAACACGGCTGAGAATGAAAATAGCTCAACGTCTGTGTTGACCGGCAGTACCGGCGCAATAGCAAAAGTGATTGCCACAGCCAGTAATAAACGTACGCGAGTGGGTGTGGTGTTAGCGCCAAATACAGCCATCACCATCAACATACTGGATACCCGATACAAGGGCCACATGTACGCCGAAAGGGTCTGCATTATGGTCGACATCAGTATTTCCATGGCAGGCTCCCAACAAACTTGCCACTGCAATATTGTTCAAAAACGCCGTAGCACTGCTTTTCAATCGTGCCAGACCGGGATTTCATTAGCCGATGACCGTGGGGATCATGTTCACCATCTGCAAGAAAAACTCCATCATGGTTTGAACCAGTAAATGGCCTAAAAACATCAATGCAAATAGTGTGGTAAGTAGACGAGGTAAGAAACTTAAGGTCTGTTCGTTGATAGACGTTGCCGCTTGAAACACCGCCACCACTAATCCCACCACGAGACCAGGAACGATGATCATCGACACTATGGTCACAATCACCGACAGGGCATCACGGAAGATATCGACTAAGGCCTCGGGAGACATGGCAGCTAACTCCCAAAACTGTTGGCCAAGGTGCCCATCACCAAGCTCCAGCCATCGACCAAGACAAATAACATAATCTTAAACGGCAAGGACACAATCATAGGCGACAGCATCATCATACCCATGGCCATCAAGATACTCGCCACCACCAGATCGATAACCAAGAAAGGCACAAACAACATAAAACCAATTTGAAAGGCGGTTTTAAGTTCGCTGGTGATGAAAGAAGGAATTAACACACTCATGGGAGCTTCTTCCGGCGATTTAATATTGTCGTAGCCGGAAATATCGATAAAAGTTTGCAGATCTGTGAGTCGGGTCTGCGCCAACATAAACTGTCTTAATGGCTCTCTACCAACATCATAAGCTTGCTCTATGCCCATGCTGTCATTGATATAGGGCTGAACCGCGGTATCGTAAATTTTGTCGAAAACCGGGGCCATAATAAAGAAGCTCATAAACAGACTTAAACCGATCAATATCTGATTCGATGGCGTCTGCTGTAAACCAATGGCTTGCCGCAATATCGACAGAACCACAATAATACGGGTAAAAGAGGTCAACATGATAACCATGGCGGGCAGGAAGCTTAGCGCCGTCATCAGCAGTAAGATCTGCATGGTTACCGAATATTGTGTCGCCCCATCAGGACCCGTAGTCACGGTTACAGCAGGTAGAACACCCTCCTGAGCCCAAGCTAGATCAGGCACCAATGCGATAGCGAGAAAAGCCAAAAAAATCCGTTTGATCATAATGACGACTTATCTTCAAAGGTGGGATCTTGTTTCACTTGAGCGCTGGGCTTGACCGCTGACTTTGCTTGTCTGAGGCGTTCGGCAAAAGAGTCTTGTCCGACCGTAACCGAGTTGGCTAACTTATCGATAAGTGTCACCTGTTGGCTAGTGACGCCGAGTAAATATTGCTGGCCTTCAAGCTCCACCAAGACTAATTTTTCTTTTTGACCTAAGGGTGTAACCGACAGCGTTTTAATGACACCATGATTAGCAGGCACCAGCTTTAAGCGCTTCACCAAATAGGCCAGCACTAAAATCACCCCAATGACCAGAATCAAGCCACCCAGCATACTCGACATGGTCGCCAACGCATCGCCACTGTTTTGTGGCGTTTGTGTCGCAGTGCTGGCACCCATGGTCACGACTGAAAAAATTCCCATCAATTTAGACTCTCTATTTGAGTTTCTTAATTCGCTCGGTTTGGCTGATCACATCGGTTAAACGGATACCAAATTTATCGTTAACCACCACCACTTCACCATGGGCGATCAAGGTTCCATTAACCATCACGTCTAAGGGCTCACCAGCCACGCGATCCAGTTCAACAACAGAGCCTTGGTTAAGCTGTAACAGATTGCGAATATTGATAAAACTGCGTCCAACTTCCATCGAAATGGTAACAGGAATATCCATAATGCTATCGAGTTTAGCCGCGTCATCTTCGCTCAACGGCTTAGATTGGTCACTTAGCTCATCCAAAGCAACGGTTTGTGCCTCTTCCAATGCTTGCTCAGCCATTGCTGCAGCCCAATCATCACCGGTATCTTCTGTACTCATCATGTTTACCTTTACCACTCAATCAATTAAATATTGCCAATTTCACGTGACTTGCCTTTCTTAGTCACCAATTGTAGTTCTGTTTTTACCGTTTCAGGACGGGGTATTTTTTCTCTGATATTTAATGCTAAGTTTTCGCCAGAACGACCTAACTTACAACGATAGGTTGGCAGATCTTCCACTCGCAATACCACATGCTCAGGCATTTCGACCGGAATGATGTCTCCTGCTTTAAATCCCATCACATCTTTTAGCGACACTTTTTTCTCGACAATCGTAGCATCTAGCCCAACTTCAACATCCATAATCTCATCACGTAATGCCTGCGACCAACGCATGTCGGTATCTTGGGTATCACTCTGCACCCCAGCATCGAGTAGCTCACGTATCGGCTCTATCATCGAATAAGGCATGGTGATATGGAAATCGCCGCCACCGCCATCGACTTCAATATGGAATGAACAGACCACTACGACTTCGGTGGGGCTGACGATATTCGCCATCGCGGGGTTCACTTCAGAGTCTAAATAATCAAACTCCACATCCATGACCGGAGACCAAGCTTCTTTATAATCTTCGAAAATGATTTTCAGCAATAACTGGACGATACGGCGCTCGGTCGGCGTAAATTCACGCCCTTCAATCTTGGCGTGAAAACGTCCATCACCACCAAAGAAGTTATCGACCAAAATAAACACTAAACGTGCTTCCATGGTGATCAATGCCGTACCTTTAAGCGGACTGAAACGCACCATATTCAAGCTGGTCGGTACAAATAGCGTATGCACATATTCGCCAAACTTAAGCATCTGTACGCCATTAATTGACACTTCCGCCGCTCGGCGCATCATGTTGAACATGCTGATCCGTAGGTGGCGGGCAAAACGTTCATTAACGATTTCCAGGGTCGGCATGCGTCCACGAACAATACGATCCTGTGACGAGAAGTCGTAAGAGCGGGCTTCAAACCCGCCATCACTGACCTCTTCCTCTTCTACGTCATCGACTCCATGCAATAACGCATCAATTTCGTCTTGGCTTAATAGATCACTCACAATATCGCCCTATCCCATTAATCATGATGGCTAATACCATCATTGCATGACAAACCCGGTAAACAACACTCTCTCAACCACTTTACGTCCTGTCACGGGTTGCAAGGTGTTTTGTACATTCAATAAAGCAAGATGACGCAACTCATCTTTACCGGCTAATGAACTCAATTTCTGTACATCACCACTACTAAAAGTGGTTAACAAAGCATCTTCAATCAAGGGAATATGCTTTTTAATTAATACATCGTCTTCGGCGCCACGAACCATTAACTGCACTTTAATCTCCACTAGACGAGAACGATCTTGTCCGGGCAGGTTAAACAGAAAAGGCCGAGGCATGCCTACATAGAAGGCTTCGCGACTATCGATAACTTGAGCCGGTTGCTCAGTGGCGGTCTCTGTGCTGGCCACTTGCTCATCTGAAGCAGTAAAAACCAACAGATACACGACTATCGCAGCGATAACTAACACCAAGACGCCGCCAATTGCGGCAAAGATAATCAATCGTTTGTTATCTTTAGGCGCGGCTTTTTCTTCTAATTTTAATGAATCTTCTACAGCCATATTTCAATCCTATCCCAGTGCGATATCACTGTGATTACCCCCTCTCGCGGTCATTGTTATTACAGGCAAAAACACTACCGACGTCTCAGGGAACTCTGTTGCGTTAAATGCCCTATAGGTTACCTGCTTATGCGTAATAATCTATACCTGAACCGTAACTTGTTGCGCTATTTGAGCTTAACAAGTTCTCTTCTGCCGATATTTCATCCATATTGATGCTTGATCCATGAATTTGCTCGCCATTGCCTTGCCCATCACTCTGTTGATTGCCATGACCACCTTGGGAGACATTACTATCGGTCAGCTGCATGCCTTGGTCGGCAAGTAGTTCTCTGAGCCGAGGAATCGCTTGCTCGACCAAATCACGGGTTTGATGTTGCGCGACCTGAAATTGTACTTGAGTTTGATCGCCCTGCACTTGAATACGTACCATCATATGTCCAAGTTCTGCGGGGTCGAGACGGATCTCCGCATGCTGCACGCCTTGGCTCACCATGGTCAGTAATTGCTGGCGCATTACTGGCGAGAATTTTTGAATCATCTGCTGCATCTGCAACGCACCATCGGCATGAGATTTGATTGACAGTTGATATTGAGCCTGAGTCTCGCTGCGCTGCAATGTCAGGCTTCCCAAAGGTTGACTCGACAATTTACTTTCGCTGCGATTGAGCTGTTCCGCTGACTCTGCGCTTGATAACTCAGCATTCGATAACCCAGCATTTGATAACATCGCAACAGATAATTTGGCCTGTTTCAGATCGCTGTGCTTAATGTCTGCACTCTGTGCCGCGGCTTTATCGCTCGCAGCCATAGTATTTTCTCGCTCACTCGCTTGAGTCTTAGTCGATGTGGCGCTGTGATTCATCTCTGTCGCGGACAGTTTAGTTCCAGCCTCTGATTTAGCCTCACCCAAAATCGCTTTGCCATCGACCTTGAACTCAGCAGGGCCAACATTTGCCGCCATCATGGCAGAATTAGCGCCAGACTGCTTTTCAGACAAAGCAGTAGAGGCTAATTCCCCCGTGTTAGCGACTCTCTGCGAAGTATTGTCTGGCGCAGAATTGATAAGTTGCGCGTCTTTGGCTGCTATCAGTTGCTGCGCTTGTTCAATCACTCGAGACAGAGAAGCTGGCATGTTTGCCGCGCTACTTTGCTGCCCCCTTAGGTTATCAATTTCATTGACCAAACGATTAAGCAGCTTGGACGGCAATTGTGACAATTGTTCACTATCTAGCCCTGACACGTCCTCGACTTGTTGTCGCTGCGCTTCAGATAATTGTCCCAACATCAGTTGATTAGCCTGAACCATTTCGGCATCTACGGGCAAAGCCATTAACGCATCTGCGGCTATTTTGTCGGCAGTATCAAAGTCGGCAATCTCGTCATCGAACGCTTCATCTTCTGGGATTAGAGTTGTATCTTCCGTAGCTAGCGTCGCTAAATTTGCATCAAGCGGCAAATTTTCACCGCTTGCGGAAACGCCTTGAGCATCTAATTGCTCAAGTTTATGTTGCCCTGATAAATTGGCGGCAAGATTAATTTGCGCTAGCACATGGCTCACATCATTATTTTCACTGTTTGCTTCTGTTGCTGATGCTTCTGCAGCTGATTGCGCTGTCGATGATTCTTTGGCTGAAGACACTGGTGATGCTTGATTTTCAGCCTTGACCGCTGATGCATTGGGATTATTCGTTTCAGCATGGCTTGCGGCAGATTGAGAGGCTGAACGTTTAGTCGATACCGATTCGTTTGCCGAGGAGAGTTGTTCTAATGCCTTTGAAAAACTAGCAGTTTCTGAGCGCCTTTCTGAACTCATAATCGATGAGTTTGTGCCTAAAGCCTTAGCGTTCGCTTTAGCTTTATCACTCGCAGCCTCAGTGGACGGCAACAACACAGCATTCATTTGTGGCATAAATCCTCCAACACTCATATCAATAAAACCAGCACTAGCTATAAACCAGCGCTATATAGACTATCTGGTGAGTGTCAATAATTCGCTATCGCAACTGACATGGTCAATTCATCTGTACTTACGAGAACTACAGCAAATTAAATGCCAACTATTCATCCCTGCAATTATCCAAATGCTCAACACTGGGATACAACAGCGTTTATGGATCAAACCGAATGAAAGTAGCGCCAGATGTGGGCGAAATAGCGATCAGGATTTTCTAAAAAACTGCTGCGAAGCAAATTCGTCAATCATTTTTTGCTCCTGTTTCAAGGCAATTAATTGACGTTTATGGGCTTTTTTCTCTAACAACAACTCCACCGCTCTGCGTTTTTGCTGTTTAGCCTGCCAATGAGTTTGGCCGATTTGACGTTGCTTATCCGATTCTGAAACCGCATACAACTGCTTCTCTATCGCGTCATCTATCTGACGAATAAACTGGTGAAATTGATGATAATTACTGGCACTGATCACTTGCCCTTGTTGCTGCTCCATCTGCTTCATGTAATCGAGCCGATATTGCTGTAATGCGCTGAGCTGATCTTGGCACTTTTGATAGGTTAACTGCGCCGACCTGAGTTGCAAAGAGGCTTGCTCTTCGGCTTCTAGCGCCAATTTAAGCACCGTATCTAAGGGATCGGTTTTAGCCATAGAAAATCCCCCTTTTCATTGCCACAAGCAGATTTAAATTCAGATTCAGCATCAACAAAATGCCAATGAGAACATGCTCACTAGTCATGGCACTGGGCACTGAGTTGACCCAACATCAATGCACTACTCTCAAAGCTGACCGCATCTTTCATGGTTTGACGTAAAAAGGCGTTCATTGCTGGCTGCAAGCGAATGGCATTGTCAATTCGAGCATCGCTACCTTGAGTATAAGCACCGATGGAGATCAGATCTTTATTTTGCTGATAAAGAGAATACATCTGTTTGACCCGTCGAGTTGCCTCAAGATGAGCTTCTGATATCACCATGGGTGCAACACGACTAATGGATGCTTCCACATCAATGGCAGGATAGTGTCCCGAATCGGCTAGGCTACGAGACAAGACAATATGGCCATCTAAGATTGCCCGTGACGCATCGGCGATCGGGTCTTGCAGGTCATCACCTTCAGTTAATACGGTATAAAATGCGGTAATGGAACCTTGCCCAGCGCCACCATTTCCGGCGCGCTCAACCAACTTGGGCAACTTGGCAAACACCGAGGGCGGATAGCCTTTAGTCGCCGGAGGCTCACCTACGGCTAATGCTATTTCACGCTGGGCCTGAGCATAACGAGTCAAACTGTCCATCAGCAGCAGCACGTTATAACCCAGATCACGGAAATACTCGGCTATCCGGGTCGAGGTTTCACAAGCACGCAGACGCATCAAGGGAGAAGTATCGGCAGGAGCAGCGACCACAACCGAACGCGCACGTCCTTCTGGCCCCAAAATCTCTTCGATAAACTCTTTAACTTCTCGGCCACGCTCACCCACTAATCCCACCACGATAATGTCGGCGGTGGTGCCTCGGGTCATCATGCCAAGCAGCACACTCTTACCCACGCCAGAACCGGCAAACAGTCCCATTCGCTGACCTTTGCCGACGGTTAACATTGAATTGATGGCACGCACGCCAACGTCTAATGGCTCTGAAATAGCGCGTCTTGCAAGGGGATTGATCATCGCCGCATGACGCGAAGCTTTTTGCTCTGTATGTAAATGGCCCAGACCGTCGAGTGGCACACCATTGCCGTCCAGCACTCGACCGAGTAAACCCAAACCGACATTGAGTCCAGCTTGTTCTCCCAAAGGAGTGACTCTGGCACCGGGCATCACACCACGCAACTCTTCTATTGGCATCAAGTACAACAGGCTATCATCGAAACCAACCACTTCGGCGATGAGCTCTCCCGCCATGGTTTCTATGCTGCAAAGACTTCCCACAGGCGCACGGCAGCCGGTGGCTTCTAATGTTAATCCGACCACTCTGACTAACTGACCACTGGCCTCGGCCACGAAGGGAGCGACTTTCTGGCTATGCTGGCGAAGCTTATTGAGCAGTTGTTGATGACGGCGCTGCATGTGGCGGCTCTTCAGATGATGCTTCGGTTAAGGAGTGTTCGGGTGAGGACGGTTCGATTGAGTCATTAGTTGTCAAACTAGATGCCTGTTGGGTTTGCGACTCATGGCTTTGCTGTTGTTCTGCCAATGCTTCGACAGCAGCTTCAGCGGCTTTGGCCTCTGCAGCAATTTCTGCTAGGGCTTTTTGTTTATCTTGCAGCTTTTGCAGCTCAAGCTGTTTTTGTTGTTCGAGATGATTTTCGCTATTCACCAGATGAGTAAATACCGCATTGATACGCTTTTCTAATCCCATATCCACAGTGCTACGACTATTAGAGACAACACACTCGCCGCGTTGCAATAGCGGATCGGCTTCCATCTCCCAGCGGTTTTTTTCTAATTGCTGACTACCATAGAGTCGTTCAACTAGACATAAATCATCTGGCTGTAGGCGAACATGAACCCCTTGTTCTTTCAGTGGTAGTGCTTCAACCCCTTGACGCAACGCCGATAAAATATGTTCTGGATGAGTTTTCAGCTCGTGACCAATCACAGCTTTTGTTAAGGTCAAAGTAAGATGCAATAGCGATTGCTCGATTTCAATATCCAATAAAGATAAAGGAGAAGCTAATTGCTGCATCAGTTTTTCGAACTGCTGCACCTGTTCTGCGGCGTCGGCTAGACCCTGGGCAATCCCCTGCTCAAGTCCTTGTGCATAACCCTCTTGATGGCCTTGCTCTAATCCCTCTAAACGTCCGCTTTCCAAACCTTGTTGATGGCCTTGCTGTTGGCCTTGATCAAAGCCTTCCGCCTCCGCTTCGGCGCGGATGGTTTCAATCTCCTCTAAGGTTGGAGGCAATATGGATAAGTCTTCTTCGACAATAGCTTGCTCAACCGTGACACGGCCGAACATATTCTCCTTCGGCACTTCGTCCACAACAGTCATGTCGGGAAGATGCCAATGGTTGAAGTCACTATCTTTGGCGCTATTGGGATTCTTGGGATCAGTCATCAGAGAAACTCTTCACCAGCGCCGCCACCAAGGATGATTTCACCAGCGTCACTTAAACGACGAGCAATCGACAGGATCTCTTTTTGTGCCAGCTCGACTTCACTGATCCGAATAGGGCCCATGGCCTCTAGATCGTCACGAAGCAATTCTGCCGCTCGCTTCGACATGTTGCCAAGAATTTTATCTTTAAGCTGTTCATCTGCGCCCTTAAGGGCTTTCATCAACACATCTTGCTGAACTTCACGCAACAAGGTTTGCATGCCAATGTCATCAACATCCACAAGGTTTTCAAATACAAACATCAAGTCTTGGATCTGCTGCGCCATCTCTTCATCGGCATCGCGCAAGGTTTCCATTAACTGACTTTCCACCCCAGTATCTAAGTAATTCATGATGTTGGCTGCCGCTTTTAAGCCTCCCATTTTGGCGGCTTGGGCACTGCCTTGGCCAGCAAACTGCTTCTCCATAATATCGTTTAGCTCTTGCAGTGCTGCCGGTTGCACCTCTTCGAGATTGGCAATACGCATCATTAAATCTAAACGAGTATTTTCTGGTGCCTGAGCGAATATCTCTGCAGCCTGATCTGGCTCAAGATAGGATAAAACGATGGTCTGGATCTGCGGATGCTCATTTTGAATAATCGTCGCGACTTGTCTAGCATCCATCCATTTGAGCGATTCAAGACCTTTTGCACCGCCGCCCATAATGATCTGTTCAATAAGGTTACCCGCCTTATCTTCACCTAACGCAGCGGTTAATGCTTTGCGGACAAACTCTTCGCTATTAAAGCCAATTGATGAGTATTTTTGCACCTCTTCGAGGAACAACTTGTGTACACCTATCACCTTGCTCTGACCGAAATCTTTCATTGCCGCCATAGCCATACCCACCTTTTGCACTTGTTTAGGCTCGAGGTGTTTTAAAATTGAGGCGGCATCGGCTTCGCTCAAACTAAGCAGTAAAATAGCGGTTTTCTCAATCCCGGTAAGACCATCTACCTTAAACTCGTTGGCTACGCCTGCGGCTACAACATCTTTATCATTACTCATTTTCTTGTAACCAACCTTTGACAACTTGGGTAGACAACTCTGGCTCATTGGCGACCAGCGCACGAATGGCTTTGATCATATCATCATCTTTATGTAAATCTGGGATCAAAATAGAGCCGTCATCATTATAACTGTATTCAGAATCTGGGCGATTAAGCATGCCTAATGTATCGGCTGCAAACTGATCTTCAATTTCTGCTAGCTCACCACCTAATGAAGGTTCATCTGGCATGGAATGCGCATCAGGGTATATCAGGCGTTTGAGCATTGGCCGAACGACGAACAGAATTAATGCCAAGATAATCACGCCGCCCATCACTAACTTAATTGCCCGCCAGAACCAAGGTTCTTGCCACATCTCCAGTGCTGGAGCGTCTTCGACTAGTTGATCCATGAAAGGCACTGTCACCACTTCAATCATGTCACCGCGCTGGCTATTAAAACCCACAGCGCCTTCGAGTAAGCGGCGAATATTGGCCAACTCTTGCTCGGTACGAGCGACGCGAGACACTTGACCATCTGCGGCCGCCGCACCCGACTTAAAGTCGACAGCAACCGAGACACTGACACGACGCACCACTCCAATTTGCTGGCGAGTATGGCTGATGGTGGTATCGAGTTCGTAATTGCGGGTCGCTTCTTTATGGCTTGAACCTGGCGACACCGATGCGGTTTTCTCATCAATCGCATTTTGTGGAATATTTGACTCCATCGGCGGCTGATTGCTCAGTGCTCCAGGGATCCCGCCAGTTGAGCTACCTGTCGAATTATTTTCAACGGTCATTTCACTACGAACCGCGGGTAAATCTGGGTTATAACGCTTTGCTGTTTGCTCTACTGCAGTAAAGTCCATGTTGACATCGACCTGAGCGGTAAAGTTTTCAGGCCCAAGAATGGGCATCAAGATAGATTCAACCTTATTGCGGTATTCAGCTTCTTTCTGTTGCACTAATTCCAGCTCACGGCGGGCACGTGCTGAGGTGCCATCTTGGCTACCCGAGTTCAACAAACGGCCGTTGGAGTCTGTGACTGTCACACGGGTCGGCTCTAATCCATGTACCGCCGAAGCAACAATATCAACAATTGAATCAATTTCTTCCTGACCTAAACCAATACGACGAGTGCTAACGACCACAGTAGCACTCGGCTTAGAGCGGTCACGGGCAAACACGTTTTCTTTTGGAATGGCTAAAATCACTTTAGCGCGACTGACACTTTTTAACTCTTCGATAGTGCGAGCAAGATTTTGCTCTTGGCTATGTTTAAGGCGCGCCTGTTCCATCCGCTGACTAACGCCAAAACCACTGTCTTTTGATAGATAATCATTGCGCGCAGCACTATGATCTAACCCGGCACGACTCAGCATCATTTTAACTTGCTGATATTGATCTTCTGGTACCTTGAGCACATCAACATCGATTTGATATTGGATTTTATTTTTATCAAGTACGTCGAGCACTTGCACCATCTCTTGCGTATCCATTTTACCCAATGGACGATATTCTGGCTCTTGTGCCCATAGCATCACAAAAACCGCTAAGGCGAGACAGATGGCCAAAGCTAATATCATAGTGACCTGACGTAACATTTCGACGTTACCAAAACCGCCACCGCTAGGCTTACGCTCTTCTTGGATACCACCGGAAAGTGCATCACCCGCTGTCGCCGAGTTACTTCCCACAACCATATCTGTGCTCACTTTAGATACCTACTACTCAATAGTTTATTCAATAATCTAAGCTCGCCGTTTATACCGGCATACTCATGATCTCTTTGTATGCTTCAACCAGCTTATTACGCACTTGAACGCTAGCTTCAAATGCGACGCTGGCTTTTTCCCTAGCGATAACGGTATCGGAAAGTGACACCCGAGTGTCGCCCATATCTAGGCGAGTTTGTAAATCAGAAGAGTTCGCTTGCAGAGCGTTCACACTGCCTACTGCTTGAGACAAGAGTTGCCCAAAATCACTGCCACTGGTGTTGGCAACTTGCTGAGTAATATTAGGTGAGATCGCGCCTAACTTGGCTTCGCCCGATAGCGATTGCATCTCTTGAAGTAATGAATTGGCACCTATCTGCATACTAACCTCTTGCTCGTCGTTAAATTGACGAATAATTTGCGTTAGTCTGCTTGTTGCAAAATATTTGCCAAACTAGCAAATAATTTTGCAAATTCGTTTGCCAATATTAAATTTTTCCACTATCGAACAATAAACCAACAAGCATAGCCAAGCTAAAGCTGTATAAACACGTAAAAAAGGCGAGATGCTTAGCATTTCGCCTTTTTTTATATCAAATAACAAACCACAAGCTTAAGCTGGGATTTCTATTCCAGCTTCACGCATACGCGCCATTTTATATCTCAATGTTCTGGCGCTGATCCCCAATTTCTCGGCCACCAATTTACGGCTACCATTACACAGGGATAAAGTTTCTAAGATGATTACATGCTCTTGAGCCTTTAACTCATCCCCCAAACCTTCCAATTCATTGGCTTTATTGACACTAGGCTCGGCTTCCATCACCACGTCGTGATTATCGATAATGATATCTGACGCGCTGATCTGCTCGCCAGCATGTAAAATCAACGCCCGCTGAACCACATTATCCAGTTCACGTACGTTACCTGGCCAGCGGTGGGTCAATAAACGTCGACAGGCAGACTCGTCAAATTCAGGCACTAAAGTACTGCCAGATTGACTGCTATGACGTTGCACTAAATGTCTGGCCAAAGGCAAAATATCTGCAGGACGCTGAGCCAGCGCAGGCCAAGTCAGTGGAAAGACGTTAATTCGATAATAGAGATCTTCCCGAAACTCACCTTTTTCAGCAATGGCTTTCAAGTCACGATTTGAGGTTGCCAACACTCTGACATCTAATTTAATGGTTTTACGGCCACCTAGCCTTTCAACTTCGCGCTCTTGCAATACTCGCAATAATTTCGCCTGAAGGGCTAAATCCATTTCGGAGATCTCATCGAGCAATAAGGTGCCGCCCTGAGCCTGCTCAAACTTACCAGGACAAGCCTGATAGGCGCCGGTAAAGGCCCCTTTCTCATAACCAAATAGCGTCGCTTCCAACATGTTTTCAGGAATTGCCGCGCAGTTAATGGCAACAAAAGGTTGTTCACAACGAGGACTATGCTGGTGAATATAACGTGCTAATACCTCTTTCCCCGAACCACTGGGTCCCATGATCATCACTGAGGCATCTGAATTCGCCACTTTCTGAGCTAAATTTAGCAACGCTAAACTCTTTTCATCGGCAACCACAGGTTGGTTTTCAATCAATTTAGGTTTGAGATAACGTGAAACTTGATTCAGTAACACCTCTGGGGCAAAGGGTTTGGCCAGATAATCAACCGCGCCTAATTTAATCGCGCTAACGGCATTGTCTATGGTGGCAAACGCCGTCATCAACAAGATAGGTAGTTGGCTGTAATGTTGCTGCAAGTAGTTAAGTAGTCCAAGGCCACCTATCCCTTCCATCTGTACATCACTGATCACCATGTCAAAATGATGAGACTTCAACGCCAAAATAGCCTCTTCGGCAGAGCCCACATCGACACAGTCATATTGGCCTAAAAGTAAGGTATCGACTAGTGCTTCACGTAGACAGATATCATCTTCGACCAATAAAATTTTTGCTTCAGCCATGAGCTAATGCCTCCGAAGGAACTACATTTAAGGCAGGTAACGCAAATGACGCGCGGCAACCTTCACCTTTAATACAATCGAGTTTCAAACGCCCACTGTGATTGTTTACCACAGTTTGCACCACAGCCAAGCCCAAACCTGTACCTTGCGCCTTAGTGGTAAAAAAGGGTTCAAAGACTTGCGCTTGCATTGATTTATCCAGCCCTTTGCCGTTATCAATGACCTCGAAATGGATCGCTTGCGATTGATCGTAAGCGCGAATCAGTACTTGAGTTGCGCCTGCTTCGACACTGTTAATCACCAGATTATTGATTGCCGAACTCAAGGCCGATTTATTGGCTTGAAAAGACAAGTTAGAGCTGACATCCAGCTGTAACTGACAACCTTTACGCTGAGCAATGGGCTCACAATTGGCCACCACAGCATCAACAACCTCAGTCATCTGAGCCACATCGGTAAGCTCTTGCTGTTTGCCTTTGGCCATTAGCAACATATCGTCCACTTGCTGCGACAACTCATTGAGCCTGTCGATCAACTTAGATTGGAATCTGACTCTATGTTCTTGAGTCAACTTAGGACTTGCCAAATTAGACGCATAAAGTAAGGCCGCAGACAAAGGCGTTCGCACCTGGTGAGCCAAACTAGCAACCATTTTTCCTAGGGCTGATAGACGTTGAAGATGAGAAATATTCTTTTGCAGCAAGCGAGTTTCGGTCAGATCGGTTAATACAATCAATTGCCCCGGTTCTGGCGTAAGCGGTGTTATGGCCAATTTCACTCGGCGGCCATTTTTCAGCGAAACTTCATGACCATCATCATCTTGAGGCGAAAATGCGCGATTGATTATCTGCAGCCACTTCATTCCCATCAAAGGCTGACCTAAAAGCTGTAACGCCACAGGGTTAGCCTGAGTCACAATGCCATCCCCATTAATAATCACCACACCAGAAGGCATAGCTTGCAAAATATGCTCCATGGTATTTGACATAGCATCGTTAGCCACTACACAGGAGTTCAATTCTGGTGTCGAAGTTAACTGCTCATAAGGTATTTGGGGGTTAGCGGACATTGCCACTCCGTCAATAAATTGCTGCTAACCGAGTGAATGCAGATTCTATGCCAAAAAATGCACAGCAATAACCTATTGAAACTATAAAATTTAAAGCCTTTTTATGATTTAAACGATAAACCTAACCCTAAGAACAAACAGTAAAACTAACACTCAATTTTAGACATAAAAAAGACCCAATTAAGGGCCTTTAGTTCAGTGCGGGTTTAATAGCAATCAATATAGATACAAAGCCCGATATTACTCTTTGCTCATGCCATATTTACGCATTTTTTCCACCAAGGTGGTACGGCGAATACCTAGCATTTCAGCCGCCCTGGCAACCACGTTATCTTGTTGATCCAATGCTTGGCGGATCATATCGATTTCAAGCTCGGCAAGCAGATCTTTAAGGTTAACCCCTTCTGGTGGCAACTCGCTGGGGAAGCGCCCCTCAGGAATATCGACTTCAATATCATCACTGAAAATAGATGCTAGGGCATCACGCTCCAGCTCCTCTTCACTGACTTGAATTTGATATTCAGGCACATCGATATGACGATACTTCATCGGCAGATCGTTTACATCTACTAACCCACCGGGATAAAGAATGGTTAAACGCTCAACTAAGTTGGATAACTCACGTACGTTACCTGACCAGCAATGCTCTTTTAACGACTCTATCGCTCTTTGAGTGAAGCGCACCTTACCGCGGCCTTCGTTGAACACCCGGCTCACCAACTCTTGTAGTAGCAGCGGAATATCATCACAACGCTCTTGTAGAGACGGCATTTCTACGGGGAACACATTAAGGCGATAGAACAAATCTTCCCTGAATTCACCTTCGGCAATCATGGTTTCCAAATTTCTATGGGTTGCGGCAACCACACGCACATTAGTACTAATAGGTTTGCTACCACCTACTCGCTCAAATACGCGCTCTTGCAAAACTCGCAGCAATTTGACTTGCATCTGCAATGGCATATCACCAATTTCATCGAGGAAAAGGGTTCCACCTTCGGCAAGTTCAAAACGTCCTTTACGAGCACTGATCGCACCGGTAAACGAGCCTTTTTCATGACCAAATAGCTCACTTTCCAGCAATTCGGCAGGAATAGCACCACAGTTAACAGGAATAAAAGGACCACTACGGCGCTCAGACATGTAATGAATATTACGTGCAACCACCTCTTTACCGGTTCCCGATTGACCGAGAATCAATACTGTCGCATCTGAAGGTGACACCTGGTTAATCAAATGACGAACATGGGCGATCCCTTCACTGCGTCCGACCAGACTTCTGAATAGTTTGGTTTGATTACCACTGGTAGGAACTTCAGGACGCTTAGCATGCACAAAAACTTGGCAAAAATGCAGTAGCTCAGTTAACTGAGGATAATTAAGCGGCTCTTCAATGCAACCTAGAATATTAGACGCAGAAACTTCACCAGTTTGACCCAGTAACAGAATCGGTTGCCAAGGTAACGACGTAGCAATAGATTGCAATAGCTCTTTTGATTGAGACTCTTGGGCAATAACGAGTGCCCTAAATCGTGTTTTCGATACGCGTGACTCAAGTTTATCAACGGCAAGCAGTTCAACTTGTTCACCTAGAAACTCAAAAACACACGATAAGCGATTGACTCGTTCGGATTGGTTACCGACGATCAGAATTCGTTGATCTGTATGCATCATTTAAGAAAGCCGTAAAGCAAAGCGCTCAGTGTTAATTAGCATTAATTATTAGTGTTAGTTGCTCGAGAAAGCGAGGCAATCAAGCCATAACAGCGGCAAAATAATTACCAGTGAAGAATAGTGTATTATCGGCAACACATTAGCAAGTGGCAGATTCACTTTCTGACGAACTCATTTAACTTTAGCCTAAATATTCAACACATCACAGGTCAAACGCCAATCGCTTGACGTCTGACAAAAATCACTGCGTGAAATTTAATCAAAAACGATTAACCCACTGCAACAGGTGACGCAATATGGTGTTGCTCTTGAGGTATTGAGTCCCAACCTTCCTTGATAGTTTTTAGAATAGCAGTAACGTCATCAATAGCTTGGGCGTCATTATTAGCATTGGCTTCAGACATGCGTACTAACATATAGTCATATAGATGAGTCAGGTTGTTGGCGACCTCTGCTTCCGCTTCCATGTTGAGGCTGCTGTTTAATCCATTAACAATGCCTATCGCCTTACCCATTAATTCACCACGCAGTGCAATATTACCCTGCTCAATGGCACACTTGGCCTGAGCTAAACGCTCAATCGCTCCGGCAAGTAGCATTTGAATCACACGATGTGGCGAAGCTACGGCCAAATCGCTTTCTACTGAGACTTTACGATATGATTGCATTGAACCACGCATATATATTCCTACCTATTTGATTCTATTGCTTTATAAGCACTTATTTGGCGATTAGTGTTTTTATTGCCTTGTATTCGTGTTTGGCACTCGGCCATCACTTTACTTGCCTGCGTCATGATTTGCTGTGTGAGATGCTGCTGCTTCAAAAGAAAATCGGCATCGGTAAACTCATCATCAATGACTAAGGCTTGCAAACACGTTTCACGCTGGTCAATAAAAGTCTGCAATTCTGATACCAATAAAGCTGACTCTTCGTCATCTGGTATCAATTTATCAATTTTTTCCAAAACTAACAGAATGTTATTATTCACATCAGCTAGTTGTTCAATGATATTTTGCAAAACACCCTCTCTTATTACCGACCCACAACAACAAGGACTGCCAATATTTCGACTTTAAGTGCTAACAGATCGATTATTATTCTTTAACCATACCGGGTAATGAATCTAAGCGACTGAGCAACATACTCGATTGTGTATTCAAACTACCGATGATCGAATCCATGGCATTAAACTGTTTATATAGGCGATCACTCAGGGCCTGCATTCTTTCATTGAGCTTAACCCGGCTATCATCGAGGCGCGATAATTGCTCATCCAAAGTTGCATCGCGACTATCTAAAATGCCACCGGTTTGAGTGTATGTGTCCACCATGCTGCTCATCTTAGCTGCAAGCCCGGTATCTTCAGCAGAAAATAGCTCTGAGATGGCAGTTTGATTATTTTCAATCGCCTCGGATAACTTATCAGAATCCACTTCAAGCAAGCCTTCACGAGTTGTTGTCACGCCGAAATTTGCCAACATCTGACTGCCTTCGGAAGTATCGAAACTGTTTGAAACCATGCTTCTCAGTTGGTTTTGGATACTACGCGGTAAACTATCACCCTGCAAAACACCAGCAGCTTTAGTATCGGCATCATAGCTGGTGAGGTTTTGTATGGTGCCCATCAAGCTATTGTATGACTCGACAAACTCTTCGATAGCCGTTTTTGTGGTATCACTATCTTGGCTAACCGTTACAGTGGTGGTTTGATTGATATCGGCATCTTTAAGAGTAAGAGATACGCCTGTGATCACTTCATTCATGTCATTGGACTGAGACACGACTTTGACACCATCAATATAAGCAATGGCATTTTTAGCCGGCGTCAGCTCTGTCATAGTAAAGGTGTCACTAAGACCAGTACCAGCGCCAGTATCGGTTGCGGTAACCGAGATGAGATTATCTTCACCGGTATTTTTTGAGCCTAATACCAATTGTGGACCCGCCTCCCCATTGACTATAGTGGCGGTCACATCGGTGTTATCTTCAGCATCATTGATTTTTTGCATAATGTCGGTAAGCGAATCGGTAGCCGACACATCAATATCAAAAGCAGTACCAGAGCCTACGGCGATAGACAAACTGCCCTCACCAATAGCAGATGTGACATCGGCAGCAATAGCCGACCCCACTTTCTGGCTTTGAGCTAATTGTTCCACTTTGACCTGATAGCTACCCGAAACTGCTGTCTTATCGACTGTCGCGCTAAGGTAGTCTTTAGTGGACGTCGAGACTTTCTGGCTACCAAAAGTGTCAGCTTTACCCAAGGTTTCGAGTTTGCTATAAAACTCGTCCATCGCGCTTTTTAAGGCACCAATACCCGAAATTTTGGCATTAATTGCACCTTCGTTAACATCAAAGCGGGCAATTTTTGCCGCACTTTCAGCATCGACCATAGCGGTCACAATACCGCCAATATCGATACCCGACGAAATACCTACAGATGTAATTGTGCCCATAACAACCTCAATTTACTTAATTCACTCACGGGTTCACGGCTAAAAACTGTCTTTAAACTTGGGTTTTCATTAACAGGCCCGTGACTTCATTTAATTTTTTTGCAATTTCTAAGGCTTCTTCATTAGGGATCTGGCGAATCAAATCTCCGGTTAAAACATCAATCACTTTAACCACTTGCTCACCGGATTCTTCATCCACTTTAAAAGCTAGCCCTTTTTGAATCAGGTTCATGCTCGATGCAATATCATCTACAGCATGCAGCAATTCATCACTATCGACTTGGCTTGCCTGATTCACTTTTTCATCGCTACGGTCGGTATCAGAACTATTCTGAACCGCCTTAACTGCCACCGCTGAATTGGCAATGGCTAACTGTTTATCAGCTAACCTTGCTCCCCCATCCCTACTCAACGCGGTCACCGAACCATTTGCAATATTTACGTCCATGACTTACCTCTGCAAATCTTCATAAAAAAACAAAGCAAATTACATACCAAAAAATAAAACAACGCGGTTAATTGCTAGCTGTATCATCACTTGGGTTATTTATTGCTCACTCATCACTCAAACTTAGAACTCAACTCAACCAAACTAGAAACAATAAAGGGAGAATCGTTACCGACTCTCCCTATCATTGCCACTCTTGTTCGCTTATGCCACTTATAGAAGAGACAACGCAGTTTGTGGGATTTGGTTAGCTTGTGCCAACATTGCAGATGACGTTTGCGAAAGGATCTGCTGCTTAGTTAGCTCGGCAGTTTCTTTCGCGAAGTCAACATCTTGAATACGGCTACGAGCATCAGTTACGTTAGACTGAATGTTGTTCAAGTTGTTGATAGTGAAGCTCATACGGTTTTGAACTGCACCTAAGTCTGCACGCTGGTTATCGATATCAGCAATAGCGGCATCAATAACATTCAAAGCATTTTGAGAACCTTCAACGCTTGTGATATCAATATCACTCACAGTAACCACTTGAGAATCATCAGCACCTGTTATCATAGCTGTTGTAGCAATTGGTGTACCTGTTGTTTCTGCAAGAGTAGTACCGTTAGTACCAATCCCTTTGAATTCAATGCCAGTACCTGCGGCATCAACTTGTGCGAAGACACCAGTAGAGGCTGAAGCACCATTTAAGGTGTTATTGATCTCTTCAACAACGCTTGCAACATCAGTCGTTTTACTGAAGTTTGCAGTTAATACTTCATCATCACCAGCGGCGTTGGTATAGGTGAATTCCATATCTGTATCAACACCAATAA
This sequence comes from Shewanella sp. Isolate11, assembly GCF_022398315.1. GTDB lineage: Bacteria > Pseudomonadota > Gammaproteobacteria > Enterobacterales > Shewanellaceae > Shewanella. The sequence goes on from NZ_JAKEVF010000003.1 coordinate 58,217, forward strand.
GCGCTGTAGTCGCTGCAGCATCGATCGCACCAGCTACTGTAGTACCTGATTTTTCTAAAGACTCAGCAGACACATTACCTAGAGTTAACGAAATGGTTTCGTTAGCGTTCGCACCAACTTGGAAAGACTGAGTACCATAGTTACCATTAAGTAGCTTTTGGCCACCGAAAGCTGTGGTGTCGGCAATACGGGTTAACTCAGTTTGTAGTGCGTTAACTTCTTTTTGCATTGCTGCACGATCATCAGCAGAGTTTGAACCGTTTGCAGACTGTAGTGACAAGTCACGCATACGTTGCAAAATGTTAGTCGACTCTTGCATTGCGCCTTCGGCAGTTTGTGCGATAGAGATACCGTCGTTAGCGTTACGTGCTGCAACACCTAGACCGTTAACTTGGCTGCTTAGACGGTTAGAGATCTGTAGACCTGCCGCATCATCTTTAGCGCTGTTGATACGAAGACCAGAAGATAGACGCTCCATCGAAGTCTTAAGACTGTTACTGGCACCATTTAAGTTGTTTTGTGCCTTCATCGATGTGACGTTAGTGTTTACTGAAATAGCCATAATTTGTTGCCCTCAACCTAACTTTAATAGTGCCTGTCCATTCAGTCAGGCGGAATTTATTTTCTACAAACACTGTAACGGCAAGGGCAAAAGGAACTTTAGGAAAAATTATAAAAATCAGGCTAAAAATTAACTTAGACAATCAAGTTTAAAATAAAAGCGAATAAAAACAACAACTTAAATATAATCCTCATAAAAAATCAAAAACAGACTAAAACATTTACTCCTGATATTTTGATTTACCAACAAGTTAACAAAACCAAATAAAGCACAAACAAAAATGCCTCTCATTGATAAATCTAAGAGGCATTTACAAGGGATAGTACCCAATTGCAGATAATAAGAGTGTCAACAGTAGCCCACTAGCACGACTTTCTAACTCTTTAATTAATTTAAAACAATACCGCCATTATAATTAAAGGTACGAGTATCATTATCTTCACCGGTTAATCTTCCTCCACCATGGTTACTATCAAACATCCCCGCGCTGACATCGTATTGGAAAGTGGATATAGTTTCTCCATAAAATACTGCAGAGTCTGGCTCATCAGCGATGAAGTTTGATTTAGTCATAGTTACACCATAAACAGAAGGTGCTGTACTACCTGCGGGCGGTGTAAATGGTGATAAAGTCACATAATGGCCATCGGTGAAAAGATCGACTTTAAATTCCTTATCACCAGATTTAATCTCGATATAATCATCACTAGTGACTTTCCAGTTGCTACCATCAGCAACAACTTTGATTTTGCCTTCAATCGACGAACTACCTGCGTCACATTCATTGCCAACATCACAAGCGATCGCTTCTTCTGAAATAAGCTTTAAACTTAAAACCACCATCTCTGCCGCAGTAGTAGCTTCACCGTCATCGTTTACATCGATACCCGCATTATCTACAATAAAATCTTCAACATCATCAGAGCCACAACCCGCTAAGGCACCAAGTACAATAGCCGCTACAACCGTTTTTGAAAGCGTGTTTGAAAATGTCTTCATATTATTACCTTCCTTTATGTAAAGTACCGAGATCGCTACTTTTTATGGTTCACTAACTAGATAAACATAGCAGATTTACAAAATTTCAACAGCGAAATATAACAATTGTTACAACACTGAAGAATATCAATCTAACCCTGACACTTTTATGACAATCAATGTGTTACAAGTCATTATGGTCGCATAACTTATCTGTGCTTGGGGCTTGGGGCTTGGGGCTTGGGGTTCGAGGATTGTGGTTCGGGGCTTGGTTATAGGTATAAAAAATGCCAATCAGTTAGCTGACTGGCATTTTCATTTTAACAACTCAGACTATTAGCCTAGAAGCGATAACGCTGTTTGTGGCAACTGGTTAGCTTGTGCCAACATTGCTGAAGAGGTTTGCGAAAGGATCTGCTGCTTAGTTAATTCAGCAGTTTCTTTCGCAAAGTCAACATCTTGAATACGGCTACGAGCATCAGTCGCATTAGACTGAATGTTGTTTAGGTTGTTGATAGTAAAACTCATACGGTTTTGAACTGCACCTAAATCAGCACGTTGGCTGTCGATGTTCGCAATTGCAGAATCGATAATGGTGATCGCGTTTTGTGAACCCGCATAGCTACTGATATCTATATCGCTCACTTTAGAGGTCGCGTTAGCAGAATCATCACCACCTAAAGCAAATGCAGTCGCAGGTGCTGCCGCTTCAGTTAAAACTAGAGTGTCACCATTGTTTGCGATCCCTTTCATCGAGAAACCGGTACCCGCAGCATCTAGCTCAGCAAATACACCTGTTGGCTTAGAAGCACCGTTTAGGGCATTGTTAATAGCATCTACTGCGCCAGCTGCATCTGTCACTTTAGAAAAGTCAACATCTAGGGTTTCAACACTGCCGCCATCGGCCGTGTAAGCAAATGAGTATGTAGTATCAGCAATTACGGCCGTGGTTTCAGCCGCTGTATAAGTCCCCACTACGGTTTGACCTTCTTTACCGATTGTCTCAGCTGAAACATCGCCTAAGGTTAAAGAGATAGTTTCGTTAGCGTTAGCACCAACCTGGAAAGATTGAGTGCCATAGTTACCATTGAGTAGCTTTTGACCACCGAAAGAGGTGGTATCAGCGATACGAGTCAGTTCAGTTTGTAGTGCTGATAGCTCTTTTTGCATCGCCGCGCGGTCTTCGGTTGAATTTGAACCGTTAGCCGACTGTAATGATAAGTCACGCATACGCTGCAAAATGTTAGTCGACTCTTGCATCGCACCTTCAGCAGTTTGAGCGATAGAGATACCATCGTTGGCGTTACGAGCCGCAACACCTAGGCCACCAATCTGGCTGGTTAGACGGTTAGCGATTTGTAGACCCGCTGCATCATCTTTTGCGCTGTTAATGCGCAAACCTGACGATAGACGCTCCATCGATGTTTGTAGATTGTTGTTGGCACCATTTAGGTTGTTCTGTGCCTTCATCGACGTGACGTTAGTATTAACGGTAATAGCCATGTTACTTCCTCTCTTCGTAGTAGCATTGCCAAGACTCAGAGCTTGGCTAAATGGGTTAATAGAGTGTTCGGATCGCGATTCGATTTATTCAAAACGATGACGGACAACTTCTCTTAAACAATATATTTTTCGTTGTTATCAATTTCTCTCGGTCTGGCTGAAGCCATTACTCTAAGTTAGAGATAATCAAACAAACTGGTCGAGCCAACTTTACTGAACACACTAGAAACCGCATTCAGTGCCACCTGCTGTTTCTCGAGTTCAGTAATCGCTTCAGCCAAATCCAAATCTTCTAACATCGATAATGCTGAGGTATTAATCAGCTTTTCATCGGTGTGAGCAGATTGGTATTTATCGATCTGTTTAAGATCATTACCGGCAACTCCACGATTGCTGTCTATCTGTTTGGCACTGCTGTCAATCTGATTCAAAAGCTGTGCCAATTGTGAATCCCCCTGAGGCGAATTTATCGTCGAGGGGTCATTTAACAGCGTGATTATCTGATTTATGGTGTCAAATACATCCACTTCTGACTGAGGTGACATAGTAAAAGAGTCCCCTGGCTGCGGCGTGCCTTCAATAGTGACTTCTATGCCATTAAAGCTAACTGGTGAAGCACTGTCGTAATTCGTGAATGTTTGAACATTAGAAGCTGAATCAACCACTTGTAAGTCGATGCCACCCGTTCCATTATCGACAAAATTGAAAGTATATTGCTCTGGGCTCAAGGCTACATGACTCCCAGAGTCAGTGATTTTGGCGCTTGATATATAGATATCACCGCTTTGACCTGGCAGATAATTGACACCAAAATCACCTAATGGATTAGGCGTCTTTAAAAAAACCTTGTCACCCGGAAAATTCGTGCCGACGGTAACACCTGAGGCCACTATCGATTGCCTCACCCCTGTGTCACCGTTGTAAATCACCTGACCCGACGAATCTAAGGTAAAGGGCTGAGAACCGGTTTTATTGCCAGCAAAAATATAATTACCAGATTCATCCTGAGAATTAGCCACTTTCAGCAGCGCTTCGAGGTTTGATTGAATATCATTGGCAATGGATTGCCGATCGCTGCTATCCATTGCACCATTCATTGCCGACAATAATTGATCTTTCATCGTCGTCACCAATGAATGGGCACTGCCTAGTTCGCTTTCAGCAAGTGATAAGCGATAGGTGGCGTAGTCGATATTCTTAATGAATTGATCGACAAGTTCATTTTTCTTATTCAAATTGTCGATGCCTATCGCAGCCACAGGATCATCACCCGCGGTATTGACTCGCTTACCGCTGGCAATTTGCTCCATCACCTTAGACGTCGCGCTTTGTTTATCTAATACTTGGCTAAGATTTTGGTGATACATCTGCGCCGTTGAGATCCGCATATTGATTTACTCCTATCTCACCGAACTAAATAAGGTGTCAAAAATCTCACTGGCCGTGGTCATGATACGGGCAGAGGCCTGATATGATTGTTGAAAGCGCAATAGATTAGCCGCCTCTTCATCTAAGTTAACGCCCGACTCACTTTGAACTCGATTGTAAGCCTGAGAGTAGATAGCCGAAGCTGAACTGAGTGCTACCTCGGCACTCTTAGTCTTGCTGCCAACCTCAAGCTTTGTGTTCTCATATACATCACTTAAGGTTGAGCTACCGCCCACCATGATTTTGGCTTCATTGAGTTGCGCCATAGCCACGGCATTGCTGTTGTCACCCTCGGCGAAGGTCAGATCGAAAGTAAAGCGCTCAGCCGTGGCGGGTGCACTGCTGTCAACATCGAAGCTGATACCAAAGGCATCAACGGTCGGCGGCGTATAACTGCCGGTACCTAGAGAAGCACCTGTAGCATCGAAGGCTTCATAACTATTGGTTGAGGTATCGAGTTGAAACGTAATTTGTGAACCCACACCAACAAATCCGCCATGGTTCGGATCCATGCTGTTTAGCTTTATCGAAGTGTTACCCGAATTAGTCGCATCGGCACTGATGCTCGGACCCGCTGCCGCCAATCCTTTGGGATCGCTCATAACCACTTTGATACCAGCTGCAGCGCCTGAGGTCGGACGGATTTCAAATTTATCGCCCGCCGCCATCGCACCGGCATCGATATTAATACTAAAGCCATCACCACCCGTTAACTGCGAACCATTTAAGGTTAATGGTGTAACTTGACCCGTCTGTTTATCTTTAAGTTCATAGGTGCCCGCTGCCGTATAGCTCAGCTCATAGTTGCTGCCCGTTAGCGCGCCAACATCATCGATATTGACACTCAATCCCGCATCACCGCTGTTTTTAGCGTAGGCACCAACACGACCAACCGACATCAATGGGTCGTTGATATCCAAAAACAGATCGCTGCCTACATTACCGTTTAGGTCAAAGCCTTGAGACTGTGCCTTATTGAAACTATCGGCAATGCCCAGCGCCAGCTGACTCACTTCTAATTGAGCCGGAGTTAGTGTTTCATCACGGAACGTAAACAGAGCACCAAGACTGCCACCCAGCTTTGACGGATCCATCTTAAGGTTCTGATTACCTGTACTGGCCGTAATACCAATCTCGCCAGGATAAGGATCGCCGGTGGTCGAGCCCATTTGCATTGAGACCTCGCCCGATACCAACATGACCGAGCCGCCAAGCATGATACTTTTAGCCCCTGAATCGAGAGGAATAACATTCACTTCGGCGTATTGGCTCAGCTCTTGAATTAAGGCATCTTGCTTATCCAACAACTCATAGTTATCACCTTGAGACTTCATTAGCTCTTGGTTAACCGTACCTAACTGCTGACTAATATCATTGATTCTATCGGTGATCGCCGCTATCTGATCGTTAGTCTGTTTCATCTGACTGTTAAGATGCGACTGCATCTGATTCAGTGAAGTGGCAAGCTGAGCCGCATTACCCAATACGCCGTTACGTACACCAATATCACCGGTTAAATCGGCAAGACTATTAATGCCCGAGAACAACTGAGCCAGGCTATCTGGCACCGCTTTACCAATCTGAGAAAACAATTGATCCAGTTCACTCATCTTAGTTTGTGTAGTTTGTGCCTCACTGAAAGCCGTTTGACCTATGCGCAGCTCACGCGCGGCATAATCGTTATAGATGCGTTTAACATCGGAAATATAGGTGCCCGAACCATAAAAATTACCATCAAGTCGCTGCGCGCCCAGTGTTGATTGCTCCGCAACCTGACGGTGATAACCTACGGTATTAGCATTAGCGATGTTATTACTGGTTACCGCAAGCTGTGACTGAGAGGCCATCACACCACTTCGGGCAATATTTAGAATGTCCATCGACATTAACGCATACCTCTTAATTGAATTGGGCTAGCTGGCTCTATATAACAAGGGATAAAAATCATTGAGACACTCCTGACAATGCAGAGCCAAAATCTTGAGTCAGCGATTGCATGACTTTCATCACTTTGTCGGCGTAGTTCGGATCGGTCGCGTAACCAGCCTGTTGCAGACCTTTGATGAAACGACTTGGGTCTGCCGCTTGTTTTAATGCATCTTGATAACGCGGCCCTTCAGAAATAAATGATACGAAATCATCGAAACTCTGTTTAAGGTCGTCATAGACTCTAAAATCGGCGCGCTGTTTAACCGCAACGCCTTGTTCAAACTCGAGAGTACTGACTCCAGCCTTATCGCCTTGCCAGCGTCTATCAGCCTTGATATTAAACAGGTTATTACTCGACTCGCCATTGCCTTGACGCACCATTTTTTGTCCCCAGCCGGTTTCTAGTGCCGACTGAGCAATCAATACTTCGGGTGTGGTGCCTAAAGACTCTGCCGCATCGACAGCATAGGGATAAAGGGTTTGTACAAATTCCTCGCGGCTATCAAAGCCCATTTTGGGTGCCTGTGATGGCAATACTTTGCCGCTAACCACAGCGTCAATCACGTCGGTAAACACTGGTGTCGGCTCAGAAGATGAGACCTTTAAAGCAGACAAACTCGCTAGCACACCCTTGTGATTAGCTAGGTTTGAGTGCGTATTAGTCGCTGAGTTGTCATTATTTGAATTGGCGGCAACGACTTGACTCATACCGCCACGTAATACTGAAGCAGGCGTCATTGAGCTGTGTTGTGGATCGAGCTGCTGCACCATCAAATCAGCTAAACCCAGCATGCCCTTGTCAGACAAGTTGACCGACATCTGTTGGTCGTGCATCTGCTCATAAAACTTGGTGTATTGACTGTTCATCGGACTGTCAGACTCAAACACCGCATTGGCATCGCGCATACTTTTCATCAGCATCTGTACAAAGATCCCCTCAAACTGTTGAGCGACCTCTTTAAGCGCTGCTTTATCATCTTTTTGCGCTTTAGCCCGCAGGGAATCTAGTCCCCCGAGGTCTAGAAAGTGCGATGAATTTGACAGCTTTTCCATGTTCAGTCCTGATAAATCGTATTCGACAAAAATTAGATGATGATAAGCTCACCATGCAAAGCACCTGCCACTTTTAGTGCTTCTAAGATTGCCAGCACATCTGACGGCGCTGCGCCCACTAGATTAACGGCTCTCACCAGTTCATCCAATGTGGTACCTGGGTTAAACAGGAACATGCGATTATCGTTCTCTTCGACGCCAATCGTGCTGTTACTCGTCACCACTGTATCGCCACCAGATAAAGGGTTTGGCTGAGATACTTGGGTGGCTTCGGCAATCGTGACGGTTAGGCCGCCATGAGTCACCGCTGCCGGTAACAGGCGTACATCTTTACCAACGACTATAGTGCCGGTACGAGAATTGACGATAACCTTAGCCGATTCGTCGGCAGGCTCTACTTCGATATTTTCCAGCGTCGCAAGAAAAGACACTCGCTGGTTGACGTCACGCGGCGCACTCACCTGAACAGAAGCCGCATCAAGCGCTCTAGCCATGCCAGGACCCAATAGATCATTAATCGCATCGGCAAGACGTTTGGCAGTAGAAAAATCGGCGCGTCGTAAGTTAAATGTTAAGTGGTCACCGGTTGAAAATGGCGTAATAACAGTACGTTCTACGATAGCGCCATTTGGAATGCGGCCGACTGTTGGGGTGTTTTGCATCACCTTAGAACCGTCAAGCCCTTCGGCGCTGAAACCACTGACCACCATGCTGCCTTGAGCAATCGCGTACACATTTCCGTCGACCCCTTTAAGAAAGGTCTGTAGCAAGGTGCCTCCACGTAGACTCTTGGCCTCACCTAAACTCGACACAGTGACATCCAAGTTTTGTCCTGGCTTGATAAACGCGGGCATCTTGGCACTAACGGCAACTACGGCCACGTTTTTAATCTTAGGTCTGAAGTTATCCGGCAAATTAATGCCGAAGTTTTTCAGCATGGTCTTGAAGGTTTGCTCGGTATAACGGGTTTTCTCACCCGTGCCAGGCAGACCTACCACCAAACCATATCCGATTAATTGGTTGTCTCGTACGCCTTGTACATTGGCAATATCTTTGATGCGCTGAGCATGACTAACCGCTGAAAACAGCATTAATGCGCAGGCAAATAGGAGTTTAATCTTCATCAGAACGGCCACCAATCACTCATGAAAAACTGCCCTAACCAACCCACTTTTTGCGACTCGGCGAAGGTTCCGGTACCACTGTATTGAATACGAGCATTGGCAACCCGTTGTGAATCAATGGTGTTGTCAGGACGAATGTCTTGCGAGCGTACAATCCCAGTAACACGCACAAACTCATCACCATTGTTAATGGTGATCCACTTCTCGCCCCTAATCACTAAGTTGCCGTTGGCCAGCACTTGCATCACGTTGGCAGAGATACTGCCTGACAAGCTATTGCTTTGATCCGCATCCGACTCACGTTTGGTGTTCATATCATCCGAATAACGTAAATCGATGGGGTTGCCTTTGATGGTGACATTGCCGCCACCGGCGTAGATGGGATCGAGCGATACCGACGAGCCTTTTTTGATCTCGTTATTGGCACTCTTTTTAGCTTGAGTAGACTCTTGCAAGATCACCGTAATGATGTCGCCAACCTTGAGCGCCTTAATGTCGGAATATAAGCCCGATGCCTGACTATCCTGATACATAGAGCCCGTAGCAGCCACTTTGGTTGGCGGCGCTTCAGGGTAAACAGGAGCATAGTAAGGATCGTCGGCAATCGGTTTATTGTTAGTGGAACTGCAACCACACAATATTATCGAGGCCGCCAAAAACAAATACTTAGTCATGGGAATGCCTACAAATTCTGGTTCACATAGGAGAGCATTTGATCCACCGCAGAAATCACTTTTGAGTTCATTTCATAAATGCGTTGGCTTTCAATCAAGTTAACTAACTCTTCAGTCACGTTAACGTTTGAAGTTTCAAGTGCGCCTTGGCGAATCGCTCCCATACCATCCAGCGAAGCGGTTCCCTGAATGGGAGTACCACTGGCTCCGGTTTCGGTATAGAGATTTTGGCCCATAGGGTCGAGTCCGCTCGGATTAATAAAGTCAGTCATGGTGAGCTGACCCACCACTTGGTTTTCCGCAGCGCCAGGAGTTTTTACCGATACTTCACCTTCTGAAGACACTGTAATACTGGTGGCATCTTCAGGAATGGTGATCGCAGGCTGTAATACATAGCCCGAGCCTGGCGTCACAATTTGTCCGGTGTCATCAAGGGTAAACTGACCATTGCGGGTATAGGCCGCGGTACCGTCTGGAAGCTGAACTTCGAAAAAGCCCGGACCTTCTATCATGAGATCCAACGAGTTATCTGTGGTCAACATGTTACCTTGGGTAAACATCTTCTGCGTGGCCACCACTTTGGTACCCGCCCCAATGTTTAAACCATTAGGCAACTTGGTATTTTGTGAACTCACACCACCAGCCTGATTGACAGTTTGATAAAGCAAATCTTCAAACACGGCGCGGCTTTTCTTGTAACCAACGGTGCTCGCATTTGCCACATTGTTAGAAATAACCGAGATATCTGTTTGCTGGGCATCAAGGCCTGTCTTACTGATCCATAACGCGGGATGCATAAACTCTCTCCTAACTAATGCGCATTAATGACGAAGAGGATTGATCCATCTCTTCGGCGGTTTTCATCATTTTGACTTGCATTTCAAACTGACGTTGTAAATCGATTAACGACACCATCTCACTGACAGCATTAACATTGCTGCCTTCAACAGCGCCACTTTGTACAAAAACATTGGCATCGGCGGGAGCGATGGCGCCAGTCATTTGACGAAACAGACCATCTTCTCCACGCATAAGGTTTTGGTTACCAGGATTAACCAACTTGATGCGTCCGACCTCTTCAATCACTTCAGCGGTAGCACCTTGAGGACGAACCGAAATCACGCCATCTTGTGCGATTTCTACTTTCTCAATTGGGAGAGGTAACACGATTGGACCTGCATCGCCCATCACAGGATTACCGCGGTCATTGAGCAACAAGCCGTTGTCATCGAATCTAAGACTGCCGGAGCGGGTATAAGCTTCACTACCATCGGCAGCTTGAACCGCAATCCAACCATCGCCTTTTACTGCGATATCCAGATCGCGCCCTGTGGTTTTGATTGGGCCGCTAGCAAAATTTGCCGATGGGCTTTCTGTCATGGAAAACACCCGTGTTGGCAAGCCTTCACCAAAGGCTTGCATCGAGCGTGCCTGCTCTAAATCTGACTTAAAACCATCGGTATTAGCATTGGCAAGATTGTTCGCTCGTACTGCTAGCGAATTCATATTCTGCTTAGCACCACTCATGGCGACGTAGAGTAATTTGTCCACCTGCTGCTCCGTCAATGTTTCAACTAAAACTGTCTAATAACACTACAAAGCAATCATCGTGCCAATAGAAGAAGCATCAAGGTAAGATTAATAATCAAGCAGATAGGAGAGTCAAAAGGAAGGAAATAACAGTGACAACATTAAAGCGGAAGAGTGTTGCCGCTGCGGCAACACTCTTAAAATTGCACAGATAATCGCAATTAGCGGATCTGTAATACCGTTTGCTGTAGGGTATTGTTGATCTCTAACGTACGAGAGTTCGCTTGGAAATTACGCTGCGCCGAAATCAAGTCCACCAGCTCGGTCGTTAAGTCCACATTCGACTGCTCTAAGGCTGAAGAGCGAATGCTACCGAAAGTACCGCTGTTAGCTTCACCCGCGAGTGCTTGGCCGGATTCGAGACTCGCTTGCCATGACGTGTTGCCCACTTGACTTAAGCCTTGTTCATTTGAGAAACGCGCTAGCGCAACACGAGCTAATGGCACCGTTGAACCATTGCTGTAACTGGCGCTAATCAGACCATCTTCACCCACTTCAACGTTAGTTAGACGACCGACTGTGGTACCGTCTTGTGACAGCTCGGTCACTTCAAACGCCGATGAATATTGGGTTGGATTGTTAAAGTTAAGGTTTAGTGCTTGAGTACCGTCAGTACCCGCACCTAAAACATTAGCACCCGCAACACCTAACTGCTCAGTGGTAATAATTGCTGGGTCACTCCCCGTATAAGCACCCGTATCGTTAAAGGTCAGAACTGAGCCTCTCCAACCACCGGCTGTAGCTGCTGTACCTGTTGTATCGGCGATGCCGTCACCAGTGGTGTCACGCCCATAGGAACCAGCAGCACCGGCTAAATCTACTTGCTGTCCATCCACTGCATAGAAGGCAACCCAGTTGCTTTCACCGGTATAAGCTCCCTGTTCTGGTCGTACAAAATAGGTCGTCAGAATGTGTGGCTCACCTAATGAGTCATACATGGTCACTGAAGTAGAGTTATTAAAAGTGGTTGGATCGTTCGGATCAAACGCGGCAGGATCTAATGTTTCTTCACCGGCATTGAGGTTCATTTGAATACCAATGCTGTTGGTTTTTTGTGGGCTACCTGCAGTGTCTGGGATCTTAACTGGCTGTGTTGTCGTTAAGCTCACAGAGGTCGAGTTACCGTTACTGTCCACGGGGAAAGTTTGTAAATAGTTACCTGCCGAGTTAACCAAGTAACTGTCGGCATTGACTTTGAACGCACCAGCACGAGTGTAAGACATATCTTTTGAGCCAAGCTCAGAAGAGGTAACAAAGAAACCGCCACCATTAATGGCCATATCTAGCGCATTATTCGTGGCTAGGTGACTACCTTGCTTAAATTGCTGGGCAACTTGAGCCGTAGAAACACCACCACCGACAGTGGTTTTGCCATTTGAAAAAATTGAGCTGGCATACACATCAGCAAATTCAGCGCGTGACTCTTTAAAGCCTGTGGTATTCACGTTAGCTATGTTATTGGCTGTAGTGTTAAGATCTTTTTGAGCTGCTGAAATACCACTCAATGCAATGTTAAATGACATAAATCACCTCTGTTAAATATTAAATTGGTATCGGACCTTATGCCCTAAATCACGCTTAAATTATGTTTCTGACACAGCCAACACATCACCTAACATGATGCCGCCTATGCCTCGTAGATTCAAAATCGCACCTGAGCTCGCCGTTCCTAGCGATACGCTGGTCACATGAGCGTAAGTCGATACGGTTAAGTCTTGGCTTTCGCCACTAACACGACCGCTGGCTTTAATTGCATAAATGCCGCTTTCAACCGGATTGCCCTCGCTGTCGAGTCCATCCCATTCCACATCAATATTGCCGCCTGCGCTGCCATCGACTTTGAAGGTTTTAATGAGCTGACCACTTTCGTCTTCGACTCGCACCGTAATGCTATCGATAGCCTCTGGCGTGCTGATCACCCCTCTTAGGGTTGGATCTTCAGCAGATATATGACCTGAGCCTGAAGGAATTAAAACCTTCTGCCCAACTAAACCCGATGCCTGTAATGCCTGACTAGAAGTCATCACCGCATTGAGATTGACGATTTCATCGTTGAGCTTGCCAATACCATCGACGGTTGAGAACGAAGCCATCTGCGCGATCATCTGATCGTTATCTACAGGCTTAAACGGATCTTGCATCGACAACTGTTGGCTCAATAAAGAGAAAAAGTCTTCTTGAGTCAGTTGCTGATTATTTTCTTTAGTCGTAGTCGTGGCAGTATCTGTAGCGCGTAAGCTGTCTAAAAATGTACTTGTCGTCGAGGTTTGCGTCGTTGAAGACTGCTGGCTCACCGATTTTTGACTGGTAGTCTGTGTGCTTAATGGCGACTGACTACTTAAAGGGTTAATGAGACTCACGACTCACCTCCTAAGAATTGCCAATACGTAACGTTTGTTGCAGCATCGACTTGGCCGCGTCAGCTACTTGTACGTTCATTTGGTATGAACGTGATGCCGAGATCATATTGGCCATCTCTTCCATCACATTGACATTGGGTTTGTATATAAAGCCATCGGCATCCGCAAGAGGATGATCAGGCGAGTACTCTTTCTGCAACGGCTTGTCGCTTTCGACAATCCCAGCCACCTTAACCCCTTGAGAGCTTTGTTGCTGCTGACTGGCTTTTGCCATTTCAGCTTCAAATACAGGATGGCGAGCACGATAAGTTTGGTCGACACTGCTGGCAACCGAGTCGGCATTAGCAATGTTACTCGCCGTCGTATTAAGGCGAACCGACTGAGCTGACATGCCTGAACCGGCAACATTAAAGATATTAAATAGGCTCATTATTAACTTCCTCTCAGTGCTTTTTTCAAGCCAGAAAATTTACTGTCGAGGAAACCTAGCGACATCTGATATTCCAGTGCATTTTGCATAAATTCTGACTGCTCCTGCTGAATATCCACAGTGTTTCCATCACCAGTATCTGGCTGGTTAGGCACTCTGTAGCTCACGTGCTCTTGAGTTAAGGCTTTTAAATCGAAGTGTTTTTCATTGCTTCTACGCATCTCTAAACCACCTTGCTGAGTGCGTGCCGCTTGCAAGGCTTTATCAAAATCAAGATCTTTGGCTTTATAGTGTGGCGTATCGGCGTTGGCGATATTAGACGAGATCACTTCGGCGCGTGCCGCGCGGATCCCTAAGGTATACTGATGTACCCCTAATGCCTTATCAAAATTTATCGCCATAAAATTGCCTCCAATTACAGATGCAAATTACAAAGCAATAGTTATGCCAAAAACTAAACAGCAAAGAATTAGCGGCAAAAAAGAAGTGAGCAATAAAAATGCCAGCGTAAAAGCTGGCACAGTTTATTGGCGACAAAACCCCAACAGCTGGGCTTTAGGTGCGTTTTTGGTAGTAGATCCCTGGATTGCAGCGCACCATATCAAATTCATCCGTAAGACCTGAAATCGATTCAGAGGCTCCTAGGAACAAAATGCCCTTAGGATTTAATGCGGCAGCAAATTGCCGCAATATTTTCGCCTTTGCCTCAGGGGAAAAATAGATCAGCACATTGCGGCAGAAGATGATGTCAAACCGACCCAGCAAGGTATAACTTTCCAGCAGATTATGGGCTCTAAAGTTTACCAGCTGTTTGACATTGGTCTTAATTTGCATCGAATTACCGGTTGTCGGTTCAAAAAACTGACGCTTACGCTCAGGCGATAGCCCTCGCCCTAAGGCTAAACTGTCATATTCGCCGCGCTTACAACGCTCAAGCATCGAGGGAGACAGATCGGTAGCAAGAATACTCGCGCTCCCCGGTAAGGCACCTGGTCGGCGTTGTTGATACTCAAGAATCGTCATGGCTAACGAATAAGGTTCTTGCCCAGACGAGCAGGCCGCTGACCAAATTTTCAATGGCCGTCCTAAACGGGTGTATTCGGGTAATAACCGAGTGCCGAGTAATTCAAAAGGATAGTTATCACGAAACCATAAGGTTTCATTGGTGGTCATGGCATCGATGACTTCCGCTCGTAATTGACGCTCGGTGGGTTTCATCGATTGCTTTACCACCTCAGATAATGAGGGCAAATTGTATTTCCCCATTAAAGGGGCAAGCCGACTGCGTACCAAATATTGCTTATTGTCACCTAACACAATACCGCTGTGTTGCTCTAAAAAGAGTCTAAATTGGTTGTACTCAGCTTCGGCAAGTGATTTATTTGGCAACTCGAGATCCCAATATCAATTAAATAAAATAAGGCAGCATTGACTATAGCAAGCCATAGTGAATTCGACCTTAAACATTGGTAATAACCAACTCTATAAACCTAATCGGCCTAGATAATTAAAGCTAGGCCTAAACCTCATTTACTTGATTAAATAACTCAAAGCTAATACCAATCGCAGTAATTACCTGATCATTCTTGCTCGTTAAAACCGCCGATAACCGTGTTGTAAACTTTGTTATTAGAATAACTAGTTACTGCAATTTACGCCTTGTTATCGACAATTTTTCCTGCGCCCTTTTCTGTTACAAACGGGCTGATCACTAATTGACTTTGATTGGTATAAAATACTACAAGCTCAAGTGTTTATTGACCGCAGCGGCCAGTTCATCAGGATTAAACTTAGCAATAAAATCGTTGGCTCCGACTTTCTGCACCATGGCCTGATTAAACACGCCACTTAAAGAAGTATGTAGCACCACTTTAATGTGTTTCAGTTTAGGATTATCGCGGATCTCAGCGGTTAAGGTATAACCATCCATTTCAGGCATTTCGATATCTGAAATCACCAAAGGAATTTCATCGGCGACATTATCCATCTCTGCTGCAATATTTTGCAACTTTTCTAACGCCTCACGACCATCTTTAGCAGTATCTATCTGCAAATTAAGTGACTCAAGCGCGCGAATAATCTGCTTCCGCGCCACGGTTGAATCATCAATCACCATAATATGATAGTGGCGATCTCTGTCGATAGTCAGTTTTGCATCCACCTCTTGGCTGATTTGCGCCTTAATGGGTGAGATCTCATCAAGGATCTTCTCAACGTCTAAGATCTCAACTAGCTCATCTTCGACCTCGGTTACCGCAGTCAAATAAGAGTAGCGCCCAGCCCCTTGTGGCGGCGGCATGATCGCTTCCCAGTTCATGTTGATAATGCGCTCAACCGACTTAACCAAGAACCCCTGCACACTGCGGTTATACTCAGAAATAATCACAAAGCTATTACTGATATCTTCAATTGGACGCCCACCGGTTGCCGCGCTCAAGTCGATAACCGAAATAGTTTGCCCTCGAATATGGGCAACCCCCCGTACATACGGGTTTAACTTGGGCAAGCTGGTTAAAGGTGGACATTGCAGGACTTCTTTAACCTTAAAAACGTTGATGCCAAAGCGCTGCCGCCCATTGAGCTTAAACAATAGTAGCTCTAAGCGGTTTTGCCCCACGAGCTGGGTTCTTTTATTAACTGATTCAAGAATACGCGACATAATGCCTTGCCCTGTTGTCGTGTGAATGCCTAATTTTCACTAAAAGTGTGGATAGGCATACTAATTGCTTTGGTTGATTATTGGCTAATCGAGTCCTGTTTTTGTCAATTTAATGACTGCTTATGTGATTAAATGATGGCCCAAAATGGCCAAAATAATTAACTACCGACTTAAAACCCTGACTTATCAATCTAAAGGTATCGCTCGGCTGCTATGTTAGCCCCAATAATATGAACAAACTTATTTGGTCTTTTTTAATCACTTTGCTCTGTTTCCCCCACGCTTGGGCGAAAGAAATACCAGAGACTCCCTCTTTATCGGCCATTTCTGATTTAGCTATAGCGGCAATCCAACAAAAATTAGCGATAACGAATAATGCCAAGGTGGTAATCAGCCCGCAAAGCTTAGATACTCGCCTCTCGCCTCCGAGGTGCAACACTCCACCTACGGCAGAAATTGCCAGCGACAGAGAAATAGGCCGCAACAATACCGTTAAAATAAGTTGCAACTCTCCCGATCTACCCTACCCTTGGCAAATCTACATCTCGGTGCGAGTCGATATTCTTTATCCGGTTGTAATAGCCATACAAACATTAGGCCCAGGGGATCTTATTGCCGAAGATCAAATCAAACTCGAATTTGTTGAGCAAACTAGCCTACGAGGGCAACAATTTGATCAAACCGAGCAAGTCATTGGCACTAGGGTTAAACGGCGTATCGCCGCCAACCAGCCCATCTATAATGGCAATTTGTGTTTTGTATGTAAGGGCGATATGGTGTCGATTTATGCTCGCTCAGACAATGTGCAAATAAAAACTGTCGGCGAAGCCTTAAGAGATGGTAATTTGGGTGATAGAATACAGATCAAAAATAGCAATTCACAAAAAATCATCGAAGCCAATGTGATAGGTATAGGCGAAGTCGAAGTTAGAATGTAACTGCAGCTTGAACAGAAACACTAAAACCGTAAATTTTTGTGAAAAATAGACTAAAGCTTTAATGCAAGATGCCGATACACAAGTATATCGATCTCATTTAAAAACGTTGGATTCGACATGGCTATAGATATTAAACAAGTAAATTCAGGCATTAATAGCAGATCTGCATCACTTTCTAATGGAAAGTCAGCGGCAGCGAAAACCGCTACCGACTCAGTAGAATCTGCCGCCCAAACAGTGAAAAAAGATTCGGTTTCTATTACATCTGCAGCACAACAGTTGCAAAATGTACAAGCAAAACTGAACGACATTCCAGAAATCGACCTTAAAAAAGTCGAAGAAATTAAAACGGCTATTGCTGAAGGTCGCTATAAAGTCGACCCTGAAAAGCTAGCCAGCAACATAGCTCAGTTCGAGAGTGAGCTAAAGGATCTTAATTAAGCCTTTATGACACCGATAACCGATATCATCGCCAAGCAGTATGAGTTATTAACTCAATTAAAAACGGTCATCGAAGCGGAGAAAGCCGCTTTAATCGATCAAGATGCCGATCGACTTCTTGCTCTAGCCAACGAGAAGTCGCAGTTATTAAATGAGATCATATCTGGCGATGAAGGCTTATCGAATCATCCAGACAAAGCCCTACTAACTAGCCAAGCCGACTTAATCTCTCAAGTCGACGACAGCAAACAACTTCTCGAGCAATGCAAGCAACTTAACGCCCTCAATACCAGCCTAATTGAACACAGCATGGCCAGTATCAGTCGTTTCTCACAGGCATTACAAGTGAGCCGCAACGCCTCCAGCCTCACCTATGATGGCAAGGGTCGCACCTCAACGATTTCAAGCTTAGGCAGTAACTTAAAGGTTTAAAGTTAACGGCTTAACTCTACCCATCGCCAGTTTTACCCATAAGAAAGCCTCGAATATCGAGGCTTTTTTATTGCGTGGTTCCCTTTGAAGATGATCTCAAGCAGAACTTAAAAATAGGTTACTTGCTTGACTTTCTGTGGTCTATATTGCTGCTGATACAGAGCCCACACTTGAGCAAAGTCCAGTTCTAATTCAGTGACATAATGCTCACCTGCAGGATAGCTCTTCACTACTTTAGCACCACGAATTACCCCTGATACAGAGGCTTGAATATTGTCATCGGTGAGCATCCACTCTTTCACTTGACTCGAAGCATTAAGCTGCTGACCATAAACTTGTTCGGCTAACTCACGATAGGCGGCAATTTTTGAAGCCTGCATCGCCATCAATACTCGTTGAGATTGCTCTTTCGCTGGCTGAGTCTGCAACGGTGCATAACCTATTGCCGTTAATTTGGGGAAGGTTTCCGGCGCTTCGCTTTCCCACTGCACATATCTATCATGCGTAGCACAGCCAGTTAACAATACGGTCATGGCTAACATCAAAGGCTTGATAAGCTTCATTGCATCTCTCCTACCAACTGGATCACATCTTGTCCCTCGTCTTGATATCGATAAAGCAGCCCCTGTTTCGATACCACTTTATCAGAGGCATACAGGTAACCCGGCAGCTCAGTGCGATCGATACTCATTGAAGCCACAGAAGCCACACGGTTATCACTAATATTGACGATACGGCTATTCACCACCAAAGCATCTGCCGAACGGCTCATAGTCGAGACCAACACATAGGAAACGGACAATTCAGCTGGTAATTGTTTCCAGTCACGGCTTAACAAGAAGTCTCCCTGGTCAGTGACTTTGACTCTCTCGGCAACATTAACGTCTAGCAGATTAAACTGGTGATCGTGCATAGCCGCGATTAAACCTTGCTGTATTTGCAGGCCCAATTCATTGGTCGTCGATAAGCTATCTAAAAATACCGGTGTTGCAACAAGCAGCGGCTGCTTAGCGATTTGCTGAGCATTCTGTCTCACCAATTCATTGGCTAGCTGCTTAGTTAAATTAATTACTGCCGAATCGGTCGGCAACTTATTGCCGCTCGCTAATACGGGTTGCTCAGCCTGATTGTTGGCACAACCACTGAGCGCTAACAGTGCTGACAGAAAAATCGCTCCACGCATGGCTAAATTCCATTAATTATTGAATGACTAATAAGAGGCAAAATGGACCCATTTCACCCCGCATCCATGGCTATAAAAAATAACAGCATTCAAAACCCTTATATCTACGGCCCATCTGAGACTAATTAAGTTCTTAGACTATACGGACAGTTAGCCAACTCATTTAACGGCGGTGACTCATAGATATAACGACAACTTAATTGGTTATCGGCATCACTTGCCTAAGCTTTAACACAAACTGGGATTCAATAATCAGGCATAGTTATTGCTTAGTCTAAGCATCAGTCATGCCTTTGGCGCATAAGTTCAGTAGACAATAAGCAAAAGATAAACATCTTTTGATAGAGAATTAGTCATGAAATCACTCAAGATAGTCATGTTACTTGCAGCATGTTGCCATTTTAATGCTGCTGCGCAGTGGGTCGAAGCCAGTGGTGAAGCCAAAATCCTCAATGGCAATGTCACCCAGGCCAGAGAAGCGGCTATCGAACAAGCCTTGAGTTATGTCACCTTGCGCAGTGGGGGCGAGTTCAGCAGTGAACAGCAAATCCAAAATGGTCAGCTAATAAAAAACCAATTCTCTATGATGAACCACTCTCAAGTGGGTCAAGTCGAATTACTGAATGAACAGGTGAAAAACCAAGTTATCACAGTCAACTTACGGGTCGATGTACTACAAAACAACCAGTCACAATGCTCGACTGATAATCTAAAAGCCGCGGTATTGGTTCCGCAAGCACAGATGCGAGACAGGGCACAATTAAGATATGGGCATCTAGGTAATTTTCCGCAAGCACTGTCTCAACATCTAGGTGATATCATGGCTAAGCAGAGCAAAGCCAGCTATCCCAATTTACATGCAGACGAACGTTTAGATATACCCAACTCACTCAACGACATTCGCGGCTACCGCTTACCTAGCTGGCTCAACGAAATCACCGACAGTCAATATATCCTCATTCCTGACATCATGGATATCTCAACCGATCCAGCAGATAGCAGCCTTCTGGGTTTGTGGAGTGATGCGCCTCAACGACAATTTCAACTCAGATTATCGCTTTATCATGGCATCAGCGGTGAACGAGTATGGAGCAAAGATTACAACTCACCTGCCGAATGGGAATTTGAAAAGCAGGAAACCGTTGCAGCAAACAGTAACCGTTTCTGGCAATCGACCTACGGCCTAAATATTCAATCTGTACTAGGTCAAGCCAGTATCGAAATAGATAAAATGCTCAGCTGTCGGCCTCTACTCGGGCAGATCATCTCCAAGCAACAGGATCGAGTGATCATTAACCTTGGTCGCAATAATGGCATACAAGTCGGTGATGAATTCCAAATTGTATTACAGCAGAACTTACCTGACCGACTGAATAACATGCGTGCCGTCGCCATAAAAAGTCGAGCTAACATAGTCATAGATCAGGTGACTCAGGAAACGGCCACAGCGAAACTCAGCGGTGAAAATGCGGCTATAAACATTCAAATTAACGATCTGGCAATTAAGCAATAGGTCGAGGGTCGAGGGTCGAGGGTCGAGGGTCGAGGGTCGAGGGTCGAGGGTCGAGGGTCGAGGGTCGGCAATGCTGGAAATCGAGTACTTATTAAGCAACTAAATCCGAAAACTTTTCATCGAGTCTAAAACCAGTATAATCAGCAGCGTCTCCCTATAGCTCAACAGGATAGAGCAGTCGCCTCCTAAGCGATCGATCGGGGTTCGAGTCCCTGTGGGGAGACCATAAAGATTAAAACCTATCAAATATCAACAACTTATAACCTCATCTAAATAATTAGCCACCTATTAACCACCTTGGCTAAAATTAGAAAGTTTCATGTGATCGACCTAAAAACCTTTCGCGTATTTGTCGCAAAACTCGAACACTCCCTAAACCTTGACGTTTGTCAGTACATAGGTTTTTTCGGACTAAATTAATAAAAAACGTGTTAAGCCTAGGGGTTTTACAGGTTGAATACATTATGATTTTATTGGGGTTACATTGGGGTTTTATTAGTGTTTTATTAGTGTTTTATTAGTGTTTTATTAGTGTTTTATTAGGCTTACATTAGGGTTTTAATACTAAATAACTAACCTGAGCATTAACGCTACAACGAGGTGGGGTATTGGGGAAATTTAGTTTATAAGTTTTCAACTAGGCACTTTACCTCATAGCTACTCCAATTATCTGCATCACCTTCACAGCTTAGAATTCCGTCTTTGGCTAGATCATCCATTTCTGAGCACATTAACCAGCTCAGGTTAACAGGCTTCAAACGCTGCTCTATATTTCTTTCAGTGTAACGACCGTCAAGGAAAGCTATCAATTCACGTTTGCTATCAATGGATAGCATTGTGTCTGAATTCAATATATTGCCTATGATCGTCGTATTGGGTTTTTCAGGTATGTTGACGTTAGTTACTAATTTTGCCCATTTGCTTGCAACCTCATAAATCCAAAAAGCTTCGTGATTAGCATCTATACCAAGATCTTCAGAAATTAGACCTTTCAAATGATTCATGTAAAAAATATCAGCATCATTTTCAAATGATGTTGTAGTTAAAACTTTACTATAAGAAGCTTTGCTATCAACTTCATTATTGTGTGACTCTGGTGTCACCCCTGCCATGACATCTATGTCACCCCTAGGCATGACATCTATGTCACCCCTTAAGATTGCCAAAGTGTTTTTGGTAGGTAGTAAATTTCTACTTGTTCCGCTACTTGATTTTGACAACTTCACTTTAAGCCACCCACACAGAGCAAGCTTACTAATGTATCTCTGTATTTGCCGAGTATTTTTTCCTAGTGCCTTAGCTAAATAAGCATTAGAAGCGTGGAATTCTTTTTCTGCTTTATAGAAAGAAATTGCTTTGCAGACAATCCATGCATGATTTAAATCTAATCCGTTTTTAATTACAGCTTGTTCTATTGACTCAGGCAGCCATGAACCTTTTGCGGTTTTACTTTCAGTCATCGAAGGTATACTCTTGAAAGTGGTTAACGATTTGCCGCCAAGCTAAAGTCGTTAACCACACACTAATGAAAGGGGTTTAAGTTAAGGCTTAGGCTCCTTTTGTTTTTCAGGGTCATAAACTGGATCATTGGCTGCCAACTCGCCTAATCGGTTAACCACCCAAGTTTCGCCCCTCCATTTGATAGCCTTGATTAATTCCCGATCAAGCCTTAGGGTTTTCTTTGCGTAATAGCGTGACCGTTCATCCTCGATTTGCTCATCCCTACAATGACGATAACGCTCAATTTCACTTGCAGGCATAAACCACACCGTATCATTTGCAGACTGGTCGCACTCCCAAGGAATGAATGACTTTCTTAGCTCATCCATCACCCTGCTTTGTTGCTCCCCATTCGTTAAAAAATTGATTTGTGCCGCAGTTAGGCGTTCCCCATTCAAAAGACGGGCTAAAACGATAGACGTGCCATAGCTTCGTTTGCTCATAATCTTTCCTCTTATGTTGATTTGCCGCGATTAGGCGGTTTGGGTTTGAGTGCGTGACGCAATGAATGCGTCCAAGTCAGATTGACGATAGAACACTCGTCTACCGACTTTTACAAAGGGAATGGCATAGCGTCCAGCAGAACGCCAAACATCCAATGTTTCGGGCTTTACGCCCAAATAATTGGCTGCATCTTGATTGCTCAAACGATCATGTAAGAATGAAGTTATTTGGTTCATGAAATTGCTCCTATCAACGTTTTTAATTAACGTTAGAACAATATCGTATAGACTAGATTGATGCATGGCATAACAAATATAAGCCATTATTTATGCATTTTTATTGGCTTCATCTTGCCACATTTGTATTAGCACCTCAGCGACGAGTGCTTTGTGCTTGGGTGAGTTTCGATAACTAGAAATTGCGTTAATAAAATCGAGTTGCCCATCATCATAATAAGGCTCTTCAAGTCCTTCAAAATAAATTTTTTCAAAGCTTTTTACTGCATGAGGAATGCCGCCTCTAGTCGGACGAATATACCTTCCCTTAGTTAATTTCCCTTTGTTCGTTATAGCCTCAATAATTTCCTCATCTGTTTTATTATGATATTTCATCGCCCAAATAAAACCATGCTCAACTATTGTCGTTTTAGCCTTTTCTCCTTTTTTCCTTTTCTTTAGCGATTCAAACGGGTCTTTACCATCACATATTTCCCTTACCACTTGTGCGACCTCAAGGCAAAGTTCCTTATCAATGGCGATAACATCATCACTTGTCGACCTCTGATTTTCTACAGCTGAAAGCCAAGTAAGGAGTACAAAATTTAGTTTACGGTGTGCCTCTGACCTTTCTTTAGTCATTGGCAAACTATTCTTTTTCCTTTTATCTAAATCGAGTATGCGTTGTCTTATAAAAGATTTTTCAGCTTCATCAGAAGCAAAATCCAAAATACTCCCATCTTTTTTCTTAATACCTATTCTAATTTCACGATCTTCATCCATTTAAAGCCCTCCTAGCAGTTCTTTTCGTTGTTCTGGTGTAAGAGCCTTCAATTGCTCTTTTAGAGCGTCTACGGTTGATATTGGCTCATTCCTGATATGCTCAAGCCCTGCACGAACCTGAGATAAATCATGGTGCGCGTATGTGCGCTGGGTAATTGCTATTGAGCTATGCCCAAGGGCTTTTTGAATGATTGCTAACTCAATACCAGCTCTCGCCATTCTGGTAGCGGTAGAGCGCCTTAAATCGTGAAAGGTTAGCCGCTGGGCTTTGTCATCGGAATAAAGCCCTGCACGTTTAGTTACACGCCTCCAAAACGAGCCTTGTCCCGTTTTCTCGACTACATGACCTAGCTTGCTGCGCTTATTGGGGAAAACAAACTTCTCGCCTTTTTCAGCCTCTCTGCTTCGCCTTGTGAGTATTTCCATTGCGGACGGTATCAATGGAACCACCAGCCCTTTTTTAGATTTAGCTTTGCTTGCAGGTATAGCCCAAATGCTTTGCTGTGGGTCTATCTCTTCCCAGCACATCGACAACACACAGTTTTTTCGCTGTCCAGTCATCAAAGCAATTAACACAATATCTTTGTATATTTGCGGTTCATCATCGAGCGCAGTTAAAAGCCTAGCTTCTTCGTCTTGGGTTAATACTCGTTCTCTTGGTTGTTCGGCAAACTTTTTGGCTACTGCAAAATGATTGTCATCTAGCAAGCCCTCACGCTTAGCAAAATTAAATACACTTTTGATTTGTGATAGTGCTTTGTTGCTGGTGGCTGCACTCTTGGAGGTTTTCAGGTTAGCAATGATTTTTCTAGCATCATCATTGGTTAGCTCACGAACATCTTTATTTTTGAATAGTGGGTTTGTATGGAGGTTAAAAATTGATTCGGCATCGGCTAGTGATTTGGGTCTGCGCTCACCCGCTTTTATTCGGACTAAAAAATCAGCCCTGTAGGTAGCAAAGAGATCAGCATAGTAAAAGCCATTTAAACGCCTTTCTTTTTGTGCTTTCTTCTGTGCGTTCGGGTCAATACCTTGGCGCAATAGCTCAAGGTTTTCTAATGCGGCTTTACGGGCTTGCTCAACAGTCATCGAACTAAACGAGCCAAGCTTGATTGTCAGCTTTCTGCCTTGGTGTTTTTTGATTAACTTAAAAAATTGACCACCTTTTAAAGTGGTTTCAAAGTGCAATTCTTTGATTTCTGAATCACTACACCGTTGCGCCAGCCCTTTATTTACAAGGGATTGCAGCTTTATTTTAGTAAATTTAAACCGTTCCACTTTAACCACCTATTAACCACCTATAGACCACCTGAGAGGTAAATATAGGGCTATTTTTGTATAGATTTATTAAGGTGAGCTTATCACTAAAACAAGCTTAAAGTCTTGCTGTATATAGGTTTATCAACATTTGTTAAGGTAGGTCTATTAGTTAGACTTATCCCCTGTGGGGAGACCAGTTATTCTATTCATCCTTTCACCATCAGGCATATCCTTGATATGCATTTCCCTACAACCTCTGATAAGTCACAACGTCAATATTGGATAAACAACGGGATTAAACGTTACGGTTTCCTTTGTCTTGCCGCTATCCGTATAATAGCGGGCAAATGATTCAACGTTCCCAATAGCGAGGCCCTGTGGCACACACTTATATTCCATTTGAGCAGTACAAACGTAAATGGATCTTTAACCATAAAGATCTACCTGTTAGCGATGATGATAAGGCGCACATTAAACCTTTAGATCAAAAATCATCGATGGAAGTTTGGAATAAGTGGATCAGCAACAAAAGCAGTCGTGCGGAGCAATTTGCTAAGGGAGACTGGGCTGCCAAAGGTGATGCTTGGGTTGCAACTGACCATTGGCAAGCGGCTTGGGATAGTGAAGCCCCTGAACTACCTGAACTCATAGAGAATCATATCGATTGGCAAGACGACGCACTGGTCTATTTTTGCTATGAGAAATATCAAGTGATTGAAACTCGATGGGATGTGTTCACTCGTAACTGGAAATGTTTCCTGTTTTTCGATGACGGCCCATTGCTAATCTCTCCCAAAAAGAAACAGGCAATATTTTTCCATCAGAGTGGCCAATACCAAATTGGCCATCGTGGTTAAGTTAAACAACTAAATCCAAATACCTATAATAACAAAGAGGTTTTATGAAGCTCCTCAAAACAGCTACCCTACTAAGCGGATTATTGCTTGCTACACAAGTATGCGCAAAAACAGTCGCAGATGTTGAAGTTGCCGATAGCATCAAACTGGGTGATCAAACGTTGCAACTCAATGGCGCCGGCGTGCGTAGCAAATTCTTTATGGATCTCTATGTTGGTAGCTTATATACCCTAAGCCCAACATCACAAGCCAGTGCAGTCATTGATGCACCTATTGCGGTTATTCGTCTTAATATCACGTCTGGGCTTATCACCTCAGATAAAATGCATGATGCCATTGTTGAAGGCTTTGAAGATGCTACCGACGACAATCTAGCGCCAATTCAAGCTGAAATTGATGACTTTATGGCATTATTTAGTGACGAAATCGTCAAGGGCGATCAATTTACCTTAGAAGCGAAACAAGGAGTGGGCGTCACCGCTTATAAAAATGGTCAAGCACAAGCAACTATTCAAGGTGAAACCTTTAGACAGGCATTGCTTAATATCTGGTTAGGGCAACAACCGGCTCAGAAAAGTCTCAAACGCGATATGCTAGGCGAATAATTAAGCTGGTCCCCAATAGCGATAGCACGTTAAAGCAACAAACAACAAAAAGGCCAAGTTATCTCAACTTGGCCTTTTCTATTAAGAAGTGACTTAGTACGAAAAACTTAGAAGGTATATTTGGCTGATACGCCTAAGGCAAGCTGATTATCTACATCTTCAGTCGTTTTCGGGTCGCTAAGCTCCAGCTCGCCATTGAAGTAATAGCCTAAATAACCGCTGACGGTCAATGCAGGCGTTGCAGTCCACCCAGCGCGCAAGAAGCTTACGATCTCCTTGATCTCCATGGTGGTATCATCGTCTCTGACCAAAAATCGCTGCGTTCGCATTGCTGTGCCGGCACCTAACTCAATGTCCTTAGTCAATTTATAACTAATTTCAACACCACCTGGGCCACTAAAACCTGCGGCAAATGGATTCCCTAGACGCCATTTATCATTGATTTGCCAATTCACCATCACAAAAGGCAAGGTTCGCACTTCATTGATATCATTTAGATAAGCCAAACCAAAGCCAAAACTACTGCCATCACTCAAACGCAACATCCCCGTACCGAGTAGGCCATAACTTTGTGCATTAGACGCCGAAGTTCCTTCTGCGTAAGCGTACTGCATTGTGGGCGCCACCATAAACATCCAGTGCTTATTCATCACATAGCTTAC
The DNA here is from genome assembly GCF_022398315.1 of Shewanella sp. Isolate11. Taxonomy (GTDB): domain Bacteria; phylum Pseudomonadota; class Gammaproteobacteria; order Enterobacterales; family Shewanellaceae; genus Shewanella. Next base: position 85,340 of record NZ_JAKEVF010000003.1, read on the forward strand.
GGCAACATTGGCCTTATAACGCTCTACTGAAGACCAATCAGAAACATTTGCTAATACAACACCACGATTCCCCCAATCAAAGTCCAATTTGTCATAACCTGCGCCTACACTAACAGCCCAGCGAGAACTGATAGGAAAAGTGGTATTGAGATCAAACTGCAAGGTATCTTGCTGAAGATGCAGCGGTGTATTATCGATATCACCTTCACCTGTGGTTATGTAAGTCAAACTAAGGCTTGTTGGAAAGTGACGAGATGGCACAGGCTTACTCTCGCCTGGCGCTTGTTCTGTCGCTTGTGGTTCGGCTGCCTGTACGCTCGACATCACAACACACGCACTTAACAGTAAGGAAAAACTCATCGCGCTAGGTTTAACAAATGAATTCATTGGGGCTCCAATTGTCCTAAAATAAACATGTCATGAGATAATTGGCGGCACTAAAGTTGCCGCAGTAATAATCAACAACCTAGATTAACTATTAATATATTCAGCTTAATTGAAAAGTCTACTTTTCAATACGATAAGCACGTAAAAACATAGTTACGCTAGACTTTATATAATCATTTCTATCGTCTTTAATATCATCAATAGGTAAGCCCAACTCCAGCTTTAAACGCATCTCACCAAACAACATCAAACAAAACTGCAGTGCCGCATGACGACGGTTTTCAAATTGAAACTCGCCATTGGCTTCGACTTTGCTGAAGTAAGATTCAAGTAACTCTAGTAGGTATTGCGGCCCCGCATTAAAAAACAGTTCCGATAACTCTGGGTGTGAATCAGATTGAGCGACACAGGTTTTGAACACATCTAATGCCTCAGGAGAGACAATCATTTCGCCAAAATAGATCCCAAATTGCATCAGTGCTTTTTGTGGGTCTTTTGGGTTTACAAACAAGTCTTGCGCAACCTGATGTGCAACACATTTGGATTCAATCGATGCCACAAACAGGTCATTTTTACTACCAAAATGCGAATAAACCGTCTGCTTCGAAACACCGGCTTGTTTGGCGACTTCATCCATACTGGTATTAGGAAATCCTTGCCCACAAAACAAGGTGATCGCAGCCTGAAGTATCTGCGCCCGTTTCTGTTCACTGCGGCTTAAGGATGAAAGATTCATAACTACTCCAACATTGGTGTTATTCAAATCGATATATTTTTATACAAACTAGACTAGACAGTCTAGTTTGTATAAATTAGACTTCTCAGTCTAGTTTAACAATGTTTTTACCAAGTGTTAACCACGGAAGCGCATCTGTATGAAAATGTTTACAGCCAGATTGACCACCAAGGCACTGTTGCTAAGCACTTTAGCACTGCTTTTCACTGGATGTCAGGAGCAACGAGTCGACAATGATTCCTCGGTTCAACTTACCAGTGTCACTAGCGAAATGCTTGTTGCTGCAAATGATTACCAAGTAGAGCAACACTTCACTGGCACCATACGCTCAGGCAACACTACGGCCATAGGCTTCGAATTAGCCGGAAAAATTAAGCTGATTGCTGTTGACAGTGGTGATCAAGTAAAAAAAGGCCAAGTGTTAGCCAAGTTAGACACAGCGCTTTTAGAAGCTCAAGAAGCTGAATTGGAAGCCAATTTGGCGCAGAATAACGCTGATCTTCAACTGGCAAAAAGCACTTTAGAACGCAGCCTATCTCTTAAAAAGCAAGGTTACACGTCAGAGCAGCAATTAGATGAATTGAAAGGCCAGCTTAACAGTTTACAAGCAGCCAAGCAGCGACTGAGCGCCGCAGTAGCAGCCAACCGATTAAAAATAACCAAATCTACCCTAATCGCACCTTTCAATGGTGTAGTTGCTAAACGTAACAACAACTTAGGTGAAGTAGTGGCAACCGGATCACCTTTATTCACCCTGATTGAAAATAATAATCCCCAAGCTATCGTTGGTGTCCCTATCGATATCGCACAAACGCTGCGCCCAGCACAAACCCTTGAACTCACGGTAAATAAAAAGCCCTATCAGGGCAAGATTGCCGGTGTCGGCGCTGAAGTAAATCCTATCACTCGTACTGTACCTGTGCGTTTTACCCTACCCAATAACTCGCTGGTACTTAATGGTGAATTGGTGTATCTCAGCTATCAGCAAACCATCCAACGTGATGGCTTTTGGGTGCCGCTGTCATCGCTTACCGACGGCATCAGAGGCGTGTGGAATATCTACATTTTACAGCCACAATCAGCTAATCAATATCAAATTGAACGTCGCGACATCGACATTATTTACACCAATGGCGAGCAAGCTTATGTGACTGGTGCCATTGTCGCTGATGAGCGCTACGTGACTCAAGGATTACATAAGCTGGTGGCTGGTGAGCTGGTTACTTTAAGCAGTGATATTGCGGCGAGGTAGATGATGATAAAAGCATTAATCGAAAATGCTCGTCTAACGAGCCTCGTCATTGCCTTATTGATTGTGGCGGGGTTTGGCGCCATCAGTAGCCTGCCTCGTATGGAAGATCCAAGTATTACTAATAGATTTGCCTCGGTGATCACACACTATCCAGGGGCATCGGCAACTCGCGTCGAAGCCTTAGTAACCGAAGTTCTAGAGAGCCAATTAAGACGTTTAGAAGAGCTAAAACTGATTCAGTCAACCTCACGCCCCGGTGTATCGGTTATTCAGCTGGAACTCAAAGACAATGTGACCGCTACCGATCCCGTCTGGTCACGAGCGAGAGATTTGATCAATGACGCTAAATCCTCCCTGCCCGACGGTGCCCAAAACTCACTACTTGATGACCAAGTCGGCTATGCCAATACCGCTATTTTGGGTCTAGTTTGGAAAGGCGCTGGTGAGCCGAGAATTGATATGCTTAATCGCTACGCCAAAGAACTGCAAAGCCAACTTAGACTCGTCAGTGGCACCGATTTTGTCAAACTCTACGGTGCGCCTACCGAAGAGATTTTGGTGCAACTTGACGGTTATCGAGCCAATCAAATTGGCCTAACCCCTGCAGCAATTGCACAAATTCTGGCTAAAGCCGACCCTAAAGTTTCCGCAGGTGAAATTAATAACACCAGCTTTCGCGCCTTGGTCGAAGTCTCTGGCGAGCTTGATTCATTAACGCGGATCAAGCAGGTTCCATTAAAAGTCGATGCAAACGGTCACATTATTCGTTTAAACGAAGTGGCAAAAGTGATCAAACAACCTAAAACACCAGCCACTAATATCGCCATTATCGAGCAACAACAAGGCATCATGGTCGCGGCACGTATGCTCAACAATACCCGTGTCGATCTCTGGCTAAAACAAGTGCATAGCGTGGTCGATCAATATCAAGCTGAGCTTTCGTCCAATGTCGAGATCCAGTGGTTGTTCGATCAAGAAGGTTACACAAGCCAAAGGCTCAGCGATTTAATCGCCAGTCTATTACTCGGCTTCGTGATTATTTTGCTGGTATTGATGCTCACGCTAGGGCTGCGAAACGCCCTAATTGTCGCACTATCCCTACCATTGACCGCGCTATTTACTCTGGCTTGTATGAAATATATCGGCCTACCAATTCATCAAATGTCGGTAACAGGGTTAGTGGTGGCGCTGGGGATCATGGTAGATAATGCCATTGTGATTGTCGATGCCATCGCCCAACGTCGCAAACAAGGGATGGATAAAGTTGCCGCAGTTAGCGCGACACTAAAACACCTATGGCTACCATTGGCGGGCTCGACAATTACTACCATGCTAGCTTTTGCTCCTATCGTCCTTATGCCGGGTGCGGCAGGCGAGTTTGTGGGCGGCATAGCTATTTCCGTCATGTTTGCCCTATTGGGCTCTTACATTATTTCTCATACCATTATCGCCGGATTAGCAGGCCGTTTTAGCACTAATGTGGCCAACAAGCATTGGTATCAAACCGGAGTTGAGTTTCCAGCATTAAGCCGCGCCTTTCGCTTTACCTTAAACCAAGCTTTAGTACGCCCCTTGCTGGCGGGGATCTTAATCGGCATCTTGCCTATTGCAGGTTTTATTGCAGTTGGGCAGATGACCGAGCAATTCTTCCCGCCGTCTGATCGGGATATGTTTCAAATAGAAGTGCATCTCGCACCGCAAGCCAGCTTAGAGAACACCCAAGCTCTCGTAAAACAGCTCGATGCGACCCTCAGAGCCAGCGGTGAGATCACCCGACTCGATTGGGTGATTGGCGGTAATGCGCCCTCTTTCTACTACAACTTATTACAGCGTCAGCAAGGCGCCAGTAATTATGCGCAAGCCATGGTCAAAGTGGCCGACTTCGACACAGCCAACCGCTTAATCCCTCAGCTGCAACATCAATTAGATGGCCAATATCCACAGGCACAGATTTTAGTCAGAAAACTCGAACAGGGACCGCCCTTCAATGCGCCGGTTGAGCTGCGAATTTATGGCCCTAATCTCGACAAATTACGCGCTATCGGTGACGAAGTCAGACGTATTTTGATCACCACTAAGGATGTTATCCACACTCGTGCGACCTTGAGTGCTGGCGCACCTAAACTCTGGTTCCAAATAGATGAAGATGCCAGCATGATGAGTGGCTTATCGCTAACCGACATCGCCAATCAAATACAAATGGCGACAACGGGTATCTATGGCGGCAGCATTTTAGAGCAAACTGAATCCCTCCCCATACGTGTTCGTACCCAAGAGATCATGCGCGAGCAACAAACTCGCCTGTCTGAAATCAATTTGGTGTCCAGCAGCGGCACAGGGATCCCGCTCTCGGCACTTTCGACCAGTCGTATCGATGTCAGTCTGGGTGCCATCCCAAGACGAGATGGGCAGCGAGTCAACAGCATCGAGGCCTACCTAGAAAGCGGCGTACTACCACAAACGGTATTAGATCGTGCTAAAGCGCAAATCAGCCAGATATCACTTCCCGCAGGTTATAAAATTGAAATCGGTGGTGAAAGCGCCAAGCGAAATGAAGCCGTAAGAAACTTGTTGTCAAATCTAGTATTAGTGATCACCTTACTACTCGCCACAGTGGTACTGTCGTTCAACTCCTTCAGACTCACCGGCATTATTTTACTCAGCGCGTTGCAATCGGCAGGGTTGGGATTATTAGCCGTCTATCTGTTTGGCTACCCATTTGGCTTCACTGTGATCATCGGCTTATTAGGCTTGATGGGACTGGCGATCAATGCCGCCATCGTTATCTTAGCTGAGTTGGAAGATATGCCAAATAAACGTGTCGCATCTGTCGAAGAGATGGTGTCAGTGATCAGCAGTTGTGGCCGTCATATTGGCTCTACCACCATTACAACCATTGGTGGCTTTATGCCGCTGATTATTGCTGGCGGTGGCTTTTGGCCTCCGTTTGCTATCGCCATTGCCGGCGGAACCTTACTGACAACCTTATTGTCTCTGATCTGGGTTCCGACTATGTACCAACTCACGATGACGAAAAAAACCTCAATTTGTCAAAGTGATAACTCTGCTATAAATCCTATTTAATTCCGCCTATCACATAGAGGGATGTGATGTCCCTCTATGTCGCCACCACATTAAGTTTGACGTCGCTCACATTTACCAAAATGTTGCTCAAGTTTTACTCATAGTTAACGATAAAAAAGATATCAGACCTTACTTATGTTGTTTTAGTTAGGTTATGCCATACAAGCAGTAATGGATTTATACTATGAACTATAAAAACTGGCCTATTGCCAAGCAAATTGGCACCCTAGCTTTCGTATTGACCATTGTCGTTTTCAGCATCATTAGCAGCGTATCCTACATCACAGCTGCCGGTGTATTGAAACACAAAGGCATGAGTGCGATGCAAGCACAAATGCAAATCACAGCAAACCTTATCGAGTTGGAATACAGTAGTTTACTGGCACTGGCCGAACGTAACGCCGATGTGCTGCGCGCCATGTACCCGGGGCAGTTTTATAAACCTGATAAAACCGTTAATGTTCTGGGCAAACCGACCCCTGCACTCGCTCATGAAAAAGAGCAAATCAACGCCTCAAAGAGTAAAGTCGATCGATTTTCAAACCTCACTGGCGGTACCGCTACGGTATTTGTTCGAGATGGTGACGATTTCATTCGTATCTCAACCTCACTCAAAAAAGCCGATGGGAAACGCGCCTTAGCCACATACTTAGGCCAAAATCATCCTGGATACCAATCACTGATCAATGGTCAAGAATATAAAGGTTATGCCAAACTCTTCGGCCAAGACTATATGACGATTTATCGCCCTATCACCGGACCGCAAGGTGATGTGATCGGTATTCTTTACATCGGCTTTAATATCACTAAAGCCATCGATGAACTGATAGCTTCAATGAATCAACTTAGGCTAGAAGAAACCGGCTATTTCACTTTGTTCCGAAATATCGATAACAACATCATTGCTCATCCACAGCAACAAACCGGCACTACGCTCACCGCAACGATTATCAACGGCTTAACCCCTGAACAAATCAAACAAAATAACGCTGAATGGCAATATGAAAATAACCAGGGCGAGCAGATGTACGCCTACTCGATTGCGATTCCTGGCTGGCAATGGACGTTATTGGGACAAGCAAAAGAGAAGGAGCTCAATGAAGAGAGTCTTGAATTGCTGACGATCAACGCTAGCGTAGCCATCATAGGTGTGCTCTTAATCACCATACTGCTATCTATTGTGTTGATTAAAACTCTGAATCCACTTAAATCGCTGCAAAACCAACTGACTAAACTCGGTGAAGGTGATCTGTCGCAGCAGTTTGCACTGAAAAATATGGCCAGTGAAAACGAGGTGGACAGCATTACTCGCAGCGCGGATCAAATGGCCAGTAATTTACGAGGCTTGATACACGCCCTACAAGCGTCAGTTAATACTCTCGAAAATCAAGCTCAAAGCGCACAAGAGGTCGCACGCTTAAATGGTGAAGAGGCGCAATCGCTATTGACACAAACCGATCAAATCGCCACCGCTATCGAAGAGATGTCGACTTCTATCCGTGATGTCGCTAACCATGCAGGTGAAGGTGCAGTGAAGAGCCAGCAAGTCGACAATGCTTCTCGCGATGGTCATCAACAACTTGAACAGGTGGTTCAAGGCCTTGCAACCCTAAGCCAACAACTTAACGCCAGCCATACCAGCGTTGAGAATGTCAGCAAAGAAAGTGAAGCCATTAGCCAAGTCACCGAAGTGATTAACAGCATCGCCGAACAAACTAACCTACTGGCACTCAATGCCGCCATCGAGGCTGCCCGCGCAGGTGAGCAAGGTCGAGGCTTTGCGGTTGTGGCCGATGAAGTTCGAACTTTGGCTCAGCGAACTCAGAAATCGATCTCTGAAATTAGCCACACCATCAGCCAGCTACAGCAGCAAATTAAGATCACTGCAGAGCAGATGGGACAGAGTCATGAATTAGGAACTCATTCAGCCCATCAAGGTGAAGAGGCTGCAGGACAGCTTAATCAAATCACCATGAGCATAGGGGAATTAGCTATCTCGTCTAGCAGTATCGCCAGTGCCACAGAGCAGCAAAGCGCTGTCGCCGACGAAATCACTCGTAATCTACATCAGATCACTGAGTTAGCCAGAGAAGGTGAACAGCGCGCCGGTGATACCGTCGATGCCGCGCAGAGCTTGTTTGATTTGGCTCAGGAAATTAAGCAAAAAATCAGTGTATTTAAGTCCTAATCCACCGCCATCTGTAATGATATAAAGCCGCTTAACGCGGCTTTTTCATTGCACAGTCCCTTGTTCAAACAGTTGTTCTTCAAGAGAGCTAACACAATGTAAGCTATTGCCATGATTGACCAGATAAAGGTTAATTGACTCTCACCAGTTTGATATTCATGAAGGTATTGCCTTGCAACAGCGTATCTTTATCGACAATTTTCCACGCTTCTTCAGAGCCTTTATCTTTGAAAACAAGATAGCTTTGTGAACCTGACTGACGCACAAAAATATCATCAAATGTTGTACGCTCACCTTGGGATTCTATGTAATCTGAGCCAATGACAATAGTTTGGCTGCCTGCCGCATCGGCAAGTGCATTAAACAGCTCATTTGAAGAGCCCGCCTTACTCTGATATTCCCCTTCATAGCCATGACCACAGCCAACGAGCATACCCATTAACGCCACAAGTGACGCGTATTTAATCAATTTCATACCGCTCTCCTTTTACAGCAGGAGCTTATCAGATAACCCTTTGCAATTCCCTTAACACGCTTGCTTTCGCTCAATGATTCAACAGTTCCCAACATGTTGAAAATAAAAAGCCGCTCATAAAAAACCCCGCATACCGATGCGGGGTTTTATGGATCACAGATCAAGCGTTAATCTTGCTGCTCTGTATCACGGTCCATATTTTCAGTATTTTCTAACCACAAGGCGTTAATAATACCAAATGAACACGCCAGCAAAATGCCCAAAATCCAAGCAAAATACCACATATTATTGGCTCCTATTTAGTAAAGTGACGTCTTGTTGTCTTCAATAAAGTTACGGCTTAGACGGCCGAACATCTTGAAGTAAGTCCACACGGTATAGCTTAATACGATAGGCACAAATACCGCTGCCGCCCATGTCATCACCGTTAGGGTCATGTGACTTGCAGTCGCATCCCACATAGTTAAGCTCACATTTGGCTCAAGTGACGATGGCATAACAAATGGGAACATCGCTGCACCGCAAGTAAGGATAACCATAGCCACAGCTAACGAGCTAAACAAGAAAGCAAAACCAGAGCGATTAAAGCGACTCGCCAGTAATGCAAGGATTGGCATTACCACACCCAGTACAGGAAACAGCACTGTAACAGGATACTTATCATAGTTGGCTAACCAAGCCCCAGCTTCAACGGCAACCGTTTTCAACGCAGGGTTTGACGCACCTTCAGTATCGATAACCGATGTCACTACATAACCATCGATACCATTAGCTAACCACACACCCGCAAGCACAAAGAGTACCGCCATTAAGCCTGCTAATATTTGTGTCGCCGCTGCAGCACGAACTCGCAGTTCACCTTCGGTCTTCATCTGTAACCAGGCAGAGCCTTGCATCATGATCATCGATACACTCACCAATCCAGCTAACAAGCCAAATGGATTCAGTAGACCGAACAGGCCACCATGGTAAGTCGCTCGCAGATACTCATCGAATGTAAAAGGCACGCCTTGCAATAGGTTACCAAAGGCAACACCAATGATCAGTGGCGGAACAAAGCCCCCCACAAACAGTGCCCAGTCCCAACTCTTACGCCATCTTGGATCTTCAATTTTAGAGCGATAATCGAAACCAACAGGACGTAAGAACAATGCAAACAGTACCAACATCATGGCCACATAGAAGCCAGAGAAAGATACCGCATACACCATAGGCCAAGCAGCAAACAGCGCGCCACCGGCAGTGATTAACCATACTTGGTTACCGTCCCAATGAGGAGCGATAGAGTTGATCATGATACGGCGCTCGGTGTCATCTTTACCTATGATAGGTAATAAGGCACCGACCCCCATATCGAAACCATCCGTCACAGCAAATCCGATGAAAAGCACACCAATCAGTGCCCACCAGACAAATCTTAATACCTCGTAATCAAACATAATCAGATCTCCGGTTTAAGCATCTAGCTTTTCAAAGTGATAACGACCCGTTTTCAGGCTGCTAGGCCCTTTGCGAGCAAACTTAATCATTAAGAACAATTCGATGACAAGTAGCACGGAATAGAACAAGGTGATCGAAATGATACTGAACCATAAGTCACTTACCGTCAGACTTGATGCCGACATAAAGGTCGGTAGCACTTCAGAGATAGTCCAAGGTTGACGACCATATTCAGCCACAAACCAACCACACTCGATTGCAATCCAAGGCAGTGGCAAGCTATATAACGCCGCTTTAAGCACCCAAGGCTTCTCTTCGATTTGGTGACGCGTGCTTTGCCAGAAGGCTGCGGCGAACACGAATAACATCACCACACCCAGACCCACCATCACTCGGAAACTCCAAAACATGGGGGCAACTTTAGGAATAGAGTCTTTCGCTGCGGCTTTAATTTGCTCTTCAGTCGCATCGACAACTTTGTCAGTGTATCGCTTGAGTAATAAGCCATAACCTAAGTCACCTTTAGCGGCTTCAAAGTCTGCGCGCAGTTCAGGTGTTTCATTACCTGCTCGTAACTCAGTTAACATGGCATAGGCTTTCATACCGTTACGAATACGTTCTTCATGCTCAACGATTAAGTCTCGAATACCCGTTACTTCTTCATCGATTGAACGTGTCGCAATGATCCCCATTGCATAAGGGATCTTAATCGCGTAATCGGTATGCATGGTTTCTTGATTAGGGAAACCCACCGCAGTAAATGCAGCTGGAGCCGGCTCTGTGTGCCACTCAGCTTCAATTGCTGCAAGTTTAACTCGTTGTGCTTCACCCACCTTGTAGCCAGATTCATCACCCAGCACAATAACCGACAGGATAGATGCCATACCAAAGCTTGCTGCAATCGCAAAAGAGCGACGAGCAAAAGGTAAATCACGTTTCTTCAAGATATAGTAAGCACTGATTGCCAATACGAACATGGCGCCGGCAACATAACCTGAAGCCACAGTGTGAACAAATTTCACCTGAGCAACTGGGTTAAACAACACTTCAGCGAAACTGGTCATCTCCATGCGCATGGTTTCATAATTAAACACACTACCCACTGGGTGTTGCATCCAACCATTCGCCACTAAGATCCACAACGCAGACATGTTAGAACCTAGCGCGACTAACCAAGTCACCGCTAAGTGCTGTCGCTTGCTAAAGCGATCCCAACCGAAGAAGAACATACCGACGAGTGTCGACTCGAGGAAGAAGGCCATTAACCCTTCAATCGCCAATGGCGCACCGAAAATATCGCCAACGTAATGAGAATAGTACGACCAGTTAGTTCCGAATTGAAACTCCATCGCGAGGCCCGTAGTAACACCTAGCGCAAAGTTAATACCAAACAACTTACCCCAGAACTTGGTCATATCTTTATAGATCTGCTTATTGGTCATCACATAAAGTGATTCCATAATGGCTAGCAGGAAGGCTAACCCCAAGGTCAAGGGTACAAACAAGAAGTGATACATCGCTGTCAGCGCAAACTGCAAACGCGAAAGCTCAACAACCTCTTCAACAATCATCAGTGACTCCTTAGGTAGTGTGATCATTTTTTATGGTTAATACCCCTAAACCATAAAAAATGCCTAAACAGGAATTTTATTAATAAAAGTATTTTGCAGGGTTGACCCCTACAAACCGTTAAAAATTAACATTTCGCTCAATTTGAATTGAACAACGACTAAAATGACCGCTTCATCACCACAATCTAGACTAGTATCACAACAAATTATTTTATGTGATCAGCATCAAAAAAATGACTGTGAGAAAATCAAATTTAAACTTTTTTATCAGAAACTTAGTTAACAAAAAAACCAAGTTAACTTAGTTGATTTATACCACCTCAAATTGATTCAAATCAATCAATCAAACCAGTGACAACGGGTTTTGCGGCTCACCCCACACTTCACCCAACCAACCGGTTGACACCAACAAAAAAACAAGATAGGCAAGCTATATTTTCAGCAAAAAATCACATTTATAAGCAATATAAAAAGATATAAAGCCAAAATCACCATTTCTACACATATAACAAAATAAACACAAACATATCTAAGCCAAGAAAAACAACCAAAAACATAAAACACTTTAAAAACAGATGCATTTTACTTACAGAAATGTGAAAACCATTAAAACACAAAAAATAAGATTAGTTTTTGTAATGATAAAATGTATTTTTTATCATTTGTGAGTTTTACAGACAGACATTATCATAGCCACCGAATTGAGGAGAATCAGGCCGTCTCTGTCGCTTTATCAGGTAAAGGCCAACTCCGCTCATATCATTTATCACTGTGTGGAGACAGCAAAATGAACAAATTATTCGATCGTCTAATTAACTGCTACAAACGCTCTTTCGTTGAGCTTTATACTGCTAGAGAGCTATAAACAACTAATTTAGTTGTAGTTATTTATAGATTGCATAAGCCTCAGTGAGTCATAGACCGCTGGGGCTTTTGTTTATAGGCTCAATAGATATCACCAGTGCCTAAACCAGTTTAGCAGTCACAAATCAATTTAACTCGGCTTACAGAGAAATAGCTGATTCAAACCGTTCAACTCCAGTTTTAGACATCTAAAGCAACAAAACTTATACAAACTAGGGTTTCGTTATATTTAGTATGGCCTGATATACTAATGGCAAGATAAGCTCATGTATTTAAAATAGTTTGAACTTGCTGAAATTGACAATAAAAAAAGGCCTCGAATTTTTCGAGGCCTTTTTATAACAGAGAGTTAAATTTATATTAACCTAATTTAGCGCGAACGTTTCTGAACATTCTCATCCATGGGCTATCTTCACCCCACTCATCTGGATGCCAAGAGTTAGCTACGGTTCTAAATACACGCTCAGGATGTGGCATCATAATAGTCACACGACCATCAGTATTACAGATCCCTGTCATTGCATTAGGCGAACCATTTGGATTCTCTGGGTATTGAGTCGCAATTTTGCCATTACCGTCAACAAAGCGTAGCGCTATAGTGCCTGACGCTTCGGCAGCGGCTAAAGCTTCAGCAGATGCAAATTCCGCACGACCTTCACCGTGAGAAACCGCAATTGGCATGCGTGAACCTTCCATGCCCTCGAAGAACAAAGAAGGCGTCTTCTGAACTTCAACTAAGCTAAAGCGTGCTTCAAATCGCTCTGAACGATTGCGTACGAAGTGCGGCCAATGCTCTGTGCCAGGAATAATATCTTTAAGATTAGATAGCATCTGACAACCATTACACACACCCAACGCGAAACTGTCTTGGCGCTCGAAGAAGCGACTAAACTGCTCACGCGCACGAGCGTTAAACAGAATTGACTTCGCCCAACCTTCACCGGCACCCAGTACGTCACCGTAAGAGAAACCACCACAAGCCGCTAGGCCTTGGAACTCTTCTAAGCTAATACGGCCAGATAAAATATCAGACATGTGCACGTCGCGACTTTCGAAACCAGCACGATCAAAGGCAGCAGCCATCTCTAAGTGAGAGTTAACTCCTTGCTCACGTAAGATAGCCATCTTAGGTGCAGCACCTTTAAGAATAAACGGTGCAGCCACATCTTCACTTGGGTCGAATTTAAGGTCAACGGTCAAGCCTGGCGCATCGGCAACTTGCTTAAGTTTAAACTCTTCAAGTGCACACTCAGGATTATCACGCATCGCTTGCATGCGGTAAGTGGTTTCAGCCCAAATAGTGCGTAGTTCAGTACGAGACTCAGATAATACAGGTGTCTCACCATCGCGAATAACGATGTTATCGCCAGCAACTGGTTTAGCAATTGAATAGCAAGCCACACCTGCAGCTTGATATTGTGCAGCAATCGCACTCGCTTCAGTCGAGCTCACCTGAATCACCGCACCCAACTCTTCATTGAATAAGCGAGCTAGATGACTACCAGCAAGCGCTTCAAGATTAACGTCTAAACCAGTGTTACCCGCAAACGCCATCTCAACTAAGGTAGTTAATAAACCACCGTCACTACGATCGTGATAAGCGATGATAGATTGGTCGTTAACCAGTTGCTGAGTCACTTCGAAGAAACCACGCAGTAATGCCGCGTTATCAAGATCTGGTGCACTATCGCCTAATTGGCTATAAACCTGAGCTAAACAAGAACCACCTAAGCGATTATTGCCGTTGCTAAGGTCGACCAGTAACAGCTCGGTATCACCTTTATCGCTACGTAGTTCAGGCGTTACTGTCTTACGAATGTCTTGCACCACACCAAAAGCGGTGATCACTAGTGACATTGGTGATGTGACAGTTTTATCAATACCATTGTCTTCCCAGGCCGTCTTCATCGACATTGAGTCTTTACCGACTGGGATGGTTAAATCGAGTTCTGGACATAGCGCTTCACCGACGGCTTTAACCGCTTCGTAAAGACCTGCATCTTCACCAGGGTGACCCGCTGCAGACATCCAGTTAGCTGAAAGCTTGATACGCTTGAACGAGCCAATATCGGTACCGGCGATGTTCATGATTGATTCGGCAACCGCCATACGTGCTGAGGCACCGAAGTCTAATAAGGCTAGCGGAGTACGCTCACCCAAAGACATGGCTTCACCTGAGTATGAGTCAAAGCTTGATGCTGTTACCGCGCAATCGGCAACAGGCACCTGCCAAGGACCAACCATCTGATCACGGTTCACTAAACCTGTCACAGTACGGTCACCAATGGTGATCAGGAAGGTTTTTTCAGCAACGGTTGGTAGACGCAATACACGATGAAGTGCTTCTTTCAAATCGATACTTGATTCATCGAGTGCCGGCGATTGTGCCTTTTTCGATACCACATCTCGGCTCATCTTAGGTGCTTTACCTAATAACACTTCTAGCGGTAAATCGATTGGCTTGTTGTCGAAATGCTCATCAGAAAGAGATAAATGACGCTCTTGGGTTGCCTCGCCAACAACCGAGAATGGTGCACGTTCACGCTCACAAATCGCTGTAAATAATGCTAGGTTTTCTGGTGCCACAGACAACACATAACGCTCTTGAGATTCGTTACACCAGATCTCAAGTGGGCTCATGCCCGGTTCGTCTGAAGGCACATTACGCAGCTCAAACTTACCACCTCGTCCACCATCATCCACAAGCTCAGGGAACGCGTTTGATAGTCCGCCCGCGCCCACATCGTGAATAAATTGAATTGGGTTAGCATCACCCATCTGCCAGCAGCGATCGATCACTTCCTGACAACGGCGTTCCATCTCTGGGTTTTCACGCTGCACCGAAGCAAAATCTAAGTCTTCGCTAGATTGACCCGAAGCCATTGAAGATGCCGCGCCGCCACCAAGACCGATATTCATCGCAGGGCCACCAAGCACGATCAGCTTAGCGCCAACGGTGATTTCACCCTTCTGAACATGTTCCTCACGAATATTACCTAGACCACCTGCAAGCATGATTGGCTTATGGTAACCACGGACTTCTACACCGTTATGGCTCGATACTTCTTGCTCATAGGTACGGAAATAACCCAGCAGTGCTGGACGACCAAATTCGTTGTTGAATGCCGCGCCGCCTAATGGACCTTCGGTCATGATATCAAGCGCATTAACGATACGATCTGGCTTGCCGTAATCTCCTTCCCAAGGTTGTACGAAACCTGGGATCTTTAGATTAGATACGCTAAAGCCAGTTAAACCAGCTTTAGGCTTAGAACCACGGCCGGTTGCACCTTCATCGCGGATCTCGCCGCCTGAACCCGTTGCAGCACCTGGGTATGGGCTGATCGCCGTTGGATGGTTGTGAGTTTCAACCTTCATCAATATATGCATTGGTTCAGTGTGATAAGCATACACACCGTTCTGCTCAGGGAAGAAGCGTCCTGCAACCGAGCCTTCCATTACCGCAGCGTTATCTTTATAAGCAGATAGCACGTGATCTGGTGTTTTTTCGAAGGTATTTTTAATCATTTTGAACAGCGACTTAGGCTGAACTTCGCCATCGATAGTCCAATCGGAGTTAAAAATCTTATGACGACAGTGCTCTGAGTTTGCTTGAGCGAACATCATCAACTCAACATCATTAGGATTACGACCTAAACGAACAAAGTTTTCAACCAGATAGTCAATTTCGTCAGCCGCAAGAGCTAAACCTAATTCAACATTCGCTTGCTCAAGGGCGCGCTTGCCTTCTCCAAGAATGTTAACACTCGTCACTTCGGCCGGAGCCGTACGAGCAAACAGAGAACTGGCTTGTTCGAAGTCAGCTAAGATCACTTCAACCATGCGATCATGCAATAATTCACTCAACTGTTTTTGCTGTTCGGCATTCAAGCTATCGGCTTGAACATAATACGCCACACCACGTTCTAGACGTTTAACTTTGTCTAAACCACAGTTGTGAGCAATATCAGTCGCTTTCGATGACCATGGAGAGATGGTACCTGGACGAGGAGTGACAAAATATAAAGTTCCTTCTGGAGCGTGCGCTTCAATCGCAGGTCCATAGGTTAACAATTTCTTTAGCTGCTCAGTTTCACTGGCGTCTAAAGCGGTGGTTAAATCTGCTAAATGAACATATTCAGCATAGATATCTTTAATTGGAAGTCCTGTGTTTTCACAGGCTTGCATTAGTTTTTGAACTCTAAACGCTGATAATGCAGGGGCACCTCGGAGGATCTCCATCACGTCTATTCACCTTATTATTTATAATTGCAGGGTCAGAACTGGCGCTATTATAGGGAAATGTGTCACACAAATCACCCGTAGAGACGCTTCAAAACACACTTTCCTGAGATTTATTATTACCATAAAACGAAAACAGCTTTATGTGACAAAGAAACTCACACAGTTAAAGAATTTTGCCCCATAATTAAATCATCTTTATTCGCGATTAAAGTTAGCTTATGTTGTCATTGTTACAATAGAACATCGCCGTTATTCAGTTAGGTTTTGTTGTGCTACAATGTTCGGCCAACTTATTAAAAGTGGATTAAAAATAAAGCCTTAATGAAAAAACTATTGTTATTCCTCAGCTTGTTTTGGTTACTGACTGCTTGTCAGAATCCTGCTGTGGAACAAACAAAAGGCAATCTAGAGGTTAAAGCGGCACAACAGAAAACTCAGCTCAATGTGGGCACCCTCTATGGTACGCAGATTTATGTTTCCACTGATCATGGTATCGACGGTTTTGACTACGAGATGGCCGAACGCTTTGCCGAATATCTCGGTTTAGAACTCAATATGCAGCCCTATACCAATATTCATGAGTTGTACCAGGCCCTCCATGATGGTGATATCGATCTCATTGCTGCAGGCATGGCCGATACAGCCTATCGCCGTGAACAATTCCGTTTAGGACCACCACTTTATTACGTCAATCAACTCTTGGTGTATAAACAAGGGAATAAACGTCCTACAGACATCAGCGATTTAAATGAACATGTGACGGTAATTGCTGACTCCTCCTTTGTCGAAACTTTAGCTAATTTGCATAAGCTCTATCCCGAATTAGTATGGGAACAATACAGCGACAAAGACAGCGAAGAATTATTGGCTATGATTGCTCGCGGTGAAATTAAATACACCATCGCCGATTCAACCACCTTCGAAATAAATCGCCGTTATATGCCAGAACTGAGAGCGGGTCCTATTATTCGAGAAGATCAGGCCATTGTGTGGTTATTGCCGCCGAAAGATAGCGATGAACTTATGAGTGAATTACTCAACTTTTGGCATGAACAAAAACTCGCTGGTACCCTAGCACACCTCAACGAAAAATATTTTGCTCATGTTAAACGCTTTGACTATGTTGATACCCGAGCATTCCTTCGAGCAATTGACCATAGACTGCCGAAATATCGTCAATATTTTGAAGAGTTTGCCGATCAGCTCGATTGGCGAAAACTCGCTGCGACCGCATACCAAGAGTCTCATTGGAAACCCAATGCTCGCTCCCCTACTGGCGTTCGCGGTTTAATGATGCTTACGCTTCCCACAGCAAAACAGATGGGGGTGAGCAATCGTCTCGACCCCAAAGAGAGTATTCGTGGTGGCGCCAAATACCTTAATGGGATCCTCAAGCGCTTGCCCGACTCGATCCCTGAAAATCAGCGGATGTGGTTCGCACTGGCTTCTTATAACGTAGGTTATGGCCATGTCGAAGATGCCCGAAAATTAGCCGACTCTATGGGACTTAACCCCAGTGCTTGGCGCGATATTAAACGTGTACTGCCATTACTGCAAAAGCGCGCCTATTACAAACAAACTCGCCACGGCTATGCTCGCGGTGGTGAAGCGGTGCAATATGTCGATAATATTCGTCGCTACTATGATACTTTAGCTTGGGTTGATCAGCAGACACAGGAATTAGAACAAGAGTTAGTCAGTGACAATCAGCAGATTTCAGAACAAGAAACGGACAACCGATTATCTGAAACATTGCCACAATAAAATAGTCTATAACATGAGTTAAACTCTCACTGACTTAGGCTTATAACAGCAGTAGGAGCGCTATATGAAAAAGAAATCGTTAAACAACTTGGCATCGCGGCGCAGAGCTCAATTAAAAATTCGTCACCAACAAATCCTCAACCGCCAAAAACAGTTTTTTATTTTTCTCAGACCCCAGCTTACAAATAACAATGGCTAACGCTGCTAGCCAATACTGATTAACAATTATTTATCAAACCAAATTTAATTGACCAGCAAGGGCTACTCGGTAAGCCCTTGTTGTTTTTCAGCCAGTTTCAGGGCCTTCTTTTCTTGGCGACGACGACGAAAAAAAGCACTTAGCTGCTCGGCACACTCCTCGGCTAACACCCCAGATGTCACATCAAGTTGATGATTGAATGCATCGAAGTTAAGTAGATCGATAACACTGCCCGCCGCACCGGTTTTGGGATCGCTTGCACCGTAAACTAAACGGCCAACTCGTGCATGTACCATTGCCCCAGCACACATGGCGCAAGGTTCTAAGGTCACATATAAAGTGGTATCAAGCAGACGATAGTTTTCAAGCTCTTGGCCAGCGGCACGAATACAGTTCATCTCGGCATGGGCACTGGCATCATGTTGGCAAATATTAAGATTAAAGCCTTGTGCGATAACCTGATCGTCTTTAACCAATAACGCACCAACGGGCACTTCTCCAGCCTGCTCGGCTTTAGCCGCTAAAGCTATTGCCTGACGCATATACTCCATATCTTTTTGTTGTTGACTCAAAAACTATCTCCAGCTTACTCAGCAAAACGCCCTAGTTTACCCCTTGCCTACGGGTCAGTGCTATCGTCAATGGGAAAATAGACCAAAAACACAAAGAGGCATATTGCTATGCCTCTTTGTTTATTTGTTAACGACACTGATTTTGCATCGCCTCAGTATCCACTACTTTTTAAATTCATCGGCGACAAAGCCAAAGGACGTTTCATAGCCAGGAAAACGTTCAACACCCTTAGCGATAAATTCTGATTTATCTATCTTGCCAGCCCAATAATCGATACACAAAGCGAGGAACCAACTTTGATCCTCTCGCTTGTCGAGAGGAATACGCTGATAATCAGGATTCTCCTTTACCGCGCCCGCTACATCCATAAATTTGTCTTGGAACTGAGATAACTGGGCTTCAGTGTATTGATCTGCATTATCCGGATCTGGCAACAAGGCTGCACATCCAGCCGCGGTAACTAACATGATGACACTAATCATATAGCCCAAAGTTTTGGGTAGACGTTTAATAAAATGAATCATTTAAGCTCCTATTTAATATCAAAAATCTTGCCTATAAATAGTGATACATGAATTGGTTTTATACCACTATGATACTGAAATAAAAGCCATGATATAAAAATTATGCAATAAAAAACCCAGCACACTGGCTGGGTTCTCCATCACATCACTGACTATTCAGTGCAATTATTCCCACTCAATTGTCGCAGGCGGCTTACCAGAGATATCGTAAACAACGCGAGAGATACCATCAATTTCATTGATGATACGGTTAGATACGCGGCCTAAGAAATCATAAGGAAGATGTGCCCAATGTGCAGTCATAAAGTCGATAGTTTCTACCGCTCGAAGTGATACAACCCAATCGTACTTACGACCATCACCCATCACGCCAACACTACGTACCGGTAAGAATACGGTGAACGCTTGGCTAACCTTGTTATAAAGGTCTGCTTTATGCAGCTCTTCGATAAAGATCGCATCGGCACGACGAAGTAAATCACAATACTCTTTCTTCACTTCACCCAAAACACGAACGCCTAAACCAGGTCCTGGGAATGGGTGACGATAAAGCATGTTGTAAGGCAACCCAAGCTCTAGGCCAATTTTACGTACTTCATCTTTAAACAGTTCACGAAGCGGCTCGACTAAGCCTAGCTCCATATCATCAGGTAGGCCGCCCACGTTGTGATGCGACTTAATCACATGTGCCTTACCCGTCGCGCTACCAGCTGACTCGATAACATCTGGGTAAATAGTCCCTTGAGCTAACCATTTAGCATTAACGCACTTTTTAGACTCTTCATCGAAGATATCGACAAACACTTTACCAATGATCTTACGCTTAGCTTCTGGCTCAGCTTCACCGGCTAACGCGTCGAGAAAACGGTTTTCCGCATCAACGTGAACAATGTTGAGACCGAAATGGTCGCCAAACATCTCAAGCACTTGCTCTGCTTCGTTAAGACGTAACAGACCGTTATCAACGAAAACACAAGTTAGGTTTTTACCAATAGCACGGTGCAGTAACATGGCTACGACAGATGAATCGACACCACCTGACAGACCTAAAATCACTTCATCGTCGCCAATCTGTTGTTTTAGACGCTCGATGGCATCTTCGATAATTGAAGATGGTTTCCAGTTTGCTTCACACTCACAGATATCCAGAGCGAAATGCTCCAGCATACGCTTACCTTGACGAGTATGAGTCACTTCGGGGTGGAACTGAACACCGTAAAAACGCTTCTCTTCATTGGCCATTGCAGCATAAGGACAAGTTTCGGTGTTAGCTACAGTGACAAAGCCTGCTGGAATTTCTGAAACCTTATCACCATGGCTCATCCACACATCTAATAATGGCTTGCCACTTTCACTGACAGCATCTTCGATGCTTTTGAACAGTTGTGATTGTGTTTGAACTTCAACCTGGGCGTAACCAAATTCGCCTTCACCGACGCCTTGGATCACTTTACCGCCGAGTTGCTCAGACATGGTTTGCATGCCGTAACAGATACCCAATACAGGTACGCCAGCATTAAACACATATTCAGGGGCGCGAGGCGAATCTTTGGCAGTCACACTCTCTGGGCCACCAGCAAGGATAATACCGTTAGGGGCAAACTCTTTGATTTGCTCCTCAGATACATCCCATGCCCACAACTCACAATACACACCGATTTCACGGATACGGCGGGCAATCAATTGTGTGTACTGAGATCCAAAGTCGAGAATGAGGATCTTATGATCATGAATGTTGCTCATGGTTTACCTTATCTTTCAAATAATCTGACCGACATTATCGGCACATCGAAATAAAGAAAAGGCAATGTAAAAACACTGCCTAAAATCATTAATTATGAACCGCTACGGTAGTTTGGCGCTTCTTTACTGATGGTCACATCGTGAACGTGAGACTCACCCATACCCGCTGAAGTCACTTTAACGAACTCAGCTTTCTCGTTAAGATCTTTAATGGTTGGGCAACCCGTTAATCCCATGCATGAACGTAGGCCACCCATATACTGATGGATGATCTCTTTTAGCTTACCTTTGTAAGGAACGCGACCTTCAATGCCTTCTGGCACTAACTTGTCTGCTGCATTATCACTTTGGAAGTAACGGTCAGATGAACCTTGAGTCATAGCACCTAATGAACCCATACCACGGTATGACTTATAAGTACGACCTTTATAAAGTTCAGTCTCACCCGGTGCTTCATCGGTACCGGCAAACATAGAACCCGCCATAATGCATGATGCACCAGCCGCTAACGCTTTAGCCAGGTCACCAGAGAAACGGATACCACCGTCGGCGATCACTGGAACATTTAAATGTTTAACCGCTTCAGCCGCATCAGATACTGCTGTGATTTGGGGTACGCCCACACCGGTTACGATACGAGTCGTACAGATTGAGCCAGGACCAATACCCACCTTAACCGCGTTAACACCCGCTTCAACCAAGGCTAATGCGCCTTCAGCTGTAGCCACGTTACCGCCAACAATTTGTAGATCTGGGTACTTAGCACGGGTATCACGAATACGTTGTAAAACGCCTTCAGAATGACCGTGAGAAGAATCGATTAGCAACACATCAACACCAGCTTTCACTAGCGCATCAACACGATCTTCGTTACCTGCACCTGCACCAACCGCAGCACCAACACGTAAACGACCATATTCGTCTTTACATGCATTTGGCTTACGCTCGGCTTTCATGAAATCTTTAACCGTGATCAGACCTTTGAGTCTAAAGTCTTCGTCAACAACTAAGACTTTCTCAACACGATGAGCGTGCATCAGTTTTTGCACTTCATCTAACTTGGTCCCTTCAGGTACTGTCACTAGACGCTCTTTTGGCGTCATTACTTTATCGACAGTACGTGACCAATCGGTAATAAAACGAACGTCACGGCCAGTAATGATACCCACTAATTCGTTTGCATCATCAACCACTGGATAACCCGCGAAGCCGTGCTTCTCGGTCAATACTTTTAATTGCTCAAGCGTGGTATATGGCGTGACCGTAACAGGCTGCTGTACGATACCCGCTTCATAAATCTTAACTTGGCGAACTTGTTCAGCTTGTTGCTCGATGCTCATGTTTTTATGAATGAAACCCATACCGCCTTCCTGCGCCATAGCGATGGCAAGACGTGCTTCAGTCACGGTATCCATGGCTGCAGACACAATAGGCATATTGAGTTCAATTGTTTGAGTTAAACGAGTCTTAAGAACAGCTGTGTTAGGGAGGACAGTCGAGTGCGCCGGAACCAGCAACACATCATCAAAGGTAAGCGCTTCTTTCTTTAAACGTAGCATGGCAACATCTCCCCATGTAGGTGGTATAAGAGGTAAAATATTGCGGCGGGATTATACCTTGCATAATGACCTTGGTAAATGGAAAATAGTAAAAAAGTCACCTTAGAAGTAAAATTTCTATGAAAATGCCAAAAAATAATGTTTATACCGTGTCTCGACTCAATGGCGAAGTCAGACAACTTCTCGAAGGTGAATTAGGAAAATTATGGCTCGAAGCCGAGATTTCTAATTTTTCGGCACCCAGCTCAGGCCACTGGTATCTCACTTTAAAAGACCATTATGCCCAGATCCGCTGCGCCATGTTTAAAGGTAAAAATCGCAGTGTTAGCTTCAAACCCATTAACGGTCAACAGGTATTAGTCAGAGGCGCTATCAGCGTATATGAGCCCCGTGGTGATTATCAATTAATCATAGACTCAATGCTACCTGCCGGTGATGGTCTTTTGGCACAGCAGTATGAGGCCCTAAAAGCGAAATTAGCCAGTGAAGGCTTATTTGCCGCCGACACTAAGAGGCCCTTACCCAGTAATATTCAGCGTATCGGCATTATTACCTCCCCCACAGGTGCTGCCATTCGCGATATCTTGCATGTATTACAGCGCCGCGACCCATCAATTGAAGTGATTATCTATCCTGCGCCAGTACAAGGCGAGCATGCCGACAGGGCTATCTGTCATGCCATCATGCAAGCCAACGACCGCCATGAAGTCGATGTACTGCTGGTAACTCGCGGAGGCGGCTCTTTAGAGGATCTTTGGTGTTTTAATAGCGAAGCGCTCGCACATACCATCTATAACAGCGGTATCCCTGTGGTCTCTGCTGTCGGCCATGAAGTTGATACCACCATCAGCGATTATGTTGCCGACTTGCGCGCGCCCACCCCCTCTGCCGCAGCCGAATTGCTATCCCAAGATGCATTGAGCAAAGCCGACAAACTCAAGATGGCGATGACTCGCCTAAAACAGGGCTGGCAACATTATCATTTAAAACAGCGACAAGGTTTTAGTCAGCTTGAACACAGACTACAGCGCCAAGATCCTAAGCGTCAGCTACAACAATACGAGCAGCGTTTCGATGAGATGCAGCTACGCCTAAGCGCGTTAATCAACGCCAAGCTCGCCAAGTTAAATAGCCAAAACCAACAACTTCATCATAGGTTGGCTCAGCAGTCTCCAAGTAATCGTCTTAAACTGGAACAGAGTCGCCTGAGCTTCTTAACTCAAAAGCTCAATAAAGCGATGCAAAGCCAACTCAATGATGCCAAAACCGCATTAACCCACGCAGCACATCAACTCGATACCGTTAGCCCACTGGCAACGTTAAGCCGGGGTTATAGCATTACATTAGATGCTAACGGCAAAGTAGTCAGCAACCATGATGATGTCGGCAGCGGCGATCTAATTAAGACCAAATTACTTAATGGAGAAATTGAATCTAAGGTGATTTAACGCTTCACGGCATTGTAGCTATCAAAATCACTGGATTACGACAAAAAACCATTGTTTTCTTAACTAAACTTAACCCCTGAATTTAGTTTGGCTAGGGCTTCTGTGATCACTGTTGTTACCCTTTTAGGCCTAGGCTTATCTCTATGTTCAATAATAAAAACTTACCCACTGATGAATACCGCAAAGGGTAAGCTTTATGTATTCTCGTATGACTTAGCTTAACTCAGCAATTAACTTATCATCATTTAACTCACCACCATTGATTTAACAGTCCATACAGCATAAATAAACCCAGCGGTAACGACAGTAACCCAAATAGCCAAACTCGTTTGGTCAAAGGCGGCAGCACCCGCTTAGCAAACTTATTGTGCCAGCGCCAAGGTAACAGAAGTAAAATCAAGCTGGTGATGATAATCACCCAAGCAAAAGATTGAAACACCAACGTAAAACGCATCTCAGGAGCTGTAAATATCAGCGCGGCGCCAACAATTAAGCGTATGCCTAGCTCGATATAATGAAGCATTGCTGTTGAAGCAAACCCATTAAGAAAACGACGACTATAACTAGGCTTAAAAAGCGTCACGACGGCTAAAGCAATCAAATAAATTGCCGCCAATAGAACCAGTAATCTTGAGATCTGTTCAATCATTATCTGCCTAATTAAAATATGACAACTAAGAGTCAAATGTTATACCAATCAAAGTAAATTAGTGAGCAGCCCGTTTGCAACAGAAAAGGGCGCAGGAAAAATTGTCGAGAACAAAGCGTAAATTGCAGTAACTAGTTAACCTGAACTCGGGATAACGAGTGTCGAAAAATCTAAATTTAACCAGCTAATTCAATGTTATAAAGGATTAGTTAAAAAAGAAAAGTCTATTTCCTGACTGAATGCGCAGATTTTTGGGCATATCAAGGCGCTCTGTCGTACATCATAGCCAGCTATGGTTAGGCAGAGCAACGCAAAGAGGCACGCAAAGATGCCTATTCAGCGGCTCTGCTTATCCAGAGTTCAGGTTAGTTATTCTAATAATAAAATTTACCACACGTTTATCGGCGATTTTAACTAGCAAGAATGATCAGATAATTACTGCGATTGGTATTAAACACAGAAGGAATATCATCTGCTAAAAAACAAAAAGGCCAGCGTGCAAGCTGACCTTTTAGGATAAAACAGAAATCTCAACGCAGCCGAACAGCCTATTTCTTCTTATCTTTAATATGACTCATCATACGCTTGCGGCGACGCTCTTGACTCACTGTAAGCTTCTTGCTGTTCATCCCCTCGAATGGGTTGCCGCCTTCTTGGAAACGCACTTGAATCGGCGTCCCCATCACTTTCAGTGAGCGACGATAGTAATTCATCATGAAGCGTTTATAAGAATCTGGCAGCTTCTTAACCTGGTTACCATGCACCACAACGATTGGCGGATTGTAACCACCCGCGTGAGCATATTTAAGCTTAACGCGACGACCGTTTACCAGCGGTGGCTGATGGTCATCCTGTGCCATTTGCATGATACGAGTTAACATTGAAGTACTTACGCGGCGTGTTGCACTTTCATAAGCTTCCTGTACCGACTCGAACAGGTGCCCTACACCTGTGCCATGTAGCGCAGAAATAAAGTGAATACGGGCAAAATCGATAAAGCCAAGGCGTCTGTCTAGCTCGCTCTTCACTCTCTCTTTGATCTCTTGGTCGATACCATCCCACTTGTTTACCGCAATCACCAATGCACGACCGGCATTTAGCGCGAAACCTAACAAGCCTAGATCTTGTTCTGCAATCCCTTCACGGGCATCGACAATCAATAACACCACGTTGGCATCTTCAACCGCTTTTAGGGTCTTAATTACCGAAAACTTTTCGACAGTTTCGTGCACTTTACTACGACGACGAACCCCTGCGGTATCGATAATCACATATTCCTGGCCATCACGCTCAAGAGGAATATAGATACTGTCTCTAGTGGTCCCCGGCTCATCGTAAACCACCACACGTTCTTCACCTAAAATACGGTTAGTCAGGGTAGATTTACCGACGTTTGGCTTACCAATAATAGCCAGTTTGATTGGCAGATCTTGCAGACGCTTCTGCTCTGCTTCCGCTTCCTCTTCGGTGTACTCCCGATCCTCCTCAGGCTCGACAGCATCCTCATCACGAGTCAGCCCCATGGCTTCGGCATAAGGTGTCAGTGCGTACTCAATCATATTGGTTACGCCGCGGCCTTGTGAAGCCGCCATCTGGTAAACTTCACCTAAACCCAATGCCCAAAACTCAGCACAAGCCGAATCGGCATCAATGCCATCAACCTTATTGGCAACAACGAATGTGGTCTTTTCTCGGCGACGTAGATGTTCGGCAATCGCTTCATCTGCGGCGGTTAAACCGGCGCGAGCATCAGTCAAAAATAACACCACGTCCGCTTCTTCAATAGCGGCTAATGACTGTTCTGCCATGCGGGTTTCGATACCCTCTTCGGTACCATCAATACCGCCGGTATCAACCACGATAAACTCGTAACCAGAAAGGTGAGCGCGGCCGTACTTACGATCCCGAGTCAATCCTGGGTAGTCTGCTACCAAGGCA
Source organism: Shewanella sp. Isolate11 (assembly GCF_022398315.1). Classification (GTDB taxonomy): domain Bacteria; phylum Pseudomonadota; class Gammaproteobacteria; order Enterobacterales; family Shewanellaceae; genus Shewanella. Next base: position 111,979 of record NZ_JAKEVF010000003.1, read on the forward strand.
TCTCTGGTGCGCGTAAGACGATTGAATAAGGTCGACTTACCTACGTTCGGTCGGCCAACGAGGGCCACAACTGGAATCATTTTCTTGCCTCTAATTACAAATCTTTTTGAAAATCTTAAATAAAAAGCCCCCAGAGCTAACGTCCGGGGGCCTTAATAAACTATCAAGTTCGCCTTATGGAAGCGTTATTCTAGAAACCTCGCCATTACGGCTTTGTACATAGATTTTATCATTAATTACTAACGGCTGGCTAAATAAACCTGAACTATCCACTTCGACACGGCCAACTATTTTACCATCGGCGCGATTAATAAAGTGCAGATAGCCTTCGAAATCGCCCACTACAATGTAATCTTTGAAAACCGCAGGTGCTGTCAATTCACGATTAGTTAGCTCGCTATTAGACCAGACTTCTAAACCATTACGTCTATCAACGGCATAGATACGACCATGATCATCGACTAAAAACAAATTTAGGCCTGAAGAAGCGAGATCGTTAGTACTCGAGTATTTACGGCTCCAGACGATACGTCCAGTACGCAGCTCCATGGATACCAAGTTACCGTTATAACTTACGGCGTACAGGTTCTCACCCATTAGCAGTGGCTTCATATCCACGTCAGCCATACGAGTAAACTCGTTACCACCTTTAGGGGTATAGATAGGTTGTTCCCACGCCGCTTGGCCATTGTTTTTAATAACAACGGCAACTTTACCATCAGCGGTGCCAACGAAGAATCCACCCGCTTCGTATGAAGCTGAGCCCGTACCGCGCAAGGTTAAAGTGGGCAACTTACTCTCATAAGTCCACAGCTTAGTACCGTCATCGACATTAAATGCTTCTAAGGTGCCTGAACCTGTACTGACCACAACCACATCTTCACCAACGGTCGGAGCCGATAACAGTTCACCGCCGGCAATCACATCCCACACAGGCTCGCCAGTCTCAGCGTTTAGCGCGGTTAAAAATCCGCTTTCACCACCAACAAAGACTTTGTCTCTGGCCGCTGTAATCCCAGCTGAAAGGCGGGCACCGTTGTTTTTAGTGAGAAAGCTTTCGCGAAATGACTCGCTGATATCGAGATCCCATACTTTCTCGCCGGTTTCTTCGTCAAATGCAATGATCTCACCATAACGGTCGACCACATACAATTTGCCGTAACGCACTGCGGGGCGAAGCTTAGAGTAGAAGTCACCAATCCCACTACCGACATTGGCACTCCAACTCACTTCAGGAAAGACACTTGCCTCAATATTCGGCAATGGGCTAACTGGCTCTTCTGTATCACTCGATGAACAAGCAGATAACAAGCTCAAGCTCAGTCCGCACGCAACAACTGTTTTGCACCAAGACTTCATGGGCAGTTCCTTATGCCTTGTTCAGGTTATCAAGCTTCATCTGAAGCGCTGGGCTCGTTGTTACACCACCGTTATCGATCGCGGCTTGATAAGCACTCTTGGCTTTATCGGCATCACCTTGGCGAACGAGAAAATCACCTTTTAACTCATCACGCTGCACAGCAAATGCTGGCGCAGAAACTTGTTCTAGGGTTGCTAATGCTGTCGCAATTTGACCTTGCTCAGCTTGTACGCGCGCGAGACGAAGAGTGGCAACGGCCACTAAACCGTCGTCGGCTTTATCGGCCACAACCTGCTTTAACGATTGCTCTGCTTTAGCCAGATCACCCGCTTCAACAGCGGCTTTGGCAACAATAAGCTCAAGTAGTGCTTGGTAACCTTTTTGACCACTGTGGTCTTTGGCAAAGCTTTCAGCAGCAGCCAGCATAGATGCATCCGCTTTAACTGAACTGCTTACTGCTTGAAAAGTTTCAGATGCCGCTTCGGACTGCGCCACCTGATAATCTGAATAATAGTTCCAGCTATAAAGGCCGCCTAAACCAACAACGGCACCAATGACAATCGATTGTCCATAGTCTTTCCAGAACTGTTTGATAGCATCGACTTGTTGTTCTTCTGTGCTATAAATTTCCACGTTTACTTCCCCTTTAAATCAGCTCTGCAATGTAGGTTGCTAACGAATCCCGCGCAACGAGTTTTTGTTCTTTATCTTCACGCAGATATTTTACAGCTACTTGACCATTAGCAAGTTCATTCTCGCCGATCAAAATAGCAATTTGTGCACCGCTCTTATCGGCACGCTTCATCTGCTTCTTAAAGTTACCGCCACCACAATGACTCATCACTTTAAGACCAGTAATTTCTCGCAATTGTTGAGCGACCTTAATCGCCTCAACTCGACAGTTATCACCCATGGCTGTCACATATACATCGACAGGACCACGAACATCATCGGTTAACTCTAAAGTTTCCAGCATCAACACGATACGCTCTAACCCCATGGCAAAACCAACGGCGGGTGTATCTTTACCGCCAAGTTGTCCCACAAGCCCGTCGTAACGACCACCAGCTAAAACCGTGCCCTGTGCGCCTAAACTCTCTGTAACCCACTCAAAAACAGTGCGATTATAGTAATCTAAACCACGAACGAGACGCGGATTAATTTTGTATTTGATACCAACGGCGTCAAGTAGTTCACATAAATGTGAAAAATGCGCTTTTGTCTCTTCGCCAAGATAGTCCATTAACTCTGGCGCATCAGCTAATAACGCCTGCACCTCAGGGTTTTTAGTATCTAATACTCGCAGTGGATTAGTGTACATACGGCGCTGACTATCCTCATCGAGCTGCTCTTTAAATTGCTCTAGGAAGGCAATCAAAGCATCACGATAGATGGCACGTTCGGCAGAATCGCCTAAGGTATTGAGTTCCAGCGTCACATGCTCGCTGATCCCCAGTTTTTGCCATAAACGCGCAGACATCATCAACACTTCGGCGTCAACATCGGCACTGCCGATACCATATACTTCAACACCAAATTGATTAAATTGACGGTAACGACCTTTCTGTGGACGTTCGTGACGGAACATAGGGCCCATATACCATAAGCGTTGCTCTTGGTTATACAACAGACCATGTTCATTACCAGCACGCACGGTCGAAGCCGTGCCTTCAGGGCGAAGCGTCAGGAAATCACCATTACGGTCGGCAAAGGTGTACATCTCTTTCTCAACGATGTCGGTCACTTCACCTATTGAACGCTTGAAAAGATCGGTACTTTCAACAATGGGCGTTCTAATTTCGCTGTATCCATAGGCGGCCACGGTATCACGTAAAACCGCTTCCAGTTTTTGCCATAAAGGACTTTGTGTAGGCAGAATGTCGTTCATTCCGCGTATCGCTTGGATCTGTTTTGCCACTGTTAACTTGTCCGTAAAATAAAAAAGCGCCTCGCATTATAGGCGCAACATCAATAAACGCAAAACTGGCGACCAGCGCCAGTGACCTATGCCACAACCTAGGCAATATGGCTAAGTTGCTTTGCTAACTAAAACTGTTATTTCGATTACTCATCGACATCAGTCGTCGGAATACGTGCATTCATGGTCGCAACCTTAGCACGGATCCTCGCCTCAAGCTGATCGACAATTTTATCATTATCAAAACGCTCTTTCTGGCGTACACCATCAGCATAGTAACCGCTCTTGCGATTACCACCAGTTAGGCCAATATCAGACACTAAAGCTTCACCAGGGCCATTGACCACACAGCCGATAATCGACACGTCCATTGGTGTCACCACATCTTCAAGACGCTGTTCAAGTTCATTGACCGTTGCAATCACGTCGAATTCTTGGCGTGAGCATGATGGGCAGGCAATGAAATTAATCCCGCGAGAGCGAATGCGAAGCGACTTTAAGATATCAAAACCGACTTTAATCTCTTCAACTGGATCGGCAGCAAGGGAGATACGTAGCGTGTCGCCAATGCCTTCAGCCAATAACATGCCTAAACCCACGGCTGATTTCACTGAGCCTGCACGCGCACCACCAGCCTCAGTAATCCCCAGATGCAACGGCTGTTTTATCTGTTTCGCCAATAAGCGATAAGATTCAACCGCAAGGAATACGTCTGAAGCTTTAACACTGACCTTGAACTGGTCGAAGTTAAGACGGTCGAGAATATCCACATGGCGCATAGCAGATTCAAGCAAGGCCTCTGGCGTTGGCTCTTTATATTTGTCCATCAGATCTTTCTCTAATGAACCACCATTAACCCCAATGCGGATGGGAATATTTTTGTCACGAGCACACTCAACAACGTTGCGAATACGCTCTTCGTTACCAATATTACCAGGATTAATACGCAAACAGTCGACACCATATTCAGCCACTTTAAGGGCAATACGGTAATCAAAATGAATGTCGGCAATGAGCGGAATATTGGTTTGCTGTTTAATCAGCTTGAAGGCTTCGGCGGCATCCATAGTCGGTACAGAAACTCGAACCAGATCGGCGCCAACTTTCTCTAAGGCGCGAATTTGAGCCACGGTAGCTTCGACATCAGTAGTGCGAGTATTGGTCATCGACTGCACAGCAATCGGGGCACCATCACCGATTGGAACATCGCCCACATAAATACGTGTCGATGGGCGTCTAATGATAGGAGACTCGTTGTACATCTTAATTTACTCTTCTACTTCAAAGGTTGGCAGAACTAGTCACGGTTAATCTGGCCACTCTACCCTCAGGGTATTTTTCCAAATCAACATCTTCGCCATTAATGCTTAATTTAAGCGACTGTGGAGCGCCTAATATAACCTCAAACGGCTCCTGACCAAAGACATTCAGTGCACTTCCGCCCACCTTTAATCCATTCACTAAGGTTTTACCTTGTGAGTCAGTAATTTTGATCCAACAGTCATCAACAAGCTCCATTCTGAGCTTAGACTGCTCGGCTGAAGTTACAGTTAATGTAGCCGTATCTGCTTCAGCGGTACTGCTATTAGCCACTGTTGAATTAACTTCAGAATCAACAGGGCCATCAACTGGATTCTCACCACTAGCCGCTATCGGTTCAACACCAGTTTGAGCCTCACTGGTGCCATCAACTTGAGTTTGAGGAGCTTCAACATAAACAGGGGTATTTTGTCTGTCATCGAGTCCAATTTGTGCCACCTCTTCGGCGGTCAACTTAGACATATCGACACCCGTCATCATCTCTGATTTTTGTACCCACCACACCACTAATAACACTAACAAGATGAAAAAGATAAAGTAGGTCACCATCATCAGGCGGCCTTCTTTCGCTTCGCGGGTGGTTTTACGAGAAAAGCTCTGCATTGAGGGCGCGTTAATCACAGGAAAATACTGTGCTAGTGCCGCTTCAATTGCTTGTTTATCGGCTTCGACAATACGGGCGTAATTTTTCACATAGCCTTTAACATAGGTAGCCGAGGCAATATTAGAAAAATCATCTGACTCGATGTCTCTGACAATCGTCGGGCGTAAATGAAGCTGTTTGGCGACATTATCAATGCTTAGGCCTTTCGCTTCACGTGCCTGTTTAAGCAGCTCACCCAATTTAGGGACTGCTTCCTTTGAATTTTCGATCTCATCCGTGAGCATATCGATTTGTTTATCTGTCATTAGTGCATACTTGCTCGATATTGCTTGGCTTCATTGGAAGTAGGAAATTTAGCTAATAACAATATACCAAACTTCTTCACTGCTTCCGAATTGTTTAAGCCTTGCTCAATTTTAATTCCTAGCCCCAGACTCGCTGCCGATTCAGGCACAACGCGATGAAAACGCGCTAAGCCATTTTTCGCCTCGGTATAGTTACCTAGCTCCAGTTCAATTTCAGCCAGTTCCAATAAGGAAACAGCGCGGCGAGCATCATAATTGAGGGCCATCTTAAAGTAGTGTTGTGCCTTGGTCAGATCGCCTGATTCACGCGAGCAGATCCCCAAGTTTTCATAGCTGGATGCCGAACGGGTATATTTGGGCATTTTGACCGCGCGAAGGAACATCTCTTCAGATTGTTCATATTTTTTCTGCTGACACAAAAACACCCCGAAGTTATTCATCGAATCGCCGGTGGCATCACTGCTGTTAATTGCATTACGGTAGGATTGTTCGGTGAGTTCTAATTCACCAACAGACTGATAGTAATAGGCTAAACCAATATGTACGGCTTCTAATTTCGGTGCATATTCCAGTGCTTTGTCCAAATTATACTTGGCCTGTTCACTGTTGCCTTTTTGCAGGTATGTTAAACCTAACTGTACTCGTTGACGAGCGGCAGCCACATTATCGAATTCGCGCTCCGTGATAGGGACATCGGTACCGCTATAGGTGCGCTCAGTTACGCAGCCCGACACCATGATAGATGTCAAAAGAATCAATATCGAAATTTTTGGCTTTTGGAGCATCATTAGCAAGCCTATCTATCTGCAGATACAATAAGTTAGTCCATTGTGACTGAAATCTGACTTTCTTGCATGCGTTTTTTCGCTAAACGTTTAGTACGGTCTCTAATATCCCCAGCAAGCTGACCACAAGCTGCGTCAATATCATCACCACGAGTCTTACGCACAATGACAGTTAAGCCATATTCCATAAGTACTTTTGAGAAACGATCGATTCTTGAATTAGATGAACGTCCGTATGGCGAACCTGGATACGGGTTAAATGGGATCAAGTTAACCTTACAAGGTGTATCCTTCATTAACTTAGCTAATTCATGTGCTTGGTCTGTACTGTCATTGATATGATCTAGCATTACGTATTCAAGAGTAACACGACCTCGATTGGCATTAGACTTAGCCAAATAACGACGAATACCCGCTAAAAACTCTTGTAGCGGATACTTTTTATTTACCGGTACCAACACATCACGTAGCTCATCATTGGGTGCATGAATACTGACCGCCAATGCCACATCTAGATGGTCACCTAACTTATCTAATGCGGGCACCACACCCGATGTAGAAACCGTCACGCGGCGTTTAGATAAACTAAAACCAAAATCATCAAGCATAATGTCGATAGCTGGGATCACGTTTTTAAGGTTAAGCAGTGGCTCACCCATGCCCATCATCACCACGTTAGAAATAGGACGATCGCCGGTTTCTTTTTGAAAGCCTAAGAAGTGCGATACGCGCCAGATCTGACCAACAATTTCAGAGACGGTCAAGTTACGGTTAAAACCTTGTTGGGCGGTTGAACAGAAAGTACATTCCAGTGCACACCCCACTTGAGAAGAGACACATAAGGTGGCGCGATCATCTTCAGGAATATAAACCGTTTCGACTTCTTGGCCATTACCCACGTTGATGGCAAATTTAATCGTACCGTCACTGGATTTTTGATAATTCGAGATCTCTGGTGCGATGATTTCACAGCGCTCGGATAGCTTGCCGCGCAATACCTTATTGATATTAGTCATCTGCTCGAAGTCACTTACGCCAAAATGATAGATCCATTTCATCAATTGATCGGCACGAAATGGCTTTTCACCCATCTCGGAAAATAGCGCTCTTAATCCTTTACGATCAAGATCCAATAAATTGATTTTCTTCTCACTCATTTCGACTAACCTCAACACCAAATCCTGCCACAGGGCGGCGAATTATACAGATACCTACAAATTTTAGCCAGCGGTGAAATAGTCTATGGTAGAATTACCCAAGGCTAATGTTGGCCGTTACTCGGAGTTATTTTACTTAATCCATGATAACCCTTATTGTTATTATTGTTATTGCTATTGGAATTTCCTTCCTCTGTAGCGTATTCGAAGCTGTACTTTTATCTGTCACCCCAAGTTATATCGCTAATTTAAAAGAGCATCATCCGGCTGCGGCTCAGCGATTAAACCTTCAAAAAGAGAATGTCGAATCTCCTCTGGTGGCTATCCTCACTCTTAATACCATAGCACACACAGTAGGTGCCGCCGTCGCTGGTGCACAGGCTGCACGGGTATTTGGTGACGATATGTTAGGGGTATTTTCTGGGGTACTGACCTTCCTGATTTTGTTTTTCTCTGAGATCATCCCAAAAACCATCGGTGCTAACTATTGGCGTCAACTCGCACCCAGCGTCTCATTAGCTCTTATATGGCTGGAACGTATCGTCAAACCGCTGATTTGGATGTCGCAAAAAGTCACTCAATTATTAGGTAAAAGCGATGATGGCCAATATATTCGACAAGAGATGAGCGCCATGGCAAGAATAGGTCATGAGTCGGGAGAGCTAGACGAGCAAGAGCTGAATATTTTGACTCAGATGTTATCCGTCAAAGAGATGCCCGTCACCGCCATTATGACGCCAAGAACCGTGATGTTCAGCCTCAACAGCGATATGACACAAAAAGACTTTGCCGAGCAACATCAAAAGTGTCCATTCACTCGTATCCCTATCTTCGAGGAAGATCCAGATAACATCATTGGATACACCAATCGTAATGCGGTATTACTGTCGGAGCGTAAAACCCCTGAAGCACCGATTTCAGCCCTGAAACGCAACTTGGTTATTGTGCCTGAAACGGCCAAAATCTTGCCGCTGTTTCAGTTGATGATTAAGCGCAATACCAAAATCGCCATGGTGGTCGATGAATATGGTAGCAACCAAGGTATTGTGACGCTTGAAGACATTATTGAATCCCTTTTAGGGCTGGAAATCGTCGACAGCAATGACCCAGTGACCGATATGCGTCAACTAGCTCGACGTCTATGGCGCCGCCGTATGACAGACAAAGGCATTCGTATCTCCGATGAAGGGGCTTTCGAAGCTCAAAGCAATGAAGATGACACATTTGATGACGAGAGTAACGATCATATTGGCGACGATAAGCCCGAAATGATCCTCAATAAAAAGTAGTCACACCACCAGTCGCAGACCCATTTAGCAATAGTTAATTAAGTCTGCGACTGACACTTACGTTAATGCGACCCTTTCTCAACTAGTCCCACTAAGCTATACTGCTCGGCCCACTGAAGAGGCCTACATGACAACACGCTATACACTTAAACTTGCCCATATCAATGACACTCACTCGCACTTAGACCCAACGCGAGTGCAATTTCTGCTGACTCACAACAGTAAGCAATATGAGGTGTATAGCCATAGTGGTGGCTGCGCGCGCATCGGTTATCGAGTTAATCAAGCTCGCGTTCAAGCCCAAGCGGCCAATCAGGACTTCCTGTTTCTTCATGGCGGTGACAGTTTTCAAGGCACCTTATATTTCAACGAGTTTAAAGGGGTTGCCAACGCTGACTTGCTCAACCGTATGCACCCCGATGCCATGGTATTGGGAAATCATGAAATTGATGCGGGTAACGAGCCGGTAAAAAACTTCTTAGACCGAATTAACTTCCCATTACTTGCTGGCAATATGGATCTAAGTGGTGAAGATCAAACTAAAGCCGAACCGCTTTTCGGCCACCCTAGATTGCTCGATTATGACAATCAGAATCAACGTGCCAAAGTGCTGCTAAAGCCGTTAGGCGATAAGCAGATTGCCATCGTCGGTATCACCTTAGATCAGATGAAACAGATAGCCCGTCCCGACGAAGATACTGAATTTGCAAACGCCATCGCTACGACGACCAATACCGTTGCTTGGCTCCATCAACAAGGGATTAAACATATTCTGCTGCTCAGCCATCTTGGTATCGAGATGGACAGACAACTCGCCCGCGAAGTCGATGGCATCAGCCTTATTGTTGGTGGTCATTCACATACCTTACAAGGGGATTTTAGTCAGTTAGGTTTAAGTGCCCTGCCCTATGGTGAGCAAGTCAATCACACCCCCATTCTGCATGCAGGAAAATACGCCGAAACCATAGGCCTATCTGATATCGAGTTTGATGCCCATGGCAAGGTCACAGAGCTTCAGGGTGGCAACTACTTTATGTTAGATAAGCACCTGTTACTAGAATCAGAACAGAAGATCAGTCGCGACGATTATCAGGCCTTATTGCAACAGCTGACCGAGCATCCTTTTATCTTGTCAGATGAACACGATGAGCAATTAGCCGAGGTGATTAAACACTGTTATCACCCCGCTATTACGGCCCTTGAACATCAAGTATTGGGCTTTATTCCGAAAAACTTAATCCACACTCGCTTACCCAGTAAAGCGCTACCACATGGCAGCGAGATTGCTCCTTGGGTCTGTAAAAGTATTTATCACGAAACCAATCAGATAGAGCCACAGATAGATTTTGCGCTGCACAATGCCGGCGGAGTAAGACAATCGCTAAATAAAGGCCCGGTCACAATGGCTGATGTGCTTGGGCGTTTATTGCCCTTTGCCTTGCCCTTGGTGAAATACCGTATTCAAGGTAAATACCTATATCAGGCGTTAGAGTCGGCGATCAATTCCGCCACGAATAACAGCATTACAGGCACCGGAGCCGGGAGTTTCCCCTATACCTACGGATTACGTTATTGCTATGACGGCCGCAAACCGCAAGGAATGCGAATCATAAAACTGGAAGTCATGCGCGTTGTGGGCGAAAGCGAGCTATGGCAAGCCATTGTTGCCGAAGAATTTTATCATGGGGTTTCTTCAGCTTATACCGCATCGGGTAAAGAGGGATATCAGGCTTTACTTAAAGCCGATTGGCAGATGGCAATTGAGTCACTCACCTTGCCTCAAGCTTTTATTCGTTATATGTCTCGAGAACAAGGACTTAACGGCTTATTAACGCCACAACTGGAATATACCAGTCATCTGTAGCGTTAAGGACTAAGTGGCTTAAAAATCCTTGGATAAATAGAACATATGAAACACTTGGCCACACTTCTCTTGATAGCGATTATGTTGCAATTTAAAACCTTGAGATAAAAACAGGTCTTTAGACAGCTTAGAAGCATCAACAAACAAACGTGGTAATCCAGCCTGTTGCGCCCATATTTGTACTTGCTGACATAATAGAGTGGCCACTTTGTTACCTTGATATTCCGGTAACACGTAAAGACTATCGATATACCCTCGCCGATAGAAATGAGATTCTACATTGATAAAACCAACACAGACAAAGCGGCCATCGAGTTGTCGGCTGGTATCTAACATTAGCCAAGCCTTACTTTTGCTTAAACGCTTATTCCAGTGATACACAGAACGAGGTGCACGTGACCATGCCAGTTTCTGCTCTGTGGTATACAAGTCAATATCGATGTGTTGAATCGCTTGGTGATAGAGTCGACTGACTTGCAACGCATAGTCAGACTCATAGGGAATAATTTTAAATATTGGCTTCATCATGCAAATAAAAAAATAGCGCTGTTCGTAATTATCAGCGCTACTTTATATCATCTACCTGTTTGAAGCATCACTTCTTATCGATACGACCCACAAACAAAAGCTCGTCGAAGGTACGGTTAAGGGTTTTGCTAGTAAAACCGTTCATCCACATCTGTTCTTGAACAACCACGGTATCACCTTTGGCAATTTCAACTTGAGGACCCGCAGCCCAAAACGTTTTATTCGGTTCTTTAATTTGCACATAGGTATAACCACCAGCATTCATGGTTTCTAATACTTTACCTTCGTGTACAACACCTGCAGCCCAAGCAGAAGAGAAGCCTAAAGTCAGGGTGATAACTGCAACTAAGCGAACAAATTTAGCGATCATTGGGATTCCTTATATATTCAACGTTACTGAAGCATTAAAGCACGGGCTTGGGAATAAATCTCTAATGATCCACCGAATATCCCTAGCAATGTGACAGATTTAGATCAAGCTCTCATTCCATAGGCTTAAGTTAGCCACAAAGGAACTAATTCGCCTAGCCAGCCACTAACGCGAAGTCTATATCGGCTATATTGAACCTTGAATACTTATTTAACCGCCAATAACGGCTTTAACATCCCTTCCAACCCATTGAGCTTTATTTCATACATCAGTGCTAGTTGCTCGCCCAGTTTCCCCTCAGGAAAACCCTTACTATGAAACCAAACCAGATATGGCTCTGGCAGTTCCAGTAACTTACGCCCAGCGTATTTTCCAAAAGGCATCTTCTGGTTAATCGCCTCGAGTAATAAAGCCTGATCCATTACCCTATTCCCATCAAAACTTAGATGCCGCTATTGAAACACAAACAAAAACCTAAACCCAGTCAGATTGTTAGCAAATCCCTAACCTCTCAAAATATAATAAATTTAACTAAAAAACATAAAAAACAGCACTCATTGTTATATCAATTAAAATCAAGTTATTAAAAAGCCCAACGCATAGCGCGATACCAACCTTTAAAATGAAGACAATTTAACGATATGTTATTAATTATTAATAACAATTTAACACAACCCCACCCTAACTCTCTGCGTGTCAATATTTTGCCAAAATGACAATAAGGTCAAAATAATGACAAGTGCCACGAAAGTAAAATCCGTCAAAATTCATACACTTGACCCGAATTTAACCAAGCACTACATTGTACTATCAGTGGTGTTTTATCGAGCTAAAATGACCTGTTATGTCATTGGCTTTTATCTCGGCAGCACATCACATAACTGACATCGGCAATCACTGACAGTCGAGAGGACAAAAAATGATCATATTAGTTGGCGGTGAAAAAGGCGGGAGCGGCAAAAGCTGCCTAGCACAAAATATCGCTGTATTTCTGACTGTTGAATGCGGCGCATCTGTCATTATGGTTGACTGTGATCCACAGCGCACCACATCAGACTGGATCCAGGCACGTAATAACAATCCAGAGTTAGCCGGGATCAACTGTGTTCAGCTTTACGGAAAAATTCGTAACGACCTACTCAGCCTAGAGCAGCATTATGATTATGTTCTGGTTGATTGTGGTGGTCAGGATAATCTTGCACTCCGTGCAACCATGTCAGTCGCATCGCATGTATTAATGCCACTAAGACCTAAACGTCGTGATCTAAAAACAGTTAGCCATATGGATGATATCGTCGCTACATGTATGATGATTAACCCTAAAATGCGCGCTTCCTTTGTTATCACTCAATGTCCGAGTCTACCAAATCAGGCAAATCGCATTATCGAAGCTAAAGAAGTCTGTAAAACGTACGATATAAATGTACTAGACGCGATTACTTATAGTCGCAACATTTATGATGACAGCGAAGAGTCTGGCCTTTCTGTAATGGAAATCCAACCAAATGGAAAAGCCTCGGAAGAGATCCGCAGCATAGCTTGTGAGATGTTACAAGCCGCCAGCGCAACCGAAATCCGTAACAGACTTGCCGAAAAACAGATGAAACAGCTGAGGGGTGAATATGGGTCTGGCCGATCTCAAGAAAAACTCTACGCAGTCTAAGCGTAGCAATGCCGGTGAACAGCTCCCAATGTCACTGAATGACTTCATTGATGATTTTATCGATGATGCCACCCATTACGCATCGGGAAAACCTGAACAGGCGCGACAATTGGCACAAGTAATCGCACTTGAGACTGGATTTGACGGTATTTTGAATCGCACAATACCATCAATAAAGTCTCAACCGCGCAAAGTCTTTCCACGAGGTGATAGCCCTTATCGTAAGGCGACATTTACCTTAAGTGAATCGGCAATAGCCCATCTTGCAGAATTAGCCAGTGGCTGCGATGTGGCTAAGTCTAAATTGATCAGATTTCTGATCGAGCACCATTATTCGCTCGACGAATCAGAAAGACTTGAAAAGGAACGATCTATTCTGGTCGACTAACCATCGACTCGCTGGTTGATATTTATTTAACAAGCAAATTGATTAGGTGTCAGATAAACCCAAGCTCACAGGCTTTGATAATTTGTCACCTAATCTCGTCTCCCTGACTTTTGCTTTTCTATTGGGTAAAGAGCTAATAACGCGTATGTCCAACCGTTTCTCCAACCCTTTTCTGGCAGCAGACTTTTTTCATAGTTAACTCTTGGCTGCCAGCTTTTTCTTTTATACCTACCTCATTCAGCAAACAGCAAACCTTACGGATCAATAATTGTGATATCAGCATCTGTCATTTGGCTTAAATGATATCTCTGCTTAATATATCAATAAGATAAATCACTATTTTAAATAAAATCCAGTAAACTGGTCATAATGTGACTTCAATAGGAACGCCAATGTTTGTTCATTCTTCAATATTAAAAAAGTCTCAGCCCGTCAAACTGAGTCGCTTACTATTACTACTGATGTTTACTGCGAGCAGCCATGCCGGCACTGATACACAACAAACTGTGGCCACTCAGGCGCAATCCAGTTCTCAACAGCAAATCACATCAACAGAAGCTGTGCCGCAAAAAACAGAGCCTCAACAGCAAGAAGCAATTACGGAAAATCAATCGCAGCAAGATCTAAAACCTCAAGAAACTGTTCAGTCAGATACACAGCCAGAAGCGGCACCGCTCACAGTGCAACCCGCTAAGTCTGTTATGCCTATAAGTGAAGAGCAGCGAGCCAATGAAGTGTTAGATAATTTGCATCTATATGCTGCTCAAGCTGATTGGGATAATTATTTTGCGCTTTATGGTGAAAATGCCATTTTCATCGGTACCGATGCCAGCGAATATTGGAAAATGGATCAATTTGAAGAATATGCTCGCCCAACAAAAGGTTGGCATTACACCTTAATCGAACGTAAAACCGTACGACACGGCAATGTCATCGTGTTTGATGAATTGCTTGACAGTAAATCATACGGCATCAGCCGCGGAACAGGTAGCTTACTACTCACAGATAAAGGCTGGAAAATCATCCAATATCACTTGAGTTTCCCCATTCCTAATGACGTGGCTAAAAAAATCACAAGCCAGATAAAAGCCGTTAGAGATAAGTAATACCAATCAAAGTAAATTAGTGATCAGCCCGTTTGTAACAGAAAAGGACGCAGGAAAAATTGTCGAGAACAAGGCGTAAATTGCAGTAACTAGTTATTCTAATAACAAAATTTACAACACGGTTATCGGCGATTTTTAACTAGCAAGAATGATCAAATAATTACTGCAATTGGTATAATACACTACGCGATAGGACAGTAATACATCACTGTCCTATCGATACCGACAAACACACATTGGTCAACTGACCAAAATGAGTAAAACGCTCAAATTCATCAGCAGATATAGTGCGATTCGAGCTATGTCGATCGCCGTACAACAGCCCTATCACCTTATTATCAATCACTAATGGTGCCAACATAAAACCCGCCGCGGAAGTATGCTCTAGCAGCTCAGCGTCGAGATAGAAACGCCACTTTTCCGATAATGGCGCATCGACAAACATCGCCTTTTTCAAATCAATAGCTTCAGAAAATACCGACTTATTGCTATCGAGTTCGACCACAAAACGATTTTTCATCAGCTCTGCATCATCACCCACCACTAACCTTGGTTGCAGTCGCTTACGATTAGGTGATAGTAATAACACTGCGCACCTTTCCATGCCCAGTCCATCTAAGATGCCATCCAAGGTAATGCCGATCACCTCATTGAAATTAGCACGCGAAATCGCGCAATCGGTTAACTCACGTAGCTTTTTCAACTGTAGATCGATGTCAGGTTGTCGTACTGGGCGCTCCTGCTCTGTATCGTCAGACAAGAGCAATGCCTCAGTGCTTGGCAGGTAATCAATTAAGACTTTGGCGCCATAACTATCGGCAAGTTTACGAGTGGCATGACTACAGCGGATCATCTGCCCTTTAAACTCGTCGCCTTCCACCCCTAACATAGTGGCGGCCTGTTTAATGCGCTGATTGAGCGTTGGCAGATCCAGTGGCTGCTGTTGCATTAGTTCGCTGATCTTATTAGCAAGGAAGATAGCACGTATCTCTGGAGTGCGTTCATCGGGGTTAATCAAAGATTTAACCAGTACTTCACCTAAGCCCCAGGTCTTGGCAATGCCCAAAGAAAGTTGTTTAAAAGAGGTACCTAACTGCTCTCGCACCACGCTATTACTCTCTGCTGCTGATGTCGCCGATAAACGCGCATCGAGCTGCTCGGTAACCTCACCGCCCATACTCCAAAAGGCACTCTCGCCCAAGTGATACAGGAGTGCAGCAATAAACACCTCCTCTTGTAACTCTTCATCATGATCTTTAAGCATCATCTTAGCGAGCATCGCCGCTTGAAATGCCCTTCCCATCAAATGTAATAAACGCTGATAGACAGGTTCTGATAACCCTTTGCTTTCCAGTAAGCTACTCAGTAATTTGGCGGTAATACATATATTACGAATGGTATCGAAACCGAGCACGACAGCCGCCCGACTCACGGTCGTGACCTGAGAGATGCCTTTATTATAAATAGCGCTATTAGCCACCTTTAAAATGCGCGAGGTTAATGCGTTATCATGCATCACACTGCGGCCTAAAATGGCCAAAGAGGAAACATCATCTTTAGCCAATTTTTCTAAGGTTTTTACCGTTGAACACAAGGCCGGCATCTCTTGCTCACTAATACGCTGAGTCCAATAATCGGCGCCCTTGTTGTGATTTGAATCCTTCAAATGGATGTCACTCTCAATAATGATATAAATAACAGATAGGTAGGAATAAAAACCTGTTCTATTTTGGCTATGGTGTTTAAGCGAAACTGATAATTTAGCATGCCTAGTTTATTAGTAATAGGCTAGGGCCTGTTGACCTTTATTTCACCATGAAAGATAAACAGATCCTAACAACTTATCTTACAGATGTTTGTTTCAGTAATACCAATCAGTATCATATCGGCATCTATGGCAGTTAATTTAACAATAAAAAAGCCGCTCAAGCTAAGCGGCAAATACCAACAACAGGGGAAGTAAATCAAAGAAAAGCCTCGCACTGCACGTAGGAAGCAGTGCGAGGAACAACCGCTACCTGAGTAGCAAGTCGAAAACGTTAGTAGAAATTAAAACTGTTCCTCTTCGGTTGAGCCCGTTAATGCGGTCACCGATGATTGCCCACCTTGGATCACATTAGTGACTTTATCGAAGTATCCCGTGCCCACTTCTTGTTGATGCGCTACGAAGGTGTAACCTTTCTTAGCGGCGGCAAATTCAACTTCTTGTACCTTTTCAACATAGTGTTTCATGCCTTCGCCACGTGCATAGTCATAGGCTAGGTCGAACATGTTGTACCACATGTTATGAATACCCGCTAAAGTGATGAACTGGTACTTGTAACCCATGTCTGACAGCTCTTGCTGGAATCTAGCAATGGTGGCGTCATCAAGGTTTTTCTTCCAGTTGAATGAGGGGGAACAGTTATAAGCCAGCAACTGATCTGGGTACTGAGCGTGAATCGCCTCAGCAAAACGGCGCGCTTCTTCTAAGTCTGGCTTAGCTGTTTCACACCAAATAAGATCCGCATAAGGCGCATAGGCTAAACCACGAGAAATTGCTTGTTCAATGCCCGCGTTTACACGGTAGAAACCTTCAGAAGTACGGTCACCAGTAATGAAGTCACGGTCATAAGGGTCGCAATCTGAGGTTAATAGATCCGCCGCATTGGCATCGGTACGCGCAATCACTAAGGTTTCAACGCCGCTTACATCGGCAGCCAGACGCGCTGACACCAATTTTTGCACCGCCTCTTGAGTTGGCACTAATACCTTGCCGCCCATGTGGCCACATTTTTTAACCGACGCTAACTGATCCTCAAAGTGAACCCCTGCTGCGCCCGCATCAATCATGTTTTTCATCAACTCGTAAGCGTTTAGTACTCCACCAAAACCAGCTTCTGCATCAGCAATAATCGGTAAGAAATAATCTGTGTAACCCTCATCCTCTGGATTTAAGTTGTTGCTCCACTGGATCTGATCTGCGCGGCGAAAAGAGTTATTAATACGCTGCACAACCGCTGGTACCGAGTTCGCTGGATAAAGAGACTGATCTGGGTACATGGTGCCTGCAAGGTTGGCATCGGCTGCAACTTGCCAGCCCGACAGGTATATTGCCTCGATACCGGCTTTGGCTTGCTGTACTGCTTGACCACCTGTTAACGCCCCCAAAGAGTTAACATAGCCTTTCTTCGCACCACCATTAACCAATGACCAAAGCTTAGCTGCGCCGCGTGTAGCAATCGTGTTTTCAGGTACCACTGAACCACGTAAAGCCACTACATCTTCCGCCGTGTATGGACGACGAACCCCTGCCCAACGTGGATTTTCAGCCCAATCTTTCTTAATCGCATCAATTTGCTGTTGACGTGAAGTCTGTGTAGTTGCCTTAGTCATAATAATCTCCATCTTTATTTTAGGATTCAGTGCCAATCAATACAGCTTCACTCAACGGGCGCCAAATATTTTTGAGGGCTACAGGTACCCTTTCCATCTTTTGTTAACTCAGTTATTTACTCTGACTGTGTCAGCATTTCGTAACCCGGTAGGGTCAGAAAATCGACCAGCTCATCAGAAGTGGTGATCTCTTCCAGTAGCACCGCCGCTTTTGTAAAGCTGCCGTGGGTAAATCGATCCGGTCCTATCTCCTCTTTCACGTTGGCCAGTTCTTCAACCAACATCTCTTTAAACAAGGCTTTAGTTACCAGCTTGCCGTTAGAGAGCTTTTGTTCATGCTGGATCCATTGCCAAATTGACGTTCTTGAAATCTCCGCTGTGGCGGCATCTTCCATCAAACCGTAAATCGGCACACAACCATTACCGTTAATCCAGGCTTCGATATATTGCAGTGCGATACGGATATTCAGACGCATGCCAGATTCGGTTCGCTCACCTTCGCATGGCTGTAAAAGCTCATTAGCTAAGATTGGTGCATCGACATCTCGAGTGATATGCAGCTGATTGACATTACCCTCGCCGATATATTCGTTGAAAATCCCCATGGCAGTATCGGCAAGGCCCGGATGCGCAACCCAAGTACCATCATGACCATTGCGGGCTTCTAACTCTTTATCACCGCGAACCTTAGTCAGCACTAACTCATTTTGAGCTTCATCTTTCGCCGGAATAAAGGCCGCCATACCGCCCATCGCCAATGCACCGCGCTTATGGCAGGTTTTAACTAATAAGCGTGAGTAAGCGCTTAAGAACGGCTTATCCATAGTCACAGCCTGGCGATCGGGTAAGACGCGGTCACTATGGTTTTTCAGGGTCTTGATATAACTGAAAATGTAATCCCAACGGCCACAGTTGAGTGCCACAATGTTTGAACGCAGTTCATAAAGGATCTCTTCCATTTCGAACACTGCCGGTAGCGTCTCAATCAAACAGGTACATTTGATAGTGCCAGGGGCTAAACAGAAGCGCTCTTCCACAAAAGCAAACACTTTAGCCCACCAGCGAGCCTCAACATGGCTTTCAAGCTTAGGAATGTATAAATAAGGTCCACTTCCCTTAGCCAGTAGTTGGCGATAGTTGTGATAGAAATAAACACAGAAATCGAATAAAGCACCAGGAATAGCCTGACCATCAAAATGCACATGTTTTTCAAGCAGATGTAGGCCTCGAACTCGGCTAATTAATACCGCAGGATTATCATTTAGCTTGTAATGCTTACCTGTATTCGGTGCGGTGTATTCAATATCTCCCCGAACAGCATCACGCAGATTAATTTGACCTTCGATCACCTTTTCCCAACTCGGTGCCAGAGAATCTTCAAAGTCAGCCATAAACACTTTTACATTGGCATTAAGTGCATTGATGATCATCTTGCGATCGACTGGACCGGTGATTTCAACACGTCTATCTTGTAGATCCTGCGGAATACCTCTAATTTGCCACTCACCGTCTCTGATAGCGCGAGTTTGCGGCAAAAAGTCAGGTAAATGCCCCGCATCAATTTGCGCTTGTTTAGTTTTACGTGCTGCCAATAATGTCGGCACTTCACTTGCAAACTCACGACAAACCACTTCAAGTAGATTGAGGGCACCTTCATTAAGCACAACATCTTGTCCAGGAATGGTTTTTCCTTTGATATTAATTGATGCCTGTTTAAGGTCTTTATTTAGTACTGGTTCAGTCATCCTGTTTCTCCCAAGTGCCCATATCGATAAAACTCAATCTCTATAAGAAACGCTTTATAAAACACTGTCTCTAGTTAGCTAAATCTCTATATACCTAACCTAAGTCGTAAATGGCACTACCAAGCCACACAGTGAGTTAATTCGTTGACATCACTTGCTCTTATCAATAGGAGCAAAGCACAGCCGCATTTCCTCGTTCACACATAACTTACAAATGTATGTTTTGAACAAAACCTACTAACAAACTGTTGTAGTTGCAACAGTTTTACATGTGCAAAAAACGAACTAAACAAGACTTAAAACTTATATGAATTGGTCTTACCAAATAGAGAAGATAAAAATAAATATATTAAAAACAACATATTAAATCAGATTAAATGCTTGTGAAATTTTACAAAGAAAAGTTGTCAGACAACTTAACCAAGAATGACACAATGTAATTAATTACGTAATTTAATTACGTTGAGGAATTTTTGTATTACGGGGTATACGCTGATATTAGACTTAAGTAAAAACTGCAAATGTTTTGATTGACCAGAAAGGAAAGCATAGCAAACAAAACAAAATCAATGGCTTACAACAAATTTTACACCGCATAAATTCAAACAACTGTTTTAACTTTACGTTTACGTAACCGTAATAACAAGCAAAACCCAGCCATTGCAACATAGTTGTAACGTTTCTAGATCAACATCAAAAAAAACATTGGTTAAACCGCAAAAAATTATTAAAAAATTGTTTTTTTATGGGTAGGACTATCACTTCAACTCGAAATTGTTGGATTAGTTAAAGTTCAGGATTTTATAAAGCGGGCTGATCACTAATTTACTTTGAGTGGTATGAGAATAGCGAAGATTTAAGCTTGAATTTAGTGCAGCAATATTTGATAAAAGAACAAAGGTTTAGAGTGAGGTTACAGCTGGTGAGTTAGGATATAAACGTAACATTGCACCAATGGCAGAGGGTAAATAATTATCTAGGCATAGGCTTCACCTACGATAAAGCAAAAGGGCTTTTTAATCAGAAGTCATGTCCATGTCAAAGTTAAGCAATTTCACTACAAGGCGGGTTATCTTGGTTCATAGTTGGAGCATACTGCACCACACAATTACGACCACGGTATTTCGCCTGATACATGGCCATATCAACCCGAGTCATTAACGGATCTAAACTCAAGTCATGCTCTTCACGACAACACACACCGAAACTTGCAGTAATATGCACCTCACGATTGTGAGGCTTGGTATTTATATGCTCTATCGCTTGGCGACACTGCTCAGCGATAGCGAGCGCAGCCTGAATATCGGTATTGGGTAAGAAAACCGCAAACTCTTCTCCCCCCATGCGCACAAACAGGTCACGATTTCTAAGCAATGGATTCACGGCCTCTACCACTTGCTTTAACGCCCAATCACCAACACTGTGGCCTTGAGTATCGTTAATGGCTTTAAAGTAATCGAGATCGAACATAATGATACTAAAGTCTTCATTACGAGTAAGCACCTTAATAAATTGGTTTTCCGCCAAATCTTGCCCTGTGCCACGATTAAAAATCCCAGTCAGCTGATCAAGCTGAGAAATCCGCTTGTACTTACGTTTTTGGATAAACATGGTACAACCAAAAATCACAAAGCCAACAGAGCAGCCCAACAAAATCATTAGCGCCATACTTTCATTGTAACGCTCTAGCTCCATCACCTTTTGCTGTGCGGTATAGAGCTCTCTATCTTGATTGAGCATCTTGATTTGACGTGACTTCTCGGCATTTTCAAACTTAGCCATCTGATAGGCATACGCTTTTACCTTAGTTTCGTTATGCAAAATCTCATTAACGTCATGAAAACGAGAAAGATTTTGATAAGCCAGTCGATACTCACCCTCATTGGCATAAACCTCAGCTAATACTTGATATGCCGACTTCTTATATTGCTGATTAATGGCATTGTCATTGGCCTGTTTCAGTAACAGATCTGCGAAGTGTTTGGCCTGGGCTACATCGCCTAATGCGTTGTAGTCCAGTGCCAGTAAGGCATAGATATGGTTAATTTCAATTTGATAATTAAACGGCTCATAATCGCTCAGCGCTTGGTTTAAAAAACCTATGCTCGACTGGTAGTTTTTTCGCTCTAACTCAACCTCACCGACGCCTTTTGTAGACATGGCGGCAATCAATGGCAACTGATGTTCAGCGCAATAATCCTTACTAGCATGAAACTGCTCAAATGCTGTGTCTAATTGGCCAGACTTAAGGCTGGCCACGGCAACATAAAGCAAGCTATAACATTGATTTTTAGGATCGCGATTATTATTCAACACTAATGCCTGATGTGCATATTCCTGCATCTCATCCCAAGCTTCCATCTCAAGAAAAAGTGCGCTCAAGCGTAAATAAGAGCTGACCTTTAACTGAACATCATCCAGAGACTCAATTCTCTCAAGGTTTTTTGCCATTACCGCTAAGGCTTCAGAAAATGAGTTAGTCGCAATCAATGAGGTGGCTTTATACAAATAAAGCGTGGTTAGTAACTTATCGGAAGGATGAAACTGCTCTGCCTGATTCAGCAGTTTCAGTGCATCGGCATAATCGGCATCATACATATGTTTAGCACTTTGCAGCACAAAATAACGGGCTTTCTGCTCGTTAGAAAGTTTATCGAGATTAGCTTCGATTTCGGCGGTAATTTCGGGTAGTTTTTTGGGCTGAGTGCGTAATGCATCTTCCATCGCATCGAGAGATGAATCGAACGCGCTTGCAACTGCTAGCAAAGTATTAGGTAATAATAGCGCAAGCGCGAAAATGAAAAATACAATTAGCCTATTCAAAGGGGATTAATCTTTGTGAGAGGTAACAATCTGGTAATGGAAAAATTCAGATGTATTTCCCGACAACTTGTCGATAGCCGCCTTATCACCTGACATCACTGCGCTAATCGCTTCATCGGTTAAACCTGCTGATTTCATTACCGCCTCTGGATCTTGTTGATAAGCTTCCATCAACTGCGCATCCGTGGCTAGTTTTTCAAAAAACTCACTTAAATCAGACATACACTCTCCTGTTGTAATGAATATAAAATTAGCTTACCAGCACTATTTCAGCTTATTTATTTTACCTAGGTTATTATCATTCAACCTAAATCAGCCTCGGTAATACCCAACTTAGCCAGCACCTGATGATTAACCTGCAGTCTCTGTACCGGTGGGACCAACAAAGTGGTTATCGAACTTAACTGTGCCTCAGGTAACTGCTGTAACTCAATGGATTCTATCCTTGGTTTATCTATCGGCAGATTCGGCGCTTCATAAAGTACCACTTGATGATCCAGCGGATACCATTGATTCAGTAACTCCACCAAAACCTGCAGCCGCTCTGAATTGGTAACAAACTCAGTTAAAGTATGCTCGCCTGCTATACCAATTTGCCACAACAAAAGGTGTGTTGTGGGGTCGGGTTGATGGCCATAAAACATAAACTGGCTAGCTTCAAAACTCTGATGCCCCGAATAACCCGGGTCAATGCCTAAATCTGCCCATAAACAGGCTTCAGCAGAAATACCTGGCTCCATTTTGGCGCGATACCCCAGCTGTCGAGCCCGCTTAATCGCAATATGTCCCACGCAAGCAAACACGCCAGGATGACCATAAAGCGCACAGACCACCCTCTTGTTGGCTCTGACTTCAGATAATACAGCCTCTACCATCTGCTCATAACTGTCGCGGCGGTTTTTTATCTCACCCGGCTGGGCGTAATAACCTTGCAACGAACGTACATCTTTATTAAGCCGCTCTAACCAAGTTTGTGCAAAACCGTCAGGGACTAAGGCAAACACCACATCCGCATGCTCGATATAGCTTTTGCTTAACACACTTATCTGCCCGGCCAAATTAAGCCCAGTTCCAACACAGATCAAACTACCTGAGTTACTCATGTGGTTTTGTTATAAAGTTATTTTCAGAACGTTAATAGCGTTAAGTTACCATAAAATTGAAATTTTCAAATACAGACAATCAATTAGGATTGAAAAACCTTTGCTTAAATCACTTTAAAAAACGGTTTTTCGACAAAAATAAGTCGAATATTGTTACACTGACGGAACCATATAGGAGAGTAACCTGTCTTAACCCTGACAAAATAAAAACAAACATAATTTGCCTTGGGTCATCTCAATCCCAGTTTCATCCTAATGCTATGGATAAAAACGCAATAGCGCTTGTCAGCATGGGGATCGCTTGGGTATTATGGCCGACAGATTTTTAGGGAAGTAGCGCATTCAATGAGCATTAAAAAACATAGTATTACTCTTTTTGGCGCGGCTGCGCTGTCTCTTTCACTCACTGGCTGTAGTGTTTTCGATTGGCTGATTTATAAACCAGATGTGCCGCAAGGCAACTATATGGAAAAGCAGCAAGTAGAAAAACTGCGTGTGCAGATGACCAAAGAGCAAGTGGAATATATTTTGGGACGTCCGGTTTTACGCGACAGTTTTTCAGATAACACTTGGTACTATGTTTATCACTACAAGAGTGGTCGTGATGCCAGCATCATCCATAAAGAACTGATCCTCAACTTCACTGGCGACACCCTAACCAGCGTCACTGGCGATTATGAATTGTCTGCAGAATTTGCTACGCCGCTAGATCAAAGCAGCCTACCCGAGATCACTAGCCTTGCTGATGATAAAGGCGATTTAGAACCACTTAACCCTGAAGTGCGTCCTGATACTAAGCCACTAGTGGAAGAACAAAAGCCGCAAGAGCTAAACAATACCAAGCAGGACAAACAGCCTCGCTAAATCGCATCCAATAAAAAAGCTGAAGATAACTTCAGCTTTTTTATTACTTCGTCTGCTACAAAGCCCCTAGCTTTTAAAAGCTGTCCAGATAAAAGTGCTTTTAATAGCAACATCTGTAGGCAATTAACTCACTCGGCCGCCCGTGGTCTTATTAGCTCGGCCCTCTTCTTTAGCTTTTTCTGCGCGTTTACGGCGCACATCTTTCGGGTCAGCAATTAAAGGGCGATAAATCTCAACTCTTTGTCCCGGCAGCAACACTTCGTCGTGTTTAACTGCGCGGCTAAAGATACCTAGCTTGACCGTCGTTAAATCAATTTCAGGGAAAAAACGGCAAATATCACTTTGCTTAACCGCCTCAATACAGCTGGTTCCCGGTTCCACAGTAACACTGATACGTTTCTGTTGTGTCGGCAGCGCGTAAATCACTTCAACCGCAAAGTTATCTTGTTCAATCATAACAATACATCCTTCCTTGCCGCACAAAAACTCAGTTATAAACCACTTTGGCTCGATTGGTAAAAGCGGTCACCATCGAGGTCATCAACTCTTTAAATACACGGCCAAACGCCATGTCGGCAATCGAACTTGAAAACTCGAAGCTCAATTCAAAATCTACTTTGCAGGCATCTTCGGTCAACTCGGTAAACAACCATTGCCCATTGAGATGACTAAAAGGACCATTCTCTAACTCAAGCTCAATTTTCTTACCCGGCACCACCTGATTACGGGTCGTAAACGTCTTGCTGATCCCCGCCTTAGACACATCCACCGAGGCCAGCATGGTTTTGCCGTCAAATGCTAAAACCTTGCCACCCACACAACCAGGTAAAAACTCTTTATATGATTCAACATCATTGACGAGCTGATACATCTGCATCGCACTAAAACGGACTAACACACTGCGGGATATCTTCGGCATAACGTGTTTAACCTAAACCTTAAGACTAATGAGAGACAAAACAGTCGTTGATTTTAACATGGCAATTCAATCGGATCACCTTTAGCAAAAGCCCATTAAAGTATAAAAAAACAGCAACCCAACAAACAAAGCCGATAAAAGTCATAAATATTAACAACAGCCAATTCCAAATTAGCTAACCGCGCGTATAATAGCTCGCCTATGGCTAAGAAAAACGCAAAAAAATCAAAAAATCCACCAGCGACAATTGCCCGCAATAAGCGCGCAAACTTCGATTACAAATTTGAAGAAAAATTTGAAGCTGGCCTGTCTCTCATGGGATGGGAAGTGAAATCGATTCGAGTCGGTAAAGTAAACCTGTCTGAAAGTTATGTATTTTTACGTGACGGCGAAGCTTACCTGTTCGGATGTACTATCACACCTCTCAACACCGCATCGACACATGTGGTGTGTGATCCTATGCGCGATCGTAAGTTACTACTTAACCGCCGTGAACTCGACAAGCTCCAAGGCTTAGTCGATCGTCAAGGCTACTCTATCGTGCCTATCTCCATGTACTGGCGTAAAGGCGCCTGGGTCAAGATTGAGATAGGTTTAGGTAAAGGTAAGAAAGAACACGACAAGCGCGACGACACCAAAGAGCGCGAGTGGAAAATTGAAAAATCTCGTACGATGAAAAAAGCAGTACAGCAATAACAAGGCTGTATTTTTATTTAATTTCAGTAAGATTGAACAGCTGAAATAATAGTGTAAACGTACGGATAACGAACAAACGAATGTCAGCCGAAGATTAATCCTTGGTATTAAAGGATGTCACAGGTTACAATCGAGTTGTACTTGGGGGCGATTCTGGATTCGACAAGATTCACGAAACCCTAGGAGCATGCCGAGGGGCGGTTGGCCTCGTAAAAAGCCGCACAGTTATAGTTGCAAACGACGATAACTACGCTCTAGCAGCTTAGGCTAGCTAGCCATCTTGCTCACGTTTCTCAAATGGGCAGAGTATTAAGATGGTCACCTTTACATTTGATAGCGAGGGAACCTTGTTCGGGGGTGAACCGCGAAACAGTACCGGACTCGCCTTGTAAAATCCTGTCTTTCGGAGTTTACCGGGTTAACCAAAAGAGAGACTAAGCATGTAGCGCCGAGGATGTAGGCTTTTTGGACGCGGGTTCGAGCCCCGCCGCCTCCACCAATAACAGAAACGAAGACGTCCTAGGACGTCTTTTTTTCTGCCTTTAAAAACCAAAAATCAATAACTTAAGCAAAACATTGTTCCATTAATGTACAATAACGTTTGGTAATATCCCGATATTTTAGTAACATTTATAGTAACACCATCGTTAAGTAGTCGTTCTGGTGTTACTAAACAGCAATTAACTCCTATCAGTAACTGAGCGATCTCTAGTCACATAGTTAAATCGACTAAATGGTGATCTCAGTGTTACTAGAGGCAATGTTACTATGGCTCGCAGAACGACACCTTTAACAGACACCGAAATTAAAAAAGCCAAGCCTAAACTAAAAGAGTATAACCTTACAGATGGCGCAGGCTTACAACTAAGAGTTAAACCCACAGGCTCCAAACTATGGCTATTTAACTATTACCATCCTGTGACCAAAAAAAGGAAAAACTTTAGCTTAGGCCTCTACCCTGATATTTCCCTTTCTGTTGCTAGAAAACTTACTCAAGAAGCTCGTACACTGCTCGCTCAAGGGTCAGATCCCAAATCTGACCGTGATGAAAAACTTGCAGCTCAAAATGCCATCATCGAACACACACTTATCAATGTCGCCAAAGATTGGATGGAGTGTAAAAAAGAAGCTGTAACAGAAAAACATGCAGCGAAGACTTGGAGTTCTCTCGAACTGCATATTTTTTCCGATCTTGGCAAAGTACCCATCAGTCAAATTACGGCACCGAAAGTCATTTCAATCCTTCGGACAATAGAAGCCAAAGGACATTTAGATACAGTGAAGCGCTTATGCCAGAGGCTTAATGAGATAATGGTATTTGCAGTAAACACAGGCTTGATCCACTCGAACCCATTAAGTGGTATTAAATCCGTATTTAAACAGCCAAAGAAAAATCACCTTGCGGCGATGCAGCCTCATGAACTACCGGAGCTAATGCAAGCCATAGCAAATGCGAGTATTCACAAGTTAACTAGGCTTTTACTTGAATGGCAGCTTCATACCATTACTAGGCCTAACGAAGCCGCCTGCGCAAGATGGGATGAAATTGACATGGAAAATCGGCTTTGGACAATTCCAGCCAGCACAATGAAAAAGCGCCGAGATCATCAAATCCCACTAACCGATGAAACTATTGCGTTACTTGAAATACTCAGACCAATAAGTGGACATCGCGAGTATCTGTTTCCATCAACGCGTAACCCCAAAAAACATTACAACGAACAAACGGCAAACGCTGCGTTGATTCGTATGCAGCTCAAAGGCAGAACAACCGCTCATGGTTTTAGGTCGCTTGCGAGTACAACGCTTAACGAGCAAGGCTTCGATCCTGATGTTGTAGAGGTAGCACTAGCACACGTTGATAAAAACCAGGTTCGCAGTGCCTATAATCGCAGTGTTTATTTAGAAAGACGGAAAGTCATGATGGCTTGGTGGAGCGAGCATATAACCCAAGCAGCATCGGGAAACTTTAGCTTAGTTGGTTTAAAAAACCTTCATGTAATGTAGGTGTAAATATGATCTTAGAAAATAAAAAGTGGCTTAATTCAAAAGGCTTTAGCGATACAGAAATCGACTCAATAGTTCAATACTGCCACAAGTATCCAATAGGAGAAAAGGAATACAATGAACAATTTAGACGCCTCAAAAAAGCAAGCAAACACCTTTCCGATGGTCTAACGCAACTAAAGGCTATTGCAAATTCATACCCATTACTAATCAATGATATAGAGCTTATTCTCAGCCAGTTAGAAAATAATTGTGATAAAAATTGTCTCATGGTTGGCGCAGGATTAGATATGGAAAAGACATGCGAGACAAAGAGTGAGCTGTTAAATAAATTAGAGCAGATAAAACAAGGGTTGGATTTGAAATCTAACCCTTCTAAAACAGTACTCGTCGGCAACCTTGATGAGCCGCCAATGGAATTAAAGATAACAACTGGTAAAGGTGAATTAATCAGTAGATTACATTACACATGGTTAAGCAAGGGAAATGAGGTAACCATAAGTGAGACTTCTGACTTCATAACTTTTCTAGCCGTGATCTTTGACGATAAAATGGAAAATGCCTCAAAATGGAAAAGCACCTTTGATCGCGTGTGCATCAAACTTTTTAAATAATCAGAAGTCCTAGTTCGAATTGACACGAAATATGCGCTCAATTCGAACCTCCGATTTACCACTAAAACTTCCAATATAGCCCTGTAACAACTTTTAGCGTATTAACAGGAGTCTATATTATGAACACTTCAAAGAATATTCGTATCATTCGTAAGCCCGAAGTCCTCTCAATGCTGGCTATTAGCAAAAGCACATTGCATGAACGGATCAACGAGGGTTTGTTACCAACACCAATAAAGCTCGGAGGTAGAGCTGTCGGCTGGTTTGACTACGAGATAGAGCAAACCATTAAAGCGATGGCTGCTGGCATTCAAGACGATTTACTCTCTGACTACATACAGTCACTCGTTGAAGCAAGAAAACGAGCTTGGGATGAGCTGAAAAAATAGCTTGTAAGCGCCACTCAGGATGGTGAGGGCTTCGGTCCTCGACCTCCTCTAACCTAATGATTTAAATATCAAAACACTGTAACGGTCAAAACAGGAAAAGATTTATAGGTTTTTAACCCCTAGTTTTGAAATAAATTCCATCATTATGTTCGATGGTTGCTAGAGCACTGCGCTATGGCAACAAAAGACTTAAGGGGGATCTTAATAATATCTGTCTTTGATTGTTCTCTATCCAAACAATTACTTTAGCGCGAGTAATCATGCATATATCAACAACTGATTTTTATTGCTACGGCGGCTACCATTGGAAGGTAAACAATCGTAAGTCTGGTTGTTATACGCCAATACTCAAAACATCATTTGAGCAAATCTTTAACTTTCACAGTCACCACCTAAAGATGCTCGCCATTCGTTATGATCTTCATCAGCCGAGCTATGTGTTGCTTAACAAACAAATCACCGTCTTCTTTAGGAGGCTTTCAAAACAACTTAAAGCAAAATATAAAATACAACGCCTAGGTTACATCTGGGTGCGCGAACAAGAAAATGCCAAATCACCTCATTACCACATTGTTTTGCTGCTAGATGGGAAGCACATCATGTACCCAGGCTGGGTCAATATCACTAGCCAACGGATTTGGAGCGAGCTTGGAGGGTTCCTATACTTTCCACCAAACCTCTATTACAAAACTCAACGGGGTGACAACAAGAATATGGCAAGACTCATTTATAGAGTCAGCTATTTAGCGAAAGCTCGCGGTAAAGGGAAAAAGCCGCCACAAACCAAGAACTATGGTGCCAGCAGAATATCATTTAATACTAAAACAAAAACT
The DNA here is from genome assembly GCF_022398315.1 of Shewanella sp. Isolate11. Lineage (GTDB taxonomy): Bacteria > Pseudomonadota > Gammaproteobacteria > Enterobacterales > Shewanellaceae > Shewanella. Next base: position 142,004 of record NZ_JAKEVF010000003.1, read on the forward strand.
AAAGCGTTCACTGGATACTACTAGCACAAAAGGGGCTTTCAAGGGGCTTTCAAGGGGCTTTCAAGGGGCTTTCAAGGGGCTTTCAAGGGGCTTTCAGCCAATGATATGATAACAATGAAACAACTCAAGCATTTGAATTTAAATGAACAAAATCGTTAAATACCTGCCAGTGATCTCCAAAGCCAGAGTCCATTAAATCTTGTTCGTGATACTCTAGCCATCTATTGATAGCACAATCAATACCAAGCTGGCCATCTAATAAACCTCTTACGAAAAACTCAGGATTAATGGTTAAATCTTCAGCCGCAAACCTCTTTCCACTCACCGAGGTGTGCTCCTTTTCACTGTTAGGAAAAAATTGTAAGGTAGATAACTTGGCAAACCTTTTCTCAGATATTTCTCTACCAGAGATAAACACACCTCGTTTGAGACTTTGTGCAACGCATGCAGCAAGATCAGCCCTGCATTTCCAGTAGTTAAACATCCACAGATCACAGAAATGATAGCGATAAATGGGTTTATCTCTCAGCATCCCAAGCTGCTCTCTAATTATGATTAATCCATCATAGTCATAAGTTTCTCGCTGAGTTATCACTAACCAGCCATCAGTATCAAAGTTATTTGCTATTTTTAGCTCATCAAGCCAATCACCAAAGGCTTTCGGTGCTTTATTAAAAAGATTTATGTCGTAGATATCTTCATCGCAACCCTCTAGCCACTCAACCCGAACACCAAATAAAGCTGCCGCAGCTTCTAATATTTCTTCATCTAAAGCTTTTAATAACTCAGCCTCATCTTCGACTTGATGAATGGTCAGGTTATGGCCAAAAAAGCGTGGGATCTGGGCTCGGGCTACGCCATGCCCTTCAAAAAGTCGTATGAAACGCTGGGCTGTATTAGTAACAACAGGTTCAGGCTTGCGCCATTTTTCATATCGCTCTTTAAGGGCAAAAAATGCTTCAATATCACCAAATCCAACCATGGATAATTGTCCTTTAAGTCAGTCTATGGAAACAATGCTTTTAAGTCATCGCTCCATTCAGCTCTTTTAGCTGAACAAGATTTATCTAAATGCCACTTATGTCGCTTTAATTGATGCCTAATGGTTTCTTGCCAAGTAGTGTCGTCATGACAAGCTTCAAGAACCTGCTCAAAAGCAAAAAGCATATTAGCTATGAACCAACGATATTTAGAATAATCATCTTCATTACGTGTAATCTCACTCTTTACGCCTCTAGCAAATGATTCATTTTCAATACAAAGTTTAAGGTAGTCTGCGTAAGCAGCATATGCTGTAGCTCTCTTGCTATCTTTACTAGCACTTTGTAATTGTTTTCTGGCAAACAATAGCGCTAATACAGCGACAACGGCCATAACAATATTCGCCCAACCTGACCAAAGTGATAAGTCGAGTAAAGCGGCTAATCCGGTTTTAAAACACGTCACTATTAACTCCTTACCTCTACCACACCAGCTGGTTGAGTCTTAACCAATTTATCAGACTTCATACTTCCACCCACATTATCACGCCTAAAATCAAACATATTCATCTCAAATGTATTAATTGATACCTGATCGTTACCATGACTATGAGCGATCAACCGATGATAAGGCTCGCTATAAGGTGCTTTTGCGCAAGAGCCGCCATAAACACCCGAATTGACCAACACAACAGGCTGGTACATGTGGTAGTGAAGTGCATCGATCATTGTGTCGAACGTATTAACATCTTTATTTAGTGCGCATACAACGTAGGCATTGGACTTATCTCTTAAGTCTGCACTTAATGATATATCTGTTGAGTCATAGCAAATAGAACCTGTAAGCATGAAACCAGGTTTATTAGGAAATTTAGGGTGCTTAAGCTCCAGCATTAACTGATATGGACGCCAAGGTTTAATTTTTCCTGCTTCATCCGGTGTCATATTATGCTTCCCTTGTAGCCTTATAAGCTCCTTCTGCTCAGAATTTGCTTTTGGTGGCACAATCCAAACAGCACAGTTATTTGGTCCATCTGTATTATCTTGATTAATAAAACCTAAACCTGCGTAAATTATTGAATGGGTTTTCCTAGAAAGGGTAACTAAAATATCCATATCATCATGATTAACAGCAAGTTCAGGCCAAACAATAAGGTCAACTTGCTTGCCACGTTCTCTTCGCTCTAAATCATGGGTCCGTTGCGCATCAATATGTTTACAAACTAAAGCGGCAATATCTGCTACATGACGTCTGTGTCTTGACCGAAAATTAATATCTTCTAACATTATTCCATGTTGCTTAAAGTCATTATTACTAGGCAGTTTAGATTGCACCATAGCAACAGTTAGGTTTTTCTTATTATCTTGCCAATCAAGGTTAACGGCTTCTATTAACCCTGGCATGGCCGTCTGTTTACAGTATTTTGACTTAAGCTCATTCAATCTATTTTCCACAAGCTTTCTAACGCTATCGATTTCCCACAACACAGGCCAATCATAACCTTGATCATTCACTGAAATTCCAGGCCAAATTAAAAGCTTCGATAGTAAAGTCGTTAACCAGTGAGAAACTTGTGCAGACTCCCCCGCAATGGAGTGCGGTGTATTCATCATGCCTAAAGCTCTTTTATCAGAGCTAGTTTTTATACCTCTATAACCAACCATTGGCTCAATGTTTGAGCTATATCCAGACCAATCTGTGTTGCCGATTAATGCGGATCTAGTACATATTGCAACTCGCTGAAGGACTCTAGTGACTGTATCGCCATTTGTTAAATGAGTACTTAACAATGGAATTGAAGAAGTGAAATCAAACTCAATATTAAGGCTACAATCAAATAAATTAAACTGTGGTGGTAATGAATAGCTACTGTTCATTAATTCGACTTTCGCAGTCGTAATATCTATCAACGCATTTGGCGTAGCCGTTGCCAATTTAGTGCTTTTATCAAGTAAAGCCTGCATCAACTTTAATGCCATTAATTCATTTGCAAACGGGTTATCTGGCCGCTGTATAAGCCTAAGTAAAGACTGTGACCCTTTAATACTCTCTAATGCTTTCTTTAAAGGCCTTTTATCAGTGCCGTGTAACTTAATAAGATTTTTTGTGCTCTGTTGCTTTGGCCACTGGTATTCCAGTGGACGAGCGTGCATAACGAGCGAATTAAAAAATCTAATATTCTGCACTGATACGTTTGATAAAACATCCATACATTCAGTAGGTTTCAAACCATCAAGTAAACATGATACAGCCCTAATAAGAGGCTTAGAATCATTAGTTAATTGCTCTGCAAGTAAAATATTAGCCGCAAGCTTTTCGCTAGTGAAAGACTCATTCAAACTGATTTTTCTAAATCCCTTACTCAGTTTTATAATAAGATCATAATCTTCATTACCTGAACCTTGTTCTAAAGTGGTATCAAGTCTTACAAGTAACAAAAATCTTGCTTGCTCAGCTAATAAATTAAAATTCTTTTCACTTTCAAAATTAGAATTTCCGCATATCTCAACCGCTTCATATTGAAGTTGCTCAAAAAAAGTTTCATGGTCTGCATGTAGTGGAATATATTTAGGGTCTAATCGATGAATAGTGGTTGACGCATGCCTAAAAATTTCAGATAGACAATACTCGGCAACAGCCTTCACTTTCTCATTTTTATCACCCAGCTTATGCTTTAACTGTTGAAGGACGGGGTTAATTAATTTGCTACAAGGGAATAGCTCTAAGCCTTTTTTGAGCAATACGACCAATGACGGATCTAGGCTCCAGCAAGCAATTAATCGCCTTGCCAAACGCTCCTGCTGATAGTCCCAATCGCACGGAATATACTTGCCATTATCATCTACAGAATGTGCCGTAAAATTACGAATGATTTTTAATACCTTCGCGATTTTGTTCGTTGCAAAGCGTTTTAGGCTATCGTCCCTTATATCTAGATGTTTCTGCTCTATTTGTGCAAGCAGGTTTGTGACGCAGTCTTCACCTTGTTCAAGATAGGAGCCACTTCCTACCATAGATAATAACGCTTCAAGTTGCCCCAGGTATTCTTGAGAGTCATCAAAAGAAATTGGCCCGCTTAAACGATTTTGAAGTTTTGTCAGCTCTCCCGAAAGTCCAACAGTTCTTGGCTTATATAGTTCAACCTTAGTTTTTTTCTTGTTAAGACGTAAGGTATTTAGTCCCATGTTTTCAAAAAGCTTCTCGACCGACAAGATGACTTGCTCTTTTAAAGAAGCTAAACGCTGAACTTGGCAAGAAGTTAGTGTTCGCTTTTTAGTCAACGATGAGTGTTTAGGTGAAGTTACAACTAGACGCATATCATCTACATAACGGCAGTAGTCAACTAAAGTAATATCTATATCGCAATCATCATTTAACTGCTTTCCAATTAAACTTTTAACTGCATTATCAAACTCTAAAAGATAGATATTAGATAAGAAGCCACCAGCAACAACTCCTTGCGGTATTCCTTTCGGTGCCTTGAGTACTTCATCCGACTTGCACAGTGTCTCAAAGCTAACCGTTGCTTGCTCGCTCCAATTCCATGCTTCAAATGCTAATAGCAGCTTATCGACAAATTTAAGCTCACTTTCCTGTTCAGACTGCGCAATAGCCAGAGCCTTAACTTTTTTACAGAGCATCTTTCTATCGACTAAATCAAAAAACTTAGAAAGGTCTAACTCAACCATAAACACATCTTGCTCATCGCTAAGCTCATTTCTAGCCTGCTGCGCAAAGTGATAGGGACGCTCTAAAAAACGACGGTTATCGGTAAAAAATTTGCTGTAAATGGTTGTAGCACCGTAGCTGTGCTCAGCTTTGCCATCGTCACCATATCGGCAATAGAGACGATTGCCATAATTAACTATTCCCTTTTCATGTACTAATTCAAAATCAGTAGACGGATCACCTTGCAATGTTTCAACGTCATTGGCTAAACACATCATCAGCAATGTCATCATGCTTTGCTCACGAATAGGAACGTGAGCAAGTGGCCTTAACGGAACTTCATCTGCAGGTTCAATAGGATACCAGTACAAGCACTCATTAGATGAGGCTGTATCAGGCTTGTCATCTTGGAAGTTCCACTTATACTGCTTTGGGGCAGGTACTAGCTCCAACTTCTTAAAATTGAATCTACGCTGCTTAATGTTACTGCACCAATTTTCAGCAGTGGCAGCTAAAGAAAGTGCCGATAAATCCAACTCAAAATGATCAGCATACCAATTAGTAGTACGAATATATTGATGACTTTTTTTCCAAGCCAAAGCCATCAACAAAGGATCTGTTAAATAATCATCAGTTAAGGCTAATTTCTCATATTTCTTTGCAATCCTTGGCATTAATTTATTCCTTTAAATAGCAAGCTCTTCTGATATCACCAAACAATCAGGAGCGATGACATCAATACAGCCTTTTAGCGCTTCTTGTAAATCGTGCCGTTCTTGCAGCCCTTCGGCTGCAAGAGTTGTCGATGTTAGCGTGAGATGTTTTTATTGGCGATATTGTAAAGGCTCATGTCTACACTGCTTGTTCAACAATTGCATCGGTGAGCTGAAGCGAAGTTTGTTGGTTACCGTAGAGGTGTTGTTTTAGTTGGTCACACATAGCATGAAGTTCAATTATTTTCTCATTGATCCGCAGTTGCTCACACGCGGGAGCCACAGGAATTAGTAAACTTGAAAGTTCTGTACTGTTAACGTTTTTGACACCACTAGTTGTTCTTATAGGGCCTTCTATTTGTCGCCTCACATCGTGAGAATCTAGTACCGATTTTACATAATGAGAGTTAACAGTGTCAGGTAGAATTCGAGCACGAACTAAATAGCCAGCATAAACAGTATTAACCAAATCATTATCCACAACAGTACAGCGGCCGACGATACCTAAGCTACCATTTGAGCGTATTAGAAGAAGATCCCCTTGTTGCAATTGGTAATCAACTAATTCTTTGTCAGTCATCACTGAGTACTTCAGATCGCTTAGATCTACTCTACCACCAACAACATTGGGAATTCTCAATACTGGTGAGCCATTCATTTTATAGTCAGACTTTTTCGATGTACCGTATTTTAGATCCACAAACACATTTCCAAATCTACACCACTCCCATCCATTTGGCAGCTCAAACGGCTTTTCAGCTTCAGCAATCGGCGGTAGCGCCTTTTGCTTCTTGATTTTCTTATCTTTGACTAACTGCGCTTTTTCTTCCGCAATCCTATTCAGTAACTCAGCAGCAGGCTCATCGCTTGGATCTTGTGGTACCAACTTACCCATAACTGCCAGTTGTAGGATGGTTTGTTTAAGCTGGTCGATACTCGCTTCAGTAGTGAATAAAGTATCGAAATGCTCGTTGATTCGCGCCCAGTTTTGCATCAACTCGTCAGCATCGGCAGAGTTGGTGAGAGAGCCTTCAGCCGTTGCTGTAGGCAACAATAGAGAGTCCAACAAAGTTGTTACTAGCACTTGATGTGCTTCGATACTTGCTTCGGTTTGTTGCTCTAACTGGTCGCAGAGCGCCATTAGCTCATCGACTTTGGCGACGATACGGTGTTGTTCTTCAACAGGAGGCAAAGGTACTGCAATAGATTCCCATTTTCCTTTATTGAGAATTGCTATTGTTGTGCTAGAAGAACGTTCCCAAGCACATCTGCTAAAATAGTTCGATCTTAGCGCATTAAAAATAAACGAACCGAGTGGTAGAAATGGTGTTACTGAGTTAATTTGCTGATTAAAAGCGCAGTCATGTTCAATTAACTGGCACTTCCCAATTGTCCCAATACAAACCATCAATACAGAGCCTGAAGGTGCAATTCGACCAAGAGCTTTTGCTCCTTCAGTAGACAGACCTTCGTTATCATATATGACTTTCAGTTCTGTAATATCAGCAGGCTTAATAAAGGGGACATCAGAACCAAAATGTTCTTGATTGGCTTTTTTGGGTGTTCCGCCCGTCTGGGTATACCCAATTTCGCCTAATCTAATCCATTCCCAGCTCTCTGGTATATCGAATGGAATTTCGTCCTCACGTAACTTTGATAGCACTTTGGGTTTCTTAATCTTCTTCTCTTTCACCAACTGCGCTTTTTCTTGCGAGATACGCTCAAGCAACAATGAAGCTGACTCGTCATTAGGATCTTGAGGAACAAGCTTTCCTCGAACCGCCAACTCCAGAATTAACTCACGCAGCTTTTTAACCCCATAAAGCTCTAGTTTCTTGCTGCTACCGCGACCAGAGGTCGATTTGGTCTTAACTGCTGAAGTCCAAATATCAATATGCTCGGTGATTAGGTTATTCATAGGAGATTGGTCTACAGCCATTATTGTTCTCCACCTTGCTTTTTACCTTGAATGGTAGAGCTAAGCGCATCACCGAGAATGCCTTTCAGTTGGTCACGCAGTGCTTTAATGTCTTGTTGCTGTTGTTGATAGCTCGCCAGTAACTCTTCAGGATCATGGCTGACGACTTCGTCCTGATACGGGTTTTTAATATCAAGGTTAAAGTTGCGCTCGATAATATCCTCAATCGACACTTTCCAAGCTTGCTTGGTCTCGATGCGACTAGCGAATCCATCTGCCTCGTTACCCCACCAATCGATCTCTTGCTGGAACTCTTCAAACTTCATTGGTTTGGTTTTGTTGTAGTTTTTCACGCCTTCTGGGTAAGGGTGCTCATAGAACCACACTTCTTTGGTTGGTCGGCCTTTGGTAAAGAACAGAATGTTGGTCTTAATGCCCGTGTATGGGTTGAACACGCCATTAGGTAAGCGAACAATCGTGTGCAGGTTACACTCTTCCGTCAGCATCTTTTTAATTTTGGTTTTTACACCTTCACCAAACAAGGTGCCATCAGGCAACACCACACCAGCGCGACCCTCTTGATCCAATACTTCGACAATCAGTTGCAAGAATAGATCGGCGGTTTCACGAGTTTGCATTTCGGCAGGGAAGTTCTTTTCAATCCCGTCTTCTTCTGTGCCGCCAAACGGTGGGTTAGTCGCAATCACATTGATATTGCTGTCCCAGTTTGAAAGCGGCTTGTTAAGCGTGTTGCCGTGCTTGATCTGCACTGGGACTTCGATGCCGTGGAGCATCATATTGGTGATACACAGCAAATGTGGCAGCTGTTTCTTCTCTACACCGTGGATTTGTTTTTGCAGTGTTTGGTGGTCGGTTGCGCTGGTTACGTAGTTTTCTTTGACGTGATCGAACGAGCAAGCCAAGAAACCGCCCGTGCCACAGGCGGGATCCATAATTTGTTCACCCAGTTTAGGGTCAAGACGATTGACGATAAAGCGCGTCACCGCACGAGGGGTATAGAACTCACCCGCATTACCTGCGCTTTGAAGGTCACGTAGAATTTGTTCGTAGATATCACCAAACAGGTGACGTTCTTTAGAGTCAGTGAAGTCGATTTCGTTGAGCTTGTTAATCACCTGACGCAGCAGTGTGCCATTTTTCATGTAGTTGAAAGCATCACTAAAGGCTTCTTTCACCACAAATCCGCGTGGGTTGGTGTCTTTCGGCGCGGTTAGGTTTTTTAATCTCGGGAACAGGTCATCATTGATGAATTCCAGCAGCTCATCACCGGTAATGCCTTGGTTATCTGCCGCCCAGTTGCGCCATAGGTACTTGGCTGGGATGGGTTCGCGGTAATCATCTAACTCGAACTCTAGCTCTTCTTCTTGAGCATCAAACACTTTAAGGAATAAGAGCCAAGACATTTGGCCTAGACGCTGCGCGTCACCATCAACACCGGCATCTTTACGCATGATGTCTTGAGTAGATTTGATAACTGAACTGATTGACATTGTATTCTCTTATTTGGAAACAGGCTGAGTTTGTGATTAATCAGCCCTATAAATAATGGCTTTGCTTGGCGCTTTAACTGCTGCAATGTTAAGCAGATTGCTGGTGAATTTGATAAATTTCAGCTTCTAATTCACTAATGGCTTGCTCGTATTGTTCTTTACCACCGAAGCCTTTTTTAACTATTTCGCTTAAGCTGCCAATTTCGTTAAATGGCTGCACTTTGAGCACTTGCATGGATTCGATTTCTTGCACGCCAACGTCGGCATACTTTACCAGAAGATTATCTAATACGGCTTGCGCGGTTTCAGAGTATTTTGTGAAGTAATTACGCTTTTTGACGTTGTTTGCGCGCTCCTTGCGCGTTAATGGTGGTTGGTCGTAAACCACATGACAAATCATATCGAAGGGGTCCAGCTCCTTGCCGACTTCGTCTTCTAGTGCTTGCCAGATGATACCTTCATTGGCGAGCTCATCTATGATGGCTTGTTTACGGTCTGATTCATTCCAGCGTTTTACAAACTCATCGAGTGAAGCAAACTGCTTCGCCATGGTTTTTCGGGTGTAATCTTTAAAAGATTCGGTAACCAATTTGCCATCGCTATCATAATATTGCACTCGCTCGGCGACTATACTGACCGTAACACCTGATACACGGTATTTATGTACTTTGCGTGGCTCGTCATCCTCACTCCATTCATTATCGTCAACACCAGCATTACCACTGTCGTTTTCGTCAATGGAATCATTAATGGTGTCGTTAGGCATGTCATCAGAAGTATCGGTATCGTCGTTAGGAAAATCATCGCCAATTGTGTCGATATCAACTTCTTCGTCTTCAATATCGGTCGGCGTGATTTTAATGACTTTTTCTGGAGTGCCATCGAATCGTTCGTCAGCAAATAGCTCAGTGGCTTTTTTGAAATCAAGAATGGTAAACCAAAGTTTGCCATATTTTTCATCGATACGAGTGCCACGACCTATGATCTGTTTAAACTTCGTCATTGACTGAATATTTTGGTCAAGCACCACCAGCTTACAGGTTTTCGCATCGACCCCTGTTGTCATTAGTTCTGAGGTTGTAGCAATGACGGGATAAGCTTTCTTAGGGTTTATAAAGTTATCAAGCTGGGCTTTGCCTATCTCATCGTCCCCGGTAATTTTCATTACGTACTTGTCGCTTTTAGCCATCTGATCTGGGCTGAGGTTAGCAATAGCGCGGCGCATGCGCTCTGCATGGTCGATGTCATTACAGAACACTATGGTTTTTGCCATAGAGTCGGTGCGCTTTAAGTAGTTAGTAATGGTCTCTGCCACTAGCTGAGTACGTTCATCAATAACCATGGTGCGGTCGAAATCTTTTTGGTTAAAGATGCGATCTTCAATCACTTCACCATTGTTATCGATTTGGCCTTTAGTGGGTCGCCAACCTTGTAGATCGACATCTATATCTACCCGAACAACTTTGTAGGGTGCCAAGAAGCCATCTTCAATACCTTCTTTTAATGAATAGGTATAAACAGGATCACCAAAATAATCTGAATTAGACACTTCCTCAGTTTCTTTGGGAGTAGCCGTTAATCCGACTTGAGCCGCACTCTTGAAATACTCGAGAATTTCACGCCAGGCACTATCGTCAGCGGCGCTTCCTCTATGGCATTCATCGATTATGATTAAATCAAAGAAGTCGGGATCGACTTGTTTATAGGCTTTTTGGCTTTCTTCTGGACCAGTGAGCGCCTGATATAGCGCTAAGTGAATTTCATAGGCAGGGTCAACAGTTCTTCCTGTTACCTTGGTCATTGATGTTTCAAAGGGTTGAAAATCATTTATACGGGTTTGATCAACCAAAATATTGCGGTCGGCCAAGAACAAGATACGTTTCTTCGCGCGAGACTTCCATAAGCGCCAGATGATTTGAAATGCAGTATAGGTTTTACCCGTCCCCGTAGCCATCACCAGTAGTACACGGTCTTTACCCGATGAAATTGCTTCTATGGTTTTATTGATGGCTTGCAGTTGATAATAACGAGGATGTTTACCTGGCTCCTCACGATATTCCTGATTGATAATTGGAAGCTGCGCCTGGGTATAACCTTTCCATGCACAGTATTTAGTCCATAAATCTTGTGGTGATGGAAAATCTTCTAAACGGATTTCGGATTCTAGTTTGTGTTCTTCGGGCGTTCCAAGCTTTGTCTTATCGTGGAAGATAAAGCCATCGCCGTTTGAAGCAAAGATGAAGGGCACTTCTAGCAAACGCGCATAATCGAGCCCTTGCTGCATCCCCTTACCCACTTCATGCTTATTGGCTTTAGCCTCAATAACAGCAAGTGGCATACTGGGTTTATGATAGAGCACTATATCGGCAGACTTAACGGTCTTACGGACACCTAACTGACCACGTACGATCACCTTGCCATCACGCAATTTCACCTCTTGACGTATCTGCGTCATATCATCCCAACCCGCACTGGTTATGGCTGGCATAATGAATTTGGTGATGATGTCCGTTTCAGTCAACTTTGTTTTATTGATGCTCATTGTCAATCCAGGTCCTTCTTAGAAGATAACAAACACTTACAGACGATTTAGTGCCTTTCAGGATTGTGCCACAACGATGTAAGAAAACACAGGATTTGGATCAATATAGGTAGAACAAGCCACTACCCGCATCTGAGCTAAGCAAGACATATTTTAGCTAGCTATTTAAGTAACAGAAGAATAGGACAACAATAGCACTTATCGTACCTGAGCGAACTTGCGCGGAAATTACGCCAGGTAGATATAGGTAGACTTTTAATTAAAGCAGCCACATGCAATTGACAAGGAGCTAAACAATAACTAGGTTATATCTGAACGCGATTCACCAGTGTGATACTGAATTGGCATTTATGGAGAGTATGGGTTGAGCCCGAAATCCAAGCTTGGCCGCTTTGCTAAGGACTACACTCAGGAGAGGTAGTTGTGAATCCTGATTGAAAGCATTCCGTGATGGGAGCTTTCGGCCACAGTCATGCAGCCAATAGCAGACCAGTGGCATAAACTCAGGATCATAATTATGCCTATCAAACAAACTAAAGCTAAACCCGAAACCGCTAAATTTTACAAAAGCATTTCTTACGAAACACTCGCTGCATCTTGGTTCCAAATGGATGGCTGGGAAGTCTTTTTACCCATGGCTGACCATGGCAGTAAAACCGACTTGGTTATTTCGGATGGCAGCTCGTTTTATCGAATCCAAGTAAAGTCTCTCGATACTCATGAAGAAAACGTCGTTGTCCAGTCACAGTGGGATGGGGTCGATATAGATTACGTGCTGTACTTTTCCAGGTACGGTCAATGGGGCTATATCACTCACCCGTTTACAGGTAAGGTCCGACTTAATCGGAACGGTCACCTAAGATTCCATCAAGAGGGCAAAAATTTTAATAAGATGTTTGCGCGCATTTAGCACAATTGCCATTAACCATGATTTTTAGTAACACTAGAAGTAACACCTTAAGAACAGTTCTTTGTTTAACACTATAAAAAACAAACATTTAACTAGTTAATTCAGGTGACGCCGCCTCCACCAATAAAAACAAAGGGTTAGCGGAAACGCTAACCCTTTGTCACATCTGAAAGGCGGTAAAATGGCACACCTTAGTCGTCAGCTTTAGCTCACTGTTGTCACGCAGCGCTTTTACACAAACTCACGTACTCATTAATGTCGCTAAATTCAGACACAATAAAAGCCACCCTTCGGTGGCTTGTGTTTAATTTTTGTTTTCAAAAGCTTTAGGTCAATTTCATCTCTTGGATGATTTCAGCGGCAATTTCTGGCGTTGTGCTCACTGGTTTTTGATGTAAATCTGCTTTCAGTTGTCCTTTGCGGTGTTTCAGCGCAGCGTCAAGTTTCTTGGCCGCCATCGCAATAGCTGGATACATTACAGCGTCACTACCCGATGCTGAGATCCGGCTACCTTCGTAATTCGTTCTAAGCTCAACTTGGAATTCGCCATGCTCTTTAGAAATGATGATATCGAGCGAGATAAGGGTGGGAAAATGTGTAGCGATTTTGGAAAACTTTAGGTTTACATCCTCTTTAATTGAATCAGTAATATCTACGTGATGACCGGAAAGATTTATTTTCATAGGTTTTCCTTTTTTTGAATGACTTCAATAAAGAACTTGGGGTGGAAAGGTGAAAAAACAAGGCCTCAGCACTTTTTTATTCGATTCCCATTAAGCATGGGTCAAAACCAAGCAAATATCTATTCTGTAGCCTAATAAGATTTACCTGCTATCACTAACGAAAGCAAGCAAACTCATGCCCGAATGGGAACTATCACCACTAAAGAGTGGGTTTTTAAGGCTTATTAAACAATGTTTAATCTGTAGTTCATTGATAATATAGCTTGCCTTGAACTACGGCTTGACGAAACAGATACAGTTTTATTAGGCCTTAACCGCTTTAATTAAGCGTTAGAATTTCCCAAATGGAGCGTTATCGATGGCTTTCTCGCTAACATTGACTTGGACAGGTCAATTTACAGGCAACAACAGTAAAGATCACCTAATCGAATTTGGCAGTGGTCAAACGCTGGAAGGCTCGGCTGCAGCTGATTATTTAGGTGCCGATGACAGAGTTAACCCTGAAGAGAGCTTACTGGCGGCACTAAGCAGTTGTCACATGCTGAGTTTTTTGACTATCGCTAATAAGATGCGCCTTAATGTGGTCAGTTATCACGATAGCTGCACGGCAATATTAGGCTGTAATGAACAGGGGCGCACAGCCATTACGCAAATTACCCTTGCTCCGCAAATCACCTTTGAAAGACCTGAGCAGCTCACAGAGCAGCGATTAGCCAAAATGCACGCCTTAGCCCATAAAAACTGTTTTATTGCCAATAGCTTATCCAAGGATATTCTGATAACGCTCAATCATATTCCCTTTGATAGTTAAGCTAATTGGTAGCGCGCCGCTAAACCTATGTCGGGTAATGGCGCAGTAACCTCGGTCAATACCACATTGTCAGGGTCAACCTGTACTACATTACAGCGTTCATCGACACAGGCACCAATATCCCCTTCAAACGATAACTTAATCTACATCTAGTGTAGACCTAATGTTGTGTTTTAAGCGCTTCCAGTCAAAAGAATCCTCATGAACCGTTAAATCAATACCACCAATAAAACGAAGGCCACCGACCTGGGAACTACATGGTCGGTAGCCTTCTAAACTTATTGAAAATTAACCAGCCAATCAGGCTAATTTATTTAACGTCTTGCGCCATACCAGAAGCTGGCATTGGCTGCGCCTGAAATGGATTTACAGGTTGCTTAACCAACTCTTCCTTCAAGTAACTCAGCGCCTTTTGTAACTGGGCATCCTCGCCTTTAAAAGTGGCTAATGGCAGGTTATCAACTTCAATGTCAGGGCTAATTCCACGACCTTCGACAATCCAACGTCCGTCCATTGCATACTGCGGATATTCAGCCACACGCGCCATACCTTTATCGGTTAACGCGTTACGCCCTGACAGCCAAACACCCGCACCTGCAGTTTGTTTACCAATCAATGGCGCAATACCTAAAGCTTTAATCCCTGCAGAGAAAGTTTCACCATCAGAGTAAGTCAGCTGATCGGTTAGCACTACAATATGGCCACGGAAAGTCTGCTGCATATTGGGGTTGGCATCACCTTGAGTAGGTTGCCAGAACATCCAAGTACGGCGTAGCAGTTTTTCAATGATCCAACTGTCGATATTACCACCGCGATTACGGCGTACGTCTATGATAAGACCTTTCTTGTTGATGTTGGCATAAAACTCACGGGCGAAGTTAGCAATATCACCCGAGCCCATGGCATAAAGATGTAAATAGCCGATATCGCCTTTGCTGTTGTCGGTAACTTTATCGCTGTTGTAATTAACCCAATCTAAATAACGCAGTTTGCCATTGGTGCTGTTGTTCACCGGAACCACTATCGTTTTAATGGTTTTACTGCTGCGTTTTAGAGTGAGTAATACCTGCTTATTCGCTTGATTACGTAAGTGATGCGCCACGTCAGCTACGGTATTAACCGACTTGCCGTTAATCGCCACTATGATATCGCCCACCTTGGCATCGACGTCGATACGATTCAGCGGCGAAGCCTGACTAGGTAACTCGGCATCATTTTGATAGATGTGAGCTATCTTAACTCCTTGCTTAGTTTGCTCAATACGGCCACCTAAGTTAGCGCCTACTGGCGTATCAGGGTTTGATGGCAAATCGCCACCACGCACCTGAGAATGCAGCGCGTCAAGCTCGCCCATCATCTGTTTAAAGATATCGTTTAACTCGTTACGGTCAGTCAGTCTTGCCACCAGCGGCTGATACTTGGCTTTAGTGGCGCTCCAATCGACACCGCGCATCTTCTTATCGAAGAATGAATCTCGGTGCATCAACCAAGCATCTTCGAACATCTGTAGCCACTCTTGTTGTGGTGATATGGCTAATTGCCACTGCTGTGTTTGCACCCGAGCGTTGCTAACCTCTTTGGGCAAAGCTTCACCGGCATCGACAATCAACATCTCCTTGCCACCATTGCTGCCTTTACGCACGAACAATTTACTGTCATCGGCAGAGAGCTGATAATTAGCCACGTCATCTGCAAAGGTATCGACTTTAGGCGCGATAGGGTCAAACTTAACCCACTTTAATGATGCGCTGCTACCGGGCGTTGCCGAATGTGCTAATAGATAAAGTCCTTTGTCGGTCACTTGTAAATTACTGTAGTTACCCGAAGCAACAGGTACTTGGTACAGGCGTTGACTCAGACCTTGCCACTGAACTTCAATTTCATTGCTGTCAGCATCATCTTCACCCGAGTTATCATTAGTGGTGAGTTCGTTAGGCTTGCTGAAAGGAAACTTGGCCGCCGAATTTAATGCCAGCGCAAAAATCTGTCCACGATTATCAAACACGGGGCCTAAGTTGCGATCGCCCCAAGGTGAAGTCGGCGTAGCTTTAAATTCACGGTTAGAAATAAAGTACAGCCATTTGCCATCGTTGCTAAAGGCTGGCGAGAAAGACTCATATTTATCACTGGTCAGTGTTTGCGCTTTATCGTCATCTAAGGAATACAGCACCACTTGTGGACGCTGCTGGCCAATCTCATTTTTAGTGATGGCAATAAACTGACTATCATCAGACCACACCACATCAGCATAAGGGCCTAAGCCCTGACCATTGGTGATAATTTTACGGTCTTTACCCTTTTTGATATCGAGTAACCACAGGTTACCGTCATAATCATCATGCGCGATATAACGTCCATCGGGTGACAGATGCAGACCCATACGCATGCTGCCGCCCTCTTTGGTGAGCTGCTTAGCATCCTGACTGCCATCGGCGGCATAACGCCAGATCTCTTGCTCACCAGACGCATCGCTGATGGCATAAACCCACTGACCGTCAGGGCTCATTTGCGCGTTACGCACGCGATGCTCACCCGTTAATGCTAACTCTACTAATCGAGAACCATCGATACCCGCGATCGCCACATGACTACGGGCGGTGATCACCACCTTGTCTCCCGATGGCGACAAATGAGTGTCGCTAGCGTAATCCATAGGTTGATTAACCCAATGTTCGCGTCGCTCACTAAAGTCAGATGTCAGCTGAATATTGAGAGTTTGAGTTTGGTTGGCAGCTATATCGTACAGCTTAATATCGGCGCCTTGCTGGAACACAATACGGCCATTATCGATGCGCGCGCCGCGCACTTGCCAGTCGCTAAATTGTGTGTGCTGACGAATATCATTGCCAGAGAAATCCATCGACCAGATATTGTCATTGCCACTGGCATCGCTGACAAAATAGAGTCGGTCTTGCCATAACATAGGTTGTCGTACCGAACCTTCATGGTTAGCTGTTAACAACACCGCTTCTTTGTCGCTACCTAAGGTGTAGCGCCATAATTCACCTTTGGCACCGCCACGATAAACCTTGGCGTTATCACCTGTGGTTTGCAGGCCAAAGCGAGTAAAGAACAGATTTTTACCGGCATCATCGATCGCACCTTCGATAGCATCGGCCAGAGGCAAGTCGGTGGTCGTCAGGCTAACAGGATCAACACTGCGTAATACCCAATAGTTCGCTGGGCCAAAAGCGTTATCGGTCGAATACAATACTTGGCCGTCTGCGGTCCAGCCTTGCACGCGCACGCGGCTGTTCTCGAAACTGACTCGTTTAGCAACACCGCCTTGAATGGGAATAACATAAACTTCGCTGGCGCCTTCATAATTAGCGACATAAGCCACCCACTTGCCATCTTTTGAAATTGTTGCGCCCAACTCTTCCGCAGGCAGACTCGTGAGTCGACGCGCCTGTTTGTCGTTTAATGACTGAGTCCATAAATCGCCTTCGGCTGTAAACACTAAGGTGTTGTCGTTGAGGGCTGGAGCGCGGTAATAACCTTGGTTTTGTGCACCTGAGATGGCCGCTTCGGTTGCAGAAAATACCGCACTGGTATGCATTGTGCCTAATGCGAGCACACAACTGGCAAATAGATGACTAAATTTCGGGCTTAGCTTCATGTTCGATCCATTGATGTTATAGCATCAATCGCAATCGTCATCCTTGCTTGTAAAAACTATCGAAACAACCTAACTCTGTTATCGAAAACTTTCCCAATAAAAACGCTGATCACTTAATTAAACTGATTGATACTGTGATTCTTTTCAGTGCAACAAAGTATCAAACTTTTATAAAATCTACAGTATTTTATCGCCAAAGAAGTATTAGCAAATGTAAACATGCCAGGCGACAGTGACGGCCATGTCACTGTCGCCAGTCGAGATGAATCAATAAAGCCTAACGCTAGCGCCTAAGGAAGAGGATGTGTGGCGATAATCTTGCTCAGCTCAAGCCACTGCTGATGCTGCGGATGCTTAGGGTCAGCAAGTTGAGGCCGCTGTAAATTGATGCGTTGCAGCAACTTATTGGCTTCAGCCCAGTCCTCAGCTTTGGTAAGTTGTTGCAGATGATTTAACGCCTGCAGATCCGAAATTGTCGCTCGCGCCTGATTTTGCATTTCAGCGATAGAAGTTGCTGTCGTATCTGTCGCGATAGTCTCTGATGCTGGTTCTGTGCCCTTTTGCTCCGGCATAGCAGTCTGCTGAACTTGTTTATTCACTTGCGGCGCCATTAAGGTTCTTGCCGCTTGAGGCTGCACACCTTGCAGTGAGCCGTCTATGCCATTGTGTTCATTGACACTATTAGGGTTAAGTAGCAATAAGCTCACCAACAAGAAAGCCGATGCCGCGGTAGAGATTGGCCAGCGATATTGACGTAAAAAGACCAAATTACCTTTAGCTGCAGGCTGAGTTCGATTGGACTGTTGCTGCTTGGCTTTAGCAAGAATAGCCTCATCTAAAGCTTGGCTGGGCTGCTCAGTTGCCTGGGCTTTATAAAGCTGCTTGAGCTGCTCATCACTAAGCTCATTAGAATGATTTTGCTGCATATTATTGCTCCTGCCACTGGCGTTGAACACACTCTTTTAACGCCTGATTGGCATACCGAATACGACTCTTGGTCGCTTCCATTCCGGCTCCAACCACCTCAGCAATCCCTGCGGCTGTTAGGCCTAACTCCATACTCAGCAGAAACGCCTCTTTTTGGACTTGAGGTAATAACGCGATACATCCAGATAGAATATTCGCCTTCAACTGCTGCTCGCTATGTGATTCTGGGCTGAGTTCCTCACTTTCCAACAATGCCTCTAGCTCATGCTCAGCCTCGGCTTTGTCGCTAAAATTATCGACCGGCTTTAGAGCGCGGTAATGATCCACCAGCAAGTTATGGGCAATGGTGTACAACCAAGTGGTAAATTTGGCTTTCGATTGATAATTTTCAGCCGCCTTAATCACTCGACTCCAAGTCTCTTGATATAGATCTTCGGCAAGCTGACGATCGCCCATTTGCCTGACAAAATAACGATACAAAGCCCCTTTATGCTTGTTATACAACTGAGCAAATGCCTGATGATCGCCTTGGGCATATTGATACATCAATTGCTGATCAAGCTCTTCAACTACTGCATTTTCTACTTGCTGTTCCACCTGCACTCCAGAGGTTATCTCACACAGGTTTAGAGTCTGCACCTAGCGGCTTTATTTGTCTACAAACGATGGGGAAACCAGAAAGGGTTAAAAACACATAAAAAAACGCCGTGAACAATTAAGTTCACGGCGTTTTTCATTATTTTACGATTAAGCGTTAGCTAGTTTTGCTTGTAATTTAGCATCTTTAGCTTGTACCGCTTCAGCCGCTTTAGCACGCTCTTCTTTAACTGCTACAGCTAGGGCATCGTCGCCTACTGCTAGCATTTGCGCCGCTAGATAACCTGCGTTTTTAGCACCAGCACTACCGATAGCAACAGTCGCTACTGGTACACCGCCTGGCATCATTACTGTAGAAAGTAGCGCGTCATGGCCCTGAAGTGGGCCGTTATCGATTGGTACACCAATAACTGGACGAGTAGTGATACCAGCAACGGCACCGGCTAGGTGAGCAGCAAGGCCAGCAGCACATACGAAGACTTTACAGCCTCGTGCTTCAGCATCGGTCACATAAGCGTGAGTCGCCGCAGGAGTACGGTGTGCTGAAGTTACTTTAGCTTCAAATTGGATACCGAAAGTTTTTAAAACATCTAGAGTCGCTTGCATAGTTGGCAAGTCAGAATCTGAACCCATTAATACTGCAACAAATGGCTTAGTCATCTTTTTATCCTTATTTGTAGGGTGAGGCTATTATTTGGCGCGCATTATAGACATTTTTTAACAGTGTGAACAGTGTCACATTCGCTACAATTCGAATTTAATCATAAAGCCTATTTTGTGCTGCCAAAAACCATATTCACAGCCGATAGTTATACCTATCAATATAAAGATGTGATCGCCCGGCGAGAGTTTGGCGCTGCAGGGCCTTTAATTGCTCCTGCATTAAAGCCATTCACAACATCCCTGTTGATTGCCTTTAATTGCTCCTGCATTAAAGCCATTCACAACATCCCTGTTGATTGCCCTTAATTGCTCCTGCATTAAAGCCATTCACAACATCCCTGTTGATTGCCTTTAATTGCTCCTGCATTAAAGCCATTCACAACATCCATTCGCCTTGAACTAATGGTATTAGCCAAAAAACAATCGCCACAACCAAGATGAATCTAAATCTTCTTTGCACGTATGGTACTGGGCTGCATAACGTCTTGCACGTTGATCAACCTTGTCGGCAACTTTCACTAACCACTTCTTTTTTAAGTAGGTTTTACGTTTATACCCACCCCAACCTTCATGGTAATTAAGATATTGATTGCGCGCATCCCACTTTGACACACCATTAATTTTATTGGTCTTGTAAATAAACCAGCCCATAAAATCCATAGCATCATCGAAATCACTGCGGCTCGACCAAGAGTTACCCGTTTCTTTGACATAATCGTCCCATGTCATGGTCTTAGCCTGAGCATAACCATAGGCATCGCTAGCTCGACCAATAGGAATGAAACCTAAAAAGTATTCCATCGGCGGCGCGGCATTGTGTTTAAAAGAGCTTTCTTGATACATCATGGCTAAAGGCACATGCACTGGTACGCCCCACTTTTCTCGGGTATCGACCGCAGCTTCATACCAATCACGGTTTTCTTGGTAAATGGCACATAAATTTTCAGGATCTTTCGGGGGAGATGTCGCGCAGCCACTGATAAACAGTGTCACAAGACCAAGTATAAAGCGGGAGGTAAATGTCATAAAAAGCCGAATAAAGAAGCGAATCAAAGCCCTAGTGTCACATCGAACAAGGCCATAATCAATATGTTTAACGGCTATTCTTGGCTTGGATCAGCCACTAAATTGCATTCATGTGACTCTTGTTTCCATACCTTAGGCTGCCAGTATTCTGTATCTAGACCACGATAGACTCTGTCTTGATTAAATTCGGCCGCTAGATGATAACGCTGATTCACTTCGACCTTGATATCAATAGTTTTAGTTTGTCTTGCTGCAAGTTTGACTTTCAACTCAGGAGAGTCGATAAGTTCGGCGAGCGTAAATTGGTAATTGCCCGGTGCCAGTTGATAATTTGGCCTTGAGATCACTGGAGTACCATTAAGGTGTGTCACTACTGCGCGATATAACCCCTGAGTCATGTCTGGCATTAAATAGCCAGACACTGTGCCACAAGGTTGCTGCTCATCTGGCCCGGAAGCGCAGCCAGACAAAACCAGTAAAACGGTTAACAACAGCGTTGTCGATTTCATCCTACTTGCTCAACCTCAAGCGGTTTATCGGCAAAATAGTCGTTGAGGAACGCCTCGAAACTCAGTACCGAGTCTGCTTCTAACTGCGCTTGCTCTTGTAATGAGACTTCGGCAGCATCGCGATAATTAGCTTCAGTTTCAGCCGTTAATGGATATTCCATTAATTGCTGAGAATACTGCTTAGCCAAACCTTTCACCCAAGTACTGTGATCGATCTGCTGCGAGGTTAACTCCGCCATAATTTTACCCGACAAGGTTTGCTCAGGATCATCGACCGCTAACTGCCAATGCGCTAACGCATCTTGATAGTCCGATTGTTCACCATCGAGTAACTTAGCCAACACCGCAAACTGGTCAAATAGTTCGGTTAACCACGTATGGATATCAACCGACTCGCCATGGCGGTTAAGCTGTAATCCCGGCTTACGCCCCTCAACAATCACCGCATTGAGATTACTGGATATAGCTTTTTCATCCTGCTCACAGGTTTTCGGCGATGGACTTAATAGACAATGCAACAAGAACAGATCTAACAATCTCACTTGCTGCTCATCGATCCCCACGGGGGAGAAAGGATTCACATCTAAGGCTCGAACTTCGATATATTCTACACCTGCTCTGGCTAGGGCTTCAGAAGGTTTTTCACCGCTAAGGGTGACACGCTTAGCTCGAATAGGTGAGTAAAATTCATTTTCAATCTGCAGAACATTGGCATTCAGTTGGCGATATTCACCATCGACTTTAACCCCAATAGCTTCAAACTGCGCCGATGGCATCTTAATCGCGGCTTTAACGCCAGTTAAATACTCA
Source organism: Shewanella sp. Isolate11 (assembly GCF_022398315.1). Taxonomy (GTDB): domain Bacteria; phylum Pseudomonadota; class Gammaproteobacteria; order Enterobacterales; family Shewanellaceae; genus Shewanella. Next base: position 163,893 of record NZ_JAKEVF010000003.1, read on the forward strand.
GCTAACGAGTTGTAGCTAATATTTAAACGTTCCTGTTCCTTGTTGGTATAACCTAAGTCACTCATACGCAGTGACGTAGCATAGGGTAGATATAAGCTGCCCTTACCCAATTTTTGGAACGGCAGAGAGGTTTCTCTATCTTTAATAAACGAGCTACATAGTGCCGGAGAGGCGCCGAATAGATAAGGTAAGACCCACACTAAACGGCGGTAATTACGAATTAAACCAAAATAAGATTCAGACTGGAATGCGCAGCGACTCAAACTTTTGTCCGAGGCTTCATATAGGCGATCCCATAAGGACTCAGAAACAGAAAAGTTAAAATGCACACCCGAGATGATCTGCATCTGTGCGCCGTAACGATAAGTGAGCCCTTTGCGATAAAGACGCTTCATCTGGCCATTATTCGAGCTACCATAATCGGCAATCGGGATATCAGCCACATCGCCAACATAACAAGGCATACTCACAGGCCATAATTGCTGAGCACCAATATTGCGAAGCGTAAAGGCGTGAGTCTGAGTGAGATCGGTCAACAAGGCATCAATATCCTGATAGACAGGGGTGATGAACTCCAACAATGACTCGCTGTAATCTGTGGTAATACGCGAATGCGTCAACGCCGAACCTAAACGCTTAGGGTGTTTATCCATAGCCAAATGGCCATTGGATTCGATACGTAGTGCTTCGCGTTCAATTCCGCGCTGCATTCCTTGCAACGCTTTTCGTCCCTGCTCATCATTGAGTAAGCCAATAACTTCATTGAAAGAATTCAATATCTGTGTCTCTCATTGCTTCTGTATGATCATTTACAAACATGGTCTGCAAATACGTCTCCGTCACCACAAAATAGCCTCTGGACTAGATAAATAGCAAGGGAAATAAAATAGAACGGTGACCCCATTTGAGGTCACCGTAGATACAACATTGGGATGGGAAGTTAAAATTACAACTCTAAGGTTTTAATTTTATAACCCAAAGCTTTAATGCTTGATTCAATTTTGGCCTTATCGCCAACAATTAATATCACCATTTGGTCAAAGTTTAGTTCTTTACTCGCCAATTGGTTCAATTCATCTTTTGCAACGCTATTGATGATCTTAGCCTGTTGTTGAGTAAAGTCAGCATCGAGATTAAAGCGTTGAATACGACGCATGAATCCGGCTTTCTGATATGGCGTTTCATAATCTAACGCTTGACCTTGGGAGATAGAATCTCGCATAAAGCTAAGCTCAGCATCGCTCATACCTTGAGCTTGATAAGCTTTTATCTCTTTAGCGAACTCGACAAGTGCCGGTGCAGTAACGTCGCTACGCACACTGGCTGTCGCTTCAAACTCACCTAATTCACTGCCGCCAACGAAGTAACTTCTGGCACCATAGGTATAACCTTTATCTTCACGAAGATTAAGGTTGATACGACTATTGAAAGCACCACCTAGCGGGTAGTTCATCAAGTAAGATTTAAAGTAATCACCGGTCGCATCATACGGTAGTGCACGTTTGCCCACTTTAATCACCGACTGTGCAGCACCCGGTTTATCAATTAGGTAAACCGTACCTGCATCGATTACGGGTAAAGTACCAAGCGCTGGCGTAGCACTGGCGTCACCCTGCCAATTTGACAAGCCTTGTAACTTGCCGAGCAGTTGTGACTGGCTCAGACTACCCACAACAACCACTTTGGCGTTACCAGCACGATATTGTTGCTGATAGAAGGCTTTGACATCATCGAGAGTCAATGCCGAAACCGTCGCCATAGTACCTTCAACGCTGACACCCAATGAGTTGTTTTGACCAAACAGTAACGCTTGGAAACCACTACCGGCTATGTAGTTAGGATCAGACTGCATGTGTTGCAGACTTTGCAGATGCTGCTGCTTAACACGCTCGAAATCTGCAGGATTAAAGCCAGGTTTAAATAGCTTCTCTTCCACTAGCGCCAGAGTCTTATCTAGGTTCGATGTGAGGGTCGATACCTTAATATAACTTTGGTAATTACTGGCACTAAAGCTGACCGAGCTACCGAGCATCTCTAATGCTTGGGCTAACTCTTCAGTGCTATGTTCTGTGGTTGACTCATTCAGTAATGAAGCTGTTAAGCTGGCGAGCCCCGCCTGTTTAACATCCACTAAACGATGACCGCCATCAAGATAGATCACCAACTCCACGGTTGGGGTTTCATTACTTGTGGTTCCCATCACCTCAATGCCATTGCTGAGCTTGTCGGTCCAAAGCGTTGGCACAGTGATAACAGGGGCGGCTTGTGCACCAGGCATCACGCTACGGTCAAATGATGAGGTTGCAGCAGCCACATCAATCACTCCTGAAACCGCTTCTTTAGCCACTAAAGGTGCTGGTGCCTCATAGTTGTTTGCATGGGCAATCAATTGAGTTTGTCCCTGAGGTACAATGCTCATCACCACCATAGGCTTGCCTTTAATATAAGTATTAAAAACTCGCATCACGTCTTCTTTGGTCACGCTGGCATAGCGCTTCAAGTCTTCGCCAATCATATTGGGATTGCCGTAGAAGGTTTGATTAGCCGCCAAGGTAGACACTTTACCTTTCACGCTTTGCAGGCCAAAAATGGTATTGGCCTCAAACTGAACTTTTACTTTTTGCAAATCATCATCGGTAACACCGCGCTGCTCAAATTCGGCAATCGATTCTTGAATTCGCTTATCGATATCACTTAACTGACCACCGCGAGCAGGATTCGCTAAGGCATAAACGGCGAACTGACATGACAACTCACGACAGGGATGACTCACTCCCGCCTGAACCGCATAACCGTCTTTAACTAAGTTTTTATATACAATTGAAGTCGGGCCGCCACCGATAATATTGGCTAACAGATCTAACGCGGCCTCATCTTTATGACCGGCATAAACCGTTGGGAAGCCAATTCGAAGCAGTGGCAGGTGCACTCTATCTTCCATAGAGATATAACGCGTACTGTCGAGGGTGACAGGTGTTTTCGCTTCTCCAGAGACTGATGGCCCCGTTGGGATTTCACCAAAATACTTATTCACCCAAGCAAGAGCTTGCACTTCATCGAAGTCACCACCTATTGTGAGTGTGGCGTTATTAGGACCATACCAACGCTGGAAAAACTGTTTGACATCATTCACATCAGCACGGTTAAGATCATCAGGCCAACCAATGACAGGCCAAGAATAAGGATGTCCGACAGGATAAAATGCTTGGTCAAAACGCTCGCCCATACGGCCATAAGGCTGATTATCGATGCGTTGTGCACGCTCATTTTTTACCGTCTCACGCTGCACTTCAAATTTCTTTTCTGTCAACGCGGGTAAGAAATAGCCCATTCTGTCAGATTCGAGCCACAACATTTTTTCAAGCTGGTTACTGGGTACCGTTTCAAAATAGTTGGTGCGATCGCTGTTAGTGGTACCGTTTAAGGTTCCGCCAGCTTCAGTTACTGTTTTAAAATGCTGCTCATCGGCAACATTTTCAGAGCCCTGAAACATCATGTGCTCAAACAGATGCGCAAAACCGGAACGTCCAGGTAATTCACGCGCTGAACCAACATGATAAGTCACATCAACATGAACTAAAGGATCGGAATTATCTTGATGCAAGATAACGGTCAAGCCGTTAGCTAATTGATACTTTTTATAAGCAATGCCCACTTGTGAATCGGCAACTTGCACCGTTTCGACTAATGACACCCCTTGCGGCAAGTTGCTCTCAGTATTCGATGCAACACACCCGGTTAATGCGGCCGACACAGCGACGGCTAACAACCATTTTTTCATTATAAACTCCCCTTTTGCAGACAGCTGCCTACAACTAATGCAACGTCACTGCTGCAACCAGCAGAAAACGCACTCCTTTGCCTAACTTTAGCTATGTTAACGGACATGAGCCGGTGACATAACAATTTCCAATCTTTGTCACTAGAGCTTAATCCACCAAAGCAGTCCACTTACCTTAGTCCACTGGATGAGTAAAAAATCGCCCCTGTCCAGTGGAGCTAAACCTGTGGCGACTCAGCCTTGCCAATGATAAAACACAATGACAATGGCCACGCTAAGCAGCAACAATAACTCTATCTAGTTGGCTTTTCTAATAAAAATCGCCTTTGAATCTATACAAATTGTGTCAATCTTAAATTAACCACTGACACTAAAGTTAAAAAGTTATTAAATCAATAAAAGTAATTACAATAAGTTATAATAAATTCGGTTTGTTAACCAAGGTCATCAATCTATAGAATGACATCTTAGAAAAGTGTAGGTTAACACCTAGATGACATCGGCAAATCCGCAAGTCATTTTTATCCGCGCTTAACGCAATCAAAATAGAATTGGAATTTACCCCATGTGGCAAACGATTAAACAAATCCCATTTTGGCAAAAAGTCCTCGCAGGCTTTATTTTAGGGATCACGCTTGGTGTGGTGCTCGGTGAGAGTGCAACACAACTGAAGCCCCTTGGCGATCTGTTCATTGCTGCTATCAAAATGCTAGTTGCGCCACTGATTTTCTGTGCCATCGTGGTGAGCATCACCTCGCTGGGTGGAGAAGTCAGCCTTAAAAGACTCAGTTTCAAAACCTTAGCCATGTTTATGCTCACAGGTACCATCGCCTCTCTCATTGGCCTGACTGTTGGTAGTCTTATCGATATGGGTGGTAATCTAGAATTAGCGACCACTGAGGTACGTGAGCGTAATATCCCAGGCTTTGCACAAGTACTTCTGAACATGGTTCCGGTAAATCCTTTCGCCTCTCTCGCTGAGGGCAAAGTATTACAGATCATCGTCTTTGCAGCCTTAGTGGGCATTGCTATCAATCAAATTGGCGAGAAAGCCGCACCTCTCAAGCGCACCATTGAAGCTGGCGCCGAAGTGATGTTCCAGCTTACCCGTATGGTTTTGCAATTAACACCTATCGGTGTTTTCGGTTTAATGGCTTGGGTTGTTGGTGAATATGGTTTATCTATGTTACTGCCACTGGGTAAGTTTATTGCCGCCATTTATATTGCAGCGCTAATCCACATCATCTTTGTCTACGGTGGTTTAGTTAAGTTTGCCGCTAAATTAAGCCCGGTACAATTTTTCCGTAAAGCGATGCCGGCGCAGCTGGTCGCTTTCACCACCGCATCGAGTTTCGGCACCCTGCCCGCGAGCACTCGTGCAACCGAAACCATGGGTGTGTCGAAAAAATATGGCGCCTTTGTTTTACCCTTAGGTGCCACCATGAACATGGATGGCTGTGGCGGCATTTATCCTGCAATCGCGGCGATTTTCATCGCACAAATTTACGCTATTCCACTGGATATGACCGATTACATGTTAATTGCTGTCACGGCAACCATTGCATCGGTTGGAACTGCGGGGGTTCCTGGTAGCGCTATGGTGATGCTGACGGTAACCCTTGGAGTTGTCGGCTTGCCATTAGAAGGCATTGCCTTTATCGCCGCTATCGACCGAGTTATCGACATGATGCGTACCGCCACGAATGTGACAGGCGATATGATGACCGCTGTTGTCGTGGGTAAATCAGAAGGCCAGTTGGACGAAGCTCAGTTCTATAGCAGTGAAGATGTTGATGGTTCTGAAGCGACCAGCTAGCTGTTTTTTGCTTATAAAAAAGCCGCTTATGCGGCTTTTTTAATGCTAATAATTAGGGCGTGTAGCTCTTGGAATTGAGTTTAGGTTCGAGATAAAGGCATTTTATCAGAACCTTATAGACAGCCTTTGTTGTCATTCCACTGTGCTAGCACTTTTTCATGTGGAATAACACACATCCAAAGCTCTGCCTCTATAAATATCCACAAATCACTGCAAAAACAAACCTAAAGACCAACACGTCCTAAGATAATTCCAGTAAATCATTTATACTTGCCGCATCTGGCATCAATATCTAGGAAGATTATGGCTCGACTTTTTATACTCCCCATCTTGCTATGCCTGTTCTGGACACTGTTTTTGCACCTAAATGGCGTGCCGTTAAAACAGGGCAAAAAAGGCTTTATTTATATCATAGCCATTAGCGCTGCCGTTATTATTTCATTAGGGGGCTTGCTTTGGCTCACCAAGGGACAAAACTTACGCAACTAGCGTAACGGCCCTGCTTGATTAAGTGCATAATCTGACAACAAAAAAGCGGCGCTCAAAGAGCACCGCTTTTGCATAAATAATTAACTACTTTGCTAACTACCTAACACCGCCAGCAACACACCCGCGGCAACGGCCGACCCCAAAACACCGGCCACATTGGGTCCCATGGCATGCATCAATAGGAAGTTTTGCTGATTCGCTTCAAGACCCACCTTATTAACCACTCGCGCTGCCATAGGCACAGCAGAAACGCCTGCAGCACCAATCAGAGGGTTAATCTTACCGCCGGACAGTTTGCTCATTAGCTTAGCCATTAATACCCCAGCCGCAGTACCAATACCGAAAGCCACAGCACCTAGTACTAAAATACCTAAAGTCTCTAGCTGCAAAAACTTATCAGCAGACAATTTAGAACCCACAGCCAGCCCTAAAAAGATGGTCACTATGTTGATCAGTTCATTTTGTGCCGTATTAGATAGTCTATCGACCACTCCTGACTCACGCATCAGATTGCCTAAACAGAACATTCCGACCAGAGGCGTAGCCGCCGGTAAAAACAGTATCGTTAAGGCTAATACCATCAAGGGAAAGAAGATTTTCTCTTTCTTACTCACTTCCCTGAGCTGCTCCATCTTAATCTGTCGCTCAGACTCTGTGGTCAATAGCTTCATGATGGGGGGCTGAATAATCGGCACCAGCGCCATATAGGAATATGCCGCAACGGCAATTGCACCTAAAAGATCGGGGGCTAATTTCGATGCTAAGAAAATTGCCGTTGGTCCATCTGCGCCACCGATAATTGCAATTGCCGCTGCATCTTGCATCGAAAACTCAAAACCGGGTACAGCGTTAAGAGCGATCGCACCAATTAGCGTGGCAAAAATACCGAACTGCGCAGCTGCCCCCAGCAGCAACATCTTAGGGTTCGCAATCAAGGCGCCAAAGTCTGTTAAGGCACCAACCCCCATGAAAATTAATAGTGGGAATACCCCTGTTTCGATCCCCACATGATAGGCAAAATAGAGCAAACCGCCTTCTTCGGTAAAACCACCGTTAGGAATGTTTGCCAGTACCGCACCAAATCCAATAGGGAGCAATAATAAGGGCTCGAACCCACGCGCGATAGCGAGATATAAAAGTAATCCGCCCACGGCCATCATCAACAGCTGACCACCGGTAAAATTAGCAATCCCCGATTCGGCCCAAAAAGCCAATAATCCGTCCATGTTAACTCCTATCCAATGGCAAGCAGTTGATTACCAACGGCAACAGAGTCACCCTCTTTCACCCAAATTTGATTAATCACCCCATCAAATTCGGCGCGGATTTCGGTTTCCATTTTCATGGCTTCAAGAACAATAATCACATCACCAGCTTTAACCGTATCCCCCACAGCAACATTCACTTTGAAAATATTGCCTGATAGCGGCGCTTTCATCTCAATCTTGCTCACGCCAGAAGGTGCAGGCATTGATGGAACAACAGGCTGGGGACTCGCTGCAGCAGCCGTATCAGCAGTTACAATTTGGCTGATATCACCACCTGCCGTCACTTCAACGACAAAGGTTTGCCCTTGGACATTAACCGTATAAGTTTCGGCTGCCGTTTTAGTGGGTGCTGCGGCTGAAGGTGCTGTTGCGACAGTTTCACTAGGTACTTGTGGTTTAGGCTCAAACGCTTCTGGATTGTTTCTATTTTTGAGAAACTTGAGTCCAATTTGCGGGAATAATGCATAAGTTAACACATCATCATCAAGCTCTGTGGCCAACTCGATAGCATCGTCTGTCGCCTTTGCTGTTAACTCACTGCGAAGCTTATCAAGTTCGGCATCGAGAAGATCGGCTGGTCGACAGCTGATCGCCTCACTACCATCGAGAACTCGGCTTTGTAGCTCAAGGTTTACTGGCGCAGGTGTAGCACCGTATTCACCTTTAAGCACACCTTCGGTTTCTTTGGTCAGCGACTTGTAACGCTCACCCGTCAACACGTTAATCACCGCCTGAGTACCAACAATTTGCGATGTTGGCGTTACAAGTGGAATAAAACCTAAGTCTTCACGTACTCTTGGGATCTCTTCTAGCACTAGGTCTAATTTGTCAGTAGCCCCTTGCTCCCTTAGCTGATTTTCCATGTTAGTCAGCATGCCACCGGGGACTTGGGCACGTAATATGCGTGAATCAATGCCTTTGAGCTCACCTTCGAATGCAGCGTATTTCTTCCTCACATCACGGAAGTAAGCAGCAATCTCTTCTAACAAGGCCATGTCATAGCCAGTTGCACGTTCAGTATCTTCAACCATAGCCACTAAGGTTTCAGTCGCGCTGTGGCCATAAGTTTGGCTCATTGAAGAGATGGCGGTATCGAGTACATCAATCCCAGCTTCGATGGCTTTTTGATAGGTAGCAGTGCTCAAACCTGTAGTAGCATGACATTGCATAGACACGATCAAATTGGTCTGTGACTTAAGCTGGCTAATTAAATCAAACGCATCAAAAGGCTTAAGCAGACCCGCCATATCTTTAATACATAAAGAATGGCATCCCATATCTTCAAGACGCTTAGCCATATCAACCCAGGTCTCAGTGGTATGCACTGGGCTGGTGGTATATGAAATGGTACCTTGGGCATGTCCACCCACATCGACAACCGCTTTGACAGCGGTCTCTAAGTTGCGAACATCGTTCATCGCATCGAAGATACGGAACACGTCAACGCCATTAAGATAGGCACGCTCAACAAAACGGTTAACGAGGTCATCAGCATAGTGACGATAACCTAATAGATTCTGACCCCGCAGCAACATCTGCTGTGGCGTATTGGGCATGGCTTTTTTTAGCTCACGAATACGCTCCCAAGGATCCTCACCGAGATAACGAATACAGGCATCGAATGTGGCACCGCCCCAAGATTCTAGTGACCAAAAGCCCACTTTATCTAGCTGAGGAGCGATAGGTAACATATCTTCAAGACGAAGACGCGTAGCAAGAATAGACTGATGCGCATCACGCAAAACAACATCAGTTAATGCAAGTGGCTTGCTCATAAAATTATCCCTTATTGATTATGCTTTGACGCGATATTGATGAATTGCAGCGGTAATGGCGGCAACCGTTTTTGGCGAAATCGGCTGAGGCTGTCCTGCTCTTGGTACATCAGCGTGATCGGACGCGTCTGATTTAACCGGAGCAAACTTCCAAGCAACTAAGTTTACGGCACCAATCAGTGTCGTTAAAAATAGGAAAACCAATCCCATTCCTAATACCATAATGCCCAAGGCATCCAACATCTGCTGAACTATAGAATCCATATCGTCCTCTCACATTTTTTAATGCGTTAGCGCTATTCCCCAAAGGCACCAACACATTAGTTATTCAGTTTTATAGCAATAAAAACCACGACTAAACTAAAGAATCAATCATTACCAAATGGTAAAAGACTTCAAAAAAGAGACAAAACAATAACCAATCCGCAACAAAAATGCGAGCGCTTTGTAAATTGGTCTTACCAAATTGAATCAAGATCGCGACGTAGGATCAAGATCTAGCACTAAAGAGGGCAAATAATTATCGATTATTGAACTAAAGGGCATAAAAAGACTAAGTAATTAAACTCATCGTAAATTTAGGCGCAAAAAGAATTTACTGACAATAAGAATTGAAGGGCTGTTATGCAAAATTATTCAATGCTAAATAGAATCTAGCTTCAATTTATAAGATGACTTAATACCTATCGGCATAAGCGAAGCTACACAAGATAAGAAGAGTGATGAACAGATACCAATAGTCAGCAATGGAAAAATGAATGCAACAAAATTTAGGCAATAAAAAACCCGTAACACAGGTTACGGGTTTCAAGAATGATGGCGGAGAAGGAGGGATTCGAACCCTCGATGAGATTTAAAGCCCATACTCCCTTAGCAGGGGAGCGCCTTCGGCCACTCGGCCACCTCTCCGTCAAAAATGGTACGCGTGAGAGGATTCGAACCTCTGACCGCCTGGTTCGTAGCCAGGTACTCTATCCAGCTGAGCTACACGCGCAAATCTGTTTCTATAAAGCAAAACAACGGATAAATCCGTCGTTTTTAAAATATGGTACGCGTGAGAGGATTCGAACCTCTGACCGCCTGGTTCGTAGCCAGGTACTCTATCCAGCTGAGCTACACGCGCAAAGATAAAACAAGCAAAATATAGATGGTACGCGTGAGAGGATTCGAACCTCTGACCGCCTGGTTCGTAGCCAGGTACTCTATCCAGCTGAGCTACACGCGCATCTTATATCTATAGACTGCTTTACTTGAAAAATAAATGGTACGCGTGAGAGGATTCGAACCTCTGACCGCCTGGTTCGTAGCCAGGTACTCTATCCAGCTGAGCTACACGCGCATTATTTATATCAAGTAAGAAATGGCGGAGAAGGAGGGATTCGAACCCTCGATGGGAGTTAAAGCCCATACTCCCTTAGCAGGGGAGCGCCTTCGGCCACTCGGCCACCTCTCCGTTTTCTTGGCGCACATATTACTGTTTGAAGAAAATAAGTCAAACCATTTCTCTGAAACATAATCTATTTGGACTGTTTTTAAGCAGTTGCTACTACTATTCAACAACCTATGTGTGCCTTATCGCAAATTAGGTTAAAAATCTGTAGCAAAAAAACAAAAAAGCCAGCGGTTAGCTGACTCTTATCATTAACAAATTAAGTGCGTTTATATCACTTAAAAATTACCGCCTTCTGAAGAGTTTCCTGATTTCTCAGACTGAATACGCTGATAAATCTCTTCACGATGAACTGAAACTTCTTTCGGTGCATTAACACCAATACGCACTTGATTGCCCTTAACGCCTAAAACGGTGACAGTAACTTCATCACCAATCATCAGTGTTTCACCAACACGACGAGTCAATATCAGCATGTTTTGCTCCTTTAGTTCCTAATTCTGCTTTACGGCACTATTCCGTTATGACCTTTATTATACGGTCAGCTTAGTACAAATTAATAGTGTTCTGACAAAAAAGCGCCATCAAATCGACTTAAAATTGACTAAAATGTGCCTCATATCCGTAAGATACATAATTAACACCCTTGTTGTCAGTAAACTATGACATAAAAAAAGCGCTCATTGAGCGCTTTTTTTATGAAATATGATTAACCTAATCGCTGAGTTAACCAAGGTAAAACTGAAGCAAGCGCAGTATCCAGTTCAGCTGGCTGATTACCACCCGCCTGTGCCATGTCAGGGCGTCCACCACCTTTACCGCCAACCTGCGCAGCAACCATAGCAACTAACTCACCCGCTTTCACTTTAGCAGTCAGATCTTTAGTCACACCAACGATCAAGTTAACTTTATCGTCTCCGGCGATACCTAACACTACAATACCCGATTGCAGTTTCTGTTTTAGTTCATCTTGTAAGCCACGTAACGCACCGGCATCGACACCTTCAAGCTTCTTCACTAAAACTTTAACACCAGCAACCTGCTGTGCTTCGTCGGCAAGGTCGGCACTAGTTGCTGCAGCTAGCTTATCTTTAAGCTGTGATAGCTCTTTTTCTAACTGCTTAGTCTTATCAAGTTGCGCCTTCAGCTTAGCGACTAATGAAGCACTATCGGCTTTTAATAGGCTTGCGGCTTTCCCAAGCTGTGACTGCTGCTCGTTAACATAAGTCGTTGCCGCTGCCCCCGTAACCGCCTCAATACGACGAATACCAGCAGCAATACCACCTTCAGAAGTGATTTTGAATAAACCGATATCACCAGTGCGGCCCACATGAGTACCACCACAAAGCTCGATAGAAAAATCACCCATAGTCACAACACGAACTTGTGAGTCATATTTCTCACCAAAGAGTGCCATAGCGCCTTGTGCTTTTGCTTGCTCAATATCCATCACCTGCGCCTTCAGCTCATGGTTACGACGAATTTGAGTGTTAACCAGATCTTCTACCGCTTGAAGCTCATCGGCTTTAACCGCTTCAAAATGTGAGAAGTCAAAACGTAATCTTTCTGGGTCAACCAAAGACCCCTTCTGAGTAACATGGCTACCCAATATTTGCCGAAGCGCTGCGTGCAATAAGTGAGTCACAGAGTGATTCAATTGAGTACGATGTCTTAGCTTCTTATCAACGGCTGCCGATAAAGTTTGACCCACTTTAAGTGAGCCCGCAGTGACTTGACCAATGTGGCCAACAGCTTGAGCGTATTTCTGAGTGTCATTAACAGCAAACTCTACACCATCGCCACTCAATAAACCTTTATCACCACATTGACCGCCGGACTCACCATAAAATGGTGTGCTTTCTAATACGACAACACCTTGTTGATCAGCCGTTAATTCAGTAACAGCCTCACCATCAAGATATAGAGCGACAACATTAGACTGACCCGTCAAACCTGTGTAACCACAAAATTCAGTCTCTGCGTCGATCTTTAAGCTGCTGTTATAATCGGTTCCAAACTGACCAGCAGCTTGAGCACGACTACGTTGCTCTGCCATCTCAGCTTCAAAGCCAGCTTCATCGACTCTAATGTCACGTTCACGACACACGTCAGCAGTTAAATCGACAGGGAAACCATAGGTGTCGTACAATTTGAACGCGGTAGCACCATCAAGAACATTACCTTCGAGTTCATTCAAGGCATTATCTAAAATACCTAGACCCCGCTCCAGCGTACGCGCAAACTGTTCTTCTTCCGCTTTCAGTGATTTCTCAACAATCGCTTGTACTTCTTTAAGCCCTTTGGCTGCGTCACCCATCACTTCGATTAAGGTAGGAACCAACTTATAGAAGAATGCGTCAGTCGCACCTAACTTGTTACCATGACGTACCGCACGGCGAATAATTCGACGTAGTACATAACCACGGCCTTCACTGGATGGCATCACACCATCGGCAATCAAGAAGGCACAAGAGCGAATATGATCGGCAATCACGCGTAGTGATTTATTTTCAAGATCGCTAACAGCTAAGATCTCGGCGGTTTTGGCGATTAATGATTGGAAAATATCAATTTCGTAGTTGGAATGAACACCCTGCAAAATAGCAGAAATACGCTCAATTCCCATTCCCGTATCAACCGAAGGCTTAGGTAGTGGAGCCATGGTGCCGTCGGCTTGACGGTTATACTGCATAAATACAATATTCCAGATCTCGATGAAACGATCGCCATCTTCTTCAGGAGTACCTGGACGACCGCCCCAAATATGCTCACCATGATCATAGAAAATTTCACTACATGGACCACAAGGACCTGTATCACCCATCTGCCAAAAGTTATCAGATGCGTAGGCTGAACCCTTGTTATCGCCGATGCGGATAATGTTTTCGGCTGCTACGCCTATCTCTTTATTCCAGATCTCAAACGCTTCATCATCAGTTTCGTAGATGGTTACGCACAAACGCTCAGTCGGAAGCTTGAGTTCTTCCGTTAGAAAGGTCCATGCAAAACGAATCGCATCTCGTTTAAAATAATCACCAAAGCTGAAGTTACCTAACATTTCAAAGAAGGTGTGATGACGTGCGGTATAACCGACGTTATCTAAGTCATTGTGTTTACCACCAGCACGCACACAGCGCTGTGATGTCGTTGCACGAGTATAGTCACGCTTATCATCACCAAGGAAAACGTCTTTAAACTGGTTCATACCTGCATTGGTAAATAATAAGGTGGGATCATTGCCAGGTACCAGTGAACTGCTGTCCACAACCTGGTGACCGTTTCTGCGGAAAAAATCCAAGAAAGCACTTCTCAGCGCTGCAGTGGTTTGATACATGAAATCATCCTGAATTAGATTACATTCACAGTGAAATTTTATGCTTCACCGATACTTTAAGTTAGCAGGCATTATAAGCAGTCTGCCATTGAACAACCAGAGGTTTAGCCGAGGATAGTGCAAGAAACAGAGAATTTTCTGTGAAGGATACTGTGTCTAAGTGAAAGCGGCCGAGCTTAAATCACTCGATATAGGTTAATCGTCCACTTCGACTTCAAGAGCATAAGATATTTGATCATAAGCAAAACCTTGAGCTAACAGGTAGCGTACTCGTCTGGCACGCTCTTTTTGATCGCTTATAGCTCCTTTGCTGGCATATTTCTTATCAGCTTTGGCGCGGGCTAACTCAAACCAATCACAATCACTTTGATTAAGGGCGGTTTCAATATCATCTTTAGATAGTCCCTTCTGGGCCATCGACTGACGAATGCGGTTTTGGCCGTGGCCTTTACTGATATGAGAGCGCAATAATAAGGCTGCAAACCTAGCATCATCGAGATAACCATGCTCAATACAACGATTAAGCACTAACTCGATTTCAGCGGTTTCAAAACCTTTTTGCAGCAGTTTGGTTTTAATTTGGTAGGTTGAATAATCGCGACGGGCAAGTAGCCCGACCGCGATATGCATTGCAGAGGTTGTCATTGAAAAACAGGTTAGAACACTTCACCAGTTTCTAAATCGATGTTTTCATCGCTGACTGCAGACTCAGCAACAACTTTATTACCACCTAAAAGTGCAGAGCGAAGTGCGGTATCGATTTCTTTTGCAATTTCAGGATTATCCAGTAAGTATTTACCGGCATTAGCTCGGCCTTGACCAATTTTATCGCCTTTATAACTGTACCAAGCACCTGCTTTTTCAATCAGTTTATGCGCCACACCTAAATCGACCAATTCACCGGTACGGTTAATCCCTTCGCCATAAAGAATTTGGAATTCAGCTTGCTTAAATGGTGCTGCAATCTTGTTCTTAACCACTTTAACACGAGTTTCGTTACCGATAACTTCATCTCGGTCTTTAATCGCACCGGTACGGCGAATATCTAGACGTACTGAAGCGTAGAATTTAAGTGCATTACCGCCCGTAGTCGTTTCAGGGTTACCGAACATCACACCAATTTTCATTCGAATTTGGTTAATGAAGATAAGCAATGTATTAGATTGCTTGAGGTTACCCGCTAGTTTACGCATCGCTTGGCTCATCATACGTGCCGCTAAGCCCATGTGAGAGTCACCAATCTCGCCTTCAATTTCTGCTTTTGGTGTTAATGCCGCAACCGAGTCGACAATAATTACATCAACAGCACCTGAGCGCGTTAGTGCATCACAAATCTCAAGAGCTTGCTCACCTGTATCAGGCTGAGAACAAAGCAGATTGTCGATATCGACACCTAACTTTTGTGCGTAAATAGGGTCAAGAGCATGCTCAGCATCGATAAAAGCACAGACTTTACCGTTACGCTGTGCCGCTGCAATCACCTCTAAAGTTAAAGTGGTTTTACCCGAAGATTCTGGACCATAAATTTCAACGATGCGGCCAAGTGGTAAACCACCAGCACCCAATGCGACATCCAAAGAAAGTGAGCCAGTAGAAATGGTTTCGACATCCATAGTACGGTTTTCACCTAACTTCATGATGGAGCCTTTACCAAATTGCTTTTCGATTTGGCCTAGTACTGCACTCAGAGCTTTCTCTTTATTCGCATCAATCTTCATTCTACTTTCCTCTCTATCACAGACGCCGAGCTGTGTTGAATCCGTGGGTATCAAGCGAGCTGCTATCTTTTGGCGCTACGCTCTCTGTCTCAATATGCAAACTAGTATACTGTACAATCATACAGTATCAAGTACTGTTGCTAATTATTTTTTATCAATCTAAAAACAGCCACTTATCGATAGCTTGAAACTAATCGCGACTAAATTGGGCAATTAACTATGATAAATCCTTACTCAGAATCAATTTATTGCTAAGATTGATGACTCCCTTTTTACGGCCATTTTTGCCATAGTGGCACAGAGCATTTTTATCAGGATACCTTGGTTATTTCATGAACGCAGCCGATACTCAAAACCTCGAAAAACACACACCTATGATGCGTCAATATTTGACGCTCAAAGCCGAAGTCCCCGAGATGCTACTATTTTATCGGATGGGTGACTTTTATGAGTTGTTTTACGATGATGCAAAATTAGCCTCAGAGTTATTAGGGATCTCTCTTACCGCTCGCGGTAAAAGTGGTGGCGATCCTATTCCTATGGCGGGAATTCCTTACCATGCGGTTGAAGGTTATTTGGCTAAATTAGTACAGCTAAGAACATCTGTGGCGATTTGTGAACAGATAGGCGATCCCGCGACATCAAAAGGCCCTGTTGAGCGTAAAATCGTTCGAATTGTCACTCCCGGTACGTTAACCGATGAGGCACTACTGCAAGAGCGCCAAGATAATTTATTAGCTGCGGTTTATCACGGCAAAGTCAGTTTTGGTTATGCCACCCTTGATGTTTCTTCCGGTCGTTTCGTCGTCAGCGAATTAGCAACCAAAGAGTCACTAGAAGCTGAATTACAGCGCACTAATCCTGCAGAACTCTTATATAGCGAAGATTTTAGTGAAATGGCATTAGTGAACCATTTCAAAGGCAAACGTCGTCGCCCAGAGTGGGAGTTTGATTATGATACCGCCCATAAACTGCTGCTAGAGCAATTCGGTACTAAAGATCTTTATGGTTTTGGTTTAGGGGATGTCAGGCTATCGCTGCAAGCCGCGGGTTGCTTAATGCAGTATGTTAAAGATACACAGCGTACCGCTCTACCCCATATCAACTCCATCGTCCGTTTTAATCAAAGCGACAGTATTATTTTGGATGCGGCAACCCGCAAAAACTTAGAACTTACTAAGAACCTTCAAGGCGGCGTAGACAATACTTTAGCGTCTATTTTAGACAACACGGCCACCCCAATGGGAAGCCGAATGCTGCAGCGCTGGATCCATGAACCACTGCGCAATCATAATCATATTCGTGATCGTTATGATGCTGTAGAAGAGCTACTAGAATCGGGTGACTTTGAGTCGCTGCACAATCAACTCAAAGCCTTAGGCGATGTTGAGCGAATTACCGCTCGTCTAGCGCTGCGCAGTGCTCGCCCTCGAGATTTTGCGCGTTTGCGCCAAGCCCTATCGTTATTGCCCGAGATCCAACAGCTTTTAAGTCACTGTAATAGTAAGCACCTGACAACACTGGCAAGTGCTTTAGGCCAGTTTCCTGATGAGCATCAATTATTAAGCCGCGCCATCATCGATAATCCACCTATGCTGATCCGCGACGGTGGCGTCATCAAACCAGGTTATAACGCCGAGCTGGACCAATGGCGCGAACTCAGCCAAGGGGCAACCGATTATTTGGCCGATCTCGAAGCCAGAGAGAAACAAGCCACTGGTGCGGCAACCCTTAAAGTGGGTTATAACCGAGTTCACGGCTATTACATCGAGGTGAGCAGACGTGAATCTCATTTGGTACCCATCAGCTATCAGCGACGCCAGACGCTAAAGAATACCGAGCGTTATATCATCGCTGAACTCAAAGAGCATGAAGAGAAGGTGCTCTCTAGCCAAGGTAAAGCACTGGCATTAGAAAAGCAGTTGTGGGATGAACTATTCGATCTACTATTGCCTAAACTTTATGAGTTACAACAATTTGCTCGCGCTGCAGCCGAGTTGGATGTGATCAGCAATTTTGCTGAACGCGCCGAACTGTATGATTATCATCGACCAGAACTGAACGGTGAAAGTGGTATACAGCTCGAAGCCGGTCGTCACCCAGTGGTTGAACAAGTCAGCCAAACGCCCTTCATTGCCAACCCTGTGACACTCAGTCCACAGCGACGCATGTTGATCGTGACTGGACCCAACATGGGGGGTAAATCAACCTATATGCGCCAAGTGGCATTAATCACTTTAATGGCTCATATCGGCTGTTTCGTTCCGGCACAGAGAGCCGTTTTAGGCCCTATCGATCGTATATTCACTCGTATCGGCGCTGCAGACGATCTCGCATCGGGACGTTCCACCTTTATGGTTGAGATGACTGAAACGGCCAATATTCTCCACAACGCCACGCCTGACAGTTTAGTGTTGATGGATGAAATAGGGCGCGGTACATCTACCTATGATGGCTTATCCTTGGCTTGGGCTGCGGCAGAGCATTTGGCGAATAAGCTCAAAGCCATGACATTGTTTGCCACGCACTATTTCGAGCTAACTCAGTTAGCCGAATCACTATCAAATGTTGCCAATGTGCACTTAGATGCCATAGAACATGGCGACACCATCGCCTTTATGCACGCAGTACAAGAAGGTGCAGCAAGCAAAAGTTATGGTCTACAGGTTGCCGCTCTTGCGGGTGTTCCCAGCCAAGTGGTTACCGCAGCCAAACATAAGCTACATCATTTAGAAAGCCGCGATCATCCTGAACAGCAAGCCGCTTCCGGGCAAACGCTTTTAAACTTTAGCGCGCCTGAAGTGTCACCCGTAGTTGAGAGATTACAGCAAATAGATCCAGATCAGCTGTCCGCCAAACAAGCTTTAGATCTTCTCTACGAACTCAAGCAATTAAGCTAACGCTATGGTTAGGGTCATAAAATGACACAGCGCACTCGAAGGCTAATGCCGCTCGCTTTAAGTCATTGAACGATCCTCAGATGGCTTCATAATCGGTCTCAACATTGCTGAGGCCGATTTTTTATGTCTGAAATACATTTTCTAAGCACATCCCACTTGCGTGGGTTGAAGAAACCGTGAAGCAAACTGGACGAGCCTCTGCTCGCAAACGACGCGTCACAAATAGTGAAATCTCTTACGCTCAACTAGTTATTGAGTCGGCTCCAGACAATTCATTAACTCTATTTTATTTTGGTTTCATGTCATCGAAATTATTAATGGTCAGGCAAGGCTGTGGGCAAAATACTCACAGGAAAAACACCAAACAAGTCCCAATTTAGATATGAGATTAAAGAATGAGTAGAAGTGTATTGGCAACGATGGGAAATAGAGCGCGCTATGGCGAGTTAAAACAATATCAGCTAGCCAATAAGCCTTTGCTACGACGCCTTAGAGATGGGTTAATTTGATCAGATAGTCGTAACTCTGGTTCGATACCGAAACTATTAAATATGCAGAGAGATAGCGGAAAAGGTTAATGCTTCCAAATAAGCGAAAACGAAAACCGTGCCCAAGTGCCCTGCTAAGAAAGCAGCAAAGTATCCTATACGAAATAGAAATAAGAACGCCACTCGCCGTTAAGCGAGTGGCGTTAAGCCTTTAAGCACGGTTTTTTCATTAAAATAGCGACGAATTAAAGCTTATACCAATCAAAGTAAATTAGTGATCAGAATATTGCGCAGGAAAAATTGTCGAGAACAAGGCGTAAATTGCAGTAACTAGTTATTCTAATAACAAAATTTACAACACGGTTATCGGCTATTTTAACGAGCAAAAATGATCAGATAATTACTGCGATTGGTATTAATCAGCCTTTTTAAGTTCGGTATAAGCCTCGCCTTCAGTCAACCATTTAGGTGCAGGGGCACCTTTAAGATAATGATCAAAATACTGCATCATGCGCAGGCTGTAATCGACCTTATTAGGGTATTTCTTTAGATGATGTGGCTCATCTTCATATTGTAAAAACACCACATCTTTACCCGCACGGCGCATCGCTAAATACAACTCAACCCCTTGCTCCCAAGGTACCGCATCATCTTTATCACCAAACATGATCATCATTGGCGTTTTGATGCGCTCCACATAAAACACGGGAGAGTTCTCGATGTACTTTTGCGGCGCCTTAAACAAGCTTTCACCGATCCGGCTTTGTCCCGTTTCATACTGGAACTGACGCGCTAGGCCGCTACCATGTCGAATACCACTGTAAGCGCTAGTCATGTTAGAAACCGGTGCACCTGTTACTGCCGCCTTAAATATATTGGTTTGAGTTACCGCAAATGCAGTTTGATAACCACCCCAAGAATGGCCCTGAATTCCCACTTTATCGCGGTCGGCAATCCCAATATCGATTAAATGCTGCACTCCAGAGGTCAGTGCTTGCACCGACGTTGCTCCTGGATACCCCACTTCAAAGCGAATGTCTGGCAAGAAAATGGCGTACCCATTGTCGGCAAACCAAGCAAAATTAGGTCTATGATTCAACTTCATCTGTGGGAAGGCATGCAAGCGATCGCTCATAAAGCGGTAGAAATACACCAACACAGGGTAACGCTGGCCTTCCTGGTAATTGCTCGGTTTAATCAACACACCATCGAGAGGCTGACCATCGCCATTGGTCCAATGCACCAGCTCAGATTGCCCCCAATCCAGCGCGCGCTTTTGGCTATCGAGATCGGTTTGACGAACCGCATCCTGAGGCGAATTTAACTTGGCACTATAAAGATCGGGAAACAAGTCATAACGCTCTTTGGTGAAAATAAACTCATCGCTCTTTTCTGCACGCGCAACGGCGTTGAGCTTATACTCCCCTTGCATTAACGGCTTCACACCTGACACTCCAACTTTAGCCTTATAGAAACCATCAGCCTTAGTAAGCTCGTTATAGCCATGTAGCAACAAGGCCTCATCACTCTTCAAGGTGGCAGCTTCATCGGCTTTATTCACCAGAGCCGTAACACGATATTGGATCTGATTCTTGCGGCCATCGGCGGCGGTAATTCGAAATGCCGCATGTGATTCAGCATTAAACTGCCAAATATCATATTTGTCGTAAGCGATAAATGCCGAGCTATCCGCTAACCATGGACCAAAACCATAACTGGGAGCGACAGAAGGATAATCATGATCTTCATCGGCAAAGGGCGTCTTAAAGTCTTTGGTCAATTTCACTCGGTTATCTTGAGTGACTTGATAAAGATAAATATCACCACGTTGATAGTAAGCAACCAAGCGCTCGTCAGGCGATAACTTAGGGACTTCGTTCGCGGGTTGCTGAGTTAAGAATTGCACTCGACGGCCAGTATTGATATCGATGACATAATAATCACGGTAGAAACCGGCCCAAGTGATCATCTTCAAATAAGGCACATCGCTGCTAGCCAACACAAAACGTTTCTGCTGCTGAACGTCAACATCAGGAACTTGCTGATCGGCAAGCTGCACCACTTGATTACTGTTTAAATGTAATACCGCTAAATAAGTGCGCTTAAGCTCTTTTTTATACTGATTTATCTCATTCGGCTTAATGCGTGGATCATCGCCATGCCAAACATTGAGTCCACGCTGCCCCGTAATAATCGACTCATCAAACAGATCCGCTTCCTTGGTGACTTTTGGCACTTCAAGTTGTTGACTAACTTCAGGTACGCGGCCAAAAAACAGACGTTGGCTGTCATCAGAGAAGTTGAGTTCACTGTAGCGGTTAAGTGTCCAATCTTTTGCTTTAGGTGCAGTTTTCAGTTTGCCAGATTCAATATTAAACAGCGCAAGCTGATAGGGTCTACCGTAAGGGTCAACATTGTCCGCGCCATAAGTATAAGCGGCGTATTTGCCATCTTTACTCAGAGCTAGCGCACCAATTTGTTGATCGACATAACCTTGAATGACGGTTTGTGTCGCGCTTTGCAGATCAACAAGCACCACATGATGTTGTTTGGCTGCAATATCGTTTTGCGCGAGTAACGCATAACGTCCAGACTTATCGAAATGATATGCGGTAATGTTTTCAAGCTTTACGCTTTTACCACTACCAAGCTCGACTAACTCAATGCTACGACCTTTATCATAGTCATCGATTTTTGTGGGCTTTTCATCAGATTTGGCTTGCTCAGATTTACCGCCCTTATCATCTGCACTTGGCTCGGCTTCTTCATACCAAACAGCCAGATAAGTGCCCGAGTCATTGAAGGCAAACTGCTTCACTCTTTCATAGCGCGTTTCTTTACCCGATTGTGTGTCAACCAACACCATGGCTGACTTTAATTTTTTACGCTCTTTTGCATCGGCGCTTTCTTGAGCCAATAAGCTAGGCTCAACCGCAAATGCCGCAAAACGACCATCGAAGCTGATGACAGGTTTAGAACCGCCTTTTACTTCAAAGGATTTTGCAGAGTCGAGACGTTTCACCAAACCATGACTATCGCCACGGTCTGGTGCCACCTCAACAGCAAACGCGGTGCCTTTAGCGGCGATCACGGGCTTATTGAGTGACTCGAATTTCATGATGGCTTGGGGAGTGACATCTGCAGCCAAGGTAGGAGCAGATAAAAGACTTGCACAAATGAGTGCGAGAGATGCGCTAGGTAATGACTTCAAGGTCTTCCTCTTTTTAATTATTTTATTAAGGTTTTATCTCTTTCGATTAGACTAAAGTAGACTTTTTTAGCAGTTCTGCCTCAATCATCCTAATTAGCCCCCATTAATGCAAGTTAGCCTACACAAAAAAATGTGAGATTGCTCACTATTTCCTGTGAAATTGCTGCAAAAGTGGGTAAAATGCGCGTGTTAACTTTCAAAAATTTCATAGTCGTAACACCGTGTCTTTCCGACATGGTCAGACATAAGCAGTAACGACCAACCGTGGAAGGACTCTCCATGTCAAAAAGAACAATAACCGTGATCCCCGGTGACGGGATTGGGCCTAGTATTATCGATTCCGCTATTAAAATTCTTGATAAAGCCGGATGTGATTTTCAGTATGAGTTTGCCGATGCAGGTTTAGCTGCACTAGAAAAACATGGCGAACTACTACCACAGCGTACTCTCGACCTTATCGAGAAGAACAGCATCACCCTAAAAGGTCCATTAACCACTCCTGTGGGTGAAGGTTTTACTTCGATCAACGTGTCATTGCGTAAAAAATTCAGTTTATACGCTAACGTTCGTCCAGTACTGTCTTTCAAAGGCACTCAGGCACGTTATGACAATATCGATATCATCACCGTACGTGAAAACACCGAAGGTATGTATTCAGGTCTTGGCCAAACCGTCTCTGAAGATGGTGCAACAGCCGAAGCCACCAGTATCATTACTCGTCAAGGTGCTGAGCAGATCACCACTTTCGCTTACGAACTCGCTCGTAAAGAGGGACGTAAGAAAGTGACTATCGTACATAAAGCGAACATCATGAAGTCAACTTCAGGTCTATTCCTAAAAGTGGCGCGTGAAGTCAGCCAACGTTACCCAGATATCACTACCGAAGAGATGATTGTTGATGCTACTTGCATGAAGCTGGTCATGAACCCAGAAAACTTCGATGTGATCGTAACCACCAACCTATTTGGCGACATCTTGTCAGATCTATGTGCCGGTCTTGTTGGCGGCCTAGGCATGGCACCAGGTGCAAACATTGGTAAAAATGCGGCAATTTTCGAAGCGGTACACGGTAGCGCGCCTGATATCGCAGGTAAAAACCTAGCTAACCCAACATCAGTGATCTTAGCGTCAATTCAAATGTTGGAATACTTAGGCATGTCAGACAAAGCCGAAGCTATTCGCGCTGCCGTTTCTGCAGTGATTGCTGAAGGCGACCGTACGACACGTGATCTTGGCGGTACTCATGGTACTACCGACTTCACCCAAGCGGTTATCGAGCGCCTTTAATTAAGCCTTTTGGATTGCAGGCTCAAACACCTTGAGCCGATAGCAAAACCAAGCCATAAAAAGCCCCACATCATCTGCGGGGCTTTTTATTACTTCAATTTTTATAATTCAAATATCTATAGTTTCTGTATTTGAACTTTTATCGCTTGTTATAGCTAAGTTTTATCAGTTGTTGCCCCAACCGACGCTAGGTTTAAGCCATAAATGCACCGTCACTTCATCGCGATCATGGTAAAGATGTTTACAAGCCAAATGAAACTCGTCGATACCATTCTCTTTAAGTATGGTTCTCATGGTCTCTAAAATGGTCGATACCTCTTTATAGCGACTCTTCATCGGTAACTTAAGATTGAAAATGGCCTCTTTAAACCAACCGTTGATCGCCCAAGCTTCTATCAGCTCGGCAACCCGCGAAGGCTTCTCAACCATATCGCACACTAACCAATAGATATTCTTACGTGGTGGTTCGAACCGGAAACCATCGGCCATATAATGTTTAACCTGTCCAGTATCCATCAGACTTTGTGCCATAGGGCCGTTATCCACTGCCGCGACAAACATACCACGACGCACCAACTGATAAGTCCAGCCACCAGGGCAAGCGCCTAAATCCACCGAATTCAAACCACTGCGCAGTCGCTTTTCCTGCTCATCTTTAGGAATGAAATGAATAAAAGCCTCGTCGAGTTTAAGGGTCGAACGACTTGGCGCATCGGCAGCCATTTTCAGTCTGGGGATCCCCATAAAATAGGGGGAACTGTTATTACTCAATGAGTAGCCCACATAAGCGGTGCCTGAACCCACAAAACACACATGAATGATTGGACGTTTAGGGTTCTCTTTTTCCAGCAAACTGCCACTACGCTTAAGCGCCTGACGAAGAGGGACGGTGAATTTACGGCAGAAGTTAGACAACTCTTTAGCTTCATTGGTATCTGGCGTCTCGACTCTTAGCTCACCGGCTTTTGAAACCTTAGCCAGCGCATCGACAATCGGTGTCACGCGATCATTTTCAGGTAAAGATTGCAACAACCGATTGGCTGCAAACATCTGCCGAGTAAAGATCAAGGAATCCAGATTCAACTGCTCGGCCAACATATCGGCATCACCGGGCTGAAAACACTGAAAAATCACATAACCATCATTTTTGTTGGTCTTAACAAAACCACCCACATTTAGCTGTGCGGCGCGATCTTGGATCTCTGCGGCGCACTCTTTCTCATAGCCAGCGCGGCAGTATAAAAATAGGTTAATCATCAGCATATCCTGCATAAAAAATGGCGCCCAAAGCAATTGGTCGCCATTCTACACTGTCTCTAATTTGAATACGATTATCTTAGACTGGCTTAATTCAACTCAACCACACGATGACGCCACATCGCCACAGCGATACACAGCCAACCGACTAAGAAACAAACACCGCCCATTGGCGTCACAGGTCCAGTCCATTTAGCCCCAATTAGCGCATAAAGGTACAGCGAACCTGAAAACAACATGATGCCAACAATAAACAGGTAGCCCGCCCAGTCGAGCAAACGCGAACGAATCCAATGGCTACAGAACGCCACCGCTATCAAGGCAAAGGTATGATAAAACTGATATTCGACGCCAAGATTAAAAATGGCAATCATCTCTGGTGTTGTGACACTCTTTAAACCATGGGCTGCAAATGCTCCCAATGCCACCGCAAGAAAACCGCTTAACGCCGCGATAAGAAAAAAACCTTTACGCATGTAAACTCCTTATAAAACTAACGCAATCAGATATGGCTTGTGCCAGATTAGCTTCTTGAGTCGTGCCTGACGACTTTCTTGGAGCAAAACTATGATCTCCGTCGGTCAACCACTTAAGTTGGCTATTATAAGGCGCTAACCAAGATTCCACCTGACCTTTGCCACCAAACTTATCTCGCTCCCCTTGGATCACCATTAAAGGAGTTCGGCATTGTGCTATCGGCTCAAGCCTTGGCTCTCCACCTTTAGGCGGCACAAACGGATAACCTAAACAGATCACTCCATCCACCCGTGTTTCATTGCCAATCATCGCCGCCATCCTGCCCCCCATGGACTTACCCACTAAGATAAGTCGCTTAGGATTAAACTGTTTGCGGATGGCGGCAATATGCAGATTAAAATCGAGCAGCAATTTTGGCGCGCGATCCGGTGGTCGGCGTTTTCCATCGATGGCATTGTTGCGCATGTAGGGGAAATTAAATCGCACCACGCTAAGCCCAGATTTAGCAAGGCCTTGAGCCATATCCTGCATAAAAGCATGTTGCATATTCGCGCCAGCACCGTGAGCAAACAACACTAAGGTTTGGATACTGGCCCCACTACCTTGGGCAACATCATCATCGAGTAGGCACTCGCTTGCGGGTAACTCATGCTCTTGCATGGCGGTTTCAATTACAAACTTCGCTGTCATCCCCTTGCCTTATTTTTCTATCTTGTAGCTAGTGTTAAACATCAAAACCTTATCGGTTTACCCTAACAGCGGGTGAATGAAATATTCGAGCCTAGCCCGGCAACAGCTCACTGCGTGACTCTTCTTCAAACATATCTAGCATCCACTTCCTAAAGGCAGCTATTTTCCCTATTTCAGCATGGTTCTGCTGACATACTAAATAATAAGCATGTTTACTCACTAACACGTCGGGGAATGGGCAGACTAAACGCCCTGCTTTAATATCGGGTTGTGATAATACGCTGTAGCCTAATGCCACGCCTTGACCATGAGSTGCGGCTTGTAAAACCAATGATGAATGGCTGAAAACCGGACCTTGATTGACATTAATATCGTTAATGCCACATTGCCTAAACCATGCCTGCCAATCATGACGACTCGAGTCATGCAGTAAGGTGTGATATTTCAGATCGCTGGGTTGTGACAGCGGTTTTGGACCGTTGAGCAATAATGGAGAGCAGACAGGAATCAACACTTCATTACGCAGTTTATCGGCCCGTAGCCCCGGCCAATTACCCACGCCGTAATAAATTGCCACATCGACATCATCGGTTAATGAGCTAGTTTCATCATCAACCGCTTTAATCCGTACATCGATATCGGGATTCTGCTCACTGAAGTTAGACAAGCGCGGAACTAGCCATTGAATAGCAAAACTGGGGGAAGTACTTACCGTTAATGAACCAATGGCACTGCGCGCAAGTAAACGATCTGTTGCATCTGCCAGTTGCACAAAAATATCTTTTATGTCGAGAAAATAGCCTTGGCCTTCTTCCGTTAATAGCAAAGAGCGATTTTTACGACGGAACAACTTGATGCCCAAATACTCCTCAAGTGCTTTAATCTGATGACTAACAGCAGCTTGCGTTACAAATAATTCTTCGGCGGCTCGGGTAAAGCTTAAATTCCTTGCTGCAGCTTCAAATGCTTTCACCGCATTAAGCGGAGGTAGACGTCTCGACATAGTGATCCCTGTCACGAATTTTAATTAGTTTTTCTAATCCTTATTGTTACATTTTATCGTTTGTAAAGGAATCAGAATTTGTTTAAATTTTGCACCATTGAAATGAATGCAGTTAGACAGCCTCTACGACGTGAAAAGGGGAGTGTCTGACCCCAAAATGCCGTTGGAGGCGAACCATTATGATTAACTTTAAAACTGTTTTTGCAATTGCACTACTCTCAGCTTCTACTACGGCTATGGCCGATGAAGTTGTTATCGATACCACTGACCTATATGCAGACATCAGTGCTCAATTAGCTCAAGGCATCGACCAAATGCACCAAGATCTCAACAATGAAGATATGAACGCCGTTCTTATTGCGAAGAAAAAAGAGCAGCAAGAAACTTCAGAGATGGATGCGCGCTTAGCTGAATAAGCAGCTATCTAAGATACGCTTAAGCGAATAGATTTATTAATGACAAAACCGCATCTTAGAATGCGGTTTTTTATTGCCGAAATCAGCACACCTTCAGATACAAAAAAGCCTGGATTATTCACCCAGGCTCTATGACTTCAATAACCCTAGCTTAGCTTGGACGATAAACTTTAACGTTGCTATAGCCCTGCTCTTGCAGGTACAAGGCTTGCAGCTTACTCATCACACCGCGGTCACAGTAAAGCAGATAGGTTTTGGCCTTATCTAAATCAGCGAATTGCGTCGCCAGCTTGAAGAAAGGAATCACTTTAATTTCCACGCCATCGATAGCGAGTGGGCTCTGTTCCTGCTCTTCTGGAGCACGAATATCCACGATAACTTCACCGCCACTTAAGGCATCGACTGTTTCAGTTTCGGTGATTTTAGTTTCCATACTGGTTGCAATCTCCCGTATATCAATGATTTCAGCAGCCTCAATCACTCTATCTAATAGATCTTCAGAGAACTTAGCTTCTTCAGCTTCAACTTTAGACAGTACCGCTTTCACCGTTGGCTTTTGCGAAATAACGCCGCAATATTCAGGGATAGACTTGGCAAAGTCTTCAGTGCCTATCTCGCGGCTAATATTAATGATGTCTTGCTTGTCCATCACAATCAGTGGACGCAAAATTAATGTTTCGGTACAGCGATCGATGACATTTAAATTGGTTACGGTTTGGCTTGAAACCTGCCCCATGGCCTCACCGGTAACGAGCGCTTGAATGCCTAATTTATCGGCTACGCGGCTGGCTGCACGCATCATCATACGCTTGAGAATAACTCCCATCTGACCATTATCGATTTTTTCTAAAATCTCAGTCACTACAGGATCGAACGGCACAGAAACAAACTTAACCTTATGCGACTCACCGTATTTCTGCCATAAATGATAAGCCACTTGCTTAACACCTATCTCGTGCTGGTCGCCGCCAAGATTAAAGAAACAATAATGGGTACGTGAACCACGCTTAATAAATTGATAGCTGGACACTCCCGAGTCAAAGCCACCAGAGATCAATGACAACACATCTTCTTGCGTCGCCATAGGGAAACCACCTAGACCATCGATACGCTTCTCAACTAAATAAAGATTGTCACGGTCAATCTCTAGGTTCACGGTCATATCAGGGTTCTTTAATCTAACCCCAGCCGCCTCGGTAAACTGGTTTAACCCGCCGCCCACATAGCGCTCAACTTCGATAGAGTTAAACTCATGTTGACCGCTACGCTTAACCCGTACACAGAAGGTTTTTCCTGCAAGTTCTTCTTTATAAAGCGCTAAAGTCTGCTGATAAATATCATCGACAGACTCAAAAGTGCTTTCTTTAACTTGCAGCACATGGGCAATACCTGGAATACAAGCCAAACGCTCGGCATAGATATCCACCATTTCAGGTTTATCGGCTGGTACCTTAACCATGATCTTATCCCACTGACGCTGCACCTTGGCCTCTTCATCGACCTTACGCAGGACATTACGGATATTAGTTTCAAGCATTTTGGTAAAGCGCATTCTTACCGGCTTGCTTTTCATCATGATTTCGGGAAACAGTTTTACGATAAATTTCATTGGGGTTCCGAGGGAATTATTTAAACAGCAATCCTGCCATTATACCAAGGTCACCAACGAAATGCCTATTGGCGATAGGCAAAAGATAACAATTATGCGTGATAGCAATATCTAATAGACGTGATAGTGGCTCGGATGGAAGCTAAAACAAAAAACGGGTTCAAAATAGAACCCGTTTATTGCCCGCTTCATCATAAAGCTATTGTCCGACAATAATTTCATCTGACTGTTTAGGCTTACCTTGTTCGATGGCGATTTCAACTCGGCGATTGCGAGCTCTGTGCTCAGCCGAATCATTGGCAACTAAAGGCGCAGAACTCGCCATACCCACCACTTTCATTCGCAAGTCATCAAACCCTGGCACTTTAATGAGTTCATGAGCAACTGCCACCGCACGCTTACTGGAGAGATCCCAGTTGGAGCTATAAAGCTCGTTATGGATTTGGATATCGTCGGTATATCCAGAGACAGTGATGATACCGGGCACATCTTTTAACAGCTCACCCACACGTCGTACTATGGGTTTAAAACGCGGCTGTAAGAAGCCCGACCCCGATGCAAACGACCCCTTTTCACGGATACGAATAATGATCTGTTGCCCTAGAGATTCAATTTCAATCGCGCCATCGACAATCTCTTTATTAAGTGCTTGAGCCATCTTCTTCACTTGATCGTTAATCTGATCTTGTGAAGAGCTTTGCTGTTGAGAAGACGAGCTGGCTTGAGATTGCGCTTCAGCTTGCTCTTGCGCCGTCGCCGAAGCATCACCACCACGCTGCTCACCCTGCTGCTCTTGCACTCCCCCTGCACTGTCATCATTACCGGCCTGAACATCAAGTGTCGGCTCGGTCATTTCATTGGTTTGCTGGTTAATAATATCAATGGGTGTCGGCTCAGGACGGCCGGGACGAAACTCCAACGCAATAACCGAGGTTCCCTTGGGAATATCCTTAACCTCGACTTTATTTTGCACCCCGAAGGCATACTTCATCGAGCCTGCGATCTGCTTGAATTTCATCACATCCATTTCTGAGAACGCTAATAAGAGTACAAAAAAGCACATCAGCAGCGACATCAGGTCGGCAAAAGTGGCCAGCCACATTGGAGCACCGCTTGGAGGGCAATGACATTTCGCCTTCTTAGCCATCAGGCTATTCCCCATCCATTGTGTCTATTTGTCGCTGTTTCTCCGACAGGTAATTCTTTAAGAAACCCTCGATAACCCGTGGGTTTTGGCCATCTTGTATCGCTAATACCGCATCCATAATCAGATGTCGATTAAGCATCTCTTCGCCCATTCGCAGTGTCAGCTTATCTGCAATCGGTAGTGCAATCATGTTGGCAATGATAGCGCCATACAAGGTGGTTAACAGGGCAACCGCCATAGCCGGACCAATCGATTTAGGATCTTCCATGTTCGACAGCATGGCCACCAGACCAATTAAGGTACCAATCATGCCCATCGCCGGAGCGACATCACCTAAGGCTCTGAAGATGCCAATCCCGGTACGATGACGTTCTTCGGTCAAGGCGATATCTTTTTCTAGCGCTTCACGCACCACATCACCGTCATGACCATCGACCAACATATCGACGGCTTTTTGCATAAAACTATTACTGATCTCGGCTTCTTCTAACGCCAAGAAACCGCCTTTTCTCGCCGAATCGGCCATGATCACAGATTGCTCTATCAGAGCATCCGGCTTATCAATTTTGAAAATAAACGCTTTAGCCGCAATTTTTACCGAGCCCAGAAACTGCTTGAGGTTGTATTTCATCATCACCACAAACAGCGAGCCAATAATCACAATCAATACCGAAGAAACATCAGCAAAAATGGCGATACCACCGCTTTTTATCATGGCACCGATAATAAAGGCGAACGCACCAATCAGGCCTATTAGAGTCGCTAAATCCACAACTGTTCCTCATCTCATAAATTGGCTGTTTCTAAAACATTCCCCTAATCGGGACATTTTAATCAGCGTGAAAACATCAAGTTTAGGCGCTTGGCAATGTTATCCTAACTGCCACTAACAATACGACTTTTCCATTACACTTATGCAAAATAAGTCGCTTTGCTTTCCCCTCTTAGTGCTAACTTCAACGGCCAATTTAGGATATAATAATTTTCAAAATTGAGTCTCGATCTTATTCAGTTATCGGACATCTGGCGCGCAAGTTTAGCGGCAAATGATATTTTTTATAAAAATTCCTCTGCAAAGCGTGCTATTGCACAAATATACGACAGCCTAATTTGACCCATAAGGTTCACTAAGATACTTTGTCTGTCGCTAATTTTTTGGGAAAACCACAGTGGCAAAAAAACCAGAAAACCTCACTTTTGAAGAGTCATTATCGGAATTAGAGCGCATTGTTGCAGAGTTAGAACAGGGCGATGTATCCCTCGATGACGCGCTCAAACAGTTCGAAAGAGGCATCAACTTGGTAAGAAACAGCCAAGGTAAGTTGGAACAGGCGCAACAGAAAGTGTCTATTCTTACCCAAGAAAACGATCAATCCAGTTTGCATCCCTATATTTCTGAGGGCGAGTAATTGCTAGCCGAAGCGATAATCCAATATCAACAACGTGTCGATAAACAGCTCACTGAGTTTATCGACAGCCAAAACGACACCGAACCCAAATTAAAAGCGGCAATGAAACATGGCGCGCTACTTGGTGGCAAACGTATCAGGCCGTTCTTAGTATATGCCATCGGTGACATGCTCAACGTGCCGTTAAATCATCTCGATCACTGCGCCGCAGCCATCGAATGTATTCACGCTTACTCTTTAATCCATGACGATCTTCCCGCCATGGATAATGACGAGCTTCGCCGTGGAAAACCCACAGTACATATCGCTTTCGATGAAGCAACGGCTATCCTTGCTGGAGACGCACTACAAACCTTGGCCTTTGAAGTCATTAGCGCCGAACACAGTCAACTGCAAGCGAGTCAACAGCTGGCAATGGTGCGTGCTTTAGCTAAAGCATCGGGATATCAGGGTATGTGTGGCGGCCAGTCGATGGATCTTAATGCCACCGATAAAGAGATTGATTTAGCTACATTAAAGCAACTACACAGATTAAAAACAGGGGCGTTGATCCGCTGCGCGGTGGAATTAGCCATCATTGCCGCCGAGGTCACAGATAGCCAGCGGGATCATTTGCTAGAATTTGCAGATGCCATTGGCCTCGCCTTCCAAGTTCAAGATGATGTACTCGATATCATTGCTAGTACCGAAGAGATAGGGAAACCTCAAGGTTCTGACAGTGATTCAAACAAAAGTACTTATCCCAAACTACTGGGCTTGTCTGGCGCACAACAAACCGCAAAAAGTTTGATCGACGATGCCCTATCAGCGCTGGCTAAATTACCATACAATAGCCAGTTAATTGCCGAATTCGCCCGTTTTATCATTGAGCGAAGAGTATAATAAAGAGCCAAAGAATCTCGCTATGAGTTTGGATATAACGAAATACCCTGTATTAGCACAGGCCAATACCCCTGACGAACTTAGACAGCTTCCTCAGGGCGTACTCCCAAAACTTGCCGATGAGCTTAGAAGCTATCTGTTGCAGTCAGTTGGGATCTCCAGCGGCCATTTTGCCTCCGGCTTAGGCACTGTCGAACTGACGGTTGCCTTGCATTATGTCTATAACACTCCATTCGACCGTCTCCTGTGGGATGTGGGTCATCAGGCCTATCCACACAAGATTTTGACTGGACGCCGCGATAAGATGCATACCATTCGTCAAAAAGGCGGGATTCATCCTTTCCCTTGGCGTGAAGAGAGTGAATATGACACCTTTAGTGTCGGACACTCGGGGACTTCAGTCAGTGCAGCATTGGCCATGGCCGTTGCCGCAGAGAAAGAGCAAGCGGGACGTAAAGTGGTTGCTGTCATTGGTGATGGCGCCATGACGGGCGGCATGGTGTTTGAAGCCATGAACCACGCCGGTGACCTACACAATGATATGCTGGTCGTGCTCAATGACAATGAGATGTCTATTTCGGAAAACGTAGGCGCGCTCAACAACCATTTAGCTCAACTGATGTCAGGTCGCTTATACACCACTTTGCGTGAAAACAGTAAGCGGGTGTTAAAAGGCATGCCAGTTATCAAAGAGATGGCTAAGCGCACCGAAGAACATCTTAAAGGTATGGTTGTGCCAGGCACCATGTTCGAAGAACTGGGCTTTAACTATATTGGCCCAATCGACGGTCATGATGTCGACGCATTGGTTGAAACCATGCGTAACATGCGTAACCTGTCTGGACCACAGATTTTACATATCATGACCAAGAAAGGTCGTGGTTATGAGCCCGCCGAGAAAGATCCTATCGGCTGGCATGCCGTGCCTAAATTCGATCCATCGACTTTTGCTAAGCCCGCTTCTAAGCCATCGAACCCCACCTTCTCACAAGTGTTCGGTCGTTGGCTGTGCGATATGGCAGAGAAAGATGAAAAAGTTCTGGGTATCACCCCCGCGATGCGTGAAGGCTCAGGCATGGTGGAATTTTCTCAGCGTTTCCCGAAACAATATTTCGACGCTGCGATTGCCGAACAACATGCGGTTACTCTGGCGGCCGGTTTTGCCTGTGAAGGTTATAAGCCCGTATTGGCCATCTATTCAACCTTCCTACAACGCGGCTATGATCAGCTAATTCATGATGTCGCATTGCAAAAGCTGCCGGTGATTTTTGCTATCGATCGCGGTGGCATCGTGGGACCTGATGGCCCAACTCACCAAGGGGCATTTGATTTAAGTTATATGCGCAGCATTCCCAACATGGTGATCATGGCACCATCGGATGAAAACGAATGCCGCCAAATGCTGTATACCGGCTATTGCTATAACGATGGCCCGACGGCAATTCGTTATCCACGTGGTAGCGCCACGGGTGCCGAACAAGTTGAAGAGATGACTGCCCTAGAAATAGGTAAAGGTCAAATTAAGCGTCAAGGTAGCAAAATTGCCATCCTCAACTTTGGTACTACGCTTGCCTCGGCAACTCAGGCAGCAGATGCCTTAGATGCAACCTTAGCCGATATGCGTTTCGTCAAACCATTAGATGTTGAACTTGTTAAACAGCTGGCCACAAGCCACGATGTGTTAGTGACAGTGGAAGAAAACGCCATCATGGGCGGTGCAGGTTCTGGTGTTCTCGAGCTATTACAACAACTGAAACTGCCAATGCCAGTGCTGAATATCGGCTTGCCCGATGAGTTTATTAAGCATGGTGAATGTGGTGAGATCTTAGCCGAACTACAACTAGACGGTGAAGGTATTACCCGCCAGATCCAAGCGTATCTTGCGCGCTAAGCTGTCAGTATATCGTTAAGCTTTAGACTAGGGTTCTATGGCGACAACACTTCAATATGAAAAACGCCAGTCAGATTAACTGACTGGCGTTTTTGTTTTTAAGCGGATATGTTGATTATTGAAACTACCGACATCAGGTTAATCTAACCTGAACTCGGGATAACGAGTGTCGGAAAATCTAAATTTAACAAGCTAATTCAGTGCTATAAAGAATTAGTTCGAAAAGGAAAGGCTATTTTCTGACTGAATGCGCAGATTTTTGGGCATATCAAGGCGCTCTGTCGTACACCATAGCGAGCTATGGTGTACGACAGAGCAACACAGAGAGGCACGCAAAGATACCTATTCAGCGGCTCGGCTTATCCAGAGCTCAGGTTAATCTATACTGCCGATTAAGAGCTGTCGCATTAAAAGGAATTTAGCCATTGCAATCCCCCTCTAAAACGCCGAAGTTACTTATCATTATCACAGCTTGTCTCTATCTTCCTTTGTTTGAAAGTGGGCATGCAGGAACGCTTTGGGGATTAAACTGGCAGTCGCCGGCCTTTATGGATCAATTGAGTCACTATCTGCGACTCATCAAATTAATTTGCGTTACTGTATCTATCTACCTGGTGATGAACCAAATTGAAGTCATTAGACACACTCTAACCAATACTTTTGTCAGAAACGGCTTTATTGCAACTAGCTATATTGCTGCGCTTCTTCAAATTCCCCTGCTGTGTTTAGGAATATTCTGGAACGGCATTTTTCCCTCCTCCAGCGACTATCTTCATCAAGAGAAAGCCTTTGAACAGCGCGCCATCTATGTTCATACCAGCGATCCTGGAGCAATGGGCAAGGCTTACCACCATTTTTATTTAAAATGCCCATTAGCATTTAATCGCTACAAATTAACCTATATTACCCAAATGGATTGGATGGGTTTATATGACTTTTACTTGAGTAGAAATAAATTGGTGATTGATAACAAAGATAAAAATGGATCAATCCACAGGATTGATTTAAGCCCCTTTAACTGCCAAGCAAACTCTTAGTCTATCAGTGGCATAAAAAAAGCAACTGGCAGAATCCCTTTTAGGTTCAATCCGGTTGCTTTTTAAATATTAATTTTTAGCTCGAAGCCGCTTTTGCTTAAAAGCAGCCTTTGAATAAGTATAAAAATTAAGCTTGGGTATCTATCGATGCGCCACCTTGAGATACCATCACCATAGCAGGACGCAATAAACGCTCATTGAGCATATAACCTTTCTGCATCACCATCATAACGGTATTGGCAGGAAACTCTTCACTTGGCTGCATTCCGATGGCTTGATGATGATCTGGATTGAACGCTTCACCCTGTGGGTTAAGTTGCGATAAGCCAAACTTCTCTACTGCACTAGTAAAGCTCTTTAAGGTTAATTCAACGCCTTCATAAATCGCTTTAGTCGCTTCATCTTCGGCGTTAGTGCCTTGTAATGCACGCTCCATGTTGTCGATAACAGGGAGCAGTTCATTAGCAAATTTTTCTAAGGCGAACTTATGTGCTTTCTCTACATCCATTGCGGCACGGCGACGCACATTGTCGACTTCGGCAGCGGCGCGGATCACTGAATCTTTCTGCTCTTCAACCTTAGCTTCAGCCGCTGTTACCGCTTGCTCAAGTTCTTCGATACGGAAATTAGCCTGGGTTAGCTCATCCATCAAACTGGCTGCATCTTCAACCACCTCGGTTTCTACTTGGGCTTCGGTGGTCTCTTCGATCTGTGGTTCTTGTGCTTTGCTTGATTCGTTGCTCATTATTACTCCAGCTAAAAATGCTTTGTTTCTGCATGCTCTGCGCATATTATGGGGATCAAATTTGAGGTTTCAAGCCCTAAGGCATGGATCAAAGACAAATATGACCAAAGTGTTCAAAACAATTGGCTTAATTGGCAAACCCCATCACACTGGGACAAACAAAACCTTAAAGCGCTTGCATCATTGGTTAACAATGCAAGGCTATGTGGTTCAAGTAGAAGAGCGCGTCGCCGCTGAAATTGGCCCTCACGTAAATTCCGTTGATCTACTGCAAATTGGTGAATCTTGCGATTTGGCTATCGTCGTGGGTGGTGACGGTAATATGCTGGGTGCAGCACGGGTATTAGCACGGTTCGATATCGGTGTTATCGGTGTTAACCGAGGCAACCTCGGCTTCCTAACCGATTTACCTCCAGATACCTTCGAAGAGGCGCTTGGGAAAGTACTGCAGGGCGACTTTGAAACCGAACACCGTTTTTTATTAGAGTCAGAAGTCCATCGCCATGGCACGATGAAATCCAGCAATACCGCGGTTAACGAAACCGTACTTCACCCGGGTAAAATTGCTCATATGATAGAATTTGAAGTCTATATTGATGACAAATTCATGTATAGCCAACGCGCCGACGGTATGATTGTTTCAACGCCTACAGGTTCTACCGCTTATGCACTCTCGGCTGGCGGCGCCATTCTAACACCCAATCTGGAAGCATTGATTTTAGTGCCTATGTTTCCCCATACCTTGTCATGCCGTCCCATAGTGGTCGATGCTTGTAGCACCATTAAATTGGTCGTGTCACCCGATAACGGCGATACCTTAGAGGTAAGCTGTGATGGCCATGTGGCGCTTCCAGTAATGCCTGGGGATGAGATTATAATCCGCCGTAGTGAAGAGCGTTTACGCTTAATTCATCCCAAGGGTTATAACTATTTCCATGTACTGCGAAATAAACTTGGCTGGGGTAGTAAGCTGTTTTAAAAAGCAATCTCCAATAAAAAGCCCCAATATTAATCGGGGCTTTTTATTATTTAACACGGACTAGTTAGTACCTAATCGATAATCCAAACGCACTTTAGCCTGGGCTGCTACGGGTTTTCCATCGACAAATTTCGGCGCATAGCGCCAACGTTGAATGGTTTCCATTGACTCCTGATTAAATAACTTTCCGCCTTCAAAGGACAATACTTTGGGATCTTTCACAAACCCCATCTCATCGACGGTAAATTCCATCTCAGTCCAGCCCTCTTTGCCCCTACGCGCATAAGAAACAGGATAATTAGGAACATCACGATAAAGCGGTAATTGCTCCTGGCTATCGGCCCAAGGTTTCATGCTGCCGATAGCAATACAATGCTTGGTCGATTTTTCACTCAAGCCCTTAAACTCATAAAGCTCAACTAATTTCGCATGGGAAACCAACAGATAGGGATGACTAAAGTCCAAAGCTGACAACTGCTCTACCACCTCCTCTAAAAGCTCGATTGCTTCAGAGGGACGTTTCTCGGCAGCCTTAATCGAGCCCACGTAAAATGCCGTCTCAACCCTTAATCTGGCATCACTGGGTAATTCCTGCAGATAAATCTCATAGGCCTCTAAGGCATGATTTCTCACTGTTCGAGTATAATACTTACTGTTTTTTAACCCTTTAAAAGTAAGCATCTTTACTTTTGCCAGCAGTAATGGCTGCTTAGCCTCCTCGGCAATCTCGATAGCACGCTCAAATAAGTCGACTTTCTCTTCAGTCGCAGACATGGTTTGCGCGCTGCCGATAAGGGGATCGAGTAACTCGAAGCCATCTTCACCATACTGAGTCTCGAATCGTTTTAACACCTGCATAAAATGAGGGTGAGCCTTTTCTGACTCCCCATTATCCTGCAAGGCAAAGGCTAAATTGAGCTCAAGATTGACCACATCTATACTGTCTGGTTCAAAATACGATTGCCCAAGCTCAAACGCTTTAGCTGCATGAACTACAGCCTGTTGCGCATTTTTCTCTGCAACGGCCTGCTGATAAGCGCTATAACTCTCACTAAAAGGAGAGGCAAAACTGGTGGGAGTAAAAAGTAAGACACTCAAAAATAGTGCTGCTGGAGACAATGGCTTCAACATGAACAAACATCCTTATCTGTAAAATTGTACTTTATTGTTAATGATAACAATTTTATGCCTCATAACAACCACTGACTTAAGGCTCATTAATTCCTAAGCGGCTATCTCAAAAGTTGCCTCAAATACAGCACTATCTTAATCGTTTAGATAGCTTTGATAAGGTATAAAGCATCCACAGAGTTAACACTAAGCTGCAACTTGCCAGAGAGATCCACACACCTGTGACCCCAAATAGCCAAGCAAACAGATAGATAACGATAGCGATTAATAACAGTTTACTTCCTGTCAGTATCGATGCTTCTTTAGGTCGATTAATGGCTTGGAAGAAGGCTGCGCCCACCAGAATTAATCCCTCAAATGGTAGCCCCCAAAAATAAAGCCGCATTCCTTCAGTCGCTACAGGGGTTAATTGAGGATTATCTCCAGCAAAGATATAGACCAAATATTGCGGTACGATATAGATAAACAACAAGCCTATCCCCGCCGTAATCAATGCCATCCATACCGCAACCTTTAAGGTGGCAAAAACCCTGTCGAATCGTTTGGCTCCCGCATTGAAACTGAAAATGGGCTGAGTACCAAAGGCTATGCCTTCAAAAACTAAATAGAACAAGGCCTCGGCGTAACTCACCACCCCAAAAGCCGCCACATGGATAGGGCCACCTACCCATAAGAATGCGGTGTTGTGCAATGTCAGAACAATAGAAAGATACAGATTCATCAGAAAGCTTGGAAAGCCGACTCTAACGATATTGAGGCAGTTATCCAAACTTAATACCATCTGTTCGAGATTGATCCGTAATCGAGTTTTTGCGGTAAAGAAATGCTGTAAGCATAACAGTGCCGTGACCGCCTGGCAGATCATGGTGGCTATAGCGGCGCCAGCTAAACCAAAGGGAAACACCACGATAAACAACCAATCCAGCAGCGCATTCAAGCAGCCACTGAGAATCAACACATAAGTAACGAAACCAGGGCGACCATCGTTACGTAACAGTGCGGTAAACGCCATCGCTAAAACAGGAAAAACGCCTAGGAAAAAATACCAGAACAGGTATTTATCGGCACTGGTTAACACCTCACCTTCAGCCCCAAGCCAGATCAAAATATCGCGGCTAAATAACACGCCGCTGATAGCAAACAAGATTCCAGCAAGTAAACACAGACTAAAGGTATTGCCGAGAATCTTTCTTGCCCGCGGGATATCGTTACGACCTAGGTTAATCGACACTAATGCCGCGCCGCCCATGCCTAATAGCGCGCCAATGGCATACAGAATCGCCCCTACAGGGTAGGCCAACATCATTCCTGCTAGGCCGACTTCACCTAAGTGATGACCAACAAACATGCCATCGATAGCCACATAAATCCCCGTCACCAACATGGACAGAATGGTGGGAATCGTATATCGCCATACCAGTTTACCTATGGGCTCGATGGCAAGGCTTTGATCGTTTTCGGCGGCGGAGTGCATAGTGGCGGATCACACTAATCAGTCAATCAAGAAATAGAAGGCGAAGATAGCAGATAGTCGCCAATTTAAACAGCAGCTCAAGCGGCAGAATATCAAAAATAACGATGTGGTATTAGATGTAATATTAGCTGTGCTGCTAGCCGTTAAAGCGTTTAGATAATTGGAGTAATTGCTGTTGTATTGTCTCTCTTGCGATAGGCGTATCAGTTATCAATTCAAGACGAGAGTCCATGGCATCATCGAGCTCAGTCACAGTAAGTTGTTCATCGATACGGTTTATCGCCGCAATGCCCTCATCACAAATCAACACCGCTTTTAAACGCGTCGTTGGTAACTGCTTAACCCACGCCATCACAGCATCGAAATTAAACTCATAATGGCAATCAAACACCCAACCCGCGCTGAAACGGCCATCATGCTGATTATGTTTATGACAAATACCATCAGCATCGAAGTCGATATTCGGTTGATCTTCTTTCACCCGAAATAGCGAAGTGCCTGCAGCTTGTAACTGGCTCGCCGCGCTTAACTCACTGTTATTTGACGCCGTTGAACAGCGATATTTTGCTGCAGCTTGCTGCCAGTATTCACGGCTTAACCAGCTAAAAATCGACTCACCGGAACAGTTCAGGTCATCCTCCAACAAGCTGATAGCCTCGACAGCGGTGCTAATGTTTTTACTATCAAGATAAGCTTGCAACTGCTGTAACTCATCGCAAATCAGTAGATCTTTTTTAGTGGCGAGGATCAGATCTGCAATCTCAAGCTGCTGATTGAATGTGTCGTGGTTACGATAACGGCTATCGGCTATCTTGCGTGGATCCACCAAACAAAAGGTGGATTTAAGGGAAATCACCTGTTGAAAATGCGGCTGACTTAAGGTGTCGAGGATCGCTTTTGGATGGCCAAGCCCAGTCGGTTCGATAAAAAGACGATCCGGTTTAGCCTTAGCTATCAGTTGATTAACTGCCACTTGGGTCGGCACACCCGCAGCGCAGCAGATACAGCCACCCGCAACCTCTTTAATCGCCACCGATGGCTTTTGTCCACCGAGTAAGCTGGCATCAATACCTATCTCACCAAACTCATTAACCAATACTGCCCATACTTCATCTTCGGGTTTATTCGCCAATAAGTATTGAATAAAGCTGGTTTTGCCGACCCCAAGAAACCCGGTGATCACATGAGTTGGAATAGCTTTAAAAATCATTTATTGCTCCACAGCAAGCAGCCTATACTCGACGAGACTTATTCGCTCGGCGGCTGGCATAGCTGTTAGATTGGCCCCGTTTATCCGCAGCAGGTTTACGTTTATTATACTGACGCTGCTGACTCTTGGGTTTATCGCTGCTGGTATCGAGCTGACGGTAACGCTCTGGTAACGGCGCACCTATC
This sequence comes from Shewanella sp. Isolate11, assembly GCF_022398315.1. Taxonomy (GTDB): domain Bacteria; phylum Pseudomonadota; class Gammaproteobacteria; order Enterobacterales; family Shewanellaceae; genus Shewanella. Next base: position 204,892 of record NZ_JAKEVF010000003.1, read on the forward strand.
TCATAACCGGGGATCACTTTTCTCGGTAAAGTTTGACCAATCAAGGCTTCTATCTCATTGAGCATCTTCTCATCACTTTGCGCCACAAATGAGATTGCATGCCCCGCCATGCCCGCTCGCCCCGTACGGCCGATACGATGAACATAATCTTCAGCATCTAAAGGCAGCTCAAGGTTAATCACCAAAGGCAGTGCATTAATATCGATACCACGTGCGGCAACATCGGTGGCGACCATGACTCTTAACTCGCCGGACTTAAACTGTTCCAAAGCGCGATTACGTGCACCTTGAGTCTTATCACCATGAAAAACAGCGTTATTAACACCATCGAGCTTCAGCTCTTTATGTAGGGCTTCGGCACTTTCCTTGCTACTGACAAAGACGAGGACTTGTTGCCAGTTATGACGGCCCACCAGCTCGGCTAACAACTCAGCCTTACGGCGTTTATCGACAGGATAGATCTCTTGCGCTATCGTGCCCGCCGTTTCATTAGCGGCCACATTGATCCATTGCGGCTGATTAAGCATCTTAGTCGCTAGCGTTTTAATGGCATTGCTAAAGGTAGCCGAATACAACTGAGTCGAATGGATCGGTGCCACTAAGGTTTTGACCCGCTCAATGTCTTTCACAAAACCCAGATCTAACATGCGATCGGCCTCATCGATCACCAGTTGTTCAACCGAGCTTAAATCGAGTCCATGTTGCCCAATCAAATCGAATAATCGACCTGGGGTCGCCACTAAAATGTCGACGCCTTGCGCCAAGGCCTTACGTTGAGGATTGATGTTGGCCCCACCGTAAACGGCAAGTGTGGTTAAATCGGTTAGCTGGCTATATCGGCTAATACTCTCGCCGACCTGAATCGCTAACTCGCGAGTTGGCGTTAACACCAACACCCTAAGTTGACCACGAGGTTTATCGGCGGCCAGTAAGCGGTGTATGAAAGGTAAACTAAATGCCGCGGTTTTGCCTGTGCCCGTTTGCGCACATGCCATGACATCCAGCCCCTTAATTGCTATCGGGATCACCTTGGACTGCACCTCGGTCAAACGCTGATAACCGCATAACGCGGTCGCTTGGATCAGAGCAGGATTTATTGCGAGAGAGTCAAAGTTCATATTTAGGCTCGATAGATTTATAGGGAACAGCAAAAGAGCGCGGAGTCTATCAAATACCGCTCAATAAGGATAATCACCATTTAATACCAATGGCAAACAAACAACAGATTGAAAAACGGTTAAATCTTGAGATTCAATTTGGTCGCAAGCTATTCCAAGACCAATAATGACAAGTAACGTTGCTCAAATTCCGCTAAAGGCAGCGGTTCAGAGAACAGATAACCTTGGGCATAATCACAACCCGACTGAGTTAAAATCTGCTGTTGCTCGGCCGTTTCAACCCCTTCGGCTATCACTTTAATGCCTAATTTATGCGCCATGACAATAATAGCTTCACATAAAGCGACCCCGTCGTCTTCTGTGGCTAGGTTGCGGGTAAAAGATTGATCGATTTTAAGATAATCGATATCAAATTTCTTTAAATACGCCAATGATGAATAACCAGTACCAAAATCATCCAGAGAAACCTGGATCCCCGCATCGCGATATGCCAGTAACTTATCGGTCACGCCCATAGAGGCATCCAGAATCAACCCTTCGGTGATCTCGACACAAATAGCGTTACTCGAGAGTGACAATTGACGTAATAGGTCTAACCAACGATTGAAAATATCCCCTTCATCACGGAACTGTACTGGCGATTTATTAATACTGATCTGAATTTGAAAACCAAACTTCTCTCGCCAGCTTGCGGCTTGATGCGCCGCGGTTTCAAAGACCCAATTACCAATCTCATTTATTAAGCCGGTTTCTTCCGCCAAAGCTATAAATTCTACCGGAGAGACTAAGCCGCGCTCTGGGTGATTCCAGCGAATTAGCGCCTCGGCCTTAAACACACTCTGATCTTTCAGATCAATAATCGGCTGGTAATAAATCTCAAACTCATTTTGTGCAATCGCATTGCGCAAGTCTTTAATCAGAGTCATTCGATAACGGGCATATTCCTGCATAGATGGGGTAAAGTAATGATAGCGATTTCTGCCCTGTTCCTTGGCCGCATACATCGCCTGATCCGCATGTTTAAGTAAACCCTCGATGTCGGTAGCATCGTCTGGATAAATAGTAATACCTATACTGGCACTGATATAAGTGGTCTCATCGCCTAATTTATACGGCTCGGCAATTTTCTCTAAAATGGCCTGCGCTACACGTTCGACACTGGTAGGATTTTCAATATCGGCCAACACCACGGTAAATTCATCGCCACCTAAACGTGCAACTACGTCGGAATCACGAATACAGTCTTTAAGACGTTGGGCTGTTTGTTGTAGCAACAAATCCCCCATATCATGGCCAAGAGTATCGTTAACCTCTTTGAAAAAATCCAAGTCAAGAAACATCAATGCAAAATGGCGCTGACTTCTGTCGGTACGCAGAATTTCACTGCCTAAATATTCCAGCAACATTCGTCGGTTTGGCAGGCCAGTTAACGGGTCATAATTCGCCTGTTTCCAGATAATATGTTCTGCCTGTTTTTTCTCTGTGATATCAGAAAACAGCGCCACATAACGAAACACTTTACCCTGTTTATCGTAAATGGTGTTCATGGTCAGCATCACCATCAAAGGCTGGTTATCTTTGCCCTTAAGACACAACTCGCCTTGCCAATATCCACTCTTCGCTATGGCATCAGCAAAGACGATATACTGCTTGGTGCTCTCTTCACATTTCAGCATGGTGATATGCTGATTTAGCGCCTCATCCTCGCTGTACCCCGTAATCGCGGTAAAGGCCGAATTAATGGTTATGATATTGCCGTCATGATCTTGTACGCTCATGGCTTCACTGGAATTGTTGTAAACCGATGCGGCTAATTCGAGAGATTGCTGTAAGCGTTTACGCTCGGTGATATTGGAATGAATACCACACATACGCACAGGGGCACCATTGGCATCACGACTCACGACCTTACCTGAGTCAAATATCCAATGTTCCTCGCCCGTTAAACTGATCAGTCGATATTCGATATTATAACTGTCGATTTCGCCTTTAAGATGTTGATCCATAGTGGTAAATACCGCAACTCTATCATGCTCGTGAATTGCATCCATCCAGCAACGGCTTTCATTGTTTAATGTTTCTAAATCACAGCCAAGCAACTCAGCACACCAGAGATTCCGCTCAACTTTGTCAGTTTTAATATCCCAATCCCAGAAGCCTAAATCACTACTTTCTAGCACCAAAGATAACCGCTCTTCATTGGCCAATACTTCCCGCTCGGTCAGCTTGTACAAGGTGATATCGACTAGCCCACCGATGATCATTTCAACGCTTTGATTCACCCGACGGCAAGCCACAGTCAAATGGGTATAAACAATCTCACCATCTTTGGCGACAAAGCGTTTGTCCAGTTCATAAGCTTCTATCTCACCATTCATCATCTGCTCAAACTGCACCTTGTCAGCCTCAACATCTTCATAATAAGCCAGATCTGTCCATGGTAAAGCGAGTAGCTCTGCTTCACTGTATTTGAGCATCTTACACAGCCGTGGATTGACTTTAATCCAGTGGCCATCGGGCCGGACAATCGCGATCCCCATGTTGCCTACATCAAATTGTGAGCGGAAAATAAAATCATCTTGCAGCTGCACTTCGGCGTATCGTTCTTGTTCAAAACGACGAGAGAGCAGTAATCCAACGAGTACGGTCACCACCGGATATACCAACATTACCGCAAGAGCGATTTGCGACATCAAATTGATAAACAATTCAAATGGCAATAAATAAAATGCAGCCAGAGTGACAAGGTGAAGAATAAAACCAAACAGATACAGCTCTTTAAAGCCCATGTTGGCAATCTGTTTTTTACGAAATTTACGCCAGACGGTGCCAAGCAATGCCGCCAAAATAATGGCCAGAACACCGGCAAATATCGCACTACCACCTTCAATTAATTGATAAGCAATACCCATAGAAGCTGCAATGAAAGTAGGTAAACCGCCGAAGAACAATCCGGAGACGGCGATGATCACCACTCGGCTGTCAATGAAAATACCTGCACCATATTCCCAAGCCGTGAGCATAGTGACTATGGTGATCAAGCCAATAGTGATCCCGGTAGATAATCGCCACAGCAGAAAATATTCATTACGTTGCTGGCGTGGAACCGCATCGTAAATGAAAACTAAAATCAGCAGCAACGCGGCATTTTGTAAAATGGCCAGTAGGGTTTCTTGCGTCATATATATGTTAAGTGAGTGTGCTCTACAAAATATGGTCTAGTTCAGTTTAACAGAGTTTCTGAGAAAAAATATTCACTTACCTTGAGATTGTCTTTGCTGAAACACAATCTGACTGCGTTATTACATAGGCAACTTATTTCATCAATACAAGGCTTCTGACATCGTTTTACTCTGCTCAGACCTAAATTCACTTACACCAAATAAAAAATTAAACAACGTGAAAACTCAAACTTCATTTGCGCTGCCAGCAAAAAGCCTTATCATGGCTAGCAAGGACGCTATATTTCAAGGATCAAGATGATCAAACTCTCTCGATGGGCCTATCTAGGTTCAATGCTATTGTTACTTATCAGCCAACACCCCGTTCAAGCCGAGCAAACTGAAATGTCCAGCATCAAACTGGCGGCTGAAAATAACTGGGCTCCTTTCGCCGACCATGATGGTCAAGGTCTATCTCACACTTTAATTAATGAAGCCTTTGCCCGTGAAGGAATCAATGTCGATAGCATAGTGGTCTCATATGCCAGAGGCGTAGTGATGGCACAACAAGGCGCCGTCGATGGCGTGTTTAATTTACACAAAGAACAGGCGAACCAAGACAAATTCATCTTTGGTAATGAGCCACTATTTAGTGCCAGCGCCTATTTTTATCAGAACAATAGCCATCCACTTAATGTCAACTCCAAATGGGATATCCCCAAAAACAGTATCGTTGGCATCATCCGCGGCTATGATTATGGTGATGAACTCAAATCCCTCACTCAGCTTAAATTTATCGAGGTCGACAATCATCATCAATTAATTAATCTATTGTTATTAAATAGAATTGATACTGCTATCATGTATGAAAAAGTCGCCAATCAATATTTAACGACTATGGGCGTCACCCATGTGATCAACAAAAGCGTGCATAACCATACCGGTGATCTTTATCTCGCCTTCTCTCAATCTCGCCCCCACTCAAAGTTGTTTGCAGAAAAACTTGATCAAGGTATAAGAGCCCTCAAAAGTGACGGCCGTTACCAGCAGATAATGAGTTCCTTAGCCATAGAAAAACAACAATACACAACTTATTAGGACGTGATTATCTTTGCTGTTTAATTTTCGTTCTAAATAAAAGCATTTTAATCGCGGCATGAGCTGTGACGACTGGTTATCTAACCTGAACTCGGGAACAGCTGCGAAACCAAACTTAAAAGATCAACTCGCCCTAGTCAGCTTGCTATTGGAATATGATACGCTACTGACCTAAATCGATTTAATAACACCAAAGAGTTATGAGCACTAACACGCCAAATCAGTTCAGCCAGACGTTCCATTTTCCGGTGCAGATCTATTATGAAGACACTGACTTTTCAGGTGTTGTCTATCATCCCAACTTTTTAAAATATTTCGAACGAGCACGAGAGCATGTAATTGGTGCTGACAAGCTGGCGCAGCTATGGCAGCAACAAGGGCTTGGATTCGCTGTGTATCGTAGCGATATGTTGTGTCATGACGGGATCGAGTTTGCCGAGATAGTAGATGTTCGGACTAAGTTTTATTTTGAGAGTAAATATCGCACCGTATGGCAGCAAGAGATTTGGCGACCTAATGGTATTAAGCCTGCCGTCACAGCGACAATTGAGATGGTATGCATGAATAAGCAGCGCCAACTATCGCCAATGTCTGCAGAGCTTATCGCCCAACTGAGTCAACATATCTAACCTCATCGATATTGGCTAAGTCAGTAAATGCAAGCTTGGCCTAATTGAAACCTCAACATACTCTAGCTCATGTTAAGCTAATGAAGAGACTCGATTAAGTTTATCCCAGTGCATCTCTAGTTCTGCGGCTGTCATGGGTTTGGCAAAAATATCACCTTGGATTTTATCGGCGCCCATCTTCTGCAACATGTTAAAAGTCGATTGATTTTCAACACCTTCAATAGTTACGCAAAAACCTAGGCCTTTAGCCAATTCAATGGCGCTGCTAAGAATATGTTGGCCGCGGGGATCTTTATCGATATTGATTAGAAATGCCCTGTCGATTTTAACTTCATCCACCGGAAGGTGTTTAAGGTAAGCGAGTGAAGAGTGCCCAGTACCAAAATCATCGATTGCGACGTTGATCCCAGCACGTTTTAACTGATTTAACACCGCAACGGTACGCTTCATATCTGTCATCAACTGACTTTCGGTCACTTCGATAGCTAACAGTTCAGGACTGAGTCGGTGGCGCTTTAATTGGCCTAATATCGATTCGCACAAGTGCTTGCTGCTTAAGTCTTCAATGGCCAGATTAATCGCCACCTGCATCATAATGCCATCGTCCTGCCAGCGACGTTGTTGGGCAGCGACCTGTTCAATCACCCACTGACTGAGCATGCTGATCATCCCCGCGCATTCCAACAGCGGAATAAACTCTCCTGGCGATACAGAGCCTAGGAGATCGCTATCCCAGCGAATTAATGCCTCAGCATGAGTACAATCGCCTGTTTTCACATTAAATTTAGGCTGATAAACCATATAGAGTTCATTTTTCTTCAGCGCCTTAGGGAAGCAACTTATAATGGTTAACTGTCGGTGCTGGCTAACGTCATCACCCGCTTGATAACTGGCAATCAAATTGGGATCGGCTTTAGCCCGGATCATGGCTAAATCTAATCGTCTCAGCATCTGACTGACATCACTATGATGTAACGCCAAATCTAAATAACCTAACTGGATCTGCAGGTTGATGGTGGTTTCTTTAATGCGGATAGGTTGCTGCAGTATATGTTGTAATACGTTTAACTGGGTTTCATCCAATGGCTCATGGAAAAAGATCAGAAACTCATCTTCATTCATGCGAGCCAAAATGTCTCTCTCGCCTAACTGTTTGGTCAATCGCTCTGTCATGCTCAGCAATAATTCATCGCCAAAAGAGAAACCAAACAGGTCATTGACATAGCGAAAACGGTAGATATCGATTAGTACAAACATGCCATGGGTGACCGGCATTCGGCGAGTGAGCTTCGCCTTTAAGCCAAGACGATTAATCAAACCGGTTAGTTTATCGCGACCCGATGGCGGTGGCAGTTGTTCGAGCAATTTTTGTAACTGTAGATAAAGAGGAACATAACGAAAAGGCACTTTGTTGATAGATAAAGGCTTACGCACTTTATTCTGACCCCTTAGCTGCGCAATTAAACGCTGTAAAAACCGTAGGTCAGCTTGTCTATGCCGGTACACATAAATAGTACCAGCGATGCCAATGGCGATGATGTAAGCAAAAATCCAACTTAGTTCAGTGACGCTCACATTGTGCCTTAAAAATTAAGGAGAAAGTGAAACTCCATTATTAGCAGAGTTCTCTTACGCTAACAACTATTGGTAACTTTCTTTAATTGAATGATAGTTCTCAAGAAACTCTTCAGAACTTAAGTATTCAGGCGTTACAGGGAGTCCACGCTCTGCAAACGCCGTTAAGCGAGCTTCAAGCTCATTACCCGAACGCAGCTCACCGGTATAAAATGCCGCCGAACGCACAAAGTCCAGATAAGTCACATGATCAGGTAAATAAGGTAAATCGGCCCACCGTTCGACCACTTCCATCACTTCTGGAGAGAAATCCCAACTCTTCAATACGGCACGGCCAATCGGGCCCTGCATCTTACGCACTAAGGCTCTAAGCTGCTCAATACTGGTAAACATATCGGGGTGAGCTTCAGCCTCAGTTAATACCGGTAAAGCACCGATGTTGTGAACCAGACCTGCAAGGGTCAAGGTATCGTAATTTAAACCACTCCCCGGATGACTTTGGTTATATTTCTGCAGTAACGCACAGGCAGCAGAAGTCACTTCAATCGAGGCATTCCACACTTCATCCATCACTTCCCACACCATCTCATTGGTCGAAATGAACAGCTGTTCCATAGCAACAGAGGTGGCAATCGATTTAATCTGTGTCAGACCGATACGCGTAACGGCGCTGTTGACGTTATCGGCCTTAATCCCGCGACTGTATAAGGCACTATTGGCCACTTTGATCATTCGCGCCGAAATCGCTGCATCCTGACCAATAATTTCGGCCACTTGTTTTGGACTGGAGTCAGGGCGTGAAACAACCTCCTGAACGCGCATAGCCACTTCTGGCAAAGTTGGTAATACTAAGGCATCAGCCTTCAACTTCTTTAATAATCCTACCAGCAGTTGATGCTCGTTAGACATTTGCACTCCTTAACAAAACACGCCAATGATAATCAGCCTGAGTATATCAGCTCTTATTAACCCACAAGGGTTAAAGATTCGCCATTTGGTTAAAAATTTGTTTGATTTTGGCTAAACTTTGATTAGTTGTCATTCAAAAATAAACCAATGACAAACAAATTTTATTGCACTGTTTCACACTGACCACAAAATAAACAGTTTCTAATTTGCATATGGCTCCTTGCATTGAGTAAAATGCCCGCCCCAACCTAGTTGATACCTGTTTATTGAGAGAAATTATGTTTAAACCTGAGCTACTGTCTCCCGCTGGGACGCTTAAAAATATGCGTTATGCTTTTGCGTACGGCGCCGATGCTGTCTACGCGGGTCAGCCAAGATATAGCCTGCGTGTAAGAAACAATGATTTCAAGATGGAAAACCTTGCAACAGGTATTCAAGAAGCTCACAGCTTAGGCAAAAAACTCTATGTTGTCAGTAATATTGCACCTCACAACACTAAATTAAAAACCTATATCAAAGATATGCAACCTGTGGTCGATATGCAGCCTGATGCGCTGATCATGTCAGATCCTGGACTTATCATGATGGTTCGTGAGGCATTCCCTGATCAAGTGGTGCATCTGTCGGTACAGGCCAACGCCATCAACTGGGCATCGGTGAAGTTTTGGCAACAACAGGGGATCAAGCGAGTGATCCTGTCTCGCGAGTTATCGCTGGATGAAATTGAAGAGATCCGCCAGCGTTGTCCCGATATCGAGCTAGAAGTGTTTGTTCATGGCGCATTGTGCATGGCTTATTCGGGCCGCTGTCTATTGTCAGGCTACATCAATAAACGCGACCCAAACCAAGGGACTTGCACAAACGCTTGTCGCTGGAAATACGATACCCACGAAGCGGTGCAAACCGAAACGGGTGATATCGTCGCGGTTAACCCTGAAGTACAGATGCACAGTCCAACCTTAGGCGCAGGCGCACCGAGTAACGATGTGGTGTTACTGCAAGAAGCTGGACGTCCAGGCGAATACATGCCCGCTTTCGAAGATGAACATGGTACCTATATCATGAATTCGAAAGATCTTCGTGCCATCCAGCATGTTGAACGTTTAACCAAAATGGGCATCGACTCACTCAAAATTGAAGGCCGCACTAAGTCTTTCTATTACGTGGCACGTACCGCGCAGCTGTATCGCCAAGCCATTGAAGATGCCGCCTCGGGACGCGAATTTAATCCAGCCCTTATGTATCAGCTTGAAGGCTTGGCACACAGAGGTTACACCGAAGGCTTCCTGCGTCGTCATGTACATGATGAATACCAAAACTACGACTATGGTTACTCTATTAGTGATACTCAGCAATTTGTCGGCGAATTAACCGGTAAGCGCAACGAGAAAGGCATGGCTGAAATCGATGTGAAGAATAAGTTCTCTGTCGGTGACAGCGTCGAGTTGATGACACCACAAGGCAATATCAACCTGACTATCGAACATCTAGAAAACCGCAAAGGCCAGAGTGTTGAAGCCGGATTAGGTTCAGGCCATTTTGTCTTTCTGCCGGTTCCGCAAGAGGTTGAGATAGATAAAGCCATCTTAATGCGTAACTTAACCGACGGACAAAATACCCGTAATCCTCACCAGGCCGTATAAGTGAGCATAAGATAATGGCTTTATTGATCGACGACAGCTGCATCAACTGTGACATGTGTGAGCCCGAGTGCCCAAACCAAGCGATCACCATAGGTGAAGAGATCTACGAGATAGATCCAAACCTGTGCACCGAATGTGTCGGCCATTATGACAAGCCCACTTGTGTGTCAGTGTGTCCTATCGACTGTATTGACCCCGATCCTGTTCATCAAGAGTCTGAAGATGAACTGCTGGTAAAATACCACCTGATCACGGGTAAGCCAATCGACTAGAAATCGGATACAGGGGGATTAAAATTGGCTACCCAGTTAAGTTTGGCTAGAAGTTAAGTTTGGCTAGAAGTTAATAATAGTAACGGGAGTCTTAGCCCTACTAAATTCACAGCAAATAAAAAGAGAAGATTATTCGTCTTCTCTTTTTTGTACACACGATTGCGAATTGGATTCTTAGTCAACTCAATGTGGGTGGAAGATTGCTACAAATGGGGATTACTCGCAGCACTGCCTACCGCAGCTTGCGCATATTTACTGGCACACAGATATAATGTCGGTGTCACCAGCAGCACCCAAACCATAAGCTTTAGCATAGTAATTAGTTTTGCCACCATACCTCTGCTGCATCATTGGCTACAATAACAAACTCACTGACTATAAAAATTTTAACGTTTAAAAAGCGCACAGGTATTTACTGTATAAAAAATCAGTATATACTGTTCATTAATACAGTACTTTGTAAAAGGATGTCATCATGCTTTGCCAGCTTAGCATCAATAACTTTGCCATTGTCCGCTTCTTAGAACTCGACTTTAAAACCGGTATGACAAGTATTACCGGAGAGACAGGTGCCGGTAAGTCTATCGCCATCGATGCCCTAGGCCTGTGTTTAGGTAACCGCTCCGATGCCAGCACGGTTAGACCCGGAGCCACTAAAGCCGAAGTTAGTGCTCGCTTCTCATTAATCGATATCCCCAACGCAAAGCGCTGGTTAGAAGATAATGATCTTGAGCTTGATGATGAATGTATTCTGCGCCGAACTATCAGCAGTGATGGCCGTTCACGTGCCTACATTAACGGCAACCCGGTACCGTTAAGCCAAATGCGCGCATTGGGTCAACTCTTGATAGGTATCCACGGCCAACATGCTCATCACGCCATGCTGAAAAGTGAGCATCAACTCACCTTGCTAGACAGCTATGCTAACCATCGCATGTTGTTAGACAGTGTCAGCGCCAGTTATCAACGCTTTAAGTTGATTGAAAAAGAGCTTCAGCAACTTGAGCAATCACAACATGAGCGCATCGCTCGTAAGCAGCTGCTGCAATATCAAGTAGAAGAGCTCGATGAGTTCGACTTAGGTGAAACTGAGTTTGAAGAGATTGAAGCAGAACACAAAAAACTCGCTAATGGCACTGCGCTAGTACAAACCTGTCAACAAACCTTATACCTGCTGCAAGACAGCGAACAAGCTAACGCAGAATCTATACTGAATCAGGCTATCGATCAGGCGCAAGATTTGGAAGGCTACGATCCCGAACTCAATGCTATTGGCACTATGCTCAACGAAGCATTAATTCAAGTACAAGAAAGTGGCAATGAGTTACAGCGTTATCTCGACGGCCTAGAATTAGACCCAGAACATTTTGCCTTTCTGGAACAACGGCTATCTAAAATAATGCAATTAGCGCGCAAACATCATGTGGCCGCTAACCAACTGTATCAACATCATCAAGCCTTAAAATTAGAGCTATCAAGCTTAGATTCAGATGAAGAAAAACTGATCGAGATTGCAGAACAACTAGAGAGCTGCAAACAAGGCTATATCGTTCATGCTAAAAAGCTCAGCCAAAGTCGCAGTCGATACGCTAAAGAGTTAGATAAACAAGTTACCCAGTCGATCCATGAACTGAGTATGCCAAAGGGCAAGTTTGTTATCGATGTTGAATTTAACGAACAAGTTATGACACCTAATGGTTGTGACAGTATCGAATTCCAAGTCACCACCAACCCGGGACAACCGCTACAATCCATAGCCAAAGTCGCCTCAGGCGGTGAGCTATCTCGTATCGGTTTGGGTATTCAAGTCATCACGGCTAAGAAGGTCGCCACTCCAACATTGATCTTCGATGAAGTCGATGTGGGTATTTCCGGACCTACAGCTGCAGTGGTGGGTAAAATGCTGCGCTCATTGGGTGAATCGACCCAAGTCTTATGTGTTACCCATCTGCCACAAGTTGCAGGTAATGGCCACCAACATATGTTTGTTAATAAGCAGAGCAAGGCGGGACAAACAGAAACCTCTATGGTGCCGTTAGATAAAAACCAGCGTATTGAAGAGCTAGCTCGTTTACTTGGTGGCGATACTATCACTAGCAACACCTTAGCTAATGCCCAAGAGTTACTACAGCACTAGCAACTAAATCAACTTAACAGCTAGCGACGTCTTACAATAGAAGCACAGTCTAAGACGCGGATCTGCAATGGTTCGCGTCTTTTTTATCTACTTTACCTGACTCTTTATTATGATAAAGTGATTGATATATAAATACTAATTAGAAAGGAAACCTGATGGCTCACTTTTTTAGAGCACTCAAATGGATTTTAATCAGCCTTATCATGCTACCCATAAGCTTATACTTGCTGCTAGTCATCATAAATCTGTTTGATACCGCGCCTTCAGAGCAAGTGAAAGCCTATCAAGCCCAAATAGATTACAAATTCCAACAAATACAAAATATCGGTGACAATAACGGCTATCTAATTGCATTAGGATTCGATGCGCCCAAAAACGAGTCAGCCACAGGAAAGGGCTTGGCGCTTATTCGCTCTGATATTCGATTTAATTCACCAGCAGAAACAACAAATACGCCGGTAAAACGACCCGATATTCCCTGTCTGAAACGACAGGATTTTATCTCGGCGTGCCAAAGTGAAATGGACAGCAGCCAACTATCAGAATTATTAACTGAACACCGCTGGTTGATTGAACGCTATCTGACCATGCAGAGTAAGCCCGAATGGGAAGATGTTCTATTTACAGATGTTGATAAGCTACATACTGCCTATGCCCTTATTCTGACTGCGCAGAAGCTATATTTGCTAGATATTTATACTCAAGCAAGTGCAGGAGATACTTCCTCAGTTAGCCAAACACTGAATCATGATATGCAGTTTTGGCAAAATGTCGCTGAGCACACCCAGCAACTAATCACCAAAATGATCACCAGTTCAGCCATGCGGGAAAATATGCTGCAGGGGGAGATGATCATCAGCGCAATGAACACGCCTATTGAGTCTCCTGAAACTTGGTTACAACCGCTCCCTGAGTCGATATCTTCTTTTGATCAAGTCAAATTAGGTGAATGGCAATTTGGCAACAAGCTTTTGGAAAAAATGATATCAGTCGAATCATCTGAAATAGACTCTCCGTGGTATGAACAGCTCTTCAGTTGGTTCGCTAAACGTCTTTATCAACCCCAAGATACCAGTAACCGCTTGGCAAATAATTTGCTATCCGAGAGCGCCGATCCACAATGCAGCGCATTCTTATCCAATATTACCTATGTCGTCTACAATCCCATTGGTAAAATATTGGTGTGTACTGGCCCCTCGTTTGATCGATATAAGCAAAAGTTTGAAAAACTAGAGCAGCAACGCCAAGGCTTAGTCACTAGACTGAACCCAATTAATAATATAAATGCTGATGAGACTTCACCCTATAGTAATAAGACTTAAAGCAAACATAAAAAAAACCGACTCGATAAACCGAGTCGGTTTTTATTAAAATCAAAAAGATAATGGTCACCCTAGCCAATAAGCCAACCCTTGCAAGCAAATCAAGGCAAATATTCCAGCCAAGACATCGTCGATCATAATCCCGAAACCGCCATGAACTTTAGCGTCTAGCCACTTAATCGGCCAAGGTTTTAAGATATCAAAAATTCGAAACAGCACGAAGCCTACTAATAACCAAACCCAGCCCGCTGGAGCGGCGATTAAGGTAATAAGTAAACCCGCTACTTCATCCCAAACGATGGCGCCATGGTCGTGTACGCCCATATCCTTAGAGGCTTTATCACAGATATAAAAACCAGCAATAACGCTAAGCAGTGTTAACCCCAAATACCAAGATAATGACAAGTTCATCATCAATAGATACAAGGGAATAGCCGCTAGCGTTCCGAAAGTACCAGGCGCTTTAGCCACTAAGCCAGAACCAAAACCTAAAGCTAAAAAATGAATTGGGTTCTTCAGAGAAAGCTTGCTGACATAGGGATCGTTACACCATAGCTTCATGACTCGAAATGCTCAAAACCAAAATTAACTGGCTCAAATGGCTTGCCATCTTTAAGCAAACGCAGCTTATCACCCGTTGAAATTTGACCTATCTGAGCAAAGGAAACCCCAGCATGAGACAGAGCAACTTCTAAGGCTCCACGCTGAGCTTCAGGAACAGTAAACAGCAGCTCATAATCTTCGCCACCAGTTAACGCATAACCTAAGGCCTGTTCTAAGGTGACAGATTTACTCATCCATTCAGAAATAGGCAATTCATCAACATCGATCACAGCGCCTACACCCGAACGCGAAAGAATATGGCCAATATCAGCCACTAATCCATCGGAGATATCAATAGCGCTTGAAGCGAGATCCCGTAGCGCCTGACCAGCTAATACCCTTGGCGTAGGATAATAATGACGCTCGATAAAATACGCCGTCGCCTCATCAGATAACTCTTGCTTACCACGCAGCACATCTAGACCCAATGCCGAATCCCCTAAGGTGCCGGTAACATAAATCCAGTCGCCATTATGAGCTCCGCTTCGGGTCAATGCTTTGCCGGTAGGCACTTGTCCATTGATGGTAATGGTTATCGACTTAGGTCCGCGAGTCGTATCACCACCAACTAAGGCTAAACCATAATATTCGGCTGTAGCACCTAAGCTATTGCTGAACGCCTCGAGCCAAGCTTCATCAATCTCAGGTAGAGTGATAGCCAATGTCATCCACGCAGGCTCTGCACCCATTGACGCCAAATCTGATAGGTTAACCGCAAGGGCTTTATAGCCTAAAGCCTTAGCGGGAATATCAGGAAAAAAGTGCACATTCTCAACTAAAGTATCACAGCTGATAGCGATGGATTTATTTTCGGCGGGATTCACTAAGGCGCAGTCATCGCCAACACTGAGTTCGACATCACGACGCTGCTGACCACGTTCGGAAAAAAAACGATCTATTACTTTAAACTCTTTCACAGTTGGGCAACCATTATTAAAGTTAAATTTCCCCTACTTCCTTGAGGGGGCGTATACCATTGATTGGCATAAAAAACGGCATCCTAGGACACCGTTTCATCATCACTTACGAGCAACAATCTTATCGAGTATGCCGTTAACGAACTTATGCCCATCCTCGGCACCGAAGGCTTTAGCCAGCTCAATCGCCTCGTTGATAGCAACCTTAAAAGGCACATCTTTACGATACTCAAGCTCGTAGGTCGCAAGACGCAATACGGCCTTTTCGATAGGTGAAACCTCATCGAATGGACGCTCAATATGGGGAGTGATTAACTCATCTATCTGCGCACATTTTGTGGTAGTACCCGATAGCAATTCACGGAAATAGCTAACATCGACTCCATCAATTTTCTGCTCAGTTAAAAACTCATGTTCCACATCGGCAACATTGTTTCCGCTTAGCTGCCATGAATAGATAGCTTGGACCGCTAATCGGCGGGCTTTACGGCGCTCTGAAGGTTTCATTCTCGTTCCTAATCTTACAACTGCTGTTCTAGTTCTTGCAGAACATTAACCATCTCAAGCAAGCCAAGTGCTGCTTCGCCGCCTTTGTTACCTGCTTTGGTACCAGAGCGCTCAATAGCTTGCTCAATGGTATCAGTAGTTAATACACCAAATGAAACAGGTAGGTCGAATTCAAGTGCTACTTGAGCCAGACCTTTGTTACATTCGCCTGCAACAAAATCAAAATGTGGTGTACCACCACGGATCACTGCACCTAATGCAATGATACCATCAAATTTACCACTTGCTGCAACACGACGCGCTGCGAGAGGAAGTTCTACTGCGCCAGGAACACGTACAACTGTGATATTGTCATCTTCAACTTGACCGAAACGCTTTAATGTATCTACCGCACCATCAAGCAGACTCTCAACTACAAAGCTGTTAAAACGTGAAATCACGATAGCAACTTTGGCATTTTTCGATTCGATATTACCTTGAACAACGTTCATTCATCTCACCTAAATTAGCTTTAAAAAACCCGGCACGGGAAAAAGAGGCGCTATGATAGCACAGCCCTCGACGTTGATCCCCATGCAATTTATATCAATTGAGTGAAATCACTCATATAGCAATTATTCTGAAATATATTCAGTCACTTCTAAACCAAAACCCGACAAAGAATGATAACGCTTAGGCGAGCTTAACAGGCGCATCTTGGTCACACCTACATCACTCAAGATCTGTGAACCTATTCCGACTTGACGCGAAGTCCCTTGCCACTGAGCCGATGCTGCAACATCACCATTATCTTCAGCTTCAAAGGCCTTCACCTTGGTCAGCAATTCATCGTTTGACTCTTGGTGACCTAAAATCAACAGCACACCACCTTCATCGGCGATACGTGCCATCGCTTTCTCTAGTGGCCAGCTGCGTTTCTCATCTCGCTCAGAATAAAGCAGATCGTTAAAGGTGTTTTGTAAGTGAACGCGCACCAAACAGTCTGGTTTCACCTCGCCTTTAACTAAGGCGTAGTTAATCTGGTTATCGATGGTGTCACGGTAAGTGATCATCTCGAACTCACCGAAGCGAGTCGGCAATTTACATTTTGCCTCACGTACAACCGTGGTCTCTTTAGTGTTGCGATATTCAATAAGATCGGCAATGGTGCCCATCTTTAAGCCATGCTTTTCAGCGAAGACTTCTAAATCTGGACGACGAGCCATGGTGCCATCGTCATTAAGGATCTCAACGATCACCGCCGAAGGCTCATGACCTGCCAGTCTAGCTAAATCGCATCCAGCCTCGGTGTGCCCGGCACGAATTAATACACCACCTTCTTGCGCCATCAATGGGAAGATATGACCCGGCTGAACAATATCGGCCGGCTTAGCATCTTTCGCCACCGCGGCCTGAACGGTAACCGCACGGTCATGGGCTGAAATACCGGTAGTCACCCCTTCGGCTGCTTCAATAGAAACTGTAAAGTTAGTTGAGAACTGGGCGTTATTATTGGTTACCATCAGAGGTAACTTCAATTGCTGACAACGCTGCTTAGTCAAGGTTTGGCAGATAAGACCTCGGCCATAGGTGGCCATAAAGTTGATGGCTTCTGGCGTCACTAAACTTGCCGCCATGATCAGGTCGCCTTCATTTTCTCTATCTTCGTCATCCATCAAGATGACCATCTTACCTAGACGAATGTCTTCGATAATTGCTTCTATGCTATGTAATGCCATTAGTGACACCTTGAAATTTTTATAGTTTGAATATTTAAGCGGCTATTTACCGCTATTGCCAGTGGCTATCTTAAAAAGCCTGAGCGAGCTAACAGATCCATTGTCACTTCGCTGCTTTTTACCTCAGTATCTTTCGCGGCATAACCGATCAACCGCTCTAGATGTCTTGCAATCAAATCCACTTCGATATTGACACTATCGCCAGCTTTAAGCTGCAACAGTGTGGTTTCGGCGGCGGTATGAGGCACGATCGTGAGACGAAAACGTTCATCTTGTACTTCATTCACCGTTAAGCTAACACCATCGATAGTAATCGAACCTTTGTGAGCTATATAACGTGCCAATGCCTTTGGCGCAGTAAGCCAAAACTCGATAGCCTTGCCACGATTGATGCGTTCATCGACACTGGCAACACCATCAACATGGCCACTGACCATATGACCGCCTAAGCGAGTTGTCGGGGTAACGGCTTTTTCTAAATTGACCGCCTGACCCACTTGATAAGATGCAAATCCAGTGAGCGCCACCGTTTCTGCAGAAATATCGGCTACATAGCCATTAGCCAAGCATTCAACTACGGTCAGACAGACACCGTTAGTGGCAATACTATCCCCCAGTTTTACATCTCTTAAATCAAGCTTACCACTTGCCACTGTCAGACGAATATCGTCACCACGACGTTCAATTTTTGTCAGAGTTCCAACGGACTCAATGATCCCAGTAAACATGACTACCTACTTATTTGGGTCTGTAAAAGTAAAGCGATAACGTCTATCGACGCCCACTTTACGCTCATCTGTTAATACTAAATGGGGCAAGTCCTGCATCTGCTGATAATCTGCAAGTTCAACTAAATTACGCCCATGGCTCCCTAGGAGTTTAGGTGCCTGATACAACACCAATTCATCAACCAGTTGCGCTGAAATAAAGGCTCCAGCTAAGGTTGCACCGGCTTCAATCATCACGCTATTACAGCTTTGCCCTAGATGTTTAAGTAATTCATTTAGCGGCACACGCCCATCTACCGCAGGCAGTTGCAGATGCGATACTTGCTCTGGCCAACCCGCTTGCACCACTTGAGAATAAGGCTGAGTCGATACCAATAAAATCGGCGCGTCTTTGGTAAATAGCTTAGCATCACCACCTAGACGTGCTCTACTATCAAGCACCACTCGCAGCGGCTGCTTAATAAGCTGAAGATCGATTGACTCTGTTAAGCTGCCAAGCTCCTGCGGGCGCACATTCAAACTAGGATCATCGGCCAGAACCGTTTCAATGCCAGTGATCACCGCACAGTGACGAGCACGCATACGTTGCACATCTTGACGCGCCTCGGGGCCGGTGATCCATTTTGATACCCCGTTAGAAAGTGCCGTTTTACCATCGAGACTAGCAGCTAGCTTAACACTCACCCAAGGCAAACCTGTCGCCATACGTTTCATAAACCCGGGATTAAGCGCTGCCGCTTCAGCTTGATGTAAACCAACTTCAACCTTAATACCTTGTTGCTGCAGCATCTCAATACCACGGCCAGAAACCTGCGGATTAGGGTCGGTAACCGCTACCACCACTCGCGCCACCTTAGCCTTAATCAATGCCTCGGCACAGGGCGGCGTGCGGCCATAATGGCTACAAGGTTCAAGGGTCACGTAAGCGGTTGCCCCAATGGCTTGCTCGCCCGCCATTTTTAGCGCATGCACTTCGGCATGAGGGCCACCAGCAGCTATATGATAACCTTCACCCACGATCTTATCTTCTTGGGTGATCACACAGCCAACACTTGGATTAGGTTGAGTCGTATATTGCCCTTTACGGGCGAGTTTGATGGCTCTTGCCATCATCTCTAGATCGAATGTTGACCACGGCATTGGCGCTGATCCACCTAAGCAGTTACTAAAGTTGGGGATTATTTGATCGACTTAGGACTCTGTAATTTGGCGATCGCCTCACCAAATTCAGAAACATCTTCGAAGGCGCGGTACACAGAAGCAAAACGAATGTAAGCCACCTTATCGAGATTAAACAGATGATCCATCATCAAGTTGCCTATCATCTCAGATGTCACTTCGCGCTCGCCTGTCGCACGCAGAGTCGATTTA
Source organism: Shewanella sp. Isolate11 (assembly GCF_022398315.1). Lineage (GTDB taxonomy): Bacteria > Pseudomonadota > Gammaproteobacteria > Enterobacterales > Shewanellaceae > Shewanella. The sequence goes on from NZ_JAKEVF010000003.1 coordinate 224,600, forward strand.
ATTTTACTGATGGCTTGTTCTATTTGATCCATAGAAACCGGACGCTTCTCAACGGCTCTAAGCATACCGCCACGTAATTTTTCTTCGTCGAAGGGCTGACGACTACCATCTTGCTTGACCACTCTGGGCATCACCAGCTCTGCACCTTCGAAGGTGGTAAAGCGCTCATGACACTCTAAACATTCACGACGGCGGCGAACCTGATGACCATCGGCGACCAAACGGGAATCAATCACCTTAGTTTCAGTTGCACTGCAAAATGGACAATACATTGAGCCTCTCCGGTGTTATTAAAATAGGAATGATAGAAACAAAAATGGCCGCTAACGTAGCGGCCATCAAAGTTTACCTGATTTAACCCTTAAGGTTAACCATAAACAGGGAACTTAGCACACAAATCAAGCACCTGATGCTTCACACGCTCGATTGTATCTTGGTTAGTGATGTCATCTAACACATCACACATCCAGTTGGTTAGCTCAACCGCTTGCGCTTCTTTAAAGCCACGACGAGTAATTGCTGGAGAACCAATACGTAGACCAGACGTCACAAAAGGTGAACGTGGGTCATTGGGTACTGAGTTCTTGTTCACAGTGATGTTCGCAAGACCCAGTGCCGCGTCCGCATCCTTACCAGTGATATCTTTTGAGATAAGATCAAGTAGGAATAGGTGGTTATCGGTACCACCAGAAACAACATCATAACCACGCTCAATAAAGGTGTTTGCCATCGCCTTAGCGTTAACAACCACTTGTTGCTGGTATGCTTTGAACTCTGGCTCTAATGCTTCTTTAAAGGCAACGGCTTTAGCTGCAATAACGTGCATGAGTGGGCCACCTTGGCCACCAGGGAATACCGCTGAGTTTAGTTTCTTATAGATATCTTCATCATCACAAGCCGATAAAATCAAGCCGCCACGAGGACCGGCTAATGTCTTATGAGTCGTGGTTGTCACAACGTGTGCATGTGGTAATGGATTTGGATAAATACCTGCAGCTACCAGACCAGCGACGTGAGCCATATCCACGAACAGATATGCACCTACTTTGTCAGCGATCTCACGGAACTTGGACCAATCGATAATGCCTGAATAAGCACTGAAACCGGCGATGATCATCTTTGGCTTATGTTCAACAGCAAGACGTTCAACTTCGGCGTAATCAATCTTACCGCTAGTTTCGTCGATACCGTACTGAACCGCATTATACAACTTGCCAGAGAAGCTTACGTGCGAACCGTGCGTCAGGTGACCACCGTGAGCAAGGCTCATGCCTAACACAGTATCGCCGCCCTGAAGTAGCGCCATAAATACCGCTGAGTTTGCTTGAGAACCAGAGTGTGGCTGAACGTTGGCATAAGTTGCACCAAACAATTCTTTAGCACGAGAAATAGCCAGCTCTTCAGCAATGTCTACATACTCACAACCACCGTAATAACGCTTACCTGGATAGCCTTCAGCATACTTATTTGTAAGCTGTGAGCCCTGTGCTTCTAGAACACGAGGACTGGTATAGTTTTCTGAAGCGATAAGCTCAATATGCTCTTCTTGACGACGAGTCTCATCTTGGATCGCTTGAAACAGTTGTGGATCAAAGTCCGCGATATTCATTTCTTTTTTCAGCATTGGTGACTCCAGCTGTAAAATCGTAGTAAGTAGGGTTGCGCGGTATTCTACAGTGCAATCGATCACAATCCCAGCATTTACAACATGAAATTGATTGCGATTAAACTGTAAAAATGCTGCTAAAGCACTTTAGTCTTTTGCAAGGGGCTAACTGAGGTATTGTTTTGCCAAGGGTATTGCTAAGCAAATATAAAACTACGCCATTACAGCCTCTTGCGTGAAAACAGTGTTTTTTATTTTCAACAAAGTCTACCAGCACAAGAAGCGGGGATTTATGCAGCTATTGCTGCCATTAATAATGAAATACGACCTCTATCCAGCTACGTTGCTCAGTATCATCGAGACGACTATAAATACTCGGAATATCGATACCATGTATCTCACCGCTTCTATCGATTCGCTCATGATGTGCGGTAATACTGATATCTTGGTTGACCTCATAACTCAGATACACTTGATAGCGATCTCTAGCATCTTTGAAGTCAACATCTCTGACATTTGGGTTCCAGCCTGGTTGACGCTCACGATTCTTACCATCGATAGAGTCCCAGCGCTGAGATTTAATCTTAAATCCTAAGGCTAAATTACGATAACTGGCTTCAGCAGAAAGATTGAAGGTATGTCCCCAAGTGTAGCCATACTCACCTTCCCACAGCACTGACTTAGTGCCCCAAAAATGTAATCCTTGGGCATGATAATCTTTGGTTGCAAAGGGTTTGACCATGGCAAAGTCACCAAAGATATCGCTTCTAACACTGAACTTCAGATCTTGATTAGCCCATTCGCCTCCAAGCGAAAGCCCCAGAAGGTTGACCACGGCATAAAAGTCTTCATCTTCTTCAAGACCTATGCTGGTATATTCCATACCTGTCGATGGACCGATATAGAAACTATGTGACCAAGCATCGGCAAGTGCACTGTGACTCTGTTGTTGACCGGCATAACCCCCAAGCAATAATTGCGTCGTCATCTGCCAGTCTTCCACTCCCTCTTGTGAAATCCCCGTCTCCATCTGCATCTCAACCCAAGTCGGCGTCGAACTAAAATTGTCGTAATGACCTGCACGACTATCGACACTAGCTTCCATACCGAAAGTCATCATAGTACTGGTTACATCTGCTTGCTGTTTATCGCTGTAACGTACACCGGTATAGAGATTAAATTCATCTTTAACTTTACTGCGATTAAAACGTGCCGGACTTGCGGCATCAAACCAGCCAAACACCATTTGTCCAGGATTGAATGCCCAGCTTAATGTGGTCGGGATCCAGCCATCTTTAGTGGCCAGCATTTCGGAGAACTGAAATAGCCCTTCCCCCAATACCATCCCACCCCAAGTCGTGACGATCTGATCGTTAATGCTAACCACTTCTTTATATTCGGCCACTACTTCCCAAAAGGTCGACGAAAATAAGGTACCTAATGACGACTCGTAATAATTAAAGCCATTATTACGAAAAGCTTGATAATACAGGGCACCAGCATAGGCGTGGCCCCAATTCATACCGATATCATTATCGTCATATTTCCAATATTCTTCGTCGGTTAAACGGTTCCAAAAATATTTCGCCTCATTACCACTGAGCTCATAATCCTGATCCACCTCCATGCTGTCTTCACCAACTTTGTACAGCAACTCGCCCATCACCATCAAAATTGACAGCTCAGCAGTGGCTCCCCACCAGTTTTTTTGTGTGGTTGCACTTGAACCACTGGCATCACCTGAAAAGTTAGCCAGATCAAAATCGCTTTGCCGAGTAGTATTGGCATAAGCCAAAGTGACATCATAATTCGCTGCTGATAATGAGTTATTGGCTCTGGTATCAGCCTCTGCGGTAGAAGGGATAATAACGCTAGTAGCAGAAGCTACACTCGTCGAGGGATCGGCAAGGACCGCAGCACTGGCAAAACAACTACAAAGTAATGAAATATGAAGCGCAAGTTTTGAAGGACGAATGTTTATCAAGATGGTTCCTTTATCTTTCATCTACCGCGGCAGAAACTCTACTGCCAAATGTGACGTAGATGTTATCAATATTTTTTGCCTGAGCCAAACGAAACCCACCTCTGTTTTTTTCATTGGCATTAATTGACCCATACCGCAGCTAACACAAAATAATAGCGTCACTTTCTAACCATGGAAGACGCATTTCGTGTGTAAGCCGATTTAAGTTCCCTGCCGATTGCAGTAGAATTGCCAACCATGTTTGGTTAATGAGTAAATAGTCTATGGCTCAGTTTGTTTACAGCATGCTGCGGGTAGGAAAAATCGTTCCGCCCAAGAAGCAAATCTTAAAAGATATCTCCTTAAGCTTTTTCCCTGGCGCCAAAATTGGTGTACTTGGCCTAAACGGTTCAGGTAAGTCGACGCTACTTCGCATCATGGCCGGTATCGATACCGAAATTGAGGGTGAAGCGCGCCCAATGCAAGATCTGAAAATAGGTTATCTCCCCCAAGAACCTAAACTCGATCCCGAACAAACCGTCCGTCAAGCTATAGAAGAAGCGGTTTCTGAAGCAAAGAATGCCCTCACCCGCCTCGACGAAGTTTATGCACTCTATGCTGAGCCCGATGCCGACTTTGACGCACTAGCCAAAGAACAAGGCGAACTCGAAGCCATTATTCAGGCACAAGATGCCCATAACTTAGATAACATTCTTGAACGTGCAGCCAATGCGCTACGTCTGCCAGATTGGGATGAAAAAATTGAAGTGTTATCCGGTGGTGAACGTCGCCGTGTGGCTATCTGTCGCTTACTCCTTGAAAAGCCAGATATGTTGCTACTCGATGAGCCAACCAACCACTTAGACGCCGAATCTGTCGCTTGGTTAGAGCGCTTCTTACAAGATTATACCGGTACCGTGGTGGCGATTACCCACGATAGATACTTCCTCGATAACGCCGCAGGCTGGATCTTAGAACTCGACCGTGGTGAAGGTATTCCATGGGAAGGTAACTACTCTTCTTGGCTTGAGCAAAAAGATGCTCGTCTACAGCAAGAATCAGCAGCCGAAAGTGCTCGTCAAAAAACCATTGCCAAAGAGCTGGAATGGGTACGTCAGGGGGCTAAAGGTCGCCAGTCGAAAGGCAAGGCGCGTATGGCACGCTTCGAAGAACTTAACACCAACGATTACCAAAAGCGTAACGAAACCAATGAGCTGTTCATTCCACCTGGGCCACGTTTGGGCGACAAGGTGATTGAAGTGAACAACCTCACTAAGTCTTATGGCGATCGCGTGTTGATTGACGACTTAAGCTTCTCTATTCCTAAGGGAGCGATTGTCGGTATTATCGGTGCCAACGGTGCGGGTAAATCAACCCTGTTTAAGATGATCAGTGGTACAGAGCAGCCTGATAGCGGTAACATCGAAGTGGGTGAATCAGTACAGATTGCTTCTGTAGAACAGTTCCGCGACTCGATGAATGATAAGAACACCGTTTGGCAGGAGATCTCCGGTGGTCAAGACATCATGCGCATCAACAACACAGAGATCCCAAGCCGTGCTTATGTTGGACGTTTCAACTTCCGTGGTGGCGATCAGCAGAAAATCATTGGCACCCTCTCGGGTGGTGAACGTAACCGTGTTCACTTGGCTAAACTATTACAAGCGGGCGGTAACGTACTGTTACTGGATGAGCCCACCAACGATCTCGACGTGGAAACCTTACGTGCACTAGAAGAGGCGCTATTAGAGTTCCCTGGTTGTGCCATGGTAATTTCCCATGACCGTTGGTTCTTAGACAGAATCGCCACCCATATTCTTGATTACCGAGATGAAGGTAAAGTGAACTTCTACGAAGGTAACTACACCGAATACTCTACTTGGTTAAAAGAAACTTTAGGTACCGACGTCATTGAGCCACATCGTCTCAAGTACAAGCGTATCAATAAGTAATCTTTTAAACTTAGCAATACAGAAACGGAGACTTATGTCTCCGTTTTTTTTGCACTTTAGCACCATTTATGCCTCAGTTTAGAGCTACACAAATCAACAAAAATCCCTTTTTATGATCTAGCCGCCAAATTCGTGTAAATATAAATGCGAACTATTACCATTAATGATAGTATCTCAGATGATTTGTCATACTATTGAATATGCAAAACCGCTAGAGTATGACCTCTCGTTTTACGCTATCGCGCTTCAACCGCATATAAGAGATAGCCAAGGTTGTGACTCTGTTATGGATATTGTTAGAGTCCTCAGCAGATTTAACTGAACTTGATACGGTAATAAACAAGTCCAGTAAATAAGACTTTATAGAACAAGGTAAAAAATGCGTCGAATTTTATGGAAATGGCATGGTTGGTTGGGTCTATTTGCTGCATTGCCACTGTTTATCATTGCTCTGACCGGCAGCCTACTCGTATTTAAGGCAGAAATCGATCAATGGCTGATGCCAGAAGTCGTTTATGCCAGCGCCGAAGAGAGATTATCTTTTACCCAATTAGTCAATGACGCCGACAGCGCCCTACCCGAACATGAAATTTTAGGTTGGGAATTTGCCTCTGCAGCCGGTGAAGCCGATAGATTATATGTCGCTAAACAAGGGACCTATGATTGGCAGATGCTGTATGCCGATCCGAGCAATGGCCAATTACTCAGCCCTCCAGTCTCTTTAACCCATTTCCTAACCGATTGGTTATTGGAACTGCATTACACACTACTTGCAGACCATGTGGGCTTAGTCGTCACAGGTGTGGTATCAATAGTACTAATCTTGCTCGCTATTTCGGGCTTTATTCTACACCGTCAATTCTGGCGCACTTTCTTCACCTTAAGATGGAACAAGAGTCTGCGACTGTTTCTGAGCGATGCCCATAAAATGCTGGGGATCATCGGCGCGCCGCTGTTTTTAATCTTAGGTTTTACCGGCGCTTGGTGGAACATAGATCACTTGATTGAAGAGTCGAATGAACCGGATCAGGCACAATTTATTATCACACAAGCTTACTATAACAAGAGCCTCAACTTTGATGCCTTGCTGGTAGATGCGGCTAAGTCCATCGACAACTTCCAAGCTAGCTATGTGCGTTTTCCTGATAAGAGTTACCCAGGCATTCACCTATTTGGTGCTGCTACAGACAAAGGTGTGCTTCGCAGCGACTTTGGTTCAATCGTGAGTTTCGATGACCAAACAGGGAAATCAACTGGCGCGCTGGATGTCACCAAGAGCGGCGCGCTATATCAATTTACCGACAGCTTTAGACCACTGCATTATGGTAACTTTGGCGGAATGGTAACTAAGGTGATCTGGTGCATCATCGGCTTCTTCCCAAGCTTAATGGCATTATCTGGCTATCTCATGTGGCGCAAACGCCGCAAGCCACAAAAGGCTAAACGTGCCAGCCAACCCCGTACTGCTACCGCCTAATCTCATCTTATTGCTTACAAAAAAGCCAATGAATAACCATTGGCTTTTTTATTACAGGCATTAGCCCTTACGCTTGTTTAGCTAATTGTTTCTGCTGTTCTATCGCCTGCTCTAATTGCGCTTCAACATATCCCGGCGAACGTGTATTACCTGAAATCAAACGATACATGGCGGGAATAACAAACAGGGTAACGAAACTAGCAAACGCCATACCGAAGAACACCACTGTCCCAACGGCAATTCGACTCTCAGAGCCTGCACCAGTTGACATAATTAACGGAATTGCACCCACTAAGGTAGTAAATGCCGTCATCAAAATAGGACGTAAACGTCTTGCAGACGCATCAATAATCGCCTGTTCAATATCACGGCCTCGGTCACGTAATTGATTAGCGAACTCCACAATAAGAATACCGTTTTTAGTCACCATACCAATCAACATGATCATACCGATCTGACTGTAGATATTGAGCCCTTGTCCCATTAAATACAGGCCTAAGAAACCACCGAAGACCCCCATAGGCACAGTAAACATCACCACCAACGGATTAATAAAGCTTTCAAACTGAGCCGCTAACACCAAGTAAGCCACCAGCAAGGCTAAGCCAAAGACGATTAAAACACTGCTTTGGTTTTCCTTAAAGTCTTTTGACTCTCCGGTGTAACTCACCGAGATATCGCTTGGTAGCATATTGATTGCTTGATCGTCGAGGAAATCCAGCGCCTCACCTAAGGTGTAGCCAGCTCCTAAATTAGCCTTCATGGTGATCGATTTTTGCTTATTGGTGTGGCTCAGTTTATTAGCTGAAGCCACCTCTTCAATATGGGTGATGGCATCGAGAGAGATAAGATCGCCCTTGGCTGAGCGCATATAGATGTTGCTCAGATCCGCCATGCTATTAAAGCTGTCTTCATTACCTCGCAGGTAAACATCATACTCTTCACCACGCTCGATGAAGGTGGTTTCGCTGCGCCCGCCTAGCATCACCTCTAGGGTTTCTGACACATCGGCAACGCTAATTCCCAACTCGGCAGCACGAATTCTATCGACAGTCACCAACATCTCTGGAGTCGTTTCGGCATAATCTAAATCGGCGCCCTCAAGCATTGGTGACTCATCGGCCACCTCTTTTAACTTAGTCGCCCACTTAAATAACTCATCGTAATCTGAGCCACCTAAAACAAACTGCACTGGCTCGCTCGACTGTCCACGAAAACCAGGTAGCATTGGGCGCACCATCACATCTGGAATACCTTTTAGCGCTTGAGAAACAATACCCAATGCTTGCTGCGCGCTCACATCGCGATCGCCCCATTTCTCTAGCTGCATGATCACAAAGCCTGTCTGATCTCCGGCTCGACCACCAAATGCAGGTGCCTGAATACTAAATGATTTCAATACCCCCTGACCAAGAAGCGGCATTAGTCGCTGCTGCACAATATCCATATTTGCGGTCATGCGATTGTAACTGGTGCCTTCTGCGCCCTTAACAAAGGCAAACATCACGCCCCTATCTTCTTGAGGGGCAAGCTGTGAAGGCACGTTTTGCATCAACAAACCACTGCCGATAATGCAGGCGATAATCACCAAAGGTGCAGCAATTCGCCAGCGTACCGCTTTAACCACCCACACACGATAGCCAGCTTCTAATCGAGCAAACAATCTGTCCATCAAGCGGTTAAAACCGTTAGGCTTAACATTGGCCTTGAGCATTTTACTGCCGAGCACCGGCGTTAAGGTTAACGCCACGATGGAAGAAAACACTACAGACATGGCTAATGTCACCGCAAACTCGGTAAACAGACGGCCAACCATACCGTCCATAAAAGAGATAGGTAAAAACACCATTACCAATACTGCGGTAGTTGCAACAACGGCAAAGCCAACCTCCTGCGCCCCTTTATAGGCCGCTAGCAGTGGTGGTTGTCCTTTTTGAATATGGTGGAAAATGTTTTCCACCACCACAATGGCATCATCGACTACCAGACCGATAGCTAGAATCAGTGCCATCAAGGTCAATAGATTGATAGAGAAACCAAAGAAGTTAGCCGCGATGAAAGCCGAGATCAAAGACACAGGCACCGTAACTGCAGGGATAAGCGTCGCCCTTGCCTGACCAATAAATATATACAGCACTAAAACCACTAACACGCCCGTGATATACAAGGTGTTATATACTTCATTAATCGATTGATCGATAAACACAGTAGAGTCGTAATCGACAGTAAGCTTAGTCCCCTCAGGCAGGAACTTTTGAATTTTGTCTACCTCACTGCGCACTTGCTTCGCCACTTCCAGAGGGTTGGCATCAGATTGCGCAACAATGCCTAAACTCAGGTTAGGAACGCCATTGCTTTTATAGGTGGAGTTTTCATTTTCGGCGCCCACGAACACAGAGGCGATATCTTTAAGATAAATCGGCGTCCCATCGTTGGCAGTTCGCACCACTAGATAGTCAAAATCTTCTGGGTGATAGTAGAGTCGTGCAGTACGCACCGCCATCACTGTGGTGTCGTTACGTACTTCACCACCTGGGCTTTCAATGTTTTCACTGCGCAGCGCAGAGATAATATCGGCCGTAGTCACACCTCGTCCTGCCATGAGTTCAGGCTTTAACTGAACATACATCACCTTATAGAGCCCGCCAGAAATATTGACCGAACTGACTCCGGTGATCAGACTAAACCTGTCTTGCAATACGCGCTGCGCATAATCGGTTAGCTGAGTGCGATCCATATTGGACGAACTGAGATTAATATAAACCGATGGCTGACCCGAACCGTTATCTTTAGAAACAATGGGGTCATTGGCCTCGTCTGGCAAACGACGCTGTGCCCGCGCCACCGCGTCACGCACATCACTCACCCCTTCAGTGAGATCCCACTCCATATCGAAAGTTATAGTAATTCGCGACATGCCGTTTCGGGTCACCGAAGTAATCTCATCGATGCCACTGATACCTGTGAGTTCGTCTTCAAGCACCGTGGTGATCTGACTCTCCATAATGGTCGCCGAAGCGCCAGTATAGGTGGTCATCACTGTCACAACAGGGCTTTCGACATCGGGCATTTCACGCACAGCAAGCTTAGTAAATGAAACGATACCGAACACACACAACAGCAAGCTTAAAACAATTGCTACAACCGGACGTTTAACCGAGACATCAGATAGCAACATTAGCCGCGTCCTCCTGAAGTCGCTGCATTATTGGCCAGTTCAGTACTTGCTTGCTCATTGGTTTCCAGCAGATCATCGACACGAATGCCATCGCGCATATTAACCAATCCCTGCACCACGATTTTGTCACCCACTTTTACACCACTTGTGATTAACACTTCATCACCAATCCGCGCCCCTAAGGTCACTTGAGTGCGGCGAGCTACATTTTGATTATCAATCACATACACAAAACGCTTAGTGCCTGAATACTCCAATGCTTGCACAGGCACCACAGGCTCGGTCACTGGCGCGAAGCCAATATCGGCGGTCATCAACATCCCCGGCATTAACTTATTGTTAGGATTATCAAAACTCACACGCACCTTTAAATTAAGGGTGTCGGGATTAATACGAGGGTCGATAGCCACCACCTTGCCGCTGAAGGTTTCCTGTTCCCACGCACGACTTATCGCCGTGACCTCCATTCCGATATACAGACGCGACAGATACATCTCAGGCACTTGAACATCCAAACGCATCGACGATAGATCATCCAGACTCAGTAACTCATTGCCCGCAGAAACCATTTTGCCCAGACTAAAATCCACTAAGCCTGCAGTTCCCGAAAATGGCGCTCGGATAGTGTGAAAGTCCAACTCAGCTTGTGCCGCTTGTAAACGCGCTAACGCCATATCGACGCTGGCTTTTTGCGCCGCAATTTCAGTTTGCGTAATGGCATGGCTGCCACTGAGCTTTTGATATTCATCCAATTTACGCTGCTCATCGCTCAGGTAGGCTTTCGCCTCCGCCACACTGGCTTTAGGCTTAGCATCATCGAGCACCACTAAGATTTGGTTGGCTTGAATAAGCTCGTTAGCATCGACATTAATCTGAGTGATCTTGCCCGCTACTTCGGCAGCAATATCCACCGAACGCTGTGCTTCTAACTTTCCAATCAGCGAAATATGTTGCGTCAGCTGATGCTCTGACACGGCTCCGCTCACAATGGGTACCACTCGGCCAGTAGGAGTGGCGAGCTTAACTTGTGGTTTTTGTTGAGCTGTGTTTGGTTGATTTTGCTGTTGAGATTTTTCTGCAAAAGAAAATTGGCTAAATGCCACTAACGACATCGTTGCCAGTAAAATTGAGGTAACAAGCAGTTTCTTATTCATTTTTATGTTCGCTATTTAACTGTGCCCATTGGTGGCTATTGTAAATAACAAAGGCCATTTTGAGAGTAAAGCAGTGTAAATCTGAGCAAACACAAGCCGGAAAACCCCGTTTAAATTGCAACAAGATATATATTCAGTACAAAAATGAGCAATAAACATGAATAAAAACCACTTTCAATGAAGATATTGACTCAAAACTGTATTTATCCCAATTTCTACTTCTGTTAGGCTGGGCAAAACTACAGCGGAGACCCCATGCAACTTCACTGGCTCAATGACGATGAGCGCATAGAGGCATTTGGTTTTTACAAAAAATTTATGCCCCACGCTCGGCTGACGAAGAAAGAAAAACTTGGGGTATTTTTTGCCGAAAACTCAGCAAGTAAGCCAATAATCGCGGCAGTAAGGTTAAGGCCCATAGGCTCATATCAATTGCTAACAGGAATCTTGGTTCATCCCGGCAATCGCGGCCAAGGTGTCGGGCATCAACTGATGCAGGCACTAAAGCCTCACTTGGAAAGTGCGCCAAGCTTTCTATTTTCTCTGCCTCATCTGCGCAATTTTTACCAACAACATCAATTTGAAGGCGATCGACAAGCGCCAGCAGAAATCCGAGACTTATTCAGTAGATACACAAGAGAAGGCAAGTCACTCTACCTTATGTGCCACAGCTCTAATGAACCTTAAAGATAAACCGCTTCAAGCTGAGGTTGAGTTTTTTGGCAATAACATTAAAGTAGGCAAACTATAACAATAATAAAACATGCTTATTTAAAGGTACGCCAGCTTGAATTCATCTTGTTTTGACCGACCCATTATCATCTTATCGGCTCCACGTTCAGGCAGTACTCTGATGTTTGAGATCTTGTCCCATAGCCAAAGTCTTTGGACTATCGGCGGTGAGAGTCATCATGTGATTGAAAAGCACCGCCAACTCAACATTACCCATAAAAACTTTGAGTCCAATGCCTTAGATGAAACTGATTGGGATGAATCGATACATCAAGCCTTACTGGCTGACTTTCAGCAGCAACTAAAAGATCATCAACAACAGGCTTATCGGCCTGATATGGGGCCGATTCGTTTCTTAGAAAAAACCCCAAAAAACAGCCTTAGAATCCCATTTTTAAATAAACTGTTCCCCGACGCGTTGTTTATCTACCTAGTTCGCGATCCCAAAGAAAATATCAACAGCATCATGCAGGCGTGGCAAAGCCAACGCTTTAGAACCTATCCAGGTTTACCTGGATGGAATGGCGACTGGTCACTGTTATTACCTAAACAGTGGCAGACAATGAAAGGTAAACCTCTGCAGCAAGTAGCATGTTTTCAGTGGCAACAAGCGAACCAGAGCATTATCGATGCCCTCAGCCAACTGCCGCGATCTCGCTGGAAAATAGTTAACTACCGCCAACTTATCAATAATCCTACTGCCACGGTTAAACAGATCTGCGAGCACTTAGAAATTCCATTCGATAGCAGCTTACAGACCCTTTGCAGCGGTGAGTTACCCTACTCTCGTTATACGGTAACAAAGCCAAAACTCAATAAATGGTTGCTGCATTATCGAGAAATTGAGTCTATCTGGCCTCAGGTTCAACCGACACTACTGCAGATCAACCAATTATTAAAACAAAGCGGTCAACAAGAGTTTGACACTCGTTGGCCCGATGAATTGGCTCCTGCAGCACCACAGGTAAATAATGATAAATATGCTGGTACACCCAGAAATGCTCCCTGTCCTTGTGGTTCCAATAAACGTTTTAAGCAATGCCACGGTCAGCTCACCTAACGGAGTCGAAATAAATTACCCATGAAATTAGATAATGAATTTTATCAACTACCCCTTAGTTTTGATGTAGCGCGATTACAACAAGAGATTGCTCAGTTTGCCGAGTCCGATTGGCGAGCACACCATGAAAGTTTTCAGGGTAACTCGGCCATTGCATTGATCTCCGTAGGCGGTAGCTTTAACAATGAATTTAAAGGCCCTATGCAACCGACTCCGGCTTTAGAGAGTTGTCCTTACATCAAACAGGTGATTGCCTCTTTTGGTGAGGTCATTGGTCGCTCTAGGTTAATGCGGCTGGCTCCAGGTTATGAAGTGCCGCTACACAGTGACATCAACTATCACTGGCATAATCGGGTACGTATTCATATCCCAATCACCACTAATGACAAGGTCATCTTTCATTGTGGCGATAAACTGGTACACATGGGCAAAGGCGAATGCTGGATTTTCGACTCATGGAAATATCATCGAGTCGTCAATAACAGTGACCAGATGCGAGTCCACTTGGTGATCGACACCATGGGCAGTAGCCGTTTCTGGCGCATGATAAATCAGGCCTCTTTAGCGGTTGGTCAATCTAGCAATGCACAGACCGATTTAAAACAAAGTTTTAAGACAAAACCACTAATATTCCAGCCAGAAAAGACAGCTGATATCATCACAGAGCAAGTGAATTTCCCCATTGTGATGCATCCCAGTGAAGTGAAAGCTTTAAGCGCTAACCTGTGTCAGCAAGTGCGGAGCTATAGCAAAAATACAGCACAAGCTAGTGAAGCATTCTGCCAATTGATCACCGATTTTAGTTACGATTGGCAGGCGATTTGGTCACAGTTCCGCGATGCCCAACAGGCTTGGCCTCATTACCATCAACTACGCCAACATACTCTGGCTCAAGCTGCACCCTTTGAGAAACAGGTCATGGTCGACGCCCAAACCCATGCGATGAAAATTCTCATCCATCTGATCATGGGCCCAGCCATGAGTCCCGAACTAGCCAATCCCATAGCTGCAGGGGCAGAGCCTTCAGCGAGTAAAGAGCCTTCAACCGGTAAACAGTTATTAGCGAATAATCAAGCTATAGCCAAACAACAACCGCTTGTTAATGTGAAAGATAAACCGAAAGTAAAGCAAGCTAACGCACAAACCTTTGCCGCACCTGAAAGCAGGAACAGTCCTTGCCCCTGCGGCTCAGGTAAAAAATACAAACAATGTCACGGACAATTAAATTAAATCGCCGCTATCATTTATTGAAAAATAATGCCTGCGCTTTAGCCGTAATCGCTTGTAACTCTTTATAAGCATTAGGAATAAAAGTCTGATAACGTTCGCTTTGGCCAATGGCTTTGGTATTCATTGGCTGGCGGACTTGGCTAGCACTAGGCGTTAACACACTGCGCTTCGATTCATAAAACTTAAGGCAAGCAGGTTCGAAAGCTAAGTCGCAATAGGCAAGCAAGGCTGGTATCTGCTCGTCCGGCGCCTTAACTAACGCTTCAAAACACAGATGATATATCTGCCCCTTAAAGCAATGTTCCCAATGGCGCATTAAATCCAAATACCCCTGCCAATAGTGACAAATCCCATCGAGACTATAGGCATAATCGTGACCACGACTGAAATGCTGTCTAAATACGCCTAAACCATTATCTGTGGCACTACGTACCACATTGATAATTTTAGCTTCAGGAAACAACACCTTAATCAAGCCAATATGGATAAAGTTATTTGGATTTTTATCAATAAGATAAGCCGTATTAGTATCCTCACTGAGATACTGCTTGGCCTGGGATAGATATTGCAAGCGATAGCGACTAATTTCGGCATCGGATAACTGGGCTAATTTATTGCCATATCCGCCCGCCATCTCTAGCTCTAAGGCAATACGCTCAAGGTATGGCAGTTCATCACTGGCTTCGACTTGGCTATGGCTGGCTAAGATTTGCTCCGACAAGGTGGTTCCCGAACGGGGCATACCGACAATAAATATTGGAGTAATTTCCTCAGTTTGCGTTATTTGTTTAACTCTTGTTTGCTCAAGCGCAGGCTGACATTGGCATAAACGATTAATCAGATGTTGAAACGCTTGCTGTTTAAAAGGCCGCTGAGATTGCATCAATTGGTTTGCCACTCTGAGGGCATCGAAGGCATTTTCAAACTCTTGTCGCTGCTCGAAAATACGGTTCAGCGCAAAATGAAACAAAGACTGGCTGGCAGGAGAAAATTGCGACTTGGTGATAGCGCTGGTAATTGCAGCTTCATCTTCAGCACAAAAACGATAATTTTTAAGATCGGCCAAGCTCCAATAGCCGGTGGCCTGATTATCAGGGTCACGCTGAATATAATCGTGATAACAAGCGGCCGCCTTATCCGTATCGCCTTTTGCCTTATACACATGCCCCAAATTCAGCAGAGCTTGCGGGGCAAATACCTCGTGTTCAACACATAACATCAGCGCCTGTTGCGCGATATCCATCTTGCCAATTTTGCTGGCATTTAAACCAAGTTTAAATTGCAGACTCATATCATCGGGACGCTGAACAACTAGGCTGGATAATAATTCATGAGCATTGAAATAGGCTTCTTGAGCGAGATAGATGCTCAATAAATTGGTCTGCATCTCCTCACTTTGAATTTGTGCTTTAAGCGGTAACTGATAATAAGCGAGTGCTTGGTTGTTGTCGCCATTACGAAACGCCAGATGACCTAAAATAATCAAGGCTTCGACATCATCGGCAAGCTTACGGATCACCTTACGGGCATAAATCCCTGCAGAAGAAAAATGTCCCTGAGCATAAAGTGCTTTGGCCTCTGCTAAATTTCGTGCTTCTCTGCTCAACGATGACTCCTGTTATTATTGTTATGACTGTTTTCAACCTAGGCATTTTACTGGGCGGCCTTATGCAAATGCAACGTAGCATTAACAAATTGCCCAAATATCACAATAAACTTCACTCGCCTTTAAGGGTGCGTTATGGTCTTAGCATCATGTTACAAACTTGGAAGGCTCTTGAAGAAAATCGCCCTGTTCGTCGATGTACAAAATATCTATTACACCTGTAAAGAAGCCTACAACCGCCAATTCAATTACCGTAAACTTTGGCAGCATTTAGGCTATGAGGGAGAGATAGTGAACGCTTATGCCTACGCGATACATCGCGGCGATGATGGCCAGCTGAAGTTTCAAGATGCCTTAAAACACATAGGTTTTGAGGTCAAACTTAAGCCTTTTATCCAGCGCAGTGACGGCAGTGCCAAAGGCGATTGGGATGTGGGTATCACCATAGATATTATGGAAAGTTCGGCTGATGTCGATACAGTAATTCTACTTTCTGGCGATGGCGATTTTGCACTATTACTGCAGCACATTGCGGTTAAATATGGGGTCGAGACTCAAGTCTACGGTGTACCTAGCCTTACCGCAAAATCTCTGGTGGATGCGACTCAGCAATTTCACGCCATCGACTCAGCCCTGTTGTTATAATAAAAGTTTAATGGCAGTTGTATTTAAAGCTGTAATGTCAGGTGTTTGATTTGCTCCAATTCACGACCCTCATATTTGGAACTAAAAACTCAGCTTTAATGACTTTTTGATCTTTAATCCTAGGCTTTAACTGCTGGTACATAAAGATACATGTGTTATAGACTGAGCAGAGCCAGCTTTTTCCCTGCAAAGATTCAGCTAGCTATAGGGCCTTCCGAATACTCGATATTCGGTGGGCCTTTTTACTTCCTTTGTTGTGATAGCCTACAAATTGTACAAAAATAAACCGTGCATTAAGTTCAAACTGTGTTAATCTAGCGCCGCTCTGTTGTTCGGAGTTATTAATGAAACAATCAAGTAAAAGTAAAACCCGGCGTCAAATCTGTACCATTTTTGTCCTCAGTGTTTCCCTTAGCTTCTCGTAATACTTAATAATTCAGTTACATAGCACATCGCAATCTCGCGATAATTTTTTAATGAATTTAATAAGGGACACACTATGTCTAATTCAACTACTGGTATCGTAAAATGGTTTAACGAAGAGAAAGGTTTCGGCTTTATTTCTCAAGAGAACGGCGGCGCTGACGTATTCGTACATTTCCGTGCAATCGCTTCTGACGGTTTCAAAACATTAGCAGAAGGTCAAAAAGTGACTTTCGAAGTTGAACAAGGTCAAAAAGGTCTACAAGCTGCGAACGTTGTTCCTGCTTAATCGCTGACCAAGCTCAATTAAAAAAGGCGAAACCTAGGTTTCGCCTTTTTTGTATCTGCATCGCGGGATTAAATCGCCCAACCACCGAAATAGAAGACGACTAAGCCAATGGTAATGGCTAACACGCCCGGCTTAATGGCACGCCACTCGCCACTGAAAATACGGCCAACCACTAAGGTCACAAAACCCAGCATAATACCGGTAACTATGTTACAACTTAGAATGATAAACACCGCGCAAGTAAGGCCTGCCATGGCATCAACTTTGTCATCAAAATTCAACTTAGTAACATTGCTCAGCATCAATAGACCCACATACATCAAGGCCGGTGCAGTTGCATAAGCTGGCACGAGGTAACTTAGCGGAGCTAAAAACACCATTAATAAAAACAGTACGCCGACGATAGTTGCGGTTAAACCTGTTTTACCACCTGCTGCAGTACCTGCAGCCGATTCAATATACACAGCAGCTGGCGCACCACCAACAACACCAGCAAAGGCGCTGCTCACCGAATCCGAGGTTAATGCCTTACCGCCGCCAACGATATTATCGTCTTTATCTAGTAGCTCAGCCTGACCAGCCACAGCGCGGATGGTGCCTGTCGCATCAAAAATCGCCGTCATCACCAAGGCTAATACAATAGGTAAAATAACCGGATTTAGTGCGCCCATAATATCTAACTGGCCAATCAGTGAAGTGTCAGACAGTAGATCAGGCATCGCCATCACCCCTTGGAATGTCACCGAAGGATCGAAGATTAAACCAAATACCGACAACGCAATAATCACTAATAAGATGCCGCCAGGTACGCCACGACGCTCTAAACCAATTGTTGCTGCTAAACCTATGATGGAAGCAATGATTGGTAAACTGTGAATATCCCCCAGCTTGACTGGTAAGCCAGCATCATTAGCGACAATTAGCTGTACACTGTTGGTTGCGATAAGCAGCAAGAACAAACCAATACCAATCCCGGTACCATGAGCGATCCCTTTAGGAAGGTTAGTTAAAATCCACAAACGAATCCCCGTCACACTAACTAAGGTGAACACCACGCCCATCAGGAAGATAGCGCCAAGGGTAACTGGGATTGAGATCCCTTGCCCAAGCACCATGCTGAAAGCGGTAAAAGCCGTGAGTGAAATAGCACAACCAATGGCCATGGGCAGATTGGCCCACAAGCCCATGAGTAACGAACCAAAAGCAGCAATAAGACAAGTGGCAACAAAAACAGCACCGGGGTCGAAACCTGCGACACCTAGCATATTCGGCACAACAATAACCGAATAAACCATGGCTAAGAAGGTTGTAAAACCGGCAATCACCTCTTGTTTAACGGTACTGCCTCTAGCTGTAATAGTGAAATAGCTGTCGAGTAATGAACGCGATGGGGTAGCGAGAGTCTGTTCAGACTTCATAATTATTTACCTTTTTGATCTCTTAATTTAAAAGGCTGTGGCAAGTTAGAGCCCCGCTCAATTTGAGTCAGGTGAGAGATCCACAGAGTACTTATTTATGTACCTTTCGTGACCTGCAAGTTGTCGGCAATCCCGAACAACCTCGTTACTTAAGTAAATACTTAGGTACGTCACAGCCTTGGTTGGCGCGAATTTTACAGCAAAGCCCATAGCAGAAACTAGAGCAAGCTAACAAAGTAATCAATAATTGGGCTGTTATTCGAACTTACCAAGCGTTTAAGGTTTGATTTGTTTATAAATCTACTCATGGTAACTGACAGCTAAAAAGCTTATAGTGGAACTCTCACGTAGCGAATCGGTATCGATCTAGGCTTGTTGCGTCCATCAACGCAAGGATCACCTATGTCACCGCGCCTTAGATATCAAACCATCGAATTTTCCAGTACCGATATTCACATTCGCAGCTTATGGGATAGGCAGGAGTTTTCCGATCCTCTCGGCGAAGCCAACTCCTTAGGTATCTCCTCGGCACAATGGTCACTTTTTGGTGTGGTATGGGATTCCAGCCGAGCGTTAGCCAGCAAGATGTCCACTTACGATATTGCCGGTAAACGGATCTTAGAGGTGGGTTGCGGTATGGCGCTAGCCAGTTTACTTCTGAATAGCCGTAACGCCGATATCACCGCCACCGATTATCATCCTGAGGCAGGCCGATTTTTAACGGAAAACATTCGCCTAAATCAAGGCGATGATATCCCTTTCCTGCGTACAGATTGGAATAACCTTAAAGACGGTTTAGGGACTTTCGATGTCATTATTGGCGCCGATTTATTGTATGAGCGTGAACATATCGCCTTACTGTCGGCCTTTATCGATCGGCACGCCAATCCAGATTGTGAAGTGATATTGGTCGACCCTTGCCGAGGGAATCAAGGTTCATTTAGTAAAACCATGAGCACACTCGGTTACAGCCATCATCAGACTAAAATAGAGCCCCGTAATGACATGTCGCCTAAATATAAAGGCCAGATGTTATTCTACAAAAAGCCCCATTAGACTGACCATCCTAACCTAGCTAGTCAATTACTTTTTGCCTCGATAACCTCGTTTTTTAGCTCGGCGCTTTTGCGCCGCTTTGTTGTTTCTACCAGCAAAGGGATCGGCTTTAGTCAAATCAGGCTCCAACCCTAGTAACCACTGCTGAGGTAAACGCTTGTCCAACAGCACCTCAACCTCTTCGAGCAACAGCGCATCCTCTTCACTGAATAAAGTGATAGCCAGCCCTTTATTACCAGCGCGACCCGTTCGGCCAATACGGTGAACATAGTCCTGTGCCACATAGGGCAGCTCATAATTGACCACGTAATCGAGTGACTGAATATCTATCCCTCTAGCGGCAACATCGGTGGCCACCAGCACCCGAATGTCACCGCTTTTAAACCCTGTTAGCACTTGCTCTCGCTGGCCTTGAGCCAAATCACCATGAAAAGCACTAGCCGAAATATCGGCATCGTTCAGTCGTTGCACCAACTTATCGACCGCGACTTTTTTACGACTAAACACCAACACTCGCTGCCAATTGCCCTTACTGACAAGATGACATAACAAGGCAAACTTTTTCTCACTATCGACTGCATACACTTGCTGCTCAACATCTTTAGCAGCACTGTGGTTTTGATCCACTTCGACTCTTTTAGGCGCACGAAGCAGCCCACGACTTAGCAACATGACATTGTCATCGAGTGTCGCAGAAAACAGTAAGGTCTGTCGCTGAGAAGGTAACTGAGCCAACAAGGCATTGATCTCATCCATAAAGCCCATATCGAGCATGCGATCAGCCTCGTCAAAGACTAAGTAGGCCACCTTGTCTAGGCTCACGGACTGACGATTTAAATGATCCAGTAATCTCCCCGGCGTCGCTACTAAAAGATCGACTCCTTGCTGCAATTTATTTTGCTGCGCCTCGATACTCACCCCACCATAAACCACCCCGGTTTTCAGCGATGTATTCTGAGCTAGCGCCTGAATATTGGTTTGCACCTGCAGTGCAAGCTCACGAGTGGGAACCAAGATTAATGCCTTAACGGCTTGGTCTGGCCCATTATCATCCGTTTTACTGAGTAAATGTTGCAGAATAGGCAAACCAAATGCAGCGGTTTTCCCGGTGCCAGTTTGCGCCGAAGCTAACAGATCCTCTCCCGCTAAAATCACGGGAATGGCCGCATGCTGCACAGGAGTTGGCTCAGAAAAGTTAAGCTGATTCAGTGCTTCAAGTAACTGGGGGGTTAAACCTAATTGGGTAAATAACATAAGGACATGAACAAGACACCGTTAACAATTCGGCAAGTTTATCAGATTTCTGTCGAGGAGGAATTCATCTAATTGAGCACTGTCTGCCTAATAGCTCACTGATGAACAATCTGAACTCTTAGTTATAAAATTAAACAGGTGAGCTGCAAGTCACAGAAAGATGAAGATATAGCTTGTGTGACATCGAGATATTTTTACTCTGTATCACTATTGGCTTATGCTTAATACCAATCTGTATAACACGCGTTCACGCGTACTCTTCAAAGGAAAGGCGATGGATAATAGACGACAATTTTCACGCGTCATTTTTGCTGCAGATGCCATCCTATCCGATAAGCATGAAACTTGGCCGACAAAAATCCAAGACTTAAGCCTCAATGGCGCCTTGGTTGAACAACCTGCAGGTTTTTCTGAACTTCAGACACCGCTAACGCTGAGCTTTAAATTAGCTGAATCAGACATAGTCATCACTATGGAAACCCAACTGGTCCATAAAAAAAATGGCCTGCTAGGCTTACAATGCTTGCATATCGACATCGATAGCATCAGTCACCTGCGCCGTATGTTAGAACTTAATCTCGGTGACGCTTCACTACTGGATCGCGAACTCAAAATGCTGTTTGCCAGCTAAATAGCGCTGCCCCGCATCCTTTTATTCATAATCGGCTTATGCCGATTAAAAGCTGGTGATTAATCAAACAGGCGTTAAACTTAACTCACCGTCTTTGAGAGCAGTTACTATGAATTGTAAGCAAGCCACTTGGGCCAACATTATTATCGCCGTGTTTTTTGCTATCGCCATGATGGCTTCATCATATTTTATAGCCGATGCTGAAGTATCAAAAAATGTGCTTTGGATGTTACTTGTCGCTTGGTTGATCCCCTTCTTCTATATCAACAAAAAAATGCGCAAATGATCTAATACCAATCGCAGTAATTATCTGATTATTTATTTACTTTGATTGGTATAACTAATTCGCGTTTTATCACTCGGTACGCTTAAAACAAAAAAGTGCTCTTTATCAAGAGCACTTTTTATTGAAACCACCCATTTTAGGCTAACTGATTAATTCTAATAACTCATGAATGGTCTTAATTGGATGAATTTTCGCGCCGAGACCTTCCATTGATTTATGATAATTCCGAAACGGAATAAAGATCTCGGTAAAACCATGCTGTACCGCTTCTTTCACCCGAGGCACACCACTGTCGATGGGACGAACGTCGCCATTTAAACTCAGCTCCCCCATGATGCAGGTGGTGCGCGGTACCACAAAGTCGTTCAAGCTACTTAATAATGCGGCCACCAGCGCCAAATCAATACAGGTTTCAGACTCATCAATCTTTAAACCACCGACAAGATTAAAATAGGTATCGTGGAAAATCTTAGTGCGGGTATGTTTACGCAAAATGCCGGTCAACATCTTAATACGATTCATGTTGAGTCCAACACAGACCCGCTGCGGAAACTCGCCTTCGGTTTCAGTTGTAAGGCATTGTATTTCAAGGAGTAAGTTTCGATTCCCTTTACGAATACAGGTGATCGCTGCTCCTGGAGAGTCCGTTGTCGAACCAGAAAGGAAAATCTCACTGGGATTATCGACGCTGATCATGCCACGTTCGGTCATTCTAAAAATACCCACGGTATCCACGTCACCGAAACGGTTTTTATTGGCACGCAAGGTGCGAACTTGACCGTCATTACACTCGATATGGGTCAAACAATCGACAATGTGGATCAGAGTCTGTGGTCCAGCGGTCTCATTATTCTTGTTAACGTGCGCCACCAAAAACATGGTGACATTATTCTGCTTACAATATTGAGTTAATGCCTGAGCACTACCCTTCACTTGTGATGGCGAACCGGGACTACCATTTGCCAGTTCGGTAACTACCGCCTGAATAGAGTCAATCACCGCAAACTTGACTTGCTTGGCCTCTAGCTCGGCAATAATGGCTTCGACACTGGTTTCAGCCATTAAATGAAGATTATCTTCATTATAATCAAGCTTTAAGCGATTAACTCGGTTCTTAAATTGCGATAATGATTCTTCCGCAGTACAGTAGAGTGATGGCATGATTTGCGACATGCGCGCCACCAAATCAGACAGAATAGTTGTCTTACCTGCGCCAGGATCGCCAGAGATAATATTCACTGACCCCGTGGTTAAGCCGCCACATAACACTCGGTCTAACTCACCAATCCCGGTCAGCATCTTCTTGGCTTCAAACTCCTCAACTTCGCTGAGTTTTTTCGAGCCCCCCCCCACTGCTCCGGCATACCCTGAAACCGAAGGGGCGGAAGATTTAACGGCACCTAAACGAACCTCAGTAATGGTGTTCCACTCATGACAAGCACTGCATTGTCCCTGCCAGCGAGGAAAGTCTTGTCCACATTCGTTACATACAAAAGCTGTTTTATTCTTAGCCATATCCAAGTTCTAATCTTAAATCCGTGGGTATTATGTTGCTTAGGCGAATCTTAGTCATGATAACCCACTCTAAAGCCCTTGTTGGGGAAATATCGCCGTTGTAGGCAATTGCAACTTGTCATTAAACAGGTGCGCCCAATAAGCATAATGCGTAAACTAATTTGCAGAGAGTGGCTTATAGAGTAATTTGTTATAAATAACATCAAGCTATCAAGTTTTACATCCTTAAGCCGACATAAGACTAACAGCCGTTAAGGCGATTCGCATCCTAAAAAGAACGAGATAATGAGTTTAGAGCAACACAGCGCCTTAATTGAACAGCTAAAACCGTTACTGATGGAAGATAACTTCCAGGAATTGTTTGAGCATCTTACCGCGCAAGAATCTAACTCGACTCGCTTTTTATTGAAGATGGAACTCAAACGCCTATCGACGCCCTGCACCCGAATCATAGATTTAAGAGACAAATCTGAACTGCCCTGCGAAATGGTCAAACACGGGACGCAATCGCACTTTCTCGACCCTCATGCTAAAAACAGTTTTATCGAAGCCTTAGCCCTGTACCAAAATCAGTATACATTGGGCGTGTATGAGCATGTATTTATCCGACATAAAAACCGCCGCAGCAAAATCAGTACCGCAGCGGATCCCGCAGAGTTAACTCAGAATCCTTTTATTGCCTCTGGCGCAGTATTGGGTAGCTATTTCAGTCGCAGTGAAGAGCGTATGAACTACGCCATTCGCATTGGAGTGTTACAGCCCGGCGTCAGTGAAGTCAATGGCATCACAGTCGATCTCTCCGTCGGTGGCGCAAGGGTACGTTTACCCATTCATCACGGTCTTAATATCGACCAACCTTTACGGGTTAAGCTGCTGGATTTAAGCAAAGAATATTATTTCGATGATCTACAAAAAGGCGTCGATTACCAAGTCGTCGATGTTGAAAGCAACAACCAATACAGCTGGATGCGGCTAAAGCGCATCAGTGGCAGCGAAGCCTTAGCCGATATGCTGGGCAACTTAATTCAAGGCTATAAGTTTCGCTATAAGGTCGATATCAACGATATTTTAGTGGCCGCTAAAGGGTTAGGACTAGAGCGTCACTATCTACCAACCTTGCCTCATCTAGCCCTATATGCTGAACACTTAGACGAGCAGTATCAGATAACTCATGAGCTGCTTAGCCGTGATAATCAGCAAATTCAACAATACTTTAAAGATGAAAAACAACACTATCAGCTCGATGGAATGTTAACGCCAGCCAGATTAAAAGCCGCGATTGAGCATCCTAAAAAAATAGAACATAACCTGTTTTTCTGCTTCACCTTCAGCAACCAAGGCAGCGTATTTTATTACAGCGCCACCTTAGCCGAACTTCAACGCGATGATAAGCTTGGGCTGTTAATGAACTTTGCTTCAAGCCAAACTAGCTGGAGAATCTTTAAATTAACCAGCAGTGAAATCGATCACCAAACATCCTATAAATCCAGTATTTTACCTGGAGACAGCAGCTTTTATTCTGCCCTCACCGAAGCACAACTAAAACGTTTTAGCCATGTACTCCAGCTCATCGATTTAACCAATGACAAGGCATTAAGCCATTATCGCCAATGGGATAGTAAGGGCCTTAAGCCCAATGATTTAAAGCCCTATGCCCAAACTAAACTGACGCAAAATAAAATAAAAAACCTGTTTTTAGAGTTCAGCGAAAGACGCAATGAAGCTCGATTTTCCTTTAAGACACAAGTCAGCGTCCGTTATGAAAACCAGCTTTATCATGGCATCAGCTTAGATATTTCGGGTAAAGGATTACAAGTCAGTTTAGATACGCCAAGTCATATCCCAGCGAATAGCACTGTGTTGTTGAGCTTACCCAAACTGCAGCCTTTAGCGGGTAATAGCAAATTGGTTCAGCTGCCCTACCGAGTCGTACGCAGCCGCAAAAACCACACCCTATTGCACCTCTCGGCCATACTCGGACACTCGCCCCATGTTGGCGTCGCCTTTTTAAACCGATTAATTGAAGCCAATCGCGATAAGTTACCTAAGCTAAGTGAAGTTAACAGCGATATCAAAGAGTTGGCTGATGGGCTGAAAAACTTATTGATGAGAAAGTTAGCCTCAGTGCCTTACTTTGTTGAAAAAACCGCAAAGTCGGCCAAATTGGCTCTACTAGGTGTAAGTAAAAATGGCAATGAAGTGTCAGATCTGTTCGCCGCCCTTGCCGATACCCCTTTGGAATATGATCTCAGCGCATTGCTCGATAAAGGGCAACTCAAGCGGGACTTTATTGACCCTATTCGTCAATTAGAGCCAAACGCTGAACTAGATTTTTTTGAGGTTTTCGTTCAGGTGTCACGTCAATCCCAAGGACGAATTAAGCTTAAATGCTATCAGCCAGAAGCATTAGGCGATCATCAGGCTCAACAACACTTTATTCATCAAAGCCAAAACTTGGGTAAGTTTATGGCACTGAGAATTTATCGAGCTCCCGCTGCAAAAGCAGATCTCAATTACATCAAGCGTGAGAGGGAATATATCGCTGTTCATGCTCAGCATAAAGCCAAGCAACTTGAACAGTTACTGTGGCGAATTATCGGCGTTGGCGAGTTACTCGATATCACTGCAGAGGTGATGCTGCGCTATCCAGAACTGCATTCAGCTTACCTCGATACTGAGCAATAAATAAGATACAAAAAAGCCCATATCTAATTCGATATGGGCTTTTTTAATCACGCTGGATTATTGTAGCTATTAGCTTAAATCCAGCAGCATGTAGGGAAGCACTCTTAAATCCAATTTATCGATAGCTGCATCGGCCGCGCTGCGCAGCTTAGGTTTAGCATGAAATGCAATACCAAAATCGGCGGCTTGCACCATAGGAATATCGTTCGCCCCGTCACCGATCGCCAGACGTTGTCCTACTGGGATATGCCACTGCTCAGCGCAGTTCAGCACAGTATCGGCTTTAAATTGCGCATCGACAACGGTGCCAATCACCTCGCCAGTCAGTTTACCCGCTTCAATCACTAGTTGATTAGCATAAGCGGCATCGAGTGATAACAGCTGTTTTAGGTGACCCACAAATGGCGTAAATCCACCCGAAGCCAACACCAAACGCCATTGATGAGATTGCAGTTCGGCAATCATCTCCCTTAGACCGGGCATTAATGGCAAGTGTTCACATAAATTATCGATGATTTGTGCATCGGCTCCCGCTAGTTTAGCCACGCGAGATCGTAAACTTTGCTCAAAATCCAACTCACCTTGCATCGCACGTTCAGTCACTTCTGCAACCGCTTCACCAACGCCAGCCATCGCCGCTAATTCATCGATACATTCAATTTGAATAGCCGTCGAGTCCATATCCATGACCAACAACCCCGCGACATCTAATCGAGGCGATTGCGAAGACACTTCGACTAATTCGACGCCTTCAATAGCGATGAACGCATTTCGCTCAGCGTCAGTTAACGCTTGAGTTAATCCTAATTCGACACAGTAAAGTGCCGAGGTTCGCGTTATAGCCCCAAGGCTATTTAACTGACTTAAATTCAACATCAGTGGGCTCAGCAGTGTCTCGACCTCTAAGTCTGAATACACAACCCGCAAACGCATTAAATTGGCAGCAAGACTCGCCTCTTGATGACGAGAAAATCGCGTACCTTGGTACTCAAAGCTCTGTGAAACTTCATTATATATCCATGAAAATAATGAAATTTGGTGCTGTTTTTGTGCATTTTGCTGACTTTGCATTGCATCTCCGGCTATCGGGTTGAGCGATAATCTATTATGATTACTAAAACCCTTATCATCTTCAGGTATAACGTGTTTTTTCTTAAAGGATTAACGACATCCCACCAGCTGACTCGACTTATCCAAATTGCCATTGCGCTCGCGTTGATGGCGGGGCTGTATCAATTATGGGAAACAAGCCTACTACAAGGTCAGCAGCTTCTAAAGTCCCAAACGCAAAAGATGGCACGATTATTAGTACAACAGACGGCTTATGGTGCGGCGCCCGCATTGCAGTTAGAAAATGATGAGCAGTTACAATGGCTCACTAGCGCGCTGGTTCTCGACCCAAAAGTAATGTCTGCAACTATCTACAGTGACCAGGGACAGCGACTTTCATTTTCGCAAAGTGTCACCGACGACGATCTGGAAGCCGACTCGCAAGAGCTAAAAGATCTTCTCGCGCCCTACCCACCCTATGTCGAAGCAGTGATTCAAGATGATAAGAATTTAGGCTACATCGAAGTTAGATTAGAGCCCAAGCTGTTTTTTAATGAGATAAAAGAAGCCCACCAGGTCAATATGGATCAGCAACAGATGATGCTATTAATCGCGGGATTAATCGGCTTGTTACTGTCTCGCGCACTGTCGTTTAAGCGTGCAGATTTCGATAGACGTAAAACTAAGAGTAAACTGGGAAAGAAACTGGCTGCAGCGCTCAAGGTGAATAAGAGTGCCGATAGCACAGAGTAGCTTTGAAGCATGGATACAAAAAAACGGGCATTACGCCCGTTTTGTTTCTAACAGCTCAATAAAATTACAATGTAATCGCTGCTTCTAATGTCATTTCAATCATTTCGTTGAAAGTGGTTTGACGTTCATCAGAAGAGGTCTTTTCACCGGTACGAATATGATCTGAAACTGTCACCACACAAAGGGCCTTTGCGCCAAATTCTTTGGCTACGCCGTAAAGACCCGCAGCTTCCATCTCAACACCAAGTACATCCATTTTTTCCATAACATCAAACATTTCTGGATCTGGTGTATAGAAAAGGTCTGCGGAGAAAACATTACCGACACGGTACTTAGTGCCTTTTGCTTCAGCCGCTTTAACTACCGCACTAAGCAAGCTGTAATCACAAATTGCAGCGAAATCTTGGCCCTTGAAGCGCAGACGGTTAACTTGCGAATCGGTACAAGCCCCCATGCCAATCAAAACGTCACGGACTTTTACATCAGTGCTGATGGCGCCACAGGTGCCCACACGGATAAGGTTTTTAACACCATAATCTTTAATTAATTCAGTGGCATATATAGAGCAAGATGGAATACCCATGCCTGACCCCATTACTGAGATACGCACACCTTTATAGGTACCAGTGAAACCCAGCATGTTACGTACGTCAGTGACTTGTTCAACATTCTCAAGAAATGTCTCAGCGATATATTTTGCACGCAATGGATCGCCAGGAAAAAGTACTGTATCTGCAAATGCACCATCTACTGCATTAATATGTGGTGTAGCCATTGTTATAACCCCTATTCATAGACTTAAGTCTTTTGAGTATTGGCGGCCATCATCCAACCGCCAAGTTAAAAATTAGATTAAATTAAAGTATGTTGCTCAAGTATTTATATCGCCATTACGCGACAAAAGATTCCCCATAAGCCATAGGCTCAAGCTCGAAATAACTCGCAATACTCTGACCGATATCGGCAAAACTATTACGCAAGCCTAATGAGCCCGCCGCTAGACCTGCACCATAGGCCAACACAGGGACTCGCTCGCGAGTATGATCTGTTCCCTGCCATGTTGGATCGCAACCATGATCTGCGGTTAACAGCAGCAAATCATCTTCGCTCAATAAGGCTAAAATCTCTGGCAAACGACTATCGAAATATTCCAGTGCGCGGGCATAACCGGCAATATCACGGCGATGGCCGTAATGAGAGTCGAAATCAACAAAGTTGGTAAACACTATGGTACGGTCGCCTGCTTGCTTCACTTGCTCAAGCGTGGCGTCAAATAATGCTTCGAGCCCAGTGGCTTTCACTTTCTGAGTGATACCGCAATGAGCATAGATATCGGCAATCTTACCGACACTAACGACTTCACCACCTGCCTCTTTAAGCTTATCGAGCACGGTTTTTGCTGGTGGTTCTACCGCGTAGTCACGACGATTACCTGTGCGAGCAAAGTCACTTGGGCCAGTGCCGACGAATGGACGAGCAATCACTCGGCCAATGTTATACGGCTCAAGCTCTTCACGAGCGATAATGCACAGTTCGTAGAGTTTCTCTAGACCAAAGGTGTCTTCATGACAGGCGATTTGGAATACCGAATCAGCCGAGGTATAAAAAATTGGTAACCCTGAAGCCATATGTTGCTCACCAAGCTCTTCTAAAATCGCAGTACCCGAAGCATGGCAATTCCCCAGATAATCACTTAGTCCAGCACGCGCTAAAATTTTGTCCGTTAGCTCTTTAGGGAAAGAATTGGTCAGGTCGCTAAAATAGCCCCATTCATATAAAACAGGCACTCCTGCCATTTCCCAGTGACCACTTGGTGTATCTTTACCCGAACTCAGCTCATCGGCATAGCCATATGCACCAATCAATTCAACGTCATCAGCAAATCCTGCAGCGAATGAGCCCGTACTTTCTTTACCAGCATGACCTAGACCTAACTTGGCTAAATTAGGTAACTTTAACGGTCCTTCACGGCCTTCGTTGGCCCTACCTTCGGCACACGCTTTAGCAATATGACCAAAGGTATCGGCACCAACATCACCAAAAGCTTCAGCATCTTTCGCAGCGCCGACCCCAAAGGAGTCGAGCATCATAATTACGGTTCTTTTCATCAATACTTCTCCTAGAGATCTTGTTTACGAATGTAGCGGTAGATCTCTGGTGTTTTCTCTGGCGCACTATCGCCAATATGAATGGCTTGCTTTACGGCAGCAGCCGCTTCTTCAAAGGCGCTTTCTGACTGAGCGTGGATCATCGCAATCGGCTTGTCACTGTTTATCTCGTCACCCAAAGCGCACACTTGAGTTAATCCGACGCTGTAATCCAAGCTATCGCCTGGCTTACGACGGCCACCACCTAAGGTGACAACTGCTAAGCCGAGTTCACGAGTATCCATGGCGCGAGCAAAGCCAGTTTTGTCTGCGTATACAGGGCGAATGATCTGCGCTTGAGGCAGATATTTAGCGTAGTTCTCGATAAAATCAGCTGGGCCACCTAAACCTGAAATCATTCGTCCGAAGATATCAGCAGCCTTTCCGTTATCCAGCACTTGATTTAATTTACTACGGGCTTCAGCTTCACTTGTAGCTAAGCCACCCAGTTGCAACATCTCGGCACATAAACCCATAGTGACTTCATAAAGGCGCGGATTACGATACGCACCGGTTAAGAAATCCACCGCCTCTTTCACTTCAACGGCATTCCCCGCACAGGAAGCCAATACTTGGTTCATATCGGTAAGCAATGCAGTGGTGCGAGTCCCCGCGCCATTAGCAACCGCGGTAATGCTACGAGCCAGCTCTTCAGACGCTTCGTAGGTCGGCATAAATGCGCCGCTACCCACTTTGACGTCCATGGCAAGCGCATCGAGACCCGCTGCCAGTTTTTTAGATAGAATTGAAGCGGTTATCAGCGAAATAGATTCAACCGTGGCAGTGTTATCGCGAATAGAATAGAAACGTTTATCGGCAGGCACCAAGTCACCGGTTTGACCGATAATCGCCACCCCAGCTTCTTTGACGACTTTACGAAATAGCGCGCTGTCGGGCTCAGTTTGATAGCCAGGAATGGCATCGAACTTATCTAAGGTACCTCCTGTATGACCTAGCCCACGGCCGGATATCATCGGTACATAACCGCCGCAGGCGGCAGCCATGGGACCAAGCATTAAACTGATCACATCACCGACACCACCAGTGCTGTGCTTATCTATGATTGGGCCATCAAGGCCGAGGTTTTTCCAATTAAGTACCGTTCCTGAATCACGCATCGCGGTGGTGAGTGCAATACGTTCATCCATATTCATATCGTTAAAATAAACCGCCATACCCAGTGCAGCGATCTGACCTTCAGAAACACTGTTATCAGTAATGCCTTTAACGAAAAACTGGATTTCCGGTGTGCTTAACGCCTCACCATTGCGCTTTTTACGAATAATCTCTTGTGCTAGAAACATATAACTGCCCCCAAATTTGCCGCAGCTAACCAACCGCTACGATAAACTCTTTTAGATGCCAGCAGCTCAATAAACTGTCTTCGCTGCTAGCTTCTACAAATGGATTAACTCACTTAAACTGTCAAACGGAGCCAATATTAGTAACCTTGAGGCCCTTTAGGCGCATCACCCATTTCTAAAGTGTGTAGCAGATTAACCAATAAACTAGAAGCACCGAAACGGAAGGTGTTAGGTGTCGCCCAATCATCGCCTAATATACGGGCAGCTAAAGAGAGAAATTCGTCAGCTGCTGCAGCATCGCGCACACCACCGGCTGGTTTGAAGCCCACTTTAGGATTCTTTTCGCTGATCACTGTCATCATAATTTCAGCAGCTTCGATAGTGGCATTCACAGCAACCTTACCGGTTGAGGTCTTAATAAAATCAGCACCGGCATCGATTGATAATTCCGATGCTTTACGAATAAGTGCCGGATCTTGCAATACACCAGACTCGATGATTACTTTGAGTAACACATCATCACCACACTCTTCTTTACAGGCTTTAACCAACTCAAAACCAAGAGTTTCGTTACCTTCCATCAAGGCGCGATATGGGAATACAACGTCGACCTCATCGGCACCATAGGCGACTGCGGCACGGGTTTCTAATACTGCAATAGCAATATCGTCATTACCGTGTGGAAAGTTAGTCACTGTGGCGATTTTAATCTCTTCACAACCCATTTCATTTAGGGTCTTACGTGCAATAGGAATAAAGCGAGGATAGATACAGATAGCCGCGGTGTTACCTGCCGGGGTTTGAGCCTTATGACATAACTCAATCACTTTTTGATCGGTATCGTCATCGTTCAAAGTGGTCAAATCCATCAATGCAATGGCTTTTTGTGCTGCTTTTTTTAAATCGCTCATAATAGCTCTCCGAAACGTAATCTATTAATTTTAAAAAATAAAACGAAATTAACGAATGACAGCACCTAAGGATTGGCATGTTTTGATTATAGTTGTGGCCTGGTCTTCGGCGTTGCCGTAAATCTTATCAGTTAGCATTAACAACTGAACTTAAGTTTACATATTCAGGTATTCAATGCCCCATCTTACACAGAGGCTATCCTGACACTGGGTCACGACTTGAATCCTTGAAGACCGGAAGGGGGAACGGCATTAAAATGCGTTAGTAATCTTGTTCCTGCCTTTCCGCGAAAAGTCCCTTTTAGCGCGTAAAACAATTAACTTTTAACTAAATAAGCTCTACAAATATAGATCATGCTTAGGTAAAGATTAATCTTAAATTTATAAAATTTTGATGAACATTTGATGGAAATTTGGAGCCACTCAAGCAGTGGCTCCAATACTTATAAATTCTTTTCTTAGAACTTGTAAGTCGCAGTAAAGTAGTGAGACCAACCTGTAGACTCAAGACCGACTAAACCGCCTTCGTTTTCAAGTAAGTAAACGTCTTTAAAGCCTTTTAGACCGTAACCCAAAGCGTAACGATCTGTGTGCCAGTAAAGACCGAAGAATGCAGCACCACCGCTTGATGTCATAGGAACAAATTGGTTACCTAGATCGTCATCACCACCGAACTGGTAATCAACATAACCTTGGAAAGACAGGAAGCTCTTATTATCGAAGAAGTAGAAAGGCTTGAACCAGTTAGCCGAGAACTGGTAACCGTTCCACTGCTTACGGTTTAGATCGTAATGAGCGTATAGGTTCATGCCAGTTTTGCCTAACCAAGGTACATTTACGTCAGCACCCACACCCCAGAAAGAAGCGTTAACGCCATCACCGTTTAGTCCGTCCCAGTTAAACAGTGTAGAGAAGTAAACTTCTTGAACTGGACCAAAAGAAAGATCTTTACCCGTTAGTGCATCGATAGAAACACGTGGAGCAAACTTCATGAAAATTTTGCTGGTACCTGAACCTGGATTCTTGTCACCATTGCTGGTTTCTTGGTTTGCTAGGTTAAATACATCAACGTAACCGTATAGGTCAAAAATACCTGAACGACCACCAAACTCCATCTCTAGGTAGTTGTGCTGATCACCCGTTGCTGGGTTATCTGGCTTCTCTCCTACAGAATACATTGCGTTGAACTGCATCCACTTATAATCAGAACCATGAAGATCTGAACGGTCTGCGGCTACTGCGCTACCTGACATTGCTGCTACAGCAGTAGCTGCTACAGCTAAAGTTTTAACGTTTTTCATCATCAACCCCATTTTGTATTTACCGCTCTTTATCGAGCAGGTCTTTCTATTTTTTGCGTCGCATTTTACGCAAATTAATCTAGATAACAACAAGATTAGCGTAAAATTTAGAACACAATATTTCCATAACAAAACAAACTTATTATTTCTGACACTATTTAGGTCTCATGCCCAATTCGGTCTAAGTTTGCTAGCGACAGTTACCTCCACCCCTGCAGAGATAACCTATTTAACGTAACTAACTGAAAAATGGCTTGGTTAACTTTGGCTCTGCCCAGCAGCAGAGCCACAGTTTCAGGGGATCCCCCCATGGTATTACCTGAGACTTAAAGTGCTAAGAACAAACCAGCTAAGGTTGCACTCATTAAGTTAGCTAATGAGCCAGCAATTACGGCACGTAGGCCAAGTCTCGCTAAATCGTGGCGACGTGTGGGTGCCATTGCACCTAGACCGCCAAGTAGAATCGCAATTGAAGATAAGTTAGCGAAACCACACAATGCAAACGAGATAATCGCTTTAGTTCTATCGCTCATCACAGCATTGGTTGCTTCAACTAGAATACCGCCATCAGCAACATCTTTTAGGTATGGCGCAAAATTGAGGTAAGCAACAAACTCGTTAACCACAATTTTCTGCCCAATGAAGGAACCTGCAACAAGAGCTTCATTCCAAGGTACACCGATAAGGAATGCCAATGGCATGAAAATGTAACCTAAGATCAATTCTAAGGTGATACCTTCAGCGCCGAAAAGACCCGTTACACCGCCGATGATGCCATTAATCATGGCAATTAAACCAACGAATGCAATCAGCATTGCACCCACGTTTAGCGCTAAATGCATACCAGATGAAGCACCTGCTGCTGCCGCGTCTAATACGTTAGCTGGCTTATCAGGATCTTCTGGCAGTTCTTCCATCTCATTAACCGTTTTTTCGGTTTCTGGATGCATTAGCTTAGCCATTAATAGACCACCAGGTGCCGCCATGAACGATGCTGCCACTAGGTATTCAATTGGTACACCCATCTGCGCATAACCAGCAAGCACTGAACCAGCGATAGAAGCCAGACCGCCCACCATGATGGCGAACAGTTCTGATTGAGTCATGGTTGCAATAAACGGACGAACCACAAGTGGTGCTTCAGTCTGACCGACGAAGATATTGGCGGTTGCTGACATAGATTCTGTACGGCTAGTACCAAGGGCTTTTTGAAGACCACCACCGATAATACGGATGATCCACTGCATAATGCCTAAGTAATAAAGTACAGCAATAAGTGAAGAGAAGAATACGATAACGGGAAGTACGTTAATCGCGAAAATGAAACCGACTTTAAATTGGGCTAAATCGCCAAATAAAAAGTTGATACCGTCTTGAGCATAACTAATAACGCTCGATACGCCGTTTGAAACGGTTTGTAGAATGTCTTTACCAATTGGTGTCCACAATACAAAACCCGCAAAAAATGCCTGAATTGCAAGAGCGCCGAATACGGTACGCTTATTAATAGCTTTTCTATCTGTTGATAATAGAAAAGCAATTGCGAGTAGGACGACCACCCCTACTAAACTCATTAAAATATCCATTAACCATCACCCTATATGTTAATATTTTTTAATTTTGCTGTTAACCAACCTTTTTCCCTGCCAGATTATACTCGACAGAATGTCTAAAATCGTCGCTTTGATCATATTTTTAAAGTTTTATTTCAATACCTTAGCCAAAAAACTCGATGCGATTTACATCTGTTTTTTGAAAAATAAGCTAAAGCTCAAAGAGTTGCACAGTGTTTTGAAACACTTGTTCTGATATTAGAACATTAGATTTTTTTTGCAATATGGCGATTTTTTCAACAACTAAAGGCAAAATCGAACAAGATTCATCGGTATTGTTAACAGTTTGCAGTTGTTTTCGCTGTTGGACTAAGGCGATATCGGTTTCGATCACAAAAGCAGTTAAAGGAAGTTTGATGATGACTTCATCTAGCTTTTTCGCCTGCTCATTGAGTAGCAAATGGCCTATGCCTAACTTAAAACCACACGCTAAATATTGCTCAGCTAACTCTACGCTACCATAAAAACCATGTATAACCCCGCCAATGGGTGAATATTGGCGAAGTAAACCGAGCACCTCATGATGAGCTCTTACACTATGAATGATAAGGGGTAGATGATGGGTTTTCGCCAATTGAATTTGCGCCTCGAAACAGCCGAGTTGCCGCTGCCAAACTGTGCCATTATCTCGCCCCTTATTACTATTTAAGCCATCTAAGCCACATTCACCAACGGCGACTAAACGCTTATCTTTTTGATGTTGCTCAAGTAACAAGCTGAGCTCTTCAATCTCGCTACGCCAATCTTCATCGCAATACCAAGGATGAATACCTAAGGCGTAGCTAGATTGATATTGCTTGGCAATACGTAACTGCTTTTGCCAGCGATGACTCGAGACTCCGGGGATCAAGCTGTGGACTAGTCCCGCTTGCTGCAATGACTGCATTAACGGCTGACGAATAGTGTCAAACTCGTCGAAGTCGAGATGAATATGGCTATCGATAAATCTAAGCTGACTGTTATTTTCAGCGTCTCTAGACACAAGATCCTCGCTATTGCGTACAAAATCAGGGGGAAACTCACTGACTAATAACTCATGTTAACCAGCATATGCGTCATTAATGTTAACAGTTAGCACAAATTTCAGGCATAAAAAAAGCAGCCTGAACTGCTTTTTTAAATAGAAGGTAAATCTTAAGTGGCGAGGTTAATTTTCACGCGTCTTAGCAAACTCAATATCAGGATAACGTTCCATCGACAAATTCAAGTTCACCATACTAGGAGCTACATAAGTTAAGTTGTCACCGCCATCAAGTGCTAAGTTATTACTACACTTGCGCTTAAACTCTTCGAGCTTCTTATGGTCATTACAATAAACCCAGCGTGCAGTCGCCACGCTGATGGCTTCGTAAATCGCTTCAACTTTATATTCACTCTTGAGACGCTGTACCACTACTTCAAACTGTAGCACACCGACTGCACCAACAATCAGATCGTTTGAATCGAGCGGTCTAAACACCTGTACAGCGCCCTCTTCAGACAACTGAACTAAGCCTTTTAATAATTGCTTTTGCTTCAGCGGATCTTTCAAACGGATACGGCGGAACATCTCTGGCGCAAAGTTTGGAATGCCGGTAAAGCGCATCTTTTCGCCTTGGGTAAAGGTATCACCAATACGGATAGTACCGTGATTATGTAGGCCAATAATATCGCCAGGGTAAGCCGCTTCGGCGCGGTTACGGTCGCCCGCCATAAAGGTCAAAGCGTCACTGACGTTAACATCTTTACCTAAACGCACATGATGCATCTTCATGCCTTGTTCATATCGGCCAGAGCAGATACGCATAAAGGCGACGCGGTCACGATGCTTAGGATCCATATTCGCTTGGATCTTAAATACAAAACCACTGAACTTAGATTCTTCAGGCTGTACGTCTCTTAAATCAGACTCTCGGGGCTGCGGACGCGGAGCCCACTCAACGATGCCATCGAGAATATGGTCAACACCAAAGTTGCCCAAAGCAGTACCGAAAAATACTGGGGTTAATTCACCCTTTAAGAAAGCGTCCAAATCAAACTCGTGCGAGGCGCCTACAACCAGCTCCATCTCATCACGCAACTCTTGCGCATAGCTACCAAGGGCTTCATCTAATTCAGGGTTATCTATGCCTTTGATCACCCGAGAATCTTGAATCGTGTGTCCCATACCATTCTGATAAAGGATCACTTCATCACGCAGTAGGTGATACACGCCTTTGAACTCTTTACCAGCACCGATTGGCCAGGTAATTGGAGCGCAGGCGATATTAAGAATATCTTCAACTTCATCCATCAGCTCGATAGGATCACGAATATCGCGGTCAAGCTTGTTCATGAAGGTGACAATTGGCGTATCACGCAGACGTGTCACTTCCATCAACTTAATGGTACGTTGCTCAACACCTTTCGCCGAGTCAATTACCATCAAGCAGGAGTCGACCGCGGTTAAAGTACGATAGGTATCTTCAGAGAAGTCTTCGTGACCAGGAGTGTCCAGCAGGTTGACCAAAGCATCATGATAAGGAAATTGCATCACAGAAGTGGTAATAGAAATACCACGGTCTTTTTCCATCTCCATCCAGTCAGATTTGGCATGTTGACCCGACTTCTTACCTTTTACGGTACCGGCCTTTTGCAAAGCATTACCGAATAATAATACTTTTTCAGTAATGGTGGTTTTACCCGCATCGGGGTGCGAAATAATGGCAAAAGTTCGACGCTTGTCGACTTCAACTTTGTAGCCTGACATGGTTACCTGCGAATAGTGGGATGTTAAAAGCCGACAATTATAGCCGCTAGCTACTTGTATGGCTAGCATGTTAGGCCTATGAAGCCGACACCAAACTTAGCCACGATAATACCAATCGCAGTAATTATCTGATCATTCTTGCTAATTAAAATCGCCGATAAACGTGTTGTAAATTTTGTTATTAGAATACCTAGTTACTGCAATTTACGCCTTGTTCTCGACAATTTTTCCTGCGCCCTTTTCTGTTACAAACGGGCTGCTCACTAATTTACTTTGATTGGTATAAGCATCAAATTGAGATTTAAAAACAAAAAAGCCCCCAATCACTGGAGGCTTTTAACAAGATAATTTAATGCTTAATTCTGTTCGCTCTCTTGCTCTTCATGGGTCGCCATACGCGCCAACTCGACTCGAGCATATCGATGTTCAACAAAATCATAAATATTGGTCGCTAAAGCCAACTTAAAGTAGTTAGCGGCATCATTTAATTGGCCATTTCGCTGTGCCACTTTTGCTAAATAAAAATAGGCTTCACACAAACGCTCAGCATATTCATTCTGATGCTGAAGTCCCTCTTTAGCCGCATTGAATACATCGTCTTTGTTAATTTTACCTAGGTAAAAATCGACAATAACGGTCGCCCAATTGTCATCGGCAAGTAAACTGCGATGTTCGGTTAAATGCTGTTTAGCTGACTCAATGTCCACTTTCGCCTCGGTGATATAAAGCCACAACGCACGGTAACCATCTGTATCATCACCTTGATAGAAACGCTCCATATCAGTAACCGCAAGTTCATTGCGCTCACCGTAATAGAGAGCAATGCCTCTATTTAAATAGGCATAATCATAGTCAGGAGAGAGCTCAAGCACGGCATCAAAGGCTTCATAGGCACTTTCAAACTCACCTTCCTGGGTATAATAAATACCAATGAAATTGTATGCATCAGCCAAATTGGGCTGAATTTTTAGCGCTTGATGAAAGTCGATACGGCTTAATATGCGTAAGCCCACGCTATCGTAAATCACCCCACGATCATAATGAAAACGAGCACGTTGCTCAGGCGAGAGTTCAGCGGAAGCTAAAATATCATTGAGTCTTGCGAGGGTGATTTCTAATTTATAGTCGGGCATAACAGGGGCAACAACCAACCTTCCCTGTTCTGCATCATTACTTGATGAAGTTGAAACACATCCTGTCAATAACATACTCAGACTCGCTATTGCAGCGATAGTGGCCGAGCGTAATTTATAAGTCATCCATTTAACCTTCTTACTTGCGCACTAGTGTCAATCATAGCAATCCCGACACCTAACGGCTATCTGCATTTAAAAAAAACCAATAAAAAAGGAGACCTTGTGGTCTCCTTTAGTTAAAAGCTTAAACGATTACTCGCTAGCAGCTTCTTCTTTAGGTTGTGCTTCTTTCATAGAAAGACGAACACGACCTTGGCGATCAACTTCCATCACTTTCACTTTCACTTCTTGGCCAACTTCTAAGTAGTCAGACACGTTAGCGACACGCTCTTCAGCGATTTGTGAAATGTGTACCAGACCATCTTTACCAGGAAGAATAGTAACGAAAGCACCGAAATCAACGATACGAACCACTTTACCGTTATAAACCGTGCCCACTTCAACTTCAGCAGTGATCTCTTGGATACGACGGATAGCTTCTTTAGTGGCTTCGCCGTTTGCAGAAGCAATCTTAACTGTACCGTCATCTTCAAGTTCGATAGTGGTGCCAGTTTCTTCGGTTAGCGCACGAATTGTCGCACCACCTTTACCAATAACATCACGGATTTTCTCTGGGTTGATCTTCAATGTTGTGATACGTGGAGCGTGATCAGAGATATCTTCACGGTGACCAGAAATCGCTTGGTCCATCACATTAAGAATGTGAACACGTGCGCCGTAGGCTTGTTGCAGAGCGATCTGCATGATCTCTTGAGTGATACCTTCGATTTTGATATCCATCTGCAATGCAGTAATACCATCGCGAGTACCGGCTACTTTAAAGTCCATGTCACCGAGGTGATCTTCATCACCAAGGATGTCTGAAAGAACAACGAAGTCGTCGCCTTCTTTAACCAGACCCATAGCGATACCAGCTACTGAGCTCTTGATAGGTACACCTGCATCCATAAGTGCAAGTGAAGTACCACATACAGAAGCCATAGAGCTTGAACCGTTAGATTCAGTGATTTCAGATACGACACGAACGCTGTATGGGAACTCTTCTGCAGAAGGCATAACTGCGTTGATACCACGCCATGCTAGCTTACCGTGACCAATTTCACGACGCTTTGGCGAACCAACCATACCTGTTTCGCCCACTGAGTATGGAGGGAAGTTATAGTGCAGCATAAAGCGATTTGTGTATTCGCCCATGATGCTATCAATCTTCTGTGCATCACGTTCAGTACCTAAGGTACAAGTCACTAGCGCCTGAGTTTCACCACGAGTGAACAGAGAACTACCGTGAGTACGAGGTAATACACCAGCCATTACGTTCAACGCACGTATCATGTCTGGTTCACGACCATCGATA
Organism: Shewanella sp. Isolate11; assembly: GCF_022398315.1. Classification (GTDB taxonomy): domain Bacteria; phylum Pseudomonadota; class Gammaproteobacteria; order Enterobacterales; family Shewanellaceae; genus Shewanella. The sequence goes on from NZ_JAKEVF010000003.1 coordinate 265,117, forward strand.
CGTGGGTTACCGGCGATGATGCGACTGCGAACCACTTTTTTCTCTAGGCTACCAAGTAGACCATCAATTTCGCGTGCATCAGCGTCTGGATTTTCAGCCAATAATGCTTCTTTAGCCGCAGCTTTAACTACGCCAACTTGAGCGTAACGATCTTGCTTAACTTGAATTTGATAAGCTTCGGTCAGACCCGCTTCAGCCAAGTCTTTGATCTTAGCAACAAGTTCTGCATCTTGTACTGGCGCAGTCCAGTCCCATACAGGCTTGTTAACTTCGGCTTGTAATTCTTTAATCGCCTTAATTACAACTTGTTGTTGCTCATGACCATATACAACAGCACCTAGCATCACTTCTTCTGGTAATGCATTAGCTTCTGACTCAACCATAAGTACTGCGTTTTCAGTACCAGCAACAGATAACTCTAATTGGCTATCAGCAAGTTGAGATACAGTTGGGTTTAAGATGTATTCGCCATCAACATAACCCACACGTGCAGAACCGAGTGGACCATTAAACGGAATACCTGAAATAGACAGAGCCGCCGAAGTACCAATCATAGAGATAACTTCTGGGCTGATTTCAGGATCAATAGAAACAACAGTAATGATGACCTGAACTTCGTTCTTAAAGCCATTAGGGAATAATGGACGGATTGGACGGTCAATCAGACGTGCAGTAAGAGTTTCACCTTCTGATGGACGACCTTCACGCTTGAAAAACCCACCAGGGATTTTACCCGCAGCGTATGTCTTTTCTTGGTAGTTAACGGTTAATGGGAAAAAGTCACGACCTGGCTCTTCAGCTTTCTTGCCCACAACAGTGACTAGTACTGTTGTATCACCCATACTAGCCAAAACAGCTGCATCTGCTTGACGTGCAATAACACCAGTCTCAAGTGTGACTGTATGCTGACCATATTCAAAACTTTTTACGATTGGATTCACGTGAACCATTCCTTAATTTAATAACCTTATTTTCGCGCCTAAGTATACTGCAAGTGCCATCAATAGATAAAGAGCGCATATTGATGACAAAGGTTAATCTTTAATTTAAAGTGATAATTAGGGTTGTTTTATATCATCTACCGCTATTTTTTCTAGTTTTACTCTAGTCTATTGCTGGAGGTTAGCGAGTTATAGTTGAAGGTCACTGTTCACGGGAGTGGCAAATGAGCGCCAGATTTAAATCGTTAACATGGAAACAATCAACTTTAGTTGTCTTTTCTGCGCTATTTTTTGCCATCGCTATTTTTCTCGTCGAAGTCGCCCTTGTTTGTTTTTCAGCTCGCCAACAACTGACGGCCTCACAAAACGAGCTGCTCGACTCTATTGAGCATCCCGCCGCCAACGCCGTTTGGGCTCTTGATGATAACTTAGCAAGCCAAACCCTTGAAGGCGTACTCAAAGTCGATCATGTTGGTTCGGCAATTATCAAACTCGACGATGGCAGTATCTTTGTCTCCATGAGTCATCCGAGCAACCGCAATGTCTTAGTGCAAAGATTAAGTGAGAAGCTATTCGGCGATTTAAAACAGATGTCTCGTACGCTTTATCGACCCTCTTTCTTTAACGGTGAAAATCGGCAGCAAATTATTGGGCAAATTATTGTCAGCTATAACACTCAAGAATTAACCCATACACTTTTCACTCAGTTAAGGTTTAGCTTCCTTGCCACCTTAGCTCGCGCTTTATTAATCACCTTAGTGTTATCTATCTTGTTCCATCGCTTCTTAACTAAGCCTATTGCCGAGATAAGTGAGGCCATCGATAAGATCGATCCTGAATGTCCCGATGAAAATTTACTGCCTACATCAGCAGCACACCAAGATGATGAACTGGGATTAGTGACCAGTAAGTTTAATCAGATACTGAGCCAATTTGGCCAAACTCAAAACAAGTTACGCCGCATGGCAACCCGCGATCCACTCACCAGCTTGCCTAATCGCACCTTATTGCTCGAAACTATAGCGGTGACTATCCAACGGGCACGAGTCCATAAAAGGCAATTTACCCTACTATTTATAGACTTAGATCGCTTTAAAAATGTTAACGATTCACTAGGCCATGCAGTCGGTGATCAATTCCTTGCCCGAGTAGCGCGGATTTTAGAGCGCGTCGTCGGCGATAAAGGTACAGTAGCCAGGCTCGGCGGTGATGAATTTGTGATTTTAGCCGATGAAATTCAAACCCCAGATCAGGCCGCTAATTTCGTTGATAAGATATTAATTCAGCTCAATGTGCCATTACAGCTCAACGAGCACACAATCCATCCTTCGGCCTCAATCGGTATCTCAATTTATCCTGATGATGGTATTACCGCAGAAGATCTCATCCGTCATGCCGACATCGCTATGTATAGCGCCAAAGCTGAAGGCTCGAACCAATGGGCTTTCTTTAAACAACAGATGACCGAGCGTGCTGCGGTTCGATTACGCACCGAAGCCTCGTTATACGATGCGCTGAAAAACAACGAATTCGTACTTCATTTCCAACCTAAATTTGATATTGAAACCGGCGAGATAGTCTCTTGTGAAGCCCTCATTCGCTGGCAAAAAGAGGGGCGTCTGATTAGCCCTATGTCATTTATTCCTGTGGCAGAAGAAACCGGTATCATCATCCCATTAGGACGCTGGGTTATCGAAGAGGCTTGTAAAACACTAAAAAAATGGCAAAAAGACTATAACTTTACCTTACCCATTGCAGTTAATGTGGCATCACAACAATTTGTCGATCCCAGTCTGGTTCCCGATATTAAGCAACTATCATTACGCTATCAAATTGAGCCCAGCCTGCTGGAAATTGAGATCACCGAAACATCGCTAATGAATGATATAGAATTAGCCATCAGCAAACTAGAGCAATTAAAGTCAGCAGGCTTTGGTATCGCAGTTGATGACTTTGGTACAGGTTATTCATCTCTCTCCTACTTAAGACATCTACCTATCACCACCCTGAAAATTGACCGTGGTTTTGTTGCAGACTTGCCTCATGACAGTGCCATTGCATCCACCATTTTATTATTAGGTAAACAACTGGATCTAAATATTGTCGCCGAAGGGATCGAGAATGAGCAGCAACTTGATTGGCTAAAAAAAATGAAATGCCAAATAGGACAAGGCTTCTATTACAGCCAACCACTGGCTTTAGATGATTTTGAGCAGCGTTATATTAAATCTGTAACGGCCAGCATTAGCCATATTTAATGACCGATAAAAGAGTAAGCAACTTCCAGTAACAAAACTACTGGGACAGTAAGCTGAGTTTATTTATAAAGGCTTGAGTACAAAATAGCATGAAACAGGCATAAAAAAAGGAGGCTCAGCCTCCTTTTTTTACTACTTCACTAATGCAATATTAGCGACGTAGACCTAGCTTTTGGATGAGCTCAAGGTAACGAGCGTTTTCAGTACGCTTTAGGTAAGCAAGAAGCTTACGACGAGAACTTACCATACGAAGCAAACCACGACGTGAGTGATGATCATGGATGTGCTCTTTAAAGTGATCTTGCAGATGGTTAATCTGTGCAGTTAAAAGAGCGACTTGAACTTCTGTTGAACCAGTGTCATTTGAACCACGACCGAAATCAGCCAAGATTTGTGCTTTTACTTCTGTACTTAGTGACATTTTTTTCTCCAAAAATAATATAAATGCTTCAGCCGATCACTAACTCAGCCGAAGAGAGCGCGGTATAGTACCTATTTTACCCTTAGCTTGCAAGTATTAGTTAGACTCGTCATGCAAGACAACTAACCGTTTAGGCGCCAGTAAGCCATCATCATTCATCACACCAATACCTACAAACGTTCGCTGCTCACCTAAGGTAATACGCACCAATTCATCGACGGGTAAATTAGAGACCTGAACAGGATTACCATTCATCAAATAATGAGCCAATTCATCAGAGACGTTGATCTCTTTAAAACCTGCAACAGCTGTATCCATGGGTAATAACAAGGGATCGAGCAACTCTTTTGGTGGGCATTCCTGTTCTTGCGCTTGTGCAAGTAGGGCCTCTAGTTGCTCAAGGGTCACCATCTTTTCATAAGGGTAGCCTGCAACAGCTGTTCGGCGCAGCATGATCACATGAGCACCGCAACCTAACATCTCACCCAAATCATCAATAATGGTGCGAATATAGGTCCCTTTAGAACAATGAATATCTAAAGTTAATTCATCGCCTTCAAGCTTAATAAAGTTCAATTCAAACACGGTAATTGGGCGTGCTTCGCGCGGGACTTCAATCCCTTCACGAGCGTACTTATACAGTGGCTGACCTTGATACTTAAGCGCCGAATACATTGAAGGCACCTGCATGGTATCACCACGAAAATGCGCTAATGCGTTGTCGAGTTCTTGCTGGGTAAAATTAACTTCACGAGTCTGTACCGCTTCACCATCGGAATCGCTGGTATCGGTACGAACGCCAAGCTTAGCGGTAACTAAATAGCGCTTATCGGCGTCAAGCAGATGCTGCGAAAATTTAGTTGCCTCACCCAAACAGACTGGCAGCATCCCGGTTGCTAAAGGATCTAAAGCACCGGTATGCCCCGCCTTAGCGGCATTATAAATACGCTTAACCCGTTGCAAAGCAAAGTTAGAACTCATTCCAGTGTCTTTGTCGAGCAGTACAATACCGTCGACTAAGCGGCCTCTGGGTTTACGCGCCATTATTTATCACCTTGATCTAAATCTTGTGCGTCATCGGCATCTTCACTGCCGTGTTGCTGCGCTTTTTTCTGATCAGAGCTGATCACTTGCGACACCAAGTTAGACATACGCATACCTTCGACTAATGAAGCATCGTAGATAAAGCGGATTTCAGGCATAACCCGTAACTTCATACGGCCTGCAACTAGCGAGCGCACATAACCCGATGCGGTTTCCAGCGCGGCTAACTTCTGTTCAACGACTTCTTTATCTTCTTCGAAAAAGGTGACGTAAACTTTGGCATAGCTCAGATCGCGTGACACATCAACGTCATTCACAGTCACCATACCGATACGCGGATCTTTTATATCGCGCTGTAATACTTGTGCAAGCTCTTGTTGAAGCTGCTGAGCAATACGGCGAGTACGACTAAATTCTTTTGCCATAATGTTTTATCTCTTAACTAAAAAAGGCGGCTTACGCCGCCCCTTTTCGATTATAAGGTTCGAGCGATTTCGACCGTTTCGAAGACCTCTATCTGATCGCCAACTCTGACGTCATTATAGTTCTTCACCCCGATACCACACTCCATACCATTACGCACTTCATTCACGTCATCTTTAAAGCGACGTAGTGATTCAAGCTCACCTTCATAGATAACCACGTTGTCACGTAGTACACGAATTGGTGCGCTGCGTTTGATAGTCCCTTCGGTAACCATACAACCCGCAATAGCGCCAATCTTAGGCGACTTAAACACGTCACGAACTTCAGCCAGACCAATGATCTCTTGCTTAAATTCTGGTGCTAACATACCGCCCATTGCAGCTTTAACTTCATCGATAAGATGATAGATAACGCTGTAGTAACGTAGGTCAACACTTTCACTTTCGATGGTCTTACGCGCCTGCGCATCGGCACGAACGTTGAAACCAACCATGATAGCGTTAGAAGCCGCTGCAAGTGATGCATCGGTTTCTGTTAATCCACCTACACCACTAGCGATGATGTTCACTTTAACTTCATCGGTAGACAGCTTGTTCAATGAATCAGAAATCGCTTCAAGAGAACCTTGAACATCGGCTTTAAGTACGATGTTAAGTTCCTGAACTTCGCCTTCTGTCATATTAGCGAACATGTTTTCAAGTTTAGATTTCTGCTGACGAGCCAGCTTAACATCACGGAACTTGCCTTGACGGTATAAAGCAACTTCACGTGCTTTACGCTCATCACGTACAACAGTAGCTTCATCACCAGCTGATGGCACGCCAGAAAGGCCTAAGATCTCAACTGGAATAGATGGACCCGCTTCAGTGATTGATTTACCGTTCTCATCTTTCATTGCACGGACTTTACCGTACTCAAGACCACACAGAACGATATCACCTTGCTTAAGGGTACCTTCTTGAACCAATACGGTAGCCACTGGGCCGCGACCTTTATCCAGTTTAGACTCAACAACCACACCAGCAGCCATACCTTCGCGTACCGCTTTCAATTCAAGAACTTCGGCTTCTAGCAAGATGCCTTCAAGTAGCTCATCTACACCTTCTCCAGATTTAGCAGAAACGTGACAGAACATGTTGCTTCCGCCCCAATCTTCTGACATTACGCCATGCTGAGAAAGTTCAGACTTAACGCGATCAGGATCGGCTTCAGGCTTATCCATCTTATTTACCGCAACAATCAGTGGTACACCGCCCGCTTTAGCGTGTTGGATAGCTTCGATGGTTTGTGGCATTACACCATCATCGGCAGCAACAACCAGAATAACGATATCGGTAGCCTTAGCACCGCGAGCACGCATTGCGGTAAACGCTGCGTGACCAGGAGTATCTAAGAAGGTGATCATGCCGTTTTCGGTTTCAACGTGGTAAGCACCAATGTGCTGAGTAATACCACCGGCCTCACCAGAAGCCACTTTCGCGCGACGAATGTAATCCAATAGCGAAGTTTTACCATGGTCAACATGACCCATGATGGTCACAACTGGTGCACGAGGTTCAACTTTAACGTTACCGTCACGGTCAGCAAGTACTTGATGTTCTAATTCGTTTTCACGAGTTAGTACCACTTTATGCCCCATCTCTTCTGCAACCATCTGCGCAGTTTCTTGATCGAGCACTTGGTTAATCGTAACCATAGACCCCATCTTCATCATCTGCTTAATGATTTCAGTCGCTTTAACAGCCATCTTCTGTGCTAACTCAGCAACGGTCACTGTCTCGCCAATGCTTACATCGCGTGTAACTGCTGCAGCAGGTTTGTTGAAGCCGTGATCCATTGACTCTGGTGCGTTGCGTTGGTTGCGATTATTACGTCCACCACCGCGAACATCTCTACCACCACGCTTCTTGTTGGCCGCATCTTTCTTGCCACCAGCAGGTTTACGCGCACGGCGCCCACGCTTCTCAGCATTCATGTCAGCAGTATCTTCTGCAGCTCGCGCTTCAGATGAGGTTGTAACGTGATGATCGGCGCTGGTCTCAGACTCTTTACGTTGACGCTCTTCTTCAGCCCAACGCTTTTCGTTTTCTTCAGCTAAACGACGCGCTTCTTCTGCAGCGGCTTTAGCTTCTTCGTCCGCTTTTGCTTTGGCAGCAGCTTCTTTAGCAGCTAACAAACGTGCTTCTTCGATTTTAGCGGCTTTCTCTTCTGCAGTTTCTGCAATGGCCGGCTTAGCTTCTGCGGCCTTTTTAGCTTTCACTTCGGCTTCAGCTTTAGCCTTGGCTTTTGCTTCTGCCTCGGCTTTTGCTTTGGCATCTGCAGCAGCTTTTGCTTCAGCATCGGCTTTTGCCTTTGCTTCTGCTGCAGCTTTTGCTTCGGCCTCAGCTTTGGCCTTAGCTTCAGCTTCTGAAGCGGCATCACGCTTTACAAAAGTACGCTTCTTACGAACTTCAACTTTAATATCTTTAGACTGACCACCACTGCCAGACACGCTAAGTGTCGAAACAGATTTACGCTGTAAGGTCATCTTGGTTGGCGCCGAATCGCCACCATGTTGTTTTTTCAAAAACTCAAGTAACTGCTGTTTCTCTTGTTCAGAAACAGTGTCGCTCTTGGTTTTCTTAATTCCAGCCTCAGAAAACTGCTCAACTAATCGATCAGCACTTTTCCCTACTTCTTCGGCCAGTTTTGCTACTGTGGTATCTGCCATCTGTAAACTCCCCTCTGTTGATCGACTTATGCTTCTTCGCCAAACCAACAGATATTGCGGGCAGCCATAATAAGCTCACCAGCCTTTTCTTCTGTTAATTCTTCAATCTCGATCAAATCATCAATGCCTTGTTCGGCTAAATCTTCAAGCGTAATTACGCCTTTACTTGCAAACACATACGCCAAATGACGCTCTAAACCTTCTAGTGCAAGTAAATCTTCGCTCGGCTCAGCACCGTCAAGTGCTTCTTCGGATGCCAAAGCCCGTGTAGAGATCGCTGCTTTAGCGCGTTCTCTCAATGCTTCAACGATATCTTCGTCGAAACCGTCGATTTCCAATAGTTCAGACTCAGGCACATAAGCCACTTCTTCCAATGAGGTAAAACCTTCATCGGCGAGTACTTGAGCGAAATCTTCATCGACATCCAGTGCATTAACAAACAAGTTAACCACTTTGGCACTTTCGGCCTGGTGCTTAGCTTGCATATCTTGCACTGTCATTACGTTTAGCTCCCATCCCGATAACTGGGTGGCTAGACGCACGTTTTGACCGTTACGGCCAATTGCCTGCGCAAGTGAATCCGCTTCAACAGCGATATCCATTGAGTGGTTATCTTCATCAACGATGATAGAGGCCACATCAGCAGGTGCCATGGCGTTGATCACAAATTGTGCTGGATTATCATCCCAGAGCACAATATCAACACGCTCGCCACCCAATTCATTTGATACAGCTTGAACACGCGCACCACGCATACCCACACAAGCACCAATTGGATCGATACGACGATCGTTAGACTTAACCGCAATTTTAGCGCGTGAGCCTGGGTCACGAGCCGCGCCCATAATCTCAATCATCTCATCAGCAATTTCCGGTACTTCTACGCGGAAAAGCTCAATCAACATATCTGGCTTAGTACGAGTTAAAAATAACTGCGCGCCACGCGCTTCTGGACGTACTGCGTAAAGCAAAGCACGAACACGATCACCTGGACGGAAGCTTTCACGTGAAATAAGGTCTTCTTTAAACAATACCGCATCGGCATTGTTGCCTAAATCAACCACTACGCTTTCACGATTACTCTTCTTCACCACTCCGGTGATCAACTCGCCTTCTTTCTCGCGGAATTGATCAACAATTTGTGCACGCTCAGCTTCACGTACTTTTTGTACGATCACTTGCTTAGCTGTTTGGGTCGTAATACGGTCGAAAACCACAGATTCGATTTCATCTTCAATATACTCACCCACTTGGATCTCTGGGTTTTCGTATAAAGCAGCTTCAAGCGTGATCTCACGGAATGGGTTTTCTAATGCTTCACCATTATCGTCGACAACCATCCAACGACGGAAAGTTTCATAGGCCCCCGTCTTACGGTCGATAGCAACACGAACTTCGATATCGCCTTCGTACTTTTTCTTGGTTGCTGTGGCCAGCGCTATTTCTAACGCTTCAAAAATCTTTTCACGCGGTACGGCTTTCTCATTTGAAACCGCCTCAGCGACTAGCAGAATCTCTTTATTCATCCTCTTGCCTCGTTCACCTTGAATCCATCAAAACTTCGCGATTAAGTTGCCTTTACGGATATTATCCAAAGCAACAATCAGTTCTTTGCCATCGACGGTTAGAGTGAGCATCTGCCCCTCTACACCAGTGACGGTACCTTTTAAATTACGACTACCCGCGACAGGCATAGTCAATTGAACCTTTACAGTCTCACCGAGGTAAAGCGCATATTGCGCCGCATTAAATAACGGTCTATCTACACCGGGAGAAGAAACTTCTAATGTATATTCGGTTGAAATTGGGTCTTCAACATCGAGAACGGCACTGACTTGACGACTCACATCGGCACAATCGTCGATAAAAATGCCATTTTCATTATCTATGTATACGCGCAAAATCGAATGTTTGCCTGCATGCACATACTCAATGCCCCAAAGGCTGTGGCCTAATGCTTCAACTGGTGCAATAAGCATCTGTTCCAGTTTACTTTCTAAAGTTGCCAAGGTGTTACCCCCCGAAAAACAAAAAAGGGCCTATAGCCCCAGTACGACATCGCCAGTTGGCGATATTTCAAAAGTCCAGATAACAAAAAACCCCGTAATAACGAGGTCATAGCATTCAGAACCTGTATCAGAAATGAATTAAATTCATCACTGGGAAGCTGGTTGCGGGGGCCGGATTTGAACCGACGACCTTCGGGTTATGAGCCCGACGAGCTACCAAACTGCTCCACCCCGCGTCAACTGCTGCAATTATATTGATAGTCACCTATATTTGCAATAATAAAGCCGACTTACAGCAGACTTTATTCAATTTAAATTCACTCAATGCATTTATATCGATTGAATTTAAAATTGGTGCGGATGGAGGGACTTGAACCCTCACGAGCATAGCTCACCACCCCCTCAAGATGGCGTGTCTACCAATTCCACCACATCCGCATCATTTTATTTTTAGCTGACCTTTTTATAAGACACTGAGGTTTGTCTTGGGCCATCTAAAGGTCACAGCACTCATAACATGCCGTCACCCAACTTAATCGACGATTAAGCCTTAGTCAGGAATTTTATCTTCTGACTTTTGAGTATCAGCTGCATCAGTTACAGGTTGTGTAACCGCGGCATCAGAACCCAAATCTTTCCACGTATCTTCATGCTTAGCATGGTTGGCGCTTAAGTTACCAATGGTAAGACTCAAAACGAAGAAACCAATTGCTAAAATTGCAGTCGTGCGTGTTAAAAAATTACCTGAACCTGATGATCCAAATAATGTCGCTGAAGCACCGGCTCCAAAAGAGGCTCCCATGTCAGCACCTTTACCTTGCTGGATGAGAATTAGGCCAATTAAAGCCAATGCAACCAACAAGTAAACAACCATTAGAACTTCGTACATATTATGCGCTCATTGCTATCGAACATAAACTTAAAAACTCGGTAGAGTTTAAGCTTGCACCGCCTATCAGTCCACCATCTACATCAGGTTGAGCAAATAGATCTGCTGCATTACTCGGCGTTACGCTACCACCGTACAAAATCCTGATATTTTCTCCAATAAATGGAGACACTTCAGACAGACGCTTGCGAATAAACGCATGCACTTCTTGCGCCTGTTCTGGCGTAGCGCTCTTACCCGTTCCTACGGCCCATAGTGGCTCATAGGCGATAATCGCGTTATCAAAAGCCATGGTGCCATTTTTTTCAATCACCACATCCAACTCTTCCGCAATCACCTCAAAGGTACGACGTGCTTCACGAGCTGGACCTGACTCACCTACACATAAAATAGGTGTTAGGCCATGCTTTTGAGCTGCAGCGAATTTTTCCGCCACAATATCACTTGTTTCACCGTACATACGGCGACGTTCGGAGTGGCCGATAATCACATATCGACATCCTGAATCTGACAACATCTGCCCCGACACTTCGCCAGTATAAGCACCAAAGTCATGCTGACTTAGGTTTTGTGCGCCCATTCTGACTAGACAACCATTTAAAGCTTCTTTATTGGCGTCGAGTTGCTGACGTACACTTTCCAGAAATATACTAGGCGGACATAAGACTACTTCCGCTGAATCATTTTGAAGCTTGGTAGCGAACTTATTGAATAACTCTCGTGCTAACTGCGCACTGCCATTCATTTTCCAGTTACCAGCGACCATTGGACGTCTTAGTGCCATCACTGTCTCCTTCTGAAAGCGGCGTGAATAATAGCGAACCACTTGTGAACTTACAATACCTAAATACCGAATTTTTGTGATAAACGCGTTAGCCGACTACTTTTTATCCTCAAAGCCAATGCAAGCATCCGACTTTAGGCATAAAGCAATATTACCTAACCATAAAATAGGATAAGGAAAGTCATTCACTCCAAGGCAGTATTTGCAGTAACTCATTATTCTGATTTAAAAATGATAATCCGGCTATAGGTCATATCATAAATATGAATACTGATATTGGGTGGTGGATATCCTCAGATAAAAGGATATCCAACTTTTTTTATTTTTTACTTTACACTAAGGCTCTTATGGCGTCGGCAATGGTGTTGGCATGACGAGTCACTTCGACTTGGTCATCACCTTCTACCATGACACGAATCAAAGGTTCAGTGCCAGATTTACGTAAAAGCACTCGGCCGCGTTCACCTAATAGCTTCTCGACTTCTGCCTGTGTGGCTAATACGCTTTCAGCTTTGAGTGGATTATGCTTACCCTCGAAACGTACATTAACTAACACTTGAGGTAGCATGGTTATGCCTTGAGTGATCTCTTCTAACGTGGCACTCTTACGACGCATAGCGGCAAGCACTAAAATACCAGCAATAATACCGTCGCCAGTTGTACCATGATCTAAATTAAGAATGTGACCTGAGTTTTCACCACCGATACGCCAGCCATGCAGCTTCAGTAACTCCATGACGTAACGGTCACCGACTTTAGAACGCGCAAAAGGTATATCACGCCCTTTCAACGCCAACTCAAGACCCAAGTTAGACATCAAGGTTCCCACCACACCACCTTGTAAAACCCCTCTGTCTTGCGCATCGCAGGCTAAGATATAGAGAATGACATCACCATCAACCACGTCACCATGACGATTAACCATCATGATACGATCGCCATCACCGTCTAATGCAATACCTAAATCAGCTTGCTCGGCGACCACAGTCTCGCGGATCTTTCCGAGTGAAGTGGCGCCCACTTCATGATTAATATTGATACCATTCGGTGATGCACCAATCACTACGACTTCTGCGCCTAACTCTCTAAATACACTAGGTGCAATATGATATGTAGCACCATGAGCACAATCGACCACGATTTTTAAGCCATTTAAGCTTAACTCTGCAGGAAAGTTCCCCTTACAATATTCGATATAGCGTCCCGGCGCATCTTCAATACGCGACACTTTACCTAAGAGGTGCGACTCGACACACTCAAGCGGCTTGTCTAATTCTGCTTCAATCTCAAGTTCAATGGCATCATCAAGCTTGCTACCGTCATTAAAAAAGAACTTAATGCCGTTGTCGTAATAAGGATTGTGTGATGCACTGATCACCACCCCGGCCTCAGCTCTGAAAGTACGAGTTAAATAAGCGACTGCTGGCGTTGGCATGGGTCCCATTAACATCACATTTAAGCCCGCGGCTGACAATCCGGCTTCCATCGCCGACTCAAAAAGGTAGCCAGAAATACGCGTATCTTTACCGATTATCACCTTGTTAGTGCCTGCACGCGACAAAACTCGCCCTGCAGCCCAACCTAATTTTAATGCAAGTTCGGGCGTCATCTTGCCTGCCCCTACCTTGCCTCTAATACCATCGGTACCAAAAAATTTTCTCACTAAGTAACCCCTTACTTACTCTTGAGGAAGGTTTACTTCCCCATTTGTCCTAGAATCTTGATAAAAAACTGCGACTATAATGCCTGATAATGACGACAAGCTTGTATGACTTTGATCATGTCCGCCGTTTGTTTTACATCATGCACCCGAAGAATATGGGCACCATGCTGAATACTCAACATCCCCGCAGCTAAACTTCCCGCCATTCGCTGATCGACATCCACCTGCAGTAATTGTCCTATCATGCTCTTACGTGACAAACCAATCAACATCGGCAACTGATAAGTATCAAATTCGGCTAACCGATTCAGTAATTCATAATTGTGACTAAGGCTTTTACCAAATCCGAAGCCAGGATCTAACACTATGTTAGCTCGATCAATACCCGCATTTTCACAGGCCTGAATGCGTGCATCAAAGAAGTCGCTAATATCTTGGATTATATCCTGATATTGCGGTGCTTGCTGCATTGTACGGGGTTGCCCCTGCATATGCATCAAACAAACTGGCACACCGAGTTTTGCCGCTGTGGCTAACGCATCAGGCTCTTGTAGTGCACGCACATCATTGATCAAATGTGCGCCACTGTTGACAGCTGCTTGCATCACTTTTGCTTTACTGGTGTCAACTGAGATCCACACATCATGATTCCTACTCACATATTCAATCAGCGGAACCACACGCTCTAATTCTTGTTCGACAGAGACATCAGCTGCACCTGGGCGAGTCGATTCACCACCAATATCGATAAAACTGGCACCTTGATCAACCATCTCATCGGCATGACGACAGGCAAGTTCAAAACTAGAAAACTGACCACCATCGGAAAAAGAATCTGGCGTAACATTAAGAATACCCATGACTTGAGGCTGATTCAGGTCGATAACTTTCTGACCACTAACTAATTGCAAAAGGCTGTCCTCTATCAAACTAAATAACCTAAGACTTATCGACTGTGGTTGTCTGAGCTCAGGTTAAATAACAGATGCTGTTTATTATCTGAATATGGTTAAAGTTCTGGTGATATAAATAAATGTCATTCTTTTAAAGTAATCGCTATTACTACATCGATAATTAATGACTATCAATATGTTACCACTGTGCAACTTAAAAGCATTTAACCGATGATGATTTCAACATAAGAAATACGATCAACTCTGAAAATAATACTGCTGAAATAAGAAAACCCCTTTACGGGGTTTTCTCTGTTTATTATCACTATCAAACTAACTGATTACTTAGTTACTGGCGACTCGTCGACATCTTTGGGTTCGTCTGTTGTGTCAATCTCTTGTGACTCACTGGTCACTTCTTCAACATCAGCAGGTTTGCCACCACTCTTGTCACCATTATTACCGTTTTCATCCATATTCCAATCTGCTGGGGCACGCACTTCACGGCGAGCCATTAGATCTTCAATTTGAGTCGCATCGATAGTTTCATACTTCATCAACGCATCTTTCATCGAATGGAGAATATCCATGTTATCGGTTAGGAATTTATGAGCACGGTCATAATTGCTATCGATAAGGCTCTTAACTTCGTCGTCAATCACTTTAGCCGTATCATCAGACATATGTTGAGATTTACCCATACTGCGACCAAGGAAAACCTCGTTTTCATCTTCGGCATACAATACAGGGCCCAGCTTGTCTGAGAAGCCCCATTGAGTAACCATGTTACGGGCAATCGAGGTGGCATACTTAATATCTTGAGAAGCACCAGTCGACACACGCTCGCTGCCATAAATCAGATCTTCGGCAATACGACCACCGTAAGCCACAGAAATTTGACTCTCTAACTTTCTCCGGCTCTGACTGATGGCATCAGCTTCTGGCAAGAAGAAAGTCACACCCAGTGCGCGTCCGCGAGGAATAATGGTCACCTTATGCACAGGGTCGTGTTCAGGCACCAAACAACCTACGATAGCGTGGCCTGCCTCATGGTATGCGGTCATCTCTTTTTCATCTTCAGACATCACCATGGTGCGGCGTTCAGCCCCCATCATGATCTTGTCTTTAGCGCTTTCAAACTCTTCCATACCAACAACACGACGGTTGCCACGGGCTGCAAACAATGCTGCTTCGTTTACTAGGTTGGCAAGATCTGCACCAGAGAACCCTGGAGTACCACGAGCAATTACACTGGCTTTCACATCTTCAGCCAGTGGCACTTTGCGCATATGTACTTTTAAGATCTGCTCACGACCGCGGACATCAGGTAAACCCACCACCACTTGACGGTCGAAACGACCTGGACGCAACAATGCCGCATCGAGTACGTCAGGACGGTTAGTCGCCGCAATGACGATAATCCCTTCGTTACCTTCAAAGCCATCCATTTCAACCAGCATCTGGTTAAGGGTTTGCTCACGCTCATCGTGACCACCGCCAACACCAGCACCACGCTGACGACCTACAGCATCGATCTCATCGATGAAGATGATACACGGCGCTGACTTCTTGGCTTGTTCGAACATGTCACGCACACGAGAGGCACCTACACCCACAAACATTTCAACGAAGTCTGAACCCGAAATGGTAAAGAAAGGCACCTTTGCTTCACCGGCAATCGCTTTAGCCAGCAAGGTTTTACCCGTACCAGGAGGTCCCACAAGTAGTACACCAGTTGGGATGCGACCGCCCAATTTTTGGAATTTAGTAGGCTCTTTTAGGTAATCAACCAACTCTTTAACGTCTTCTTTAGCTTCGTCACAACCTGCAACATCGCCAAAAGTCGTCTTAATTTGGTCTTCACTCATCAGTTTGGCTTTACTCTTACCAAACGACATAGCACCTTTACCGCCACCACCTTGCATCTGACGCATGAAGAAAATCCACACACCGATAAGCAGAAGCATTGGGAACCAAGAGATGAAAATCTGGGTTAAGAAGCTAGACTCTTCCGCTTCCTGCCCTTTCATAGTCACGCCTTTACGGTCAAGATCATTGATTAAATCTTGATCATACATTGGCATGATAGTGGTAAATTTTTCTCCAGTACGTTTAGTACCTTCGATAGTTCGTTGGTCGCTTTTGACCTCGACAGTATTAATCTGTCCTGAACGAACATCGTCCAAGAATGTTGAATAATCCATCTTCAACGAATTAGATGAAGAGGGGGAATAACCCTGAAAAACTGACATCAACACAACGGCGATGACAACCCAGAGAATTAAATTTTTTGCCATATCACTCAAAATTACTAGACCTCATAAAGTCTTGCGGTTACTGACTTACTGACGTTAGGTTACTACAACTTGTATCCTGTCGCCACAAGATAGACTTCACGCGAACGCGGTCGCGAAGAGTCTGGCTTACGTGTTTTAACGGTTGTAAAAGCTTGCTTAACCGCTTTCATATATTCGTCAAAGCCCTCCCCCTGAAAGACTTTGACAGCGAAACTGCCGTTTGGTGCCAACACTTGATGACACATATCCAGCGCTAACTCCACTAAATACATAGCGCGTGGCTGATCCACACCACCTGTGCCACTCATATTAGGCGCCATATCAGAAAGCACAACATCGACTTTAGCATCACCTACTCGCTCAAGTAAGGCATCGAGTACTTTTTCTTCACGAAAATCGCCCTGCAAAAAATCGACACCGACAATCGGATCCATTGGCAAAATATCACAAGCGATCACCTTACCATTATCACCAGCAAGTTTAACTGCAATTTGTGACCAGCCGCCAGGAGCCGCACCTAAATCTACCACGGTCATACCGGGACGGATCAGCTTATCTTTTTGCTGTATTTCTTCGATTTTAAACGCCGCACGCGAACGTAATCCACGTTTTTGCGATAACTTTACATAGTGATCATCAAAATGTTCCTGCATCCAGCGAGAGGAACTTGCTGTTCGTTTTTTACCTGACATTTAAAATCCGCGACAAATATAAGTTACACAAAGGCTATATGAGGGTAGAATAGCGGTTTTTCAACAGTAACTCAGCATAAAGTTGGTAGAAATGAACTTAACCACCAAACAAAAACAGCACTTAAAAGGCTTAGCACATAACCTAAAGCCTGTTGTACAGCTTGGTTCCAATGGTCTGACTGAAGGCGTACTGGCTGAAATTGATAATGCACTCTCTCATCATGAGTTAATCAAAGTGAAAGTAGCTTCTGGAGACAGAGAGCTGAAAAATGCAGTCGTTGACGCCATCGTACGCGAAACTCAAGCTTGCAAAGTGCAGCTTATCGGTCACGTATTGGTCCTTTTCCGCCAATCTCCAGAGATGAAGATTGCCATACCTAGAGCAAAGTAAGTCTATTTTGCTTGATAAAAAAGCCGCTAATTAATAGCGGCTTTTTTGTTATCTGTTGCTCAACGATAAGTTGAACTTAGCTTGTATGTGGACAAATTAGATATACTCGACCGCAGAGATCTCAAAATCAGTCTCACCACCTGGCGTAGAAATCATCACTTCATCGCCTTCCATCTTACCGATAAGACCACGTGCAATCGGTGATGTCACCGAAATCAAATTGGCTTTAATGTTTGCTTCATCTTCACCGACGATACGATATGTCGACTCTTCATCGGTATCGAGATTCAAAATGGTCACGGTTGTGCCAAAAATCACCTTGCCTGTGTTTTCCATCTTGGTCACATCAATAATTTGAGCATTCGATAATTTACCTTCGATATCTCGAATGCGCGCCTCACAGATCCCCTGCTCTTCTCGAGCGGCATGATATTCTGCATTTTCTTTAAGATCACCTAACTCTCTCGCTGTACCAATGGCCTCAGTGATCTTAGGGCGTTTATCAAACTTTAAAAAATCTAATTCTTTGCGTAGTTGATCTGCACCAACTACCGTCATCGGAACCTTATTCATAGAAACTACCGTCTCCTTAACACAAAAGCATCCTAGCCAGTCTGACCTATATTGAGGACACCGACTAAGTAAAATAACGCATGGAATATCTCTATTCTATACTGGGATCGGCCGATATGCTATCGATTCACATCGACACAAGCATGAAACTGAGGCTCGGATCGTGATAACCTCTTTCCGAGTCAAAGTTTGGCTTAAAACGGAACCGTCTTTGCTAATAATTGAATACAATACTTTGATTTAGCCAATAAAAAAGGCCGCTTGCGCGACCTTTTTTCAATAAATTCAATTAGCCTTGAATTCGCTTATGTAGCTCTTGAACCGAAGTCACATTGGTTCGGTCATCGGCAGCATGCGCCATACAAGTGGCAAATGCAGCATTAAGCGTAGTCGTATAGTTCACTTTGTAACGTAATGCACCGCGACGTAATTGACGTGAATCTTCAATCGCCTGACGTCCTTCGGTAGTATTAACGATATAGGTGTACTCATCATTCTTAATACGGTCAAGAATGTGTGGACGACCTTCATGAACCTTGTTCACCAAACGTGGATTGATACCTGCTTCACCTAACACCACTGCGGTGCCGTGTGTCGCATCGATTTCATAACCCAATTCGATGAGCTTAGCCGCTAAATCGGCTACGCGGCTCTTATCGCTGTTACGTACAGAAAGTAATGCACGGCCCGATTTTGGCACTTCAGAAGTCGCACCCAGCTGTGCTTTAGCATAAGCTTCGGCAAAGGTTTCACCTACGCCCATCACCTCACCAGTAGAGCGCATTTCTGGGCCTAATAATGGGTCAACACCTGGGAACTTGTTGAAAGGCAATACCACTTCTTTTACTGAGTAGAAAGGTGGAATCACTTCTTCGGTAAAGCCTTGCTGCTCAAGCGATTGACCTGCCATTACACGCGCAGCAATCTTAGCTAGCGCTACACCTGTCGCTTTAGAGACAAAAGGAACAGTACGCGCAGCACGAGGGTTAACCTCAATCATGTAGATAGTGTTATCTTGTACCGCGAACTGTACGTTCATCAAGCCAACAACACCGAGTTCCATGGCAAGCTTACGCACTTGAACGCGCATCTCATCTTGGATTTCTTGGCTTAAAGTGTATGGAGGCAGTGAACAGCCAGAGTCACCAGAGTGAACACCCGCTTGCTCGATATGCTCCATAATCGCGCCAACCACAACAGTCTTGCCATCACAAACCGCATCGATATCCACTTCAGTCGCGTTATCGAGGAAACGGTCAAGCAATACAGGCGAAGCGTTCGATACACTAACAGCTTCATTGAAGTAACGACGTAAATCTTGTTCGTCGTATACGATTTCCATCGCCCGGCCACCCAATACATAAGATGGACGAACTACTAACGGATAACCGATACGCTCAGCAGAAATTACCGCACCTTCTACCGTAGTGACGGTATCATTTTCAGGTTGCTTCATTTCAAGACGCTGAATCGCTTGCTGGAAACGCTCACGGTCTTCTGCACGGTCAATCGCATCAGGGCTAGTACCAATAATTGGTACACCAGCGGCTTCTAGGTCACGAGCCAGTTTCAGTGGTGTTTGACCACCGTAATGCACGATCACGCCTTTTGGCTTTTCGATACGAACGATTTCAAGTACATCTTCAAGTGTAATTGGCTCGAAGTATAAACGGTCTGAGGTGTCGTAATCTGTAGATACCGTTTCAGGGTTACAGTTAACCATAATGGTTTCATAACCGTCTTCACGAAGCGCTAATGCCGCATGTACACAACAGTAATCGAACTCAATACCCTGACCGATACGGTTTGGACCACCACCGATAACCATGATTTTCTCACGTTCTGATGGGTTTGCCTCACACTCTTCCTCGTAGGTTGAGTACATGTAAGCGGTATCGGTTGAGAATTCGGCTGCACAAGTATCTACACGTTTGTAAACCGGGTAGATCTCATGGCGATAACGCAACTTGCGCATCTCAGATTCGCTGATCCCCAGCAATTCAGCCAGACGAGTATCGGCAAAACCTTTACGCTTAAGCTTGTAAAGGAAGTCTTTGTCCATTCTCGACATGCCGCCTTCTTTCACTTGTGCTTCAAGTTCAAGTAGGTCTTCAATCTGAACCAAGAACCAAAGGTCGATGTTGGTCAATTTGAAAATGGCTTCTAAACCAAGGCCAGCACGGAAAGCGTCAGCAATATAACGAATACGCTCAGCACCTGGTTCTTTCAGTTCATGGCGAATACGTGATAATGCTTCAGGCTCATCAATATCAATAATGGGGTCTAAACCACTGATGCCAACTTCAAGACCACGAAGGGCTTTTTGCAGTGATTCTTGGAAAGTACGGCCAATGGCCATCACTTCACCAACAGACTTCATTTGAGTCGTCAAACGATCGTTTGCGCCGGCAAACTTCTCAAAGTTAAAACGTGGCACCTTAGTCACAACATAATCAATTGCAGGCTCAAACGATGCTGGTGTTGCACCGCCTGTAATATCATTGCTCAGTTCATCTAAGGTAAAGCCAACGGCTAGCTTAGCCGCGATTTTAGCAATCGGGAAACCAGTCGCTTTTGATGCTAGTGCTGATGAACGCGATACACGTGGGTTCATCTCGATGATCACCATACGACCATCTTTAGGATTGATACCAAACTGTACGTTTGAACCGCCAGTTTCAACACCAATCTCACGCAGTACTGCAAGTGATGCATTACGCATCAACTGGTATTCTTTATCAGTTAGAGTCTGTGCAGGTGCCACGGTGATAGAGTCACCTGTATGTACACCCATTGGGTCGAAGTTTTCGATTGAACACACAATAATACAGTTATCATTGCGGTCACGAACCACTTCCATCTCATACTCTTTCCAACCAATTAGCGACTCATCGATAAGTAGCTCTGTGGTTGGTGAAAGTTCAAGACCTTGAGAACAAATCTCTTCAAACTCTTCCTTGTTGTAAGCGATACCACCGCCGCTGCCACCCATAGTAAATGATGGGCGAATAATACAAGGGAAACCGACTTCATCTAATACTTTATAAGCATCTTCCATGCTGTGCGCGATACCAGCACGAGGACACTCAAGACCAATACTGGTCATGGCTTTGTCGAAGCGACTACGGTCTTCTGCTTTATCGATAGCATCAGCCGTTGCACCAATCATCTCTACGTTAAACTCGGCAAGCACACCTTCGCTTTCAAGTTTAAGCGCACAGTTCAGTGCAGTTTGACCACCCATGGTTGGCAAAATCGCATCTGGACGCTCTTTAGCGATGATGTTGCGTACCACTTCCCAGTGAATCGGTTCGATGTAGGTCGCATCGGCCATTTCTGGATCAGTCATAATTGTCGCAGGGTTAGAGTTAACTAGGATAACTCTGTAGCCTTCTTCTCTTAGGGCTTTACACGCCTGAGCACCTGAGTAGTCAAACTCACATGCTTGGCCAATCACAATTGGGCCGGCACCTAGGATAAGAATACTTTTTATATCTGTACGTTTTGGCATTGCTGAAACCTTCTCCCGGACTACTTAGCGTTGTGACGATACTGTTCAATCAACTCAATAAAGTGATCAAACAATGGGGCCGCATCATGGGGGCCTGGGCTCGCTTCAGGGTGTCCCTGGAAGCTAAATGCTGGCTTATCGGTAAGATGAATACCTTGTAGCGAACCATCAAATAGTGACTTATGGGTCACCTTAATGTTGGCGGGTAAGCTGGCTTCATCAGCAGCAAAACCATGGTTTTGACTGGTGATCATCACATTACCCAGTTCAAGGTTGCTCACAGGGTGGTTAGCACCATGGTGACCAAACTTCATCTTTAAGGTTTTAGCACCTGAGGCAAGTGCCAATAACTGATGTCCTAAACAGATACCAAATACTGGAATATCGGTTTTAAGGATTTGTTGAATCGCTTCAATGGCGTAATCACATGGTTCTGGGTCACCAGGGCCGTTTGACAGGAATACCCCGTCAGGATTCATCGCCAGTACTTCAGCAGCAGATGTTTTTGCAGGTACCACAGTTACATCACAACCACGGTCGACCAGCATACGTAAAATATTGCGTTTAACACCATAGTCATAAGCAACCACTTTAAATTTAAGTTCTGCTTCTGGGGTGTCGTCAGGTAAACCACCCACTAGACGCCAGCTACCGCTGCGCCACTGATATTGCTTATCGGTAGTCACCTCTTTGGCTAAGTCCATGCCTTTTAATCCAGGGAATGCTTTGGCAGCTTCAAGCGCCTTAGCTTCATCCATATCACCGACTAAAATTGCGCCAGCCTGTGCCCCTTTCTCCCTTAGGATACGCGTAAGTTTACGAGTATCGATATCAGCAATACCAACAACATTGTTAGCTTTTAAATAATCACTGAGGGTTTGCTGATTTCTGAAGTTACTTGCCACTAGAGGTAAGTCTCTAATGATTAAACCACAAGCGTGAACGGCGTCTGATTCGACATCTTCACTATTGGTTCCTGTATTACCAATATGGGGATAAGTTAAAGTAACGATTTGACGAGAATAGGAAGGATCCGTCAGGATCTCTTGGTAACCAGTCATTGAAGTGTTAAAAACAACTTCACCAACTGCTAATCCATCAGCACCAATTGCAGTGCCAGAGAAAACGGTTCCATCTTCGAGTACGAGTAAGGCAGACTTTGTCAACACGACCTCCGAAAAGAGCCAAGCCATTGTATAATAGGGTTTTATTTTACGATTAAAATACCAACTTCCGCTTAAATACGAAATTTTGACAAATTCCGTCAATTCTATAGGTAAAATCAGATTTCGTCTATAAATGTGAAAGTTTTTTCTCAAAAAAAAACGCCAAATTGGCGTTTTTCAATTACTAACTTTTTAAACCTAAAACCTGCTGCATGTCATAAAGACCCGGGGCTTGATCGCCGAGCCAAAAAGCAGCACGCATAGCACCATTAGCAAAGGTCATTCTGCTTGACGCTTTATGGGTGATCTCTAATCGCTCACCTATATCGGCAAACATCGCAGTATGCTCACCGACTAGGTCACCAGCGCGAATAGTTGAGAAACCTATGGTCTCTCGCGAACGTTCCTCTGTGATCCCTTCACGACCATAAATGGCGCATTTTTCTAAATCACGGCCAAGCACTTCGGCGATCACTTCGCCCATCTTAAGCGCGGTTCCAGAAGGAGCGTCTTTCTTATATCTATGGTGACCTTCGATAATTTCGATATCGGTATAACTGCCCATCACTTCAGCGGCGACTTCAAGTAGACGCCACATCAAGTTAACCCCAACTGACATGTTCGGTGCCATAACAATAGGGGTGTTTTCGGCATAGGCAGCAATCTGCTCTTTTTGAGCATGATTAAAACCCGTTGTACCAATCACAATTGCTTTACCATTACGAGAACACCAATCGGTATGAACCAAGCTGGCTTCTGGTGAAGTGAAATCGATTAACACATCGAAATCATCTACCGCATGATCAAGACTATCGGTAATAGCAACATTCATGGCACCAACACCCGCTAGCTCACCAGCGTCAACACCAATTAATGTCGAACCCGCGCGCTCGATAGCCGCACCTAAGAAGATGTTGCTACTTAACTTAGCCGATTCAATAAGAGTACGGCCCATACGTCCACTACCACCGGTAATTGCGACTCTTACTTGCTCTGTCATCCAATACTCTCCACACGTTATTTTTGCTATCCGTAACGGATCTGATCGCTATTATTTTAGGTTCAAAAAAAAGCCTAAGCAACGGCTTAGGCTTTTCAACATTATAGAATGTCGAGTAATTCGACTTCAAATACCAATGCTGAGTAAGGAGGAATTGATGCACCGGCACCGCGCTCGCCATAAGCAAGGTGGTGAGGAACATAAAGCTTCCACTTAGAACCGACTGGCATAAGTTGTAATGCTTCAGTCCAACCTGCAATCACACCTGATACAGGGAATTCAGCGGGCTGATCACGTAATACAGAGCTATCGAAAACATCACCGCTGATGAAAGTACCGTGATAATGCGTACGAACTGTTGAGTCGTAACCAGGCTTATCACCATTACCTTCGGTAATGATCTCATACTGAAGACCTGACTCTAAAGTCACAACGCCTTCACGTTGCTTGTTTTCGGCAAGGAAAGTTTCACCTTCTGCTGATGCAGCAGCTGCAGCGGCTTCTTGTACCTTCTGGATACGCTGACTAATTTCAGTGAAGGCAGTTTGAAGATCTTGCATAGAAACAGCGCTTTCTTTACCGTCAAATGCATCAGATAAACCAACTTGAACCGCTGAAATATCGATACCTTCGAAAGAGTTTGCCGCTAGTTGCTCGCCCAGTTGGCGACCTACACCGTAGCTAGCATGCTGTTCAATTGTGGTGAACTTGTCAGACATAATGATACTACTCTCATTTATTCAATTAATTTCGCGGCGGATTCTACCATAATGTATGACAAAATGCCCACAAATCGGCCATTAGTTACAGGCTTTTTTTGCTCGATAAGGACTAGATTCATATAAGGGCAACACTTTAGCTTGGATCTGTTGCAGGTCGGCTATCCTTCGTCCATGAGATGGATGGGTCGACATCAACTCAGGGCCTTGGCTGCCGCCTGCCTTGGCCATATTTTGCCATAGGCTGATACTTTCTCGAGGGTCAAAGCCAGCTTGAGCCATTAACTGAGCGCCAATGATATCTGCTTCGGTTTCTTGCTCGCGGCCGTAAGGCAAAATAAAGCCCACTTGCGCACCTAAACCCAACGCCGCCATATACAGATCGCGATGACTCACCTCTCCGATCTCTAAGGCTGCGTTAGCAAGCTGCATCCCAGTACCAGTCATCTGTGCCCGAGACACTTGTTCATTACTGTGATTGGCCAGTACATGCGCCACTTCATGCCCTAATACCGCAGCAAGTTGGTGTTGATTATTCGCCACCGACAATAGCCCGCTATAAACCCCAATATGCCCGCCCGGCAGCGCGAAAGCGTTGACTTGCTCAGAATCAAACAGCACCACATCCCACTTAGGCTGCTGCCCCGGTAAAACTGCAGTGATGCGATTAGCAACACATTGGACATATTGGTTAAGCTGTTTATCTTGACTAATCGGTTGTTGCTTCTTCATGGCAGCGAAAGATTCGGCGCCCATCTGATCCATCTGCATCGATGAAAACAACAGCACCTGCCCTCGCCCCGTTGGTGATTGATGCGTCGCGCACCCACTTAAGATCAAGAATCCTAACCCCACCAGCCACTTTTGCATCTTTAACATCCTTAATTGCCTTAACCCAATGGTGTCTAAATTAAACTCATTTTATTTTAGCCATAAAAAAACCTCGCTAAGCGAGGTTTTTATTTTGTGAAGTTAGCCTTAGCTATTCAAGTCCTGAAAGAACTTTTTCACACCGTCGAAGAAGCCTTCAGCTTTAGGGCTATGCTTCGTTGATGAGCCTGTAAGGGTATTATCAAATTCACGTAACAGCTCTTTTTGCTTGTCGCTTAGATTAACCGGCGTTTCCATGACCACTTTACACAGTAGATCGCCTACCGCATGGCTTCGAACCGATTTAACCCCTTTACCGCGCAAACGGAACATACGACCGGTTTGTGTCTCTGAAGGGATCTTCAGGTTCACCTTACCATCCAATGTCGGTACTTCAATCTCGCCACCTAATGCGGCCGTGCTAAATGAGATAGGCACTTCACAGTAAAGGTTATTGCCATCGCGAACGAAAATAGCATGTTCACGCACTGTAACCTGAACATACAAGTCACCGGCTGGTGCACCGAACTCGCCCGCCTCGCCTTCACCAGATAGACGAATACGATCGCCCGTATCCACACCGGCAGGAATTTTAACCGACAGGGTCTTGCTCTTTTCGACGCGACCTTCACCATGACACTTGTTACATGGATCTTTGATAATCTTCCCGCGACCATGACAAGTCGGACAGGCTTGCTGCACCGCAAAGAAACCTTGGCGCATCTGTACTTGGCCTTGGCCATGACAGGTACCACAAGTGGTTGGTGACGAGCCCTTCTTAGCGCCGCTACCATCACACGCATCACAGGCTGCAAGTGTTGGAATACGTAGCTCTTTAGTTAAACCACGCACCGCTTCTTCCAGTGATAATTCTAAGTTATAGCGAAGATCACTACCTCGCGCAGCTTGGCGTTGACCACCACGGCGTCCACCGCCGAAGATGTCACCGAACACATCGCCAAACACATCACCGAAGTCAGCACCACCACCGAAACCGCCGCCACCGCGATTAGGATCCACACCCGCATGACCAAACTGATCATAGGCTGCTTTCTTATCGCTGTCGGTCAGAATTTCGTAAGCTTCTTTAACTTCTTTAAAGCTGGTTTCAGCCACTTTGTCGCCAGGGTTGCGATCTGGATGAAACTTCATGGCTAAACGCTTGTAAGCCTTTTTAATTTCACGTTCGCTGGCGTCACGACCTACGCCTAATACTTCGTAATAATCTCGCTTTGACATAGTCTCATACTTTCTGTGCTGGAGTTGTACGAACGGGCGTTAGAGTTTCCCCGTAACGCCCGCTGAAAATAATTTAGGCCGGGCCTGAATTATTTTTTGTCGTCTTTAACTTCTTCAAATTCAGCATCGACAACATCATCAGCTGACGCTTCTTGTGATTGCTGAGCCTGTTCACCTTGGGCACCTTGTGATGCTTGGGCTTTAGCTTGAGCAATTTCCATCAGCTTGGCAGATGCTTCCATTAACGCTTGAGTAGCTTTTTCGATCGCTTCTTTGTCGTTACCTTTAGTTGCGGTATCAACATCAGCCATTGCCGCTTCGATCTTCTCTTTCTCTTCGCTTGGTAGCTCTTCGCCAGCTTCTTCGATTTGCTTCTTAGTCGCGTGAACCATGCCATCGGCTTGGTTACGAGCCGTCACTAGCTCTTCGAATTTCGCATCTTCATCTGCATGAGCTTCTGCATCACGAACCATTGCATCCACTTCTTCATCGCTTAGACCAGAAGAAGCCTTGATGGTAATGTTCTGTGCTTTTCCGGTTTTCTTATCGGTCGCAG
Organism: Shewanella sp. Isolate11; assembly: GCF_022398315.1. Lineage (GTDB taxonomy): Bacteria > Pseudomonadota > Gammaproteobacteria > Enterobacterales > Shewanellaceae > Shewanella. The sequence goes on from NZ_JAKEVF010000003.1 coordinate 292,169, forward strand.
ACACATGCAAGATACCATCGGCATCGATATCGAACGCCACTTCAATTTGTGGCATGCCACGTGGAGCTGGCTCAATACCTTCTAGGTTAAATTGACCTAGAGATTTGTTGGCGCTTGACTGCTTACGCTCACCTTGAAGTACGTGAATGGTTACCGCACTTTGGTTATCGTCTGCAGTTGAGAAGGTTTGGCTAGCCTTGGTTGGGATAGTGGTGTTCTTCTCAATCAGCTTGGTCATCACGCTACCCATGGTTTCGATACCAAGAGAAAGTGGCGTTACGTCTAGTAACAATACGTCTTTCACGTCACCAGCGAGTACACCCGCTTGAACTGCTGCACCAATTGCAACCGCTTCATCTGGGTTCACGTCTTGACGAAGCTCTTTGCCGAAGAAGGCTGAAACTTCAGCACGTACTTTAGGCATACGAGTTTGACCACCCACCAAAATCACTTCGTTGATGTCTGATACAGAAAGGTCTGCATCGGCCAGTGCAACTTTTAGTGGCTCAAGTGAACGAGTGATCAAGTCTTCAACTAGCGATTCTAGTTTGGCACGAGTGATCTTAACCACTAAGTGCTTAGGACCGGTTGCATCGGCGGTAATGTACGGCAGATTGACTTCAGTTTGAGTCGTGCTTGAAAGCTCAATCTTGGCTTTTTCAGCAGCTTCTTTTAGACGCTGCATTGCTAGCGGATCGTTACGTAGATCGATTGATTGCTCTTTCTTGAATTGATCAGCAAGATAGTTGATCAAACGGTTATCGAAATCTTCACCACCTAAGTGAGTATCACCATTGGTCGCTAGTACTTCGAAAGTTTGTTCACCATCTACGCTATCGATTTCGATGATAGATATATCGAATGTACCACCACCTAAATCGTATACCGCAACAACGTTGTCGCCTTGCTTCTTGTCGATACCATAAGCCAATGCCGCGGCCGTTGGCTCGTTGATAATACGCTTAACTTCAAGACCTGCGATGCGACCTGCATCTTTAGTTGCTTGACGTTGTGAATCGTTAAAGTAAGCAGGAACGGTAATAACCGCTTCAGTGACAGGCTCACCAAGGAAGTCTTCTGCTGTCTTCTTCATTTTCTTCAGAATTTCAGCAGAAACTTGTGGAGGAGCCATCTTCTTACCGTGCGCCTCAACCCATGCATCACCGTTATCAGCACCAATAATTTTGAATGGCATAATGTCTACGTCGCGCTGAACTTCATCATCGGTAAAACGACGACCAATTAGACGCTTAATCGCGAAAAAGGTGTTAGCTGGGTTTGTTACAGCTTGACGTTTCGCAGATTGACCTACGATAGTTTCGTCGCCAGTGTATGCAACAATTGATGGAGTGGTACGATCACCCTCTGCATTTTCAATCACACGTGCTTTACCGCCATCTAATACGGCAACACAAGAGTTGGTTGTACCTAAATCGATACCAATAATTTTACCCATGGAGTCCTCCAAAAAATCTTTTAACTAACACTAAATTTGTCATCATGATTAAGATATGGGGATCGGTGAAATCGTTTTCAAGCCCGATTTTAAACCTTGAGTTTTCAGCCCAATATCTATCCTTAACACCCTATATTGGGACGCTAAAAGTGATTACAAGGGCACAAAGCATAAAAGTTTAATTTAATCGCAATTTTTTTAGTCTTAAAAAAGCAGCTTTAATCAGCAAAGCAACATATAATCCCAGCGCCTAGGTTGCGATAACAACCCTGCGATAAACTTCCTATAATTAATCTGTATTTATCGAGTGAGAACCTGCCGTGAAACCGACTAGCCAAGCTTATATCTATGCGGGATGTGCGATCTTGTTATGGTCGACAGTGGCGACGGCATTTAAATTGGCCTTAAGCCATTACACGCCGCTGCAGTTAGTATTAATTGCAGTGCTCACATCGATCGTGGCGTTGAGTCTGATCTTGGGCGTTATGGGCAAACTGAAGCTCATCAAAAAGCAGTTTATTCGCCGCCCTTGGTTTTACTTACAAACCGGGCTGCTTAATCCGTTTCTCTACTATCTAGTGCTGTTTAAAGCTTATGATCTGCTACCAGCCCAGCAAGCCTTATCACTCAATTACACCTGGGCTATTTTATTACCGCTGCTATCAGTACCTCTGTTAAAGCACAAACTCAGAAAGAGCGACTTACTGGCTGCAATTATTGCTTACTTAGGCGTATTTGTTATCGCTACCAACGGCAATATCACATCGTTACATTTCGAAAGTGCCACTGGAGTTTTATTAGCTTTAGCCAGCACCGTCGTCTGGGCGCTTTACTGGATAGTGAACACCAAAGATAAGGGCGACCCAGTAGTGAGTCTGCTGCTGAGTTTCCTCGTCGGCTTACCTCTGGTTATTGCAACCTTATGCTTTACCGATACCATACCTACTTGGGATGCCAAAGCCTTTGGTGCTGGTGTTTATGTTGGCTTGTTCGAAATGGGCGTGACCTTCGTGCTCTGGTTAATGGCGCTGAAAAAAACCGATCGTACTGCCAATATGACAACCTTAGTGTTCATCACACCGGTATTGTCGGTAGGTTTTATCGCTTGGATATTACAAGAGGCTATCACCCCCTCAACTTTTGTTGGCCTAGCACTCATTCTCAGCGCGTTAATCCTTCAAAAGCTGCTACCAAGACTATTACAAAGTAAGCCTAAGCCGCTTGTAATGCCCTAGCTTTAATCTTAAAAAACCGACTCTTAGGTCGGTTTTACTCAGCTTTGAGGTGGTTCATCGCTAGTTAGCGACTTAAGTTATGGACTTAATTATTGACGGAGATCTCACCAACACCGACAGAGACGTAAAGCTGCTCGTCACTGCCTGATTGCTGTTTATGAAAACTCTGGCTCACCAAGTTGCGATCGACGGCTAACGCTTTACCATTTTCGCTAATACTCACTTCACCGACTCCTGACTTCAGTGTCATCTCACCATATTGCGCCTGATGTTTGATCTCAGTGCGGCCAACGCCAAGATCAATATCAATACTCGCCGAAAGGCCATCGACGATAACTTCACCCACTCCCGCATCGACTTTTAATTTGGCATGACGCGGTAAATAAATACGCCAATCTTGATTCAAATCATCTTGCTCGCTGAGCTTAAGCACTAGCTTGTCGCTACTATCAACTACCGCTAACGTAACAGTGGTCACATCCTTATTGCTCCAAAAGCTGAGCCAATTGGTGTCCGACGCCTTAACACTGACTTCGACTCTAACCTGTTCGTCATCACTAGCGATTAGCTCGGCGCGGCCCACATCCATATCCAGCACCACTTGTTGACCCTGATAGTTAAACTCATCTACCAGCGTCACTTCAGATGAAGCATTTGCATCCATGCTGCACACACTTAGTAGCAAGGCAACACTCATGGTTAAGCTGGCTAATATTGCTTTATTCATTAGGACATTCCTTGATTTTCCTGTATTAATTAATAGCAATACAGCAAAGACAATGCCAAAAACATAACCAACTATTTTTGTTGATTATTTTCTATTTATGATTCACAAAATGAATCATACATCACCAATAGTTAGTTAATTTCACCACAGCTTATCGATTCAAAAACCCACCTTAGATGCCGCTCAACCTTCAGCAGCCAACAAAAAAGGGAGCAAGCTCCCTTAGTGTCTAATACAGTCCTAGCACATTCAATCGCCGCTTATTGCCTTGCGGTATAGTCACCGATGCCAATCCACTTATAGGTAGTTAATGCTTCCAATCCCATAGGGCCTCTGGCATGTAACTTCTGCGTCGACACCGCGACTTCGGCGCCCAGACCAAATTGACCACCATCGGTAAAGCGCGTACTGGCATTCACATACACTGCCGAGGCATCTACTTGATTAACAAAATGCGCCGAGGCATGAATATTGTCGGTTAAAATCCCCTCCGAATGTCCACTAGAAAAGCGGCGAATATGCGTGATAGCGCTATCAATATCATCCACCACCTTGATGCCTAAGGTCAGCGATAACCACTCTTGGCCGAAGGTTTCATCGCTGGCGACTTGCATCTCAATCTCTATGCCTTTAGCCACTTGTTGTGCCTGAGGACAGCCATAAAAACTCACACCTAAGCCAGCAAGATGCGTTAACAATTTAGGCAGTAATACTGCGGCGACATCTTGATGAACCAATACTGTATCTAAGGCATTACACACTGTAGGACGCTGCACCTTAGCATTAGCGATAACCTCAATGGCTTTATCAATATCCAAGGCTTTATCGGCATAAAGATGACAGATACCTATCCCGCCCAGAATCACCGGAATCGTCGCTTGCTCGGCGCATAGACGTTGTAGATGGGCGCCGCCACGAGGCACTATCATATCCACATAGTGATCGAGCTTTAATAAACCTGCGACCAATTGACGGTCAGGGCTTTCAATCAGCTGCACTGCATCGGCGGGTAATCCCTGCTCGGCTATCGCCTCACGAATTGCTTCACTCAGAGCTAGATTTGATTGCAGCGTCTCTTTACCGCCACGTAAAATCACCGCATTACCGGTTTTCAGTGCCAGCACAGCAATATCTACAGTAACGTTAGGGCGAGCCTCATAAATCACGCCGATCACTCCAAGGGGCACGCGACGACGCGACAAACGCAAACCATTGTCAAGCAATTGGCTTTCTAGCTCACTCCCCACAGGGTCGGCAAGATTAATCACCTGGTCGATATCGGCTATCACTGCCGCAAGACGAGTTTCATCCAATAATAAACGATCGATCATCGCATCGCTTAAACCGGCTTCACGAGCCTGCGCCACATCTTGCTGATTGGCCGCAATAATAGTCTGACTGCAAGCCGTTAACTTGGCGGCTATCGCACTGAGTAACAGCTGCTTTTCTTGTCCTGTAAGGCTGGCTAAGGCATAACTTGATTGCTTGGCTTGTTGACCAAGCTTGGTTAAATAATCTTGCTGACTTGCAGTTACTTCAGACACTTACAACACCACCATATCGTTACGATGCACCACGGCATCACCATAATCATAGCCCAGTAACGACTCTATTTCGTTGGAGTGTTTACCAGCAATACTTAACAGATCTTTAGCACTATAACGGCTCATACCCCGCGCCACTTCTCTGCCGGTTTCATCGATTAATTGCAACGTCGCCCCACGCTCAAATTGGCCACTGACACTGACAATGCCTTTCGACAATAAGCTACGCCCTTTCTGAGTAACAGCTACAATAGCGCCGCTATCGAGCACAAGACGCCCTGTAGTTTTCGGCCCAGCTAAGATCCATTGTTTGCGACTCTCAAGTGGATTTTCTAGGGCGGTAAAATGCGTTCCGATGCCCTCTTTACAGACCGCATGTTGAATCACTTTTGGATGATGACCCGAAGCGATCACCACTTCAATCCCGGCGCGGCGGGCAATATCGGCAGCCTGTAACTTGGTCGCCATACCGCCAGTACCTAAACCTGAAACTGCGCCCCCCGCCAGGCTGCGCAAGCTGTCGTCAATATTAACAACCTGTTTGATCAGTTTGGCATCGGGATTAGCACGAGGATCGGCATCGAAAAGCCCTTTCTGATCGGTCAGTAAAATCAACAGGTCTGCATCACAAAGCAGTGCGGCGCGAGCCGACAAGTTGTCGTTATCACCCACCTTAATTTCGCTGGTTGCCACCGCATCGTTCTCATTGATGATAGGAATAATGCCGTTAGCCAGCAGTGCATTGAGTGAATCACGCGCATTGAGGTAGCGTTCTCGGTCATGCAGATCGGCGCGCGTCAGCAACAGTTGGCCCACATGCAAACCATAGATACTAAACAGTTGCGACCAAGCCAAGATCAACTGGCCTTGACCCACGGCGGCCAATAACTGTTTATTGGCGACGGTTTCGGGCAAATTGGGGTAACCTAAGTGTTCGCGTCCAGCAGCGATAGCGCCGGAAGTGCAAAGCACGACCTCAACGCCAGATTTCATCAAACTCGCCATCTGTCTAGCAAGCTCAACCATATGCGCTTTATCTAAGCTTTTTGAGCCCGATGTCAACACACTGGTACCTAATTTAACCACCACGCGGCGGTAACCAATCTCACTTAAGTTCATTTTGATATTAAAGATAAAAACCGAACTTATGGTTATACCCAATCCACTGACAAAATGGTAGCAGCGCAATTAAATGATTAGATACCATTAAAGAATATGAAATAAATCCCATAAAAAAAGGGCATAAATCTAATGCCCTTTTTGCTTCAAGCCAATGTAAACATCAACTTAACTCAGCTGATCTGTGTCGCTAAAATTAGCCGTAAATAAACTTAGCGATAAACAACAAGGCTAAAGCCACAATGCCGATATTAAGATCTTTATAACGACCGCTCAGTAGTTTGATTGCTGCATAGCTGATAAAGCCCATAGCAATACCTGTAGCAATAGAGAAGGTCAGCGGCATAAGAAGACACACCACTACAACAGGTGCCGCTTCGGTTAAGTCTTCCCAATCAACATGAACTAAGCCAGACATCATTAAGATGGCCACATAGAACAGGGTTCCGGCTGTCGCATAGGCAGGAACCATGGCCGCTAGTGGCGATAGGAATAGCGACAAAATAAATAGGATGCCGACAACCACAGCGGTTAAGCCGGTACGGCCACCCGCACTGACACCTGCAGTACTTTCGATGTAACTGGTAGTCGTTGAGGTACCTAACATGGCACCTGCAATAGTTGCAGTACTATCAGCGGTTAATGCCCGGCCTAAACGAGGTAAACGGCCTCTTTCATCGAGGAAACCACCGCGCTGCGCTACGGCCACTAGCGTACCTGAGGTATCGAACAGATCCACAAACAGGAAGGCAAACACCACAGACAACATGCTGATCTCTAATACGCTAGAGAGATCCATTTTCATAAAGGTTGGTGCAATAGAAGGTGGAGCCGAAACAATGCCACCATATTGTAAGTCACCATAGAAGAAGCCAATGGCCGTCACAGACAAGATACTGATGATCACCGCTGATTTCATACCATGATGCACCAAGGCAATAATGATAAAGAAACCCAAGACTGCCATCACCGCTGGGAATGAGGTGATATCCCCCATAGTCACTAACGTTGCAGGGCTGGCTACAACTATGCCGGCACTCTTAAGACCAATTAAAGCCAAGAAAATACCGATACCAGCGGCAATACCGAAACGCAGTGATAACGGAATGCTGTTAACCACCCACTCACGAATTTTCACCAAAGAAAGAATTAAGAAGCAGATCCCTGACAGGAATACCGCACCCAATGCGGTTTCCCAGGTGTAGCCCATTTCACCGACCACAGTGTAGGTAAAAAAGGCGTTCAGCCCCATGCCCGGTGCTAAAGCAATAGGATAATTAGCCACAATACCCATCACCAAACAGCCAACCGCGGCAGCTAAACAGGTCGCTACGAATACAGCACCATGATCCATCCCAGCATCGGCAAGCATCATAGGGTTAACGAAGATGATATAAGCCATAGTCAAGAAGGTGGTAAAACCTGCGATAACTTCTTGCTTTAATGACGTTTGATGTTCAGTCAGTTTAAATATTTTTTCTAACATGGAACAAGGTTCCTTGAATTAATTTTAAGTTATGAATGTAGGTGAGGCTTTTAGAGAACAAGCTCTATTTTATTAAGCTGGAATTATATACGTAACAATAAGTTCAAAGCGAACAAGATGACGGCTGTAACTTATGGGCAACCTCAAAATTTTGACAAAAAAAAGCCTACTCAAAGAGTAGGCAAGACATATATCAAGTGTTCCTGTCGGAAAAGCTACCGCGCTAGCGGGTCACACCAACATATCAATCACCCTAAAGTGAACCAATATGCTACTTGAGTCTAAAACCCTAAAAAAACAGGGCAAGATGGATGATGCGATTACTTCATATCAATCAAATTGGGGGCTTAATTGATACAAGGTGTAATCAACCCTTAAAACTCATCGCAAACAACCCGCCACGCAAAGCTTGAGTACAGATCCAAGATTTTTGCCAGTAAACGTGTTGAATTCCAGTATAAGACATAGTCAATGCTCCAAAACAAAGTTGTAAAAATCACTCTAATGAAACTTGGTTGATAATCATCATCAGCCGCAGAGTCAACTTGTCGCTCGGTTCCTTGGAGAGTTATCCATCCTGGATAGACTAGAGGTGGTAGACACTGTGTCTAACCAACGAAAGCCATTATATATAAATGTAATTTTATTACAAGTATTTTTTATCATATTTTCTTCTAAAGCTCATTTTGTTGTTTTATTACACCAATATGACGATATATTGATATAAAAAACTATCAACATGGTCAATATATGTTCTAAAAACAAAAAAGGCAGGCCTAAGCCTGCCTCTAACATAATCTATTCGGTTACTGACAAAGATGATTAAACAGCGCCACTAAGGGGGTTGCTGTAGGTTTGCCATAAAGAGGGTCACCTTCCGTCGCACTGCCAGCAATATCCACATGGCTATAAGCCAGCGGTTTAGCACTGCTTAAGCCATGTTGTTGCAGACCCGATGCTTGTAATAAGAAGGCTGCAGGATATTGATGCCCCCTCGCTGTCACCGAGGATGGCGCATTGTTGGACGAGATAATATCCGCTGCCGCTGAAGGATCGACAATCTTCTGATAATCTTCACGGCGCAAACGCGACAGTTCAAGCGGCTCGCCCCAAGCTTCGCCTACTGCTTGCAGTCGTTCGCCCACTTGTTGATCTCGCGCCACGGCATTTTCGACCACAGCGGTATAACCGCCATAAGCACGCACCACATGTCCGGTCAATGTTGCAACCGAAAACAGCTGCGCATTAACGGCATCGGCCGCTTTTAAGCGCAGATGTGATAACAGATCCGCCAACACTAAACGCCCTTCGGCATCTGTGTTACCAATACGCACTCGCACGCCTGCATGGCTGGTGATGATCTCATCGGTAACAAAGGCTTCGCTGCCAATACTGTTTCTGACTAAACCCAGTTCGGCCACCACACGGATCCCCTTGGGTTTAAGTAGTGACAAGGTTTTCATTAACCCTGCAACCGCCGCCGCGCCACCTTTATCTCGGCTCATGCCCGCCATACCACCAGCCACTTTAATATCGGCGCCGCCGGTGTCATACACCACCCCTTTTCCGGCAAAGAAATAACTGCGCTCAATCTCACCTTCACCGCAATATTCCAGCTTAACCACGCGGGGTTGATGACGAGGTACGGCAAACGAACTACGCCCCACCGCGCTGAGCAGAGGATAATCGCGTTCTAGCACATCGCGATCTTCAACCACTTCAATAGCCAAACCCGAATCGGCAAAGGCTTGCTGGCAATACTGGGCAAACATAGGTGCTGACATCCGCTCAGGTTCTGTGCCGCAAAGATCGCGAGCGAGATGACGTCCAGTTTCGATGGCGTTTAACACCTGAGCCTGTTGGTCTGACACCAACAATCCAATCGCTTGCATCTGTGGCTTTAAACCTAAGGCTTCACGGCGTTCTAAAGCTTGCCAAAGTTCTTGTCCACAAGCTAACGCAGAAACGGCCAACGACTGTTGATATTTTTCAGCGCTATGGGGCGCCACCACCAACAATGGCTTAATGGCTCCCGCCTCTTTGGCGATGGCTAAGCCCTTACGCGCCGCATCGGCATAGGCTCGTACATCTTGGATATCATCTTGAGGATTCAATAACGGCGAAATAATCAATCGACCACCAGCAAGGCCTGGAGCAAACAGTAACGTCGCACTGCGCCCTATTCGCGCATCGATATTCGCGCCATGACTAGCGAGTAAACTGATTTCATCAAACGCAATAGCATCTAGGCTTGGGGTCACCACGATAACGGCATCCCAGCCGCTACCCTCAAAAATTGCATCGTTATCATTTACATCAACAAAATTAATCGCCGTCATATCCATTCCTATGCTGGTTAATTCGAATTGTTTCTTGGCCGAAACATTGAGGGCATTATTCCTGTGTGAATAAACAATGCCAAGTAAATTAAGATTATAGCTTGAGCAATGTGGCAACTTTGGCTGACACTTTTTAATGCCAGCGCTACTGAAACCCCTGCAGCCTTTTGACACTGTGATAAACTAGCGCCAATCTTGATCTCTACGACCTTTATTATAAAGAGGAGTTAGTCCGTGAGCACATTAAGTCAGTTGCAGCCTCAAGCGCTTTGGCAATGGTTTGAGCAGATCTGCGCCATTCCCCATCCTTCAAAACATGAGCAGGCACTCAGCCAATACATCCAAAACTGGGCTAAAGATAAGCAGCTTAGTGTTGTTGAAGACAAAGTCGGTAACCTGATCATCAAAAAACCTGCCACCCCTGGTATGGAAAATCGTAAAGTTGTCGCGCTACAGGCACATATCGATATGGTGCCGCAGAAGAATGCCGATAAAGTCCACGACTTTGAAAAAGATCCTATCGAAGCCTATGTTGACGGCGATTGGGTTAAGGCCAACGGCACCACACTAGGTTCAGATAACGGTATCGGTATGGCGTCAGCGCTAGCGGTACTGGGTAGCGATGATATTCCTCATGGTCCATTAGAAGTCTTACTGACAATCGATGAAGAAGCGGGCATGACCGGCGCATTCGGTTTAGAAGCCGGTTACCTAGACGCTGATATTCTGATCAACACCGACTCTGAACAAGAAGGTGAGATCTACATGGGTTGTGCAGGTGGCGTCGACGCCCAAATCACTGTGCCTATGGTGTGGCAAGCGGCCGAGCCAAGTCACTCGACTTACACCCTGTCACTGTCTGGTTTAAAAGGCGGTCACTCTGGGGTGAATATTCACTTAGGTCGCGGTAATGCCAATAAGTTACTGGCCCGTTTCCTGTTTAATCACGCCGATGAACTGGCTCTTGAATTGACTAACTTCACCGGTGGCTCGCTACGTAACGCCATCCCACGTGAAGCCAGCGTTAGCTTTATGATGCCAAGTGCTAACTTAACTCGTCTTAATGAATTAACAGCCGAGTACACCGAACTTGTTCGTCAAGAATTAGCCATCGCCGACCCAGGCATGATATTAACTATCAGCGAAGTGCCTGCGGCCACTCAAGTGATGAGCGAAACCACGCAAAACACCCTGATCGATCTGCTACACGCCTGCCCTAATGGCGTAATACGTATGAGCGACGAGATAGCAGGCGTGACAGAAACTTCACTTAACGTTGGCGTTATCAGCACCGAAACCGAATCTGTTAATATTCTTTGCTTAATCCGCTCGCTAATCGACTCTGGTCGTGAAGAAGTAGAGGGTTTCCTCAGCGCACTTAGCAATTTAGCGGGTGCAGAGGTTGAATTCAGCGGCGCTTACCCTGGTTGGAAACCTGACAGCAGTTCACCAGTCATGGCGATAGTAAAAGACACTTACGAGGCGATTTACAACAAAGAGCCAGTGATCATGGTGATCCACGCAGGTCTTGAATGTGGTCTATTTAAAAAGCCTTATCCAGAGATGGATATGGTTTCGATTGGCCCCACCATCCGCTTCCCACACAGCCCAGACGAGATGGTGTTAATTGAAACCGTCGAACAATACTGGAAACTGTTACTCGCGGTTCTGGAACGTATTCCAGAAAAAACCTAAATAGGTAATTAATGAGAAAAGGCGTCGATGTTAATCCATCGGCGCCTTTTTTGTTAGCAAACAAAATGTTGCGTCGATATCAAATTCAACGATGCAAGTCTTGTCGTACCAAACGCCAACTTTAACCCTCATTGCTTTGAATTTCTTGCTGCTGGCCCCTCGTGCAAACCCATTTGTGACACGGTGAGTGAAGCACAGCTTCTAACTTACGAACGAGAGGCAAGGATGCCGAACTGGCTTTTAAACACTGAATCGTCAAGGAGGACCGCCCCTAAACCGAGTTTTCCTTCTCTTCGATTTGACCTTACTGGGACCACTTGGACAATTACAAGTTAACTCATATCTGGACAAAAGTATCTTGGCCTTCGAATGAAGGTGTTGGCATTTTTGTGGTTTAACATTTGGCTGAATTAGTGTTGGTAGAGTGTCTTTGAAATTAGTATCTTCACTGTTACCAATCGCCTGTCCGGCGAGGAATGTGCAGATACTGCTGCTACACACCGTGAATCCATCCGTGGAGGCTCGACGATGGCATCCCTGCCATCAACGTCCGCAGCCGCATCTACACAGGGTCATTTTATCCCTTCGATTTAGCCTTACGGGTATCACTCGGGCAATCAACAGTTAAATTGTTTTTGGACAGAAATAAGTTAGTGCTAATACTCAAAACCCTCTAGCTCACATTACGATAAGTAAGGCTTAATTCAGAACCATTCCGGAAATTGTTGTGGTCTGCTTCTAATTGACAGGTAAAGTTAGATTAGTGCCACAATAATAATTTGTAGAAAATAACCCGAGTTTAACGATTGAAAGGAGTTACTTTGGCTATTAATTTTGAGACCAGCACAAACATTGAACATGGTTATGTATTAAAGCCCCATATAGAAAAAGACATGGAAGAATTTCCTATAATCTATGATAGGTTTTGTGCAGCAATTTATATGGCAACAATGGCTTGTAGCAAGTCAAATACTCCTCAAATTAGTGAAGAAGCAAGAAAATCCGCTTATTTAAGGGCATCCCTAGCTGAGTTTGCAGGGCTAGTAGATATACTAAGCGTTACGATGCCGCACATCCCTAAGTATCTATATAGCCATTATAAAAGTAGCAATGCCTTATTTCATATGCTTAATCTACTCAGAAATTACAATATACATTTGGCCAAGAGTTCTCTTGAGCAAAAGACCATAAAAATTCGATATCTTTTTGATATGGAGAATGAGCACGATCGCACAATTGATTACATCTCAAACCTATCCGTGACAGAGTTAATGCGATTAAATTGCGCAAAATGCTATACAAGAAAACAGTTAGAAGAACTAGTGCAATATTTCGAGTATCAGCAGCATGAATTCGGGATTCAAACTTTAATCGAGAAAGGTATATTAGATTTTTCTGAACATGTTTTGGAGCTCTTAAAGAATACATCTAAAAAGGAATAATGGGGTTGGGAAGAATAATGTGAAATAGCCTCAAGTTTAATTCTAAACTAATTCGTTTAAGTGTAGTGGATAACAGATATTGGCCACTGTTTTGTAAATTACTGTAATAACTTGGAGTCTATCATTAGATAAAATTATGTCATTAGCACTAGTTTGTAACTAACTTAGCGGCAAAACCAAGTTAGCTTTTTAATTAGCGACTCGCACCAAATGAAGTAACATCGAAGAGATTAAATAACCCTGTGTAAACGCGGTTTTGACCTTCGAAATCATGGATGATTTCGCAGAGCCCACATGGACGTGCTTGCGGCGTGCCAAAAGCGTGTTTGCACATTCGCTCACCGCAGGTGATAGATTGCCATGAAGGCACACTTTCAAACACCCTTTCCAAAAAGAACTCAGCCAAACGCTACACAGCAAATAACAAAAATGCCAAACCTTCATTTCAAGGCCAATCCATTTTGGGGCAAAACCAAGTTAGCTTTTGAATTAGTGAATCACATCAAATGAAGTAACATCGAAGAGAGTTAATAACCCTGCTCAAACGCGGTTTTGGCCTTCGAAATCATGGCCGAAAATGTTCCTGACATCTTTCGGCATTCCCAACTTCCTTGTAGGTCAGATGATTTCGCAGAGCCGATATGGACGACGCACAACGATATCCCTATCTAAAAGCCAGTTCGACAATCCCTGTCTCTCGTTCGTGGGCTCGAAGCTACGCTTCACTCACTGTGCCAAAAAGCGTGTTTGCACATTCCCTGCGGGACAGGCGATAAGTAACAATGAAGTGGCAACATCAAACACAGCCACCGATACCAAATCAGCCTGAAGCTAAACTAAAATGTGAAACGGTTAACACCTTAACCAGCTAGAATCCGAGATCCAATTGCCCGCCATCCACTTCTTCAGAGTCAGAAATGACAGCGCCACTCTCTAATCCCACCGAGACCCCCAATAACCGAATACCGCGTCCGGCTCGGCGTTCTAACGCCTGAGTTAACAGATCATAAAACAGTTTCACCGAAACCTGATCGCTGCGATGTTCTATGGTGGTCTGTTTGAAATCATCAAACTTGAGTTTCACCACTTGCTTGCTGATCCTGCGCGATTTAGCGCTGCGCGTGAGGCGGGTATCTAGCTCTTGCAGCAGTTGTGGCATCACCTGTTCACACTGTTCATAGGTATAAATATCTTGCGCCAAAGTAGTTTCGACGCCCACCGATTTGCGCTCTCTATGGGGCGAGATACCACGGGCATCGATTCCTTTTGCCCGCTCGGATAACACCAAGCCGAACTTACCAAAACGCTCGACTAAGGCGGCCTTCGAATACTGCTGTACATCGGCGCAGGTCAATAAACCTAACTGTTCAAGTTTGGCAGCGGTGACTTTACCGACGCCAGGGATCTTAATCAGTGGTAGGGTTAGTACAAAGTCATCCACCTGCTCGGGGGGGATCACGTATTGGCCATTGGGCTTATTTAAATCTGAGGCGATTTTGGCTAAAAACTTAACCGGGGCGATGCCCGCCGATGCGGTGAGTCCAGTAAGTTCAAAAATCTCTTGGCGAATAGACTGAGCAATCAAAGTCGCTGAGCCTTGGTGCACCTTGCAGTCAGTGACATCCAGATAGGCTTCATCTAACGACAGAGGCTCAATCAACTCGGTATAGCGAGCAAATACACTGCGGATCTGCGCCGATACTTCCTTGTATACCGACATGCGTCCAGATACGAGAATGAGATTCGGACAGAGCTTTAATGCATAAGCCGATGCCATTGCCGAACGCACACCAAATTTTCGCGCTTCATAATTACAAGTACTGATCACCCCGCGGCGATCGCTACGCCCGCCCACCGCAATGGGTTTACCTTGTAATTCAGGAAAATCGCGCATTTCAACGGCAGCGAAGAAACAATCCATATCTACATGGATAATCTTTTTCATCGACGGTTACCTCCACCGCCAAGAATACTGTATATTTAAACAGTGCTCAATATACAAAATGCTCCAAGGGCAAAAGTTTGCTCTTTGCCAGCAGGCATTCAGCATTCACACCAATCAGCGGCGCTGAATCGAGAAATAAAAAAAGTAGCCCGTAGGCTACTTTTTAGACCGATATTAACAATAACAGTAAATGGGGTTTCCCCCTGATTTTAACTTAAATCTTAAACTGCTGAATATTGTCCGAGAGTGCGACTGTCACCTGTTGGAACTGACGCAGGCTGTCGCTAAGGGCTTCGCTGGAAGCTAGCGACTCATCCGATAAACCACGGACATTCTCAATATTACAGGCAACCTCTTCGGCTACCACGGCTTGCTGACCAATAGCGCTGGTGATTTCTATAGTTTGCTGCTGAATGGCTGAAATTGCACCCGAAATACTCGCCAGCGCCGTTTCAACCTGACTGGTAAGATCTTGGCTGATATTGGCCTGCTCGACTCCTGACTCCATCACCTGCTCGGCTTCTAAGGCGTTCTGCTGTAGCGTTTGAATGATCTCTTGAATGTTAGCGGTTGAGTCTTGAGTGCGTGACGCCAGCGTACGTACTTCATCGGCAACCACCGCAAAACCACGCCCCTGCTCACCCGCTCTTGCCGCTTCAATTGCAGCATTTAGCGCTAACAAGTTAGTTTGTTCGGCAATACCGCGGATCACACTAAGCACTTCACCAATCTGCTCTGAGCTAGTTCGTAAATGCCTGATCACCCCTGCCGCTTCGACAACTTGATTTGAAAGCGTTGCCATGCCTTGTGAAGCTTGCGCTACGATAGCGGTACCAGCATTCGATTCAGACTCGGCTTGTTCGGCAAATTCAGCGGCTCGCTGAGCACTATTGGCCATCTCTTGCGAGGTGTGTGCCATCTCGGTTGCCGCTGTAGCGACTGACGCGATCTCTTGCTTTTGTTGAGTCACGTTGACTAAGGCTTGCTCACACACGACTACTGCATTTTCGACGCCGGTATCAACCTTGACAGTCAGATCACGAGTCTGTTGCAGCATGGTTTGCACTTTCACTGCAAACTGATTAAATGCCGCACCTAGTTGGCCAATTTCATCTTCTCTGTCCATGTGAATACGCTGAGACAGATCGCTATCGCCCTGGGCAATATCTTTCATTGCCGCCAATAGTTTATTCATTTGGGTTCTGAAGGGTTGCAACATCAACCATACTGTCAGGCCCATTAATAACATCAACACAACCGCTAAAATGGTAGCGCTAAACATCGCCTCCTGTACTGGCGCTTCAATCACCTTCATTGGCAACATAAAGCCCAAATACCAGTGTTGCTGCGGATATTCACCGCCCACACTAACGTAGCTAACTCGTTGCTCAACCCCTTTAAAAGTGACTTCAGCAAAACCTGAACTGGCACCTTGAGTCATCTGCTTAGTTAACTTTGCAAAGCCTTGAGTTTGTTTGAATTGGCTATCGACTTTTGCCGCATTGGTTCCGGGAGGAAAAGCATCGGTAAAGCCAGGAAAATAAACCAGCTTGCCGTCTTCGGTGATTAAGAAAGCCTGACCTTGGCCTTGATATTTAAGTGACGCCAGCAGCTCACTGCCAATAGTATCGATTAAGATGTCCATGCCACCAATACCGATAAACTCGCCTTGAGGGTTACGAATAACCGACTTTACCGTTGCAGAGATAGAACCATCGTTGGCATCGACAGCGGGATCGGTAACATACATCCCATTTTTATCTATCCCTTCTTGCCACCATGGGCGCTTGTTGGTGTAGTAACTGGCATCGTTATAGCGTCCATTTAAGTCAAAGTATTCGAACGTATTGGCCGAGCCAAAAAACACCGATTTAATATCGCTATCGGTATCGGAGAAATGACGGAAATACTTCACCAGATCTTGGTAGCGAGGATCATTATCGACATTACTGAGTCTTTGCTTGTAATTGCTAAACCAGTCGAGCACCGCAGGAGAAGAGAATACCGCATCAACAACTTTGGCCTTTGCGATAAAGTAACTACTAACCTCATGGGATTTAAGAGTAACTAGGCTGGTTAAATCACTGTCGATTTGTGCTCGTGTACGCTCACTCTCTACATTGACCAAGTAAACAGAAACCAATATCAGTAATACCGCTAACGCTCCCACAATAGAAGCCACTAACTGCAAACTTAAAGAGCGTTTAATCATGCCCATTACACATCCTTTTTGTCGTTATAGTTATAAGGTGGACATAATAATTTAACAGAATTTTTTTCAGATGAAATGGGGCTAAGCTAATTTAAATGTTACAAATAGCTATTGGCTCTAGCTAATACCAAGCAGTATAAGTCATTAACAAAAAACCGATATCCGCTGACGAAACAACGAAGATATCGGTTTAGGAGTTATCTATTGCAACTTACCTTTATAAATCGTTGCTCAGTTCTGGGTCGCAGAGCTTAACGATTTTGCCTGAATGTAGCGGCAAAGGCGCATTACATCTTAGATTGTAAGTAGTTCTGTAACCCAACCTTGTCAATTAAGCCTAACTGCTTCTCTAACCAATACATATGATCTGACTCGGTCTCTTCGAGTAGCACTTCAAGTAGCTCACGCGAGGCGTAATCTTTCTTATCCTCACATAAAGCGATAGCCTTACGTAAATTGTCGGCGACCTGATATTCATAATTTAGGTCGTTTTGCAGCATCTGCTGGGGGTTCTCACCGATATTAAGGGCTTCACGACTAGCAACGTCGGGCTTGCCTTCGAGAAATAGGATACGCTCGACTAACTTCTTAGCGTGTTCACGTTCATCATCAGACTCATGAGAAATACGCTCATGCAGCTCAGTTAAGCCCCAATCGTCATACATCAAACCATGAACGAAATATTGGTCCATCGCCGATAGTTCACCCGTCAGTAGTTGATTGAGTGTATCGATAACTTGTGGATCACCTTTCATCTTAATCTCCTTATTCTGACTCTATCTGCGTCTGTAAATAGTTTTGAATACCTGTCATGGCAATCAAATCTTGCTGCGCTTCAATCCAGTCGAGGTACTCCTCTTCATCTTCGAGAATATCTTCGAGGATCTCACGGCTGATATAATCTTGCTCAGTCTCACATAACAAGATCACTTCACGCAGTTCGACGAGTTGTTCTTCAAGCATGGTTTTATCACACTGCAACATCTCTTCTGGTTTTTCACCAATTCGCAGTTTTTCTAGCTGTTGTAAATTAGGTAAGCCTTCAAGAAACAATACCCGTTCGATAAGCTTGTCGGCATGCTTCATATCCTTGATCGACTTTTTATAACACTTCTCGTTGAGCTCTTCTAAACCCCAATTTTTATACATGCGGGCATGCAGAAAATATTGGTTAATCGCTGTTAATTCAAAAGTCAGTATCTTATTGAGCTGACGAATTACATTAGGATGGCCTTTCATCTGATATCCCTATTGTGAAAAATTGATTTAGATCAATTTCTATACTAGGACAAAAAAAATGCAAAAACAAATTAACATTAAATTTCAATTGGTTACAAAAGAAAATCATTCTCATTAGCAATTCGTTTAAGATTAAAAAACCTATAAAATCAATTCACTTGATGACCATAGCTTGAGTCGATGATGCTTAGAATAAATCTGTGTAAATGAGAGTGTTTTAATAAGGAACAACGCTGAGGACTAGGCAAAGAGCAACCTGAGATCTGGATAAGCAGAATCGCTTAATAGGTATATTTTCAAAACAATCATTTATACCATTGATTTAGCTTGCTAAATTTTCGACACTCGTTATCCCAAGTTCAGGTTAAGTAGATTCAGTGGGGAGGAAGAGCGGCTTTTATTGTTGAGGCAATAAAAAAGGCTCTATGGATAGAACCTTTTAAATCAGTGAAGCACTTATATGTAGATGTCACTTACAGCAATCGTTTGCTAACTTGGCGTTGCTAAATTTAGCTTTGCCAATCAAATAATGCGGTTTTTAGTGAGTTTTTCCTGTCTGGCCTCTTCGGCCATTTTGGCTTTACGCTTATCACAGGGATCATCGCAGTCACAGGCTTTATCGATACCTAAGGCACCTAAGCCACCACAGCTGCCCGCTACGGCTTTTTGCTTAATAATGTAACCAATTGACATTAAGACAAAAAACAGAAGTAATACTACAAAAGCTGCTAAAAAAGTGCCCATCACTTACTCCAGTTGTCATTGTTCAGACAAAAGCCAAACGACACAAAAATAATAAAACCATCACTGCTTGAGCTTGAATCCGGCAAGCATCAGCATTAAAGCGCGCCTTATTCTATCACAATCCAACAAAAGGCTTAAAGGCATCACTGTAATAGACCTTGAAGCCCTCGGCTTGCTTTTCAATTAGCATGATAGCTAGGTTTTGCTCTTTAGCCAGCTTCAATGAAGCCTCTGTACCTAACACCATCATGGCTGTGGCATAACCATCGGCAATCATACTTTGAGGGTGCAACACTGTCACCGAAGCCAGTTTGTGGTCAACAGGATAACCGTTCCTAGGATCGATAATGTGAGTGAAGCGCTGACCTTCCTCTTCGTAGTAGTTACGGTAATCACCAGAGGTAGCCATTGCCATGTTACCCGGTTCAATCACTTGCTGAACCGCGCGTTCGTCAACATCTGGCTGCTCTATGGCAATACGCCACGCACTATCATCGGCTTTAACACCGTAAACACTGACTTCGCCACCAATCTCAACTAAGTAACCTTTAGGTTGATACTTAGCTAAAATGCTAGCCACTTTATCAACCCCAAAACCTTTAGCAATTGAAGACAAGTCCACATATAAAGTAGCAATATCTTTGCTTAAGGTACGGCCATCGACAAACAGGTGTTGAATTCCAGTTTTAGCTTTAGTCTCAGCGATCAGTTCAGGGCTTGGCACTTTGATCGGACGCTTATCTGGCCCGAAGCCCCACAAATTAACCAATGGACCTAGGGTAATATCCAAGGCGCCATCAGTCTTGTTATACAAGTCGATACCGGTTTTAATCACTTTAGCGGTATCTGGAGACACCTGAATTTTAGCGGCAAGCGTCATCTGGTTAAATTGCGACAACTCCGACTTTTTACGGTAAGTCGACATCTGATCATTAACCGCTTCTAGGGCTAAATCGATTTCAGCCTGCAACAGTTGTTCATCAGGAAATTGCTCCCCACCGACAAATTTAATGTGGTAGGTGGTGCCCATGGTATTACCCGACAACGAGATAGTTTCTAGCGGTTTAGCACAAGCTGAAACAAAAAAGGCTAGTCCGATGAAGACTAACCCCTTTACTAAGGTCTTAAACATATTGACCATATTCCTTAATAATTTCACTGCTTAAGTTGCTGCTCTGTCCATCCAAACACAGATAAAGTGCTTGGATGAACTGAGTAAGACTTATCGCAGATATTATCACCAGAATTGACGATTAGCCGCCGAAGTCATCCAATAAGATGTTTTCATCTTCAACGCCCAAATCTTTGAGCATACCAATAACTGCCGCGTTCATCATTGGAGGTCCACACATATAGAACTCACAATCCTCTGGCGCGTCATGGTCACGTAGGTAGTTTTCATACAATACGTTATGGATAAAACCTGTGTAACCATCCCAGTTATCTTCTGGTTGAGGATCAGACAGTGCAACATGCCAAACGAAATTATCGTTTTCTGCCGCTAGACCATCAAAGTCTTCAACATAGAACATTTCACGTTTCGAACGCGCACCGTACCAGAAACTCATCTTACGCTTAGAGTTTAGGCGCTTAAGTTGGTCGAAAATGTGAGAACGCATTGGCGCCATACCAGCACCACCACCAACGAATACCATTTCAGCGTCGGTGTCTTTAGCAAAGAACTCACCAAATGGACCTGAAATCGTCACTTTATCACCGGCTTTTAGGCTCCAGATGAATGAAGACATCTTACCGCAAGGGAGTGACAAGTTACGTGGAGGCGGAGTCGCGATACGAACGTTAAGCATGATAATGCCTTCCTCTTCAGGATAGTTCGCCATCGAGTACGCACGAATGGTTTCTTCGTCAACTTTAGACTCAAGGTTAAAGAAGCCGAAGTGCTCCCAGTCGCCACGGTATTCAGCTGGTACGTCGAAATCAGCATATTTAAC
This sequence comes from Shewanella sp. Isolate11, assembly GCF_022398315.1. Lineage (GTDB taxonomy): Bacteria > Pseudomonadota > Gammaproteobacteria > Enterobacterales > Shewanellaceae > Shewanella. The sequence continues at coordinate 313,304 of NZ_JAKEVF010000003.1, forward strand.
GTGGTGAGCAGGCGCTTCAATCTGAATATAACCACCGGCACGGAAAGGCACAGACTCGCCATCAGGGATCTGTAGCTTAAGCTCTTTAATGAAGGTCGCTTTGTTATCGTTAGAGATAACTTCACATTCCCACTTCTTGATACCGAAGATCTCTTCTTCCAATTCGATTTCCATGTCGCTCTTAACGTTTACCTGACAAGATAAACGGCAGCCGCCACGGGCATCGCCCTTAGAAATATGATCCATCTCAGTGGGTAGAATATCGCCACCACCTGATTTCACGATAACTTTACATTGGCCACAAGAGCCACCGCCGCCACAAGCTGATGAAACGAAGATACCGTTTTCAGCCAATGCGCCAAGTAACTTGCCGCCTGCACCGGTTTTAATTGCTTTATCTGCATCACCATTGATGCCGATAGTGATATCGCCACTTGGTACTAGCTTAGATTTGGCGAAAAGAATCACCAAAACTAATAGCAGTACTATGGCAGTAAACATACTCACACCGAGATATACGTCGATTGGAGTAGCTTCAATAATACCCATGAACTTATCCTTTAAGGTTCAAAATCAGAAACCGTTAAGGTGCCTCTTACAGAGACACACCTGAAAACGACATGAAACCTAACGCCATCAAGCCAGCCGTAGCGAAGGTAATACCTAAACCACGAAGACCATTTGGCACATCAGCATATTTTAGTTTTTCGCGAATACCCGCGAGCAAGACAATCGCCAATGCCCAACCGATACCAGAACCGATGCCGAACACAAAACTTTCACCTAGGTTGTAATCACGCTCAACCATGAAAGATACCGCACCGAAAATCGCGCAGTTTACTGTGATCAAAGGTAGAAAGATCCCCAGCGCGTTGTATAACGGTGGGAAATACTTATCCAATGCCATCTCAAGGATTTGAACTAAGGCCGCGATAACACCGATGAAGGTAATGAACTTAAGGAAGCTCAAATCTGCATCAGGTACGCCAGCCCAAGCAAGTGCACCAGGTGCTAACAAGCCTTGATAGATAATTTGGTTAACGGGTACTGAAATCGCCAATACCACAATAACGGCAACACCTAAGCCCATAGCTGTAGTCACTTTCTTAGACACAGCCAAGAAAGTACACATACCGAGGAAGAAGGATAAAGCCATGTTTTCAATGAAAACAGAACGAATTAACAGACTAATATAATGTTCCATTACGCTTACCCTTTTGCTTCTACTTGTTCAGGCTTCATAGTACGGATAATCCAGATCAATGCCGCAATCAGGAAGAACGCACTAGGTGGTAGCAATAACAAGCCGTTTGGCTGATACCAACCACCGTCAGAAATCTTACTTAAGATTTCAACGCCAAATAGTGAGCCATTACCAAAGAGTTCACGTACAAAACCAACTGATAATAAGATAGCACCGTAACCCAGACCGTTACCGATACCATCCATAAAGCTCATCATAGGTGGTGTCTTCATAGCGTAAGCTTCGGCACGTCCCATCACGATACAGTTAGTGATGATTAGACCAACGAATACCGACAGCTGCTTAGCTACGTCATAAGCGTAAGCTTGAAGGACTTGGTCAACCACAATAACTAACGAAGCAATAATGGTCATCTGTACGATAATACGCACACTGCTTGGAATGTGGTTACGGATCATCGAGATAAACAAGTTAGATAATGCCGTTACCGCTGTCAGTGCAATGGTCATAACCAAAGCAGTTTCCATTTTACTGGTCACAGCTAGGGCACTACACACACCCAAGATTTGCAGTGCAATCGGGTTGTTACTAATAATAGGTCCGGTTAGAACCTGTTTAAGTTCTTTTGCATCAGCCATTAGTTCAGCCCTCCGTTGCGCGCCTTATCGATAAAGCGAGCATAACCTTCTTCACCCAACCAGAAATCAAGTGAATGCTGTACACCGTTACTGGTTAGTGTTGCACCTGATAGTGCATCAACACCATGAGCAGATTCAGCAATAGCAGGGTTCTTAGTTACTTTAATCGCCAGATTACCTTGGTCATCATAAAGTTTCTTACCTTCCCATTTAGCAATCCACTTAGGATTTTGAACTTCACCACCCAGACCTGGGGTTTCACCAGAACCAGTAAAGTCATAATAAACTAAGCTTCGAATGGTATTGAGGTCAGCCTCTACAGCAAGGAAAGCGTACATAGTTGACCACAGGCCATAACCTTTAACAGGAATAATAACGGTTTGAAGTTTACCGGCATCATCACGAACCAGATAAATAACACCTTTGTTAGCTACACGCTTAACTGACGCGATGTCGTTCTCTGGTTTAAACGATGTATCAACCGTACGAGCCGCTTTTTCAGTGTCAAATGTATCAGCGTTACCTTCAACCCAGTCACCAGACTTAAGGTCAACTAACTTAGCTTCAACATATTTGTCGTAAGTTGTTAGAATGTCAGCCTTGCTTACTTCTCCAGACTTAGTATCCAGCAAGCCTGCAGCTTCAAGAATGTACTTTTGCTTATCAAGCAATTTGTTCTCTTGCTGAGTTGGCTTTAGTAATACTGCGGCAGTCGATACAAATACCGAACAGATAAAACATAATCCAACAACAACAAACAGCGTTCTACCGAACGAATCTTTATTACTAGCCACGAGCAATCCTCCGCTTGATATTCGCTTGAACCACGAAGTGGTCAAATAGCGGCGCAAATAGGTTGGCGAACAAGATGGCCAACATCATACCTTCAGGGAAAGCGGGGTTAATGACACGAATAAACACGGCCATTGCACCAATTAAGATACCGTATGCCCACTTCGCTTGGTTGGTGAAAGACGCCGATACTGGGTCTGTCGCCATAAACATCATACCGAAGGCAAAACCACCTAAGACAAGGTGCCAGTACCAAGGCATAGCAAACATTGGGTTAGTGTCGCTACCAATTGCATTAAGCAACATAGATACCGCAATCATACCCACCATAACGCCGGCAATGATGCGCCATGAAGCGATACGGGTGTAAACGATAACTAAACCACCTAGCAAAATAGCCAGAGTAGAAACTTCACCTACAGAACCAGGAATGAAACCAAAGAAGGCATCCCACCAGTTTTGATTAAAGCCATAATCCAGAGTACCTTGAGCGGCTTGACTCAATGCTGTTGCACCCGAGAAACCATCAGCCACGATCCAAGTAGTATCGCCTGACATGTTTAATGGGTAAGCAAAGAATAGGAAAGCACGACCCGCAAGCGCTGGGTTTAAGAAGTTACGTCCAGTACCACCGAAGATCTCTTTCGCCACAACCACACCGAAGGTAATACCTAGTGCAACCATCCACAGTGGAATTGTTGCTGGGAGGGTCAGCGCGAACAGAATAGAGGTAACGAAGAAACCTTCGTTAACTTCGTGGCCACGTACTGAGGCGAACAACACTTCCCACACGCCACCAACGGCGAATGTCACCGCGTAGATAGGTAGGAAGAAACATGCGCCATACCACATCAAGGCAGCAACGCCTGAATCTGCAGTTAACTCAGTACCAAACAGACCGAACAAGGCTGTTTGCCAAACATCAGGAGCCGCAAAACCGGCAACCAATGCTTCTTGAGCTTGAAGACCTACGTTATACATACCAACAAACATCGCAGGGAATGCACAGGCCCATACGGTGATCATCATACGTTTTAGGTCGAGGTTATCACGTACATGGGTACGACCCTTGTTAACGTGACCAGGGGTATAAAATACCGTGTAAGCGGCTTCAAAAAGCGCATACCACTTCTCGTATTTCCCGCCCTTTTCAAACTGGGGTTCAATACTTTTGAAAAACTCTTTTAAGCCCATTAGCCTTCCCTCACAATCGTATCTAAACAGTCACGTAGGTAAGACGCATAGTCGTATTTACCAGGACATACGAAAGTACATAGTGCCAAATCTTCTTCATCTAACTCCAACGCACCTAATCTTACTGCGCCATCAGTGTCACCAGACACTAAGTCACGTAACAACATGGTTGGAAGAATATCGAGAGGCATCACACGCTCATAGTTACCGATTGGCACCATTGCACGGTCAGAACCACCTGTACTGGTTGTTATGTTGAACAAACGAGATGGTGATAAGTGACCTAAGAAAGCGCGAGTGATTGAGAACTTATTCGCACCAGGCATTGCCCAGCCGATAAACTCTTGCTCGGTTCCCTCTTCAAGTAGCGATACTTGGTTATGGAAACGACCGATATAAGCGTGAGCGCCAACGGCAGTTTTACCGTTAAGAATTGAACCCGCAATAACGCGAACTTCGCCTTCTGCAGTTTCATTGGCAAGCAACTCAGTTGTCGATGCGCCACCTAAAGTGCGAATCAATCTTGGTTGCAATGCTTTCGGTCCTGCAACGGCAACCACACGCTGAGTATTTAACTCACCGGTAGTAAATAGTTGACCGATTGCGATCACATCTTGATAGCCGACATGCCAAACGCTACGAGTAGCAGAAGCTGGCAGAACAAAATGGATATGAGTACCGACAAGACCCGCAGGGTGTGGGCCGGCAAACTCTTCAACCTGTGCATTTGCCGCTGGAATATCAGCACCTGCAGCTTTACATAAGTAAACCTGACCTTGAGTCAATCTTGATAATACGGTCAAACCGTTAGCAAAATCGTCTTTGTGCTCGTTAATGATAACGGCAGGATCGGCGGCGAGAGGTTGAGTATCGATAGCGGTAACAAAAATACCTGCTGGACTTGCATCAACGGCAGGCGCTTTGCTGAAAGGACGTGTACGTAATGCGGTCCACAAACCTGATTCAATCAAGTTGTCACGCACTAGTTGCTCATCGAGAGAGGCTAAAGCTGAGGCATCATATTTAGCAAAGGAAACACTGTCGTCTCCTTCAACTTCGATGACAACAGACTGAAGCACACGTTGAGCGCCCCGGTTAATTTCTGAAATTGTGCCACTGGCTAAAGCAGTATATTTAACACCAGGATTCTTTTTGTCTTCAAAAATCACCTGACCTTTTTGCACTTTATCACCTACTTTGATTTTCATCGTAGGACGTAAGCCAATATACTCTTCACCCAAAGTAGCTACATGTCTAATGGCTGGGCCATTATGGATAACTTGCTCTGGTCCACCGATTATAGGTAGATCCAACCCTTTCTTTATTGTAATCATATCCACAAGCACTACGTTATGAAGGAAAGATAATGCGTCGCGTTCCTGCTAAATACGATAGATTTTCAAACAAAAGCTATCACATTGAGCTAGCGCAGATTTATTACAGAAATGCGATCGCAATCACGCTGGTCGGGCGCATTTTACAGCAAATGAATCGTTATCGCTATGGAAAATATAGGTGTTTTCAAATGTGGAAGTGATTTTGGCAATGGGAGATCATTCACAATTCAACGATTTTTTGTGAATTAGCTAAAAGCGAATTAATTTAGCCCCTTGTCCTAGCAGGGTTATCTAGCTTTATCCCAACTCAAGTCTAGGTTTTAGGCTGATCAATCACGCCAATGAATGGCCAAATTTGATCGCGGTAAAATTATACAATACTGGGGTGAACACTCATTTACTAACAAGTAATATTAGCTCTACTTCATGAATAAGCTTGTTCAGCCTTTTTGTTGAGCCACAATATAGAATCAAAGCCATTAAGCCAAAACCTCGCAATAAAAAAGCAGCCTAGTTGGCTGCTTTATTCAATGACAAAACTAAGTGTTTATAACCCTTTAAGGATCTCATCACTTAATTTCAGGTCATCATTTTTATTCACATTAACGCCAGCTGCAATGATATTGCGTGCAATGGCTTTGGCTTGATCTAACGAGTGCATTTCATAAGTACCACATTGATACTCATTTAGCTCTGGGATCTCAGATTGTTGCTCTACTTTAAGCACATCTTCCATAGCCGCTAACCAACTTTCAGCAACGGTCGCTTCATCTGGTGTACCAATCAGGCTCATGTAGAAACCGGTACGGCATCCCATAGGTGAGATATCGATAATTTCCACTGTGTCACTGTTTAGGTGATCACGCATAAACCCGGCAAAAAGATGCTCAAGGGTATGAATGCCGCGCTCACTTAAAATATCTTGATTCGGTACGCAAAAGCGTAAATCAAAAACGGTAATTTTATCACCACCTGGTGTTGTCATCGTTTTTGCAACGCGCACAGCTGGCGCATTCATACGGGTATGATCAACAGTAAAACTATCTAATAACGGCATTGCTCTCTCTCCCTGTTTTGCCATAGTGAGGCTCTATAAACCACACTACAACAAAGCTAAAATCTCTTGATGACGCTAAGCTCTTTCAACATCATCTTAAAAAGCCCTAACACTAAGGCCATTATAAAACCTACTTCTGTTACCGCTCTACTGACGCTAGTTTTGTTTTACAACTAAAACGCACCATAAAAAACTAACAGCTATTGGTGACTTTTAATTAGCCGCGGCACTTTGGCGAAACAGGTACATCATTCTCTGTTTGCCATTCAGATGGAGTAAAAGTATGCATAGACAAGGCATGAACGCCATTGGCTAATTCATCGGCTAACAGTTCATTGACACTTCGGTGTCTGGCAAGCAAACGCTTACCTTCAAATACCTCAGTCGCCACAATCACTTTAAAATGCGTTTCCGAATTAGGTGGCACGTGATGATTATCGCTTTCGTTAATCACTTCTAAATGCACAGGAGAAAACGCCGCATTTAGCTTTTCATAAATGTTCTGTTCTACTGACATACGTTTCGTCTCTATATGAGTACAAATATGGCGGAAGGTTACTTTGATGCTATCAAAAGGTCAACTCTCCACCAGCCTCTGCTGTATTATGCTTTGAACCCGCTTACAATTAAGATCAAAAGCAAAACTCATGTCGATTTTTGGCATGTTCATCGCAAGCTTATGAGAAAAATATCGCTAGCGCGAACTCAGCAATTTATTCTAATACCAATCAAAGTAAATTAGTGAACAGCCCGTTTGTAACAGAAAAGGACGCAGGAAAAATTGTCGAGAACAAGGCGTAAATTGCAGTAACTAGTTATTCTAATAATAAAATTTACAACACGGTTATCGGCGATTTTAACTAGCAAGCATGATCAGATAATTACTGCGATTAGTATAATACCGCTTTAAAACTCTAAAGTTATTGATGATAGCCTGGTATCAACTGTCTAAAGGTTAAATTTAATCGCATTTCTTTAATCGCCATACGTTTTGGCAATGAATGTTGCCATTGCTGTTGCATCGGCCAATGCATAATTAATAAATCACCACTTTCCAAGATGATTTCCACTTTCTCTTGCGTCTGTTTATGACGCAGAAAAAACGGCCGACTCGCCCCTAATGTGACCGAAGCAATATCTGAGCCTGGCGTGATTTCTGGCTCATCATCACTGTGCCAGCCCATCGATTGTTGGCCATCTTCATAGCGATTAACCAATACACCATTAGTTAATAAGCCCCAATCTCGATTGAGTTTTTCTCGTAAACGATGAGCATATTTAGGCCAAGACAAGGCTTGGATTAATAAGCCCGAATAAAGATAATCACAGCCCTTGTCGGCAAACCACACTTGGCTTCTGGGGATCGCATGCGACTTACCATAGACTTCGATGCTCGGACGACAAAATGGATATTGCCTCGCCTCTTGGATCAGTGCCTGTTGTTGTTCATCAGATAAATAGCCTTTAACTAAGGTGATTGGCGCACGCTTTTCGTCAAGCCCTGTTTGAGCCTCAGGTTCTTGAGTATCAGCTGCTTTCGCCTCAAGCTCTTGTGCCTCATCGAAATCTAAAAATGATTGCTGCACGGCGGCTACTCTCCTAACGCTTACTCTCTAAAATCGCCACAAAAAACGGGGGCTAATACCTAATACTATCAGCCTAACACCAACCTCTACTTACTATACCTTATGGGCTAAATCTGCGATAATCGCCAGTCAGATTTCAACCTAGTAACCAGCAATGACCACTCAATTTTCCGTCGCCGATATCGAACTTGAACTTTTGCGCTACCCTCCCAAACAAGAGGCTAACTTGCAGGCTTGGGATGCCGCCGACGAACATCTGCTCAAGCAGATGACAGAAAATGAGCAAACAGCAGTGACTACGGCAGTCATTAACGATAGCTTTGGCACGCTGACGTCTGCGCTATCACATATCAATAGTCAGTGGCCAATCATAATTGAAACCGATGCTAAAACCAGCCAGCTCGGCGCTCAGCAAAACCTTGAGCGTAACCAGCTAAACAACCCCAATATTGAGTGGCATCACAGCAGAGCACTTTTACCACAAGGTATCGAACTGGTATTAATGAAGCTGCCTAAAAACCTCAACTATTTTGCCCACCAGCTCGATAGATTATCGCAAGTGCTGACCAAAGGTACGCCTGTGTATATTGGGGCTAAAGCCAAGTCGATCAATAAAGCTTTACTGGCGCTTATTGAGCAGCATTTAGGTCAAGCAAACGCCAGCCTAACTTGGAAAAAGACCCGAGTGATCACGTGTATTGCCGACGGTAAAGCTCGCCCGCTCGCCAGCGAAACCACTTGGACTATTCCTCAGTACTCTTTATCCATCAACAACCTAAGCAATGTGTTTGCCGCGAACAAGCTGGATATCGGTGCCCGATTTATGCTGGAGCAGATGCCGGAAGGAAATTTCAATACCGTTATCGATCTCGGCTGTGGTAATGGCGTATTAGGACTGAGAGCAAAACAACTTTACCCTAATGCACATATCCACTTTGTCGATGACTCGGAAATGGCCATCGCGTCGGCGCGAAGCAACTGGCATGCAAACCAACTCGATAACCCTCAAATAACGGGGGAGCAAGCCAGTTTCCACTGGGATGATTGCCTGACCCATTTAGGCGAGGATGTCGAGCCAGGTTTGATCCTGTGTAATCCCCCTTTTCATCAAGGCGAAGCCATCACCGACCATATTGCTTGGCAGATGTTTTTAGACGCCTACAGAAAACTCAAATCAGGCGGGGTTTTACATGTGGTTGGTAACCGCCATCTGGCCTACCATGTAAAACTCAAACGTATCTTTAAAAACTGCACCACAGTAGCGGCCAATGGTAAGTTTGTGATCCTGCAATCCAAAAAGTAAATGCGATAATACGGACTCATTGTACGTTCGAGTCCGTATTAGCCACACGGGTTTTCACTTGTTTACTTGAAGTTTGTTGTGTTTGAGGCGGCGCAAACAAGATAGCCATAGGATGCTTAAAACTTAATTCTTTTGCCAAGACATCACGCCACATATCACGCCACTCACTGAAGATCACCACCAGCGGATTAAAACTGTTCACCGGCTTGGTGATGCCATAGTCCACGGTTTGCAGCTCTTCGACGAAACTACCAAATAAGCGATCCCAGATGATTAACACGCCAGCGTAGTTTTTATCGATATATTGTGGGTTACGTCCATGATGGACTCTATGATGCGAAGGTGTATTAAAAATCCACTCCAAAGGTCCTAACCGGCCAATCGCCTGAGTATGAACAAAAAACTGCAGCCCTAAATTGAGTAGCACAACAAACACCACCCAGTTAGGATCGAAACCTATAATCACCAGCGGCAGCCAGAACAGCCACATTCCCGCCAATGGATACATCAGACTCTGACGAAATGCAGTGCTGAAATTCATGTTTTCCGAACTGTGGTGAACCACATGAGCCGCCCACATCCAGCGCACCCTGTGACTCGCGCGGTGGAACCAGTAGTAACAGAAATCTTGAGCTAAAATCAGCCCCAAGAAACTCCACAGATTCATTTCAATATCAAATAGTCGCCAGCCAAACACCCACAGGTACAGTTTGGCCACTAACAGCCCAGCTAAAATATCGGCAGCCTGATGCAGGCCGGCCAGACTAAAATTGCACAATACCTCTGGCAGGTGATATTTGGCACTCTTAGGCGTTGTGGCACTTTTATTACCCAAATACCATTCCAATAAAATGCACACAAAAAAGAGTGGCGCTAATACTAATAGCAAGATCTCAGGATGAGAGATCAGCCCATTAAAATCCATTTTAAGCTTCCTGGCGTCGTAAAAAAATAATGATAAAAACCAATGCTGCTAATCGCTGTCACCCAGAACATAATCAGTTTTGAGCTTACACATTCACTTTTACCAACGAGCGAAATGATCTTCACATAAACCCAGCACTTGGTGCAGTTGATGACTCACGCCATCATTATCGACCAATACCCCATCAAAATAGCCAAGATATTGCTTAAAGTTACTTTTAAGTAACCACAAATTCCGTTGCTCCTTACGACAATTTCGCGGATGAAAGTCCAGCTCAACTCGGCCATCTTGCGAATAAATTCGCCAACTGGCATTAGCTCCTTCGCGGCGAGAAAACTCAAACTGCACCGGGCCTAACAGATGCCTAGCGCCATCGATCCAAAGCACATTTTCATTACAGCCAGTTTCATTCACTCCAGCGGCTAAATTAAGCCCCAGCACCTTGTCGCCAATAAAACTGTTAATACTCCCCCAGCGCCAACTGGTTTCTCGGCGCATATAACCTGCAGAAAAATCATAACCCGCTAACGCCTGATTCAACGGCTGCGGCTCATGATTAATCGTTAGTGTTCCCTTGGGCTTGAGGCCATTATGCTTTTGGGTATAGGTCCAGCCGTTGTATCCGGTGGGATTACACATGGCCATTGGCAGGCTCAAAGGCATCGGCACCAACTCAAGGGAAGCAGTAATTTGTGCCGTTTTTATTTCAAGCTGCCATACACCTTCGAGCAGATTAAATTCGATACGGTTACTTCGAGTACCAATCTTGGCTCGCCCTGAAAAAGGCGACGCCGATAACTGATAACCTAACCCCAAAGGCCTTAACCAACTGGTCTCAATTAAACGATTGGCTTTGATATCGAACAGATAACAAAAGCCGCTACCCAGATAACGAATATCGGCAATGGCCAGGCCTACCACAAAACGTGGTGTCACTATTGATATAAATTGAAACTGCTTAAAGTCGAAATGGCGCGCCAAGCTTCCTGCAGGCTTGTCCATCACGGTTTGATATTGAAAATGCGCTAGCCCTAGGGTCTGTACTGGGCCGTCAAAATGGCCAAATTGCACCTGGCCCGAGGGCAAAATCAGCGACTCTGGCGCCACCTGCGTTAGCAGTGTTTTTGAGACAGTTTGCATCACCATGATTAACTCGACAGCCTCGGAAAATTAAATATTTGAATGAAATTTACTCTAACGGGTTAATCGATAAGTTTAAAGTCGCGGTCTATTTACTATTCAACATTAGCTGTAAAGCTTTATGATACTTCACAAAAATAGGCAGCGACTATGTATGCTCTAAACCTCACTAGAGTGGCATCCCAATAGGATTCTGGTATGCTGATGCTACCTTTTGAAAGCAAACCACTATTTTAGATGAAACCTATTATTCCATTGCTTATCAGTGCTGTTGTTCTTTGCGGTTGTGCGACACAGACACCAACCCACATGGCACTTAATCCTCAAACACCAGCAATCACGACTCTGGCAGCACAAGCAACGCCGATTGCGATTGAAATGATCGATACTCGTCCAGCTAATTTTGTCGCCCGTTTCGACCAAGGTAGCGATGCAGCCAAACTGGTTAGCCCATCGGAAGCACCACGCCAGCAGCTTGACCAAGTATTCAGACAAGGCTTTACTAAAGCCGGTTATGTGATTGACCCGAGTTCACCACAACATATTCAAATTCAACTAGAGAAATTGCTAACCGACGTAAAAGATGCCGCGCTGAGCTACGAAGCTAAAAATGAAATTATTATCAATGTGATAGCAAGCAATAAAGTCAGAACCTTTACTAAGCGATATACAGGTCATAACCAGGTTTCAGGGCCATTTAATTCCGACTTTGCCACCCTAGAACTGGCAATGAATAACCTGCTTAATGACCTGACCAGCAAGATTATTAACGATCCTGAACTCAACCAATTCATCCAAGAGTGATGTCATAAAGTAATGATTTCATAAAAATAATAAGGAGACAAAATGAAGCGTTGGATATGTGCATTATTATTGGTATCCATGAGTAGTCTGGCTCATGCCATCGATATTCAAGAAAATACCATCTACCCCAAGGTTAAATTAGAAACCACCATGGGAAATATTGTGGTTGAGCTTGATCGTAAACGCGCGCCGATCACCGTCGATAACTTTCTCACCTATGTGGTTAAAGGCCACTATGACAACACCCTGTTTCATCGCATCATCCCTGACTTTGTGGTGCAAGGTGGCGGACTGAATCCTAAGCTGGAAGAGAAGCCGCTCGATAAACCTATCGTTAACGAATCAGGTAATGGCCTAAGTAACGGTCTTGGCACCATAGCAATGGCCCGAGACGAAAATCCACATTCGGCTACGGCGCAGTTTTATTTCAATGTCGCCGACAACAAACGTTTAGACCCCTCCAAACGTCGCTGGGGCTATGCGGTTTTTGGTGATGTCGTTGAAGGCATGGATGTATTAGAAAAAATGGCGATGGTGGAAACCCACTTAAATACTCAGCTTAACTGGCCCGATTTTCCGGTTAAGGACATCATACTGATCAAGGCAACCCTGTTACCTAGAGAATAATCAAAGCCGAAATATTACCGTGTTTAGAGCACAACTTTGGGGCTAAATTTTAGTCTCATCACAATTTCAAAAATGATTATTGGCAGTTTCATAAGATTGCAACAAAACTCAGAAATGACATTTTTGAAACTTAGACAATCTGGCTCACCATGGCTGTCTATACTTGTGAAGTAAATAACGAGGAGGCGAACGATGACACCCAACGAGTTCATCGATAATAAAGCGCCCCAGTTGGCTCTCTATGGAAAAGCATTCTTGAACGATCAGCTCGAGTTCAATGAGATCCAGCTTTACTTATGGGACACCTTAGAAGAGTGGCAACAGTTCACTCATCAAGGCGACGCGCAAAGTGATATCAGTGATATTGAAAAAGTGTTTTGGCATCTGCTACACGCCTTTGACAAGTGGCCCGATTGGACAATTCGTGGCAATCAATTTCTGCGTAAGCAAATAATCGATTGTTGTGAATTTTTAAGCCTGAACGGCCCCTGTCCTTCAGGGTGTATTGGTCAACGGCCTAGTAGCCTTTGCTAACAAAACCACTAAAAACTCAGTCTTAATGACTGAGTTTTTTTATTTTGAGCACACTATGACTGGCTCCCACTGCCTTATACCAATCAAAGTAAATTAGTGATCAGCCCGTTTGTAACAGAAAAGGGCGTAGGAAAAATTGTCGAGAACAAGGCAATAATTGCAGTAACCAGTTATTATAATTACAAAATTTACAACACGGTTATCGGCTATTTTAACGAGCAAGAACGATCAGATAATTACTGCGATTGGTATTAATCAGCAATCCACGCCATTTTTAAACTTAAACTAATACGTAAGCTGGAGTTCACGCCTAAAACAAGACAAAGCCATAAAGATGAAGCCGACTTAACCGACTAAGCCTTTTTATTTCATTCCCTAAGGTTTAAGCTAAGGCCATTATTATCATAAAACTGTTGTTTATCTGTGACCTCTTCTAGCCAGTTTCGTTTTAAAGAAGCCCTTTCCATTTATTGTCACAAACGGGTGTTAAGCCTGTTACTGCTTGGCTTCTCGGCGGGTTTACCACTGATGTTAGTCTTCTCAACCTTGTCATTTTGGCTGCGTGAAGCGGGAATTGATCGTACCGCCATCGGCTATTTCAGCTGGATAGCCTTAGCCTATGGTTTTAAATGGGCTTGGTCTCCTCTAGTTGATCGCATGTCACTGCCTATCTTTACCAAGCTTCTTGGACGACGACGAGGCTGGATGCTGTTTGCCCAGCTCACCCTAGTGCTTGCCATTCTCGGTATGAGCCAGAGCGACCCGGTTAATGATCTCGAACGCCTAGCACTATTTGCCTTAATGGTGGCCTTCGCCTCTGCAACTCAAGATATTGTTATCGATGCCTTTCGTATCGACTCCGCACCAGAAAAAATGCAGGCAGCACTTGCTGCGGCATATCAAGTGGGTTATCGCAGCGCCATGATTGTCGCCACAGCCGGCGCTTTAAGCATTGCAGCTTGGTTCGATCCTGACAGTGAAGTGTATAACCTAGCCTCGTGGCAAACTGCTTACCTCATAATGGCGGGATTAATGTCAGTCGGTATCATTACCACGCTGATGAGCCGTGAACCGCAAATTGACAGCATCGAAGCCGATAAAAAAGAAGCCGAGCTAAAACAGCAATTAGCACAGAAATACCCCCAATTTATCGCCTCCATGTTGTCTTGGCTCTATACCGCCAGCATATTGCCCTTTATCGATTTCTTTAAACGTTATGGCCGCAGCGCGATTTTAATCTTATTGCTGATCTCCTGTTATCGCATCTCAGATATCGTCATGGGGATCATGGCAAATGTATTCTATGTGGATATGGGGTTTGCTAAGGCAGAAATTGCGGCAATCAGTAAGGTTTACGGCTTAATTATGACCTTGGTGGGTGCTGGTGCCGGCGGGATATTATTGGCGCGCTTCGGCACGATGAAAATCTTATTCCTAGGTGCCTTTTTAGTCGCCGTTACTAACTTGCTATTCGCCTATCAGGCAATGGTCGGCTATAACGTGCCGCTATTAACGGCGGTGATCTCAATTGACAACTTCAGTGCCGGTGTTGCCACCGCAGCCTTTATCGCCTATTTATCTAGCCTCACCAGTAACGGCTATAGCGCTACCCAATATGCACTACTTTCCTCCATCATGTTGCTGTTTCCTAAATTTGTGGCAGGATTCTCTGGTGCCTACATCGATGCCTTTGGTTACGTGAACTTCTTTGTCGCCGCCAGTGTGATTGGTTTCCCTGTTTTAGGTTTAATTCTGCTAGTGCAAAAATACGCACCACACCCCAGCCATGATATTCGCAATGATGCACCACAATCTGACCGCGAATCCGCCAGAAAAATCAGCAGTAATGAGTAAACATAAAAAGCCGGTTAAGCCTATAAAATGGCTTCACCGGCTTTTTAATTAGACACTAGCAAAACATGATGACTAAAAGTTAGAGTTAAAAATTAGTGCTTAGAGTTAGTGCTAAGAGTGATTGTTAAATAGGACGCCTAGCGCATCAGTCTCTGAAGTTATTAAACTGAAACGGCTGACCTAAATCAGACTCTCTTGCTATCGCCATGACCGCTTGTAAGTCATCGCGCTTCTTCCCCGTAACTCGAACGGAATCCCCCTGAATCGCTGCCTGCACTTTAAGCTTGCTCTCTTTGATCAGCTTCACCAGTTTCTTAGCAATTAAGCTGTCTATGCCTTGCTTAAAGTTCACATTCAAAGAAAAAGTCTTGCCACTGTGAATTGCTTTTTCAGCCACTTCCATCGACGCTGGGTCAACATTACGCTTACTCAGTTGATTACGCAGTATGTCCACCAGCTGCTGACATTGGAAGTCAGACTCAGACGCTAAAGTCACTTGGTTATTTTTATAGCTGATTTCCGTTTCTACACCACGAAAATCGAAGCGACCATCGAGTTCACGACGAGCATTATCTACCGCGTTACGCAGCTCAACTTCGTTCACTTCAGACACTATGTCCATTGAAGGCATGGTTATCCCCCTGTTATCGATTAATCATGGCGTAAGTTTACCTGCTAGGACGAATAGGTAGCAAACAAACTTAGGGTTCTCGCATTATAAATTGCGCTTGCTGACAACTAACTGCCCTTATAGTCAGGAATTATTAATGACTTTGAAGTGACATTTTTCTATGATGACGAAAACCAACTCAATATGTGTGCTCCGTGATTTATAGACATCCTGCATTTAAGCTCGCCCTGCTCATCGCATTAATCATTATCAGTTACTTGGTTTTCTCACGTCCCAATTATCCTCAGGTCGTACCAAATATGGATAAAATTGGTCACTTAGGCAGCTTCTTTTCACTCTCTTTACTGACCTATTTAGCCTTTAAACCTAAGTGGTACTTACTGACGATTTTCATGGCTGGCTATGCACTGTTTATCGAATTAGTACAATCTCGCCTTCCCTACCGCAGCGCCGAAGGCGCTGACTTCATTGCCGACATGGGCGGTGTGTTACTGTTTTATGCCGCACGTTGGCTCTATCGACGTTATTCGAAGGCCAGCGCGATCGACGGTCTCAAAAACGAGTAACCTTGATGCAAACGGCACAGCCTCAGCAAATTGCCATCCTTGGCGCAGGAGCCATCGGCCAGCTGATCTTTCATCAGCTTTCTCAAGATGCTAGCTCGCCTCATCTGTTTGGCCGTCAAAGCCAAAAACGCTTGTTAAGTTTTACCAATATCGCAGGCAACAGCCTACAGCGCCAGATACGATTAGCCTCGGCGCAAGATGAAGCATTACTCTCAAAACTCGATCTACTTATCATCTGCGTTAAAGCCCACCAAGTTGTCGAGGCGGTCACGCCATTATTCAATAGGTTAAACCCACAATGTCATTTATTGCTACTGCACAATGGCTTGGGACCACACCTTGAACTCATCCCCTTACTTCAAGGGCGAGGATTAAGCTTAGGTACAACTTCACAAGGGGCCTTGCGCCAACAAGCCTGGCAACTGCTTCAAACCGGTGAAGGTATCACTCAGCTTGGGCATTACTGCGGCCCACAAATGCCGTTAGCCATAAGAGAACGACTACTAAGCCAAATCCCCAATAGCCAATGGTGTGAGCCTATTCTGCCCATGTTGTGGCAGAAACTGGCGATTAATGTCGCCATTAATCCACTGACAGCACTGTTTAATTGCCGTAATGGTGAACTGGCTAAAGCTGAACATCGGCCATTAATCGAGTCGCTACTGGCTGAAGTTTTTAAGGTAGCTGAGCAAGAAAATATCCCTTTGGACAGGGAAGCACTGACTCAGCGAGTATTTGATGTTATTCAACTAACCGCAAATAACTACTCTTCGATGCATCAAGATATTGCTCACGGGCGTAAAACCGAGCTCGATGCCATCACAGGTTATGTGATTCAACGCGGTGCACATCATGGTATTGCGACTCCAGAAAACAGCGCGATTTATCAAAAAATGTGCATGTTGTCCGCCAGTTCATCAAAAGTTTAAAATCTCTCTATCTTATTCATCACGCACAAATTTATCCTCTTTAAGCTCCCAATGAATCATTAGCGGCTAAACTTAACTCACGGTAGAAAAGTGAGCTTGAGGTGACAGATGCAGCGAGAGCAATGGAACTCCAGAGTGGGATTTATCTTAGCTGCTGTCGGCTCAGCTATCGGCTTAGGTAATATCTGGCGCTTTCCTTATATGGCTTATGAAAATGGCGGCGGCGCTTTTTTCATTCCTTATCTGTTTGCCATGCTCACCGCGGGGATTCCATTTATGATCTTAGAGTTCAGCCTAGGACACAAAATGAAGCAAACAGCACCGCGCGTATTTTCACAGCTGGGCGCTTATTTAGGCTTAAGGCTTGAGTGGCTAGGTTGGTTTCAGGTATTTATCGCCGCGATTATTGCAGTTTACTATGTGGCGATTATTGGCTGGACCATCTCTTATTTAGGTTTGTCTTTTACTCAAAGCTGGGGGGCAAATCCCAACAGTTATTTCTTCGATGAATTCTTAAAGCTAGGCAATAACTCACCATCTAATTTAGGTCAATTTCAAGGGGCTATCGCCTTGAGCATCACTATTGCCTGGCTACTGAGTTTTGCAGCTGTTTATACTGGCGTTAAGGGCGGTATCGAACGAGCCAATAAGATATTAATGCCGCTGCTGTTTATCATGGTGTTGGTATTAATTGGTAGAACCTTACTGTTACCCGGTGCCTTCAGCGGACTCAATTACCTGTTTGAACCAGACTTTAGCCGCCTGCTGGATTTTAAAGTTTGGTCCGCGGCTTATGGACAAATATTTTTCACCTTAAGTGTCGGCTTTGCCATCATGTTAGCCTATTCCAGCTACCTACCCGAAAAATCAGACATTAATAACAACGCCTTTATGACGGTACTGCTTAACTGTGGTTTTTCCATTCTAGCGGGGATTTTAGTCTTTGGCGTGCTGGGATATATGGCGCAGGAACAAGTCAAGCCATTAACCGAAGTGGTCAATTCAGGGATTGGTCTGGCGTTTGTCACTATACCCACTGCAATAAACCTAATGCCCGCGCCCTATATTTTAGGGCCAGTGTTCTTTTTCGCCTTAGTGATCGCTGGGCTTAGTTCGCATATTTCCATCCTCGAAGCGGTGATCAGCGCGGTGATCGACAAATTCAACTTACCTCGTAAAACCGCGGCGCTAATTGTCTGTATTATAGGCTATTTTGTATCGATGGCATTTGCCACCAATGGAGGCTTACTGCTCTTGGATTTGGTGGATTACTTTATTAACAATATTGCGCTGCTACTGAGCTGCTTTATCGAATTACTGATCGTCACTTGGTTACTTAAGGTGAGTGATATCAGGCAGCACGCTAATCAATACTCTGAGTTTGTCGTAGGTCAATGGGTGACTATCTGCCTGCGTTTTATCAGCCCGATTTTACTGGCTATCATCCTTGTGAAAAACCTCTACAACACTGTAGTAAATGGCTATGGCGACTACCCTATTGCCGACCAACTGTTTTTAGGCTGGGGATTGATTGCCTGTATGCTATTTTTTGCCTTGCTAATCAATTTTGGCAGTAAGCGCCCAACCCATGGAGCACACTCTTAATGTCTATTAGTGCACAAATAATGATGCTATTGGCTATTGCGATAACTTGGGGCGGCGCCGCTATTTGCGTCGCCATCGCCCTCAAGAAACAAAGTCAATAAAACTTACTTACTGACTTGTTGCAAGCTATATGCGGTCAGAGGATAGATATCTTTCACCAGCGCTTGGATCTTGGTTATCGCCTCAAGTGAACTACTGTCTTTGCGGTATGAAAGATAGATAGGTCGATTCCAAGGCTCAACATCATCGACTAAATACAGCTGCTTAGCGGCTAAAAATGGCTCGACAATAGATAGAGGCAGGTAAGCCGAGCCACTTTTTTCTAAAATGAAATCTAGTGCAATACGTCCTGTCGAGGTTCGCAGATATGGCGGCGGAATACGGTAATGACGCTCGGCATGTTCAGAAGCAAATCGAGTACCCCAATCCACATAAACATACTGCTGCGATAACGCCTGCTCTTGGCCAGTGGGCTGAGTCGACACCAATACCAAGACTAAATCCGCCACCTGTTTACACTCTAACTCATCCGATTTCAGCGGGTCGAAACCGAAAGCCATATCCAAGGTGCGCTCGATAAGTTGACGATTTAATTGCTCGCGGCTTAGAGCTTCGGCCAGAAAACCATAGCCACCAAACGCCTCTGTCACTCGGCTTAAACAGTGTTGCAAATAAGCATCCCAGATATTAGGTGTTCCCGCCATAGTGAGCTGTAACGCCTTGTTATTCGCTAGCGCCAACTCATTTTTTGCCTGCTCTAGAGTATTCACCATCACTTCAGCATAAGCCACAAGCCGCTCGCCAGAGGTGGTGAGCTTGATGCTGTTGCGGTCACGAATAAATAGAGAGGAATCAAAAAAAGACTCTAACTGCTTAATACGTGCACTCACCGCCGCCTGGGTAATATATAAATTTTCGGCAGCACGGCCAAAGTGGCGTGTTTGCGCAACCTCCAAGAAGGTTTTAAATACTTTTACGTCCATCGTTCGCTCTCTGTTATTTCCAAGCTGAGAATAACAACTAATTATGATGGTGACGATAAAAAAGTTTTGCTTCTCTTTTAACGATAAAAATCATAATTTCGCGATCAAATATCAGTGGTGTTACAGCGTAGAAAAACACAGTTAGAGGTTGTTATGTCAGAAGAATCATTCCGTTTTGGTCAGAAGCGTTTTTTTGATGACAAAAACTTTCCAAGAGGGTTCAGCAAATCAGGTGAATTTACCTTATCTGAGGCCGAGCTGTTAAGCCTTTATGGCGATACCATGCTAGCCTTCGAGGCCGGAATACTCGATCCTGAAACCGCAGAAGAGAAACATTTTATTAAGGTATTAAAGCACCCCAATAAAGCCAATACTAAGCTTGAACATGTGTGGATAAAATACACTAAGCTCACTCGCGAGCCCAAAAAGTTCCACACCCTAAATAGCACTTCAAACAAGCGTGGCGAACAGTTTGACTTTGTTGAACACCACCCTGAAGATGAAGTTGCTTAAATAATAAAGAAAGCCTCCGAAATGGAGGCTTTTTTGTCGCTCATGTTTGAGATTGAATAGGCTTAGTAGGTGTAGCTCGCGCCTAAACCTAACGGCAAGCCGATAGACCAATAGAGCAGCAGCCATACACTCCAGATAGACAATAGCGCTAAACTGAACGGTAACATCATGGAGATCAGCGTACCTATCCCTATGCCTTTGACATAACGTTGGCAATAAACCACCACTAATGGAAAATAAGGCATCAAGGGGGTAATGATATTTGAACTCGAGTCACCGACACGGTAAGCCGCCTGAGACAAGTCAGGACTAATATTTAATTGCATTAGCATTGGTACCAGTACTGGACCAATTAGCGCCCATTTAGCCGACGATGACCCCACAAACAGGTTCACAAAGCCCACTAAGATTATCATACCTATGATGGTGATCTCCGCCGAAAGGTTCATCGCTTTCAGCGCTCCGGCACCTTCAACGGCAATTAAGGCACCGAGATTTGAAGCCGAAAATGCAGCCACAAATTGCGCACAGAAAAATGCCATCACAATATAGTGCGCCATGCCCGTCATCGACTTAGACATCGCCTGTACCACATCCGTGGAGTTGGTAAATGTCTTAGTTAAATAACCATAGACTAAACCCGGTAACATGAAGAAGATAAAAATCAACGGCACAATCGATTGCATCAAAGGTGCGCCAAAGCTGGTAAGCGAGCCATGTTCATCGCGTAAGGTTGATGTCTCTGACAAGGTTAATGAAAAGAAACCCACAATCGCCACCAACATGACCAAGCTGGCTATTCGAAACGCCTTAAGCTCTTGAGGTGTCGACTCGTCCATCGAAGGGATATCGACTTGATCCCGATTAACCTTATGGCTTCGATTGAGTCTCGGCTCCAACACTTTGTCGGTCAAATACCAGATAAGTAAGGTAATGGGAATACAAGAAGAAGCCGCAAAGAACCAGTTGTTGAGTGGGTTAACTTGAATATCTGGATCGACAATTTGTGCCGCTGATTGAGTAAAGCTTTGCAGTAAAGGATCGATACCCGATGGAATAAAGTTAGCACAGAACCCACCTGATACCCCGG
Organism: Shewanella sp. Isolate11; assembly: GCF_022398315.1. GTDB lineage: Bacteria > Pseudomonadota > Gammaproteobacteria > Enterobacterales > Shewanellaceae > Shewanella. The sequence goes on from NZ_JAKEVF010000003.1 coordinate 334,616, forward strand.
CGAACGCCGCGGCAATCCCCGCTAATGGATGGCGTTCAACGGTGAAAAAGATCACTCCAGCCAATGGGATCACCACCACGTATCCGGCATCAGTAGCGGTATGAGAAATAATACCGACCAGCACTACCGCTGGAGTCAGTAGTTTCGCTGGTGTCACTTTCAGCATCTGTTTCAGCGCAGTATTGATATAACCCGAATGCTCTGCAACCCCGACACCTAACATCGCCACTAAAACTACACCTAAAGGAGCAAAAGCAGTAAAGGTGGTCACCATGCTAGTGAGAAAATGGGTTAACGCTTCCGCGCTTAATAAGTTAGCGACCACGATGGGCGAATTAGTGCGTGGGTCAATAGCCTCGAAGCTCATTCCAGATAACAATGCCGACAAGCCCCACACACTAAACAGCAAAATAAGAAATAACATCGCCGGATCTGGCAATTTATTCCCCACACGCTCAATGCCATCAAGGGCACGTCCAAGTAACCCCGGCGCCTTATTTTCAATGTTCATCATCCCATCCTTTGCTTGCTTTTATCCTGTCTAGCCAATGGCTAACATCACTCTAATATAGCTTCACAATACAGACCTTGGCTGTAATGAACCTTAAGTTGCCATAAAAACGAGCCTTAAAAAAAGCCCCGCTGTATAGGCGAGGCTTTAAGGATTTGTGAGATAAAACGCAAACTATTTGCTGGTGTCGATAGGCTCGAAAGATTTCACCAAATCATCAATAGCTTTCATCTGAACCAGATAGTTTTCTAACTGGTGCAGTGGTAAGGCACAAGGGCCATCGCACTTAGCTTGATCTGGGTTTGGATGTGCTTCGATAAACAAACCTGCAAGACCCAGCGCCATACCACTACGAGCAAGCTCGGTTGCTTGGGCACGGCGTCCACCAGCGCTATCGGTACGACCACCAGGACGCTGCAGTGCATGAGTCGCATCGAAAATCACCGGATAACCCGATTGCTTCATCTCATCCATGCCAAGCATATCGACGACGAGGTTGTTATAACCAAAGCTTGAACCTCGCTCACAAAGGATGATCTCATCATTACCCGCTTCGTTAAACTTAGTAATGATATGACGCATTTCATGAGGCGCTAAGAATTGTGGCTTTTTCACATTAATGATGGCGCCCGTTTTGGCCATCGCTACCACGAGATCCGTCTGACGCGCTAAGAACGCAGGTAACTGAATAATATCCACTACATCGGCAACAGGCTGACACTGATATGGTTCATGCACATCGGTGATCAAAGGTAAGTTAAAGGTCGATTTGATCTCTTGGAAGATCTTTAAACCTTCTTCCATTCCTGGACCACGATAAGAGTTCACCGATGAACGGTTAGCCTTATCAAATGAAGCCTTAAACACATAAGGAATACCCAGCTTTTGAGTCACCTCGGCATAGGTCTCTGCGATCTGCATGGCCAAATCGCGAGACTCAAGCACATTCATACCACCAAATAATACAAACGGCTTATCGTTCGCTATCTCAATATTGCCTAACGTTATGGTTTTATTACTCATCGCTTATCTCTCTTAAAAGTGTAAGGCCATGCTTTAACGCCTTAGCCCTTAGCAATTTCTTCGTCATCTAAACTAGGCTGTGCCTACTCAAAATACAGTACACTCAACACACACAACCTAAGTGAACATTATCCCACCACCTGCAAAATCTGACCGCATAACCATGCCATATAAGTGCCTACAGCATAGCCTAACACTGCAAGTAACACACCTACAGGTGCTAGCGCTGGATGGAACGCAGCGGCAACGACTGGAGCTGAAGCGGCCCCGCCCACATTAGCCTGACTGCCCACCGCCATGTAAAACAGCGGCGCTTTAATGATCTTAGCCACCAACAGCATAAAGCTGGCATGAACCACCATCCAAATAATGCCGATGGCGAAATACCACAAATTGTCGGCATCAAATAATTTAAACACATCCATATGTAGACCAATGGTCGCCACTAAGATGTATAAGAAAGCCGATGCCACTTTAGATGCACCCGCCGCTTCAAGATGACGCACAGGACTAAATGACATTGCAAGACCAATAGTGGTCACAGTCACAATCAACCAGAAGAACTTAGAAGTTAAGCTGTAATCACGGGTCCAAGGATAATTGGCTTCGAAAAAAGGTCCTAAGAAGTCGGCAAATACATGTGCTAAACCCGTAATACCGAAGCCCACAGCAACGATCATCATCAAGTCACGTAAGCTAGGAATGCGCGAATTCTCGGCGTGGTATTTTTCTACTTTCTGTTTTAAGGTTTCAATCGCACGAGTATCGGCACCGGTTTTAGCATCGATCTCTTTAGCTTTTGACGCCATAAACAGTAACACTGCCATCCAGATATTGGCCACAATCACATCGACCGTCACCATAATCGAGAAGATATTACCGCCTGCTTCATAGATCTCTTTCATTGCCGCCTGGTTTGCACCGCCGCCAATCCAGCTCCCCGCGAGGGTTGTCATGCCGCGCCATACTGCATCTGGACCGGTTACACCTAACACATCTGGATTGATAGTCGCGATGATCAGTAGTGCAATAGGGCCACCAATCACAATGCCTACAGTACCGGTTAAGAACATCACGATCGCCTTGGGGCCCAATCCAAGAATGGCTTTAAGGTCGACACTTAAAATCAATAACACAAGACACGCGGGTAATAAGTAACGCGATGCCACATAGTAAAGTTGTGAGGTATCACCATCGAGAATTCCAAAAGAGTTCAACAGCGAAGGAAGGAAATAACACAGTAATAACGCAGGAATGAAACGGTAGAACTTGACCCAAAACGGATGACTACTGCTATTGGTGTAAAAGACGAACCCCAATATTGCCGCTAATAGGCCTAAACCTGTCGCGTCATTGGTGACAAGTGCGGTACCGCTCATGTTATCTCCCCATTAATCTGATAGTTATGATTATTATTGTTTATGAATTTTAGTTTTAACTTTATTGGATAAGCCGTCTTAGACAGCTCTCCTCAAGCAGCTTTCACAACCCAAGCTATCAGTCTAGCTATTTAACTAGGACTAAAGCCAAGAGCGAAAGTCGGCTTAATGATAAACCTCGCGTTCATCATTAAGCTCTTTGAGTTGCAATTTAACTAACTCAGTCACTGGATCATGAGGGCTATTATCGACAAAATGTTTTAAGTCGGCAGCAGCCACACTGATACAACCCAGTTGCTGTGCAATAAAAGCTCGTTCACGATTGAGGTTCAAATCGTCACTATGCCACTGCAATAACAAATTACAGCACTCCATCGCACGTTCAAATTCATGAGCCAATATCGCGCCCGCTTTAAGCTCGTGGATCATACGCGACAACAAACGTTTCACGCTGGCACCTTTAAGATAGCGGGGCTTAAGTGGCGCACTATTTCCCAGCTCACCACGCACGATGACATGCAGCTGATGCTTGCTAAGCGGGTTACCTGTTAGGCAGTCAATATAGGTCACTTGCTTGTCGATATTGCAACATAGCACTGTGGTTCCAGGCAATAACAACGGCTCTAATACCAGATCCAGCTGCTTTGCCAGTAACATCAATAGCGTCGCTAATGTAGTGCTGTTGCCTTGCCGTGACGTCACGCACTTGGCTAAATCCGCCGCCTCAACACTGAAATAGTTATCACGGGCGCAAAAACCAAGATCATGATAAAACCATTTCAGTAAGGCATTAAGCCTGTCGTGACGATCGACATGGTAATGGCTTAAAACTGAACCGGCCAGTTCAAGCCATGCCCAATTGGCACTCTTCTTATTGGAAAAACCTAAATGCTCGGTAATGTCAAACGCACTCTCAGGCAACGAGAGTTCATCATTAAGGATCATTTGTGTCATTAACCCATTATTATCGCTTGTTTCACCATTGCGATCTTACCCGCATAAACAATCCACGCTAACGCGCCTAATGCAGCAAAGACTTTAAACAGCTTTGGACGATTCGCTTTTAGAGCGATTGTCGCGAGGAAAATATAAGCCACAACGGCACCGATCTTCTCAGTTAACCAGGCATCTTGGAATGGATACTGTTTAATGATGAAACAAAGGGTTAAACCCGATAACAGCAATAAAGTATCTATGATATGAGGTGCAACCTTAACAATCTTCTTGTCCATGATAGGAGACTGCTTTAGGTGCAGGGCAAAGCGCACAATGAAAAACAGTACACTAAGGGCAATAAACGTCATGTGAATATGTTTTATAGCGGGATATAAACTGTCCATTTTAGTTTCTTCAGTTGCTCACAAAGGCGCTAGTGTACCCGATTAGCCCCACTATCACCAATAAGATTGATTATCGATAGAGGGCGTTAATCACACTGGCTTATGATGCCGATTTTGCCAGTACTAGAATAGCCAAAACAGCGCGGTTTCTTGCTGCAACGGCAATACCCCATTACTGCTCTTGCGCCTCTTTAAGTGCCTTTTCCCGTTTTTCGGCTTCCTCTTTCATGAACTGATTCATATCTTTATCAAACTGCTCAATCTCATTGGGATTAACCGGTACTTTGGGCACATTACCTGTCGATGCCTCATTGATCTCCGCAGCCTGTTGGCTCAGCTGAGTACCCTGACCCAGCTGTTTATAAATCAACATGCCTATGATCAGCAGCGCCAATAACATCCCTATCATTCTCATACTCTTTATTCCTGTTCAGTAAAATATCGACAACGATTAGATTGCTCTCAAGCTAGCCGATTTTGATTTTGATAACAAATCCTTCCAAGGTAGCTAATTTCAATTTGATGCCAATCGACTATCGAAATCATACCTATCAAAGTAAATTAGTGAGCAGCCCGTTTGTAACAGAAAAGGGCGCAGGAAAAATTGTCGAGAATAAGGCGTAAATTGCAGTAACTAAGTATTCTAATAACAACATTAACAACACGGTTATCGGCGATTTTAACTAGCAAGAATTATCAGATAATTACTGCGATTGATATAAACCGCCACCATAAAAAAACGCCATCAGGTGATCCTAATGGCGTTTTCAAATCAACAAGGGCAAACCTTGAAAACTGCTCTAACGGGGCCAACGTCCCAAGGTGCAGCGATCATTACTGCCAAAATCTCTAACGGTTGCCACTGACTCATAACCCAGTTCAATCATCTTCTTGCGGACGGTCAATGCCTGCTCAAAACCATGCTCCAGCAGCAGATATCCACCCGGCGCCAAATAATCACGTGCCGCACTGGCGATATGAAACAGGTCGGCATAACCTTGTTCGCCAGCCGTTAATGCACTTTGCGGCTCGAATCTGACATCTCCTTGCGATAAATGCTCATCATCTTCATCGATATAGGGTGGGTTTGAAACTATCAAATTAAAGTCATACTGCTCAATGGCATCAAACCAGTCACTTTGCAGCACTTCGACTTGAGACAATTTCAAGTTATCACGATTAGCTTTAGCCAATGCAACGGCTTCAATAACCTTATCTACCGCAGTCACTTTCCAGGTGCTTCGCTCAAACGCCAATGACAAAGCAATGGCGCCCGTTCCGGTACCTAAGTCGAGTACTTTAGCATTGGTCGCCAGAGGCAAATTCAGCGCAGTTTCAACCAAAATTTCAGTATCGGGACGCGGAATTAACGTGGTGGGATTGACCATAAAAGACAGCGACCAGAACTCACGCTCACCGACGATATGCGCGATAGGCGTACCTATGGCACGCTGCGCCACCATCTTTTTAAAGTCATTGACTTGATCAGCGGTCAAACGCTCTTCGGGCCAAGTGTACAGATAACTACGCGGTTTATGGATAACGTGCAGTAAGATCACTTCGGCATCGAGCTTAGCAGTATCTGAGATCTCAACAAATTGAGATGAAGCCCACTCGAGGGCTTCAGCTAAGGTTTTAAGCAACAGAATTCCTTAATCTTCGCCTAGGGCGGCCAGCATATCGGCTTGGTTTTCTTGCATCAATGGGCCGATGATCGTATCGAGATCCCCTTCCATCACTTCGTTCAAGCGATATAACGTCAGGTTGATACGGTGTTCACTCACGCGTCCCTGAGGGAAGTTATAGGTACGAATACGTTCAGAACGATCACCACTAGCAACTAGATTACGGCGAGTCGATTCCTCTTCACTGCGACGTTTTTCATCTTCAACCGCCTGAATACGCGCAGACAACACGCTCATAGCTTGGGCACGGTTTTTATGTTGCGAACGTTGATCCTGACACTCGACCACAATACCTGAAGGGATATGGGTAATACGAATAGCTGAATCGGTTTTGTTAACGTGCTGACCACCCGCCCCTGAGGCGCGGAAAGTATCGACTTTTAAGTCGGCAGGGTTAATTTGAATCGCTTCAGCTTCTGGGATTTCAGGCATGACCACGACGGTACAAGCTGAAGTATGCACGCGACCTTGAGATTCGGTCTCAGGTACACGCTGTACACGATGCCCGCCAGATTCAAATTTAAGCTTACCGTAAACGCCATCACCGTTAACTTTGATGATGATCTCTTTAAAGCCACCATGCTCGCCTTCGTTGGCATTCATCAATTCGATTTGCCAGCGATTCGCCTCACAGTAACGACTATACATACGGTAAAGATCACCCGCAAAGATCGCTGCTTCATCGCCACCGGCACCGGCACGAATTTCAACGAAGGCGTTGTTATCATCTTTGGGGTCTTTAGGTAATAGTAGGATTTGCAATTCAGCTTCGAGGGTTTCAAGCGCTTCTTTAGCCACTTTTATCTCTTCCTGTGCCATCTCTTTTAGCTCAGGATCGTCTTCGGCTAGCATCTCTTGCGCCGACTCAAGATCGGCTTCAGCCTGCTGAAAGGCTTTGAAAGTTTTTACCACATCTTCGAGTTGAGAATACTCTTTGGACAGAGCGCGAAAGCGCTCTTGGTCGGCAATCACGCCGGCATCACTCAATAGCGCCAATACTTCTTCATTACGCTCAAGCAAGCCTTCGAGCTTGCGAATCACACTGTCCTTCATTCCAACGCTAACCTTAGTCTTTATCTAATCCAAGCGCTGTGCGTAATTGTCCTAGGCTGTTTAAATCACCGCGGCGACTTGCTGCGGTTAATGCCTGTGTAGGCGCGTGGATCAATTTATTGGTTAATCGATTAGCCAGTTCAAGGATGACTTTTTCAGTGTCACCACCTTGGGCTAATTTATTGATCGCACGCTCAACTTCTTCATCTTTTATCGCCATACTGCCAGTACGATATTCACGGATACTGTCCACTGACTCTAACGAGCGGACCCACTCCATGAAATGATGAGATTCCTCTTCAACAATTACTTCAGCTTGCTCGGCAGCCTCTCGTCTTGAGGCCATATTCTGTTCAATAATGCTTTGCAGATCGTCAACCGTATAGAGGAAGGCATCATCGAGATCCCCGACTTCAGCTTCAATATCCCTTGGAACGGCTATATCAACCAATAACATAGGTTGATGACGACGCTGTTTCAGCGCTTTTTCTACCATGCCTTTACCGAGTATAGGTAATGGGCTGGCGGTAGAGGATATCACGATATCGGCTTTAGGGAGATACTCTGGTATCTGTTCGAGCGTAATTGCTGTTGCACCGAACTCTTCACACATGGCTTCTGCGCGAGAAACGGTGCGGTTGGCGACGATCATCGACGCCACACCATTATCTTTTAAATGTCTTGCCACCAACTCAATGGTCTCACCCGCACCAATCAACAACACTTTGGTGCTGCTCAGCGCCGAGAAAATATGTTTAGCCATACTGACCGCAGCAAATGCAACAGACACAGCAGCGGCACCGATTTCTGTTTCGGTACGCACCTTTTTGGCTACAGAGAAGGTATTTTGGAACAAGCGATCCATAGTCACAGCCACAGTTCCAGCTTCTTTAGCCTTCATAAATGACTGTTTTACCTGACCTAAAATTTGCGGTTCACCTAAGATCAAGGAGTCAAGACCCGACGAAACCCGCATCAAGTGTTGTACCACTTGCTGTCCTTGATATTGATACAGGCAGGGCTCGACGTCTTCATGACTGAGTTGGTGATACTCTTCTAACCACTTAATCACCGCCGCTTCTTCACCGGTATTACAGTAAAGTTCGGTACGGTTACAGGTAGAAACGATCACCGCTTCACCAGTTTGAGTACAACTGGCTAAGCTCTTCATCGCATCATGAATTTTATCAGGCGCAAACGCTACTTTTTCACGTAGGTCTACGGTGGCTGTTTTATGGTTAATACCGATTGCTACAAGGCTCATCTGACTCTTTGGGGTCTCTATGGCATTACAGTTATTGGCACTCATTCTACTGAATTGAGCCAGCTAAAAACAGAATACGCTTAACAAAACCGAATAATAATCTTGATTCTTACTTATTTTTCCAATTAAACCTTGATGAATTAAACCTTAACAAGTTGGAGTAACATATTGCTCGCGACCCCTTTCAGGCCAAGGCTGGCAGGAAATTTACCAAATAGCATTGGTATTTAGATTTAGCCCTCGTATGATATGAGCTAGTTATTTCAGCAATAGATGAATAATTTGAACTACCTCACAAAAATCACTCTTAGCTTATTGATACTCACGCTATTTATCCTTGGCGGCTGTAGTAGTAAACCCGATCTTAATCTTGTGCCCATTGAAGTAACTCATGTATCTCAAACCAAAGCTTGGGAGATGCAAGGTAAACTCGCTGTCAGAACGCCACAGGACAAATTTAGCACTAACTTATATTGGTTGCATACTGATAAACAAGATGAGCTGCGCCTCACGACCATGCTAGGCACAACGGTCATGTCACTGAGTAATAACAGCAGCGGTGCCAGCCTGACCATCGAGGATAAAACCTATCGGGACAAAGACGCCGAACGACTATTAAAACGCTTAACCGGCTGGTCAATCCCCATCGAAAGTCTGCCTTTATGGATAACAGGTCAAGTCGCCGACACAGACAAAGTGATCAGCACCGACGAGCAAACTCGACCGCAGCTGATTCAGTCAACAACGGGTCAGCAGCCATGGCAAGTCAGTTTTAAACGTTGGCAGCAGCAAAGTGGTGCCGAATTGCCACAATTACTTGAGCTAAGTCGAGAAAATATCCGACTCAAAATCCAAATAAATCAGTGGCAAGCTCTTACTGAAAACCTTGATAATCAATCGAGTAACTGAAAAAAGAATGAATAACTCCATCTCGAAAGCCTGGCCAGCACCGGCAAAACTCAACCTGTTTCTGCATATCAATGGCAGACGCGCCGATGGTTACCATGAATTACAAACCCTGTTCCAATTTATCGACTATGGCGATCAGCTTGATTTTGCCATCAATGAAACTGGCGAACTCACATTACATTCCACAATGAGTAACGTTGTCGCAAATAGCGATAACTTAATTCTCAGAGCCGCAAAATTACTCCAACAACAAACAGGTACTCAACTGGGCGCAGAGATCTGGCTCGATAAAATTCTGCCCATGGGAGGCGGGATCGGTGGGGGATCATCCGATGCAGCAACCACTTTAGTCGCCTTAAATCAGTTATGGGCTACGGGTTTAAGCCAACAACAACTAGCCGATATTGGCTTGCAACTCGGTGCCGATGTTCCTGTATTTATTAATGGTTTAGCCGCATTTGCCGAAGGTGTTGGAGAAAAATTATTAAGTGTCGAGCTTGATGAACCTTGGTATCTTGTCATTACACCCGATGTGCATGTATCGACTGGCGAAGTGTTTCAACATCCCCAACTTCCGCGTAATACCCCTAAACTAAAATTAGCCGATTTAATGCACAATAAATGGCATAATGATTGTGAGCAACTGGTCAGTGAACTTCACCCCCAAGTTGCCAAAGCATTGGCGTGGCTGATAGAATATGCGCCGTCTCGGATGACAGGTACAGGAGCATGTGTTTTCGGTACCTTTGATAGCCGCCAGCAGGCCGAAACTGCCTTTGCGCAGTTACCCGCAAGCATGAGTGGTTTCATCGCCAAAGGGACAAATAAATCACCATTAATGTTGCGCTTAGCGCAGTGTTAAAACCATTCGGGATAAGCCTATTTATCTCGTTCATTAAATGAACCATACGCCTGAGGTCCATACAGTGCCTGACATTAAACTATTTGCCGGTAACGCAACCCCTAGTCTCGCAAAGAAGATAGCCGATCGTCTATTTTGTAAACTTGGAGACGCAGTGGTTGGCGTGTTCAGCGACGGTGAAATCAGTGTCCAGATTAACGAAAATGTACGTGGGGCGGATGTGTTTATCATCCAGTCTACTTGCGCACCAACTAACGATAACTTAATGGAACTTATCGTGATGGTTGATGCATTACGTCGTGCATCGGCTGGCCGCATTACTGCGGTTATTCCTTACTTTGGTTATGCACGACAAGACCGTCGTGTTCGTAGTGCTCGTGTCCCTATTACCGCTAAAGTGGTTGCAGACTTCCTATCAAGCGTTGGTGTTGACCGCGTATTGACTTGTGACCTTCACGCTGAGCAGATCCAAGGTTTCTTCGATGTGCCAGTAGATAACGTATTTGGTAGCCCTGTACTGCTAGAAGATATGCTAGGAAAAAAACTCGACAACCCGGTTGTTGTTTCTCCTGATATCGGTGGTGTAGTACGTGCTCGTGCTGTAGCGAAACTGCTTGATGATTCAGATTTAGCAATCATCGATAAGCGTCGTCCTCAAGCCAACGTAGCGCAGGTTATGCATATCATAGGTGATGTTCAGGGCCGTGATTGCATCATAGTCGATGACATGATCGATACAGGCGGTACTTTATGTAAAGCGGCTGAAGCACTGAAAGAGCATGGCGCAAACCGTGTATTTGCTTATGCTACTCACCCTGTATTCTCAGGTAATGCAGCGAAAAATATTGCTGAATCAGTAATTGATGAAGTCATTGTGACCGATACTATTCCGCTAAGCCCTGAAATCGCAGCACTAGATAAAGTCACTCAGTTAACTATGTCTACCGTGATGGCCGAAGCGATTCGTCGTGTAAGCAATGAAGAGTCAATTTCTGCGATGTTTAAGCAGTAATTATTAATAGTTACTGACTTTGCCACACAAAAAACGCACTCAATCGAGTGCGTTTTTTATTGGCTCATTTTCAATAAGACGATTAATTCCAATCAGCATAAGAAAGAGCTTCTTGGCAACTCATTCAAGGCGAATGGATTATGGATTGGTTATTCCTTATGGGACCATTCAACGTAGAAGTAGAAAGCTAAAAATATGCCTAACAGGCGGGTTTAGCACTTCTGATGCCATATTAACGAGTTTGACCGTAGAATAACTATGTGCTCCCCCCTTCCCTCAGAATCGCTAGATTCTAACTGAACGATGACATCCTTATGCTGATTAGTATTATCTTTGAAATTGCGAAAAAGAAGCCTAGGCATCGAGCGGGTAAAGAAGGGCTAGAAATAGACTATAAGGTGCATGAGGTAGGCTAAAGCATGTGCTTGCTGTGATTTAGTACGCAAAAGGGCAATAAAAAAGCCTGTCTACAAGACAGGCTTTTTATTAAATAATGGTACGGGAGGAGAGACTTGAACTCTCACACCTTGCGGCACCAGAACCTAAATCTGGCGTGTCTACCAATTCCACCACTCCCGCACTGCGTCTAGTTTTATATCCTGATAAAGATAACGAGTTCATCATCTGGCGTGTCTAGCTAAGTTCAAACACCACCACTCCTCGCATGTATCAGTTTTATATCCTGATAAAGATAAATATGGCTGGGGTACCAGGATTCGAACCTGGGGATGCCGAGATCAAAACCCGGTGCCTTACCGCTTGGCGATACCCCAATAAGCTTTCGCTTTAGGTTAGCAACAAGAGTATCACTAACTAAAAATAAATGGTACGGGAAGAGAGACTTGAACTCTCACACCTTGCGGCACCAGAACCTAAATCTGGCGTGTCTACCAATTCCACCATTCCCGCACTACGTCTAGTTTTACATCCTGATAAAGATGGTAGCCATATTGTCGGGAGTTAGTTCCAACTTGCTACTTTATTTATCTTGTCAGTCGTAACTGAAAAGATCTAATCAGCTGTAACTGAAAAGATGGTAGCAATGGCGGGACTTGAACCTGCGACCCCAGCATTATGAGTGCTGTGCTCTAACCAGCTGAGCTACATTGCCACATTTACCTTTCGATAAATGGCTGGGGTACCAGGATTCGAACCTGGGGATGCCGAGATCAAAACCCGGTGCCTTACCGCTTGGCGATACCCCAAAACTGTTGAAGCGATTTAGATAAGCATTAATCCAGAAAAATTTACACTGAAAAAATGGCTGGGGTACCAGGATTCGAACCTGGGAATGCCGAGATCAAAACCCGGTGCCTTACCGCTTGGCGATACCCCAATCAATCTGCTTCAAGCTAATGAAAATATATCACTAGCTAAAAATAATGGTACGGGAGGAGAGACTTGAACTCTCACACCTTGCGGCACCAGAACCTAAATCTGGCGTGTCTACCAATTCCACCACTCCCGCACGGAGTTATCAATTTTATATCCTGATAAAGATAATCCAAATATACATCTTAAATAGATGGTAGCAATGGCGGGACTTGAACCTGCGACCCCAGCATTATGAGTGCTGTGCTCTAACCAGCTGAGCTACATTGCCATCTATTTGGATCTTGCCCCTCTTGCTGAGGAACGGGGCGTATTATGCTTATTCAGCGTATGCAGGTCAACAGCTTTTTTTCGCTATTTTAAACTATGAGATCCATTCGCTTATAAACTCACCAAAGTGAGCGAGGCTTATCCAATAAAAGTGTGAAAATGGCGATTTCAGACGATTAACTTAGCTAAACCGCTATGTTTACAAAATAAAAACGACCCAAGGTTCTACTTGAGTCGTTAATCAAAAGCACGGCGAGAACGCCAATGATTTTAGGTTTATCTCGTCACTTAAACGTTAAACAAGAAATGCATTACATCGCCATCTTTAACCACATAGGTCTTACCTTCGACACGTAATTTACCCGCTTCTTTAGCACCGGCTTCACCTTTATATTGGATAAAGTCGTCGTATGACATCACTTGAGCACGAATGAAACCACGTTCGAAATCGGTGTGGATCACACCTGCGGCTTGCGGTGCACATGCACCAACACGAACAGTCCAAGCGCGAACTTCTTTTACACCTGCAGTAAAGTAAGTGTGTAAATCTAATAGCTCATAACCGGCACGGATAACGCGATCTAAACCAGGCTCTTCCAGCCCCAAATCAGCCATAAACTCATCTCGGTCTTCGGCGTCCATCTCAGCAAGTTCAGATTCGATTGCCGCACAAACTGGTACTACAACCGCATTTTCAGCTGCCGCAATTTCGCGAACCGCATCAAGATGAGGATTGTTTTCAAAGCCATCTTCGGCAACGTTAGCAATATACATAGTTGGCTTTAACGTCAGGAAGTTAAGATAGTGAACTGCCGCTAACTCTTCTTTAGTTAGATCCATTGAACGTAGCATATTGCCTTCGTCCAATACTGGACGCATTTTTTCCAGTACGCTAACTTCAAACTTAGCTTCTTGATCGCCGCCTTTGGCACGTTTTTGCTGACGAATGATGGCGCGCTCACAAGAATCTAAATCAGCCAGCGCCAATTCGGTGTTGATCACTTCGATATCACTTGCAGGCGATACCTTGTTAGCAACGTGAACAATGTTATCGTCTTCGAAACAACGAACAACATGGCCAATCGCGTCAGTTTCACGGATGTTAGCCAGGAACTTGTTACCTAAACCTTCACCTTTAGATGCACCGGCTACCAAGCCTGCGATATCCACAAACTCCATGGTTGTCGGTAAGACACGCTCAGGTTTAACAATTTCTGCCAACGCTTCTAAGCGTAGATCGGGCACTGGCACCACACCGGTGTTAGGTTCAATAGTACAGAAGGGGAAGTTCGACGCTTCGATACCCGCTTTAGTTAATGCATTGAACAGTGTCGATTTACCTACGTTTGGTAGGCCAACGATGCCACATTTAAAACCCATACTTTTACCTTTATTCAATAAGTATTATCGGCCGAACCAATAATAATGCTGTTCACATCTGCAGGCCTTAGCGCCAACAGCGTTGTAATTAACCTGCTTTATATGAATGCAGACGATGCATCGCCTTACTCATATCTTCTTTAAATAGGACTTCTGTCGAACGAACGGCCTCATCGACCACTTCTTCGATAAGACGCTGCTCTACTTGCGGCGCCTTACTTAATACAAAATTGCTCACCAAACTTTTGTCACCAGGATGACCAATACCAATGCGCAAACGATAGAAGTTTTTATCATTGGCAAGTTTAGCAATAATATCTTTTAAACCGTTATGTCCGCCGTGGCCGCCACCGAGTTTAAATTTAGCCACACCAGGAGGCATGTCTAGCTCATCGTGGGCGACTAGAATTTCTTCCGGTTTAATGCGAAAGAAATTAGCCAAGGCGGCAACCGATTTACCACTGAGATTCATAAAAGTGGTCGGGATCAGCAAGCGGACATCGTGACCAAATAAGGTTGCTCTTGCAGTCAGGCCATAATATTTACTGTCTGCAACTAATGAAACGCCACAAACACGCGCTAGCTCGTTGACGTACCAAGCCCCGGCGTTATGTCTTGTTTGTTCATATTTGTCGCCCGGATTAGCAAGCCCAACAATCAGTTTAATATTGCTCATTTAACCTATGCCTATCTCGCAAACGCATAAAAAACGCGGCATTTTAGCACGGGGCTGCCATTGCAACAAATCCGATAAAATAAAGCCCTTATCAAGACTGATTAAGGGCTTTATTTCAGAAGGAATTATAAAGAAATATGGTTACAACCCCATGGCATATTTGAGCACTTGCCGCTTAATCGGTGAGTCGATATTAGCCACTTTAAGCGCCGAATTACGCAATAATTTCAGCGGCAATAGATCGTTACTGAAGCTGGCGTAAAACAGATCCATGGTGGTCATCATCAGCTGATTATCACGATAACGGCTGGCTTGATACTTGGCTAATAACTCATTAGTCCACCAGCTCTGCTGCTGTTTAATCGCCTCTTCAAAGCAAGATATTAATGCGGCCACATCTTTAAAACCTAGGTTTACCCCCTGCCCAGCTAACGGATTTATCGTATGGGCCGCATCACCTAAGATCACTAAGTTATCATCATAATAGCGCTGCGCATGACGGCGGGTAAGTTTAAAGCAGCCATGGTTAATCACCTTAAAGCTGCGATCGAGTCGCTGTGGAAATACCTGCTTAATCTGTTCAGCCAACGCAGTAGAATTTAAGCTCGACAGTTGCGCAATGCGATTAGCATCATCGTACCAAACTAAGGAGGCATTATTTCCCGGCAATGGCAACAAAGAACGGGGGCCTTTCGGCGTAAACTGTTGCCAGGTAACATCTTGCTCTGGGAGCTCTGTTTCAATATTGATCAACATCGCAGATTGAGCATAGTCCCAGCCAGTGATACCAATACCCGCCCACTGACGTACTTGCGAGTTAGCCCCATCGGCACCCACCAGTAATCGAGTCTCTATGATCTGTTGATTATCTAAATGCAGTTTAATGCCGTTGTCTATACGCTCAAATTGGCTCACTTTGGCTGGGCAGATCAATTGTAAATTGTCATAACCTTTACAGGCTTGCCACAGCGCAAGTTGGATCACGCGATTTTCAACGATATGACCAAGATGAGTCGCACCAATTTGATCGCTGTGGAACTGGGTAATAAAGCCTTCCATCTCCCAGGTTTCTAATCCTTTATAGGCGACTTGCCGCATTGAGGCGATAGCCTCAAGAGCCCCAAGACGTTCGAGTAATTTTTCCGAGGCAACACTAATGGCTGAAACACGTAAATCCAGCGGCTGCTCTGGACTAAAGGCTTTAGGTTCAAATGCTTCAACCAGCGCCACAGACAGCCCGAGTTGCGCCAGGCCGATAGCCGTTGCGGCTCCGACCATACCACCGCCTAAAATCACCACATCCTTGGTTAAAAATTGGTTTTGATGCTGACTCACCCTAAGAATCACTCCATTTTTTACTTAATTTGTTTCTATTGTATTTAATACGTGTACAAATGTGACTGACAGCTCACATACTCATAATTGGTTACAAAGCCCACAATCCGTGTCGATGTTTCTTTTCTACACTGCACCTGAGCCTACAAGAATAGGCTTAAATCAAACCTAAGTTTACACCCCCCATTATGTCACGGAGTGTCATATGAAAAGTGCAATTTTAGTCGGCCTATTAATGAGTGCTTCATTGTTACCCAACGTATACGCCGCATCAACCGACGCAACATTCATAAATGCTACAGCAGAGATGGAAACCATTACTATAACTTATCGTTCACCGTTCGATTATGCCCTACATCAATATACGGTTGAATTACTGAATCAGTTTAGAATGGAGATAGATTCGAGCATTAGCTATCAAGCCCGTCGAAGTAGCCAAGCAATGTATGAAGCCTTCAGTGCGGCTCACATCGCCGAGAATGATTTCAGTGAAATGGCTTTATTAGCAAAGGCTAACAACACCGCACCAAAGTAATTTTTAACATATAACGTGCAAACGCTAGCCAGCGTGCGCCTCAAAGGGTAAAATATCGCGCTATTTTTCCCAGTAATGCAACACGGCGCAAACTGATGAGTAAGAAACTCCATATTAAAACTTGGGGCTGTCAGATGAATGAGTACGACTCATCAAAGATGGCCGACCTACTAGACGATTACCAAGGTTATACCTTAACCGAGGAAGCAGAGGAAGCAGATGTACTGCTTTTAAATACCTGTTCTATTCGTGAAAAAGCACAAGAAAAAGTGTTCCATCAGCTTGGTCGATGGAAGACATTAAAAGATAAAAACCCGAACCTCATCATAGGTGTCGGTGGCTGTGTTGCCTCGCAAGAAGGCAAGGCGATTAAAGAGCGCGCTCAATGTGTTGACCTTATCTTTGGTCCACAAACCTTGCACCGTTTACCTGAGATGATCGAGCAGATCCAGCAAGGCGGAAAAGCCGTTATCGACGTGAGCTTTCCAGAAATTGAGAAATTTGATCGCCTACCAGAGCCTCGCGCCGAGGGACCGAGCGCGTTCGTCTCTATTATGGAAGGCTGTAGCAAATACTGCTCTTTCTGCGTGGTGCCTTACACCCGAGGTGAAGAAGTCAGCCGTCCCGTCGACGATGTGATCCTTGAAATCGCCCAGCTAGCCGAACAAGGTGTACGTGAAGTTAACCTGCTTGGACAAAACGTAAACGCATATCGCGGTGCGACTCATGACGATGATATCTGTACTTTTGCAGAACTACTTCGCTATGTGGCGGCAATTGACGGTATCGACCGTATTCGTTTTACCACTAGCCACCCCATTGAGTTTACTCAAGACATTATCGATGTGTATGAAGACACGCCAGAATTAGTGAGTTTCCTCCACTTACCAGTACAATCGGGTTCGGATCTGATCCTGACACAAATGAAACGTGGCCATATGGCCATCGAATATAAGTCGATCATCCGTCGTCTCCGTAAAGCGCGTCCTGATATTCAAATCAGTTCTGACTTCATTATTGGTTTCCCGGGTGAGTCTAAACAAGACTTCGCCGACACCATGAAACTGATTGAAGATGTTCAATTTGATCACAGCTTTAGCTTCATCTACAGCGCACGTCCTGGTACACCTGCGGCAGATCTGCCTGATGATGTATCAATGGAAGAAAAGAAAGAGCGCCTAGCCATATTGCAAGACCGCATCACTCAACAAGCAATGCGTTACAGCCGCCAGATGTTAGGCACAGTACAGCGCATCTTAGTTGAAGGTCCATCGGTGAAAAACCCAATGGAGCTGCGTGGTCGCACCGAAAATAACCGAGTGGTGAATTTCGAAGGTGATCCTAAGCATATTGGTAGCTTTGTCGACGTTGAGATTGTTGATGTGTATACAAACTCACTGCGCGGTAACTTTATCCGTGGTGAAGATGAAATGGATTTACGTCGCGATCTACGTCCATCGGATATCTTAGCTAAGCATAAGAAAGATGATGAATTAGGGGTTACCCAATATATCCCTTAAACGCTGATATCACAGCGTCATAGGTTAGCGAAAAGCGACTGCCACTACAGTCGCTTTTTTATTGCAATATACCGTAATATTTAGCAAATCATTTTCGACAAATTAGGGTTAGCATTTAACCTTAATGCCTCGTAAACTGTGTAACACAGCCGTTCACTTTTTCGTGGCTAAAGACAAACATCATTTGGAGTTATTTTTGTCAAATAAATTAACCACTCTTAATCTGTATTTAGAGCCTTCTGATACCCGCAGACTTGCGTCTCTTTGCGGCCCTTTTGATGACAATATCAAACAATTAGAACGTCGTATCGGCGTCGAAATTAATTACCGCAACAATCATTTTCAAATTGTCGGCCAAGCTAGAAACTGTCTTACTGTCAACAACTTATTAAAAGAGCTCTATATCGAGACTCAACCGGTTCGTGGTAGCACGCCCGATCTCGAACCCGATACAGTTCATGTCGCCATTCAACAAGCTATCGCCATTGAGGCTGAAGCCCCTCGCGATGACAAAGAGTTGTATATCAAGACCAAACGCGGCGTGATCAAACCCAGAAACCCAAATCAAAGCGATTATGTGGCCAATATTGTTCGCCACGATATCAGCTTTGGTATTGGCCCTGCTGGAACTGGTAAAACTTACCTTGCGGTTGCGGCGGCGGTAGATGCTCTAGAACGCCAAGAAGTCAGACGTATTTTGCTGACCCGTCCTGCGGTAGAAGCCGGTGAGAAACTTGGATTCCTACCAGGAGATTTAAGTCAGAAGGTCGATCCCTATTTACGTCCTTTATATGACGCCCTGTTTGAAATGATGGGCTTTGAAAAGGTTGAGCGTTTAATTGAGCGTAGCGTGATTGAAGTCGCTCCTTTAGCCTATATGCGCGGCCGTACCTTAAACGATGCCTTTATCATCCTAGATGAGAGCCAAAACACCACAGTCGAACAGATGAAGATGTTTTTGACTCGTATTGGCTTTAACTCTCGAGCCGTGATCACCGGTGATATTACCCAAATCGATTTACCGAAAAGCCAAAAATCTGGCCTACGTCATGCCATCGAGGTATTGAGTCAGGTTGATGAAGTTAGCTTTAACTTCTTCCAAGCTAAAGATGTTGTGCGCCATCCTGTGGTTGCCCGTATCGTCGAAGCCTATGAAGTTCACGAACAGAAGCAGGCCAGCGAAAAAGCCAAGCGAGATAGCGAACGTCAAGCTCGATATACGCCAGAGACCAGCATGCAAGGAAGCGAGCATAATGACGCATAAACAGCAAGCTATTGATCTCGCTTTAGATCTACAAATCGCCATCGACAGTAATAGGCTGCCCACTCAAACACAATTTGAAACTTGGGTGCGTTTAGCATTGGATCAAACCATGCCTGAAGCCGAGCTGACGATACGCTTGGTTGACGTGGCTGAGAGCCAGCAGTTAAATCACACTTATCGCGGTAAGGATAAGCCGACAAATGTGCTATCCTTCCCTTTCGAATCGCCACCCGAGGTTGAACTTCCACTGCTTGGCGATTTGGTGATCTGTGTGCCTGTGGTCGAAGCGGAAGCTAGCAGCCAAAACAAGCCCTTAGAAGCCCACTGGGCGCACATGGTTGTACATGGTTGTCTTCATCTGCTAGGGTATGATCACATCGATGAAACTGAAGCAGAAGAGATGGAGTCGTTAGAGACTCAACTAATTGAAAGCCTAGGCTTTCCTAATCCTTATAAGGAGCAATGATTGACCATTTTGGTCAGGAAATAACTATGAGTGATGATATCCCACCGAGTACCAACGCCCACAAGAAGGGCTGGTTAGAAAAAGTAAGTCAGTTATTCCAGGGCGAACCACAAAATCGCGATGAACTAGTGGAGGTGATCCACGACGCTGAACAACGAGAAGTGATCAGCGAAGATACTCGCGAAATGATTAAAGGTGTTTTAGAAGTCTCCGATCTGCGCGTGCGTGACATCATGATCCCACGAGCACAAATTGTGGCGCTAAAGATAGATAACACGGTAGAAGAACTGCTATCGACGGTTATCGGCTCGGCACATTCTCGCTTCCCCGTAGTCAATGAAGATAAAGATCATATCGAAGGCATTTTGCTGGCCAAAGATCTGCTTCAGTATGGCTTTAAAAACAGCGATGAACCTTTCTCACTCGAACAAGTTATTCGTCCCGCCGTTGTGGTACCCGAAAGCAAAAGGGTCGATGTATTACTCAAAGAATTCCGCTCACAACGCTATCATATGGCGATTGTTGTCGACGAATATGGCGGTGTTTCAGGCCTAGTCACCATTGAAGATATTCTCGAAGAGATTGTCGGGGAAATCGAAGATGAATTTGACCATGACTCTGCCGAAGAAACTGAGATCCGCAAAGTCGGTAAACAGATCTACATGCTTAAGGCATTGACACCTATCGAAGACTTTAACGAAACCTTCAATACACAATTTAGTGATGAAGAGTTTGATACTGTCGGCGGTTTAGTCTCCCACGCTTTTGGTCACCTTCCTGAGCGTAACGAAAAAATCATCATCGATGATATTGAATTTAAAGTGATCAGCGCCGATACCCGCCGCTTGGTTCAGCTCAGAGTTAAGTTACCCGATACACAAACAGAAGACGATAACTTCTAAGTTATCCATTCCTTATTTAGAGACATTAATGCTGCAACAACTTAGGGCATTTGCCCAAAAGCCTCTGCTTAAACTGGTACTTGCCTATTTGGCAGGTGCCAGTACCGCACTCTCATTTGCCCCTTATAGCATATGGCCCATCTACTTTATCGCGCTGGCTTTTGCTTTAGTGCAGAGTGAATCGCTCACGCCAAGGCAGGCTTTTAAATATTGGTTGAGTTTCGGTTTTGGCTGTTTCTCTACCGGAATAAGCTGGCTTCATGTCAGCATGGCCGACTTCGGAGGTATGCCCTTAATCGCTTCTTTAGCATTAATGGCGCTTTTGGCTCTCTATCTCGCACTATATCATGCGATTTCAGGCATGTTGCTTGCCAAGTTATCAGTATCCATGTCGCGTTCGATCAAATATCTATTGTTGTTCCCCGCAATTTGGGTGGTGATGGAGTGGGCCAGAGGTTGGGTGATTACAGGATTCCCATGGCTTTGGGCTGGCTATACTCAAACCAGCGGCCCGTTAAGTCCGCTTGCCAGCATAATAGGGGCGTTAGGCCTTAGCTATATTGTAGTGATGTTTGCAGGTGCCTTAGCACTGCTATTTATTCAAGTCGAACGTCCTGTCATTAAACGCGCTGCGACTATCATTGTCAGCAGTGCGCTATTACTGCTCGGCAGCCATTTCGCCCAGCGTCTTTCGCCTATTGACGAGACAGGTAAACAAGTTAGAGTCACCTTAGTACAAGGGAACATTGCGCAAAGCATGAAATGGCAGCCCGAGGAGCTTTGGCCCATCATTCTTAAATATATGGAGCTATCTCGTCCCCACTTAGACGATACCGATATTTTTATCTGGCCAGAAGCTGCTATTCCCGCAACCGAAAATATGGTGCAACCCTTTTTAGATAACGCGAACAAAGTCGCTAATCTTAACGATGCGGCCATTATCACAGGGATTATCAGTCGCCCACAAAAGCAGTTTTATAATTCTCTTATCGTGTTGGGGAATTACAATCAATCTCATCAAGATGCTCCCGATTATCAAGGTAATGGCGAAAATGAATTTAGAAAACATCACCTGGTCCCTGTCGGTGAGTTTGTTCCCTTAGAAGATTTGCTGCGTCCCATCGCGCCATTTTTTAACTTACCCATGTCGTCATTTGCACGGGGAGATTATCAACAGCCAAATCTTAACGCTGTCGGCCACCAACTTGCTCCGGCGATTTGTTACGAAATAGTCTTCCCCGAGCAGCTTAGGGCTAACGTCAATGATGATACCGAGCTGTTGTTAACCGTATCCAATGATGCCTGGTTTGGTCATTCAGATGGTCCATTACAACACATGGAAATTGCCCAGATGCGAGCCATCGAACTAGGGCGACCTCTTGTGCGCGCCACCAATAATGGCGTCACCGCAGTGGTAAATCCACAAGGTAAAATTACCGATAAGTTGCCTCAATTTGAAACTGCGGTACTGCATGCCAGCATCCCACTAGTAAAAGGCGAAACCTTATTTTTAAAATGGGGGCAATGGCCGGTGTTAATACTCAGTTGGGGGATTTGTATTATCGCTCTGTTGAGACAATATCGGCTTCGTAGACATAAAGCCCTGTAATACACAAAGCGCTCAACATCTTGAGCGCTTTTTTGTAGATGAATAATTTCACTCAGTACCAAGTTATTATGGTGCTAACGCCTCACGAGTAAATTGCTCGCAATCGCACTCGGGACAATCTGGAATGACCCCTGGAAATTCGATACGCATCTCATGACCACAGCCTGTGCACACTAAGGTTCCCTGCCCCACAATCTCACCGCTTTTGTAGTAACCTTGATGTTTTATGTCTTGTGTTACCTCATGCCACTCAATCTGACTGCGGTCGGTGATCTCACTCAACCAATGCCAAAGCGTATTTTCGGCAGCAATAACGGTTGGGCTGTGACTTAACTCTTCGGCGTTTTGTTCTTGTAAATAGTTGGCGATCTCACGTTTTAAGAAATGTTCCACCAAAACGAGTTCATCTTCTTTAGCCTGCTTCTTGATCAGCAAGAATTCTTTACTGGCGGTAACAAGCTTATATAACTCTTTGACTGTCTTTGAATTATCTTCAGAAAAATCCAATTTAACTTGCGCTATCAGAGCCTCATAAAGCGACAGTAACTCAGTACTTCTTTCACTCATGTTCAATACTCCTTCATGCGAACCTTTTTAATGACTCACTTCTAGTTTATTCTATGCAGATCTAACTCGCGACTCGCGCGATCTGGCGCGAAGAATAAATAATAAGCGGCATGGCCGGGAATCATCAATGCAAGAGCAATATCTACCTTCAGAGATTGAAGCTAAGGTGCAACAGCACTGGCAAGACACTAAAACATTTGAAGTCACCGAAGATGAGAGCAAGGAAAAATTCTATTGCCTCTCTATGTTTCCGTATCCTTCGGGCCGACTGCATATGGGCCATGTCCGTAACTACACCATAGGCGATGTCGTCGCTCGTTACCAGCGTTTACAAGGCAAAAACGTATTACAACCTATTGGTTGGGATTCTTTCGGCCTACCAGCAGAAAATGCGGCAATTAACAACAAAACCGCACCAGCGCCTTGGACTTACGAAAACATCGACTACATGAAGAACCAGCTAAAAATGCTCGGTTTTGGTTATGATTGGAGCCGTGAAATCGCCACTTGTACACCTGAGTATTACCGTTGGGAACAATGGTTCTTCACCAAGTTGTACGAAAAGGGCTTAGTCTACAAAAAGACCGCTTCGGTAAACTGGTGTCCAAATGATGAAACCGTACTGGCGAACGAGCAAGTACAAGACGGTTGCTGCTGGCGCTGTGACACTCAAGTGGTTCAGAAAGAGATCCCACAGTGGTTCATTAAGATCACTGACTACGCAGAAGAACTGCTAAACGATATCGATCAGCTCGATGAATGGCCTGAGCAAGTTAAGGCGATGCAGCGTAACTGGATTGGCCGCAGTGAAGGTATCGAAATGACCTTTAAGGTCGATGGTAGCGAACAAAGCTTCGATATCTACACCACTCGTCCCGATACCGTTATGGGCGTGACCTATGTTGCCATTGCAGCAGGCCACCCATTAGCCGAACAAGCTGCAGCAAATAATCCTGAGCTTGCCGCCTTTATCGAAGAATGTAAAAACGCCGACACCACCGAAGCGGCCATGGCTGCGATGGAGAAAAAAGGTGTCGATACCGGTCTTAAAGCCGTGCATCCATTAACCGGTAAGCTAGTGCCTATTTGGGCCGCCAACTTTGTATTGATGAACTATGGTACTGGCGCGGTGATGTCGGTTCCGGGTCACGATCAACGTGATTACGAGTTTGCCACTAAGTACGGTTTAGCTATCGAAGGCGTGATCAAGCCAGTAGATGGCGAGCTGGATATCAGCACTGAAGCTTATACTGAAAAAGGCATTTTGTTTAATTCTGCAGAGTTTGACGGCCTTGACTTCCAAGCTGCATTCGATGCCATCGATGCCAAACTTACCGCTGAAGGTAAAGGTAAGCGCCAAGTAAACTTCCGTCTACGTGATTGGGGTGTATCGCGTCAACGCTACTGGGGTGCTCCAATCCCTATGGTGACACTGGCCGATGGCACTGTGATGCCAACGCCTGAAGATCAACTGCCCGTTGTTCTGCCAGAAGATGTGGTTATGGATGGTATCCAAAGCCCAATCAAGGCAGACAAAGAATGGGCTAAGACCCAAGTCAACGGTCAAGAAGCCTTTAGAGAAACGGATACCTTCGATACCTTCATGGAGTCATCTTGGTATTACGCGCGTTACTGTAGCCCGCAAGCAGACCAGATGCTTGATCCAGCCAAAGCTAACTATTGGCTTCCAGTGGATCAATATATCGGTGGTATTGAACATGCATGTATGCACCTGCTTTATTTCCGCTTCTTCCACAAACTGCTGCGTGATATCGGCTTAGTGAACAGTGATGAACCAGCCAAACGTCTATTGACTCAGGGAATGGTATTGGCTGATGCCTTCTACTACACCGATGAAAAAGGTGCACGTGTTTGGGTTTCACCAAACGATGCCACTGTGACAGAAACTGATGACAAAGGTCGTATCGTAAAAGCCGTAGACAGCCAAGGACATGAACTGGTGTATACCGGCATGAGCAAGATGTCCAAGTCGAAAAACAATGGTATCGATCCACAAGAGATGGTCGACAAATACGGTGCCGATACCGTTCGTCTATTTATGATGTTTGCCGCGCCGCCAGAGTTAACTTTGGAATGGCAAGAGTCAAGCGTAGAAGGCGCACATCGCTTTATTAAGCGGCTGTGGAAACTGGCACACGATCATGTATCTCAAGGTCCAGTGAGCGAACTCAACCTTGCCTCTCTGACTCCAGCACAGAAAGAGCTGCGTCGTGAATTGCACAAGACCATCGCCAAAGTTGGTGATGATGTCGAGCGTCGTCAGATGTTCAACACCGCAATTGCGTCAGTGATGGAGTTGATGAACCGTCTACTGAAAGCGCCAATGGATGACCCACAAGACCGAGCGCTGATGCAAGAAGCATTATCAGCCGTGGTACGTCTGCTTTATCCAATTATTCCACACACTTGCTTTAGCCTATGGCAAGCCTTAGGCTTTGAACAAGTGATTGAGGAAAGCCAGTGGCCGCAAGTAGATGAGTCCGCCTTGGTGGAAGACAGCAAGCTGATTATCGTTCAAGTAAACGGTAAGCTGCGCGCAAAAATCACCGTTGCCGCCGATGCCGATAAAGAAACGGTAGAAGCTGCAGGATTAGCCGAAGAAGGCGTGCAGAAACACACAGAAGGTAAAACGGTACGCAAAGTGATTTATGTACCGGGCAAACTACTTAATATCGTAGCGAACTAAGCGCGCCATTATTGTAGTCAATGGCTCAGTCATCACCGCGATGACTGAGCCTCACAACTTATGTTTACAGCTTAGGAAATAGATGATAAGGCCTATGTTTATCAAACGTTTATGTTTCGCAGTTTTAACTTTAACCTTATTAACCACCAGCGGCTGCGGTTTTAAACTTCAGCGTAGTTACTCTATTCCCGATGCACTTAAGACGCTTAACCTGAGCAGCCAAGATGAATACAGCGAGCTCACTCGTTTAGTCCGTGAACGTTTACGACTTAACAGCATTAACGTGGTTGAAAACCAAACCGATATTCCCACATTACGTCTAATCGCAGACTCGTTAGATCGCACCACCTTATCGCTTTACCCGACAGGTAATGTGGCCGAATATGAGCTCAACTATCTGGTCTCGTTTGCGGTACAAGTCCCTAATCGTGAAAGCCAGCGCTTTGATGTTGATATTCATCGTGATTATCTCGACGATCCACGCACGGCATTAGCAAAGAGCCGTGAAATGGAGCTGTTAGTCAAAGAAATGCGAATTCAAGCGGCAGATCAAATCATCCAAATTTTGGCCTCGATCGAGACAAATTAATGCGGGTATATCCAGACCAACTCACCAAACAAGCCTCCCCTCTCAAACCTTGTTATATGGTGTTTGGTGATGACCCTTGGCTGTGCGAAACCGCTAAAGCCACCATTTATGCCCAGGCCAAAGCACAGGGATTTGAAGAAAAAATCCAGTTAACCCAAGAAAGTGGATTTAACTGGAATGATCTACTCGAAGAGTGGCACACCATGAGCCTGTTTGCCAGCCGCCGCATTGTCGAGCTGCACCTTCCTCAGGCAAAACCCGGCAGTGAAGGCAGTGCTCAATTGCAAGCGCTGATGCAGACCATCAACCCCGATATATTGTTATTGCTCACGGGTCCTAAACTTGCCAGCGAACAGACGCGCTCCAAATGGTTTAAAAGCCTTGATGAGCATGGGGTCTATATTCCTTGTACTACGCCAGAAGGCGCTCAGTTTCAACGTTGGTTACAAGGGCGAATACGGCATTTTGCGCTTAACTTAACCCAAGATGCCCAGCAGATGCTCTATAGCCTCTATGAAGGCAATCTGCTTGCAGCCGATCAAGCGCTACAACTGCTGCAGCTACTCAATCCAAATCAACAGATCACCAGCCAACAACTGGCTCAATATTTTGAAGATCAATCGCGCTTTACTGTGTTCCAATTAGCCGATGCCCTGCTGAATAATCAACAACAAAAGGCGCAACATATCTTGTCGCAATTGCAGGCTGAAGGTGTTGCAGTACCTATTTTATTATGGGGACAATTTAAAGAGCTCTCGACCTTACTGCAGCTAAAACAGGCACAAGAACAAGGTGAGAATCTGCAAGGGTTATGGAGTAAGTTACGAATATGGGATAAGCGCAAGGCGCTCTATCAAGCGGCGCTGTCACGCCTAAACCTGATACAGATTGAAACCATGCTTGCCTTTGCCTCTAAAATTGAATTACGCCTAAAACGCCACGGCGTAGAAGATTGGACAGCCCTTAGTCATCTTTGCCTGCTTTACGATGGTGCTGCTCACGCCCACCTGAACCATATCGAACTGGATTAATATGAAGATAGGCATACTCGGCGGCACCTTCGATCCAATCCACTTTGGCCATATCAATCCCGTGCTTGAGGTCAAACAGGCGTTAGAATTAGATCAAATATGGCTGATGCCCAATCATATTCCACCGCATAAGCAGCAACCTAACAGTACAACGGCTCACAGGTTAGCGATGGCTCACTTAGTCTGTCAGCAATATCCTGAACTCAAATTGTGTGATATCGAAGTCAAGCGCGATAGCCCCTCTTATTCGGTCACCACTCTGCAGACGTTAAAGCAGCAGCAGCCACAAGATCAGCTACTGTTTATCATGGGCATGGACTCATTTATCAATTTGCCTAGTTGGTATCAATGGCAGCAACTGCTCGACTTATGTCATATCGTGGTGTGTCAGCGTCCCGGCTGGTCACTGAGCGATAATCCGAAAATGCAGCAATTGTTAAACCGACATTATGGTGATAAAAACGCATTAGCCGCTGCACAAGCTCAACAACAATCCAGTGGCTTAATTTTGCCAGTGACCATAACCGAACAACCTTATTCCTCTACCGAAATTCGTCAACAATTGGCCAATAATCAACTCCAAGATGATGCTATCCCGACAGTAGTGAGCGACTATATTCGTCAACACAACTTGTACACTAGCTAGGGGAATCGGCTACAAAAGCCAGATAATTTCTGCGCGTCGAGCCCACTATTGCCGCTTACTTTGCCCCTATAACCTGTTATACTGCTCCGCTGTTTAAAATGAATGAGGAAAACCGCGTGCAAAGCGCCGAGCTAAAACAGTTTGTCATCGACAAAGTCGAAGATTTAAAAGCCAAAGATGTGGTGCAATTAGATGTCACCGGCCAATCTAACATTACCGACTTTATGGTCATCTGTTCAGGTACATCTAAAACTCACGTTAAAGCGATTGCTGAAAATGTAGTGCTAGAAGCCAAACGAGCTAACCTACATATTCATGGTGTCGAAGGCCGTGACAGCAGTGAATGGGTATTAGTCGATCTTGGCGATGTTATTTTGCATGTAATGCAAGATCAAACTCGTGACTTCTACCAGCTAGAAAAGCTATGGTCTGAAAAGCCAGAGTAATGAAGTTACAGTTAGTTGCCGTAGGCACCCGCATGCCAAGCTGGGTCACCACAGGGTTTGAAGAATATCAGCGTCGATTTCCTCGCGATATGCCATTCGAATTGACTGAGATCCCAGCCGGTAAACGAGGTAAAAATGCCGATATCGCACGTATTCTTCACAAAGAAGGCGAGCTGATGTTAGCGGCAATCCCCAAAGGCAACCACATAGTTAGCCTAGATCTACCGGGCAAAAACTGGACGACCCCCGAGCTGGCAGATCAGCTCAGTCGCTGGCAACATGATGGACGCGACGTCAGTTTATTAATTGGCGGCCCAGAAGGACTTGCCCCCGCCTGTAAACAAGCTGCGAGCCAAAGTTGGTGTCTTTCTGCGCTCACCATGCCGCACCCATTGGTAAGAGTCATGGTGGCTGAAAGTCTGTACCGGGCTTGGAGCATCAACAACAATCATCCGTATCACAGAGAGTAGTCCTCTCCCTATGCCAATGACCAAAGGATAGGCTAATGATAGTGAACACCAACATACCGCTGGAGAGAGTATAATTGGCGCCACGTAAACGGATGGCAATGCATAATCATGCAGCCGAAGCTTCACTATTCAAACGACGAGCCATCTTCACCTTCGTCAGTGTTATCGTGTTACTCACCATACTCTTTACTAACCTGTATCAATTACAGATCCTTTCCTTTAAAGACTATGAAACGCGCTCAAACGACAACCGTATTCGCGTGGTGCCTGTAGCGCCAAGTCGTGGGCTTATTTATGCTCGTGACGGCGAGCTATTAGCTGAAAACCAGCCCTTTTACTCGCTGCAACTGATCCCTGAGAAAGTTAGCGATATTCCAGACGCTCTCGACCGACTCAGCCACATAATTGCCATAAGTGCCGATGAACGTGAATCCCTACTAGAGTCGCTCAAATTTCATCGCCGCTTTAAACCGCTAACTATAAAGAATCGTCTCAGTGAAGAAGATGTGGCGCAGTTTAGCGTTAACCAACATGCTTTCCCTGGTTTCTCTATCGATGCGGGTTTGAAGCGCTATTACCCTTATGGCAGCTTACTGACTCACGTACTGGGTTATGTCGGACGCATTAACAACCGTGACCAAGCCTCATTACAAGCCAATGGCCTGTGGCACAACTACGCCGCAACCCATGATATTGGCAAGCAAGGTATCGAGAAATTTTATGAAAGCTTGCTGCATGGCAAACCAGGACACTTAGAGGAAGAGGTTAACAACCGTGGCCGCGCCATTCGGACACTGAAATCTATCGCGCCCACACCTGGGCAAGATATTTACCTCACCATAGATCTTAAACTGCAACAAAAAGCCATGGAGCTGCTTGATGGTCGTCGAGGTTCTATTGTCGCTGTCGATCCCCGTGATGGCGGCGTGTTAGCGATGGTGTCGAGTCCAAGTTATGACCCCAATAAATTTGTTCACGGTATTAGCTCTAAAGCCTACAGTAAACTGCTTAACTCACGCTCGCGCCCCTTAATTAACCGTGCGACTCAAGGACAATATGCTCCAGCATCAACGGTTAAGCCTCTCATCGCCCTACTCGGTCTGGATGACAAAGTGGTCACTCCTAAGACTCGAGTTTGGGATCCCGGCTTTTGGCAAATTCCCGGTGTAGAAAGAAAATACCGTGACTGGAAACGTTGGGGACATGGCTGGGTCGATGTTAACGGCGCCTTAGTGAATTCATGTGATATCTACTTTTACGAACTGGCCTATAAAACCGGTATCGATAAGCTAAGTAACTTTATGCTGCAGTTTGGCTTTGGTGAACGTACGGGGATCGATATTTTCGAAGAATCAGCAGGGATCATGCCATCACGAGATTGGAAACGCATACGCTACAATCAACCTTGGTATATCGGTGACACCATCTCTGTAGGAATTGGCCAAGGCTATTGGACTACTACACCATTGCAGCTAGCCAATTCTGTGGCGATTCTAGCTAACAAAGGTGAGCGCTTTGTGCCTCATCTATTGAAATCGATACAAGATGATAGCGCTAAAGTGGAAAGCCCTATCGATAGAATGCCCCCAATT
The DNA here is from genome assembly GCF_022398315.1 of Shewanella sp. Isolate11. GTDB lineage: Bacteria > Pseudomonadota > Gammaproteobacteria > Enterobacterales > Shewanellaceae > Shewanella. The sequence continues at coordinate 364,991 of NZ_JAKEVF010000003.1, forward strand.
GAGCTTAACGACCCAAGCAACTGGGACGTGATAAACCAAGCAATGAGAGATACTGCGCATAAATCTCGCTTTGTCGATGCAGGTTATACCGCTGCCATGAAAACCGGTACCGCTCAAGTATTCAGTGTCGCAGAAGATGAAAAATACGATGCCGATACCATCGATGAACATTTAAGAGATAACGCCTTAATCGTGGCTTATGCTCCTTATGAAGCACCTACTATCGCTTTAGCTGTGGTACTGGAAAACGCTGGCTGGGGTGGTGCTAACGCAGGCCCTGTAGCACGAGCATTGCTTGATGAATATCTGTTACGCGATAAGCAACCTATCAATAGCGAAGAGAACTCTAAACATGAGCGCCCATAGCCACCGTCCCAACATTTGGCAGCGTATGCATATCGATCTGCCACTGCTCATTGGGCTATTAGTCTTAATGTGCTTTGGTCTTTTTGTGATCTATTCTGCTGGCGGCGAAGATATGGCGCTAATGGAGCGACAACTGATCCGCATGGGGCTCTCACTAGGCATCATGGTATTTGTGGCACAAATTAACCCTGAAGTGCTTAGACGCTGGGCTTTTCCCATCTACATCGCCGGGATCATTCTATTACTCGGGGTTCACTTTTTTGGCGAGATCAACAAAGGCGCTCAGCGCTGGCTTAATCTCGGCTTTATGGAGTTTCAACCGTCAGAGTTGATGAAGCTCGCTTTCCCCATCACCATGGCTTGGTATATCAGTAAGTTTCCATTACCACCGAAAAAACGCTACCTTGCTGGCGCTGGGGTCATTCTGCTGATTCCTACACTGCTTATCGCCAAACAACCGGATTTAGGCACCTCAATTTTGGTTGCAGCATCAGGGATCTTCGTGCTGTTTTTATCGGGAATGAGCTGGGCAATTGTCGGCAGTTTTGTCGGTGGTGTATTGGCTATGTTACCGGTTTTATGGTTCTTCTTGATGCACGATTATCAACGTACTCGCGTGTTGACCCTGCTAGACCCTGAAAAAGATCCGCTCGGCGCAGGCTATCATATTATTCAATCGAAAATCGCCATCGGCTCAGGCGGTTTGTGGGGCAAAGGTTGGCTCGATGGCACCCAGTCACAACTGGAGTTTTTACCCGAGCGTCATACCGACTTTATCTTTGCCGTTATCGGTGAAGAATTTGGCTTAATAGGCAGCTTATTACTGTTAACCCTTTATCTTTATGTGATTGGTCGCGGGCTGGTTATCGCCGCCCGAGCACAAACCAGTTTTGCCCGTTTACTCGCGGGAAGTATTACTTTAACCTTCTTCGTATATGTGTTTGTTAATATCGGCATGGTATCGGGAATTCTCCCGGTTGTAGGTGTTCCGCTACCACTGATAAGTTATGGCGGTACTTCGATGCTGACACTGATGACAGGCTTTGGCATTTTAATGAGCATTCATACCCATCGCCGTTTTGTAGACAGATAATGGAGCTAAGATTGAGAAATTTATCGCGCCTTTTAACCGCCGTATCGTTAATGTTGACCGCAACATGCTCTCAGGCGCAAAATATCACTCCCACCCAAGATGCCGTTATTCCTCAAGAAGGTGACATTTCAGCCCTGAAACAGGCATTTGTTGAATCTCAGCTTAGCGCTGGGTTTAATCAACAACAAATTGATGCTTTTCTGAATCAGGCTCACTATAACCAGAAGGTGATCGATGCGATCACCACGCCTTGGGAAGCTAAGCCTTGGCATCTGTACCAACCGATTTTCTTGACCGAGAAGCGTCTAGCCAAAGGGCTAGAATTCTGGAATGCCCACAGTGAAACCATAACCAAAGCGGCTAAAACGTTTCAGGTCGACCCACAGATCATTGTCGCTATTATCGGTATAGAAACCTTCTATGGTGGCTATATGGGCAATTACCCTGTCATTGATGCCCTGTATACCTTAGGGTTTCACTACACACCACGTGCCGATTTTTTCCGTAAAGAGCTGGCAAATTTGCAATTGCTTGCCAATGAAGAGCAACTGGATATCAATCAGTTAAAGGGCTCTTACGCCGGTGCTATGGGCTATGGTCAGTTTATTCCCTCAAGCTATCGTCATTTCGCGGTCGACTTTGATGGTGATGGCAAGCGAGATTTAGTCAACAATCCTGTGGATGCCATTGGCAGCGTCGCCAACTACTTCCATCAACATGATTGGAAACAAGCAGAGCCGGTCGCAATTCCGCTGACTGCCCACCAGTTACCAGAAGGCTTAAATGTATGGAAAAGCGGTAAGCCTGAATATAAGGTTGCCGATATCTTATCGCCTGAAGTCTCATTGGCAGAGAATATCGACCTTGATATCAGTCAAGAGGGATTAATTGTCGAATTAGTTCAAGCAGAGCAAACCGACTACTGGCTTGGTCTACATAACTTTTATGTGATCACCCGTTATAATCGCAGCCCATTATATGCCATGGCAGTGTATCAATTCAGCCAACAACTTAAAGACGCTTATGCTAAACAGTAATTTATCTCGCGCCGTTATTTTAAGCCTATCTTTGGTGTTAGCGGCCTGCTCATCTCAGAGTGGCCGCTATAAAATCAGCGATGATGTGGCACCAAGCAATGCTCCCGATGTCACCAAGGTTGAAGATGCTCACCCTAAATTTGAGCCCTACAGCCGTGGCGGCAATCCTAAAACTTACACGGTTCTGGGCAAGTCTTATCAGGTGATGCCTTCAGGCAAAGGTTTTAAGCAAAGTGGTGTAGCATCATGGTATGGCGCAAAGTTTCATGGTCACCTCACCTCCAACGGTGAAACCTATGATATGTACTCTATGTCGGCGGCTCACAAAACCTTGCCCTTGCCAAGTTATGTCAAAGTAACCAATGTCGATAACAATAAGAGTGTTGTGGTGCGGGTTAACGATCGTGGCCCGTTTCATGACAACCGCATTATCGATCTATCCTATGCTGCTGCACATAAATTGGATATGCTCAAAACTGGTACGGCTAACGTCAATATCGAAGTGATCTACATTGAAAACCCAGAGTCACTCGCGTTAGCGCAATTGCAAGATACCAGCCTGTACTATATCCAAGTGGTGGCATTATCTGATAAAGCCCGTATCGATCAACTAGCCAAACAGTTGGCAACCCAATATCAAGTCAACACACGTATTCAACAATCGGGAAGCCTGTATAAATTACAACTTGGTCCATTGGGAAGGCAGCAGTTAGCCGATAAACTGCATCAGCAGCTGCAACAAAGTGGTTATCCCAACAGCTATCGGGTAACCGAATAAACTGACCCTTGGCCAATTTGTATAAGATTAATGAACCTTCACTGAATTCTCAGGTCGACTAATGTATACTCTGAGCCAACATCTTGTATCTTTTCGCATTCAACTAAAAGACGTGCCTTTTTAATATGAAATTGATAAATAACTGCGCCAAATCACTTCTCTTTATTGCTTCACTCTCCTGCACCGTTGTTAGCGCTGCCCCTATTGTCACTCCTGATGCTCCTAAAGTGGCTGCCAAAGCCTTCATTTTGATGGACTACAACTCAGGTCAAATCATCGCGGAAGAGAATGCCTACGAGAGTTTAAATCCAGCCAGTTTAACCAAGATGATGACCAGCTATGTGATTGGTCAAGAAATCAAAACGGGCAATATTTCACCTGAAGATAAAGTGACCATCAGTAAAAATGCCTGGTCTAAAAACTTCCCAGATTCATCGAAAATGTTTATCGAAGTCGGTAAACAAGTTTCAGTTGCCGACCTTAACCGCGGCATCATCATTCAATCGGGTAACGATGCTTGTGTTGCTATGGCTGAGCATATTGCGGGTACCGAAGACGGCTTCGTCAATATGATGAATTCTTGGGCTCAACAGCTTGGTATGAAAGACAGCTATTTCGAAAACGCTCATGGCCTTGATTCAGAAAATCACAAATCAACCGCTTATGATATGGCACTACTCGGCGCAGCGCTGATCCGTGACGTTCCTAATGAATACCATATCTACTCTGAAAAATCGTTCACTTACAATGGTATCAAGCAATATAACCGTAACGGATTATTGTGGGATAAAAGCATGAACGTGGACGGCATCAAGACTGGCCACACCTCAGGTGCAGGCTATAACCTTGTGACCTCAGCGACCAAAGATGGCATGCGCTTAGTTTCTGTAGTTATGGGCACCGCCAGCGAGTCAGCACGTAAAGCCGAAAGTAAAAAACTACTGACCTATGGCTTTCGCTTCTTCGAAACCGTAACGCCTTATAAAGCCGGCGAGAAGTTCGTTAACCAAAAGATTTGGTATGGTGATAAGCCTTCGGTTGATTTAGGCTTAATGACAGATACTCCAATCACGATTAATCGTGGCCAAGCTAAAAATCTACAAGCGAATTTCGAGTTAAATAAAGAGCTCACAGCTCCCTTGGCAAAAGGTGAAGTTGTCGGCCGTGTTTTCTTCCAGCTTGACGGCAAGGATATCGCCCAGTTCCCACTAGTCACCCTACAAGAAATAAACGAAGGTAGCTGGTTCAGCAAGCTGATGGACTACTTCAAGCAGATGTTTGAAAGCTGGTTTAACTAATCATCACTTACCCTTAAAAGGCCACATTACGTGGCCTTTTTGTTGTGGCGACGATTGTTTCCCATCTATGGGTTGAATTCGTTATAATGCCCCCCATTTTACTAGTTTCTATTTTCGGCAAGAGAGTAATTCAATGTTAGATACCAATTTCCACGAACTCATGGAGTTTCCAGCATCATTTCCATTTAAAGTCGTTGGAGATGCAAGGGATACTCTGGCTGACGATGTTGTTGCCGTAGTACAACGCCATGTTCCTGGTGACTATATGCCAACGTCAAAAGCCTCGAGCAAAGGCACCTACAACTCGATCACCATTAAAGTGATAGTTAACAGCAAAGAACAAATCGAGAAGCTATACATAGAGTTAGCGGCTATCGAAGGGGTTAAGCGCGTACTTTAATACCTTTCAAAAAACTACTAATGTGATCTGTGTTACATTCGCCTCATTTCAAGCGTATAATAAGCGCTCCAAATTGTAGGGGAGAGGTTGCCCTTGAAGGATAAAGTTTTACACATTCGCCATCTTGGCCAGCAAGATTATGAGTCGGTATGGCATGCTATGCAGCAGTACACGGATACTCGTGATGAAAATAGCCAAGATGAACTCTGGATCGTAGAGCATCCTCCCGTGTTTACCCAAGGGCAAGCGGGTAAAAGTGAACACATACTCAACCCTGGTGACATACCTGTCATTCAAGTCGATAGAGGCGGCCAAGTCACCTATCATGGCCCAGGTCAATTAGTGGCTTATCCGCTACTGGATATTAAGCGCCTTAAAATCGGCGTCAGACAGCTAGTTACCGATATCGAGCAAAGCATAGTCAATATGCTTGCCATGTATGGTATAGAGGCCTACCCCAAGGCCGATGCACCAGGTGTCTATGTACAGGAACGCAAAATTGCATCATTAGGACTTAGGATCCGTAAAGGCTGTTCCTTCCATGGTTTAGCCCTCAACGTTGATATGGATATGTCACCTTTTCAGCGCATCAACCCCTGTGGTTACGCTGGATTAGAGATGGCTCAGTGCAAACCATTAAATGGGCCACAAACCGTCGTTGAAGCGGGTGAAAAACTCGTTGAAACCTTTAGCCAAGCATTAGGCTATCAACAGTTAGAACATCATCAAGGGTTAACAAAGTAATATGAACAGGCCTGAAAGATTACAACCGGGAGTTAAGTTACGTGATGCCGATAAAGTATCTCGTATTCCAGTCAAAATTGTGCCTTCAGAGCGCGAAACTATGCTACGTAAACCAGAATGGTTACGAGTTAAACTGCCCGCCTCAAACCAGCGTATCGATGACATAAAGCAAGCCCTTCGCAAAAACGGCCTTCACTCGGTTTGTGAAGAAGCCTCTTGCCCGAACCTAGCCGAATGCTTTAACCACGGTACTGCAACCTTCATGATCTTGGGTGCAATTTGTACTCGCCGCTGTCCTTTCTGCGATGTGGCTCATGGTCGCCCACTTAAACCTGACGCGGAAGAGCCTAAGAAATTGGCGCAAACCATTCGCGACATGAAGTTGAAATATGTGGTGATAACTTCAGTTGACCGTGACGATCTTAGAGATGGTGGTGCACAACATTTTGCCGACTGTATCCGTGAGATCCGCATTCTTAACCCAGAAATTAAAATTGAAATCTTAGTACCTGATTTCCGTGGTCGTATCGATGCAGCGCTAGATATTCTAGCCACTGAGCCACCCGATGTGTTCAACCACAACCTAGAGACTGCGCCTAAGCATTACCGTAAGGCGCGTCCAGGTGCAAACTATCAGTGGTCACTGGATCTATTGAAGAAGTTTAAAGATCGCCATCCAAACATTCCGACTAAGTCGGGTCTTATGATGGGATTAGGTGAAACTAACGAAGAGATCGCAGAAGTCTTGCAAGATCTTCGGGCTCACAATGTTGAAATGTTGACGCTAGGACAATACCTGCAACCTTCAAAATTTCATCTGCCAGTTGAACGCTACGTTCCGCCAGCTGAGTTTGATGAGTTACGTGAATTCGCAGAGAAAATTGGCTTCACCCATGCCGCTTGTGGCCCTATGGTACGTTCAAGCTACCATGCAGACCTTCAAGCACAAGGTAAAGAAGTAAAATAACTCAGCTTCATTGTTCAATAAAATAAAATAGCGCCACTTCGGCGCTATTTTTGTTTATCAGCTTAGTTCGGCTGAATTGAACCTGCTCATGTTAAAGCAAACGTTGCATCAACACCGCGTCTTCTTTTCCCTGCTCCAGCTTGTAATAAGCCTCACGGATCCCTGTCTGTTCAAAGCCAAAATGCCGATATAACTCAATCGCTCTTTGACTCGAGATTCTTACCTCTAACATGATGCGCTCAGCACCTTCTGTTGCAGCAATATCGATAATCGTCTGCATCAAGGCTTGACCTATGCCTTTACCCTGCTTTGTCGGGTGAACGCAAATATCCATTAAGGTAGCATCCTCGAAAAGTTGATGTAAAATCGCAAACCCAAAGAGCTGGTTGTCCTCGAAAAAACCAACCACCCGATAAAAGCGACCAAAACAGGATTCGACATTAGCAAGCGACATAGGGAACAGATGGCAGGCCTGCTCAATCTCAAACACCTCTGAGACCTCATTTAAAGAGAGCTCTTTAATTTGCTGCTTCATAAGCCTTACCATAACGTTCACTACCGCAAATAGACTGCCATAAGGCCTGTTTAGCCTGGGCTTGCTGCTCTAACTGAACAATGGATGCCGAACTGATCGCACAAGTGATCTTAGGCAGTTTGGCGCTGCGCATATCCCAAAATATGGTTTGAGATTTTGCAACAGAAACGCTAAACACAACTTGCTTAGAATCTAGATTAAATAAGCCTAATACGGCCTTAATGATGGGGTGCTCCGCATCTTGTACCGCTTGCTTATCGACCAAGATGATACAAGTATCGGGTAATTCGCTCTGCTGAACCCAACGACTGATCCCCATAGCATCTAAATATGCAGTTTTATCCAAGCGTCCTCCGTACCTAAAAGCCCCACGTAGCATAACTTTTGCTAGTCCAACTGTCACGGAACAACGACGAATACGCTAAGAGGAAATAATGGGAATCTAGAAAAGCAAAAAGCCGTTCATTTCTGAACGGCTTCTTTGAATGTGGCAGGGGTGGCAGGACTCGAACCCGCAACCATCGGTTTTGGAGACCGCTGCCCATTCTTTTAAATTCAGCAACTTAGCAGCAACCCGTAGAAATAAAACATTTAAAATCAATGCTTTAAACTATTGATTTTATTAACTCTGCTTAGTTATTTTCTACAGAAATATACATAGTTGAGTCAGATTTTTGAATATTGTTCCGCCCCCAACTCTTCAAGGCTATCTTTAACCAGGACGCAGTTCTTGTTTATCTTCTTCGACCAATTCAAGAATATTGCTGTACTCTTGTAGTGCTTTCTCTTTGTTTTCCATGTCCACTCTTAATTGTTCAACACTATCTTCCAAATCACCTATTAATGCAGGAAGGAACTCTTGCTCTTCTCTGGAGATTTTACCAAGCATATCTGAGCCACATTTACTCACTTCTTGAGTGATTTCCGTTAGCAAAATGCCTACTATTCTAGCCTGCTCAGCTCTTAGTTGTTGGATCTCATCACCCTCGACTTCATTCGCAGAGAATTGCTGTCTAATCGAGTTGATATGATGGTCTAGATCCAAGCTAATTGTTGGAATCGTAATTCGGTCAACAGAGTTGCTTAGCGGTAGCAATATCATTTCAGGGTCGAAATCTGGGTCTGAAAAGTCAAATAAGCCTCTAACTGCCTGTTTGATATCTTCACGGAACTGGTTAATGTTGATAGTTTGAGAGCTTGACTGATAAAGTCTCTCACTTGTTTCAATCACGAAATCTTCAAGTTTTTGAACAGCATCTTGAACGTTCGCATAGGTGTAATTGACAGTTCTATAATTCTTGTTAGACACCGTTTTCTTTGAGAACCAAGTTGACGGACTTAATAACTCTGGACCATAGACTTCGCTATAAGTAGTGTAAGACTCTTCTCGGCTGCCTGTTTGAGAATTGATACGCTTAACTGAGAGTGAGTCTTGCTTTATACCTTGCTCTACTTTGTGTAATGTTTTCTCGATCTGCACTCGATATTTATCGAATACCATGATCACTTTTGATTTACCTGCATTAATACGCTCTGCCAACTCTTTCTGTTTCTTTTCTGCTTCAGCTAAATCGCCTTGCTGGAGATTATTTCGCTTAAGAGTAATATCATCAGAAATAGCCGTTAGTTTTTGCAATAAATCACGCTCCGCCCCTTTTAGAAGATTATCAAGACGCTCCGCCATGATTTTATCTTTATTTTCTCGGACTGACTCCAGCTTAGAGTGGACTTTTTTGAAGTTAGCTACTTTCTCCAAAATTTGTGGCGTAAAAGTAAAGCCATCAAACATTTGGTTCAGACGATTAAGTGTGTGTTGCTCTTCTTCACTTAGATCGTCCCCCTTCTTCGCTAAATCGTAACAGCGAGACGATACAAAAATAGGAGGTAAAGCGTTTTGTAAGGTTTGCATCAGATGTGACTGACCACCATGGTTCAATTCATCATGACGGCAAACGGCTTTGACTTCCGACTGAGCTTGGTCATTTAAGCTAGCAGTTAAAGAAGGCAAAGCTTGTATAATTGAAGCGTAGTTACTGTACTCATCTAGCAACGCACTATCGAACAGAGAACCAATTAAAATGATCTCTTCGATACCCTTGTTCGGGATATTTTGTGCTAGCAGTGCCATATCTTGGCTATCCAAGAACTGACCGCAATAGCTCAGTAGGAAGATAACGTCACATTGACCTAAAAACTCCTGCGTTCGTCTACCCCTTGATACAATTGGGTCATTCATCCCTGGTGTATCAACAACCTCGATATCTTTAAGCCCAGGAAGGTTAAGAGCTAATGATGAGCTTTTAACAATTGGAGTAAACTTACCATCTGCACCAACGAATGGTGTAAGATCGGAAATTAAGGTTTCATTTGAATCAGTCCGTTCAATAACATGTTCTTTATCGAGGTACTCATCAACGTTCAACCCTGAACGTTGCACCATCTGGTACAGTTCGAAACACGCCTTAAACTCTTCAGGATAAATTGGTTTTTGAGGTGGTCTAACACCTCTTTCTCGTCTCAACCCTGACGTTTTTGATGCTTGAAACTCTTTGAGCTGTGCTTGATAGAGTATTTCTTCCTGCTCTACTTTACGAGCTTGTTCAAGTACTTTATTCCACTCGTTCTTGCTGTAGAACTCTACCGTTGCGGTTGGTTGTTCTGAATAGCTGATTTTAGTCAGTGAAGCTGTCATAGGTGTAGCAGCTTTAGGAAGAACAGGCTTACCATTAAAAAGGAGACTGTTTAGAAATGATGATTTACCACGCTTGATCTGCCCAACAATACCAATGCTTAAAAGTCGATTTTCTTCCTTAGCTTTATTTATATCAGATTCAAACGAATTTCTAAGTTGATTAATATCATCTAATATTTTTTCATTGATAACTCTACTATGAGGCTCATATCTATAATATATTTGTTTGACTTTATCATTAATCATATAAATTACCCATAAAATTTTATCAATCTTCCAGCACTAGATTTATCAGTCAAAGAGCAATGTAGCTGTAACTCTTTTACGTCTGCTAATTGGCTAAAGTTTATTTTTGTATTAGAGGTAATAGATTTCCCACCTAATATATTGTTATATCCACGACCTTTTTTATACGCCCAAAGCGTACCTTCAATATCAACAAGACAACCTTCATCAAACTTAGAGCTCAAACTTAATACTCGCTTATTATTTAATATTTTTGAGGAGATCACTTTTTTAGAGCCACCATCAAGCTTGTATCGTTCGACACTTGTAATTCCAATACTATCGAAAAAATAGTTAACAACAGAACTGTCTTTTACTAAATGTAAAGAGTCTGTATAAAGCGTTTCATCTAATTTGTTATAATCGATCCCAAGGGTATTTAGATTCAAATTTTCAAGTTCGGAAACAATATAGAATCCATTTTTAACGCTAGCTTCTCTTCTATCTATCTTCGATTGTAGAAAAGGAAGAAGGACTTCATTACTTATTCCATCCTCTATTTTTCCTTTAATGCAAGCTAGAGTTTTTCTCTTTGACGTCTCTTTTATCTCTTTAGACACGTTGTCTAAATTAACATCATAATAATCAAATATATGAATAAAATGTTTAGGATTTAAAAAAAAAGCAGAAAAATACAAAGAACAATCTTGCCAGTTTTTATTTTTTATATAGCAAAACAGATCAAAGATATCACTATAAATCCCTTTTGCAACTTCAAATTGACGTGCAAGTTCATCTATAATCTTTTTTTCCTGTGTTGAAATCACTCCATCGCGATAGCTCATCATAAAAGCATCAAACAAAAAAAGTTGTGCGATAGGTTTACGTTTGAAGTATTTTAGTATGCTCTGAATAGTGCTTTTATCTGGTTCATTTGAAAACTCAATACAGTTATCAATGATTGACTCGTCTAGGTCAAGAGACTTAATCAGAATCAGAAGATAATCCTTCTCTTCTTCATGTATTTCACTATCAGCATTCATGACTAATGACAACCCTTGTAGATATAGCAGTCTCCCTTCGAGAGATAACTCCTTAGCTGCATGATTTTCGAATGCTTTGCTTTCTTTAGCTGCTTTTTTTATTAATGATAAAATATCGTCCATGCACTTAACCCTAAATTAAACATTGCTCCTTGCTAGATGCCTAGCAAGAAGCTAAAAAATAATTTCCAAACAATCTATAGAAAATGTATTTCCTCTAATGTACCTTTTGAATCTTGATCATCAAGCGAATAATCAAGCTTAATAGTATCTTGAAAAACACGATTCTCTACATCGAAATCAGCTAAATGTCTAAAAAAATCCGAAGTTTTATCTTTAAGACCTTGGTTAACATATTCATAAAAATTAACTCTTCCTTCTGACGAATAAATTTCACTTTGGCCTTCTATACTATAGCTACCATTGTTAATATATTTAAAAAGTTTATCACCAACAGCTATTAACTTATCATCTTCAAAACTTGAAGATAAGTTCAATCTTCGATTACACTCTTTGTCAATTTCACCACGAATTAAATTATCCCCACCAAAGATAAACTCGTAAAAATCAACACTATTGAGACCCAAGAAATTTGATAAAAATAGAGTCGTGTTCCTATCTGAAATTATTTTTTCATGTTTTAAATATAGACTTTTGCACTCTTGAAGGTAACCAAATCCAACTTCAGAAAGTTCAGTTTCCTGCTCTTCTGAAAAAACTAACTTATCCATAAAAACTTGGATTTCACCTCTATTAATGGCCGTTTGAATGATTGGCAAAACAATATCATTATGAAGTTCCACTTCTAATTCATCAGTTTCTAATGAAAGATTTAAACGACTTTTAAAGATTTGCAACACGCGTTTATTTCTCATTTTTTCAGTACGCTCTAACAAATCATCAAAATCGACTTCGTAATAATCTAACAAGTGTCTGAAATGTTCAGGGTTTAATAAGTGGCTTGAAAAATACCAAGCACTTTCTGCCCAGTCTTTGTTCTTAATATGGCAGAACAAGTCGAAGATATCTTGATACGTCCCTTTTAAGACTTCTAATTCCTCTGCAATCTTATCAACGACTGCTTTTTCTCGTTCATCGACAGAATCATCTCTGCGAGTCATCGTCAGTGCATCGAATAAAAAAAGTTGAGCAATTTGTCTTCGTCTAAACGTACGGAAAAATGCTTGTACAGTATCCTTATCAGGACATTGCGCAAACTCCTCAAAGCTTTCTAAGATTGATTCATCCATTTCAAACGATTTGATCAAAATACGAATATACTCTTTTTCTTCAGGGTGAATCTCACCATCTGCATTCATTACAAGCGCTAAACCTTGTAAATATAACAATCTCTCTTCGAGAGTAAGATGCTTTGCTGCATGGTTTTCAAAGGAGTTGGCTTCTTTTGTTGCTTTGTTGATAACATCTAAAATATCTAACATCACTGTTCCTTTATTAATTACTTTCGAAAGATTGCTTTAAAGTAGACACATCAGCTGACGCTTCCGCTAGTTTATGTTTTGTCTCTTCAAATGTGACTGATTGTTCTTTGTGTAGTTTCTGCAATAAGACAAGTTGTTTATTATGTGCTTGCTGCTTTTGCTCAAGCGTAATATTCAGTTGCTGGCTGAAGTTTCTAACTACACGAGCTAGATGTTCTGCTACAGTATCCATAATCTGATTTGTCGCTTCTGGAATAACCTGACCACGAATTTGCTGCTCAACCTGAAAGTCTCGCTCAGCTTCATTGTCTTTTTTCTTACCAAGCAGACCACCTAAAATTCCAGCGACAATGCCAGCAATTGGACCTAATACCACTAAGCTTATAGCTCCCGCTATTGTGCCTGAACTTAGCGAGAATTTTTCTCTTTCTTGGGGAGGGACATTTAGATGAATATCGATTCCATCCACAGAAACAGTGTCATGGTTTTCTAACTTACGCTCAAAACGTGCTAGCTCTTTTTGAATAAGTTCATCTAATTCTAACTGCACCACAGGGCGCACAATAGTCGCCATCGAGTCTGACAAGGTATTACTTTTCGCAGCACTCACTAGGCGATGGGTACTATTTGATAATACTGAACTAACTTTAGCGGTAAGCTGCTCTCTGCCGACACTACAAAGGTTATACTCAAGCTCCGTTAGCACCTGTTCAAGGTGCAGCTTCTCTTCATTGAAGCTTTGCTCCAGTCCATCGATCTTATTTTCAATTTCAACGGCAGTGTTAGATGTATATGAACTTTTCGCTTTTAAAGCCACTTCAATGTTCATAATCAAAGCAGATAGTGCTGGCTGATAGCGATGCTTTAACAAAGCATCAAACTGACTTGCAGCATTATCAATCATTACTTCGAAGCCTTTGATTGTATATAGCTGTTTGTCCTGTGTTTCGATACTCGTTACTTCGAAGTGGTCTTGCATTCTTTCATTCAGCGTTTGCTCAACTTGCTCAATGCTTTTTGCCAATTCAATTTCAGACTTACGGGCTGATTTCGAAATTAAGCAGCCAATATCTTTACTGTGGTCATAGTAAATCTCCTCAAGCCGTTCTACTACCGTATTATCGAACGGAATATCCGCTGGAAATAAAGTAACGAAGTAATCTCCACGCTCAAGGTATGTGGCAATGGCTTTTTGGTGAGCTTTATTACGAGCATCAAATCCAGGCATATCGACTAACACCACATCTCTTCTATTTTTGAGACGTTGATTATTGAGTTCTACCGTGATGTAAGCAACTTGCTCATTGGGCTGAAAATCTTGTAATGCACTTAACGAATAGATTGTTGGTTGAGTATCGTCTACATAATAAACAGTAAATTGATCGACTTCTCCGTAGGTCAACTCGGTAGCAATTGCTGTTTCAGGGGCAATATTAACCTTCAAGTAATCCTTACCTAAGTAGCTATTCAGTAACGTACTTTTACCTGCGGAGAACTTACCGATAACAGGAATGACTACTTTATAGTTGTTAACCCGTGAAGTAAGGAACTCTAACTGCTCTTTTATGCTTTCATCGTTCAGGTGCTGGCTATTAATTTCGTTTAATTCAGCGATCACTGATAACCATTGAGATTGGATCCGAGAAGCTGCCGAACCACTTGTTAGTAACGGAATCTCCTCAGATGTGAGGTTGAGTGTAACTGGTCTACGATCATTCTGACGCATAGCGTGAAGAAGCTCTAAACCTAGCTCTTTCGCAGGGCGTGGTGTAAATAGATTCAAACTAAGATCGGACTCTAGCTCACTAATGATATCTCGTTCACTCGATACTTCTGTTACCATTTGAATGCCTTTCAATAGAGGAAAGTCATTCTCCTTTTGGCTCGCTATGGGCAAAATGTACTGAGCATCAATACGGTCTACGAACTTACCTGCATTGGACTCCCAGATAAGAGAAGCTGGCACTAACTCTTCTTTATCAATTTCCAAAAATTTCAATGCATTTACATAACGAGCTAACTCATTATTTTCCCATGTTCGACCTGAAGTTAGGTAAAAACTGCTCGTGAGATCAAGCAAAGACTGATAGGCATTTGTAGCGAAACCATTAGCAATAGCGTCATGGAACCAGTTATTAATAATTTGGTTTCTTTCTAATGCATCAACTCTTTGTGAAACATGCGATATTTGTTGAGAAAGCTCTGCTTCCAAAACTTCAAAACCGTTTTTCATCAGCGCCAACGAGCGATTCAGTCGATGCTCTGTCATCTTAATGCTGCCATGTAACACATTGACATGGTTCATAAGGTAATTGGTTTTGTTCGATAGCGAGGCAACAACTTCTAGTGTTAACTTATTTTTCTGATTAAGTTTTTGAATCAATCGTTGGTTAGCATAGATAGCTCTGTTTAATCCACGATTAACTTCTGCTTGTCGTTCATTATTGCTACCTGTCAGGTTACCAATAATGCGTCCGAATCGGCTCTGCTCTAACTGTGCATTTATCGCCCCTTCAGTTGAAGCAAGTGTCGCAATTGATGAAAAAGCTTCATTAAGTAACTCAGTAGAGTTATCTTTCATCTCTGCTATTAATGTATCGATGCTGCTATCAATAAATGCTTGTTCTTGATCGTCAATTTCCATCGCAACTTGTTGAGTTACTTCTTGAAGACTCTCGTAACTTTCAAACTGACCGTTTCTTAGTTGCTTGTTTAGGTTGACGCTTTGATCGAATTTTTTTTCATCATCAGCGAGCTTATCGACAATAGCAACAAACTGCTCTTCAGTATCTTGGAAGTCTTTAAACTGCTCTAAGATGCGTTTCACATCTTCATAGCCTTCATCTATTAGCTTACCTGCATTTTCAGGTGTGAAGTTGAGCGGCGCAATTAATCCATCAAATTCTCTTGTTGGCACGATGTTCCAGAAACGGACATTAGGGTACTGTTTTTCCGTTTGGGATAGCTGTGGGTTTCTCTCCAAATATAGGTTGATAATGTGTGTACAGTGATGCTGTTCAATCAACACTTTGTAGGGCGTATTATCGCTATATTCACCAGGTAAAACCCCGCCATCAAAGTATGTTGTTCCATCAATATCAATGCCATCAAATACAATAGGAATGGCTGCTGACGCTAGTAACCATTGACCTATACTTGTCGGTGTTTTATCTGTTAAATCAGGGTGCTCAAGCTTTCTTGTACTAGAGTTCAGCGCACATACATGGAATGGGATATCACTTTGGCTGACATCATCACAAGCACCGCTTTGTTCAATCAAGTGCTTTAAGCCACTTTGATTAAACAAACCTTGTGATTGGCTCAGCCCTGTTATCGCCAGTACAGCTCTAGCCGCCAATGAAGGGGTAAACAATGTACTAGCATAAGATGCTGCTTTTCTTGCAAGGTTGTCTTTGTTTAAAGACATGATTTGATCTTTAGATATACCACGCCATAACTTTTCTGCGGCTTCCACATCCCCCTTAACAAATAACGCACCATTTAAGCCACCAACCGAAGTACCAGCCACGGCTTCAACGTTTTTATCTAGACCAAACTCGTTTAATGCTTTCCAAGCGCCAACCTCATAAGCACCTTTGCCGCCACCACCAGAGAAGACAATACCTAATTTGCTCATTATTTACCCTATTAATCGAAACTGAGTGATACTGATGCTTTTTTGTTACTAATAATTTGAACTTGTACTTCTTGTGAAATGTAGAATTGCTTCGATTTTATAGCGGGAG
Organism: Shewanella sp. Isolate11; assembly: GCF_022398315.1. Classification (GTDB taxonomy): domain Bacteria; phylum Pseudomonadota; class Gammaproteobacteria; order Enterobacterales; family Shewanellaceae; genus Shewanella. Next base: position 381,357 of record NZ_JAKEVF010000003.1, read on the forward strand.
CAGTCTTGGCTATAACTCCCATTGGCACCAAAACCTGTATTTCAGGAGCATCATCCAATTGAATAGAAACACCAGGCGGGCTGGTCTTGACCACTTTGCCTTGAAGGGAGTCAAGATTCGCCATTCCAGAAAGAACCTTTAGGTCACCCAGAAGAAGTGCGTCAAAAGTAACTATGTTTTGCTGTATTCGATCTGTCTTTTTTCCCATCGAGTTCAATTGCATAACGCTTGGATTACTGGCCAATGCAATTTCTTTCAACCTGCACACCTCAATCAATAAACCTTCGATGTGAGCATAAATCTTTTCTGAGTCACGTTTTTGGTGATAAAGGATATCTAACTGAGCTTTAATTTTCTTATGGAAGTCAGTCAGGTGCTTCTTCTTATCACCAGTCAATATTTCATCAAAGAACAGTTCGTTTAATGTACCAACGGTTAGCTTCAGTGTTTGTTGAGTAGCCAAGTACTCTCGGTGATATTCTTCAAAGATCTTTGAAAGCTGCCATTTAAGTGTTGAGCCGTCACTCCCTTGGTTAACCTGAGCCAAAAACTCTTTAAGGCGTCCACCATGTTCTGAGACTTCTGAATCCTCAACCGCTGAGTAACCAATGACATCAAGATATTCAATCTCCGCATTATCAAGATCATCTTTTGTCACCCTGATAATGTCCTTCACTTCGGATTCAAGTTTTTTATCTGCCTTACTCATCAAGACTAATACGGGTCGATCTAGTTCTAAGCTTTGAAGAAAATCGATATCTTGCGGAGGTATGGTTCCGTTTTGGCTATCAACAAGCCAAATAAGGTAATCGGCTACTCTTAAATGTTGGCGAGCGATATTTTCATCAATTTTCTGTTGATTATCTGATTTGCTGTATCCTGGCGTATCCAAGAAGATAAGGTGGGCATAATTAAAACTTTCTCTTTCAACCGCAATCATTTGCAGAATATGGCTGAAGGTAACTTGATACTTCTTATTGAAAGCATGACAGATCGCTTTGATCGCATCTTCATTGATTTCAGTTTTCATACCATAAAAGTTCAAAGCATCAATTCGATTTGAAACGCCTTTAAACAAAAAAGTAGGGATAGATGTTGTTGGAGTGGTGTCGACAGGTAGAAGTGATGGACACCCTAAAACAGTATTAAGAAATCGTGTTTTACCTGCACTAAAAGAACCACCTACAGCAACAGTGTGACTCTGCTGCAACTGAGGAAATGATACCGCTTCCTTTAGCGAATCAAACCACCCAAGAAGTCGAGCATAAGTACTGGCACCGCTAGTATTTTCACCCTGTTCAGTGTGCGATAGAAACTTCTGATTTATTAACTTATTTATATCTTCTAAAATTTGATCACTTGGAGTTCTTAAATCCGGTTTTGCGACTAAGCTGGCACATAACTTCAACCCTAGATCTGCATCTTCAAGGTAACGATTAACTTTGCCAGATGCCCCAATTGATATTGAATCTATCTTTTCTTTTTTTGGCGGCTCCATGTGGCCATTCATTAAGCTGTCTATATCCATATAAATCCATAAATATCCATACTCTGGTCCAGTAATAATGGACGTTTCACTAAGCACTAATTTTTAATTCAATGTTTTTCTCGGCTCAGTTCCCTAATAGCACTATGCCTTCATGCTCGATAGTAATCAACTTCAATATATTCAATTGTGTGTCTCAACCATTTATGTCTGTAGTGACGTTATAAACGCCTATAAAACAGAACATTCATGGGGAAAAATTTCATCCATACACTTGGTTACCAGGTGCATCTTATTCTTCGCTTTAATGATTTGTACTTTAGCCGTTGTGCACTCCCCCCAATCAATTTTGTGCAAACTCATCCAATTCCCCCGCTTCGCACCTAACTACTCATACGGCCAATTGGGTCGCATCAAGACAATTGAGGAAAGAGTATGAGTCATACATCGTTTAATCTTCAGCTGAACTGGTTGAGCAGCACCATCAAACAACTCTGCAAAGCTATTGATGAAGAGTTGAGCTACGCCAGTGAGCAGGAATTTGAATTACCAACTGAACGGGAATTTATGTTGGTTTCTGTGCGCAGATATCTCATGAGAAATGGCTTAGATGAGCGCGCGGCAGAGCTCACTTTGAATTTTTTAGAGGAATGTTTAAATAATCCCCCGGTCGCAAACCTAGATATTAAGGAAGACATTCACTAGGACACAAGGAACAGCAATGAGCGACAAGAAATCACAATTCGTCAGAGAGTATCAAAGGAAATCCAAGAGCCCTTGGGAAGATCACTGTACCGTGCTTTTACTTGCCGACTACGAAGTCGACAATGAAGGCATCAAATTGAGTTTTTCTCAATACATCTATCAGCACAGGGATACAGCTGGCAGAATTTTAGGGATCAGCGTGAGTATGGTAAGCCCCTAATATCTTAGACACTTAACTGTTTCTCAAAGTACTGTTTTTCGAACTGCACAGGAGACAGTCCTTTATTACTACCATGACGACGCACAGGATTATAGAAATATTCGATATAGTTAAATATTTCTGAGCGAGCTTTCTATGGTAAGCCCCTAATATCTTAGACACTTAACTGTTTCTCAAAGTACTGTTTTTCGAACTGCACAGGAGACAGTCCTTTATTACTACCATGACGACGCACAGGATTATAGAAATATTCGATATAGTTAAATATTTCTGAGCGAGCTTCATCTCTRTTTTTATAGATTTTTCTCTTAACTCTATCTTTCTTCAGCAACGAGAAAAAGCTTTCCGCGACAGCATTATCATGACAGTTTCCTCGTCGACTCATACTGGCTTCTAAATTGTGCTCCTTTAAGAAGCTACGCCAATCAGAACAGGTATATTGCACTCCTTGGTCGGAATGTATCAAAACCTTACCTTTCGGTGAACGTCGCAAAATGGCCATTAATAGGGCATCAATTACCAAGTCAGCTTTAGGCGTGTTTTTCATCGTCCAGCCCACGACCTGACGAGAGAAGAGGTCAATAACAACTGTTAAATATAGCCAGCCCTCATGCGTACGGATATAGGTAAAGTCAGTCACCCAAACCTTGTTCGGCTCAGGGACATCAAAGCCACGATTTAACGTATTTGGTGCAGTATGGCTAACATTCCCACCTCCAAAGCTTGGGTTGCGTTTGTAACCACGAATGGCCTYTATTTGGGCTTCCTTCATTATTCGATAAACACGATTTTTTCCGACACTTTCACCATCGTCTTTCAAGTCTAAAGTCAGGTTTCGATAGCCGTAGACACAACCGCTCTCTAGCCAAAATTGCTTAATTTTGCCCAGAAGACGCTTATCTTCAATGGTTCGATTACTGCTGGGCAGCTTTAGCCAAGCGTAAAAGCCACTACGATGAACATTGAGCACTCGGCACAGTACGGCTATTGGATATTGGTCGAGTCGAGACTTTATGAACGTGTACTTTTCTTTGACTCGCTTGCAAAGTACACGGCGGCCTCCTTTAGTATATTTCGCTCTTCCGTAACTCGCCGAAGCTCCGCTTTCAGTTTACGAATTTCGTCTTGCTGATTATCGATKGTGATGTGTTGCTTCTCTGGTTTATCGAACTTGTTAATCCAGTTGTGCAAGCTTTTAGTTGTGATACCTAACCTTTCTGCCACATCAGTGATTTTATAACCACGTTCCGTGACTTGTTTGACAGCTTCAATTTTGAACTCATCTGGATAACGTTTTCCGCGCATGTAACACCTCATATTTTTGGTTCATTATAACTCTATGAAGTGTCTACTGTTCTAGGGGCTTACCAATAGGTATAATTTGTCTAATTTAATTGTCAGACTATCGTCTTGGATTTACTTACGATATGCCTGAATAACAAGGGAACTGTTTTAATGAAGAAGGCTGAAAAAGTTAGCGCAGCAGTGATTTTATAACCACGTTCCGTGACTTGTTTGACAGCTTCAATTTTGAACTCATCTGGATAACGTTTTCCGCGCATGTAACACCTCATATTTTTGGTTCATTATAACTCTATGAAGTGTCTACTGTTCTAGGGGCTTACCAATAGGTATAATTTGTCTAATTTAATTGTCAGACTATCGTCTTGGATTTACTTACGATATGCCTGAATAACAAGGGAACTGTTTTAATGAAGAAGGCTGAACAAGTTAGCGCAAGAAAAAATATCGCGGTAGCAAAAAAAAGATACAACAATACATTAAGACGAAAAACTAAAAAGTACGGATGCTATAAATCAGAGGAACACAAGTTTTTAAATGGTTACACTACAATCAAAGCTCCTGAGTCCGTTTCCATTTATGCAAATAACAAACATGACGTAGTGAATCTCACTGAGACCCTAGAGTTTAAAAACAAATTGGAAAGCACCATTCCGGAATCTGCAGTTTTAATCGACTTTTCAACAACTAAACGAATAACCGCAGCTGCAATGGTTACTTTATACGCATCAGTTGACGCCCTCATCAGCCAATCGTCATACGATATAAGAATTAGATGGTCTAGAGTTTCTTACGCTGTTAATAAAATATTGAAACGATGTGGCTTTTTTAATTTAGTTAGGAGAAAGAATGGGCTTGATATCGTTGATTATACCGACATAAAACATCTCCCTATAATCAGTGGGATTGGCAACCAAAATGTAGACAACATCATTGATTACATTGCTAGTCGATATAGTGAAGAAATGGACTCAGAAACTGAACACTTGTATGGTGATGCAGTCACAGAGACTGTGAATAACGTAGGGAGACATGCTTACCCCGAGATAAATCCCCCTGAGAGAAAGTGGTGGATAATGTGTGAAGTTATTAACCATCAAGTATACTTAGCGATATATGATAGCGGTGTAGGGATTCCTAATACTGTCGTTCACCACAAATGGTATCTAGGTACCGTAAAAAAAATGTATCCAGAGCAGTACAAGGAAGCGATTAGTACACCTTCAAATCAGAACAAATTTATCCCTCTTCTACGTTTGCCAGACCATGATTTGATCAATTTATCCATGCTTGGCGATGTTAGTGCAACTAGATTAGACAAACATGGACAGGGTAGCAAAAGTATCAAAGCGTTAGTAAATGAGACTGATGGTGGTAAACTATGGATATTTAGTAGGAAAGGTCTTCTTATCTACGAATCAAGCTCTACACCTGTTACTCTAATTTCATTGCCAAAAGCTATTCCAGGTACATTAATTCAGTGGAATATAAAATTATCATGAAAGATATTACTATTAATGTTGTTACCGATTTTCATCCAAAACCATATGGAAGGGATCCCGAAGATAGCCCTGGTTGTGAGCTCACATGCGGAAAAAAGTTTCGTGAAGATAAGTTAGCACCTGCTTTAAAAAAGGCTATTGCCGATGACTGCGATGTGATTGTCGATTTAACTGGCTACAACAGATACGGTCGCTCATTCCTTGATGAAGCTTTTGGTGGGTTGATTCGAGAATCTGGCTTTTCCGAATCAGAAGTAACAAAGAGGGTAAAATATAAGCATGACCATTTAAAAACAGTAATTAATATCATAGATGATAGAATTCAGGCAGCCATAAACGGGAGCTCTAAATAGGATGACTTCGCTGCAAATTATGGTGCAAATCTTTACATGGTTATTCTTATACACTCTGCATTCCCGTACTTTAAGACGATCTGAAATATCACGATTAAAAGAACAAATAGTGGAGTCGCTCTCCAAATACCCTACATGGCTAATGGAAATATTAGAAAAACCAAATATTGAGATTTCAGATGTTGATAATTATGTCGCATCAGCTATAGCACGTTTTGACTTCCAATCAACAAACCTAAACTGTTATGCCAAATGCCAAATTTTCCCAATAGAAAATTTGGCTAAGCTAGGTGGAATTGAAATTAAAGAGAATCATCTATCATCAACTCCAGATAAAAAAAATATTGAAAAGCAGGCTTTCAACATCACTAGTGACTTAATAGAGGAAACTGAAATATCTTACGCAAAAAAAATGCATAATGAAAATACTATAAGAATGCTTACCAATGAGTATATGCCTGAAATAAAAGGTGTTATATGCACTTTACTAATCTTACATATGTCCTACTCCCTCATAAAAATCTTAGTCATTTAGCAGCCAATAGAGAATAGCCTATAGCAACAATAACTCTCCCCTTCTCAACCAATACAAATACGACTTCTGACTATCAAACCCCATCAAGGACCACTGGCCTTTGCAGATATAGTGCGTTCTTATGGCCCTGAGACACTCGAACGGTAACCGCTCAATCCCTCTGTCGAACTCAGCAACATGTTTTGGCACACTCAACTCATGGCCAATAGTACTACCACATACCTGCACCTCTCCTAACAAATCACAGGCACTTCGACTGGCGTATCCCTTCCCCAATTCTTGATATGCCCAATATCGCCCCCAAGATGTAAGCCCAGCCCTCAGCGCCTTAATATTTAACACTTGTTCTTGTTCTTGTTCTTGTTCTTCACATTCCCGCATCACAAACCTCTCTTACGAAATCAATCGACACTTGAAATACCTGGTCACAGATGGCATGCAGATCATCAAACGACACTGGTGTATTACCGCGCTCCCAATTGCGATAGGTCTTAGTGCTTACACCGTAGGTTTGGGCGACTTCATCTTGGGTAAAACCTCGAAGTCTGCGACCTGTTTTCAGTAAATCTGCACCACGTTTAGCCATCTAAAATCCCTTAAAATTGCTCGTTGCATACTCTTTTAGTAATGATGCGGTGATATTTACACCCAACCACTGCTCATCTGTGTTTGCGTATTCCCATGATCGCCAATCGATCTAGGCAATATCTCGGGCGCGATAGAAGAAAAACCCTGCTCAATCAAATAAGCGTGATACTGCTCTAATGCTTGGCTCATACCCTTGTCCAAGGTTGACTTAACATAGGTACGCAAAAGCACAGGCAATGCATGATTAACCAGACGCTCACCGATCATGGTATCGACACCCAAATCAGCCAGCATGGTACGAAACAAAATACGGAGATCATGAGAAGTAAAATGCTTAAAGCGGATCTGAGTATTCCACTCATGGGCAGTACGGATTGAGATAGGACCATTCACCCCAGGGAACAGGCACGACCGCTTACCCACATACTTAAGTTGCCAACGCTTATAATGATTCAGCAAAGACTTAGCCGCATTGGTCAACGGCAATCGGTGCTCTTGTTTGTTCTTAGCATGCCTCGCAGGTATCACCCACATATCCCCTGCAAAATATGCCCAACGGGCTTGGCGAGTCTCATTGATGCGAGTGCCAAACATCATCATCAGCACAAACATCATAGTCACTGGCATAGGTGATGTGCTCAGGCGAGCAAACAGCTCAGCCAAATCAGACTCAAACAGGCGAGTATCTTTAGCGCTATTCAATTTAATCGAGTCCGTCACCTGGTAACCGGCTATAGGGTTGCTGCCAATCATCCGTAGCTTCGTCGCCGCCGAGAAAGCCGCCTTAAGCTTGTTCACCGCCTCACGAATATAATTGGGCGAAAACTCATCTTTCAGCATGGTTTTAACCAACATCTCATCCACCTCCATAAAACTCAGTTTGGCTATCGCCACATCACCCATGCGCGGCAACAAATGACGACCTATCAGCGACTTCACATTGGCGCGCCAACTATGGCTATACGTTGTGTTGTCCTTGATATGATCCCGATACCACACCAACACATCAGCCACCGACACAAACTGACCCGTCACCATCTTGCCTGCACTACGCTCAGCCAACATCACAGGCAACTCCTTGCACAAGGTCTTGATACACACACTCGGCCAGTTAGCCAGCTTCTCCCAGCGTGTATCACCGCACTCATGCACCACCAAAAACACACTGGCTTTTGACCTGTCTGCACTAGCACGTAAACGCAAATCAGGAAAACGCGGATCGCGATAATCCCGCGTCACCCCGCCACGCAGCCACCGCCTTAGCGCAGCATCATTTAACTGACCGACATCAACACCACTCGCCATAATCAAGCCATCACCCGATATTCATAGGCCTGACACTTTTGACGGCGGCGCTTCTGCTTTCCTGACTCAGGCAGCTCACGCCAACGGGCAGACAAGGCCGTTTCACTGTCATAGCAACCAAATCGACTTAGACACTCACGCTGGATCTCATACAGGGTCCAGTAACGTGAACCAGTAATAATCAAGCGCAAGCGAGTCGCTTGAGTCAGTTTTGACGCTGTCGGCTTACTCATCCTGACCTCCTCTCAACCCAAATGAACGTCTAAGATTAGAAATTTTCTTTTTCGCCCTATCGGGCGGTGTCGGAATACTCCCTCCTTGCGGCAACGCTCTTGGCAACTCGATATCAAACTGCTCACCACTGACATAGCGCCGAACCAAAATGGCATAATGCCGGCTAAACGCATCAATCACCTCGCGCTCTTTGCCGTGACGGAACAACCAAGTCGTCGTTTCACGCACAGCCAACCACACCAACTCATGACTCCACTGATGACGTGCAGGCTCATGATAATGTCGAAGCGCTTCACGAAATGCTGTCTCAGTATCAGGCAAACCACTGTCAGTGGCGGTGGGAACACACCACGCGCAGAATTGGCGCGGAGTAGGCCAGAATTGACGGTCGCCCACCTCCCTTCGAGCGCGGTCAATCCCATATTGAACCTGCTTAACCGAGTTAACTCCTTGCGCAGCCAGCGTTTTAACCCATTCCGCTTTGTGCTCAGCTTCCGCATCAGCTTTAGGCGCATTAATGGGAAACAGGATCCGCAGTTTCTGAAAAATGCTATCAACAATCGCAACATCCATTTCAGATAATTGACGTTCTGATTTCACCTGTTCGCGAGCTCCAATCACCCGCGATCCATTCAAAATGGTCTGCATGCTACGTGTCGTCATATCAGCGGATCTCCATCGTTAAACACCTGCTCAGACCAACTACCCTGCTCACCACTGGTGGCGCCATTCCGCGCAATACCAGCGTTAAACAACCAAGCCGACTCAAATGCCACCCAACCACGGGTCGCACACGTCGCAATACAATCCTCAACCGTAAACCCAGCCTCAACCGCCTCATGCAAATGCTTAGCAAGACGATTAATCGCAGTCTGATTCAACGCGGCTTTTTTCTGTTTGCGCACAGCAAGCCAATCTTTCAAAGTTTGCTCGCTAGGCAACGCTGGCCAACACGAAAAGTCCAACTTCGGTTTTAGGGATTTGGGTATATCTTTTAAAGGTTCATTGACTGGTTCTAAAGAGTGACTGGTTCTGGGTGAAGGAGATTCACTAGGGGTTAGTGAATCTCCTTCACTAGGTAGTGAATCTCCTTCACTAGGTAGTGAATCTCCTTCACTAGGTAGTTGGGTGTTAATAGACACCAAATTTAGATGAAAAATATTAGTCGAATTGCCCTTCTCTCCCTTCCTAAATTCGCGCCTTAAAAAACCCTCTTTCTCAAGATCCTTAACGTGGGTCATCACGCTACGACGAGTGATCTCACACTGATCTGCAATGTGTTGATAACTGGGCCAACACTCACCACTATCACTGGCGTTATCCGCCAACTTAATCAGTACCAATTTACGTAAAGGGTTACCAACCTTTGCTTTCATCGCTTTAACCATCAATTCCATGCTCATAAGGGATACCCCCAATCGCACGAAAAATTGACGTAACTATCCTGCGCACATAACATAGACATGCCTCTCTAAGGTACTCAGCCCGCTCCAGTCGCCAAACTTTGCGGGCTGTTTTATTTATTGTTGTTGGAATCGACAGTGTTAAACGAACATCCAGCGTTAAACAGTGCCGTGCAAATCCCCGTTAAACTCGTTGTTCTGCATTCTCCAGCCACCGCCACCATCCGCGAAATTTCACTATCACGCGCAGGCGAATTTAAACTTGCTAGTCGCCGTTCTAACAGCTCAAACTCAATGCCTTCTTCGTCAGTGACATCGAGCGACTTGTCAGTTAACTGACTCATCATCACCTCCTACACAGACTTCAACGCCTGATCGGTCATAGGCTTGTTATTTAGATAGGAATACTCTAATTCGAGTAAACGCATGCTCGCCTGAGTCGTAGCAGATGACTCTTTCAATTCTTGATAAGCACTTAACACTTGCTGCCGTGTCGGAGCAACCCCCAGGCTAATCACCGCACATTGTGCTTCGCTGTTTTCCTTCGTCAGTGCCACTGCCATTTCAGCGGCAGTGATCGCGCGGCCATCGCTACGACCATCCTCAACCACAGTCACCCCAACTATGCCGAACACGTCATTGAGATACTGCAAACGCAATTCAATCGGCAGCGCAGACACAACCGCCTGCTCAACATAAAACAACCTATCCACAATGGGGTGCTGCCCTTCATACTGCCCCAACCATCTAAACAGCTTTTGCGCATTCACCCGCGCATCGTGATGCACATTGCCTGACCGCACAAAACTAATCCCCTCAGCCGCCAACATATCTGCCAACCCCAAGCGATCAACCTGCTCAACAACATCCATCGCAAATGTCAGCCGGTTCATACGTGGTAGTTCTAACAAGCGATGAATGATGTGAATGAGAATTTCCAATCGTGAACGTGTTTTCATGCAAAAGTCCCTCTTGTGAATACAATTAAAATTACTAGCTAGGCCGCAGTTTCTGAGTGTGCAATTTCAGCTTTTACAGCGATTAATTTGCCACCAGTAATATGCTGAATTTGGTACGCTCGCAACTCAGGCACATCTTCAGGCCACTTAGAAATGGCCGCCTGAGAAATCTTAAGAGCCTCCCCAAGCTTGGATTGAGATCCAAAAAAATTGATGGCATCGCTCTTTTTCATGCTTTCTCCGTATTTGTAATACACAAAACACGATGATAACCATGGTTATCAAAAAGTCAACAATACAGCTATTGAAAATAACTATGATTAGTTGTCGGTTATATTACCTAGGTTATAATTGAACAATGAAAACACTCGCTGAAAACTTACAGGAAATGCTAAAGATTCGTGGGCTTACACAACGTGAGCTTGCGGAGCGTGCCAATATGTCTCAAGTAATGGTGCATAAACTGGTTTCAGGGAAAACCAAATCCACTTCTAAATTGGTTGATATTGCCCATGCATTAAACTGCACTGCTGAGCAACTAAAGTACGGTGTGGAGCATCAACAAAAAACCTCAGATGCCTCACTAGTCGATGGATTTGACACATGGGACAACTCTACTCCACTAGGGGTTGATGAGATAGAGGTACCGTTTTACATGGAAGTAGAGCTTGCAGCCGGTAACGGCATCGCCGAAGGGCCACAATACTGCGGCCCCAAACTGCGTTTTTCCAAATCCACCCTTAGAAAACACAGCGTTGAAGCTGAGCATGTGGTCTGTGTAAAAGTAACCGGCACCAGCATGGAACCCGTGCTACCAAACGACTCAACGGTCGGCATCGATACCTCAAACAAAACCATTATCGATGGCAAAATGTACGCCATCAACCACGATGGCATGCTGCGCGTAAAGCGCCTATATCAACTGCCAGGTAATGGCCTGCGCCTACGCAGCTACAACATCGACGAGTATCCCGACGAGATTTATGATGGTGAAATACGCAAACACATCACCATCATCGGCCGCGTGTTCTGGTATTCGGTATTGGTTTAATTATTAATATGAATAAAGAGAAATTCTGAAATTAATTATCAAAATATTTATCCTGTTATTAATCCCATTTAATTCTCACGCAAATGGAGATGGCAATACTCTGTTAACTAATTGCGACAACTTTATCGCTATTATGGATGATAGTCCTGTAAACGATGAAAATTTATTGACTAAGTATACTGGGGCCGGTATGTGTAAGGGCATGATAAATTTCATATAGTTAAGTGTATTTGTAATGTTTAAAAATTTAAACTAAATCTATCACGTGGTTCTTGCTTATCAAAAGACAATCCGTCAGTTATATTCACTGAATCAACTATGGTGATCTATGAAAATGAAATATATATTAATAGTTCTGACTTTATGTTTTTCGTTCAATGTTAAAGCTGCCGAACCAAGTATTTTTGAACAATGCAAAACTTTGATTCAATTATTAGACGGAGATGCCTCATTTGGAGGGGGTGAAAAAGCTATTGATGCTGGTATATGTCTCGGATACGTTAGTGGAGTAGCAGAATCACTTAACTTTGTGAATGGTATAAATAAAGGAAAAAAAAGGTATTTACCAATTGCCTGCATTCCAAACAATGTTTCAGATGATCAATTAGCTAGGATTGTTGTTAAACATCTAAAAGATAATCCTAGAATTTTACACGAATCACGAACATTTATAGTCGCCAGAGCTTTGAGGGAAGCTTTTCCCTGCTATTAGTTAGCCACTAGTAACAGTATTTTTTGGTTGAACCTCAAAACTTACTTATGATGCCACCATATCCGAAACCGCGTCACCACATACCAAATTAATCCAACCAAAATGAAAAAGCTTGGTACAGCACTAGGTTCCCTGCCTGAACCGGCAAATGACCACATCATAATAAATCCAATAGCTATCAAACAAACCGAGAGCAGCTTATGCACCTTCAAACGCTTACTGGTGACTTGAATAGTTTTTAGATTTACACCACTCGCATTTCTTTCATATGCGCCAGTTATTGGATTGCCGCACTTGGGGCACGCCTCAGCCTTATCTGACACCTGATTGCTACATTCAGAGCATGTTATTAAAGACATAGCTATTCCCTTATTAAGTATAACTTCCGATATTTAATAATACTTCTGACTAAAACTAGCACTGTATTCACCGCCGTTATAAGGACACATAAACGTCACCTTAAGTCTGTGCTCAACGTCTGAAAAGCTATCTGCATAATAAGCCCCACCGCTACGCTTAACCAACAGAGTCACATCCAAACCTAGCAGTCGCATGTAATCAACCGAATCATAATAACGTTGCTGAGAACAAGGCGTAGTATCCTTAAACCGAATATCAACAAAACTCACCTGGCCAACATCCGACTGAAAAAACACCTCATACATTCCATTTGAAGCTGTAAAGTTGTTAGCACTATTCAATGTTTCATCAAACAGTTCTGCTACTGACTTAACTGGTTGGCCTATATATTCATATGCACGAAGGAGATTAGGGGGTTGCTTAATGGATTGCGATTCCTGAGTTTCCTCAGTTTTAGTATTACGAACCTTAGCCTGCTGAGCGCCATCAGGGCATGGGTTATCCTGAAACACAATCCGACCATTAAGGTCACACTTATAGATCTCTGCGACTAAACCAAGAGGGGCACTACAAATTAAAAGTAATAAAATTTTGGCGCTACTTTTCATGATGTCCATTCCTATATATCAGTCCATTTATTAACCACTTATCTATAGCACCTCCCCCATAAAAGATCACCTGCTCTAAATGCTAACCAAAAACAAATTAACTAAAGTTATTGACCGACCCGATAACTGTAGTTATATTTTTGGTTATCAAAATTAACCAAGGGATTAAAAATGATACTCAGCAGAAGCCTAAACACCGAACTACAGCGCACGGAATTCCGCTTATTAGTCGCCATTCGTTTTGCCTGTTTAATGGCAAAGCATCGGGGATACATCAATCCAATGGACTGCCATCGGGTGCAAACTCGCTGCAACGATCTACAGCATCACCTCGCGTACTTTCACCCAACAAGGGAATTTGAACGCCTCTACTTTCACCATGCTGGTGAACTCGGTCAGCAGTTCAGTCTGCGCTACAGCGAACCTAAAACTGGCGTTATCGGCACTGTCACAGTGTGGGACAACCACGCCGCCACTAACGTCTATTCACTGCTGAATAATAACGCGGCCACAGCATGAACGAATTAAACAAAATAAAGAGGGCGTATTACCAAAATTTAGCCGAGTGCAATATCGACCATTACCTCAACTGGTTCGACAGACAAATCCAACTGCACAAACAAGCAATACGCCGCTGGCCACACGAACGTGCCATCTTCACGCGCATGATCAACCAGTGTGAACAGGCAAAACAAAAAATGATTGCCGAGCATCAGCAGGCAAAACAAGAGGCAACCACGGAATGAACTACCTCCTACCAGGTCATGAACCAGCGGCAAAAATCCGTATTGTCATAGCACTAACTCGCATGACCTCACAGCCACAAATTGACGCGCTGACCGAGCACTACGTTAATGGCTTACCAACAGAACGTGCAGCAGCTCGCTTTGGTATCGACTTGGCAAACTTCACCCGGGCACAGAAGCGCCTCGAAGAAGTCGCCGAGCAAATCGAAAAAGTGAAAGAAATCGATTGGCAGCGTTTTGGTTATTCCTCCCAAAACCCGATTGCTACTTGTCAGCTAACTGACAATCGAACAGGGAAAAGCGCATGAACAACGCCAGTTTAGTCAACCAAAGCAGCGCGGAAGCGGGGTTTGAATATTACACCCCAGCCGTATGGATAGAAGCTGCGCGCACACTAATGGGAAAAATAGATCTAGACCCTGCCAGCTGTGAAACAGCCAACCAGACAGTGAAAGCTGAAACCATCTACGACAAGAATCTTAACGGACTTACTATGCCATGGTATGGGCGAGTATGGATGAATCACCCGTTTCATCGAGGTGAGGCGCCCTGCCCCAGTGACCACAGCAAGTGCAAAAAGAAAGCCTGCAAGCAGCGTGGTTACCACATCACCACACCAATACCAGGTAATGCCGATTGGATTAACAAGCTATTGCAAGAATACATGGCAGGCCGAGTCACCGAGGCCGTTTGCATCACCTTTTGTAATTCATCAGAAGCCTGGTTTAAGCCGCTACTGCAATGGCCCCAATGTTTCCCTCATGGCCGAGTGCATTACATCGGTCAAGACGGCCAGCGCGTCAAAGGCTGCACTAAAGGCAGCGTGATCACCTATATCGGCAAGCGCACCGACGAGTTCGCCAAAGCATTCGCCGACCTTGGCACCATCAAAGTGCCTTATAAGGAGGCAGTATGAGTGAGCTTACAGAAAAGCAACGTAAGTATCGTGAATGGTATCAGCGCAATAAGGCTAAGGTATGTGCAGATAAGCGTGCCAAATATCAATCACCTAAGCCTAAGCCAGCGCCTAAAAAATCCAAAGCACAGACTAAGGTAAAGTCACTTTCAACCGATACGTCACCGTTTCTACGGCCAATAAATAGTCCGTCAGGTAATGATGCAAAAGTCGAGCGGTTTAAGGTTTCAGAAGAAGATGTCAGACGATTAAAAGCACGGCGAAGCGTTGAAGATATCTTGTTGGCCAGAGAACTGGGGATCGGTGTGGAGGAATTGGCATGAGCAACGAACCTGAGCAAGACACACCTACATCGCGAGCGCAGTGGGGCATGGTAGGTATCGCAGTTTCAATCATCTTATTGCTGCTTATACCAGCACTGAAATCATTGGGGGTTATATGAGCATGACTAACTTAACCAACGAAACCCAAGCACACTTAGCCCAACTATATCTTGGTGGGCTCAACGTCCATGAAGTCAGTAAAGCGTCAGGGATCAGTGAACATAAAGTCAAAGCAACACTCAATCAACTGGGGGTTATGCGCAACCAAAAAGAAGCGCTGGCACTGGCCAGAAAGAATAACAAAGAAGTGGTTAGCCGACTCGAACAACTTGAGCGGCAGGAATCAGCACCTTGCTGCATGGCGCACCGGCTATTTAAGTCATCCACAATGCTCACCCAAGGAGATCACTGATGGTAAGTGAAATGCTCACCGATGAGGAACTAATTAACCTCACAGGGTTTACCCAAGCAAGTGCCCAGTGCAGACAGCTTAAAGCTCAAGGGATCCACTTTCATAAACGGGGCGATGGCAAGCCTGTCGTAACATGGACCGCAGTAAACTATCCTTTTATGAAGAAGTCTGTGGCAAACGATGATTCTCCGAATTTTGAGGCATTAAGTAATGCGTAAACGCAAACAAGAAGATGCGTGGATGCCAAAAGGTGTATACCTGCACAACGTTCGCGGTAAAGCGGTCAGCTATATCACGAAAAGTGGTAATAGAACGATCACCTTATGCCCTGCGTCTTCTACCCGCGCAGAAGTATGGGTCGCATACGAAACCGCTGTTGAGCAATCAATAACGAAATACACCTTCAATCGGCTGTCTGATGAATACCTGTCATCAGCTACATTTTATGAGCTTGCCCCACGAACTCAGCGTGACCGTAAGCGTGAGTTGATGATGTTTAATAAAGTGTTTGGTGAAATGGAGCCAAATACAATCAAGCCTCACCACATAAGAAAGTACATGGACATTCGAGGCAGTGCTAGCCGAACGCAGGCAAACCATGAGCTATCAGCAGCGAGTGTGGTGTTTGCTTGGGGATACGAGCGAGGCCGGTGCAAAAGCAACCCAGCTAAAGGTATTAAAAAGTTCAAAGCTAAAGTAAGGGATCGCTACATCACCAATACTGAGTTTAATGCGCTACTACTTTGCAGTGAACAACGCTTAAGAATCGCCAGTGAAATAAGCTACCTCTGCGCTGCGCGCCAATCTGATGTGCTGGGGTTAAAGTGGTCCCAAGTTATGGATGAAGGGGTTTTCATTCAACAGGGAAAAACAGGCAAGAAACAAATCAAAGCCTGGTCGGCAAGACTAGTCGAGCTAATTAACGAAGCTAAGACGCTCAACAGTGGAAATATAAGCAGCATTTACGTGATCAATAAAGTCGGTGGAGGTCGCCTAACTAATGAGGGGCTTCGTAGCAGCTGGAAGCGCGCCATGAAAAAGTTAGCCATAGAACACCCAGATATAGAGCGCAATTTCACTTTCCATGACATCAAAGCTAAAGGCATTTCAGATTTTGACGGTACGCTACACGATAAACAACAATTCAGCGGGCACAAAACCATGGGGCAAGTGAATGTTTACGACAGAAAAGTGCCTGTGGTACCGAGTATTGGAAGCAATAATAAATGAATGGATATGCAGAGAAGGGAAAATCTTTTTCTAACACTTTTTCTAACACAAATAAAAACGGCTCGCACATTACATGCAAGCCGTTGTTTTATTTGGCAGGGGTGGCAGGACTCGAACCCGCAACCATCGGTTTTGGAGACCGCTGTTCTACCAATTGGAACTACACCCCTGTTGACGTGGGGCATTATGCTAAAACACCTTCCAAAGGTAAAGGACTTTTTGCCTTAAGATGAGTCAATTGTAGTATTTTCACTCAAATATCAATTAAGCGGTGTTGATGCTTTAGATTGCGACTTAGAATCAACGATTATCACAATACCAAAAGCAAAGCTGCTCAGGTATCCAGTCACTGAACTTACCAGCTTTGAGAGTTTTAAACGTTAATGATTAACCTCATTAACGAAAAACAAGATGACAACTAAATGAGAGTGATTTCAACTTGTATCATTGTGCTTATTTTCATAACGAGCGATAGATTGCTATAGTCATAAGGCCATGCAGCAATTAAATAGAGTAATTACACCCAACAATATGCAACCTCAAACCCAGAAGTTCCCACAGCTCCAAACAATAGACCCTTCCTCGATGGCACTATTTTTAGACTTTGACGGCACATTAGTCGAATTTGCACAAACCCCAGAAGGAGTAACAGTTCCCAATAGACTCACCGATATTTTACAGCGACTGGACTTGCACCTTAATGGGGCAATTGCACTGATATCGGGAAGAACATTGAAATCCTTAGCAAATTTAGTCGATATGCCATTAAATATGGCCGGCAGCCATGGCGCTGAATGGCAACATCCCAATGGGATTCCCTACTCTCAATCTATCGCTCACCCCAGCTTTTTAGCCATAAAAAATCAATTACTTAATTACGCTAACTGTCATAACTTAATTGCCGAAGATAAAGGTGATGCCATAGCAATCCATTACCGTCAGGCCCCTGCGCAACAACAGCAATTAGATGACTACATAGCAGATACACTGAAATCGGAAGACCCTAAGGAGATCCGAGTCATACGGGGCAATTGCGTTCGCGAAATCCAAATTGCAGGTAGTGATAAAGGTGTGGCTATTGCACGATTTATGAGCAAGCCACCTTTTTATGGTCGACGCGCTATCTTTATTGGCGATGACACCACAGATGAAGATGGCTTCGCTTGGGTCAACGACAATGGTGGCATTTCGATAAAAGTCGGAGACGGTCCAAGCTGTGCTCAACAGCGATTATCTAACACTGGCGAGGTTCTTGCATTTTTAACAATGAAAGTAGCGCAGTTAGAAAAACAAGAGGAGCGAACAGATGAATCCACGCAACCTGGAACTTGCACTCATAGGTAACTGCGCAATTGGCGCATTAATCGATAAACAAGCAGAAGTGGTATGGTGCTGTTTACCCCGTTTTGATGGCGACCCCATTTTCTGCTCTCTGTTAAAGACCGATGATGCAGAAACCTTAACCGGAACATTTGCCATCGATCTAGAGAACTTTAGTCACAGTGAACAACAATACGCTAAAAATACCGCAATACTGATCACCACACTCTACGATAGCCAAGGCAATGGCGTCATAGTTACCGATTTTGTCCCTCGCTATAAACAGTATGATCGCACTTTCCGACCAATGGCTTTACACCGCAAACTGACTCCCATTGGTAGTCCTAAAATTAGAATAAGATCGCGGCCTACTTATCATGATGGTTCGAAAAATTACCAGAAAATGCAGGGCAGTAATCACATACGTTATCTCAGCGATGATATGGCTTTGCGACTCACCACAGATCTTTCGGTTACCGCAATTATCGATGAAACTTTGTTTATTTTAGATTGCGAACGCTACCTTATCCTCGGTGACGATGAATCCATTCATGAATCCATTAAACAGTTAAGTGACCGCTTCTATACCGAAACCGAATCGTATTGGCTGGAGTGGTCACGCTACCTCGCCATTCCATTCGAATGGCAAGATGCGGTGATCCGCGCTGCAATCACGTTAAAACTAAGCGCCTATGAAGACACAGGGGCCATTATTGCAGCTATGACAACATCAGTGCCTGAAGCACGAAACACCGAGCGTAACTGGGACTATCGCTTCTGCTGGCTACGCGACAGCTACTTTACGGTACATGCGCTCAATCGTTTAGGTACAACCCGTACCATGGAGCAATACCTACATTATCTAGTCAATATTGTTGCCGAAATGGATGATAAGTATCTGCAACCGGTATTTTGTATTAATGGCACTAAACAGATGCCAGAGCGCATAGTTGATAACCTTCCTGGCTATCGAGGGATGGGTCCAGTAAGAATCGGGAACCAAGCTGCAGAGCAGATCCAGCATGACGTTTATGGGGCAATAGTTTTATCAGCAACACAGATGTTTTTCGACGAACGTATTCGCCATCCAGGAGGTAAGCCTTTATTCGAACTGCTTGAAAGTATCGGAGAAAAAGCAGCAGCTTATTATAACCAGCCCGATGCTGGTCTGTGGGAGCTTAGAGGCTCCAAAAACGTACATACATTTTCGAGTATGATGTGCTGGGCAGCCGCAGATCGATTAGCCAAAATAGCTAAAAGACTCGAATTAGAAGATCGCCATCTCTACTGGCAAAATACTGCAACTAAGATACGCAATGCTATCGAAGATAATGGCTTTAACCCTTCGCTCAATGCTTATACTGCGACTTGGGGCGGCGACACAATGGATGCAAGCTTACTACTGGCTTGCGAACTCGGTTTTGTTAGCGGTAAAGATCCTCGGTTTGTCGGCACCATAGCCGAAATAGAAAACCAGCTGATGCCACAAGGCAGTAAATACCTGTTCCGTTATGTGGTTGAAGATGACTTTGGCTTACCGGAAAACGCCTTTACCATTTGTTCATTCTGGTATATCGATGCTCTTGCCGCTTCAGGAAGGACCGACGAAGCGAGGGTCTTATTTGAAGATCTGCTCTCCAAACGTAACCATCTAGGCTTAATGTCTGAAGACTTAAACCCAGAAACCGGTGAGCTCTGGGGCAATTTCCCGCAAACTTATTCCATGGTCGGTATCATTAATAGTGCTCGAAACCTAAGTAAAAAATGGGAGCATGAACTATGAGTAGATTGATAGTCGTATCTAACAGAGTCGCGAAAACTGATGGTACTAACAAAGGCTCAGAAGGTGGACTAGCAGTGGGTGTGATGGCTGCAATGGAGGAAGCAGGCGGAATATGGTTTGGCTGGAGTGGAAAGATAAACAATAAACAGTCTGAGCCACAAAAAGACGTTATAGGGAATATAGAATATGTCACCGTCGACCTACGCCAAACTGAATACAATCAATATTACAAAGGGTTTGCCAATAGTGTTCTATGGCCGTTATTTCATCAACGTCCAGAATTAATGAGTTATAGTGATACCGAGCTTAGTGGCTATATCCACGTTAATAAAAAATTTGCTTCAGAGCTGCTAAAAATCATCCAACCCACAGATACTATTTGGATCCATGATTATCACCTCATCCCCCTAGCCCAGATCCTCAGAGATGCAGGGATAAGAAACCCCATCGGCTTCTTCCTGCATACTCCGTTTCCCTCTCTCGATCTCATGCGCACCATCCCTGATTACAAACGAATCTTAAAAGCCTTATTACACTATGATCTTGTAGGCTTTCAAACCATTGGTGATTTAACTGGTTTTCAAATGAGTGTGGTGCTCGGGCTAGGTGGAGAAGCATTGGATAAAGATGTTCTCAAGTTTGGCGATAGACATTGCACCGCAAGGGTCTACCCCATCAGTATCGAAACCAAAGCTCTACCCGAGGTTGCTGTTAATGGCGCTAAAACCCAAGCATTTAAACGGCTAGATAAAAGCTTAAGAAAAAGAAAGTTAGTCATCGGTGTCGACAGGCTTGATTACTCAAAAGGCCTAGTACAACGCTTTCAAGGTTATGAGGGATTATTACGCCATTACCCCGAATTTATTCGTAACGTCGTTTATCTGCAAATATCTCCCACGTCCCGTGGCGATCTACAGGCTTATGGTGAGCTTGCCGATCGTATTGATAGAGAAGCAGGACACATTATTGGCACATATGCAGACTTTGACTGGATGCCCCTGCGCTACATAAACCGTGGATTCAAACGGAGCACCATTTTAGCTATGTACTCCAGAGCTAATGTTGGTTTAGTTACCCCACTCAAAGATGGTATGAACCTAGTAGCCAAAGAATATGTCGCCGCACAAAATCCAGAAGATCCAGGAGTATTAGTTCTTTCACATCTCGCAGGCGCAGCCGATGAGTTAGATGCAGCAGTAATCATCAACCCTTATGATATCGGCGCCATCGCTGGCGGTTTAGCACAAGCATTGAATATGCCGCTAGATGAGCGTATCGATCGCTGGAAAAAAATGATGGAAGTACTCACTAAACAAGATATTCACGCTTGGCAGAGTAAGTTTATCGCCGATCTAAAGTCAGTTACCGATTGAATCATATCTCACTTTAAATAACAGCTGCCTTCCAAATTACAGCCTTGTCAAAGCCCCAAACGCAAAAAAGCCACCTTAATAAGGTGGCTTTATCACAACTCTTAACGAGTTAAACAGTTTGTCTTCACTACTTCTCTTATAAAGAGGAAAAGTGAAAACCAAATTAGGCGCCTGGAAATGACCTACTCTTTATTATCCTCGAAGGGGACACATGGGGAGACCCCACACTACCATCGGCGCGATTGCGTTTCACTTCTGAGCGMCCGCGGCGATAAGGAGCGGATGGGAGCAGGTGTTTTAGCAAGTATTTCAAAAGTCCTTAAACGAAAAAATCCCCAACAAATAATGCTGGGGATTTATCGACTCTTACGAGTTAACTGTTTGTCTTCACTACTTCTCTTATAAAAAGGAAAAGTGAAAACTAAATTAGGCGCCTGGAAATGACCTACTCTCACATGGGGAGACCCCACACTACCATCGGCGCGATTGCGTTTCACTTCTGAGTTCGGGATGGGATCAGGTGGGGCCACAATGCTATGG
>NZ_JAKEVF010000004.1 GCF_022398315.1 Shewanella sp. Isolate11
CGAAGAAATAATTAGGCGATATGTGCGACATCAAGACAAACAAGAGAAGGAAGAAGCCGAGCGTCAATTACAATTGAACGTTGATTAATGAATAAGCCCCCTTATAGGGGGCCAATCAAAGCCACCTTCTATGAAGGTGGATTTTTACTGAGTCAGACTTTTGCATTAATTGAGTGCTGCAATCAAGTTAAGATCTGGTCCAAGCTGCCGATAAGCTAACTAATACCGCCCAAGACAAATATCTATTGCAAACCGATATTGGGCTAAATTGATATAGAGAATTTGTTATGTTTCGATTTGTATTCTTTATTATTGTTAGTAGCTTATCTTTAGCAAGCTATGCTAAAACAGATGTAAAAGCGTACTTAGATACACGAGCTGTTGATATTTATAGTCAAGAGCAGTTGATTGATATGATCCGCGATAAATCTTATCTCACTCGAGTGAGAGGAGATGAATGTCAATTAGTACAAGATATTGAGGCTCGTGCAGAAGTATTAAAGCAGCCTCTATATCAATACCTTTGGGCTGAAATGCTAAATTATGGCATCTGTGTGCCAGCAAATCCGCCAAGGGGAATATCATTACTTCGTGATGCCGCCGAACAAGGCAGCGCCGAAGCTATGGTCAGGATTGCCGAGTATTATCATGATGGTAAGTTTGTGATCCAAGATAAACAGCGGGCAGTGCAATACACATTACCCGCGGCAGCCAGTGGCGACCAACCTGCACGTATCATGTTGGTTAGACTGTTTGGCGAAGGCTACGGTAGCCCTAGAGACTATGTGTTGGGTTATCATTGGCTATACAATGATGTATTTAGTGATGAGGCGACCAAGCAGGAAGCCATTAAATTATTGAAGGTGCTAGAAGCAAAAATGCCCCCCAGTGCGGTTACTCGGGCAAAGCAGGAGCATCTGAGATCCCAGTAATTGCCCGAAACTCAATGGTGAGCAAGCGGGCTGACATTTTGGATATTGAATGATCAAAGATCCGCATATTAAGCGTGAACAAGAGAAGTACGACAACCCCATTCCCAGTCGTGAGTATATCTTAGATTACTTACGTTCAGAGACATCACCCCTCAATCGAGAAAAAATCGCTGATGCACTTAAGATCAGTGGCGAAGAGCAGCTAGAAGCCTTGCGTCGTCGCCTACGTGCTATGGAGCGCGATGGTCAGTTAGTGTTTACTCGCGGCCAAGCCTATGGCTTACCCGAACGAATGGATCTGCTTAGCGGCACCATTATCGGCCATCGAGACGGTTTTGGATTTCTAAAACTCGACGAAGGTGGCGACGATCTCTATATTCATAACCGTGATATGGCGATGTATTTTCACGGTGATAAGGTGCTGGCACAGAAAGCCGGTGTCGATCGCAAAGGGCGCCGCGAAGCCCGTATCGTGCGGTTAACCCATGAACGAAGTGCAGCTTTAGTCGGCCGTTTCCATGTCGACTCTGGCATGGCGTTTGTGATCGCCGATGATCGCCGTATTACCCAAGAGATCTTGGTGCCTAATGAAGACCGAAACGGTGCCCGCCAAGGTGATGTCGTAGTGGTGGAGTTAACTCGTCGCCCTGGACGTCACATTAAGGCCGCCGGCAAAGTCACCGAGGTGTTAGGTAAAGAGATGGCACCAGGTATGGAGATTGAAATTGCCCTGCGTAACTATGATCTTCCCCATACTTGGTCGAGCGTGATTGAGAAGAAGCTGCGTAAAATTCCCGATGAAGTCACTGAGGAAGATAAGCAAGGCCGAGTCGATCTACGTAACTTACCTTTAGTCACTATCGATGGTGAAGATGCCCGAGATTTTGATGATGCCGTGTATGCCGAGAAGAAGAAAAGCGGTGGCTGGCGTCTGTGGGTTGCGATTGCCGATGTGAGCCATTATGTGCGTACCGAGTCGGCACTGGATACCGAAGCGCGTGCTCGCGGTAACTCGGTGTATTTCCCATCGCAAGTGATCCCCATGTTGCCAGAGAAACTCTCTAATGGCTTGTGTTCACTTAATCCCGGCGTCGATAGACTCTGCATGGTTGCCGAGATGACCATTTCGGCGGCGGGTAAACTGTCTGGTTATAAGTTTTATTCGGCGGTGATGCATTCACATGCGCGCTTAACCTATACCCAAGTGGCAGCGATGCTCGAAGGTGGTGAGGTTAGCGATGGGCTCAAAGATATCTTCCCGCACCTACAGACATTGCAGTCCTTGTATCTGACGTTAGATGAAACCCGTGCTCAGCGCGGCGCGATAGCCTTCGAGACTACCGAGACACAGTTTATCTTCAATGCCAATCGTAAGATTGACCGCATCGAACCTAGAACACGTAATCAGGCTCATAAGATCATCGAAGAATGTATGATCATGGCTAACGTGGCCTCGGCTAAGTTTGTGCAAAAGCATAAAGGGGAAGTGTTGTACCGTGTGCACGAAGCGCCGTCGGAGCAGAAGCTAACCAATTTTAAGGACTTCCTCAAAGAGCGTGGCCTAAGCATGAGTGGTGGTTTAGAGCCAACGCCAGCAGATTATCAAGGTATCATGGAGCAGATTGCCGATAGACCCGACGCCGAACTGATCCAGGTGATGTTGCTGCGCTCGATGAGACAAGCCACTTACACCCCAGATAATGAAGGTCATTTTGGTTTGGCACTGGAGCAGTATGCGCACTTTACCTCGCCAATTCGTCGATATCCTGATCTGATTTTGCATCGCGTTATACGTTATTTACTGGCCAAAGAACGTGGTGAAGCGAAAGAGAAATGGACACCTGATGGTGGCTATCATTATCAAATTGAAGAATTAGACTTGCTCGGTGAAGAGTGTTCGACAACTGAACGTCGTGCCGATGAAGCAACCCGTGATGTTAGCGACTGGCTTAAATGTGAGTTTATGCAAGATCATGTTGGCGACACCTTTGAAGCTGTGATTGCATCGGTGACCCATTTCGGTTTATTCGTGCGCTTAAACGAGTTGTTTATCGACGGCTTAGTACATATCTCTAGCCTTGGTGGCGACTATTATCATTACGATAATATGCGTCAACGTTTGGTGGGTGAAGCCAGCGGTCAGGTATATCAAATTGGTGATCCAGTGACTGTGAAAGTAGCTGGAGTTAACCTCGATGACCGTCAAATTGATTTAATGATGGTGGGCAATGATGCAGGCTCGACTAAACGTGGCAAGAGTAGTAGCCGCCGAGCGGCTAGTAGCGATAAAAAGCCGCTATCGGCTAGAGAGCGAGTGAATCTTGAAGGGGCTAAGCTAGCTAAAAAGCCTGCCGGTAAAGATGGCGCTAAGAAACCACGTCGAGGCTCATCGGCTAAGAGCACTGCGGCCAATAAAGCGGGTAAACCTGTTGGCGCTAAAGCTAAATCTTCGTCGGCTAAAGCGGGTGCTAAAAAGCGTAAGTCGACTAAACGTAAATCTAAGTGATTAAAACGTCGATAACGCGATTAAACCAGATTAATAAAGACAGTGTTGACTGTTTAATGTGAGATAGAGATAAATGAAAAAACAAGATATCACCTTCGGAATTCATGCGCTGGAGTCAGTACTTAAACACAGCCCCGAACGTGTGATTGAGATGTGGGTGCTTCAAGGTCGTGACGACCAACGCCTGATCCCTTTGCTAGAGATCGCTGCTCAATATGGCGTTGCGATTCAAAAGACCTCACGTAAAGCTTTGGATGAAAAAGCAGGTAGCAGTCAACATCAAGGCGTTTTAGCCCGAGTCAAACCGGTTAAACAACTTAATGACAATGACTTACTCGCCTTGGTTGAGAAAATCGAAGTTCCGTTTCTGTTGATTCTCGATGGGGTTACCGATCCGCATAACTTAGGCGCTTGTCTGCGTAATGCCGATGCCGCTGGCGTACATGGTGTGATTGTGCCTCGTGATAATTCGGCAGGCCTAACTCCAACTGTAAGCAAGGTGGCCTGCGGCGCAGCCGAAGTGGTGCCTCTGTTTCAAGTGACTAACTTGGCGCGAACCATGAAGGCACTGCAAGAAAAGGGTATTTGGATCATCGGTGCTGCCGGTGAAGCCGAACACGATCTTTATAAAGCTGATCTCAAAGGGTCTATCGCCATTGCCATGGGCGCAGAAGATAAAGGATTACGCCGCTTAACCCGTGAAAGCTGTGATTCATTGGCATCAATCCCTATGTCGGGTTCGGTTTCGAGCCTCAACGTTTCGGTGGCTACCGGTATCTGTCTGTTTGAGGCGGTTCGCCAAAGAATTGGATAATCGCGAATTCGATAATTGAATTTTGAGTCGATGTGATGGCTCAAGGTTGATGAATGCCGATGAGGGAGACTTCATCGGCATTTTTGTATCTGTCGTTTGACGATGTGGTCGTTTAGTGACGTGGTTTTAGCGTTAACCGTCGCTGTTGTTTATAGCCTGCGGCTCGCTTATGTGCAGATACATCTGCTACACGCCGACTCTTTATTTCAAAGAGAGTCGTCTCTGGAGGCTCGACTATAGCATCTGACCTACATGGATGTAGGGAATGCCAAAAAATGTAGGGAACATTTTTGGCCCTGCCATCGACGTCCGCAGCTGTATCTACACCCGGTTATTTCATCTCTTCGATTGAACGGTATCGGAATTTTCTATGCGTCTGGTTAAAGTGCATTTGTTCTTGCCGTGGATCTTGCAGCGTTAACCTTCATTGTTATCTATCGCCTGCCCGGCGGGGGAAGTGCAAGCACTCTTTTGGCACGGTGAATGAAGCGTAGCTTCGAGCCCACGAACGAGAGGAATTGATGCCGCCGAGAGCCAAAAAGCGTGCTTACACCCGAATCTAAACGTCTCTTCGATTTAACGGTATAGGGTTACTGCTATTGATAAGATTAAAGTGAATTAGCACTCGGAGTTGATCCTGCAGGAATCTCTATTGTTGCAAGTGTACCTATCTATAGAGTAGATAAAAGTTATTCCTAGATATCTGGTAGTAATCCATACATTTTCTCTGACTTTCTATTTTGATGTATTCACTTGTGTAGTGGTATTTAGTTCTTAGGTGAGTTCCGAATGGCATCTGGATATCTTCATCGTATTTAGTACCCACACAATTGCGATAGTAATCGTAAAATGAATCAGGAATGGGAATATAGATAATTTTGCCTGAATCCAAATACGTCAAATCGAAGAGATAAATAACCCGGTGTAGGTGCGGCTGAGGCCTTCGATTTCAGGGATGAAATCGTAAAGCGCCCAGTGACGGGTTTACAGCGAGCCTCAGCAGTACCTGCACATGAGCCCACCGCAGGTGATAAATACACCAAGAAGCCATGGTTCAAAGCACACTTTCAAATTTCAATTAGGCTGGAAGCAAAGACCATTGAAGCAGCCATTCATCTACCAGATCAGCATTGAAACCTTGTGCTATTCAAGGTGAACTCACCTTACTGGAAGGTATAGAGCAAATTAAATGTCGATATGGTATCGGTTTTCTTTGAACCTTCAGGTACCACATCTGTGTACTTGATGTTGACGCCAATTTTAAAAGCCCAGTCTTGGAATAGGGTGTTCTTGTAACCCATGTCTAAGGTGAAGGTGTTGGTGACTTGGCCAAGCTCTGAAGTGAAGTCGGCATTAAAGCTAGTGTATTCGTGGATCTTTTGTTCAAACTTGGCGGCGGTACGCAAGATGATTTCGCGATCTGGGTCAGGAAACGGTTCGGTATCGGATTCTTGCGGTAGGTTATAACGATAACCTGGGCCGATTTCTAAACTGAGTTTGGTGCGGTCGGTGCTGACGGCGTCGAAACCATAACCGGTCGATACGGTGGCGATGCGAGTATAACTACCAAAGCGATCGCTGGTGAATTCACCACGGGCAAAAATATAGCCGCTGTACAACTTGTAGCTGGACTGAACCTGTGCATCATATTTTTCAGAGGTGGTTTTTTCTGAGTCGGCGGCGTAATAGCCTTTAAATACGCCTTCTTGTCTGAATTGCTTGGTGTCGTACACCAGCTTAGTGCGGCCGTTAAAGCTACTGGAGTCAGTGTTACCCGTATTGATTTGCAGCCCGGCTTCAATTTCGGCCGAGAAGTCACTGGGCGGTTCTTGATAGTCTGGGGGGACCAAAGCCCATGCGCCGGAAGAGAGGCTGAGAGTGACAAAAAAAAGCAGTGTTCTTAGCATTATTTTTATTCTTAAAGAGTCTAATTGTTTAGCGCTTTTATAACAGCGGCTAATCATACCTTTTCAGGCTGCGATGGGCAAAAGCAATTGCCAAAGATATCGCTTGAGTTTCGACCTTGCCCCATGTATCATTCCGCGGCTTAATTCAGTCATTTTATTTAGTTCCTTGCCTCTATTTGGTTTGACTGAGCCAACAACGAGGCTAGATAACCGTAAGGAGCAAAAAATGCGTCATTATGAAATCGTATTTTTAGTTCACCCTGATCAGAGTGAACAAGTGCCAGGTATGATCGAGCGTTACACGGGTATTCTTACCCAAGCAGGCGGTCAAATCCACCGTTTAGAAGACTGGGGCCGTCGTCAACTGGCTTACCCAATCATCGAATTGCATAAAGCTCACTATGTTCTTATGAACGTAGAAGCGACTGCAGAATCGGTTGAAGAGCTAGAAACAGCTTTCCGTTTCAACGACGCTGTTCTTCGTAGCATGGTTATGCGCACTAAAGGTGCCATCACTGAAGCTTCTCCAATGGCTAAAGCGAAAGACGAGCGTGATTCACGTCGTTCTAGCGAAGATCGTCCAGTTGCTGAAGCATCTGCCGATGAGTCTGAAGAAGCCGCTGAAAACGCAGCTGAGTAAGTTTTTCTGTGACCACCAATCACTTGGTGTTATCTGGAACCATAACGCGTTCTAGAAGCTTTAAAAGCCCAGCAGGTATTGCACATTGTGTGATTATGTTGGAACACAAATCGCAGGTTTATGAAGCGGAAATGCTCCGAAACGTATACTGCCAAATGCAAGTGGTGTTGAGTGGACAACGCTTTGAAAGCATAACAGACAAACTGAAAACCGGTGTGGATATCCAGGTACAAGGCTTTATCGCGCTACAACAAGGGCGCAATGGTCAAAACCGATTGGTATTACACGCTGAAAATGTCGAATTGAAAACTTAGGAGACTGTCACATGGCACGTTATTTCCGTCGTCGCAAGTTCTGCCGTTTCACTGCAGAAGGCGTTACAGAGATCGATTACAAAGATATCGCTACTCTAAAGAACTACATCACTGAAAGTGGTAAAATTGTTCCTAGCCGTATCACTGGTACAAACGCTAAATATCAACGTCAACTAGCTCGCGCTATCAAGCGTGCTCGTTATCTTTCTCTACTGCCGTACACTGATTTACATCAGTAATACCGCATTAATTTAGAGGAATATAAAATGAACGTTATTTTACTTGATAAAATCGCTAACCTAGGCAACTTGGGTGACCAAGTTTCTGTAAAAGCGGGTTACGCACGTAACTTCCTTTTACCACAAGGTAAAGCTGTTGTTGCTAATGCTGCTAACATCGAAGTTTTTGAAGCACGTCGTGCTGAACTAGAAGCTAAGTTAGCTGCTGATCTAGCTGCTGCAAACGAGCGCGCTGAGAAAATCAACGCTCTTGAAACTGTTGTTATCGCTTCTAAAGCGGGCGACGAAGGCAAGTTATTCGGTTCAATCGGTAACCGTGACATTGCTGATGCAGTAACTGCTGCAGGTGTTGAACTAGCTAAGAGCGAAGTTCGTCTACCACTTGGCGCTATCCGCGTTGCTGGTGAGTACGAAATCGACGTACAAGTTCACACTGAAGTTAAAGCTGTTGTTAAGTTATCTGTTGTTGCAGAAGCTTAATTCCTAGCTAAAAAGCTTTAAAGAAAACACCGCGCTAAGCAATTAGTGCGGTGTTTTTTTATGGCCTACTTCTAGGTTACGGGATTTTAAGAAGCGGCCTGAAGCGATTTAGCTACAGCTTTTACAGATAAAAAAACACCGTGCGAATCAATCAGCACGGTGTCTTAATCAATCGCTTCGAGGGGAGAGACTCGAAGCGGTTGTACTCACTTTATTTAAAACTTCACACTTGCACTAAATTCAACATAACGTGGCGTTTGATAACCAGTGATAGTGCCGTAATCAGGGTTTGCCATCCCTTCATCACCGCTCTCAAAGGTTTCAATTTGACGCGTAGTTGCGCTTGAGTTAAGTACGTTGTAAACGTTTGCTTTTAGCACTACATCTAAATCAGACACTTCCATAGTGTAAGAGGCTGATAGGTCTAAACGGTAGACCCAATCGGTACGACCGGCAGAGCCGCGAGGATTAAAGCTGTACGAACCATCGCTGTTGAGCGTGTAGTAGGTATCACCATAATCTGGACGGTTAACTGGGTGACCAATACCGAATTTGTTTAGTGGGCGACCAGACTCTACAGATAGGTTCGCGCCGACAGTCAGCGAATCGGTTATTGCATAGGCACCAAATAATTTGAACATATGACGACGATCGTTGGGTAGGTAACCATCAGCACCATCCATTAGCTCAGGGAAGTCAAAGTCTTGGGTTAGACCAGCATCGCCTTGAGCGTTATCAGACTTAACTAGACCTTCAGTGTTACCGTAGCTTTGTGACCAAGTGTATGTCGCGCTCATGCTCCAATCGTCAGTCCATGCACGGTTTAAGGTTAGGTCGACAGCGTTATAGGTACGTTCAGCAGAAGGATAGCCAAGTTCATTACCTGGAATCGTTTCAACACTATCTACAGCGCCATCACAGTCAGTATCTAACTTAACTGTCATGTCTTCCCCTGGGTTACCTAGCACATATCCGCCACCACCTGGGTGAGCACAACCGTATTTAGCTTCGGTCCAATGGCTGATAGTCATATCATCGATAGCACCGTTCAGTTTACGCTGAGTCCCCTTGATACCCCATGACCATGTATCGTCGATCATCGCTTGGTAGCCGATGATGATTTCATCTTGGTACATTGGGTCTAACTCTTGGTCGACGATACCTGAAGTATCAGGTACTGTGCCATCGGCTAACGATAGGTCACCGCCAATTTGCGCACCTAAGTCCGGCGTAGGAACAATTGTGCCATTGATATCTTGGTCAATTGTACCGTTGAGAGCGTAGTAACGGTATGCATCAAATTCGTTACCCGCAAGACGTACGTTAGTGTTACTCGCTACGGGCAGGAAGTATCGACCTACGTTAGCAAACAGTTTAGATTCTCCGTCACCATTGATATCCCAAGACACACCCATACGTGGTGCAATCATGTCGTCAATTTTAACGAAACTTTCGCCTTCCGAGTTCATGTTATCAAATGAATCCCAGCGAAGACCTAGAGATAGTGTGACAGTATCGGTTACAGCCCAAGTATCTTCTAGATAAATTGCTTGTGAATTTACCTCAAAATCACCACCTACAGTACGTTCACGTGAACGTGCATATTGAGTCACACCAGCAGGTACTGTTGCGCCGTTAGCCAGTACTGTGCCTGGAGCCGTATCGTAGTAAAACCAGTAAACTCCACCAGGACCAGAGTAGAATTGGTTACTGTGTGAAGTATTCACTTCTTGGTCGTAACCAAATTTCAGGGTGTGGTCTTCAGCGACTAACCATTCGAAATCGGCACGGAATTCTTTACGCTTATCGTTACCTTCTTCTTGAAAGTAGTCGGCAGCAGAAGCACAACCACGTGAAACCTGTGGGGCACTAGCACGTAAATCGTAAATTAAGTTACAGTCACCAGCAATGTTACTTGAAGAGGTTAAGTTATATTCATTTACCCCATATAGTACACGAGCACTGAAAGTATCAGTGAATTGACCGGTATAGGTGAATACATAGTTATCACCACCACTCTTACTCACACTCTTAGAGGTTTCCATACCCACTTCTTTATTCAAGAAGTCATATTCATAGTTGGTGTAGTTATTGTCGTTTTTATCTGAGAAACCTAAGAATTCTAAGGTGTGGTTATCAGTGATGTTCCAATCAAGTTTTAAGCCCCAGAATGGATTATCAGATTCAACATCTGAGAACGCAGTGGCATGAGAGTATGCGTATTCTTGTTTGGTGCTACGAGGTTGGTACATAGCATAGAAGAACAGCTTGTCTTTAATTAATGGACCTGAAGCGTATACATTCCCTTCGATTTTGTCGTAAGCGTCTGCGCCATTATAGGTGTAAATATCACCCGCAGGGTTATAGCTGTCAGGTGACGTCGAAGACAGTGCATCTGGACGATAGCGAACGTTACCGCCAAACTCCCAGTTGTTTGAACCACTCTTAGTTACCGCGTTAACCACACCGCCTGTAGAACGACCAAACTCAGCACCATAACCACCAGTTTTCACTTCGAACTGCTCATAGAAGTCAAAAGGAACGTTTGAGAAACCTAGACCATTACGGAAGTTAGTTACGTTTAGACCGTTAATGTAGAAGGCGTTCTCTGCAACGGATGCGCCACCGAATGAGGCAAAGTTACCGAAACGACCATCACCACGGGTAGTCCCCGGAGCCAGTAGTGCAACACTGGTAATATCTTTAGGTAGTGGTAGGCGTTCGATTTCAGTTTGGCTGATCACTAGGGCTGCTTCTGAAGAGGTGGTGTCGATAGACGCGATGCGTGAAGAACCCACAACCGCTAATCTTTCCATACCCACTTGGTGAAGCTCGGTAGTAATGTTTGAGCTGCTACCAATGGTGACAGGGATGTTTTCAACTACCTTGTCATCATAACCGTCAGCGGCAATCGTTAGTGTATATTGGCCAATAGGTAAGCGAGGAATACGATATTTCCCGTTGCCATCTGATTCAATAGTTCTAACTAGACCTGTGTCTTGGTTTTTAATAGTAATTTTTGCTCCAAGAACAGGAGCGCTGGTACCCGATGTAACTGTGCCCTGAATCGCGCCGTCAGTATTACTTGCTGCTAATACCTGTGGGGCGACCATGCTCAGACTTGAAACGACTGCAATAGCAAGCAAAGAACGCTTGAATGTTGAGTGTGTCATCAATCTTTCCTTAAGGAGTTTTTGTAAGATTATTGTTATTTAATTGTACTTAAAGCGTAACTATTGTTATACGATTGTTAAATGTATTTCAATGGTTGTAACATTAATCTTTGCGGGATTTTTTAACTGGGGGAAAAAGTCTGGCGTCAAAGCCGCATGGTTGTTGGATTTTTCTAAGATAAAAAAAACGACATAAGAAGAAAATTCTTATGCCGTTGATACCATAAATAAAAGCGTTTGATTAATTTCTAACCAAGTCTAGTTCTTGAATTAAATTATCTGCATGATCGACTTCATCCATCATCCACAGGATATATCTAAAATCGACGTGAACCGCACGAGTGATGGTGGGGTTGAAGAACCAGTCTTTAGTAATCGCTTCATAGGTGGAGTCGAAATTAAGCCCGACTAAGTCGCCGTTACCATTGAATACCGGTGAGCCTGAGTTACCGCCAGTGGTATCGACACTCGATAGGAAGTTCACCGGTACCGAACCAAATTGTTCAGGCTTATCTAAGCAAGAAAACAGGCGACATAACCAAGAGGCTGGATCTGGATACACAGTATCCACTTTGTGGCTGCCGTAGCGCTTGGCATTTATTGCATCTAGTAGCTTCTGTGGAGAGTTAAATGGCTCTACACCTGTGTCTTTAGCAACGATGCCTTCTAAGCGAGTAAATGGCTGTTTATATAGGGCATCTTTCGATTGATAGCCATCGACCATACCGTAAGTGATACGCAGTGTGCCGTTAGCATCTGGATACACAGGCCAGCCATTCGCCTTGTTATAGGCGATGATGGCTTGCATATAATCGGGGCGCGATTGAGATAACTTACCGGCCAAGATTTTATTGGCTTTTTCATCGGTCATGTTGGTGTCATATAGGGCAACAGCAAGGCGAATGAAAGGGTCAGCGCTGGTTTCGAAAGCCTCCACATCGGCATCCATCCATGCTAGGCGTTTAGCCTGATCGGTCAGTGATGTTAATGAGTAGAAACCTTCAAGTTTATCGCTCAATGACACTTGTTGATCTTGGCTGCTGAGGATGTCATCTAGTACGGCAACACGGTTATCTTGGGCAAGATAGGCTTGTAAATCTTGTTGCCATAGGGTTTTGTCGACACTCACTGCAAAGCTTGAATCGATACGCTTAAGGCGAGCCTTAAACATATTCATGTCACGTTGCTGATAGCCTTCTTCACGTTCGGTATCAGGCTTGGTTTTTTCTTTAGCGAGACGATAAAGCTGCTTGGCTGCGCCAAGGAGATCGCTCGACTGGGCATTATTGAAGTAATAGCCTTTTTGCTGTGCGTTACGCTGTTCGATCAGCAGAGCTTCAAGCTGGTCGACTTTGCTCTGATAGCTTTGATATTGGCTATCGGCGGCTAACCATTTTTTGAACTCATCTTCTCGAGCCTGCTTAATACCCGCAATATCGGTGGCTTTAAAACCATCGAGTAAGCCATTGTATTTCTTCATGCGGTTAGCCATAGAGGCTAATGTCCCCGCATATTTAATCTTTATTGCTGCGTCGCTATCGCCCATGGCTTCGATGGTATCGATGCGCAGTTGATAACGCTCAGCCAGAGTCGGGTAGAGCCAGTCACTGGCAAACTTAAGTTCACTGGTTAGGCGATAGCGGCTGGTTGAACCTGGGTAACCCGCAACAAAGACACCGTCGCCCGCTTTAACGCCATCGGCATTAATTTTTAAATAGCTCTTTGGCTTAAAGGGAACGTTGTCTGGCGAGTAGGCCGCTGGCTTACCATCTTTGCCAACATAGGCGCGAAGGAAAGTGAAGTCACCTGAGTGGCGTGGGTATTCATAGTTATCGATATCGCCACCGAAAGCGCCCACACTTTTAGCTGGTGCATAGACTAGACGCACATCACGGATCATTAACTGTTTGATCAGGTAATATTCGAGACCATTATGGAAGCTACGTACCGAGCAACGATAGTTATCATCGCTTTCACACTCTTTGATCAATGCCTTGCGATTGGCCTGAATAGTGTCATAACGCTCAAGCGGGTCATCACTTAGGCCGCTTTTCACTTTGTCACTGACGTCGGTAACGGCTTCGGTAATATAGAGGCGCTCGTTCGGCCCGGCAGAAGGTTCATCGGCTTGTGTTTTGGCAAGGAACCCATCAGCGATATAGTTATGTTGTTGATTGCTGTTATATTGGATAGCTCGATAAGCACAGTGGTGATTAGTCACAACTAAGCCTTGGGGTGATACGAAACTGGCGGTACAATAGCCGAGGCCGACCACGGCGTTCATTGGATATTGAGTCAGATCGGAAAGTTGTTTTGCTGGAATTTGAATACCGCGTTCGCTTAGCTTGTCGGCGATCGACGGCATCTGATATGGTTGCCATTGCCCTTCATCGGCAATTGCTACACCCGATGACAGCATTAAGGCTGCGACCAATGCTTTGCGCATGTTTCTTCCTTAATTATTATATGTATTTTATGGACTCTCAGGCAGAGATAACCTGTTTGAGCTTTGCTTGAGCTCGGGTTTATATCATATTTTGCCCAATTGTTGGAAATTTGGAGATTTAATGGCACAGAAAGGTGGTTTTCAGGCGAAAAAGAAGCCAAGAGATATACAGCTCGATGCATTGAAGATGCCGCCGCATTCGATCGAGGCTGAACAGTCTGTGCTGGGTGGCTTGATGCTTGACTCCGACGCTTGGGATAAAGTGGCTGAAGCTGTGGTAAAAGAGGACTTTTATTCTCGTTCCCATAAGATGATCTTCACCGCGATGGAATCTCTCGTCGCCGCGGGGCAGCCAATCGATTTGATCACAGTATCTGAGCAATTAGAACTCGAAGACAGTCTTGAAGATGCGGGTGGTTTTGCCTATTTAGGTGAGATTGCCAAAAACACCCCGAGTGCGGGTAACATTCTCTCTTACGCTTCAATCGTACGTGAACGTGCGGTCGTGCGGGAGATGATTAAAGTGGCTAACGAGATAGCCGATGCGGGTTTTAATCCTGAAGGGCGCAATTCCGGCGAGCTGTTGGACTTAGCTGAAAGCAAAGTATTTAAAATTGCCGAGCAGCGTGCCAATGCCAATGAAGGCCCCGAAGGCATAAAAACCATCCTGGAAAAAACCGTCGATAAGATTGAAGAGCTGTATAACAATCCTCATAACGGTGTCACAGGGGTGTCCAGTGGTTTTAACGACCTCGATAAGATGACGGCTGGCTTCCAGTCTGGCGATTTAATTATTGTTGCTGCGCGTCCATCTATGGGTAAAACCACATTTGCGATGAACCTGTGTGAACAGGCTGCGCTCAATGAAGATAAACCTGTGCTGATTTTCAGTTTAGAGATGCCGTCAGAACAGATCATGATGCGTATGTTGGCCTCGCTCGGTCGAGTTGACCAAACTAAGATCCGTACCGGTCAGCTTGACGATGACGATTGGGCGCGAGTCTCTTCGACCATGGGTATCATGCTCGAACAGGGTAAGATGTATATTGATGATGGCTCAGGGTTAACTCCTACCGAAGTGCGTAGCCGTGCACGCCGTATTGCGCGTGAATATGGTGGCCTGTCGATGATTATGATCGATTACCTTCAGTTGATGCAGGTACCAGCCCTGTCTGATAACCGTACTCTGGAAATTGCCGAGATTTCACGTTCGCTTAAGGCTCTGGCGAAAGAACTAGAGATCCCCGTCATTGCGCTTTCACAGCTTAACCGCTCGCTAGAGCAACGCGCCGATAAACGTCCAGTTAACTCGGATCTGCGTGAATCGGGTTCTATCGAGCAGGATGCGGATTTGATCATGTTCATTTATCGTGATGAGGTTTATCACGATGATTCTGAGCACAAAGGCACCGCCGAGATTATTATTGGTAAACAGCGTAACGGCCCTATTGGGCGGGTACGTTTGGTGTTCCAGGGGCAGTATTCTCGTTTTGACAACTACGCCGGTCCTCAATTTGAAGAGGAATAAGCCCGTAAGATAAGGGATGAGTTGTTCAGTGGTATACCAATCGCAGTCAAATGTTGCGGGTTAAAATCATTAAGACGCTGTTGAGATTCATTTAGCCTGTAACCATGACTGCCAGTCGTGCTCTCAGTGACAGCTATTGGGTCAACGTAAAGTACTTATCAGTTTGTTGGTATTAATTTCATCGTTCGGTTTTTATTAAGGTTATTGTTTGAAACCCTTTCCTAGAGCAGAGATCAGCGGTGATGCACTGCTATCCAACCTAAAGCGATTACGTGAGCTGGCTCCTCAGAGTAAGGTGATGGCGGTTGTTAAAGCCAATGGCTATGGTCATGGCTTACTCAATGTTGCCAATTGCCTTACTAGTGCCGATGGCTTCGGTTTAGCGCGTTTAGAAGAAGCCTTAGAGCTAAGAGCGGGCGGCGTGACCACTAAGCTGCTGCTACTTGAAGGCTTTTTTAGGCAGAATGACCTCAATACCTTGGTGGAGCATGATATCGATACTGTAGTGCATCACGAGTTTCAAATCGAGATGCTCGAAACGGCGCAGTTAACTAAACCTGTTACGGTATGGATGAAAATCGACTCGGGCATGCACCGGCTCGGTTTTAGCTTAGCGCAGTTTAATGCCACCTATGAACGCTTATTAGCCTGCCCACAAGTGGCCAAACCGATCCACCTGATGACGCATTTTGCCTGCGCCGATGAGCCAGATAATCCAGCGACTTTGCGTCAAGCGGAGCGTTTCAATCTGCTCACTCAAGATCTACCTGGTGAACGAACCTTAGCCAATTCGGCAGCAGCGCTCTATTGGCAGCAGACCCAAGCCGATTGGATCCGTCCGGGCATCGCCTTATATGGTGTCTCACCTGTGGTAGGGGATTTAGGCCGTAATCATGGTCTGATCCCAGCGATGGAACTCGTGTCACAACTGATAGCAGTAAGAGAGCATAAAGCGGGCGATCCCGTCGGCTATGGCAGTTATTGGCATGCTAAGCAAGATACTAAATTGGGTGTGGTTGCCATCGGTTATGGTGATGGCTATCCGCGTAACGCACCAGAGGGCACGCCTGTGTGGGTAAACGGTCGCTTGGTGCCGATTGTTGGCCGCGTCTCTATGGATATGCTCACCGTTGACTTAGGCGCCGATGCAAATGATGTTGTGGGTGATGATGCGTTGCTGTGGGGACAAGCCCTGCCAGTGGAAGAGGTCGCCGAGCATATAGGTACAATCGCCTATGAGTTGGTGACTAAGCTGACACCTAGAGTTGCCGTCTGTTTTAAATAGCCGTTATTAATCTCTTTAAAGTGTGCCCTGTGCATTTTACTCTGAGCCGTGTAAAATGCGCGGCCATGCTTACGGTGTTAGATTGATTTAGAGTTGAGTTTGTTAGTGCTATTTTACAACCTGCAAGATTAACCCCTGTTCATGACTAATCTATGCTCAAAGCTAATCTAAGTTTAAGGCTAATCTAGGCTGCTAATATTTAGGATCACGCTTTACTATGCCGTTAACCCATATTTCAGAGCCGTTAACTACCATGCCAAATACCATTAATCGCACCTTCTCTATTGCGCCAATGCTCGATTGGACCGATCGCCATTACCGTTATTTTGCGCGGCTTATGTCGAGTGAGACACTGCTGTATACCGAGATGGTGACGACTGGCGCGATTATTCATGGTAAGGGGGATTATCTTGCCTATAACCAAGAAGAGCATCCTCTAGCATTACAACTGGGTGGTTCAAATGCCACCGATTTAGCGACCTGTGCCAAGATCGCCGCTGAACGTGGCTACGATGAAGTTAACTTAAATGTCGGTTGTCCTTCAGATAGAGTTCAGAGCGGGCGTTTTGGCGCCTGTCTAATGGCTGAACCACAATTAGTAGCCGAATGTGTCGATGCGATGCGTAGCGTGGTCGATATTCCTGTAACAGTTAAAACCCGTATTGGTATCGATGAACAAGACAGCTATGAGTTCCTCACTCAGTTTATTGATAAAGTTGCCACAGCTGGATGCGATACTTTTATTATTCATGCCCGTAAGGCATGGTTGCAGGGCTTAAGTCCGAAAGAGAACCGTGAGATCCCGGAGCTCGATTATGAGCGGGTTTATCAATTAAAGCGTGATTATCCTAAATTAAGCATTTCAATTAACGGCGGCGTGAAAACGTTAGCCGAGTGTGCCAGTCACCTTGAGCAGTTAGATGGTGTAATGGTAGGTCGAGAGGCTTATCAGAATCCGTATATTTTAGCTCAGGTGGATCAGCTGCTGTGTGGTAGCGACAGACCCGTACTTAGCCGAGATGCTGTTTTAGAGAAAATGATTCCCTATATGGAGAAACACCTTCAGCAAGGTGGCAGACTCAATCATATTACGCGTCATATTACTGGGTTATACCAAGGTGAAGTGGGTTCGCGAGCCTGGCGACGTTATTTGAGCGAAAATGCTCATCGCCAAGGAGCGGGTATTGAAGTGATCCATCAGGCTAGAGAAAGCATGACACTTAAGTAATACCAATCGCAGTAATTATCTGATCATTCTTGCTAGTTAAAATCGCCGATAACCGTGTTGTAAATTTTGTAATTATAATAACTAGTTACTGCAATTTACGCCTTGTTCTCGACAATTTTCCCTGTGCAATATTCTTTTATAAAGCGGGCTGATCACTAAATTTACTTTGATTGGTATTACTTTCTATTTCTGCATTATTTTTTACAAAGCCTTCAGTTACTCTGAAGGCTTTTTTGTCTATTTTTTAATCTTTGACTGCAAAATAGCGAATTTCACCAGCACATGGTGAAACTGGCTATTTTTACATCTAACCCTATCTCAATTAGATACATTTTCTTGTGTGATTTTAAATTAAATCATTTTTAAATCATGTGTTTAATGTATTTTTAATAAAGTTGGCATATCGCTTGTATTGTCTTAGTTGTCTTAATAGAAAAGGAAAGGACGACCTCATGAACAAGCTAACTAAAGTATCACTAATTACCTCATTACTTGTTGGATTAA
Source organism: Shewanella sp. Isolate11 (assembly GCF_022398315.1). Lineage (GTDB taxonomy): Bacteria > Pseudomonadota > Gammaproteobacteria > Enterobacterales > Shewanellaceae > Shewanella. The sequence continues at coordinate 17,997 of NZ_JAKEVF010000004.1, forward strand.
GTTTTTCTGTTAATGCCAACGATGTTATTCCAACGGACATCAGTGCAACATTGGAACGCAATCTAGCGGCTCAGATGCAAGAGATGATGCAGGTTGCTCAGCAAGAGTTGAGCCTTTCACTGCAAGCTCAATTGTCAGAATCGTTATTTGAGACCATGGAGCAATCAGTTGCAGTTGCTGATAGTGAAGCAGCAGATCAAGAGGTTGTGATCACTAGTGCATTGGTGAAGTAATTATGGTGGCATATTTCATTGAACTAGCTGCGATATTATTGCTACCCGTGTTGAGCTTTGCACTGTGTGCAACCATTATTTGTCATTTGAGATGGCACAAGTCGTTTTAACCCGTGTATGGCTCAACCCCTTTTAGTGCTTTAGGAGAATACAATGAACAGCGATGATGTGATTTCTAGGATTAAACGCCCTACACGCTTGGTGTGCGGTATCGCAGCAATGATGGCCGATAAGTTTGGCTGGTCATGCTTTTGGACTCGAATTGTTTGGGCCGTGGCGGTGATTATGAATCCAGCTATCAGCTTACTGATCTATTTTGCGCTGGCGTTATTGTTGCCAAAATGGGATGCACAACACTAGATGCTCTGCCTCAAACAAAAGCCAGTAGGCAGAGCGCTAAGTTGATGTTTTATCTATTTAAAAAGGCTTGAAATCTGCTCTTGGCTTCATCACTTTGTAATCTAATGGCAAATTCTTTTAGCTCTTTTTGCATCTGTTCCCTGACAAGCTCTACATCATAGTTGATTAGTTTTTTCGTGGCTTGCAGCGCCTCAGGTGGTTGTTTGGCCAGTTTGGTGGCTTGCGCTATGGCATAGTCAAACAGAGTGTCGTTCGGTAAAACTTGATTAACCAGTCCCATCTGCTTGGCATCATCAGCGTTAAAACTATCACCCAGTAATAACAGCTCTGCAGCTTTAGTACGTCCGACTAAACGAGGCAATAATAGGCTGGCTCCAGCTTCAGGTACTAAGGCTAAATCCACAAATGGCAGCTTAAACTTAGCGCTGTTATCGGCATAGACTAAATCGCAATGCAGTAACAGGGTTGTACCAATGCCGACGGCAGCCCCGCTTACTGCTGCGACTAGGGGTTTGTTAATATCGAGTAGGGTAAAGAGAAACTTAAATGCAGGATGTTCTGGCCCTAAGCTACTATTTTTTAAAAAGTCTGCGATATCGTTGCCTGAAGTGAAACAATTGTCTTGTCCTTTGATCACAAAGGCGTTAATTCCGTTGTCTGACTCCCCTTGGATAAGGTATTCTGTAAGCTGAGTGTACATTTCAAGGTTAAGCGCGTTGAGTTTATCTGGACGATTTAAAGTAATGATGCGAACGCCTTGCTTATCCTGAATTTGAATGGTGCTCATTGGTCAATGATCCTTATTTTTGGCCAGTGGGAGTAAATGGAGTTTAAGACATTGAAACACATTTTCAAACATGCGTTTAATTTTGTATTGCTATCATGCACTTCATTCTCTGTCTTGGCAAATGTCATGTTGGTGGATGGTTATGTCAGAGCAATGCCTCCGAGTGTTCCAAATACCGCTGCTTATTTCACTTTGATGAATCACGGCGCGGCAATCAAACTGGTGGCTGTGGAAACCCCTATTGCCGCGGAAGCTCAACTGCATACATTGGTTGAAGAAGATGGCGTGGTTAAGATGAGACAACAGCCAAATTTTGCTATTGCCGAGCATGGCAATCTAAACTTAGCTCCTTCTGGTGATCACATTATGTTGCTTGGACTTAAGCAACCATTGAATATTGGTGATCAAGTTGATTTAACATTAACTTTTGATGATGGCAGTCAACAGCTGATAAAGCTGAGGGTTCGTAAGCAAGACATGGCTCAGCAAGAGGGTGACATGCAACATCACCACCATCATTAATGGAGTATTAAGATGCAGATAACCTGGAAAAAAGGCGCATTAGTTGCCACGGTTTTAATTTTGATTGGCTATTTTATCAGTGTTTGGTGGAGCGTTGAGCCTGACGAGCTATCACCGCAACAGCTGCAAAATAGTGAAGGCCATAAAGTCGTGGGATACGCGACAACCACATCGCTAATTCTAACGGTTGAAACCCTGCTAGATAAAAATGGTGGTTGGCTGTCCAATGATGTCATGCCGCCTTCGCTATTTATGGATAATATGCCAGCGTTTGAGTTTGGCGCTATTGAGCAAGTTCGCGACTTAGCACTGATTATGCGTAAAGAGTTCAGTCGCTCTCAGTCACAATCGACAGCCGATGCTGATCTACTAGCGGCACATTCAAAGCTGAATATCGAACATACTAGTTGGCTAGTGCCAAGCGCTGAGAGTGAATATCGTGACGCAGTGAAGTTACTCAAACTGTATCGCGCAAGAATTGCCGACCCGAATAATCCTGATGCGCAGTTTTATGCCCGTGCCGATAATCTCAATGAGTGGCTAAAAGAGATTCAAAAGCGTTTAGGTAGTATGTCGCAGCATTTATCTGCGAGTGTAGGTCAGGAGCGGTTAAATACCGATCTTGCTGGTGAAACTGAGGCAAGTCAGTCGACACCAACGCAGACGAGTAACCTGATTAAGACCAACTGGTGGAAAATTGATGATGTCTTTTATGAAACTCGAGGTGCGACTTGGGCATTATTGAATTTCATGAAGGCGATTGAAGTCGACTTTGCCGATGTGTTGAAGAAGAAAAACGCTGAGGTAAGCCTACAACAAATTATTCGTGAATTAGAGCAAACTCAGCAACCGGTATGGAGCCCTATGGTGCTCAATGGTTCTGGATTTGGCATCTTGGCTAATCATTCTTTGGTGATGGCGAATTATATTTCCCGCGCAAATGCTGCGGTGATTGATCTAACTAACTTATTGACTCAAGGTTAAATTATGAAAAAGACACTACTTGTATGTGCAATTCTGGGTTCTTTGGCTGCCACTTCTGCTAATGCAGCAACCCTTGTTGGTTTTAAAGTAGGTGGTGATTATTGGCAAGCCGATACCAGTGGTACTTTTGCTGAAAAGGGCCAAACTCAGCAAGATTTTGATTATGATTCATCTTGGCAAGGTAGCTTATGGGTAGCGGTTGAGCATCCCATTCCATTTGTTCCAAATCTAAAAATTCGCGAAAATAGTTTAGATGTGGACGGTAAGGCGACGTTAACCGGTGATTGGACATTCAATAACAACACCTTTACTTCAGGCGATATTACTTCTTCAGTTAACCTGAGTAATACCGATTTTGTCTTATATTATGAGATCCTGGATAACGATCTGGTTGCCCTGGATGTTGGTGCTGCTTATAAAATGATGCATGGTTCATACAGTGTTGCCGATTCGGGTCATCCAGAAGAACGTGATATCAGTAAAGGCATTGTGATGGCTTCAGCTAATGCTGAAGTTGGCGTGCCAGGTCTAGGTTTATATGGTTTTGCCGATGTGATGCTAGGTATTGATGAAACCAGCGTATATGACTATTCAGTGGGCTTAGGTTGGATGTTTGATGGTATTGCATTAGATACTAAAGTTCGCGTTGGTTACCGTGACTTTACGTTCGACGTTAATGGTTTCGACCGTATCACCGCTAACAACCAATTTAAAGGCGCATTCGCCGGTGTTGAAATAGTGTTCTAATACCAATCAAAGTAAATTAGTGATCAGCCCGCTTTATAAAAGAATAGGCACAGGAAAAATTGTCGAGAACAAGGCGTAAATTACAGTAACTATTTATTAAAATTACAAAATTTACAACACGGTTATCGGCGATTTTAACTAGTAAGAATGATCAGATAATTACTGCGATTGGTATAATACCTGAGTTGATTTGAACTCAATAAAAAAACCGCCAATAGGCGGTTTTTTATTGCTCATTTTTTATTGTATCAATGAGGTATTATTCGCTGGCAACTGGCTCAGTTAGGCCGTTGTTGATTGCGATAACATCATCCTCATTCAAGGTACCTGCAGCTTGCTTAAGTGCCAGAATAGAGTTGATGTAACCATAGCGCGCATTCGAAAGCTGACGCTTAGAATCATAAAGGTCACGAGTACGGTTAAGCACGTCTACGATAGTACGAGTACCCACTTCGAAACCCGCTTGAGTAGCTTTTAATGCACTTTCAGATGAGATCACTGATTGCTCGTATGCACGAATCGAACTGATTGAAGCACCGACATTGTTAAAGTTGTTACGCACGTTTTTAACGACTTGACGGTAGGTTTGTTCCATTTTTTCACTGGCTTCAACATACTGATATTGAGCTTGGTTCACTTTAGAACTGACTTTGAAACCTTCAAAAATAGGGATGCTCAATGTCAGACCTACGTTGGCGTTATCATAATCGTCCAGAGAACCGGTCTCATCTTCTTGCTCTAGGTTAGTGGTATAACCTGCATTCAAGTTTAATGAAGGCATGTGACCCGCTTTGTAAAGCGAAATAGTTTTCTTGGCGATATCAGTACCGATACGAGTGGTCATTAGGTCGACACTGTTGGTTTCGGCCATTTTTAACCATTCGTTAGGTTGTGCTGGTGACGGTTCAACAGCGGTAAAGCGAGTGGTATCGAGTACATCGATAGATGAATGCTCAAGTCCGGTGATTTCACGCAGGGCTTCATAACTGTTAGTCAGTTGGTTTTCTGCCAAGATTTCAGATGCACGAGCCAAATCGTATTGGGCTTGAGCTTCATGAACATCGGTGATGGCCGTAAGACCAACGGCAAAGCGTTGTTTTGTTTGCTCTAGTTGACGCTCAATAGCGCGTTTTTCAGCACCCTGAAATTCGTAGTTATCTTTAGCCGATAACACATCGAAATAAGCGCTGGTTACTCGAATGATTAAAGATTGTAAGCTAGATGCGTAGGCTGCATCGGCTTGTGAAGCGGCCAGCTCGGCTAAGTCGAGCCCAACCCATGCACTGTGGTCATAAATGACTTGGTTGAGCGAAACCCCAGCATTTAATCCCATGTTGTATTTATCGTCTTCAACGTTTGACCAACTTTTACCGTAACCGACGCTGGCGCTGATAGTTGGTAAAAGAGGAGCACGATTTTCTTCAATCTGCTCATATAGGCGGTCACGTTGAGATTGAGCCTGTAGCGCAACAGGATCACTTGTGAGAGCTTGTTGGTATATCTGTAATAGATCGTCGGCGTGAACGGCAGAAGTTGCTGCCGAAAGAGTCAAGGCTGCACACAAGGTGCGAATCTTAAATTTCATTACCTGTCCTTTTTGAGACATATATACCCCTTATTAGGAGTTAATAACGTTAAGTGATGCTTTACTTCGTTATTTTGAGTAAAGCGGTCTGCGCTTCCCGACGCTTCCCGATACATCTAAACTTATAGAGTTAAGATATTAAGAAATTAACCAATTTTAAGTCAACTCCGAAGTGTAACAGTTTTTGATTTTATGTCTGCAAATTTTCCATTATCACATGCTATATTGGTTTGTTTAGGCGGCCTGCGGAGATCTCACTGAGAAAGATTATGAGCCAAAAATTTACTCGCAATGACATCGAAATGCTTAGTCAGCAGACTGTATATCAAGGTTTTTTTCGATTAGATGAATATCGGTTTAAACATCGATTATTTGCTGGTGGCTGGAGCGAAGTGATCACTCGCGAGGTATTTGAGCGTGGTCATGCCGTGGTGGTGCTGCCTTATGATCCGCTGGAAGACAAAGTCGTGCTGATTGAACAGATCCGAATTCCCATCGTCGCCGTAACAGATAAACCATGGTTAATGGAACTTGTGGCCGGCATGATTGACAAAGATGAGACCAGTGAACAAGTGGCTCGTCGAGAACTGCAAGAAGAAGCCGGTTTAGATGCCGTTAAATTAAATTATATTAGCAACTATTTTTCCAGCCCGGGTGGCACCAGCGAACGTTTCGACTTTTTCTGGGCTCAAGTCGATACCCGTAAAGCTTCTGGCATTCATGGCTTGAGTGATGAAGGCGAAGATATTAAGGTACACGTAATTTCGAGGGCGGAGGCTTATCAAGCTGTGTGTGATGGTAAAATTAATAACGCATCAACTGTGATTGGTTTGCAGTGGCTGCAACTCAACTATACGAAGTTAAGAGCGGCAGAGTGAGTGTATCTTTGAATAAACGGCGTCATAGCTATCAAGTGGATGTTAGCCGCTTCCTTGCATTATGTGGTCGTAACTATGTCCATATTCTGCGTTGGCTGCCGATTACCTGCGTAGAGGGGGAGTGCTGGCAGGTTGAAGGTGATTTTGGCTGTTTAGATGTAAAACTGTTAGAAAACACTCAATATACGCAGTTAATCGAAATTTCACGTTCCATAGGACTACCGCAATTAGTTGATACTCCTAAAGTTGTAGTGCGGGTTTATCATGATGCTAAATTGGCAGAAGTGTTAACTAGTCGACAGATTTATCGCTTGCGGGCGGTATATGATTATCCAAATGTGCGTATGTACCACCGAGATGAAAAGTATCAGGTAAATGCTTTTCTTGAAGAGTTACTAAAGATTGACAACCACACGCGGATTATTTGTCAGTCAGAATCTTAGGATTGTAATGTGTTAAAAGAGGCTATCTCTTATCCTATAAACCGTAATGAGAGTATCAGGCTTGTTCAAGTCACTGATCCTCACCTGTTTGCCGATCCTGAAGCACAGCTTTTGGGTGTTAATACCGCGCACAGTTTAGCAGCTGTTTTGAACACCATTCAGGCGATCGATTATCCAGCTGATTTCATGTTAGCCACTGGCGATATCAGTCAAGATTACTCTAGTGAATCCTATCAAAATTTTGTTAAAGCCATCGCCCCATTGCAGCTGCCTTGTCACTACCTTCCTGGGAATCATGATGACCCAAGGATCATGCATTTACATATGCAAGGGCCGAAGATTTATGGTGATAGACGCATTTTGGCTGGCAACTGGCAGATCATCATGTTGGACTCTACTGTCAGGGGAAAACCCGGTGGCAATATGGCCGAAGATGAGATGCTATTAATTGAGGCGGCAGTTGCTGCTGAGCCCGATAAAAACACGCTGTTGGTGATGCATCACAATCCAATTCAGGTTGACTGTAAATGGTTGGATCAACACTCCATGGATAACGGTAGTGATTTTCTTGCTCGTGTTGGCCAGCTTCCGCAAGTTAAAGGCTTGCTTTGGGGGCATGTACATCAGAGCTTAGATAGCACTTATTCGACCGAATTGGGTCAACTACAGCTGATGGCAACGCCTTCGACTTGTATTCAGTTTAAGCCTAAGTCCCCCTATTTTGCGTTAGATGCAAAGCAACCTGGTTATCGCCTACTCGAGCTGAAAGCCGATGGCAGCATTTTAACCAATGTGTATCGAGTTCCTGGCAACAAATTTGCCCCGGATCATGAGTCAAAAGGCTATTAAGATTACTTGAGGTTATTGCTCTGTTGTCGTTTGTTTGGAATTAGTGATTAAACTCCTATCCCAGTAAAGCTTTATTTGGTGAATTGTGTCGCCAGTGTTAGCATCTCATTAATCGCAGCGTTAGATTATGTCTCCCCCTGTTATTTATATAGAGTTACCTGCGAAAAATTGGTGATAATACTAATGATATTCGCCGAGTTGCCCAATTGGAAAATAATCGTTATCGAGGGAATATGCTGCTCTATATCCATGGTTTTAATAGTTCGCCCCAATCAGATAAAGGGGTGATTACAGCCGAATATATAGCGCGTCATTTTCCACAGATTGCTTTTTTTCAACCCCAGCTTCCTAGTACTCCCAAAGCCGCGATGGCGTCATTGATTGATTTGGTTGAGCGCGAGAAAGCCAAAGGGGAGTCTCTTAATTTTATCGGTTCTTCACTCGGTGGCTATTTTGCTAGTTACTTAGTCGAAACTTATGGTGGTAAAGCCGTATTAATTAATCCCGCCGTTAAGCCTTTTGAACTTTTTGATGAGTTTATCGGGCAGCAATATAATCCCTATACCGATGAAACTTATCAGGTATTGCCCGAACATAAAAATGATGTGGCGAAATTTGATACTCAAGTGATTATCAATCCGGATCGTTTTTTTGTATTGCTGCAGTCGGGCGATGAAGTGCTTGATTATAAGCAAGCAGTGAATAAATACCATTGTTGTCAGCTGCTCGTAGAAGCGGGTGGTGACCATAGTTTTGCTGGTTATGAACAACAGTTGGATAGGATCTGTCAGTTCCTGTTTCTTGACAAATAGACATGTAGGGCCGCAACATGGCCTGAATAACTATATAAATTGTGTGCTATGACGAATCAATATACCTCAGATGCAATTGAAGTTTTAAATGGACTCGACCCAGTAAAACGCAGACCCGGTATGTATACCGATACCACACGTCCTAATCATTTAGGCCAAGAGGTTATCGATAACAGTGTCGATGAGGCGTTAGCAGGCCATGCCACTAGAATAGATGTTATTTTACATAAAGATAACTCTCTTGAAGTCATCGATGATGGTAGAGGTATGCCCGTGGATATTCACCCTGAAGAGGGGATTCCTGGGGTCGAACTGATCTTAACTAAACTGCATGCCGGCGGTAAGTTTTCTAATGATAACTACCAATTCTCTGGCGGTTTGCATGGTGTTGGTATTTCGGTGGTTAACGCGCTGTCTAATCGGGTTGAGATAACCGTTAGACGTAACGGCCAAGTGTACGATATGGCCTTCGAGCATGGTGATAAAGTCACCGACCTTGAGGTTACTGGTACTTGTGGTCGACGCAATACCGGTACGCGGGTTCACTTTTGGCCCACTGCCAGCTACTTCGATTCAGTCAATTTCTCCATTCCTAAACTTGTCTATCTACTACGTGCCAAAGCCGTTTTGTGTCCTGGTTTACGCATTAAATTCGTTAATAAGCAATCGGGTGAAACTGAAGAGTGGTTTTATGAAAGTGGCCTAACCGATTACTTACAAGCCTCGGTGAACGGCGCCGAAATGTTGCCCAAAGAGCCTTTTATCGGCAGCATGAAGGGGAATGCAGAAGCGGTCGATTGGGCAATCACTTGGTTACCTGAAGGTGGTGACTATCTTAATGAAAGTTACGTTAACCTTATTCCAACTCCGCTGGGTGGTACCCATGTTAATGGTTTCCGGCAGGGCTTGCTGGAGTCGATGCGAGAGTTCTGCGAGTTTCGAAATCTGATCCCTCGAGGCATTAAATTATCGCCAGAAGATATTTGGGATCGCAGCAGCTTTATTCTATCGATTAAGATGCAAGACCCACAATTTGCCGGACAAACCAAAGAGAAACTTTCTAGTCGTCAAAGTGCGGCATTTGTTTCTGGCATAGTGCGTGATGCTTTCAGTCTGTGGCTCAATACCCATACTGACCAAGCCGAAGCTTTGGCCGAAATGTGTATTAATAACGCCCAGAAACGGTTGAAAGCAGCCAAGAAAGTGGCGCGCAAAAAAATCACCTCTGGACCTGCATTACCTGGCAAGTTGACCGACTGTAGTGGTCAAGACCCTATGCGCGGCGAGCTATTTTTGGTCGAGGGTGACTCGGCAGGCGGGAGTGCAAAACAGGCGCGAGATCGTGAGTTTCAGGCGATTATGCCGCTGCGTGGTAAGATTTTAAACACTTGGGAAGTGGATGCTTCACAGGTGTTGGCTTCTCAAGAAGTCCATGATATTTCGGTTGCCATCGGTTGCGATCCTGATAGCAGTGATATCTCTGAGCTGCGCTATGGCAAGATTTGTATTTTAGCCGATGCTGATTCTGATGGACTACATATTGCGACGCTGCTGTGTGCATTATTTATGAAGCACTATAAAGTGTTGGTCGAAAAGGGTCATATTTATGTCGCCATGCCGCCACTGTTCAGAATCGACGTGGGTAAAGAGGTCTTTTATGCTCTCGACGAAGAAGAGAAACAGGGGATTTTAGATAGGATTAAAGCCGAAAATAAGAAAGGCAAGGTGCAAGTGACACGCTTTAAAGGTTTGGGTGAAATGAACCCATTACAATTGCGTGAAACCACGATGGACCCCAATACTCGACGTTTAGTCCAGCTTACTATCGATGATGCCGATGATACTATGGCGTTGATGGATATGTTGTTGGCGAAAAAGCGTTCAGGCGATAGAAAAACTTGGTTAGAAACCAAAGGTGATTTGGCACAAATATAAATTCGATTTAATTTTTAAAACTGTGGTACGACTCAATAATATGAATTATAAAGCAATGAGTTATAAGTTTGCGTTAACGTTGTCTATATTGGTCTCAAGCGTGATTTCGGCTGGTGCACAAGCAGATCAGCCGCTGATGATCACTGTGACTAAAGGTTTTGGCTTGACGTTATATGCTTCCGATTTAGGCGATGCTAGACAGATGGCTCTGGGTGAGAAGGGCACGCTGTTTGTGGGCTCCTATAAATCCGGTACGATCCAGGCTTTGGTTGATAGTAATAACGACGGGCGAGTCGATAAGCGTTATGTCGTTGCCAAAGGCTTAGAGTATCCAGAGGCGCTAGCTTACTATAAAGGCGATCTTTACGTTGCTGAACAGGAACGTATTTTACGTTTTAACGATGTCGAAAGTCGTCTGCGTCGTCAGGGACGAGGTAAAGAGGTTTATGACCGTTTACCAGCCAAGGCAAACAAGAGCCGCCGTGCAATGCGTTTTGGACCCGATGGTCGCCTCTATGTCGCTATTGGGGCACCTTGTAATGTGTGCGAACCCCAAGCACCATTTGGCAGTATTATTGCTATTGATATCGATACCGGTAATAGCGAGCAGATAGCGACAGGCATTCGCACTGTCTCAGGTTTCGACTGGTCACCGATAGATAATAAATTGTGGTTTGCCGATTCTGGGCGAGATTGGATGGGAGACCGTCTTCCACCAGACGAAATTAATCGTATCGATAGCACTGGGGCGCATTACGGCTTCCCTTATATTCATGCTACTAGTGTCTTAGAGCCCGCTTACGAGAAACCCAAAGGCTTGAAAGTTGACTTGCCAGAATTTGAGTTGCCGGCTCACGTCGCTCCAACGGGACTGCAGTTTTATCGTGGTAACGTTTTTCCTGAAAAGTATCAACAGCAGATGTTTGTAGCCGAAAATGGTTCTTGGAACCGTTCCAGTAAAATTGGCTATCAAGTGACCATGTTGACCGTCGAAGAAAACAAGGTGACTAAGCGTCAAACTGTGGTGAGTTTCTTAGATGGCGAATTTCCGGTGGCGAGACCTTATGCATTAATCATGGCTCCCGATGGCGCCATGTACATATCAGATGATTTAAAAGGCAATATTTACCGCTTGTATTACAAGGGGGATGGTGCCGATGAGAGTGAATAACAGGACCCTAATCAATGAGTGATGCGATAGATTTAAGCCTTGATGGCGTCGAACAGATGCCGCTGAGACGTTTCACCGAGGATGCTTATCTTAACTATTCAATGTACGTCATCATGGATCGTGCATTGCCTCATATCGGAGATGGTCTAAAACCCGTTCAGCGACGTATTATTTATGCGATGAGCGAGCTGGGACTCTCTGCACAGTCGAAGCATAAGAAGTCGGCACGTACCGTTGGTGATGTGTTAGGTAAATATCATCCCCATGGTGACAGCGCTTGTTACGAAGCTATGGTGTTGATGGCTCAGCCATTCTCTTACCGCTATCCATTGGTTGATGGTCAAGGTAACTGGGGTGCTCCAGACGACCCTAAATCATTTGCTGCAATGCGTTACACCGAAGCGCGCTTGTCTAAATTTTCAGAAATTCTACTCACTGAGCTTGGCCAAGGCACTGTGGATTGGGGCGTTAACTTTGACGGAACCATGAAAGAGCCGCTGGTTTTACCTGCTCGTCTGCCACATATTCTGCTTAATGGTATTACTGGTATTGCTGTCGGTATGGCGACCGATGTGCCGCCCCATAATGCGCGTGAACTCGTCGATGCCTGTATCGAGCTGCTAGATAATCCAAAAACTGAGCTAGACCGGATTATGGAGTTGGTGCCAGGGCCTGATTATCCAACTGAAGCGGAAATCATTACGCCTAAAGCCGATATCGAAAAAATCTATAGCACGGGTCGTGGCTCGATTAAAGCACGAGCAGTTTATAGTGTAGAGGCGGGAGAAATCGTAATTACCGCACTGCCACATCAAGCTAGTAGCGGTAAGATTTTAGAGCAGATCGCCGCGCAGATGCAGGCAAAAAAACTGCCAATGGTCGTGGACTTACGTGATGAGTCTGATCATGAAAGTCCTGTGCGTATGGTGATTGTGCCGCGCTCTAATCGTGTCGATTGTGAGCAGTTAATGGCGCATCTGTTTGCCACCACAGACCTAGAAAAGAACTTCCGGGTTAATTTAAACGTATTAGGTCTCAATGGTCGCCCACAAGTCAAAGGCTTAAAGCAGCTACTGACAGAGTGGTTAGAGTTCCGTTTAACCACGGTTAGACGTCGTTTGGAATATCGTCTCGATAAGGTATTAGCAAGACTACATATTCTCGATGCCTTGATGATTGCCTTCCTCAATATCGATGAAGTGATTGAGATCATCCGTTACAACGATGATCCTAAAGCCGAACTGATGTCGCGCTTTAATCTTAGTGACGAACAAGCCAATGCCATTCTCGACCTTAAACTCCGCCACTTAGCTAAGTTGGAAGAGTTTAAGATCAAGGCAGAGCAGAGTGAACTTGAAGAGGAGCGGGAGAAGTTAGAGCTACTATTAAGTTCAGATCGACGTATGAAGACCTTGATCAAGAAAGAACTTAAGCAAGATGCTGAAACCTATGGTGATGATAGACGTTCGCCATTAATCGAGCGCAGTGAATCCCGCGCCCTAAGCGAGCAAGAATTAGTACCAGCAGAAGCGGTTACCGTTGTACTGTCAGAGAAAGGTTGGGTACGTTGTGCCAAAGGGCATGATATCGACCCTACCGCGCTTTCCTATAAAGCAGGCGATAGTTACCTTTGTTCGGCTTCAGGTCGAAGCAATCAGCCCACGGTATTTATCGGTAGTACAGGGCGCGCCTTTGCGACAGATACTCATAGTTTACCGTCGGCGCGGAGTCAGGGTGAGCCGCTTACTACCCGATTCCAGTTATCGGCGGGAGAGACCATTGAGCATGCGCTGATGGGAGAGGATGGCCAATGCTATCTACTTGCTTCCGATGCGGGATATGGTTTTATTGGCGATTACAAAGATATGGTTTCGCGTAATAAGGCGGGTAAAGCTTTATTGAGTTTGCCGCAAAACGCTAAGGTGTTAGTGCCTCAACGTGTCGATAAGTCTCGTAGTGAATCGATATTAGCGATCACCAACGAAGGGCGTATGTTGCTGTTCTCGGTTGACGCTTTACCTCAGTTGGCTAAAGGTAAGGGCAACAAGGTGATTGGTATACCAACTGAACGGGCTAAGAGCCGTGAAGAATTGCTTATTCACTTACATGTTGTACCCGAAGGAACTGCTGTCACTTTATGGGCTGGTAAGCGTAAGCTTACCCTTAAAGCCAGTGACTTAGAGCATTACCGAGGTGAACGTGGTCGTCGAGGTGCCAAGTTACCTCGTGGCTTACAGCGGGTCGATAAAGTTGAACTGGGTGGCGATGAAGCGGTGCTCTAGTATAAGGGGTCTAGCTAGATAATTGACCAGAGAGTTACAAGTGGTCAATGTTGAGAGAATAAAAAAGCTGCATTAAGCAGCTTTTTTATTGGGAAAAACAGTTTGAGTTAAAGTCGAATTATCTAGAAATGACGGTTAAGCGACTTCGTAAAAGTTAGGCGTGACATCTAAACGAGCCTGAATGATTTCATTGGCCATACGGCTACATTTACCACACTGGTTACCCACACCTAGACGCTGCTTTACAGCTGCTAGACTGGTATCACCCTGATCTACCGCTTCTTTTATCTGGGTATCTGTGATGGCATGACATAAGCAAACGTACATTCTTTTACTCTCTCAATTTCGATGTTTGAGAGTATAAATGATAATGATTCGCACTGCCAATAACTCTGAGTTATAAGATGCTGCTTTTCTCTCTTATGTGAGCTATTAAAAACTGTGACAAGCTCTATATTTACTCGACTTTATCGATCACCGTTGCCTTTTCACTCACTCTTACCCTAGAGTGCTAGTAACCTCGCTCGAAGTTGACTTGGTTACTTAACGGCTCATGATTAAGCAGTTTGTGATAATTATTTGCGAAAATCTCCACCACTTGTTCAGGAAAACTCGGGGCAGCGATATGAGGCGTAATAATCACATTATTGAGTGACCAAATTGGGTGTTCTTGTGGCAGAGGCTCTTGGTTGAATACATCCAAAATCGCATGCTGTTCAGGATTAGTATGTAACTGTTGAAATAGAGCATCGAGGTCAAGCACATCGCCTCGGCCCATATTAAACAGCACCGCATTTTGTTTCATTAGGCTTAAAGTTTGTGCATCTAATATGCCTCTAGTTTCAGGGGTGCTTGGTAAAATAGTGGCAATGGCATCCGCCTGAGCGATATGGCTGGGAAGATTGGCCAATCGGTCAACATGATCGAATCCGATAGTAGGTTTAGCACCACGATTAATTCCGGTCACATGCATACCAAAGTGCTTAGCCGTTTTGGCAATATGTTGTGCGATACTGCCAGTTCCCAGCAGTAATAATTGTTGTCCTTGAAGGGTTTTGAAACTGCCTGGGCGCCAAATTTTTTCGGCCTGTTGCGACTTATACTTTTGATGTTCGCGCTTGTGAGCGAGCAGATAACCAAACAGATATTCACTCATTAAAGGGCCGAAAATTCCTTTTACATTAGTTAGCAAGTAATCGCGGCGCAGACGAGGCTTAACTAAAGGATCTACACCCGCATAGGTTGATTGCATCCAAACCATGTTTCTAGCGTGGCCAATTAAAGGAGCGGCAAGCGGAGGCTCTGCAAGCCAAATATCAGCACTTAAAATACTTTTTGGATCGTCTCCCAGTAATTTAATTTGGGGTAAGTGGCAAGAAGCGAGTAATTCGCGGTACTTGTCATTATCACTAGTGAGCAGCAGCAGCTTGTGTTCCATGGAGGCTCCTTGTTGCTTTTATTATCCATCTCTTTCAAATACAGTTTAACCGAAGATTATCCTAAAGCGCATCTTTAGATAAAATCGGAGAAAATAGTTATTTGTTAAGTTATTACGGGGTTGGATGAGGGGTTAGCTGGTTGAGTTCAAAGCTGACTGATTTGCTTGATCTGCTGCAGGCTCTTATCTGGATAATTACTAAAAATACCATCGACGCCCATAGCTGCTAACATTGCGATGTCCTGTGGATTATCGACTGTGTAGACAAATACTTTGATACCGCGTTGATGGGCATCGTCGATAATTTCTTGAGTTAAAAAGCTTAGGCTTAAATGTAATGAGTAGGCCCGCAATCGAGAGGCCAGCGCTGCACCATCATCGGGAATCCCTTCGATAAGTGGTGCGACCAATGCTTGGGGAAACTGCTGTTTTACTTCTCTAATAAAGCCATGGTTGAAAGAAGAGATGATAAGCTGTTGTGGCTTATAATCCAGTTGGCTTAACACCTTGGGATATAATTCGATAAAAGCGGCTAAGGAAGCCATGCCTTTTAATTCTATATTCACCACAGGCTGATAGGGTTTTAAATAGACCAGTAGCTCCCAAAGCTTAGGTATCGGCTCTCCCTCAACATTTATGGTCGATAGGTAGGCTTGGCTGACTGACTCAATTAACCCTACGCCTGAGCTTTTTCCATCGAGGCGTCTGTCATGGAAAACATAAAGTTCCCCTTCGACATTATGCACGTCGAGTTCGATAGCCGTGATACCCAAGGCGATCGCTTTTTTCATGGCGGCGAGGGTGTTTTCTGGTGCATAGCCGCTGGCACCGCGATGGGCAAATACTTGCATCAGCTTCTAATCAATCCTTGTGTGTCTTTGCCTTGCCCTCCTTTGATGTGAACTTCTAATTGTGGGAAGGCGAGCTCTAAACCATTTTCTTTGAGTTTCTTACTGACTTTATTATGCAGTGCATGGCGCAGCGGCCAGCGAGCGCTCATGTCTTTAGCGTAAGCGCGGATCTCATAATCTTGAGTATGCTTCCCGAAGCCTGCAAACCAGACTTCAGGCTCGGGAGTCGTGAGGGCTTCTTCACTCTCTTGTACCGCTTGGTAAAGCACTGCTTCAACTTTAGCGGGATCAGAATCTCTAGCTACAGAGACATAGACGATGACTCTAGTAATAGGATCGGACAGTGACCAGTTGATTAACTGCTCGGTAATAAAGGCCTTGTTGGGCACAATGATCTCTTTTCTGTCCCAATCGACAATTGTGGTGGCACGAATTTGAATTTTACTTACAGTACCGGTGAGATCGCGGATGGTCACTGTGTCACCGATACGCACAGGCTTTTCAAATAAGATGATCAAACCTGAGATGAAATTAGCAAAAATCTCTTGTAGGCCAAAACCTAAACCAACAGAAAGTGCTGCCACTAACCATTGTAGTTTTGACCATTCCATGCCCAAAGTAGAGAAACCGCCGAGCATACCGAAAAAGACCACCAAATAACGGCTAACGGTCGTGACTGCAAACCCGGTGCCTTGGGACAACTCTAGTCGCTGCAGGATCATAAGTTCTAACAAGCCCGGCAAGTTGGTGGCTATCATCAGCGAGAAGCCGACGATGATTAGCCCTAACAGTAATGATTTCAGCGTGATCGGCAAAGGCTGGGCAATACCGTCGATGACGGTCGAACTTGTCCATAGGGTGATGCCATCTAAGAAGGAGAAAATCGCACTATGGGTTTGAGTCCACAGTCCGATGAGGCTGATTAAAAAGGCTAAGGTCAGCAAAGAACGAACCAGACCCAGTGACTGACTTGAGATCGTTTCCAAGTCAACTTCGGGCTCTTCGTAGGTGTCGCCTTCACTGCCGATACTTTCTCCCTCTTTTTCACGTTGGGCGATGATCTCGGCCCGTTTCGCCTTGGCGCGGTTAAAGGCAATTCGTCGACGTTCTATCAGCATCCATCGTTTGATTAACAGGTAAAGCAACATAAAGCTCAGCCATAAAATAAGTGACAGCTGGAGTTGCAGTAGCATTTGGAATGCCGTGTAGTAATAACCCCTGAAGGCGAGAATGGCACAGGCAGGAGGAAGTATCAGCAACACTGCCCATAACACTTTCTGTAATAGGCGCTTGTTCTTATCGTCTTGATGATAATGGCGCTCTTTCTTGGCCAGCTGCAAAATATCTTTGTAAAACCAGAACAGCATGATGGCGAATAGGATAAAGGCGCCACGTCCTAAGCTGTTCCGTATCATCGAGGCTTCCATAACCTCGGTAAAGCTGACTATACCGATGAAAGGCACAGTCATGACGGTAAAGTGTTTGAGGCGCTCCTGGGTGGCATGGATCAGTTGTGCATCGCCTTTAAAATGGCCAATTAAGATGCCGTTATCTAGTGACAGCAGATAAGTGACTCGATGTAACCAATACAAGGCGCCAATGGTCATCATGGCCATTCCCACGGCAGAGACAATATCTTGCTTTGAGAGGTAAAAAATGATGCCGGCCATGATCAAGGGTAGCGGTTTGATCGCACTGTAAAGCAGAGAGGTGATAAGTGCAGAGAAAGTATAAATAAATTTATCTTGGGTCACCTTGCCGACAAAGCTCATATTGTGAGCCATAGTGCGGTGGAATATAGGTGTGATTAAGTCCTGTAATACCAAACACAGTACCATTAAAATAACCCAAGTTGCCCATAACGATCCCTGTGCATCGAAGGAATCATGTAATTGTTGCCAGGGGGCTTGGGTCACCAGCCAATGGCTACTTTGCAATAAATCGCTAAACCAGAAGCTATCGATACTGTTGGCATTTGCTACCCAGAAAAGGTGTTCATTAAGTGTGGTTTTGAGGGTGCGATATTGCTGATTAAGTTGCTCATACAGCACCCTTAATTCAGCGAGCTCACCGATATAAAGATCATAGTTTTCCAGTAACTGGCGTTGCAGCTTTTGCTGTGACTCTAAAAGCTTGCTTTGTAATTGAGTAGGCTCAGTTTGACCATCGGCAGTACTGGCGGCTAGTGCCTGATCTTGTTCAAGTTGATAACGCGCTAATCTGGCATTGGCAATTTGGCTGCTGACATCATCTTGATTCGGTGGTTTTGGCAGCGACGATAAGATACGTAAAAAACGTTCGCCAAAGGCGGAGTTTAATTTTACTAAGGCGATTTGTTGTTGGATATTGGTTAGCTGTTTTGCCTGAAATTGGTATTGAATTTCAGCTTGTTCCTGCTGTGTTGCCACCTGTGCCATATCATAGGTGAGTTGTTGTAATTGTTCACTGTATGTCTGGTTTTGTTGATTGATCTTGATGGCTTGCAGATCGTCGGTAATCAGTGAGTCGATTTGACTTTCTGCAATCGTAGCGGCTGTAGTTTTGTGGCGCTTGAGGGAAATGGCACTATTTAACTCTTCGATCAGTCGTTCTTGTTGCAGCAGTTGACGTCTGACTAGATTAAGCTGTTGCTGACTTAACGCGATCTGTTTTTGACTGCTGGCAAGTTCAGTTTCTAAGGTTGATAAGGTTTGTAGCGACAGCTTATTTTGCGCATCAGTTAGTCGGGTATCTTTGTCGTTGCCGGCCTTTTTAAGCTGTGCGACAGATTGATTGGCCTGAGTGATCAGGGAAGGTAACTGACGTTGGCGCTTAATCAGTTCATTAGTCTGCTGGCTGAGGTTCGATTCGGTTTCTTTGAGCTTGGCAAGACTAGTGGATGCCTGTGCAGATTGTTGTTCGATGTTTTGCTTAGCATCCCAGCTGAGTGGCTTAGCGGCATTTTCTAACTGGGTATTGAGTTTCTGTTTCTGGGTGGAATATTGATGCAGAACCGCCTCAAATCGCTTCTGAAGTGTGATTTGTTGTTCAAGTTGTTCATTAAGCCATTGCAGTTGCTCTTCGGTGGACTTTTCGACCACAGCTTGAGATTCGCCAAGGCCGAGGCGCTTATTTATCGATAAGGGGGAATTAGCACTGACAGTGAAAGATAAGCAGCATAAAAAAACGAGCAAAATACGAGACATAGAGGATTTAATCGCATTGATGCGTGAGTTAACAAATATAATATACCAATTTCTAAAATGATGTGAGTTTTTGAGGTACTCGTCTTCAGTTTTCCTAGGCTAAATAGTTGAAAATGAGACAATGCTCAGTCACCTATCCGAGAGCAGGTATTTACTTGTTAGCGCGGTGAGCTTTATGACTGCGC
Organism: Shewanella sp. Isolate11; assembly: GCF_022398315.1. Taxonomy (GTDB): domain Bacteria; phylum Pseudomonadota; class Gammaproteobacteria; order Enterobacterales; family Shewanellaceae; genus Shewanella. The sequence continues at coordinate 37,244 of NZ_JAKEVF010000004.1, forward strand.
TGGGTTTCGTAAATGGCGGTGATCACCACTAAAGAGCCGCCAATCACAGTTTTCAATGCCAACTGCTCACCCAATAAGATTAATGCGAGCAAAGCGCCGTAGAGTGGCTGTAAACAGGATACTAAGCTGACGGTTTTTGCACTCAGTTGTCTCAGCGCCGAAGTAAATAGCGCGTGAGGTGCGGCGGTAAAGACAACGCCTAGCAGAATAATTAGCCACCAAACATGGCTGTCAATACTGTCGATTTCCGCTTGTTGCCAAGGCAAAAGCACCAGTACGGTAACAGCGGTTTGATACAGCATTGCCTGAGCGCCGCTATATTCGGTGAAATAGCGTTTATGGAGTAAGTTGCGTGCGGTAAACAGCATCGCAGATAAAATTCCCACCACAATTCCTAAGGTCACATCATTACCCAAGGTGGCTTCAGGAATTAACAGACTGACACCCACTAAAACCATCACTCCGCAGAGCAGATCGGTTCGCTGGATACGACTACCGGTAAACAGGGGCTCGACTAATACTGTCATTACCGGATAGGTAAAAAATGCGATCATACCGATAGCGACAGATGAAAGTTGCATCGAAGCGAAGTAGGTGACCCAATGTAGGCTGACGATAACGCCCAATCCTAGGGCGACGAAATAATCTCGTTGACTGTTGAGACGTAATTTCGATCCTGTAGCTTTAACCAATAAAGCTAAGATCACAGCAGCAACGCAGCAGCGTAGCAAGGTAATGTCGAGTGCGCTGAGTGGGATTAATTTAGAAAACAGTGCCGTACCACCAAAAAGCAGTACGGCAATATGTAGTTCGATTAATCCTGAACGCTGAGAATTCAAGGTTGGTTTAATCTATCTTAGCGAAGGCTTGACCCATACGAGTCACTGCCTTGGGTTCAACACCATCGGCAAAATCTTCGATAGCATCTTTTGCAAATAGCATGACCACAGTGCTGCCCAATTTAAAGCGACCCATTTCGTCACCTTTATCGAGTGTCAGCGCATCAGGCCCTTCAGTTGGGTAATCCCAAGTAAAGACTTTTTTCCCCGTAGGAGGAGTGACAGTGCCTGCCCAAACAGTTTCAATACTGGCAACAATCGTTGCGCCGACTAATACCATTGCCATTGGACCAATTTCAGTTTCAAAAATGGCTACAACACGCTCATTGCGGGCAAACAGGCCTGGCACATTTTCGGCTGTTAATGGGTTAACTGAAAACAGCTCGCCCGGCACATAGGTCATCTTTGACAGCGTACCTTTCACTGGCATGTGGATGCGATGATAATCTTTAGGCGCTAAATAGATTGTGGCAAAATCGCCGCCTTCAAAACGCTTGGCGTCATCACTTTGATCGCCTAACAGTGCTAGTGCCGAGTAATCATGGCCTTTAGCCTGGAAGATTCGTCCTTCTCTGATGGGGCCACATTGGCTGACGGCACCATCGACAGGATGAACAATATAGTCATCATCTTGGCATAATGGACGAATACCAGGTTTGAGTGCACGGGTAAAAAATGCATTGAAGCTAGTATAAGCTTCTGGATTACTTTGAGCCGCTTCGCTCATATCGATTTTATACTGCTTAATAAACCATTTGATGACGCTGGTGGTCACTAGGCCAAGTTCAGCTGCCGCCAATTTACCGACTAGTCTCGATAATAAATGCTTAGGTAGCAGGTATTGCAAGGCAATTTTCAGTTTGTCCACGTTTTGTTTCCTTCAAATACAATATGCAATTTTTATTAGTCGTTATCATTTCTGAAATGACGTGCATGACGCTGTTCATCGAGACTGTCGATGATGCGATGATAGTTGTTATATCTGTCTTCGGCTATTTTGCCATCTTCATAAGCGGCAGTAATAGCACAACCGGGATCATTTTTATGTTTGCAATCCCTAAACTTACAAGTACCTATGTAATCTCTAAATTCGACAAAGCACCAGCCAACCCTTTCTGCGGGTAGATGCCATAAGGCAAACTCTCGAACTCCTGGTGAGTCAACTAAGTCACCGCCACTGGGAAAATGCAGCAGCCTAGCTGTGGTGGTGGTGTGTTGTCCAAGGCCTGAGTTTTCTGAAACATCGCCGGTAAGCAGCTCTGCGTCGGGTAATAGCGCATTAATTAACGATGATTTTCCGACACCAGACTGACCGACAAACACGCTGACTTTGTCTTTGAGTAATGCTTTGATACTGTCGACGCCACTACCGTCTAAACTACTGACTTGATAAACACGGTAGCCGATAGCTTGATAACGCTTCAGCGCCGCTTCCACTTCTGGCGCTTCTTCGGCAGTGAGTAGGTCGATTTTATTTAAAATGATCACCGGTACAATACCGGTATCTTCTGCTGCGACCAGATAGCGATCGATGATCTGAGTCGTAAAGCTAGGGACGACAGAGGATACGATTAAAATCTGATCGATATTGGCGGCAATGACTTTGATGCCGTCATATAAATCGGGACGAGACAGCGATGAATGTCTTGGGTGTACAGCTTCAACGACACCGGCAATAGTGGCAGTGGTCTCGTTAGCGAGACGAACAATCACTTTATCTCCGGTGACTAAACTTTGAATATTACGGCGAATGTTACAGCGAACCAGTTGGCCTGCTTCGGTTTCGATATCGGCATGTTGACCAAAACGGGAGATGACGGTGCCAAGTTGTTCCGGTCCTAATGAACTATCCTGTAGTTCAGTGACTGCGTCTCCTGCGTCTTTACGCTGTAAACGTTTTTCATGATTAGCACGCATACGACGGCGCTGGCCTTGGCTTAAGGGTTTCTTTTTACTCACAGTGTTGTCATCGTCAAAATAAAGGTTATTTTGTGTCGCCTAAAAAAGCAGTATGATACACGGTCTTAAATAAAAAAGCCTGAATTTAGGCAAACAGGAGTTAGAAGGCACTTATGGCTGCAGATGAAACGAATCTGATTTGGGTTGATCTAGAGATGACAGGGCTTGAGCCAAGTGTCGATAGAATTATTGAGATCGCGACTATTGTCACCGACAAAGAGCTTAATATTTTAGCCGAAGGTCCGGTGCTCGCTATCAAACAATCTGATGAGTTGTTAGCTGCAATGGATGATTGGAATCAACAACATCATGGTGCTTCTGGCTTAATCGACCGAGTTAAAGCCAGTAATATCAGTGAGCAGCAAGCGATTGAACAGACGATTGCCTTCTTATCTCAATATGTGCCTAAAGGTGTTTCACCCATGTGTGGTAACAGCATTGGACAAGATAGACGCTTTTTAAATCGCTACATGCCAGAGCTGGAAGATTATTTCCATTATCGCAATATTGATGTCAGCACAGTTAAAGAGTTGGTGAGACGCTGGCAGCCAGAAGTTATGGATGGATTTAAGAAGCAGGGTACTCATCAAGCCTTGGTCGATATCCAAGAATCCATCGCTGAATTGCAGTTCTATCGTGACAAAGTATTTAAAATTTGACCAAACGATACAATTTTTTCAAGAAGGGGTTGCAGCCGGGCGAAATTCTCCTATAATGCGGCCTCAGCTTTTCACTAGCGGTCTCGCGAAGAAGAGTTGAATAGTTTAGATGCGACATTAGCTCAGTTGGTAGAGCGATACCTTGCCAAGGTATAGGTCATCGGTTCGAACCCGATATGTCGCTCCAAAGCTTTTATAAAAAATGCGACATTAGCTCAGTTGACTCTTTGCATAGAGATAATGGGCGATACCTTACCAAGGTATTAGTCATCGGTTTTCAGTTTCGAATCCGATATGTCGCTCCAAAATTTGTAGTCACACCAAAGCTACAATATAAAAGATTTACGCGACATTAGCTCAGTTGGTAGAGCGATACCTTGCCAAGGTATAGGTCATCGGTTCGAACCCGATATGTCGCTCCAAAGCTTTTATAAAAGATGCGACATTAGCTCAGTTGACTCTTTGCATAGAGATAATGGGCGATGCCTTACCAAGGTATAGGTCATCGGTTTCAGTTTCGAACCAGGTATGTCGCTCCAAAATTTGTAGTCACTCCAAAGCTACAATATAAAAGATTTACGCGACATTAGCTCAGTTGGTAGAGCGATACCTTGCCAAGGTATAGGTCATCGGTTCGAACCCGATATGTCGCTCCAATTTTCATTTCTGCTTTGATTTTCTTTTTTGTTTCACTTTCTCCTGATTTATTCATTCCTATCTTCCATAGATGGTTACTGCTTATTGGCATTAGCTTAGTGGGCTCTTTGTTCATCAATTTTTTCTAGATATAAGTCTTCGCTGTATCGTCTTAAGCTATCGTTTTGATCGATTGTGACCTAATTGGCATTTATTTAATCTTTACTAATGTAGCTTGAGTCAAAATACATAAACTTTGACATTGTTCAAAAAAAGATTGGCTAAATACTTTCATAATAAAACCAAATTATTAGTCAGCCTCACGATACAGCATCGAATGGAGAAGAGAAGATGAGATTTCAACAGTTAAATGAACAGTTGGCGTATGTCTCAAAATGTCGCTTAGAAATAGCTAAGCTATATCGCCGTTTACATGAAGGCGTCGATTCATCTCGAGTGAAGTTGATGCTTGAATATTTACAACAGCATGAGAAAGATGTTGCTAAGAAAATCGACAACTACATTGAAGAAGCACCGACTCGTCTACTTGAGCTTTGGTATAACGATATTGTTTTTGAAGACTTTATTAAACGATGCCAAGATATTGTTATTCATGCCAATATGGATGAAGAAAGCTTGTTAGAACTCCATCTTGAACTCGACAATTGCCTTATTGGATTATTGGAAAAAACAGAAAGATCGTCGGTTCCGGGCGAAGTGAAAAGTGCATTAGCCGATCTTATTCGCGTTGAGAAGATCCAGCAGCAACGATTAGTACATAGCTATATTAGAATGGATGATATCTAATTTTCAGTTGTTTTGAAAAGCACCTTAGGGTGCTTTTTTTATGCTCAATGCTTGTGGTTTTTATCTTCAGACGGTGAAGATTTGATGGCTTTGTACAGACTCGTGGCAACTAGGGCTATGCATATAATCATTAACCCTTGCAACAATATCGGAGACTGTAATGGTGACATAACAATCGCTATCGACAGCACTAAAATGACTAATGTAAACAGTTTCATCTGTTGTCCCTGACTTTGTGCAAGATCAAACTTCCTTCAATAAGTGTAGGTTCTGATGAATCTATTTACGAATTTTGGTTCCAATATCGAATATGCTCAAACTTAACTTAAACTCGAATTAGCTTTGATGTAAGGAGACTTGCGATGTTATTCAAAGATGAACAGTTGCCTAAAGCACTTTATCGGGCGCAAACCGTAAGAGAGGCGGAGGCAAGTTATATTCATTCAGGAGAAGTTGGCCTATTTGAGTTGATTGAGCGAGCAGGGCAAGCGGCATTCGATCTTTTACAACAACTGCAGCGTAGTAGTGGCAAAGTTGCGGTGATTGCTGGGTATGGAAATAACGGCGCGGATGCTTATATCTGTGCCACTTTACTACTCGAGGCTGGTGCTAATGTCGCCCTGTTTGCCATCCCGCGCGAAGAAGTAGGTGCAGGGAACGTCCATGCAAAAGCAGCATTTATTACCGCTGGTGGCTGTTTAAGTGAAAATTTAGGTGCAGCCCTTGATGATGCAGATGTGATCGTCGAGGGGCTATTGGGCACAGGTTTTCACGGCGAGGTTACTGCTGAGTTTGCTGAGGTTATCAATGCGATTAATGCCCATCAGGCATGGACTCTGTCGCTGGATATTCCCTCAGGAATAGCTGCCGACACTGGGGCTGGATTGCTAGCGATTAAGGCCGATGCGACTTTGACTTTTGGAGCGATGAAGCAGGGGTTGATCACTGCTAAAGCGAGAGATTGTGTCGGACAATTGTGGTTTACCGATCTCGGATTAACACCGTTCTTACCCGCTAGCAATTGTTTTAATATTGCTTACCAACAATCCGATTTAGGTCTGCCGATTCGGGCAAAGCATAGTCATAAAGGTTCCTGCGGTAAGGTCACTGTGATCGGAGGTGATATTGGTATGGCCGGTGCAACCCGACTGGCTGGGGAAAGCTGTTTACGAGCTGGCGCGGGCTTGGTTTGTGTCATTTCTCGTCCGCAGCACCTTGTGGTGATTAATTCTGGCAGACCTGAGTTGATGTTTTGGGGTTGTGAGTTAGTCGATATGGAAGTTTATCAGCGCCTTGGATGGGCTGATGTTTTGTTAATTGGCCCTGGCCTTGGGAAGCAAGATTGGGGTTATAACTTGCTTAAGGCCACTGCATTGAGTGATAAGCCTTGTGTCATGGACGCCGATGCACTCAACCTGTTAGCTACAGAACCGGCAAAGCAGCATAATTGGGTACTGACTCCTCATAGTGGCGAGGCTGCGCGGTTGCTGGGAGTGAGTGTGGAGCAAATCGAACAAGATCGTTTTGCCGCTGTAAGGGCTTTGCAGCAAAAATTTGGTGGAGTGATCGTACTTAAAGGAGCTGGAAGCATTATTTATGACGGTGAGCGATGTCATGTTGCACCGGTCGGTAATCCCGGTTTGGCTAGTGGCGGTAGCGGTGATGTACTTGGTGGGATTATTGCTGCATTAATGGCACAAGGAATGTCCAACATGGATGCGGCGAGTGCTGGGGTTGTTATCCACGGTGTTGCTGCCGATATGGCTGCCAAAGACGGGGAGCGGGGTATGTTGGCTTGTGATCTGTTTCCCTTTATTCGTTTGTTAGTCGATAAGATTTAATCTTTAAGATGTAAAAAGCGTCGATGCTAGTTTAGCTAGCCCGGAGTTTGGGTTAAAGTATCTGGCTGTTATTGGAATTTTCACCTGTGGATTTTGACGAAGAAGAAATGCTGCCAGTAAAAGTTTATCTTGAAAATGAGATTGAAACCGTTAGCTTAGGAACTAAGTTAGCTCAAGCTATTCAACCGCCACTAACACTGTATTTGAGCGGAGAATTAGGCGCAGGAAAAACCACATTTAGTCGTGGCCTAATTCAAAGTTTAGGCCATAAAGGTGCGGTTAAGAGTCCAACCTATACCTTAGTGGAACCCTATGAGTTGGCCGGAATGGATATATACCATTTTGATCTTTACCGTTTAAGCGATGCCGAAGAGCTTGAGTTTATGGGGATAAGAGATTATTTCGCCGACACAAGTTTATGTATTGTTGAGTGGCCAGATAAAGGTGCGGGAATATTACCTGCCGCTGATTTATTGATTGATATTAAGTATTTGCAACAAGGAAGAGAAGTGACGTTAACAGCGCAAACACTCGCGGGTGAAACCCTGTTAACCGCAGCTAAGCTTGCAAACTGATTATTAATTGAAACCTATATGTCTGAATGACCACTGTTAATTACATGGAAGCCGTAAGATAGTTTGCCTAATAATGATAAGAATTGAATCGATAATAAGATCTATTTTGGTGCTTTTGCTGCTATGTATGCCAGCTGTTGCCCAAAGCGCAAATAAGTTAGAAGGTGTTCGAATCTGGGCTGCACCTGATTCGACGCGGGTAGTGTTTGACTTAAGTAAGCCACCTAAATACAGCGATTTTACCCTGACGAGCCCCTATCGCTTGGTGGTGGATTTTGACTCGACCGCGACTAAGTTAGATCTGGGTAAGATTGAAAACAACAGTAAACTGGTTAAGAAAGTCCGCATTTCTAAGTCTCCTTCAAAAGGTACTTTGAGGGTGGTAATTGACTTGGTTAAACCCGCTAAAGCGAATTTGTTTGCTCTATCTCCTACAGCGCCTTACGGTAACCGTTTAGTGGTTGATCTGGATGACTCTGTCAGCAATACCAAGAGCGAACCTAAGGTTCACACACAGCAAAAGCTGCGCGATGTCATTGTGGCCATCGATGCAGGGCATGGTGGTGACGATCCCGGTTCTATTGGTCCATCAGGTATTTATGAAAAGAAAATCACCTTACAGATAGCCAAAAAACTTGAGGCTAAAATTAATGCCACGCCAGGTATGAAGGCAATTATGACCCGTTCGGGAGATTACTTCGTTAACCTGAACAAGCGTTCTGAGCTTGCTCGTAGCAATAAAGCGGATTTATTAGTCTCTATTCACGCCGATGCCTTTACCAATCCTCAGCCGCAGGGGGCGTCGGTTTGGGTATTGTCGATGCGCAGGGCTAATAGTGAGATCGGTCGCTGGTTAGAGAAGAAAGAGAAACATTCTGAACTGCTCGGTGGTGCAGGCGAAATTATTCAAAATACTGATAATGAACAATATTTGGCGATGACGTTATTAGATATGTCGATGGATAGGTCGATGGCTATTAGCCATAACATCGCTGGTGATGTGCTCTCCAATTTAGGCAAGGTTACCAAATTACATAAACATCGCCCTGAGTCGGCCAGCTTTGCAGTATTAAAGTCGCCAGATATTCCTTCTATTTTGGTTGAGACGGGGTTTATCTCAAACCATAGAGAAGAGCGATTATTGACTCAACGTGAACATCAAAATCGTATTGCTTCAGCGGTTCATCGAGGAGTGTTACGTTATTTTGAAGATAATCCCCCCGTTAATACCCTAATGGCTAATAACAAAGGTGCGAGCCATAAAGTGGCAAAAGGTGAATCTTTATCTGTGATTGCGCATCGTTATCAGGTATCAATTGACAGTATCAAAAAGGCGAATAACCTCAAATCCAATACCTTACGTATCGGCCAGAAGTTAGTTATTCCCCGCGCCTAAGGAGTCAAAATGACCATTAAAGTTTTGCCTCCCCAGCTGGCTAACCAAATTGCTGCCGGTGAAGTGGTTGAACGCCCTGCATCGGTAATTAAAGAGTTGGTGGAAAACAGTTTAGATGCTGGCGCGACCAAGGTTGAGATTGAAATCGATAAAGGCGGTAGTAAATTAATTAAAATTCAAGACAATGGCTCTGGGATCCCAAAAGATGAGCTAAGCCTTGCCCTGTCTCGACATGCTACCTCCAAGCTGGCGAGTTTAGACGACCTTGATGCGATTCTCAGTTTCGGTTTTCGTGGTGAGGCGCTGGCCAGTATCAGCTCGGTTTCTCGCTTAACCTTTACTTCCCGCACTGCAGAGCAAACAGAAGCTTGGCAAGCTTATGCCGAAGGATCGGATATGGCGGTGAAGATAGTACCTGCTGCGCATCCGGTAGGGTCAACTGTCGAAGCCGTGGATCTGTTCTTCAATACTCCGGCAAGACGCCGCTTTTTAAAGAGTGATAAAACTGAATTTACTCATATTGATGAGTGGTTAAAGCGTATTGCACTGGTGAGAAGTGACATTCATTTTACCTTGAAGCATAACGGTAAAATGGTGCGTAATTATCGCCCAGCTAATACCGAGCAACAATACCTGCAGCGACTGGCACAGGTGAGTGGTAAGCAGTTTGCCGAACATGCGCTGGCTGTTGACTGCGAGCACAACGGCTTGCAATTAAAGGGTTATATTCAATCACCCTATTTTGAGGTGAGTACAACTGATACTCAGTACTTCTATGTTAATGGAAGGCTGGTGCGTGACCGTTTAGTTAATCATGCAGTTCGACAAGCCTTTGCCGAGCAGCTTGACGGTATCCAAGCCGGTTATGTTTTGATGCTTAACCTCGATCCACATCAAGTGGATGTCAATGTGCATCCGGCAAAACATGAAGTACGTTTTCATGAGAGTCGTTATGTACATGATTTTATTTTGCAGGCACTGCAATCGGCCTTAGCGCAAGCTGAAGTGTTATCACTGGGTACAGGTGGCGCCAGTGAATCCATAGTGAGCACTAGGAATGAAACGACAGAACAGCCTTCTGAACAGCATTATCATCAAGAGCAATATCAGCGCGATAGAGAGCAAGCACAACAGCCTTCTAGCTTGGTGTTTGATACGCCGAGAAGATCACATTCTGTTACCGAGAAACCTGTAATACCGTACAGCAGTCGTTCAAACCAGGGTGGTAATAATCGTTATCAATCGGCAGAGTTGCCGTCACAGCTAGCCGTTGACAATTATGCCCAGCTATTAACTACTCCCAGTGTTAGTCCATCAAACGTGCATCGAAATCATGAGCCGCAAATGCCTGCAGTTTTAGCTGGAAAGTTTTGGGTTATCGCCAATGCCGACGAACTACGTATCTTGGCGTTCGATAGCGTAGCGGCCTTTTTGACTCGTCAGCAGATAGAGTACAAGTTAGCGTCCGGCTTAGTCAGCCAACCTTTATTGATGCCAGTGTCGGTGAAAGCTCATGATGATTGGGCCGATACACTCGAGCAGCGAGCAGTATTATTAAGAAAACTAGGTATTGAACTGACGATTCGCCTAGGCCAGTTGATTATTAAAAAAGTGCCCCCATATCTAAGGCAAAGCCAGTTAGCCGATGTGATACCCGAATTATTGCAATGGATTCGATTTGAGCAACCCACTGATGAGGCATTAGTTAATTGGTTACTTATCCAGAGCCGTAACCAGTTTACTTCGGCAGCGGCATTATGGTCTGAGTTTTGTTTATTGGATGAAACTCAGCAACAACAGATGATTTCAAAGGCTAAGGCTCTGCCTTGGCAAACTTGGTTAAGTGAGCAAACGAGTGACGAGCGATAATAAGCCGACAATATTGACCTTAATGGGGCCGACGGCTTCAGGGAAGACAGCTCTGGCTATGGAGTTGGTGGCTAATCATCGCTGCGAAATTATCTCGGTTGACTCTGCATTAATCTATCGCGGCATGGATATCGGTAGTGCTAAGCCGACAGCTGAAGAGCTGGCGTTAGCTCCCCATCGATTAATCGACATTCGTGATCCAAATGAAAGTTATTCGGCTGCGGATTTTCGCACCGATGCGATTAATGAAATAGAAGCTATTCTTGCGGCGGGAAAAACGCCCTTGTTAGTGGGCGGTACAATGCTGTATTTCAAGGCATTATTAGAGGGCTTATCTCCTTTACCGGCTGCTGATGAGGCTATTCGTGCCGATATTGCTCAAGAGGCAGATACCCTTGGTTGGCAAGTTTTGCATCAGCAATTACAGCAAGTTGACCCTGTGTCGGCTGAACGAATTCATCCTAATGATCCGCAGCGATTGTCGCGCGCATTGGAAGTGTATCGTATCAGTGGTAAGAGCCTTACCGAGCTGACTCAAGTGAAAGCCGAAGCATTACCTTATAATGTAGTCCAATTTGGTATAGCACCGAAAGATCGTAAATTACTGCATCAGGTGATTGAGCAAAGATTTAAATTGATGCTAAACCAAGGCTTCATTGAAGAGGTACAAGCCCTCAAGGCACGAGGAGATTTGCATATAGACCTCCCTTCGATGCGATGTGTTGGCTATCGCCAAGTGTGGCAATACCTAGAAGGTGAGTACGACTATGATACTATGGTCGAAAAATCTGTAGTTGCTACTAGGCAATTAGCTAAGCGTCAATTAACATGGTTGCGGGGATGGACTGAGCTTAATTGGTTAGAGAGTGGTGATGAATCAAATCTAGCTAGACTAATACATTATTGTCGCTAGCTAATTTATTCACTCTATATAATACTAAAACCAAACTAAAAAATTGATTGTTGTGTTTGGTTTTATTTAATTTTAATAAAAAGGAAATTATAAAATGGCAAAGGGGCAATCTTTACAAGACCCATTTTTGAACGCATTACGTCGTGAACGCGTTCCTGTATCTATTTACCTCGTTAATGGTATCAAACTTCAAGGACAGGTTGAGTCATTCGATCAGTTTGTTATTTTATTGAAGAACACTGTCAGCCAAATGGTATACAAGCATGCCATTTCTACTGTGGTACCGGCGCGTCCATTTAACGTGAGCAATCACCATGCACCAAGTCAAGGAGCAGGTTTTAATACCGCTCAAGACGATAGTGCTGAATAATTTCCTGAGGAGTTTACTTTTTGTTTGATCGCTATGAAGCGGGAGATGCAGCAGTCCTTGTTCATATCGACTTTTCTGATGAAGACAGTAGAGAAGATATTACTGAACTTCGTTTATTGGTCGAGTCGGCAGGTGCTGAAACCGTTGGTGTGATCACCGGAAGTCGCAGGTCTCCAGATAGAAAGTTTTTTGTAGGATCGGGAAAAGCAGAAGAGTTAGCGGCATTAGTTGCTGCAACTGAAGCAAGTGTGGTGATTTTCAATCATCCGTTGAGTCCTGCCCAAGAGCGTAATCTTGAGCAGATTTGCCAATGCCGCGTGTTAGATCGCACCACGTTGATCCTAGATATTTTTGCCCAGCGTGCGCGTACATATGAAGGCAAGTTACAAGTGGAGCTAGCGCAATTGCGCCACATGTCGACTCGCCTAATTAGAGGCTGGACCCACCTTGAAAGACAAAAAGGGGGGATCGGTTTACGCGGTCCGGGTGAAACTCAGCTCGAAACAGATAGACGTCTATTACGTGGTCGTATTAAGACTATTAATAAGCGTTTGGAAAAAGTTGATAAACAGCGTGAGCAGAGTCGACGTGCGCGTCAGCGAAGTGAGCTTGCCACCGTTTCTTTGGTGGGATACACCAACGCGGGTAAGTCAACATTATTTAACTCTCTTACGGTGTCAGAGGTTTATGCGGCAGATCAGTTGTTTGCCACACTTGATCCAACTTTGAGAAAGTTAGAATTAAAAGATGGTCCGGTGATTTTAGCCGATACCGTTGGTTTTATTCGGCATCTGCCTCACGATCTTGTTGCCGCCTTTAAGGCGACCTTACAAGAGACTCGAGAGGCAGATCTGTTGCTGCATGTTGTCGATTGTGCTGATGACAATATGGGTGATAATTTTGAGCAAGTTCAGTTGGTGCTCAAAGAAATTGGTGCCGAAGATATTCCACAATTGGTTGTCTGTAATAAGATTGACCTGTTGGAAGAGGTCGGCCCAAAGATCGATTACGATAGTGATGGGGTTCCAACGCGCGTTTGGGTTTCGGCCCAACAAGGCGAAGGCTTAGAACTCATCGAAGAGGCGATTAACCAGATTGTTGGTAACGTCATTGTTGAGTTGACCTTACAAATACCAGCAAAGGCTGGACATTATCTTGGTCAGTTTTATCGACTGAATGTGATACAGCAGAAAGAGTATGACGATTTGGGGAACTGTATCCTATCTGTACGTTTATTAGAGGCCGATTGGCATCGATTAACGAAGCAGAGCCAAGGAGAGTTAGAAACCTTTATTGTTGAAAAAGCAGCAGTAGAGCTTTAGTAACCTCGTTTAATTCATACACCTATGGAGTGCTAAATGGCTTGGAACGAGCCCGGTAACAAGGGGCAAGACCCTTGGGGAAACAAAAATGGCAATGACAAAGGGCCACCAGATCTAGACGAAGTGTTTAAGAATATTTCTAAGCGCTTTGGCGGAAAAGGTTCTGGCGGCGGATTCAGTGCATTAGGATTCGTTATTGTCTTAGGTATCGCCGTCGTGGTGTGGGGGCTTTCGGGTTTTTACACCATCAAAGAAGCTGAAAAAGGCGTGGCATTACGTTTTGGTCAATATATTGGTCAAGTGGAGCCTGGCTTACAGTGGAAAGCAACTTTTATCGATGATGTACATGCGGTAAACGTCAGTAATGTTCGTTCAATCCCTGCATCGGGTAGTATGCTGACCGCAGACGAAAACGTCGTATTGGTCGAGCTTGACGTGCAATATATTGTGGTTGATCCGTATCGTTATCTGTTCAGTGCAGTTGACGCTAACTCAAGTTTACGTGAGGCCACTGATAGTGCACTGCGTTATGTTGTGGGTCATAACAAGATGGATGACATCCTGACCACAGGTCGTGATCAGATCCGTCGTGATACTTGGGATGAAGTCAATCGCATTATTGCACCTTACAATTTAGGGATTGAGATCCGTGATGTTAACTTCTTGCCTGCGCGTCCACCTGAAGAGGTGAAAGATGCCTTTGATGACGCTATTGCAGCACAAGAAGATGAACAGCGTTTTATTCGTGAAGCTGAAGCTTATTCTCGTGAGATTGAGCCTAAGGCCCGTGGTACTGTACAACGTATGGAGCAGCAGGCTAACGCCTATAAAGAGCGTGAAATCTTAGAAGCCCGTGGTAAAGTCGCTCGTTTTGAGAAGCTGTTACCTGAATACAAAGCGGCACCAGAAGTAACACGTAACCGTCTTTATATTGATGCTATGTCTAAAGTTTACTCTGGCGCAAACAAGGTTTTGGTCGATGCTAAGAGCAACGGCAACATGATGTATCTTCCTCTGGATAAGTTGATGGATAAGAGTAAGACCATTCAACAACCTAAGGCTGCAACGACGACAGACTCTTCGGCGGATAGTTCAGTGAATAGCGTGGTTAATAGCATGCGTATTCCACTCGATGGTCGTCCGAGTCGTAGCGATAATACTCGTCAGGGGAGAAACTAATCATGGGTAGATTAACCGTCATTATTGTGGCTATCTTGATTGCTGTAGGTTTGTCCTCGCTGTTGGTGGTCAATGAAGGTGAGCGTGCTATTGTGTCTCGCTTTGGTAAAATCTTGAAAGACGATGGCGTAACGCGGATATATGAGCCGGGCTTACACATTAAATTACCATTGATCGACAAGATTAAGTTACTCGACTCACGTATCCAGACGATGGATGGTGCCGCAGATCGTTTTGTGACTTCAGAGAAGAAAGACTTAATGGTCGATTCTTATGTGAAGTGGCGCATCTTCGATCATGAGAAATATTATCTGGCAACTAACGGTGGTAACAAGGTTCAAGCTGAATCGCTACTTCAACGTAAGATCAACAACGATTTACGTACTGAATTTGGTCGCCGTACCATTAAAGATATTGTTTCTGGTAGTCGTGATGAGTTACAGCAAGATGCATTAAAGAATGCCTCTGAAAGTGCCAAAGACCTAGGTATCGAAGTGGTTGATGTTCGTGTTAAGCAAATTAATTTACCTGCTAACGTGAGCTCAAGTATTTATCAACGTATGCGCGCTGAGCGTACCGCGGTAGCAAAAGAGCATCGTGCACAGGGTAAAGAGCAATCTGAGATCATTCGTGCTAAGACTGATGCAAGCGTAGAAATTCAAATCGCCGAAGCGGAGCGTAAAGCGTTATCGGTTCGTGGTGACGGTGATGCTATCGCCGCGAAAATCTATGCTGATGCTTACAACAAAGATCCAGAGTTTTATTCGTTTTTACGCAGCTTAGAAGCTTACAACGCAAGTTTTGAAGGGGGCTCTAATGTTATGGTGCTAGAGCCTGACAGTGACTTCTTCAAATATATGAAGCATTCTAGCGGTAAATAACTGCTAAACATGAAAAAAGCCCGACTAGTTCGGGCTTTTTTGTATTTGAGATATGCAAGTTACTAATTTAGTTAAACTTGTTTTTAACTGATTTCTATTCTTATTTATAAAATCAATCGATATTTCGGCCTTTCTCCTTACTAATAATGCACTTGAGTGCTGAATTTGCTGACATAGTTAACTTTGTTCCTTGTTTTACTATGATCTGGTTCTAATTTTTGGCTATAATGAGCCCCGCCTCAAATTTGATTTTTGCGCTTTGGGGTGTAACCCCATAAAAATTTTTTAAAACAAAAATTCCAACACTCTCTGGAGATAAGTGGATGAGCAATGCGCCAGTCGATACCGGACGTCGCAGATTTCTGACCGCAGCCACCGCCGTAGTAGGTGGTGCTGGTGCCGTCGCTGTGGCGGTCCCGTTTATAAAGTCATGGAATCCGAGTGCCAAAGCGAAAGCTGCAGGTGCACCGGTTGAAGTAAATATTAGTAAAGTAGAGCCGGGTCAATTGATCCGCGTTGAGTGGCGTGGAAAGCCTGTATGGGTTGTCCGTCGCACAGAAGCGATTTTGGAAGGTCTTGCTACGCATGACGATAAATTACGAGATCCAGCTTCTACAGAAGAACAGCAACCTGCTTATGCGCAGAATGCGGTTCGCTCAATTAAGCCTGAGTATTTTATCGCTGTAGGTCTTTGTACCCACCTTGGTTGTTCTCCAACGTATCTGCCTGATACTTTCGGAGAGCAAGTTGAAGGTGTTGCCTCTGGTTTCTTCTGCCCATGTCACGGTTCTAAATTTGACATGGCCGGTCGTGTATTCCAAGGCGTACCAGCTCCATTGAATCTTGTCGTTCCACCTCATCAATATATCGATGATGGTCATGTGATCATCGGTGTCGACCAAGGGGCTGCGTAATGGTTAAGAATATTATTGATTGGATTGATGCACGCATCCCAATGACGGCGACCTACAACCGTCATGTTGGTCAATATGCAACGCCATCAAACTTTAACTTTTGGTACTTCTTTGGCTCACTAGCCATGCTAGTGCTTGTTAACCAGTTACTTACAGGTATTTGGTTGACCATGAATTACGTGCCAACAGCAGAGGGCGCTTTTGCTTCTGTTGAATATATTATGCGTGATGTGGAATACGGTTGGTTGCTACGTTATATGCACTCAACAGGCGCATCGGCATTCTTCGTGGTGATATATCTGCACATGTTCCGTGGTCTTATCTACGGCTCATACCAGAAGCCTAGAGAATTACTCTGGCTATTCGGTATGCTGATTTTCTTAGTGTTGATGGCTGAAGCCTTTATGGGTTATCTACTGCCTTGGGGACAAATGTCTTACTGGGGCGCTCAGGTAATTATCTCGCTATTTGGCGCGATTCCTGTGATTGGTGATGACCTGACACTTTGGATCCGTGGTGACTTCGTTGTATCGGGTGCGACCCTAAACCGCTTCTTTGCATTGCATGTTATTGCATTGCCATTAGTGTTGGTTGTGTTGGTATTCCTACACTTGATTGCACTGCATGAAGTGGGTTCAAACAACCCAGACGGTATCGAAATCAAGAAGAACAAAGATGAGAATGGCTGGCCAAAAGATGGTATCCCATTCCACCCGTACTACACAGTTAAAGATATCATGGGCGTTGCTGGCTTCCTGATTGTCTTCTGTTATGTGCTGTTCTTTATGCCTGAAGGCGGTGGATACTTCCTAGAGAAGCCAAACTTCGAAGCGGCTAACCCGATGAAGACGCCTGAACATATTGCGCCAGTTTGGTACTTCACACCATTCTACGCCATCTTGCGTGCTATTCCTGACAAGCTGTTAGGTGTCGTCGGCATGGGCTTAGCGATTGCTGTGTTGTTCGTACTTCCATGGTTAGATCGTTGTAATGTTAAGTCTATCCGTTACCGTAGCATGATCCACAAACTGAATATCAGTCAGTTTGCTGTATCGTTCGTGGTACTAGGTTACTTGGGTGCAGTTCCTGCTACACCGACGTTAACCATCGCGGCACGTATCTTTACTCTGACCTACTTCGGTTTCTTCCTTGCGCTATGGATTTACAGCAAGAATGAGAAAACTAAGCCTGTACCAGAGAGGTTGACTCACTAATGAAAAAATTATTGATTGCATTAGTTACATTAGTACCAACGCTTGCTTTTGCGGCGGGTGGAGCACATGTACATTTAGAAAGTGCTAACGTCGACCTACATGACAAAGAGTCTCTAGAGCGCGGTTTGGCATCATTCCAGCAGTATTGTTCTGGTTGTCATAGCACCCAATACCAGCGTTATAACCGAGTGGCCGAAGATTTAGGCATCTCAATCGATGATATGCGTAACAAGTATATGTTCATCGAAGGCGCTAAAGTGGGTGACTTGATGGAGAACTCTATCTCTGAAGTTGATGCAGCCAAGTGGTTCGGCGCGGCGCCACCAGATTTAACTCTGGTTGCTCGTGTTCGCGGTGAAGATTGGATATACACATACCTAAAGAGCTTCTATAAAGATGATAGCCGTCCTTTTGGTGTGAACAACACAGTATTCCCATCTGTAGCAATGCCACACGTGCTTCAAGAGTTACAAGGCCTGTCGGTTAAGCAAGACGATGGCAGCTTTGTAACCACAGGCGGCAAGCTATCTGCTGAAGAGTATGATCAAGTGGTTCGTGACATTACAGGCTTCCTCGTTTATTCGGGTGATCCTGTCAAACTTGAGCGTGAAAGCTTAGGTTGGTGGGTCTTGGGCTTCCTGTTTATTTTCTTCGTTGTGGCTTATCTGCTGAAGAAAGAATACTGGAAAGATGTACACTAACCCCCAATAAAGGTTAGAATGTATTATCCGCATATTCTAAACGGGGGGCTTTGCCCCTCGTTTGTTTTTGCTTTTTTAGCTTTTGATTTAATTTTGGAGGGTATCAATGGCTGTTGCTGCCAATAAACGCTCAATCATGACCCTGTTTTCAGGCGCTGACGATCTCTATAGCCATCAAGTACGTATTGTCTTGGCGGAAAAAGGCGTCACTGTCGATGTTTTGCAGGTTGACCCTAGTGAGATGCCTGAAGATCTTATTGAGCTAAATCCATATAATACAGTTCCAACACTTGTTGACCGTGAATTGGTGCTTTATAACTCACGCATCATTATGGAATATCTGGACGAGCGTTTTCCTCATCCACCTCTGATGCCTGTGTATCCTGTATCTCGTGGTCAGACTCGTTTGATGATGCACCGTATTGAAAATGATTGGTACACATTAGTGGATCGTATTCGTCATGGTGACCGTGCTGATGCGGCTCGTAAAGAGTTACAAGAAAGCTTGACCGCAATCGCGCCCATCTTCAATGAAATGCCATATTTTATGGCTGAAGAGTTCGGTTTAGCCGATTGCTACTTAGGTCCATTATTATGGCGTTTGCCTGTACTGGGTATCGAACTCGATAGCCGTACCGCCAAAGAAGTGAAAGCTTATATGACACGTATCTTCGATCGTGAATCATTTAAAGCGTCGCTTACAGAGGCCGAGCGCGAAATGCGCATGGGTATCTAATGAAACCGATGACACCTAATCGTCCCTATTTGTTGCAAGCCTATTATGATTGGCTAATGGACAATGAGCTGACCCCCCATGTGGTGGTGGATGCTTATGTTCCAGGTACTCAAGTGCCACAGCAATATGTCAAAGATGGACAGATTGTGTTGAACATTACTTCTAGTGCAGTAGGTAATCTTCAAATTGGTCATGACTTTATTGAGTTTAATGCCCGTTTTGGTGGCGTTCCTCAACAAGTTGTTTTACCTATGGCGGCGATTGTTGCTATCTATGCCCGTGAAAATGGTGCTGGTACGGTTTTCGATCAGGAAGAAGCTTATGAGGTTGAACCCGAAGAAGCTGGCCTGAGCGTTGTCGAAGAGCCTAGTATTGAAGAATCAACAGAATCTAAGTCAAAACAGGATGATAAGCCTAAGCGTCGTGGTCATTTGACCGTGGTTAAGTAGCTTATTTAGTTGTTGAAAAAAGCCAGTCTTAGACTGGTTTTTTTTTGCCACTATTTTGTAGCAGATTGAGACGGTTTGGCTTGAATATCATAACCTCAAGCCTCCGCCAAGTAGATGAATCCTGCTGCACTCTGTGTTAGCATCTGCGCCACAAAATTAACCCGTTCTTATTTAGGTCTGTTACACGCATATGATCTTGATGATCGACAATTATGATTCTTTTACCTTCAATCTGGTTCAGTATTTTCAGCAGCTGGGCCAGGAGGTCGTAGTAAAACGTAATGATGCGGTTACGCTGGAGCAGATTGAAGCTTTGGCGCCGGACTTATTGGTGATCTCACCTGGTCCGTGTTCGCCTACTGAGGCGGGAGTTTCGCTGCAGGCGATTCGTCATTTTGCTGGCAAGCTGCCGATTCTGGGGGTTTGTTTGGGGCATCAAGCTATTGCACAAGTTTTTGGTGCCAAAGTTGTTCGTGCCAAGCGTGTGATGCATGGTAAAACCAGTCAAATTCAACACAAGCAGCAAGGCTTGTTTGCCGGATTAAATCTGCCATTAACGGTGACGCGTTATCATTCCTTGCTAGTAGAGCAAGTGCCGCAGGGTTTTGAGCTCGATGCTTGGTTTGACGATCCTATTCATGGCCATGAAATTATGGCCATGCATCATAAGAGCTTGCCTATCTATGGGGTACAGTTTCACCCTGAATCCATATTGACCGAGCAAGGTCTGTCGCTGCTGAAAAATTTCGTCGATTTCGCTGTATAACACGTCCAGCCAAACTATCCGCTCAATCTGTTTTCAATCTGTTACATGATTTATGCTTAATCATTCCCCGATCTCCAGTCTATTTATGGTATAAAAGGCGGCAAAAGAATGACCTTGCGGCGAAGGCCTGCGGGGTAATAACTATAAGGAAGAAAGATGTCGCGTGTAATTCGAGGTGTAGGTCTTAGCTTGTTGACTATCACCATTTTAGGGGGATGTGCAGTCACTCCTCAACCACAAGCCGAACAATCGAATCAAGCCGTTTCCGTTCCTCTCGCCACACCACCAAGCGTCGATCAAGCGCTAACATTGAATCAAATTATGGCTAACCCCGACTGGATGGGGATTTTTGCCAAGGGTGAATATTGGAGTGACGACAGCCAATCTATCTATTTTACTCGTCAAGCCGACCGCTCTCCTGTGCGTGATTATTATCAACAATCGTTAGATGCCAGCAGCGCTAGCCAGCTATCGCTTGAGCAACTGCATCTTGCTGATCAGCAACGTGGCGTGTTTGACAGCAAGCACACTCGCAAAGCTTACATCTATCAAGGCAACTTGTTCGTTAAAGATTTGGCCAGTGGCAAAGTTCAACAGCTGACTCGCCAAAATACCAAGGTCGATGGTGTACGCTTTTTAAATAATGGTGATATTGCTTTCTGGCAAGGTGAGCAGCTATTTAGGATTCATCAAGACACAGGTCTTTTTGAGCAGTTGGCTAGCATCAAGATGGCCAAGGAGCCACAAGGTGTTAAAGCGCCAAGCAGTTATATCGCGAAGCAGCAACATAGGTTAATTAATTATGTGGCTCTGCAGCAGAGCAATGCCAAGCAGCGTGAAGAGTATCAAGCTGAGTTAGATAAAGCCGATCCTACTCTTGCCGCTAAAACTTGGTATCTGGGCGACAGTGAAAGAGTCTCAGAGATGAGTCTTTCTCCTGATGGGCGCTATCTACTGCTATCGCTTATCGACAAGAACTATAGCTGGCGCAGTGAGCATGACATCATGCCTAACTACTTAGGCAGCGATGGTTATATAGATGCGGTTCCTGCTCGCGCTCGCGTGGCTGAAGATAATCCTCCTGGTGAGCGTTTAGTGGTACTGGATTTGCAGCAACACAAGCAGCACGATATCACTATCGAGGGACTCGATGGTTATGATGAAGACGTACTTGCAGCGGTTAAAGCTGAAAATGCGCAAGCCAAAGGTGAGTCTTACAAGAGTGAGAAAGCACCACGTAAAATTCAGCTAATGCAAGATTGGGGCTGGAGACAAAGTGCGATTCAATGGCAAACCGATACCGATAAAGTTGCCGTGATGCTCGAAGCTGTCGATAACAAAGATCGTTGGTTAGCCACGGTTGATTTAGATGCCGGTAAGCTTGTTACTCAGCACAGATTGCATGACGATGCCTGGGTTAACTACGACTTTAACCAGTTTGGTTGGTTACCTAATAGCGATACGCTTTATTACTTGTCAGAAGAGACTGGCTATTCACAGCTTTACCTTAAGGAGCAAGGCACAAAAGCCAACGCCCTAACTCAAGGTCAATATGTGGTGAGTGATATTACCTTAGGTCCTAAAGCGCAGTTCATCTACTACAAAGCGAATAAAGATCATCCAGGTATCGATAACGTTTATCGTGTTGAGATCGCTAGCGGTAAGAGTGAACAGTTGACCCAATGGGATGGTCAGCTTGACTATAGCTTGAGCCCTGACGGCACTAAGCTATTGCTTAACGCTTCACGCCGTACACAGCCTAACGAGCTTTTTGTTCAGCCTATTGGCGGAGAACTAAAACAGCTAACTCATTACACCAGTGATGCATTTGCTCAATATCCTTGGCAAGCGCCTGAAGTGGTTAAAATGAAGTCATCTCATGGTGCTGCTGATATCTATGCTCGTGTGTATCTACCCCAAGGCTATGATAAGAACAACGCAGATAAATATCCTGCGGTGATCTTTAACCATGGGGCAGGTTATTTACAGAATGCCCATTATGGCTTCTCAGGTTATTTCCGTGAGTTTATGTTCCACAATCTATTGAGCCAACACGGCTATGTAGTGATGGACATGGATTACCGTGGTTCTAAAGGTTACGGACGCGACTGGCGTACCGCTATCTACCGCAACATGGGTCATCCAGAAGTGGAAGATTTAAAAGACGGCGTAAGCTGGATGGCGGCAAATGCCAATGTCGATGCTAACCACGTGGGGACTTATGGTGGTTCATACGGTGGCTTTTTAACCTTTATGTCGCTATTTACCGAGCCAGAACTCTTCCAAGCGGGGGCTGCGCTGCGACCAGTAAGTGATTGGGCGCATTATAATGCACCGTATACTTCAAATATCCTCAACACGCCAGATGTCGATGCAATCGCTTATGAGCGTAGCTCGCCGATTGAGCATGCACAGGGTCTACAAAAGCCACTACTGATCATGAGTGGTGTACTCGACGACAACGTCTTCTTCCAAGACAGTGTACGTGTGGTACAGCGTTTGATTGAGCTAGAAAAGCCGATGTTTGAAACGGCTATCTATCCAGTTGAGCCGCATGGTTTCCGTCAGCCATCGAGTTGGTTAGATGAATATCGACGTATCTTTAAACTGTTTGAGCAAGAGCTTAAATAGTTAATCTAACAGGCCTCATATGAGGCCTGTTTTTTTATGGCTTTGAAATAGATAGCAGGATTTATACCAATCAAAGTAAATTAGTGATCAGCCCGTTTGTAACAGAAAAGGGCGCAGGAAAAATTGTCGAGAACAAGGCGTAAATTGCAGTCACTAGTTATTCTAATTGCAAAATTTACAACAGTTATCGGCGATTTTAACTAGCAAGAATGATCAGATAATTACTGCGATTGGTATTAGCAATCTAATCGTGCGCTGGCGAAATATTCATACATCTAGTCGTGATTTTAAGTCGCAACAATGATTAAATAAGCGCTGTAATAAGGAATATACTGAAGCCAGTATTACTGGATGTGTAATATTAGGTATAAGCTAAATGGAGAAAGGCTAGGTGGGAAAATCGATTTCAGGCGGAGTACGACCCGGTGTGATAGTGGATATCGAGCATCGTCTGTTACAGCAAATCATTGTCGGTCAGCATAAAGCGCCGTTGCCCATGTTTGCCGAGCTCGATAAATCATTGGAAGATGATGCCAATAAGCTGGAAATTGAGCGCCAAGCCATCCGTAATCGCCTGTCAAAACAACTTGAGCAGCAGCAACCTTTCGAATCGGTTTCGGGTCAGTTAATCGATACGGTTAATTCAACTTTAGATGATCAACTCGCTTCGCCGCAGTTGTTGTTACAACAATCTGGAATCAACGAAACCCAGGTGTTGATACTTGAAGTACTACAACATAAAAATGCCGATTTGAGACGATTACGTACCCTAATTAGCGATCTTCCTTGGTTGTGCCGAGATTTAACTAATATAGTTAACAGCCCCTCGTTTCGTCACCATGGTGTGCAGCGCTCAGAAGTTAAAGTCTCCGATCTTAAGCTTGTGCTTAATTTTATTGGTATGGAAAACTTGCAGAGTCTGATCCCCTATTTTTGCTTGCGAAACTGGTTACCCAGTGGTCAACCTAATCTGCTTTGGACGACTCGTAAGCTGTGGCGTTACTCCATATTAACCGCTATCGCAGCTAAAGCCTTAGCCCAGTTGGAACAGAAAAATAACGCGTTAGCGTATAGCTGTGGGCTATTGCATCAGCTAGGGAGCTCTGTGGTATTAAAACATGCGGCTAAAGTCTTTGAGCAAGTCTGGGGTAGCTGGTTGAAAGAGGCCAATCATAACCAAGAGAAAGCCGTTTATGATGCAGTATTGGCAACGGAGTTTCCCGCCTCTAACGTCTTGAAGCAAACTTTAGTTCATGCCCATCGCCTTAATTGGCAATTATTGAGTTTACTTAAGTTTGAGCAGAGCCCGCTGACTCAAGTGCAAAGAGAGCTCGATACCTGCCTGAGCTATAGTGAGCTGTCTGAATATGCTGCTCTGGTGGCTCAGGCGAGTTGTTATGCCAAGATGATGATGTTGGAAGATATGCGCATGATAACGCCCAAAGAAAAGCAGTTGATGTTTGACTATTATGAATTAACCGAGCAGCAGCTTATCCGACTACAAGGGCAAAACTTTCGTAAACTTGAAATCGGCTGAGGGGTGATCAAGGCCTATTTTAAAAACGCTTCAAAAAACAGCATATTTCACAAAAGTCACTCATTATCGAGCTTGTTAGTTCGTCTAGGTATTCATTATTGCTGCATTTTTAGTGAAAATGGGCGCTAATAAACTTTTTTATGACTAAATATGTCGAATACCCCCACGGTAAACGCTTGTATAACTCTTAAGCTCAAATCTTTATGCAGTAAACTCGCTAACACTTAACAAGTTGAGTGTAACAAACTGGTATTTTGATCACATTTTCGCTATTAATGACTTTTAAGCTAACTAAATAACCGTCATGGCTATGGGTCATAGGTAACATAAAAGACGGGATGATGGGCTTTCGAGCCATCTGTCAACATTGAAAGGATGAGAGGAATGAGCGTGAACAACGAGTTAACCCGAGAGCAATTTGATCAAGTCATGGTGCCTAACTATGCACCATCTGCGGTTATCCCTGTTCGAGGCCAAGGCAGCAGAGTCTGGGATCAACAAGGTAAAGAGTATGTCGATTTTGCTGGTGGTATTGCGGTTAACTGTCTAGGTCATTGTCATCCCGCTTTAGTTGCTGCATTAAAAGAGCAGGGTGAAAAGCTTTGGCATCTGTCTAACGTGATGACTAACGAACCTGCTTTAGCCTTGGCGACTAAGCTTGTTGATGCGACTTTTGCAGACAAAGTTTATTTTGCTAACTCTGGCGCCGAAGCGAACGAAGCGGCTTTGAAGCTGGCGCGTCGTTATGCGCTGGAAAAATTTGGTGCAGAGAAAGATCAGATCATCGCCTTCGATAAAGCTTTCCACGGCCGTACCTTCTTTACCGTGAGCGTAGGTGGTCAAGCCGCTTATTCTGATGGTTTTGGTCCTAAGCCACAGAGCATCACTCATCTGCCATACAATGATATCGCTGCATTAGAAGCACAAGTTTCTGATAAAACCTGTGCGATCATGTTAGAGCCATTACAGGGTGAAGGCGGCATTATCGATGCGGATGTCGAGTTCTTAAAAGCCGTTCGTGCCCTTGCTGACAAGCATAACGCGTTGGTTATCTTCGATGAAGTACAAACCGGTGTCGGTCGTTTAGGTGAGCTTTATGCTTATATGCGTGGTGATGTGGTTCCCGATATCTTAACCACGGCTAAAGCCCTTGGTGGTGGTTTCCCTATTGCGGCTATGTTGACGACTGACGAAGTGGCTTCACATCTTAAAGTCGGCACTCATGGTTCAACTTACGGTGGTAACCCATTAGCCTGTGCTATCGGTAATGCGGTATTGGATGTTGTTAATACCCCTGAAGTCTTGAACGGTGTTAAGCATCGTGAGCAATTATTCCGCGATGGCTTAAACCAGATTAATGAAAAATATCATGTTTTTGAGCAGGTTCGTGGTCAAGGTTTGCTTATTGGTGCGGTATTAAATGATCAGTATCAAGGTCGCGCTAAAGATTTCTTAGTTGCCGCTATTGAAGAAGGGTTAATGACCCTAGTCGCTGGTGCTAATGTGGTTCGTTTTGCTCCATCCCTCGTTATCCCTGAAGCTGATATCGCTGAAGGTCTTGCTCGCTTCGAACGTGCCGTTGCAAAAGTAGTTGCAGGCTAAGAGGCTGATTAAGCGCGAATTTGATATTCGCGCTTTTTTATCAGTAAAAGATACTCATGCTTCAATGCCCTAAGCCATAGGTTTGAGGTGTATGGCATTGATTACGAGTAAAACTGAGGAGAGCAGAGATGTTAATTATCCGTCCTATCCGCTCCAGCGATTATGAAGCCTTATATCAAATCGCTGTGGAGTCAGGTCATGGATTTACCTCTTTACCCGTCAATGAAGAGTTGCTGCGCAGTAAAATTGCCCGTGTAGAAGCTTCGTTCGTTAAGCAGATTGAAAAGCCTTTCGATGAAGGTTATTTGATGGTGCTTGAAGATACCGATAGTGGCGAAGTGGTTGGAACTTGTGGGTTAGAGGCGGCCGTGGGCATGGTCGACGCCTTCTATCATTATCGCCTCGGTACTGAGGTTTATTACTCAGAACAGATAGGTGTTCGTAACGAAGTAGAAACCTTGACCTTATGTCATGACTACACAGGTTCAGCCGAGCTTTGCACGCTGTTTTTACGCTCGTCTTATCGTAAAAATAATAATGGCCGCATGTTATCACGCAGTCGTTTTCTGTTTTTAGCTCAGCATGCAGAACGTTTTGGTGATGTGGTGATTGCCGAGATGCGCGGTGAAAGTGATACTCAAGGCTGTTCGCCCTTTTATGGTTGGTTGCAGAAGCACTTCTTAGGAATTGACTTTGTTCAGGCCGATTATCTATCAGGTTTGGGTCAAAAAGCCTTTATGGCCGAGATGATGCCCAAGAATGCGGTGTATGTCTGTTTGTTGCCTGAAGAGGCGCAAAAGGTCATTGGCGAAGTACATACCAATACTCGTCCTGCGCTTAATCTGCTACAAGCCGAAGGTTTTAGATGTCGAGGTTATGTGGATATTTTCGATGGCGGCCCAACGGTCGAATGTAATTTATCTGACATTCGTGGTGTACGAGAAAGCAGACTGCTTACGATCAAAATTGGTGACATGCCAGCGTCTAAAACCAGCTTTATTATTTCAAACACGCTGCTGGCGGAGTATCGCGCCACTTCAGCTAACCTATTGGTCAGTGATGATGACGATGAGGTGATTATCTCCTCTGAGTTGGCACTGGCCTTAAAGGTTGAGCAAGGTGAGCAGATCCGTGTTTTAGCAATGTAGGGAATTATTATGAGTCAATATATCAACGGCCAATGGGTTGCCGGTCTAGGTCACGATGTGGCATCGAAAAACCCTGCGAACAACGAGATTATCTGGCAGAGCAAAACCGCTACTCCAGAACAAGTTAACCAAGCGGTTGATGCGGCGCGTAGCACACAATTTGATTGGTTTATGCTGGGGTTCGAGGCACGTTTAGCCATAGTGGAAGCCTATCGTGATCAGCTCGATGCCAATAAAGCCGAAATTGCTGAAACCATAGCTCAAGAAACCGGTAAGCCACAGTGGGAAACCGCTACCGAAGCGGGCGCTATGATAGGTAAAATCGGACTTTCAGTTAGTGCATATCAAAAGCGTACTGGCACGACAGAAAGCGACACTCCTGCAGGCCGTGCGGTATTGCGCCATAAGCCCCATGGCGTGGTGGCTGTATTTGGTCCTTATAATTTCCCTGGACATCTACCCAATGGGCATATCGTACCGGCATTATTAGCGGGTAACACTGTGGTGTTTAAGCCGTCCGAGCTGACGCCAAAAACCGCTGAGTTGATGCTCAGACTGTGGCAGCAAGCGGGATTACCAGCGGGTGTGATTAACTTAGTTCAAGGTGAAGTGGAAACCGGTAAAGCCTTAGCATCTCATCCCCAGATTGATGGTTTGTTCTTTACTGGCAGTTCCCGTACTGGCCATATATTGCATCAGCAATATGCCGGACATCCAGGTAAGATCTTGGCGCTGGAGATGGGCGGTAACAATCCTCTCATTATCAAAGGCGTAAAAGATACAAAGGCTGCCGTGCATGACATTATCCAGTCGGCGTATATTTCTTCTGGACAGCGTTGTACTTGTGCACGTCGACTCTATGTCGAACAAGGTGCCGAGGGAGATGCTCTGTTAGCTCAGCTCGTTGCTGCGGTTAAGCAGATAAAAGTTGGTCCTTGGAACGCACAGCCTCAACCTTTTATGGGTTCAATGATCTCTGAAACGGCGGCGAAAGGCATGCTCGAAGCACAGCGAAATTTGGTCAATTTAGGCGCAAATGTGTTGGTGGAATTGACGCATCTTGAAGCTGGCACCGGTCTGGTGTCTCCGGGCTTAATCGATGTGACCGATGTTATCGAGTTACCTGACGAAGAATATTTCGGCCCGCTACTGCAAGTGGTTCGTTACAGTGATTTTGACGAGGCAATCAAGTTAGCCAACAACACGCGTTACGGTTTATCAGCGGGTATTTTGGCTGATAGTCGAGAAGATTATGATTACTTCTTAGCGCGTATTCGTGCCGGTATTGTTAACTGGAATAAGCAGATCACAGGAGCTTCTGGTGCGGCACCATTTGGTGGTGTCGGCGCTTCAGGCAACCATAGAGCCAGTGCGTTTTATGCTGCCGATTATTGTGCTTATCCAGTCGCCTCAGTTGAAGCCGATGCAGTTAGTTTGCCAGCGAATCTAAGCCCAGGTTTAAGCGTTTAATCGCTGATATTAACCCCTAGCTTTTTTGCTAGGGTAATATTTAAGTCATTGAGGATTGAATCGATGCACACAGATATAAATGCGTTATTTGACGCCCTATGGCAGGACTATGTGGAGATGACTCCATCTGCTGCCAAAATTCATCAACTGTTGGCTCAAGGTGATAGCATCATTAATGATCATATCGCTTTG
Organism: Shewanella sp. Isolate11; assembly: GCF_022398315.1. GTDB lineage: Bacteria > Pseudomonadota > Gammaproteobacteria > Enterobacterales > Shewanellaceae > Shewanella. Next base: position 65,850 of record NZ_JAKEVF010000004.1, read on the forward strand.
CGTACCTTTAACATTGATAAAGTGAATCTCAGCGTATTGGCTAAGCATTTTGAATCTTTGGGATATGTCGCCTGTGGCGATTATAATTTCGAAGCGAAAAAGTTGAAGGCTAAACATTATGAGCATCCAGATAACACTCAACCCAAGGTCTTTATTTCTGAGCTGTTAGTGGAAGAATTTAGCCCACAGTTACAAGCCAGCATTAAAGACTTGGTAGAGCAGATTGATGAGGCAGCGACCACTGCAGATAACTTCCTCTATTCGGGACGTCATTGGCAATTAGATAGCGCAACGTATCAAGCATTGTTAGCCGAAAGCGAATATGCCGCATGGGTGGCTGCTTTTGGTTATCGGGCAAATCACTTTACGGTGTCGATTAATCATCTACCGGGTTTTGAGACTATCGAACAGGTCAACGACAAGCTCAAGCTGGCCGGATTTACCTTAAACACTGCCGGTGGTGAAGTAAAAGGTTCACCTGAAGTCTTGCTTGAACAATCTTCGACCATGGCTGATAAGTTAGATGTGCAGTTTAAAGACAGCGTACAGCGTATTCCTAGCTGTTTTTATGAATTTGCTCTACGTTACCCTAAAGCGGACGGTGAGCTTTATACCGGCTTTGTGGCGGCTTCTGCGGATAAGATTTTCGAGAGCACCAATAACGCTAACTAACCTGAACTCGGGATAACGAGTGTCGGAAAATCTAAATTTAACAAGCTGATTCAATGCTATAAAGGATTAGTTCGAAAAGGAAAGTCTATTTTCTAACTGAATGCGCAGATTTTTGAGCATATCAAGGCGCTTTGTCGTACACCATAGCGAGCTATGGTTAGGCAAAGCAACGCAGAGAGGCACGCAAAGATGCCTATTCAGCGGCTCTGCTTATCCAGAGCTCAGGTTAACTAATGTTGAAGAAGGTGTAGTTAAAAGCCAGCATTAAGCTGGCTTTTTTATGATGTAATGAATGTCAGGAGCAATATTGCTAGGCTTCGACAAATCCTAGCTGGACTTTGAGGCCGCCTAATTTTTCGCTGTGTTCGAAGCTCAAACTCATCTCATATTGCTCGGCAATATCTTTCACTATCGATAAGCCTAAACCATGTCCCATGGTGGCTTCATCAAGACGCTTGCCGCGATTAGTCAGCTGGGTTAGTTGTTCGGTTGCTACTCCAGGACCATCATCTTCAATGATTAAATTGAGCTGTCCCTTGTTGTTTGTGGCGCTGACATAAACCCGTGAACTGGCCCATTTATAGGCATTATCGAGTAAGTTTCCAATCAACTCCATGCCATCTTCACGATGAATTGGTAGGCGAGCAATAGTCTCAGGAATCTCAAACTCACACTTGATCTGCTTGGCTTGATGTACCTTATCCAAGGTCTGTGATAGATCCAATAGATCTTTTGGCAGCTGCATCTGTGCTGCTGGTAACATATCTCCAGTGATCCGCGCGGCAGCGAGTTTACGTTCGATCATCTTATGCACTTGATCCAGTTGCTTTTGCAGTGCTATGGCCGCATCGGGATCTTTAAGTCCTAAAGCTTCTACTTGTTGCTGCATCACCGCGAGTGGGGTTTTCAGGCCATGGCTTAAATTCCCCAAATTATTACGACTGCGTTCCATCTGCTTACTCGTATATTGCAACAGATCGTTGTAAGTGGTTGCCAATGGGGCAAGTTCTGGTGGAATGTGTTTAATATCTAAAGCGGTTATTTCGCCTTCTCGAAGTTTCACTAGCGATTGCTGCATCTCATTTATCGGCTTCAATGATTGCCTTAATACGATATAAATACCGCAGATCATCGCCAGCAGCATGGCGAGGTTAACCCCTAACTTGGTGCCATAGACTTGGGTGAAAACTTGGCGACCAATACTGAGATCTTGGGCAACCGTTAGGGTGGTTTTGATATTGGTATCGGCGTTACTCAGTCCGATGGAGAGTAATTGAATATCGTGATTTTGTGGCCCTTTGGCTTGCCATGAGCGGCTTTCACCTTTGGTGAGAGGCTCTATGGTTAGCCTTTGATCCCACAATGAGCGCGAGCGCAGCTCAAGATCATTAACGTTAAGCTGATAATAGCGGCCGGAGTAAACAGGCTTGTAGAAACCTGATAGTTGTGATGAGTCGATATTGATCTCGCCATCATCAAAGTTTACCGCCAGTACCACCTGCTGTAGATCTTCCTCTAAGCGAGCAATAATCGAGTCGTGAAATGCCTGCCTTAGCATCGACTCGAAAATCATAATGGCGACAAATGTGGTGATGATCACTAAGCCTGATAGCCAAAGGCTTAGCTTAGTGCGGATCGATATCATTCGATTATGCCGTGGAATATATAGCCTTGGCCACGACGGGTTTCGATGGCGGTTTTACCTAATTTTTTACGTAGGTGCGTCACATACACTTCGACGACGTTACTCTCCTTCTCATCATCGAATTGATAAAGCTTGTCGGTTAATTGCGCCTTGGATAACAGCTTCTTCGGTGACATAAGGAAAATTTTCAGTAGACGAAATTCCATCGCAGTAAGCTCAAATTGCTGCTCGCCCACCATGACGCTTTGCTGTCCTTCATCTAAGGTAACGCCTTCGAAACTGAGTTCCTTGGTTGGCGTGCTGGCTTTGCCATGGGCACGATTGATTAAGGCGTGAATACGAGCCAATAACTCTTGAGTATGAAACGGCTTACCTAGGTAATCGTCTGCGCCGGCATTGAAACCTTCTACTTTTTCATGCCATTGGCTACGGGCTGTCAGCATGATCACTGGCGTGTTAAGACCATTGTTACGCCACTTTTCTAACAGGCTTAAACCGTTGCCATCGGGAAGACCAATATCAAGAATGACGCAATCGTAGTTGGTTTCTTTAATTAAATAGTCTGCTTCGCTGGCCTTGTCGGTGATGTCGGTAACATAGCCGGCTAGTTTTAGCTGTTTTCCAAGCTCTTCAACTAAAAGCGTGTTGTCTTCAACGAGCAGCAATTTCATAGTAAGCCTTTCAGGTTTTGTTTCAGATGATCGCCATTTGTAGCGCATGGGCTACATTAGCCACAATTTAACCAATAAAGAATAATACACTTTTTCTATAAGTGGATGTAGTTTAGGGCGCTAATTTGTCGACCTGGCAGGCCTTAGGAATTGAAGAATGTGATTTAGGTTTACCTGTTGTAGCGTTCATGGTGAAAGAAATGATGTCGCCAGCAAGATTACGTAGCTGTAATGAGTAGAGCCAATCGCCATTGCTTTGGTACAGGTTTGCATCGAGAAGTTTACCCGAGCAGTATTCTTCTAGGTTGGAGAGAGCGAGATCGAGAGACAAGATCTTGCCTTCATTGACCAGCTGTTGAGCCTGGTTATGTTCAAGTTCGATTAGGGCAGCCGCTTGGCTCAATGGGACTGATATGAGTGAGAGCGTTAAGGCGCTAACAAGGTATATCGGTTTCACTAAAGCTGTCCTAAAAAAAATGACCTGACAATATGTCAGGTCACTTTAACGAACATCCATTAATTCTAACTTAATGCTAGCTTAGCGAGTGCCGTAAACTACGATAGTTTTACCGTGAGCTTGAATAAGATTTTGTTCTTCAAGCATTTTTAAGATACGACCTACGGTTTCACGAGAACAACCCACAATTTGACCAATTTCTTGGCGTGTGATCTTGATCTGCATACCGTCTGGGTGAGTCATCGCATCAGGTTGCTTAGCTAAGTGCAATAATGTCTGTGCAATACGGCCTGCTACATCTAGGAAAGCTAAGTCACCGACCTTTTGGCTTGTGCTTTGTAGGCGATAAGCCATTTGCGAAGAAAGCTTCATCAAGATCTCAGGGTTAACTTGGATCAGTTGCTTGAACTTCTTATATGAAATTTCAGCAATCTCACAAGCTTGCTTAGCGCGAACCCAAGCAGTACGTTCAGCCTGTTCTTCAAACAGACCCAACTCACCGATAAAGTCACCTTGGTTAAGGTAAGAGAGAATCATCTCTTTGCCTTCTTCATCTTTAATCAATACAGCAACAGAACCTTTAACGATGTAATACAAGGTATCAGAGTCTTCACCAGCATGGATCAAAGTGCTTTTAGCTGGGTATTTATGAATGTGACAGTGTGATAAAAACCATTCTAAAGTTGGATCCGGTTTAGGCTTACCAATCAGAGCCATGCCTATGTTCCTCGACTGATTAATGTAAATACAAGAGTATCCTAAATAAGCAGATTACGTCAATTGAGCTAAAAAACCTGAAAATAAGGCTAAATTCTGCACGGAGAATGCAATCGCTACTTTAATGCTGCCACTTTAAAATATGAAGGTTGATTTTGATACATTAGCAATCTATGTCAACTAATACTGTTAAAAGCCTCTGTTATTTAGCCGATTATGTTGCACAAATCACATCTGTTTATAGGTCGAACACTTACTTAGATCACATTGGTATCTTGATAAAAGTGGCTTTTAGTAGTTTTTTCTCGACTTGATTGGCCAATTATTGCTACCGTTAGGCCTCTATTGTCTCGTTCGGTTAGTCGTTTTGAGGCAATTTTGCCTAAGTCGTTTGGGCGATAGTGTTGAGGAGATTCACCAGTGAGATTGAACGTTTGGGTTGCGGTATTAGGCTTATTCATGACCGCGACAATAAGCCACAATGTACAGGCTTTTTCGATTCCACAAACGGAACAAACAGTGAATGCCAGCAGGCTGGCTTATATTCAACTTCGGGCAACTGAAGGTGAAGCTGAGGCGCAGTTTTTATTAGGCTTGATGTATTTGTCGGGCCGATTTGTTGACCCCGATTTACAGCAAGGTCGTATGTGGCTGCTTAATGCTGCCGAGCAAGGTCATCTTAAGGCGGCAAAGACCATCGCGGATCTCGCTTTCGATGGCAAAATTATCGACCAAGATCTGAGTTTAGCCGAACACTGGTATCAGCAATTAGCTGTGGAAGGGGATAAGTGGGCCGAATTCCGTTTAGGTTTTATTTATGCCGCTGGTGGTAAAGGCATTGAGCGTAATTGTGGTAAAGCGGTCGATCACTTCTTGAGTGTTGGTGATGAAGTGTCTCTGGGGAACGTAGTGTGGATTTTATCTACCTGTCCAGAGCCGGAATACCGTAATGGTGACCGCGCTATTGAAATAGGTAAGGGCTTGGTCGAAGCTAACGAGCAAGATCCTACTAACCTAGATAACCTTGCTGCAGCGTATGCGGAAATTGGCGATTATACAGCGGCAATTCATACTCAAAAACGTGCGATTGAAGCATTAAAGCATTCGTCGCAGCTGAACCGTTTTGATGAATTCGAACGTCGTCTGCAAAAATATCAGCAGCAACAACCTTATCGAGAAGTGGTTTCACTCACTGATTAACCCATATTTATGTGGTTCGAGCTGGCTCAATCAAGACCGAATTTGTCGTGATGTTATTGGGGGAATGTCATTGCAAAGAGGGGGAGAGTTGAGACGCTAGCATACTCGAGGAAGTAAACAGATCAAGATGGGGGAATTCACTCCCAAGAGTATACTAACTATCAGTATTTCGCCTGAAATCCCGATGTGTAGAAGTCTATCTTGACTGACTTAAATCAAACTTAACTGATTCTTATTCGCTATCTAAATCCAGCAAATGTTGGCGCTTTTCCAATAAGTCGCGGATCAGTGGCGTCAAAATTAATTCCATCGCCAATGACATCTTGCCGCCAGGCACCACTAAGGTGTTGATACGTGACATAAACGAGCCATCAATCATCTTCAGATAGTAGGGAAAGTCGACATTTTTAATACCACGAAAGCGGATCACCACAAAACTTTCATCAAGACTCGGAATGGTTTTTGCGCTGAACGGGTTCGAGGTATCGACGGTAGGTACTCGCTGAAAATTGATGTGTGTGCGCGAAAACTGCGGCGTCATATGGTTAATATAATCGTCCATGCTGCGCACGATTGATCCCATCACTTTTTCGCGGCTGTGGCCTCTATCTGAGGTATCGCGAATAATTTTTTGAATCCACTCTAAGTTGACGATGGGCACCATGCCGATCAGCAGATCCACATGCTGCGCTACATCACAGTCGTCGGTAACCACACCACCATGAAGCCCTTCGTAATAGAGCATGTCGGTATTTTCAGGCAGTGGATGCCATTGGGTAAAGGTGCCGGGCATCTGATTGAAGGGCACGGCTTCATCGAAAGTATGTAGGTAAGAGCGAGTCTCACTCTGTCCCGTTGCGCTGTAATCGCTAAAGCACTGTGCCAGCTTCTTAAAGTCATTGGCTTCAGGCCCAAAATAGCTGATGTTTCGATTGTCTTTTTGCGCCTGACGGATCTTCAGCTCCATCTCTGGACGGGTATAGTGATGAAAGCTGTCACCCTCGATAACGGCTGCGTTAATTCCCAATTGACGGAAAATATGACTAAAGGCAGTCGTAGTCGTGGTGGTACCTGCTCCAGAAGAGCCGGTAACGGCAATAATAGGGTGCTTAGCTGACATGTTTTTACCTAAAAACGCTGAAAATAGGCACCTTTGCAAAGCAAAGGTGGAGCAGTAGTTATACGGCACAGACCTATAAAAGGTCAATTGCCACTTTGGTTTAAGGTGTAATGGTTAAGGTATTATCCTTGTGCCTGATGGCAATAGATTCATCGTCCTCACTGTATTCGACCAATAACTCACCTCGAGCAAGGGCACGCTGGCATTGTGCTATTGCATTCGATAAGGCCTTGTCATCGAGCGTCGCAAAACTGCCATCTTCCATCTGTGTCAGCAGATACTCTTTAATCAAATTATTTAAGGTTTCAGCGGCTAGTTGCTGTAATGCTTCATAGGGCACTAACATGAATTATTGTCCTTGCTCGAACAGGAAATGGACGATGCGTTTCTCTAAATAAAATTGGGGTTTCAATGGCGTGCCGCCATCAATAAAGCCGACATGACCGCCGTGGTTATGTAGTTCATAAACCACCGCCGGAGCTAATTGGTTTTGGCTGGGGATCACTTCATCGTTCATAAAGGGATCGTCCTTAGCGTGGATCACCAGCGTCGGCGTTGTGATTTGGCTTAAATAGGGTAAACCGCTGGAACGGGCATAATAGTCGTCGACCCCTGTGAAACCATGAAGCGGCGCGGTGACTCTATCATCGAATAGGTGAAAGGTGGTGAGCTTGGCGACATCGGCCTGTGTCAGCGGCATCTGTGGGCTCAAGTCAGGGATGTTGAGCTTGTCATAGACTTTCTGTTGTAGCTGCTTGATCAAATAGCTTTGATACACCTTTGAAAAGCCATTTTTGAGTCGGGTGGCGCAGGCCGCTAGTTGTAAGGGCGCTGACACTACGACTGCACTTTTAATCAGACTCGCATGCTGCTGTTCGCCTAGATATTTGGCCAGCACATTGCCGCCTAAACTGTAGCCAACGGCATATATGGGGCAATTTGGAAATTGCGCTTGGAGCATCAATAAGCTGGATTGGAGATCTTGGGTATCGCCGCTGTGATAGCTACGGGCTAGTCGATTAGTGACACCCGAGCAGCTGCGATGGTGATGCACCAGGGCACAAATATTTTGTGCTGCCAATATTTGCAGTAGTCGTCTGGCATAATGGGAATTGGCACTGCCTTCTAATCCGTGGACTAAAACGACAATAGGTTCTCCTTCTACAGGGATACCTGACCAATCGAGATCGATAAAATCACCATCATCGAGTTCGAGTCGTTGACGTTTTAAATGCGGTTTTTTTACCTTAGTGAATAGGGGTAAGATGGTTTGAATATGGGGATTTCTCGCCCACCATGGTGGTGAAAATTGGAGCTTAGTCATAAATTTGCTATTGCTGCATTTTAAAACGTGTGTTTAATTATGTAGGACAAGTGTAACACAGAAGTTGATGCCGGAAGAGGCAAGCTTTAATTTCAGTGTAGGCGCAAATCTTGGTTGGCTCAATGTAAGGAACACAATGAAAAGACGCACCTTTTTATTAACGGCGCTTGCGGGTACCGGTGCTTTGGCTCTGGGAGTGAACCTGTATCATCCGCCCCATGTCGGGGTGATTAAATCCCTCGATAGGGAGAACCGTCTACTGTTCAGTGTGCTGATCCCTGTGTTACTCGATGGTGCGCTGCCTCAGACGGAGTCGTTAAGGTTGGCGGCACAGAATCGCACCTTAGATGCTATCACCAATATGATCGAGGAGTTACCCAGAGAAAGCCGTGACGAATTAGGACAGTTAATTGAGCTATTGGAGTCACGCCTTGGTTTGCTGTTATTAACCGGCAATATGACGCCATTACTGCTGCGTTCGCCGCAAGCTCTGGCCGAGATGTTAGAAACCTGGCGGAGCAGTTATTTGGACATGATGGTGTTGGCTTATCAAGGACTACGTGAATTGGTTATCGCCAGTTATTACGCTTGTCCAGAGCATTGGAGCCAGATTAATTACGAAAAGCCTCAGCTCTTTACCTGATCAACTCGACAAGCATCAGATGAAATTTTCAATCACCTATTTAATCATTTGTTCAAATAAAAGCACCACCCTGGAGGGTAAGTTGTGGCGATAGCAGATCCCATAGTTGAAGGTTTAGCGGGAGGCTGGCATCACATCGATGGCAGTACACTGACAGGCAATGTCACTCTCGAAGCCGATGTCGTCATTGTTGGAAGTGGAGCTGGTGGTGGTGTCGCTGCAGAGATCTTATCCAAAGCAGGCTTGTCGGTGATTATCGTCGAAGGTGGTCCGCTTAAGTCTTCCGAGAGCTTCAATATGGAGGAGCGCCGTGCTTATCCTAATCTGTATCAGCAAGCAGCCTCGATGAAAACCAAAGACAAGGGCATTGGAATCTTTCAAGGCCGTGCCGTCGGTGGGTCGACTACAGTGAATTGGACCACCTCTATCCGCACTCCAGACAATACCTTAGATTATTGGGCGAAGCAGAAATCCGTTGCTGGTCTTAATAGCGAAAGCTTAGCGCCTTGGTTTGAGCAGATGGAACAGCGACTGAATATCAAGCAGTGGAGCTACGATCCCAACCGCAACAATATGGCGCTGAAAAATGGTTGTGAGGCGCTAGGCTGGCAATACACTCGCATTAAACGCAATGTCGCAGGCTGCTGGAATACTGGCTATTGCGGCATGGGCTGTCCGGTTAATGCTAAGCAGTCGATGTTGATAACCACGATTCCTTCGGCGCTAGATCAGGGAGCAATTCTTGTCAGCCGCGCCAAAGTTACCAAAATCGAACATCATAAAGAAAAAATATTTGCCCTTAAGGCACAGGCGCTGAGTGAATCGTTAAACTTCACTGGCGTCGAACTGATGTTTAAGGCCAAACACTATGTGTTAAGCGCCGGGTCTATTCATACGCCGGTGATGATGATGCAATCGAAACTAACCGATCCTTATGAAATACTCGGTAAGCGTATCTTTTTGCATCCTACTGTGCTCAGCGGCGCATTATTTAGCGATGCGGTAAACGCCCATAGCGGCGCGCCTCAATCGATTTATAGCGATCAATTTGTGTGGCAAAACGGTGCCGATGGTGAGCTGGGTTATAAATTGGAAGTACCACCAGTGCATCCGGTGTTGATCTCATCGAAAACCTTAGGTTTTGGTCAGAGTCATGCCGAGTTGATGGCCAAGTTTAATCAAATGCAAGTCACTATCGCCTTGGTGCGAGACGGCTTCCATCCGCAGAGCCAAGGCGGCACTGTAGAGTTAACACCCCATGGTTTCAACTTAGATTATCCCTTAGAACAAGCGTTCTGGGATGCGGCACGGCGCGCATTTGCCAGTATGGCGGAGTTACAGTTTGCGGCGGGGGCGAAAAAAGTCTTACCTATCAGTGAAGGCATGCCTTTTATGACCAGTTGGACACAGGCCAAGCAGGCCATCAGTGAGATGGATTTAGCGCCGTTAAAAACCGTGGTGGCTAGTGCTCATGTGATGGGGGGCTGCCCAATGGGAGAAGACACGCAATTGGCGATGGTTAATAGTCAGGGCGACTCACATTATTATGAAAATCTGTCGGTGATGGATGGCTCGATTTTCCCGACCAGCTTAGGCGCAAACCCGCAGTTGTCTGTGTATGGCATCACGGCGCGTAATGCCACGCTACTTGCCGAGCGATTAAAGCCTCAGTCGGTGACGCAGTCTAGTTAACTGGGGTTTGGTTAGCTCGGCGGCTCATGAGGTGCGGTTAAGTATGAGCCGCGAGTGAACTCAGCTGAGGATAATCACTGCTATCGAGGCCAAACAGCAATAAGTAGCCTTGGAGGTTAGTCGAAGATTCAGCAGGCGAGACAGGCTGGATTGACGCATCGTTTTGGTTAGCCGTTAACTGATTAAGCTTGCGTAACAGTAAGCTCTGAGTCTTGCGCTCTAACATCAATTCGACTTCGAGCATCTTCTGATACTCTTCACCCTCTAGATGATGCTTACTCAACTTTCTCAGGCGGCGATAGGGCTGTAACACTCGTTGATCATGATGGTCGATTTCGACAAACAGTTGCTGCCATTGTTGGCGGCTCAGTACATAGTCTTGTTGATCTAGCCACAGCGCCAGCAGCAACAGATTTACGTTAACCCCATATTCATCCTGCAGATTGATAAATAGTGGCTGTTGCTGGGCGTAAATCTGATCGCAAGTTTGCCATAACGATGCTGTAAATGGCTTAGCTACATTCATATTGCTTCCTTTGCTTTGCAGTCCTTTCCATGTCTTTTAGACCGTTTTATCTTTACTGGCTCTCTCAATTCTGAGCCTCTAGCCTCGGCTCCTTGAATTACGATTTTAATTAAATACTAGCTTAGCTCGGCATTAACCTGTTTTTCGATGGCTTCGATCTCTTCTTGTAACTCAAGCCACTCCATCTCACTCTCTTCGAGGGCTTGAGTGAGTTGAGTTCGCTCACTTAATACTTCAGTGAGTTGAGCCTTATTGTCGGCATCGTACAGGCTGGTATCGGCCAACAGGTTTTCCAGTTCACTGAGGCGCTCATTGTGCTGCTGCTGTGCTTTTTCCAGTTTGGCTTGCGCTTTCTTGTGGGGCGATAGCTTTTGTCTTAACTCGGCTTCTAGGCGTTTTTGCAGTTTTTTATCTTGAGCAGGGGTCGCGTCCAGTATCACTTCGCTCTTGTTATCACTCTTAGCCGCATCTAATAACCATTGATGATAATCATCGAGGTCGCCGTCGAAACTGCGTACTTCTCCTTGATCCACAAGATAATAATCACTACAGCTCAGACGCAGTAAGTGTCTATCATGGGAGACGATAATCATCGCGCCTTCGAAAGATTGCAGTGCCATTGTCAGGGAATGGCGCATCTCAAGATCTAAGTGGTTGGTGGGCTCATCCAGCAGTAACAGGTTGGGACGTTGCCACACCAGTAGCGCCAACACTAAACGGGCTTTTTCACCACCAGAGAAAGGTCGCACTGGTGAGAGTGCCATATCGCCATGAAAGCCATAACCGCCGAGAAAATCACGTAGCTCTTGTTCTCTGTGTGTCGGTGCTAAGCGGGTAAGGTGTTGCAGTGGCGAATCATCGAGACGCAAAAATTCAATTTGATGCTGGGCGAAATAGCCAATATTCAGGCCAGGATTAGTCTCATACAAACCGCTCATTGGCTTAAGTTGCTCTGACAACAGTTTGATTAGCGTGGATTTACCCGCGCCATTGCGTCCTAACAAACCGATGCGAGCACCGGGCACCAAGTTCAGGTGAACATGATTTAAAATGGCTTTGTCGCCATAGCCGACAGAGACTTTTTCCATGGTCACTAGCGGATTAGGCAATGCTTCGGGGGCTCGAAACTCCATATAGAATGGGCTGTCGGCCTTTGAGGGCAATAAATCGGTCATCCGCTCCAAGGCTTTTAAGCGACTCTGGGCCTGTTTCGCTTTACTGGCCTTATAGCGAAAACGGTCGACGAAAGATTGCATGTGCGAACGCTCTTTCTGTTGGCGTTCGTAGGCCACTTGTTGCTGCGCCATACGCTCGGCGCGGATCCGCTCAAACGCGCTGTAATTACCTTTGTAGTAGTTAAGCTTTTGCTGTTCTACATGAACGATTTCATCGACGATGGCATCGATAAAGTCTCTGTCGTGACTGATTAAGACTAAGGTGCCTTGGTAAGATTTAATCCAACCTTCGAGCCAATACATTGTGTCTAAATCTAAGTGGTTGGTAGGCTCATCCAGTAACAAGAGTTCTGAGCGACACAGTAGCGCCTGAGCCAAGTTAAGACGCATACGCCAACCACCGGAAAAACTTTTGACAGGGTTTTTCTGCTCGGCTTCACTAAAGCCTAAACCTGCTAATAAACTGGCGGCACGAGAATGAATCGCATAGCCGCCGATGGCATCAATTTTGCCGTGCAGCAGGGCAATTGCATTACCATCATCATCCAGCTGAGCCTGATGTAACGCTTGCTCTAGCTGACGATATTCTCGATCGCCATCGATAACATACTCGATAGCACTCACATCCAGCGCTGGTGTTTCCTGAGCTACGGTGGCAATTTGCCAGCCACTGGGGACATTAATTTCGCCCTTGTCCAAGCTCAGGTGACCTAAGATCAGTGCCAGCAACGAAGACTTACCTGTGCCGTTGGCCCCCACAAGACCCACTTTATGGCCGGGATAAATGGTCAGTGAGGTTTCGTCCAATAAGGTTTTGGAACCACGGATAAGTTGTGCTTGGGTGATGGTGATCATTAAAAAGTCGACTTGAAGCTAGCTGGAGATAATGGCCAAGGATAATACCCTAGAACCGACTATGCTTGCTATGTTTTAGGTCGAACAATTATACGGTGTTTTAGATCTGTTTATGGCAAAATAACCTCAGTCCCACCTTGATGGTCAGTAATACAGGTTAATACCAAGTGAAAAGAGTCAAAAAACGTTTTGTTGCAGGAGCCAAGTGTCCCAAGTGTCAGGCGCAAGACAGCATAGTACTGTTTAAAGAGCAGGGCGTAGAAACCGTTGAATGTGTCGAGTGTGACTATCGCGAGCAACAAGCTGAACAGCAGGTCGCCGCTAAAGCCAGCGGCGATGTTATCGGGGTTTTTAAACCTTAGCTTGGTTTTTAGCCTTAAGCTGGAAGTTTAATCCTTAAAACCTTGTTGTAAGAAGAGATGACGGGTCTGGTTAAAACGAGACTCGTCGCATTCGATAAAATCGATACCCAGTTGGGCGTTTTCTTGGCGAAACTTATCGAGCTTGGCAATTTCATACTCATTCATCACGATATTCATCGCTTCGACGGTCCATTCAGGCTCACCTAAGCCGACATCAACTTCATCGGGGTCATAATGGGTGACCATCCAGTCTTGTAGCTGTTCGGCGCTGATCGCTTGCTGTTTCCAAAGGTTAATTTGCTCAATTAACTGAGCTTTGGTGATATTGGCTTTATTCATAAGCTGACTTATCTTCTGAGTCTTGTTGAGACAATTGGCTGTAGGGTAACCGTAAATGGAGTTGGATGCGATATCTTGCCGATGATTTACCGCGATTGCCACAGCATCTTGGCTAAAAGATTGCTATAATCGCCGCCAATTACTTTGACTGTTGCAGCGCGACAGTTGTAAGCCTCTCCGATTAGGAAAATACCGTGACTCAAGCCACTCCCCCAGCCGCTAATAATCAAGCCGCCAATAATCAAGTCGATAACAGCACCGCATTTGAGCGTTTGCCGTTAAAAACCGAATTGCTCGATACCCTAAAAACCATAGGTTTCGAGGCGATGACGCCGATTCAGGCAGCCAGTCTTCCCGCTATTCTCGACGGTGAAGATGTTATTGGTCAGGGCAAAACGGGTTCAGGGAAAACGGCGGCGTTTGGCTTAGGGTTGCTGAATAAGCTCAATGTGAAGCGTTTTCGTATTCAAGCCATGGTGATGTGTCCGACCCGTGAACTGGCGGATCAGGTGGCTGCGGATCTGCGTACCTTGGCGCGCGGTATTCATAACATCAAAATTCTAACCCTGTGTGGCGGCGTGCCTATGGGGCCTCAAATTGGTTCTTTAGAACACGGCGCGCACATTATTGTGGGTACGCCAGGGCGTATCATAGATCATCTGGATCGTGGCCGTTTAGACTTAGATAACGTCAATATGTTGGTGCTCGATGAAGCGGATCGCATGTTGGAAATGGGCTTTCAAAAAGAGCTCGATGCCATCATGTTAGCCGTGCCTCGTGAGCGTCAGACCTTGTTATTTAGCGCCACTTTCCCTGAGCAGATCCAAACCATTAGCGAGCAGTTTTTGGTTAACCCTGTGATGGTTAAAGTTGAACAAAAACATGATGGTAATACGATTGAGCAGCACTTCTATGAGTGTGGTAACAATAACGATCGAATGAAGGCATTGCAGCTGTTATTGCTGGCTAACCGTCCTGAAAGTGCGGTGGTGTTTTGTAATACCAAGCGTGAGACCAAAGATGTGGCGGCGAAATTGACCAACGCAGGTTTTAGCGTGGTTGCCCTACATGGCGATCTGGAGCAGCGCGATCGCGATCAGATGTTACTGAGGTTTGCCAACAAGAGCGCCAGCGTGATGGTGGCGACAGATGTGGCGGCTCGTGGCTTAGACATAGATGCGCTGGATATGGTGGTTAACTACCATGTGGCTTACGACACCGAGGTGCATATTCACCGTATCGGTCGTACCGGACGCGCAGGCAGTAAAGGTGCGGCGCACACCTTCTTCAATCATGAAGATGGTTACAAAATTGCCTTGTTAGAAGATGAAATTGGTCGTGATATTGTTGGTGAGGCCTTGCCCAGTGAAAGCCTGCTTGATACTTATCCGCCGCAGCCTCGCATGGTGACGATTCAAATCGATGGCGGCAAAAAGAACAAAGTACGTCCGGGTGATATCTTAGGGTGTTTGACTGGCGATAATGGGATTGAAGGTTCACAAGTCGGTAAGATTAAAATCACCGAATTCCGCTCTTACGTCGCAGTGGATCGCAAGGTACTGAATAAGGCGCTTAACAAGATTATTAAAGGCAAGCTCAAGGGCAAAAGCTATCGTGCATGGGAGTTAAGATAGCCTCTAAGCCGGCATTACAAAATAAAAAGGAGCTAACTTAGGTTAGCTCCTTTTTTGTTATTTCAGTCTATATATTTGAAGTGTTAGCTTTTTGCGGCGGCAGCGGGGTTGGAGCGACGAGAACGACGGCGAGCGGGCGCGTTGCCATCTTTATGCTCGCTCTTACCTTGGTGTGGACGGCGTGCTTTATTCGGCTTTGGCTTTTGCGTCTGACTTTGTGAACTGTCCTTATCAGGCGCTTTTTGAGCTTCATTTTTACCAGCCTTGTTACCCGCTTTATTGCCCGTGCTAGCTTGATTCGAACGCGAAGCAGGGCGGCGATTGTCCTGTTTTGCTGCGGCGTTACGTGGGCCTTTATGTTGCCCATGACGCTTAGGAGTTAAATCTGTGGTGGCAAGCGCGTGAGTCGGCTCGAAACCTTCGACTTCACTACGAGGCAGCACTTTACCGATCAGGCGTTCGATATCCGCTAACAACTTAGTTTCTTCACTGCTCACCAAAGAGATCGCCTTACCATTGGCGCCTGCACGGCCTGTTCGGCCAATACGATGTACATAATCTTCTGGCACATTGGGCAGATCGAAATTAACCACTTGGGGAAGCTGATCGATATCTAAGCCACGCGCAGCAATGTCGGTTGCCACTAATACCCGTACTTCGCCGCTTTTGAAATTAGCTAGCGCTTTGGTGCGCGCGCCTTGACTCTTATTGCCATGAATCGCCGCTGCAGTGATGCCTTTGGCCTCTAAGTTTTTAGCCAATCGGTTGGCGCCATGTTTGGTACGGCTAAATACCAATACTTGTTGCCAGTCGTGCTGTTTGATCAACGTTATCAAGGCCGCAGATTTACGGGTTTTATCGACAGGGCATATCAGCTGCTCGACACTGTTAGCCGTGGTGTTACGCGGGGTGACTGATATCTCAACTGGATTATTTACTAAGCCTTTGGCTAAGGTTCGGATCTCATTAGAAAAAGTGGCTGAGAACATCAGGTTTTGGCGTTTGGGCGGTAAAATCGCCAAGACTTTTTTGATGTCATGGATAAAGCCCATGTCGAGCATACGGTCGGCTTCGTCGAGGACTAAAATCTCTAGCTGGCTAAAACTTAAGGCTTTTTGGTTATACAGATCCAATAATCGTCCCGGTGTTGCCACTAAAATATCGACGCCGCGACTAAGCTGCTTAATTTGTGGCACGATTCCCACACCACCAAATACAACGGCGCTGCGTAGTGGCAAGTTCTTCCCATAAGTTGTTACGCTTTCGGCAATTTGCGCTGCCAGTTCCCTTGTGGGTGTTAATACCAAGGCGCGTACTTGTTTCGCTCGGGCGCGTTCACCACGGCTGAGCAGTTCAAGTAGTGGCAAGGTAAAACCTGCGGTTTTTCCGGTTCCGGTTTGTGCTGCGGCCATGACATCTTTGCCTTCCAAAACCGCAGGAATCGCTTGGGCTTGGATAGGCGAAGGGGTTTGATAACCTTTTTGCTCGACAGCTTTTAAAATAGGAGCAGATAAACCTAGGGAGGTAAAACTCATAGATGGGTCTCTTGAGGCTGCTTGGGCAGCGAAATTCAGGGGGCCAAGTACGTTGGCGGGCGTGCAGCTTACAGGATCTGCCTTCTGAGCGCTAATTATTCGATAAAACTGACACTATTGTTGCAGTTTAGCTTAAGCTTGGCTGGTGGATCACACTTGTTTTTACCACTGACTTTGGGCCTTAGTAGCGATAATTCAATTTAATCGAGTTATTCGAGCTATCATGATTGAGTTTTGTGCAAATGAGACTACAATAGCCGCCTTTCGGGCTATCCCTCACTTGGGTAATGCCCATAGTTGGAATCTGTTTTTGGCAAGTGTTGATAGCGAATGTAAACGCTCGAAGAGCATGCCTTTACTCAATTTAGGATTGAATCATGTCACAAGATAAAAAGTATGCCCTTCGCGTTGTTGAAACCGAACAAGGCTGGAGTGCTCAAGTCACCCGTCGTATGACCGCGCGTAAAACCGTAGTGACTAAGAAAAAAGAGGGCTTCGCGACTCAGGAAGAAGCGAGCGAGTGGGGCAACAAAGCACTACAAGCTATCGTGGAAAACTTGATGGTACGCAACGAGCGCCGTGCGAAAAGTCGTGAAGAACGCACCGAAGCATTAGCAGCAAAAGAAGCGGCTGCTGCCGCATGGCGTGAAGCTCATCCAGATGCTGACGAAGCTGATTTCGAAGACGATTATGATTTTGACGACGAAGAGTAAATCGTCGTTTAGCGTTAATATCTAGCGTATAGCTGCAAATATAAAGCCCAATGGTGAATCACCATTGGGCTTTTTAATTGCCGTTTTTTTAAAGCTTATCGCCTAAAGCTTAGCGCTATTTTCCCAGCGCTGGCGTGCGTGGCGGGATCATCCGCTTGCTGCCAGTGGCCTCGAAGGCGCTTGCAAAGCTCAATAAGTTATTGTCGTCATAAGCACGGCCTGCGAAGGTCAAACCTACGGGCATGCCAATATCGGCCATGACTCCCATAGGTACCGTCACTGTGGGAACACCCAAGTGGCGAATCGCCAAGTTACCGTTAGCGACCCAAACGCCGTTGCTCCAAGCAATGTCGGCAGAGGCGGGATTAATGTGGGCATCAGCAGGCCCCACATCGGCTACGGTGGGAAACAGCACGGCATCGAGTTTCAGCTCGTCCATCCAATCTTCCAGATCCAGCTTGCGGGTTTGCTCTAAGCCGCGCAGACCATCGGGGATGCTGTCGATTTCGTCATAAGATTTAAGGCCACGCTTGGCCATGTTGACATACTCTTCCATGCCCGCGGCTAAATCACCTTCACGATTTGGCAAGGTGCCAAGATCATGGGGGAAGATATGATAGCCGTTCACATCTGCTAGTCGGTTAAGTTTAGGGTCGTTGTTGGCGCGCAGAAACTCATCGAATGCCCAGCCCGATAACTCCCATAACTCATCTTCTAGGAATTGCTCTGTGACTATGCCGCGATTGAATACGGTCGGTGCGTCAGGTCGGTCGCCTTCACAGTTAGATACCAGCGGAAAGTCGACTTCGATGACTTCGGCTCCGGCAGATTCCAGTGCTTGACGCGCCGCTTGCCAAAGATCGATCACCGAATCACGAGTATGGATCCGTTGACCCGTTGGGCCACCGATACCGGGGTTTTCGCTTGTGCCAGCCAATTCATCTTTATTGATGAACATGCGTGGTACACCGAAACGTTTCCCCTTGAGGGTGTCGGCCTGAGCGGCAAGGCTCAAGTAAGACTCTGGACGAAGTGTCGATGCCTTAGGGATCTCGACCCAAGGTTGCAGCCGCCATAGATCACCACGGGTGATAGGGTCATCGGCAACGATGATATCGAGCACTTCGAGCATATCAGCCATGGTGCGAGTGTAAGGCACCACCACATCCATGGTGGGGGTGAGCGGCCAGTTGCCGCGCACAGAAATCACCCCGCGTGACGGGGTATAGGCGCACAGACCATTGTTGGATGCAGGTCCACGACCACTCGACCAAGTCTCTTCCGCGAGGCCGAACGTCGAGAAACTTGCCGCAGTGCCTGTACCTGCACCATTGGATGACCCCGAGGCAAACGGAGCCGTGAGGTAGTCAGCATTGTAGGGGCTTTCGGCGCGACCGTAGTGACCGCGTTGCATACCACCGTTGGCCATAGGTGGCATGTTGGTTTTGCCTAAACAGATGGCACCAGCGGCGCGCAGGCGCTCTACAGCAAAGGCGTCGAACTGGGCAACTAAATCCTTGAAGGCAGGGCTGCCCGACGCGGCGGTGAGCCCCTTTACTAGATAGCTGTCTTTGGCTGTGTAAGGAATGCCATCGAGCGGGCTAAGTGTTTCACCGCGAGCACGGCGAGCATCAGAGGCTTGGGCTTCTTTAAGTGCATCGGGATTGTGAACCACTACGGCATTGAGCTTAGTTTCTGTCGCAGGGCCGTCATATGCCTCAATGCGTGCCAGATAAGCATTCACCAGTTCTACGGCGGTAGTGCGACCGGATTCGAGCGCGCTACGTAGCTCAGCAATAGAAACCTCAGTGACTTCAAACATGGGTCGCTCCTTGTTATTTACCTGAGGGGATCTGTTGGGTTATACAATGAATATTACCACCGCCTAATAAGATCTCGCGCGCAGGCACACCGACTATTTCATACTCAGGGAAAATCTGCTGCAGTTTCTGTGCAGCGATATCGTCAGTTGAGGGATCGAGTAGCGGGAAAACGATGCGATTATTGGTGATTAAAAAGTTCACATAAGAACCCGCTAAGCGTTCGCCCGCAGTACGTGGCACGCCAGTTCCCTCAATGACACCTTTTGATTCCTCTTCGGTGCAATACAGTGGCCCCGGTTGTGGCATCAGATGGACTTTTAATTTACGCCCTTGTGCATCGACACTATTTTGCAACACATCTAAAGCGGCTTTCGAGCGAGGATACTGAGGATCTGACTCATCATCAGTCCAGTGTAAAATCACTTCACCGGGACGAGCAAAACAGCACATATTGTCGATATGTCCGTCGGTTTCATCCATGTACACACCTTCAGGCAACCAGATAAACTGCTGCACATTCAAATAATCACTCAGTAACGCTTCGATCTGTTCGCGACTCAGATCTGGGTTGCGGTTAGCGTTGAGCAAACATTCTTCTGTGGTTAAACAGGTGCCTTCACCATCTACGTGAATCGACCCCCCTTCGAGGATCAGTGGCGCGCTATAACGGGCAAATCCTTGCTGAGTTAGCATTTGAGTGGCAACTTGCTGGTCTTTATCCCATGGATAATACAAGCCACCGTTATGTCCGCCCCAAGCATTAAAGCCCCAATCCACACCACGGCAGTCGCCATCGCTATGGGTCACCACCGTTGGCCCCGTATCGCGCGCCCAGCAATCGTCACTGTCGATTTCGACCAGAGTGACGTGGGTAGGCATTACTTTTTTAGCCTCTGGCAAAAATGCCTTGGGAACACCCATATAAACCGGAGTCACTGCGCCTATGGCATCTGCCACCTTGGCAAATGTCGCCTGAGCATAAGCCCCTGCAGAGCGCCAGTTGTCAGGACGGTATGGCCAAATCATCCATACTGCCTGCTGCGCTGCCCATTCGGCGGGCATGCTATAACCATCTTCAGATGGTTTAGTGGTTAACTGCGCGGCATCCACATTCGCGTTTGTCATGAAATTTGTCTCCAGTAATGCTGAAAAACTATAAGGGATGAATCCAAACATAGGACGATAGAATAGGAATACCGTGAATATCAATCAAGTGGTATTTGGTGCTTGTCGGAAAACAAGTTAGCTAAGTTTCTTTCTGCTAGGTCTGATCTTATTTGGCGCTATCACTATGATGTAGCGTTAGGCTTCAATCTTTTGAATTGCTTGCAGCAGGCTGATGTGCAGGTACTGCTTCGACACGCTGCAAGTACGTCCATGTAGGCTCTACCGTGACATCCATGTCACGGAAGGTCTCAGCCGCACCTACACCGGATTATTCGTCTCTTCGATTTAGCTGTATGGGAAGGATTTGGACAAAAGCGAATTAGATTTTTGCTCTAATTCATTAGATTAGAATTAATATTTAGGAGGCTAACGCCTAATTTAGGGGCCGAAGCTGCATAGCAGCGGAGCTCCCAGACTGCTTGCGGGCTACTACAATTACTTTTTTTATGTTTTTTTGCATATTATTTTTCGCCACAAAGCCCTAAGGTTGATACCGAACCCCATAAAGTTTGGTTTCAGTTCCACTATTTCTTCTTCAGACTTTGATGCTTCTGGATTAATTCCTGCTTCATTACCTTTAGCTTTAAGGCCTTCAACATTTTTAATCTTGGCTAGAGTTTGTTTTGATGTCTTATTGTTCTCTAAATCAATATCTTTTGAGTCTTCTATGTCGAACATTGGCATATGCTATCCTCTGCCTCTCAAGTACTCAGTATACCATCTGACTATTTTTGCAGCAGCAGACAGACGGAACGATGTGCTCGTATAACTATCATCATCTGTGCAATTGGAGGCTTTTAGTCCTCTGACTCTTTTTGCCCTTACACCTGTATTAACATTCAAAAAGCTTGCACCAGAGATATTAACTTCATTGCTATCAGAAACATCAATACCAATTTGCAGTCCAGAAAAACCGCAATCAATTATTTTAATGTCCTTACAGTTTTCAATTTTTATTCCAACCGGCATCGGACTCTCCTTGGAACATAACCTCCAAAGCAGCGAGCGCCGCTTTTTGGCGCCCGCTGCCTTTGCTTGTTACGTGTTTTGTTGCTTAAGGGTACAATAACTCTCTTTGCTGACTTTTATAATAAAGTGAAGAAGAACCGCACAGAACCCTGAGATTATTCCTGCTTCAACACCCATAATACTTGCTACGGAGGCAGCAACAGTAGCAACTATGACTTTTGTACCTTGCTCACTTACTTCTTCAAGTGATTTTCTTAACTGGTCGTATTTTGAATCACTGGTGCATATCAAAGTAAAAATCTCATGCTTGACCTGCTCCCAATAGCTTTTGGGAGGTCTAGATTCTTTTTCTTGTTTGGCTCGGGCAATGAAAGCATCTTTGTCGCCAGTGGCGGCCATAGGTTTGGACAACCCTTCTTTATACATAAAGATTGCAGCATCTTCAGGATCATCTTCATATACGAACAAGGCTGGAGCCATATACTTCAACTCTGTTTCAGATAACCCTGCTATCCAGTTATTCATAATCTTCCTAATTGATTACACGTAACATTTTATTGGTGCGCATGCGCATATATTTGGCAAAACGCGCATGCACATTTAATAAACATATTATCTAGGTCGAACTTTTTCAAAGTTATTGATTAATAAGAACTCTATCAGAGTGGTGCTGGGAAAACGAGCACAAAAATTTGTAAAATGAGCATAGCTATTGATTCCTATGCAAAGTGATCTCTTATTCAAAGTGATAAGTAAGGTTCACTTATTTCATTAGTCATCAACACTGCCAAATCGAAGATATGAAATTCCCAAGTGTAGATGCGGCTGAGGGTATCGAAAACATGGATGTTTTCGTTAAGCTGCCATGGATGGCGTACAGCGTCCCGAAGAAGTATCTGCACATAAGCCCACCGCAGGTGATAAGTCACAATGAAGTGACAACTTCAGATGAGGTCATCAGATATCTAAAAGGCTCAAACTCACCCAAAGTTAATTCAAAACATTGGTGCATCCATGCACAGCACCCACCGCAGGGGATTCAAACCCAAAGGTTAAGTCCAAGTTTAGTAACACAGGTTTAGTAACAACAGGGCATCCGTATTGAGTCGCTTTTAATTTAACTTAAAGCGCCCAACTGAAGTTGCTAACTGTGTCGCCATTGCCATCGTATTATTAGCGTGTGCGCCGTTATCAACGGCAACATCTAAGTTATCTTGTGTATGTCCTGCCAAGGTGGTCAAGTCTTGACTAATATTTTGAGCAACTTGAGCTTGCTCCTCAGTTGCAGTCGCAGTTTGTGCTGCCATTTCACTGACGTTGCTACATGCCTTCGATATATTTTCTAGTGACACTAATGCTTGCTTAGCTTTTTCTGCTGTTGAAATGGTACCTTCGCTGCCTTTATTTATAGACTCAACAGCTTTTTCCACACCAGACTGTAAGCTCTCAATCATTTTTTGAATACTTTGTGTAGACTCTTGTGTGCGACTCGCAAGGGAACGAACTTCGTCGGCTACTACGGCAAAGCCTCGGCCTTGTTCACCAGCACGAGCCGCCTCTATCGCTGCATTTAGCGCTAATAAGTTGGTTTGTTCCGCGATGCTTCTTATGACGTCTAAAACAGAGGCTATGTCATTTGAATTTTCGACTAGATGTTCAATGACATTTGCAGCAGTACCTATTGTTACGGATAGCTCTTCCATATCATTAACGGTACTTTTAGTGATATGACTCCCTTCTTGGGTTAGCCTATTTACTTCATCAATTTCGTCAGATGTGGAAACAGCGTTTTGTGCTACTTCTTTGACAGCGTAGGACATTTCATTTACTGCTGTAACAATAGAGTCAACTTTATGTGCTTGTTGTCGGCTTGTATCCTGAATGCTGGCAGCGCCTTCATCGAGTTTCTCAACGCCTGAAATAACCGTTTTTGATTGTTCCAAAATTGAACCGATTAACTCTGACAACCCCGCAACGAACTCGTCAAAGTCATTGGCTAACTGGCCTATTTCATCTTCTCTTTTAGAGTTGATCCTTCTCGTCAGGTCTCCATCGCCGCTGTTTAATCCCTTGATTTCGTGCGATAGCGCCAAAATTAAACCTGACAATGACTTTGGCCCCAGTGTCCCCACAGTAAAGGTAAGGCCAACAATCAAAATGCTGAAAATCATTAATGCATAACTCGTATTGGTTACACTTTCGATTGTTTGACGACTTAAGTCTAAACTGGCCTTGTCAGCATCTTCTCCCGCATTGTTATAGTACTCTCTTAGCGCATTAAATTTGGTCACAACGTCTGTTTTACTTAAGTTTTGGGCTGCGGTTAATTCGCCTCTTTCAACTAAAGAAAAAACCTCTCTTGCATGACTTAGCCAATCGTTATAGGCATTTTCAAATGTGCTAAGCTTTGACAATATTTTAGGGTACGCCTCCATTAACTCTTGATAATCTTGCATTTTATCTAAAGCTTGTTGCGCGTTTTCTTCGAATTCGGTGCGGTTATCATTAAACTTTGAACCGCTATTTTCACCTTGAAACAGCCTTAATTCAGCGGCTTGTGCTTGGTAGAGGTCTCTATCTGCATTTATAACGGATGAAATAGCCAAATTAAATGTTTGACCAATTTGTGTTATCGCCTCTTCCGTTTTTGCAATTAACTTTGTGTATAAGAAAACGGAAACAATAAAAACCACCGCAATGGCACAAAACATCGCTGTATATCTAAATCGGATACTTTTAAAGTTCATTGAGGTTGCCTCTATTCTGATAAATCTACGACCAAGCTATCTATAGTTGTCGGCAAAATTCAGTTTTACTTAATATTCCGATGCATAATATTTTTGTAGTGCGCATTGCTAAACCCTAGAACAGTAGCGACTTCATAGAGTTATCATGAAATAAAAATACGAGGTGTTACATGCGCTATTCCATTCGGCTAGAAAATGAGTTGTTTTCGAAGCCATGTATTAGTCGACAATCCTAGGTATTAGTCGACAATCCTAGCCCGGGAATCGGCTTTCGCTGTTTTTAGTTTCCTTTATCTTTAGGCTTTTCTTTTTTCGGGAAGTTAAGATCGACTTTTTCGTTTTCTTCAGATTTCACGCCAACGGCAATATAACCCACATCTTCCTCTTGACCTGTATCTGGGGAAATCCGGGTTTCTGTACCGTTGTCATGATATGGCTGCATACCGCTACAGGCTGGTAGTAATACG
Source organism: Shewanella sp. Isolate11 (assembly GCF_022398315.1). Lineage (GTDB taxonomy): Bacteria > Pseudomonadota > Gammaproteobacteria > Enterobacterales > Shewanellaceae > Shewanella. Next base: position 90,303 of record NZ_JAKEVF010000004.1, read on the forward strand.
AGTAATGATAAAAGGGGCAAAAACTGCTTCATACAACATCCTCTTAGTTTATTGCGTTAACTATTTCGGGGGGAAGTTCTGTTTCCTGCTCAACAAAGTAGCAGAAAGAGTTAACCTACCTCAAGCTGAATTAGTAGCGTTTGAAAGATGCCCTTGTTGCTGTTTGTTCTGGTTCCATCAAGATAAAACCGAGTTCCCCTGTTTTTTGATCTAGCTCAATTTTTGTGAGGCGGATAGCAATTAGCTCGCTCGTGATTTATTAGTGGTTTATTCCTGAATAAGAGCCTGCGATACTCAGGTTATCTAACTCTATATCCTCGCCTTGTATCGCTCGGAGTTTCATGGATAAAACCCTCGAAAAAATCTTAGGTCGTTGGCTAAAACAGCAAAAGTCGGCTTGCGGCATCTACCTTAATTTAAGTGTGTTATTTGGTGTGCTTACTGGCTTAGCCTTAGTGTTGCAAGCGTATCTGCTGGCTAGCATGTTGCAGGGGATGATTATCGACTCCTTGCCTAAAACCCAGTTTATGACCGAGTTTTACCTGCTGGCAGGGCTAATTGTGTTGCGCGCCTTGCTGGCTTATGGGCGAGAGCGCATCAGTTTTAAGGCGGGCTGTTTGCTGCGCGGTGCTATCCGTAAAGCTGTGCTGGATAAACTCACTGAACTGGGGCCTGTGTATATCAAAGGAAAACCCGCAGGCAGCTGGGCCAGTATCGTGTTGGAGCAGGTGGAAGACCTACAGGACTTCTATGCTAAGTATCTGCCGCAGATGATGTTGGCTGGATTTATTCCTTTGACCATTCTGGCGGTGGTATTTCCTATCAACTGGGCGGCGGGGATTATCTTATTGGCGACCGCGCCGTTAATCCCGCTATTTATGATCTTGGTGGGCATGGGGGCAGCCGATGCTAATCGCAAAAATTTCAGTGCCTTGGCCAGACTCAGTGGCCACTTTATGGATCGTTTAAAGGGCCTTGAAACCATCAAGCTGTTCTATCGTGGTGATAGTGAAGTGAAGGCGATTGAAACCGCTTCAGAGGAGTTGCGTAGCCGCACCATGTCTGTGCTGCGGATGGCATTTTTAAGCTCAGCTGTGTTGGAGTTTTTCGCCGCCGTATCGATTGCCGTGCTGGCGGTTTATTTCGGTTTCAGCTTTTTAGATCATCTCGACTTTGGGCATTACGGCGTAGGGCTGACCTTATTTACCGGCCTATTTGTACTTATCTTAGCTCCTGAGTTTTATCAGCCTCTGCGGGATCTTGGTACACATTATCATGCTAAGGCGCAGGCGGTTGGTGCGGCAGAAGCCTTAATGGAACTGTTGCAACATCAAAATCAGGCGCAAACCCAAAACCAAAACCAAAACCAAAGCCAAAATCAAAACCAAGCCGACTCGACTGAGCATGGGGCTAAGCCATTAATGAGCCTAGCGCCGCTGACGGTGAAGTTGCGTGATGTGCGCGTGTGTAGTCTGCAAGGCCAGCCACTCATAGGGCCAATTAATCTTGATATCGAAGCCGGAGAACAACTGGCCGTGGTGGGGCCGAGCGGTGCAGGTAAAACCACCTTGCTCAATATGCTGTTAGGCTTTTTGCCTTATGAGGGTAGCGTGTTGATAAATGATATCGAGCTGAGTCAATTAGACAAAGTGAGTTATCGCCGTCAGCTTGCCTGGTTAGGGCAAGAGCCGCAGCTATTTCATGGCTCGATTTTCGACAACGTTGCCATGAGCAATCCAGATATGAGTGAGGCAGAGGTGTACGCCTTGCTCGATAAAGCCAATATCGGCGACTTTGTGCGTCAGCAGGCGTTAGGTTTAGTGCATCCTATCGATGAGCAGAGTGCTGGTGTCTCGGTAGGGCAGGCGCAGCGTCTGTGTCTGGCCCGTGCGTTAGGACAAGATGCCAAGCTGTTTTTGTTAGATGAACCGACTGCCAGCCTAGACAGTATTAGCGAACAATCGGTACTGACTGCATTGCAGCAAGCCACCGCCAAAGCAAGCTGCCTGATGGTGACTCATCGTTTAGATGCACTAAAACAGGCCAGTAAAATTGTGGTGTTAGATAATGGCGCAATAGTGCAGCAGGGGAGCTATCAAGCGCTGTTTAATCAGCCTGGACTGTTTCGTGATATGTGTCATGAGCTGCCCGTTGGTGGCTCGCTTGACGAAGGAGGACAGTAATGAGAACGCAAGGATTGAAGCAGTTATTGCCTTTTCTTAAGCTGTTTAAACGTCAATGGCTAATGATGTTTGTCGGGCTGTTTTTAAGCATCACCACCTTGATGGCTGGTATTGGACTATTGTCATTATCGGGCTGGTTTTTGTCGGCGACCGCAGTGGCGGGGTTGAGTGTGGTGACCGCGCAGGCGTTTAACTATTTTACTCCAGCGGGGGGCGTGCGATTCTTGTCGATTGCCCGTACCGCCAGTCGTTATGGCGAGCGCTTAGCCACCCATGAGGCAACCTTTAAGTTATTGACTGACTTGCGTAGCTGGACGTGGCGTAAGCTGCTGCCCTTGAGTGCCAGTGATTTAAAGGGACTGCGCGGCGGCGATCTGCTCAACCGACTAGTGTCTGATATCGACACCTTAGATCATCTCTATCTGCGTTTGATGACCCCCATGGCTGCGTCATTTTTGATGATTGCGGGTTTGTATCTGTTTTTAGGCTGGTTCGATACCGATTTGGCATTGACGCTGTGCAGTCTGTTGTTGCTGTTTTGCCTCTTGCTGCCGCTGCTGTTTTATCGTTTGGGCCATCAGCCGGGGATTGCGCAACTGGAGTGCAAACGTCATTTACGGGTGCAACTACTGCAGTATTTGCAAGGTCAGTCTGAGTTGACCTTGTTTGGTGCTCTAGGGCGTTTTCGCGCTGAACTCGACAGCGCCGAAGCGAGGCTGTTTAGCAGTCAGGCGGCGATGGCTCATGTCACCGCATTGAGTCAGGGGATGTTGGTGTTATGCCATGGATTTGCTGTAGTGGTGCTGTTTTATCTGGCCGCCGACGGGGTGGGTGATGCCCTGCCGCCTGGACCTATGTTGGCCTTAGTGGTGTTTATGACGCTTGCCTGTATCGAGATGTTGATGCCATTAGCTGGCGCATTTCAGCACCTGTCGGCTTGTGTGTGCGCCGCGACTCGGGTTAACGAAGTGGCATTACAAACGCCAAGCATCGTATTCGATAACCAAGCGCAACATCAAGTTAGCCGCGGGGCGCTTGAGATAAAACAGCTTGGGTTTAGTTATCAATCCGCTAATGAAGATGTACTGGCGAATACTCAGCCGATAAATAAGGTGCTTGATGGCATAAATTTAACGATAAAAGCCGGCGAGAAAGTCGCATTATTGGGACAAACGGGCTGTGGCAAGTCGAGTCTGTTGGCGCTGATTTTACGTCAGTGGCAAGCGCAGCAGGGCGAGATTTTTCTCGATGATCGCCCTGTTGAGCAATACAGCGAGTCGGCGCTGCGACGTGGAATTTCGGTGATGAGCCAGCGTATCTATCTGTTTGCCGGAACCTTACGAGATAACTTAATCTTGGCGCAGTTAGGTGACTCAGATGAGCTGCAACAACTTAGCCGCGCCGATCGTAAAGCCAAGCGACAAGCCAATGATCATCTGCTGATTGAGGTGTTAAATCGCGTTGGGCTTAGCAGCTTAACTCAGGGAGAAAAGCCACTCGATACTTGGGTTGGCGAAGGTGGCCGACAACTCTCTGGTGGCGAGCAACGCCGTATTGGCGTAGCGCGCGTATTGTTACGTGATGCGCCATTGCTCTTGCTTGATGAACCCACAGAAGGCTTAGATCAGCGCACCGAGCGTGAGATCATGGCGCTGCTGCTTGAGTTTGCTAAAGATAAAACCCTATTGATGATCAGCCACCGCTTAACGGCCATGGCTAAGATGGATTGCGTGCACCTGATGGAGGCAGGAAAAATCCGCATCAGTGGCAGCCATCAGCAGTTGCTAGCGCAAGACGATTATTATCTGAGTCTGCATCAGCAGCTGCATTAATTGCTTATAGTGTTGAAGTCGCAGTATTAAAAAAGCCAGTTGATTAAGCAACTGGCTTTTATTTATGGCTGAGCGAACGATTACTCGGCTTTTGTTTAGCGAGCGATTACTCGGCTTTTGATTAGCGAACGATTACTCGTCGCTGTCACCCAGTGATAATAGCGTCGCGTTACCACCGATAGCGGTGATGTTATTAGTGCGAGTCTTTTCAGTCACAAAACGAGTTAGGTAGTGCGGGCCACCGGCTTTAGGACCAGTACCCGATAGGCCTTGGCCACCGAAAGGCTGTACGCCAACTACTGCACCAATTTGGTTACGGTTGATGTAAACGTTACCGACATTGACCTTGTCAGCCAGCTCAAGGGCGTGGCTTTCGTTACGGCTGTGGATACCTAGCGTCAGGCCAAATCCTGTTGAATTGATCTCGTCGATCACCTTAGGTAGGTCGGCAGCCTTGTAGCGAATGATATGCAGGATTGGACCAAAGTGTTCTTTTTCCAATACCTTGATGGAATCGATTTCAACCGCAGTTGGCGCCACGAAATGACCATTCTCAGTACCTGCAGGCAACTCAAGCTGATTAACCAAACGGCCAACCTGAGTAATGTGGTCGATATGTGCATTGAGGTTGGCTTTAGCCATTGCATCGATCACTGGGCCTACATCGGTTTTCACTGAACTTGGGTCACCAATGGTCAGTTCATTCATTGCGCCTTTCATTACGTCAATCACGCGCTCGGCGATATCTTCTTGTAGGAAGAGTACGCGAAGCGCAGAACAGCGTTGACCGGCACTGGTGAATGATGACGAAATGACATCGTTAACCACTTGCTCTGGCTGTGAGGTTGAATCCACCACCATGGCATTTTGACCACCGGTTTCGGCGATAAGTGGAATAATCGCGCCATTACGCTCAGCCAGTGTCATGTTGATGCGTTTTGCCGTTACGGTAGAACCGGTAAAGCACACGCCGCCAATACGCTCATCGGCAGTGATGGTGGCACCCACGGTCGCACCAGTACCTGGAAGGAACTGTAATGCTTCGGCTGGAATACCCGCTTGGTGAGCCAGTTGCACTGCGCGATAACCGACAATAGAAGTTTGCTCTGCTGGCTTAGCTACCACGGTATTACCCGCTGCTAACGCCGCTGCAACTTGACCAAGGAAAATTGCTAATGGGAAGTTCCATGGGCTGATACAAACGAATACGCCGCGACCTTGCAGAAACAGCTCGTTAAGTTCACCCGTTGGGCCAGGAAGCAGTTCAGGCTTCTCCATCATTTTCTTGGCTTGCACAGCGTAGTAACGACAGAAATCAACTGCTTCACGTACTTCATCGATACCGTCTTGGATGCTCTTACCCGCTTCACGAGTACAAAGGGCGATCAACTCTTCGCGATTTTCTTCGAGTAAGTCGGCCAGTTTTTGTAGCGCGTTAGCACGTACAGCAACCGGAGTTGAACACCAAGAACCGAAGGCGTTGTGTGCGCTGGCAAGGGCTTGCTCAACCGCTTGATTGTTAGCAAAAGCCACTTTACCGACCATTTTAGTGGTGTCGAAAGGACTGACAACATCGATGGTTTCGCCGCTGAGGGTTTCACCGTTAACGATAGGGCCCGCTGTCCACTGTGTGGTTTTATATTTGTCTAATGCAGCGAAAAATGGCTCAGATTCAGAGATGATGTTCATATTGATTCCCATAGAGTTTTTACGTTCTGCACCGAAAATATCGATCGGCTGAACTATCTTGTTATTGGCTAGGGTTTTAAAGCTTTGTAGGGTTGTTAAAGGGTGAACAACCAAAGATTCTATCGGTGTCTTAGGATCGACTAACTTGTGTACGAACGAGGTATTAGCGCCATTTTCTAGTAGGCGGCGCACCAAGTAAGGCAGTAGATCTTTATGGGCGCCTACAGGCGCATAGATACGCACTGTACTTACGCCGCTTTCGGCAAGTAGGGTGTCATAAAGCTCTTGACCCATGCCGTGTAGACGTTGGAACTCATAGTTACGATCGCCCGCCATTGCGGTAATTGCCGCAACAGTTTGCGCATTATGGCTAGCAAATTGTGGGTAGATGGCACCACGAGTCTTGTCTGATAGCAAATAGCGCGCACAGGCTAAGTAAGATACATCGGTTCCCGCTTTACGGGTATAAAGTGGGTAGCCAGCTTCACCGGCAACTTGCGCCCATTTTAGTTCGCTGTCCCAATATGCGCCTTTTACCAAACGCACTGGAATTTCATCGCCTTGATCTTTAGATAGACGAGTTAACCAGCACAGAACTGGCAGGGCACGTTTTGAGTAGGCTTGCACCACAATGCCCAATAATCCCCAGCCTTTAGCTGCGTCAGAGTTATATACTTTTTTAAACAGTTTTAATGAAAGCTCTAAACGGTCCACCTCTTCGGCGTCGATCGATACACCTACATTAAGGCTACGAGCTTGAGTCACTAACTTGATTAAAGTGTCGTAAAGTTCGGTTAGGGTGCGGTCTTCGTTAGCCACTTCATAACGTGGGTGCAGGGCCGACAGCTTGATTGAAATCGTCGGACGTGGCGCCTCGGTTTCGTCATATTGCTGCTCGCCAAGTGCACTAATAGCGTTAGAGTAATCTTCAAAGTATTTTTGTGCATCTTTCATCGTTAGCGCCGCTTCACCCAGCATGTCATAGCTGTGGGTGTAGCCGAGTTTGCGCTTGTCTACACTGTTTTTCAGCGCTTCTTGAACCGTGCGACCCAGTACAAACTGCTTACCCATGATCTTCATCGCTGCCAGCATGGCTTGGCGGATCACAGGCTCGCCTAAACGGTTAACGAGGCGGTTCAGTAAGCTACTAGGTTTACCATCGATATCTCTATCTAGAGTGATGATTTTGCCGGTTAGCATCAGGCCCCAAGTCGAAGCGTTAACTAAGGTTGAGTCACTCTTACTTAGGTGTTCGTCCCATTTAGCACCCGATAATTTATCTTCAATAAGCGCGTCAGCGGTAGCAGCATCAGGAATACGCAGTAAGGCTTCTGCGAGACACATCAGGATAATCCCTTCCTGAGTTTCTAAACTGTATTGCTGCAAGAAAGCGTCAATACCGACCATCAGGCCTTTCTTATCATACTGACGTACTTTTTTGACTAAGTCGTGGGCGCGTTGAGTGATTTGTTGGATTTCTGCTTCACTTGACGGAACAAGTTTGATCAGTTCACCGAGGTATTGCTCTTCATCGACAATATAGTTGTCCGTGATCGCTTTAAAAAGCTCATCGAGGGTAGCTGAGTCATAATGACCAGTCAGAACTTCACTTGCTTTGAACATAGTAATAACTTCCACCTGGACCTAATTTAGGGACAGTTTTAGCTTGAACAATATGTAAGTTAGGCGCTTATCATTTTTTTTGTATACAATCTGGCGCCTTGTGCGCGGGGATTATACATACAAAATGTGATGAGGAACACTATTATGATATGGAATGTGAGCTTTGTTGATTTTGGGCGAGACTAACTTGGCGCTAGCTCAGTGTATATCAGGGATTGGGGATATATAGGTTGAGAGAAATTAGCTGTAAAAACAACAAAAAAGCCAGTGTATTTTGACACTGGCTTCGGCTTATAAATCAGTTTGGCTTTACCAACGATTTTTCTGACGACGACGTGGTCTTGGCAGATAAGCGATGATCACCCCTAGTAATAAACCCACACCGGCGATAAGGCCGCCTTGCTTGAGCATTTCATAACGTTCATTGTTTTGCAGCTTAGCTAATTCGCTGGTGGCTTTGTTTCGTTCACGAGTCGCGGTTTCTAATTGCTGCTCTGCTCGTGACAATTGTGATTTTAGTTGGCTGATTAACTGTTGATCATCACCGGTTTGATTTGACAGTTTATCGAAATCTGCCTGAACGCTATCAAGCTTGGCTTGTACTTCAGGAAGTTGAACTCGAAAACTCTTGCTGCTAGCAATAAACTCACTCTTAACCCAACCTTCGCGGCCTTTATGGTCAACGATTTTGCTGTAGTCGCCTTGGGTTTCACCTAAATAAGTAATAGGTTGGCCAGCTTCAACGCTGCCGACAATACGGTATTGAGTGCTAGGGCCACCAAGAACATAGGCGAAAACGTCATCTGAAATATAACGAGTTTGCTCAGCTGCGAAAAGCGAAGGTGATAGTAACATCACGACAATGATAGATAAGAGTCTAAACACTTTGAGTTCTCTTCAACGAAATATTGCCACATGCTAGGGATTTAGGGGGCTTTTTGCAAGAGGCGTTAGGGGGATATTTTTGTTGAATGCTGTGAATTCAGCTGCTGTTAAGCCTTAAAAGTGGCTTGGGTATGCGACTTGATGCAATAAAAAAGGAAGCCTAGGCTTCCTTTTTTGGTGTGCAGTAAGCGATGTCAGCTTAACTGAAGATACCTTTGATCATAAAGAAGAAGATGATCGATAAGCCGGCACCTGCAGGTAGGGTTACCACCCAAGACACTACGATGTTACGTACTACGCCAATGTTAATTGCGGCGATACCACGTGCCATACCTACACCTAAAACCGCACCTACTAAGGTTTGCGTTGTAGAGATAGGTAGACCTGTACCTGATGCAATAACAACGGTAGAGGCTGCTGCTAACTCGGCTGCGAAACCACGGCTTGGAGTTAGGTGAGTAATGTTCTTACCAATGGTTTGCATAACGCGCTTACCAAAGATCGCCAGACCCAATACGATACCAACCGCACCCAGTGGTAATACCCACCAGACCAGCGCCGCTTTACTGGAGATCTCACCGCCACTGTTAACCACTGAAACCACAGCGGCTAGAGGGCCGATGGCGTTAGCAACGTCGTTTGAACCATGAGCGAATGCCATACAACATGCCGTCACTACCATTAGGATGGCAAAGACTTTTTCTACATTGCTGAATTGAGTCTTGTGATCGGCATTTGGGTTCATCTTCAAACGTCTGATAGCAATCATACCGCCGATAGCAACCAATACCGCAACAGCAAAAGCTAGCGCATAGGCTTCACCGTTACTGAAGTGAAGACCAACGTGCTTAAGGCCTTTCTTGATGGTAACCAGAGACATAACAAAGCCAGCCAGTCCCATGTAAAAAGGGACATAACGTTTAGCGTTTTCAAGTGGATTTGCAGTATTGAAAATCAGCTTTTGTACGCTTTGGAATATGGTAAAGGCGATAAAACCTGAGATTGCAGGGGTAATAACCCAAGAACCCACGATACCGACAACCTTACCCCATTCCACAGAATCAGTGCTGACACCGACCGCGGCGAACCCCACAATCGCACCTACGATTGAGTGAGTCGTCGATACTGGCCAACCTAATGCAGAAGCAACCACTAGCCAGATACCCGCGGCTAATAGTGAGCCAATCATACCGTAGACCAGTAGCTCAGGTGAATCGACAAAGAAAGACGAGTCAATGATACCTTTACGAATGGTACTGGTAACTTCACCACCGGCAAGATAAGCGCCAGCGAACTCGAAGATCATTGCAATGATGATTGCTTGTTTAATTGTAATTGCGTTTGAACCTACAGAGGTTCCCATAGCATTAGCGACATCGTTTGCGCCAATACCCCACGCCATTAAAAATCCGAATGCGGCCGCGATGGCGATAAGCCATGGCCCATTGGTGACTAATACATCAACCATGTTGATACCTTGATAACTTGTGTTTTAGACGCGAGCTAACATTAGCTCAAGGCGGGAACCGACACGCTCAGCAAGATCTGCTAAGTCTCCAACCCACTCAATTATCTTATAGAGGAACATTACATCGACAGGATTTAGCTCATTTTCGATGCTAAATAACTGACGACGGATCTTGATCTGGAGATCATCGGTGTCTTCTTCGATTTGATCGAGTTCACCAATCATTTTCGCCACAAGATCGACCTCACGCCCACGGAAACCTGCTTCTAGTAGGTCATCCAGTTCGTTGATCGCTTGCTTTGCCTGAGCCACAGCATCAAGACAACGCTGTAAATAGGCAGAGAAAGGAGTTTGTATTGCTTCGGGGACAAGTAGTTGACGGCCAATGATACGGCCTGAAATGTCTTTCGCTTTGTTAGCGATCTTATCTTGCTGGGTAAGTAGCTCCAGTAAGTCAGTTCGCTCAACCGGCATAAACAAACCACCAGGCAAAGTTAAGCGGATCTCTCTTTTGAGTTCATCGGCTTCTCTTTCCGCTTGGCTGATTTGCTTACGAAGTTGAACAGCTTTGTCCCAGTCACCTGAGGCAGTAGCTTCGAAAAATGGAACAAGAATTGATGCACAATCGTATACTTTGTCGATGTGCTCTTGTAATGGTTTAATTGGCGATTTTGCAAACACGCCCAAAATAGAGTTTACTGGCATTGCCGTTTACCTATTTAGGTTATTCCACTGTTGGAAAAAGCGGGCGCATGTTAACCCAAGCGTCCGCGCATTGAAACTGTGTTTTTACATAAAAAATGACAGTTTTTATTCTAACGAGTTATATATAAACTTCAAAGCGACATCTTAAGCGTCATTTATTGCAGTAATATTACATTATGAATCTTATATGACTTTAAAATGATCAATTTGTGACAAATACATCATTGTTAACCAAAAAAAGTGAGCAGTTGGCGAATGGAAGCCGAAATAGAACTTAAACTATTTTTCCCCGAAAATGAACGAGAAGCACTAGTCTCACTGTTAAATAGTCTACCTCATAGTGAGCCAAAAGGATCAAAACATCTTAGTAATAGTTACTTCGATACTCCAGAGTTGACACTACGACATTGGGATATGGGATTGCGTGTACGAGGTTGTAATGGGCAGTTCGAACAGACCATTAAAACAGCTGGAACCGTGGTCGGTGGAGTGCATTCCCGTCCTGAATATAATGTTGATATTTGTGAACCCGAAGTCGATTTAAGTTTATTTCCGCAACAGATTTGGCCAGACAATGGCGACATTCAGCAAGTCCAACAACAACTTTATTCGCTATTTGATACCGATTTTACCCGCATGATTTGGCATATCTATATTGACGAAAGTCTGGTTGAAGTTGCGCTGGATATCGGCTTTATTGGTGCAGGTGAATTAAGTGAACCCATATGTGAATTGGAATTTGAGTTGCTCGCAGGCGACACATTAGCTTTGCTGAGTTTAGGTGAGCAGGTGACGCAAAAAATTCCAGCGCGTTTAGGCAGAGCCAGCAAGGCGCAGCGGGGTTATCGATTGGCGGCAATGTCGAGTCCTTTGCAATTGGAGATCCTCGACTTTATTGCGCTCGATAAGATGAGCGATCTTAAGCAAGCTTTTATCACCCTATTGAGCACAGGACTAGAACGCTGGCAGTTACTGGAGTCTATGCTGCTTGAGTCCAGTGACGACTTAACGCAACTACCGCTGTTGAGTTATCGGTTACGCGCTTGTATTCGGCTGATCCGCTGCTCACTTAAACAGTTTGAGTTACTCGACCAAAAGCTTGAGCAAGAGATCGATGCCATAGAGCAACACCTTGATTATGTGGAGCAGGGGTTAAACCTGACTCAAGTGCTGGAAGATGACGCTGCGATGCTTGCCAGTGTGGCTGAGAGCGAAGCGATAATCGTTGAGGTTGAGCAAGGATTAACCCAATTAGCCATGCCTACGGCGATCCAGTCTATGCTGGCAGATACAGGTTATGGCCATCTGCAACTGAGTCTGGTTAATCTGCTGTTTGCGTGCCGTGCTGGCAAGATTAACGTTGGTACAGAGATCGATTTACAAGCCTTTGCCGATCAGATGCAAGAGGAGTCCTGGCAACGTATTGTTAAGCTAATGCCGTCGGAAGCGCAGTTTAATAGCGAAGATTATCAATCATTTGCTAAGGCGTTAGATGAAAGTATTTTAGTTGGGTTTGCCTATGGTGAACTGTATTCCACTAAAGCTCGTGACCAATTTCGTGCTCCATGGCAAGATTTGATCTTAGGGATCCGCACTTTAGGCGCCTATCGTTGCCTGCGTCAATTAAGCCAAAGTGCTGGGATTACTATCGACACTTGGCTGGATGATAACGAGCACAGTTTGCTGTTTGCTATGGAACATTCACGCCGCAGGGCGCTAAAGTCGCAGCCCTATTGGCGCTAGTGAGTCGTGTCTTAACTGGCCAGTATTTTCACTGACTTTAATAAGCCCACGGTCTTTGATTGTGGGCTTTTTATTGCGGGCTTTCTTGCGCCTGTTCCAGTGAATTAGCCGCTGTGGTTAATCTTCGGGCTTGTTGTTAGCGCCTTTTTGCTGCTGTTTTAACTCGGCAATCTCTTGCAGTAGCGACTGCTGATTTAGCTCCATTCTTGCCAATGCCGATTCAATTTCACAGCGGATCTCTTGTCGCTGACTCTCTAGCTTTTCACTCTCATCGGGCGCGATAAACAGCGATGCCATATAACCGGAGATAACCCCGAAGAAACTCACGCCACACACAATGACCACACCACCAATCACATGTCCTATAGTGGTGACCGGATAATAATCCCCATAACCTACAGTCGAAATAGTGACTAAAGACCACCAAATTGCATCTTCGGCAGTGTGAATATTGGCTTGGGGATCGCCGGCTTCGACTATCAAGATCAACATAGATGAAAAGGTTAATATACTGACCATGGCCACCAACAAGCTGGCTAGGGTCGCCTGACGACGCTGCTTCATCAAAGGAATAAGAATCGAGCGTGTCATCCGAAGTAGGCGGATCACGCGCAGAATTTGGAATAGTCGCGCCATTCGCAGGGGTTCGATAGCGGGTATACTGGCGACTAAATCTATCCAGTTTCTTTTGAAGTAATCGAGTTTGCTGTCGGCTCTAAATAGGTTAATCAAGAAATAACTGATGAAGATGCTGCAGATACTGGTGTCGACAAATAGCAGTAAGCGGCGAGTCTCGGTTTCTAATTTACCGAAGGTGATGGTTAACACGACGATCACTGAAATGAGTGATAACAGCATCATTGCTATTTGGAATGGCGTTGGTGCCTCATTGATGGGGAGCAACCAACGCTTTTTATCTGCCATGAAATTGTTTCCTAAATAGACACTTATTATTCTGTTTTGATGATAACGCTATTCTTTGTTGACTACAAAATGCACTAAATCATCGAGCACGCGGCGTTTGATCTCCAGTTGCTCGCTGGGATCAAGCTGATACTTTTGTGCCAATATTTGATAATCCTCCAGGCTCAATGAAACCGTCAATCTAGGGCGTTTCGGACGCTTGGTAACCGACAAACCTAAAATATTGCGGATTTGATCCGATGGACTGACTCCGGCATCGAGGGCGGCCTTGCGAATGGAATACTGAAACTGTTCATCGAGATCGAAGGCGACTTGGGTAGCTTTGGCCGCTTTTTGGTTTTGCTGCCATTGTTCTGGAAGTGGATTTTTACTCTTAGTCATTATCTCACCTTAGTGGTTCGCCTTAATGATGTCTATTTGTCAAAGCCTAGTTGAGCTTGCGCATTGAATGAACTTAGTTGCTGCCAGGCCAATACTCACGAATGTCACTCAAGGGACGGTATTGAGTTAATAAGACATCGGTTTCACCCCCTTCATAGACCTCAATATCGATAGCAAAATCTTCTTCAGCATCGAGCAGTTGATAACTCTCGAATGCATCACCACGGTTCAGGCCTTCGTCTTGTGGTGGACGTTGGCCGCGATAATCTTGGCGATGGAAATAGCCAAACTGAGCGTAGTTAACTTGATGATATTGCGGCGCAAGCCATTGTGATAGTTCTTCTGGCGCTTCACCTTGTAAATCGAGTATTGCCTGAATATCTTCTTCAAAAATATCGCTAAAGGCGTCTAAATCGAATAGCTGTTCGACTTGAGCGCGATTAATTTTGATCGATAAACACAGATAGGTTTCGTCATCTTCATCTAATGATAGAAATACGTTGCTATTGCCGTGGCCTTTTAACACCCATTCAGTTTGCTGTTTGCGCTCGAACTCGTAGGTATTGATAGACTCGACTCTCAATTGCTGACCGCGCAGCTGTGGCGGCAAGGCAAAACTGTCATCCATGGAGATCATGTCACCGAGTTGCAGATCATTAGGGTGATTAAGTTGTCTTGGTGGTGGTGCTTTTTTACCAAAAAGCCCTTTTAAGAATCCCATGTTGTGCTCCTGGCCTTAGCTAAATATTGAAAAGCACCTGAGGCTGACGCATCAAGTGCTTGATTCAATCATACTGCGATTATTTACGCGCTTTTAGGCGCTCAAGTACCGCATTTGCATCTGATTTTTGCTCACCGATGCCGGCTTCGGCTAGCTTAGCTTGCAGCGACTTATCGCTGTTTTCTTCGGCTAGGTTCTCAGATGCTTTTAGGCGGTCGTCAAACTGCTGCTGACGTGCCTTGATACGCTCTAGTGAGTCTTTAGCATTCAGCAGCTTAGAGTTACTGCTCGCGAATGAGTCGGTAATTGTCGCCGTGGCTTTTTGCACACTTTCAGTGGTTTTGACCATAGATAACTGACGTTGGTAATCGGTTAGCTGACGTTCGGTTTTACGCACTAAATCTTTCAAGCGTGTTGCATGCGCACTAAAGCTGTCACTGGCCGCTTGTTGCTCGGCCAATTCTTGATCGAGTTGGGCAATTTTTTCGGCCACTTCTAATGCCAACGCTTCGTTGTTTTTCTCAAGTGCTTGAGTCGCATAACCTTCGTGTTCGCTGACCGAGCGTTTAAGACGGTCGATCTCACGACTGGCTTGCATCTCTTTTGCCATTACGTCTGTCAGTTCACGCTTGGCTTTGGTGAGGTGCTTCTCGGCATCGCGGATCTCTTGCTCGAAAATTCGGGTCGAGTTGGCATCGACAATGCTTTGACCGACTTCGGTCGCGCCACCGCGGAAAGCGGTTAAAATCTTATTTAGAATACCCATAATGAGACTCCTTACAGCCTAATGATTGCGTCAATCACTAGATGATTAAATTAGGTTGTTGATTACTTTAAAAACTCATGTAATTCATCAATCACTTCCAGGCAGTTATCAGACAATACTGATAGCTCCTGTTCTATCTCTTCCATGCTCGATTGCACCGACAGCGCACCATAGACCACATATTTATCATCCACCTTGGCAAAGGAGGAGAGTGGCATAGGGATGTTGAGCTCTAACATGGTTTCAAACATCTCGCTGCGGCGCTCTTGTTTTACTTCGTCTTCGCCCCAGAGGTAGCTAATACAAAGCACCTGATTTTCAGTAACCGATACAAATACAGGGATCTCTTCGCGTCCTACTAAGTTGACCTGTAACACCTCAACATCACCATCGATGGGATAGCAATCGAATTGAAATCCGGTGCGACTCTGATCGCCCAGGTTATTAAGATGGTTGGCAATAGTGTGAATGTTCATATTTGTCCTTATTGACATATTATGTCTGCGGTTAAAGATAGCACCGAGACATAATATGTCAAGTGCTATTTTTATCTCAAAAAAGGCTTAGATTTTGATTTTCTGACCAGGCCTGCTGATGATAGCGATACAGCTGCATAGAGCCTATGGCATTTTGCTGTATCTGATCGGCGTGATCGTAATAATTGCCTGGAAACTCAAAGCTGCCCCTAATCATCCCTGGCGTCAGCCAGTTTTCTTCGATGGATAGCTTAGTTAATCCTTGTAGACGTTGCTTAGCATTTTTGCCCGATAGGGTCGCTATACTCCAACCCCATTCGCCAAAACTGGGCACATTGTGGTGATATTGGCTAACGTCAAACCCTGCTGCGGCTAAGGTCTTGCCCACAGAGATAAACGCTTTGGGTGCATGGTATGGCGAAGTCGATTGTACCGTAAGCGCGCCATCACTGCTGAGCAGCTCTTTGAGCTTACGATAGAACATATCAGAGTAGAGTTTATTTAGGTCTGGATGGCTCGGATCGGGCAGATCCACAATAATGGCATCATATTTATCGCCGCGTTTAATGAGTTTATCGACCCCATTAAAGGCATCATCAACGACAAGATGTAGGCGTTTATCGTTAAGGGCATTGCCATTTAATGCTTTGAGTGCATCGGCTAATCGAGTCGGCATCTGCGGATCGCCAGACTGAAACAGTTTGAGCAGATCGGCATCGAGATCCATCAGTGTTACTTGTTGTGGCTGCCACTTAAATACTTGTCTGAGTCCTAAACCATCACCACCGCCTATGATTAACACCTTGTTGTGCCGTGCGCTGGCTTCCATCGTCGGATGCACAAGGAAAGAGTGATAAATATGTTCATCCTGACTAGAGAACTGCAGTCGGCCATTGATATACATGGAGTAGACTGGTGGAAGGGCATTGCCTCGTAACCGTTCGGTAAAGGTAAGCTGCTGAAAGCGTGTCGATTTAGCGAAAATCACCTTGTCTTTATAGAGCAAGTTATTAAATTGCTGCTCCCATTGTGGACCGTGGCTGGCGAGAATCAATAAAACCACACTGGCAATAAGATGACCTACTAGAAGCAGTTTTACTCGGCGGATCTTGTGCCAGAAACGCCAGATAAATATCAGTCCAGCTAACAGGTTAAAACTGGCGGTGAGCGCGGCAGCTAACTGAATATCGATGGCCAGCATCAGGCTAACCCAGATGGCGGCGCCGATACCGGCACCGATATAATCGGCGCCATAGATGGTACCGGCATTGTGCATCAAATGCTCATCACATAAAGACTGCCTTACCCGAGCAATAAGCGGGATTTCCATGCCGATCATTAAGCCTAGTAATACGCCCCACACATAAGGTAAGTATTCACTCAAGCGTTGTAAGGTGCCTATAAAGCCGCCTTCGGGAAGTTGATCCGGTGGCAGACCGATAGTGCTGGCAATGATCATCGGCAGTTGTTGACCAAAGCCAATCACCGCTGCGGTGATTAAAATAGCCAAGGACCCCACTAAGGCGACGCTCAGTTCTAAGATGGCGAAACCGGTAAAAGCACAGCGGATCTTACGTGCGGCAAACGCGCCAAAGCCCATGGAGACAATCATTAGGCCGATCATGGTGTAAATGGCGGCCTCGAGTGCGCCGAGTACGCGTCCTGCATAATGGGATAGGAGGTATTCGTAGATTAGGCCACAGCCGGCGAGAACCGCCATGATGCCCAGTAATAAAACGTCATCAAACCAGCTCAGACGTTTAGCGCCAACCGAAGTTGGCGCTGCAGTATGTTGAGATTGCATTGGTTCTGGTTTACACCATTAGGCTGGTGAGGATCAGGGCGATGGCAACGCTGATAGCCAGTTCTACGGCGGCGATACCTATATTTTGCTGTTGCTCAACTTCTTGAGTCAGGTTGATGTTAGCCAGTACTAACTTCTTCACTAAGGTTTGCAATAGCGACAGCGCAATTAACATGATCACCGAGAACACGAGCCAGCCAAGCACATTGCCGAGATAAGCTTCAGGCGAGTAGATGATAAAGTGACTGGCGGCGTTAAAGCTCAGCGCCATGGCTAACATATAACCGCTATGGCGCAGTGCCAGGGCGGTTTCGCCTTGGGCCAAAGCATTTTGCATAGAAGTGTTTTGATGACGTTTGGCGTAGCCTTTTTCACGAATACGCAGCAGCAATACCAGCATCAACTGCGAAATGACGAAGGCACTGAAAATGGCGATAAAGGTATCTAGGGTGAGATCTTCAACCCAAATTAAAACCGCGCGAATAATGATGGCGGTAGCAATGGCTGCGGTGGCATCGACAATGGCGACAGAGATATTGCCTTTGATGATTAAGGCGTTTTTGTCTATCTCATTTAAGGCGATTTTGTCGTGCAAGAATCGTCCAAGTTTTATCAATATCAAACCAAAAACACCATAGGCGGTCATGCCGATGGCCTCAGTTAGATAAGATTGTGCGGCTTCACCTGTGATGGCGCCGCTCAAGACAATACCGAGTCCAGCAACCGCGCCTGCAGTACTGATACCGAAGGCGAAATTGTCGCGTTCGGAGAGTTCATGGGTGCTGCTGACTTTAACTGTCCAGCCTTGGAGATAGCGCATGGCGGTTAATAGCACTATGGCGATCGCCAGATCGATACAGAGTATGATGGCGAGATCTTGTGTGATGCCAATGTCGGCAAAAAAGTTTTCAAAGATTGTCATGACTATTTCCTATTTGCCTCGACGGACACCGCGAGTCGTGCGACTTCCTGAATTTCTAAAATTACTGTTCTTGGAGTAGTTAGAGCGGAACTTGCTGCCGCTGCTGGCTTTACCTACCGAACTGCTTTTTGGCACGCTGGCGCTCTGTCTCGACAGACTCGTCGAGCCTGCGCGTGATTTAGCGTAAGGGCTAGAGAAGCGTTTACCCTGGCTATTAAACTGCTTTTGCGTGCGTTCAAAGGTTTGATTTTGCGCCCTTGCCTGTTTCGGCGAGGTATAACGGTAGCGGCCAACATCGTTGTAATAGCTGTAATTACGCCGGCTCGACCAACGATCATAATAAACGGGGCCGCGCACCATATTGGAGAACATAGAGTACATACCGTACCAAGCCCAGAAAGACATGCCGTTAGAACCGGTTTGCCAGCTACCATAGGACGGATTACCCACTAACTGACTACCGGCACCAAAGTCTTCGGCGCCGTTAGCGAGCACAGCGGCTTCGCGGCTGATGGAGTTTACGCGGGCGAGGGCACCATCTGACATATCGGCCACTACGTTAACCGGATCGGACAGCATATCGTTAAATAGGCTTGGATCGGCGGCTTGATAGAGGTTTTGCGCTTCGTCTAATTGCTGGTCGAGATCGACAAAATTATTGCCATTACCCAGTTCACTCAGACGACGTTGCAGCGACAGATACATTGGGCCCTGACTACTGCCATCTTTGGCTAGCTCTTGTAAAAGCGGACGTAAATCTGACTTCTGACCTTCGAGGATATTGCTGTATTGCTTGAGTAGGTTAGCGTTGCGGATCTCACCATTATCGAGCATTTTGCCCAAGGTGCTGACCCGCTCTTGAGCTAATTGCTGAAATTTGGCGATTTTCTCTGGTCTATCATCTCCACAACCGCTGAGGGTGAGGATTAACAGTAGAGTGAAAACGCGCATTAGCGTCGCTGCCATGTTTTCTCCATAAAATTAGTTAGATTGAGACTGATATCAGATGATCAGTTCATCACTTCTTTGCATAATATAGCGGCTAGATGGGTTATAGTAACCTTATGTATGATTAATGATCTATCCCATTGGTTTTTTATGCGGGCTTAGTATAAATCAGATAACCACAGCGCTAGATAATGACATATATCTATATCACTCAAGACATATTATGTCGACCGTTTAAATGTTAGGGATTGTTTTGGCAATGGAAAATAGTAGCAGTCAGGCGTTACCCGCAGAGATGGAACAAGTTGCACAACAGCATTGGCAGCGCCTGCTTGAGGCATGTCCTGACATGCAAGAACAGCTAACGAGCCTGCAGACCACCGAGTTACAACGGATAATGGGCTTGAGTGAATTTGTTGCCGAGCAGCTTTGTCGTCATCCCAATTGGGTGGTGTCGTTATTGGAAGGACAATTAACCGAATTAGATCGCGAGTCTTTCTCCATTGAGCTTGATTCATTATTGAGTGGCGTGAGTGATGAAGAGCAAGCCAAAGCGATTTTACGCCGTTATCGCAACCGACAAATGGTGCGCCTTGCCTGGCGAGATTTTGGTAATTATGCCGAGCTGCAAGGGAGCTTATTGGATCTATCTGCTCTAGCCGAAGCCTTGATCATTGCCGGACGCGATTGGCTTTACACTCAGATGTGCCAGCAGTCTGGCACTCCTTGTGACAGCGAGGGAAATCCTCAGCCATTGATGATTCTGGGTATGGGTAAGCTGGGTGGCCGCGAGTTAAATTTCTCTTCCGATATCGACCTTATTTTTACCTTCCCTGAACATGGCGAAACCCAAGGTGGCCGACGGGCGCAAGATAATCAGCAGTTCTTTATTCGTATGGGACAACGGTTGATTAATTTATTGCATCAAGTGACGGTCGATGGTTTTGTGTATCGCGTCGATATGCGTCTGCGCCCCTATGGCGAGAGTGGCCCGCTGGTGGTCAGTTTTAGTGGCCTTGAAGATTATTATCAGGAGCAGGGACGAGATTGGGAGCGCTATGCCATGGTCAAGGCACGTGCCCTTGGCCCTTGGAGCGCTTATAGCGACGAACTGCACGACATGTTGCGTCCCTTTGTTTATCGCCGTTATATCGATTTTTCTGCCATTGAATCACTGCGTAAGATGAAGCAGTTGATCACCCAAGAAGTGAGACGCAGACAGCTAACCGACAACATCAAGCTTGGCGCCGGAGGCATTCGTGAAGTCGAGTTTGTGGTGCAGAGTTTTCAGCTTATTCGTGGTGGCCGCGAGCCCGCATTGCGTCAACAGAGCCTTTTTGCCGCTATCGATACTCTCTACAGCCTTGGGCAATTAGAATATTTAGCCGTAGATGAACTGAAACACAGTTATCTGCTGCTGCGTCGAGTTGAAAACTTACTGCAGGCTATTGGCGATCAGCAGACCCAAACCTTGCCGGAAACGAACTTGGATTGGCAGCGTTTGTGTTTACCTATGGATATGGCCGATGAAGCCGAGCTGCGCAGTGAAATAGATGCGGCCATGGCTAAGATCCACCGCTATTTTAAAGATACCGTGGGCGGTCAAGACAGCGATGAAGTGAATGATCTTTGGACTCAGCAGTTGTGGAATGTTCAAGAAGACAGCGATGCTCACGGCTTGATGAATGAGCAAGGTCTTGAAGATGAGGCGCTTTGGCCTGCACTTAAAGATTGGCGCGCGACGGTGGCAAAACGCACCATAGGTCCACGTGGCCGAGACACCTTAGATAAACTAATGCCTTTGTTATTGCAGGAGTTTAGTCATCTGCAGCAACCTTCTAAAGCGTTTGCTCCCGTGTCAAAAGTGTTAGATCAAATTTTGACCCGAACCACTTACCTCGAATTGCTATTTGAAAACCCCGGTGCGCGGCAACAATTAGTCAGCCTGTGTCTTGCCAGTCCGTGGATTGGTGAGCAGCTGGCCAAATTTCCTATGCTGTTGGACGAACTGATCGATCCTGCACATCTTTATGACACCACCTCCCTCGATGATTACCCCAGTGAACTGCGGCAATATTTGCTGCGCGTGCCTGAAGAGGATATGGAGCAGCAGATGGAGGCTCTGCGTCAGTTTAAACTGTCGCAGCAGCTGAAGATTGCCGCCGCCGATGTCACTGGCGTTTTGCCGGTCATGCAGGTGAGCGACCATCTGACTTTCTTAGCCGAAGCGATTATCGAGCAGGTGGTGGCTCAGGCATGGCATCAAATAACCGCTCGTCATGGTGTGCCGTCGCATCTGCAAAACGGCGAAATGGGCTTTGCTGTGATCGGCTATGGTAAGGCGGGCGGGATAGAACTGGGATACGGCTCGGACCTCGACTTGGTGTTTTTGCATGATTACAGCCGCGAGAAATATCCTGACAGTCTGCAAACCAATGGCGATAGACCGTTGGATATTGGCCATTTCTATCTCAAGTTGGCACAGCGGGTATTGCACCTGTTTTCTACTCGCACCACTTCCGGTGAACTCTATGAAGTGGATATGCGTTTGCGTCCCTCTGGCGCGTCGGGATTATTGGTCAGTGAGATTGAGAATTTCGGCACTTATCAGAAAGAGGAAGCTTGGACCTGGGAGCATCAGGCATTAGTTCGCGCTCGAGTGTTGTTTGGTGAGAATCGTCTCGCGGCGCGTTTTAGTGAACTAAGGGGCGAAGTATTAGCCCTGCCCAGAGATAAGGCAGAATTAGCCAAGCAGGTACGCGAGATGCGCCAGAAGATGCGCGCTCATTTGCTTAAGGTTGATGAAGGGTGCTTCGACCTTAAACAGAGTGCCGGCGGGATCGCCGATATTGAATTTATCGCCCAGTATCTGGTGTTGGCCAATACCCATGAATATCCAGAGTTAGCGATTTGGTCGGATAATGTGCGTATCTTCGAGGTGTTGTCTGAGCTGGAATTGAT
Organism: Shewanella sp. Isolate11; assembly: GCF_022398315.1. Lineage (GTDB taxonomy): Bacteria > Pseudomonadota > Gammaproteobacteria > Enterobacterales > Shewanellaceae > Shewanella. The sequence goes on from NZ_JAKEVF010000004.1 coordinate 112,334, forward strand.
CACCGACATTCGCGCGCAATACTTAACTCAAGCCTATTGTTATCTGCGCGATGAGAGTCACCATTTGACTCTGCAGCAGGCAAATACCACCTTGCCTCTCGAACAAGTTGCCGAACATGCCCAGCGGGTGTTGGACATCTATGAGTTTATTTTAGGTCGTAGTGAATAGCCTCTGGCTGTACATCTGCAGAGGCTTACGGCTAACAAACTATCAGCTAATAATTTGTTCGCTAATAAAATAAGGGTTATTGAGGCGAGACGAGGGTGATCTGCCAGTCAGGCAGTTTTGCCTGCAAGTCTGGCTTTATCTTATCCAGATCGCCACGGATCACGATAACCGGTATTTGGCCAAATTGTTGCTGCGCCGCTTGCTGTAATCTCGCAGGCGATAATGCCTGCCATTCACTTTGCTCCTCGAGCTGCGATTGCCATTGACGAGACTGAGTCAGCAGCTCGATATAGCGTTGGCTGCGGCGACTGGGATCATCGAGCAACAAACTTTGCTGGCTCAGGTAATACTGCTTGAGTGCATTCACTTCTCTTTGAGGTGCCATTCGCTCTGTCGCTAAGGCGAAGTGATCTAATATCCCCCGGATGAACGCGCCAGTGTGTTGCAATTGAGTGCTGCCAAAATACTTTAATGTGCGAGATAGAGGGTTATCGAAACAGTGTCCATAGATGCCGTAAGTCAGCCCGCGTTGTTCACGCAGGTCATAATAGAGTCGCCCGGAAAAACTGCGTCCGAGCCATAGACTAAGCTGCTGGCATTGAATGCTGGTATCGTCTTTAACAAATAAGTGATAGCCAACCCTCACTTGAGTTTGCACGCTGTTTGGGGCATCGATGACAAACAGGGTTTTACCGTAAGGGCGAAAGTCATCTTGGTAGCCATTTGCCCTTGTTGCGACAGAGTCGAGTTGGGCTAAGTGCAGCTCAAGCTTTTGCTTGTCACTGGTTGAAATATCATTGTCTCGCTCAATGATCAGGTGCCATTGGCTCTGCTCAACAGCTTGCTGACGCAGTCGATTTAAATCGCTTAAGGTTAATTGCTGTTGCAGTGCCGTATCGTTCACCGATTGATTGTAAGGGTGAGTCTTGCCTAACACTTTTTCAGCCCATACTTGCTCAATTTCATTACCGCTAAAGGCATTGATGTGTTTATTGAGTGCCAGCGTGCGTCTAAGTTTGGCAATATCCAAGTTATCAAAGCTATTAGTCGCCCACTGTGTGGCTAATAACCCGACGGCTTGAGTGAGCTGATCATCTTCACAGCGAAAACTTAAACTAATACTGTGTTGCCTTGCTTGGATATTAAAGCTGTTTGCGCAGTTAATGTCGGCTGTGGTGGCCGATGTTTGGTTGGCGAGCCACAGTGCCTTTTCCGAAAACGCCTTAGATAGAATATCGATGTTGGCATAGGGTTTATTGGGGCTGACGGCGACCAAATGAATACGGTTCAGTGCCGAGGGCACTCCGGGCAATAGATGAATATGGTGTTGCTTATCTAGGCTGCTGACTTTTGGGGCAAAGGCTGGCTTACCCTCTTGTTCAGGCTGAACTTCGGCCAATTTAGGAGCGCTATTGAGCGGGGTAAACTCAGGTGGCGTGGGCGATTGTACTGCAGTGAAGTTGAGCTGGGTCTGCTGACAACCGGCACAGAGGATTAAATAGCTAAATAGCCCGAAACTGAACAGACGTTGGCGGATGCTTATCATAAGGCTTTCTCCTCCAAACTATCACTCCAAGATTTGGGTAGCCACTCCAACAAGGTTTTCCCCCAGCGAATATACCAAGAAGGCAGCAAGTCGAGCCGCACCATGCCTGGTTGTAAATAGGTTTGGGTGACGCGACGAATATCATCGACAGTGACCGCATTTATTCGTTGCCAAGGGCCACTTAGTGGTGTTGCCTGATCTTGCTCAAGGGTGTTACTGAGTAATGTGGCTAAGGCGATATCGTTATCCAGTTGGCTCAGTTGCTTGTTGAGTGCTTGGCGTTTGAGTTCGGTGAGTGTCTCTTCACTTATGCCTTCGCTGGCTAGCTGGTTAATCATGGCGCTGACTTGTTCGGTGAGTGCATCAAGGGACACATTAGCTCTAGGAACCATAACCAGATTCATCACGCCAATATCTCTCATCGATAACGGCAAGGAAAAATTCAATAGTTGTTGAGGATTGGTCAGGCTTTGTTGGGTTAACAAGCTAGTGCGACTCTGTAATAGATAAGACTCGACCAAACTGAGCGCCGCGGCATCGGCATGGTTTTTTCCTACGGTATGCCAAGCTAAGAGGAGTGCGGGCCAAGGGCCACGAGGATCGATAATTTCTTGATGCACAAACTGACGTTGAATCTTTGGCGCGCTAAAGGTTTGGGCTTGATGTTGCGGTGCTGGCCAGGTGGAAAAATAATTTTCGACCCAGGTTAGACTCTGTTTTGGCAGCTGGCCGACTAAGGTTAATTGCATGGTGTCGGGTCGATAAAAGCGCTGATGAAATTGCAGTAAGCTGGCAGGTGTCGCCGCTTGAATATCGGCTCTACTACCGATAACGGCATGGCTATATGGTGTGCCTTGAACTTGTTGGAGTAACAACTCCATCGCGGGTCGCAAGTAGGGCTGGTTATCTATGGTGGTGGCCATCTCTTCTAATACAGTTTGCTGCTGGTTTGTAACCGTTTCTAGGGTTAAATCTGGACGAATAAATCGGTCTGACTCTAGAAACAGCGCTAATTGCAGCGCCTTGCTCGGCACATTGAGATAGTAATTGGTTTGATCAAAAAAGGTGCTGGCGTTGAACTGGCCGCTCAAGGAACTCATGGTTTGCGCGTAGCTGTCTCCCGGCGCATTTTGACTGCCTTTAAATAGCATGTGTTCAAACAGGTGAGCATAACCGGTTTGACCTTGAGTTTCGTTGCGTGAACCCACAGCAAATTGACTGGCAATCGCAACGCTATGCTTATGTTCAAGGGGGAGTAACCTGAGCTGTAACCCATTGTCTAATTTATGGTATTCGATTGATTGCTCCAAGCGATATAAAGGAGCTGCGAGTGTTTGTAAGCGAGTTTCTTGCTCGGCCTCTAAAGCGGTATCATCGGCATATATGGGGGGGCTTAGAGTAAGAAATAAACCAGATAAAAGCGCTAAACTCAGATGTAAATTCCGACCGAGGCTTATTTTTAGTCGAGTAACTAATCCTTCAGTATGTTCTCTGTTCAAGTGTCTATTCCTTTATTGAACTTATTTTAATCCTATCCGTTTGGCCAAGCGATGCAAATTACCTGAATCGACTTCAAGATTTCTGGCTGTTGCTGCCCAATTATTATCATTATTGAGGAGTGATTGGCGAATGTATTCCGCCTGAAATTGCGCAGTGGCTTGTTTCAGGTTGCCTGTAAATTGAGGATATATTTTGCTGTTGCTGCGTTTTTGTGAGTTGGACTTGACTTGAGCAAATTCGAAATGCTCTGGATTTATCATGGTATTTTTTCCAGAGTATTGTGCTCTGGCTATGACCGCGGCGCGGTAGATACTGTGTTCAAGCTCGCGAACATTACCAGGCCATGAATAGCCCTCTAGCATGGCTAAACTGGCTGGGCTGAGCCTAAGCGTTTGTAAGCCGAGTTGCTGACGGCAGCGTTCTATGAAGAAACCACAGAGTAGGGTGATATCCTGTTCACGATCGCGCAACGGCGGGGCTATGATAGGGAAGACACTGAGTCTGTGATAGAGATCGGCTCTAAAGCGTCCGGCAAGCACTTCATCTTTGAGGTTTTTATTCGTCGCGGCGATGATACGCACATCGACTTTCAGACTACGATCGTCCCCCACCCGTTGTAGATCGCCATATTGCAGGACTCTTAATAATTTAGATTGCAGACTTAGCGGTAGTTCGCCTATTTCATCCAGAAATAATGAGCCTTTATCCGCCACCTCAAACTTACCGCTTCGATGACTGACGGCGCCGGTAAAGGCACCTTTGACATGACCGAATAATTCGCTTTCGGCGACTGACTCTGGCAGCGCCGCACAGTTAAGATAGACAAGTGGTTTCGATGCCCTATCTGAACCTAGATGTATCTCATGGGCAATTAACTCTTTACCAGTGCCGGTTTCTCCCATGATCAACACATTGAGAGCGGTAGGGGCGACGACCGTGATTTCCTGTTTAAGATTACGCATCACTTGAGATTGGCCAATGATCTCTTTGTCACCTTCAGAGACTTGAGGATTATCGTTATTTTTGCTCCACGGGGATTGTAACGCCTGCTTTTCAAGCTTATCGATAAGCAGCGCATTATTGAGTGATGCTGCGGCGATCGCACTGATGCCTCTGAGTTGTTCGTTGGTAAATGATTTAAACTGTTCGGGATCGAATCCATCTATGGTCACGGCGCCAATCAGCGTGCCTTCGGCAATAAGAGGCAGACCGATACAGGCATGAACTGTCAGATTATCTCCTTGATTAGGAATCAGGCCATCGTAGGGATCGGGCAGATCACTGTCTGCAGGAAAGCGAACCACATCGCCTGCCCGAGCGATCGCCTCTAATCTCGGATGCTCTTGCAGGGCAAAGCGGCGACCGAGGACATCTGGGCTTAATCCATTAATGGCTAGCGGAGTAAATTGCTGTCCTTTAAATTCCAGCAGAGCTGCTGCATCGCATTGCATGCTCTCCCTTAGGGTATCGAGCAGGCGCGAGAATCTATCGTGGTTGGACAATCCTGAGGTAATATCCAATGCCATGCGGGTCAGCTGTGTTTGACTAAGGGCCATAGGTTCTCCGTGAATGGAAATTTACTTGCTCAGTATGTTGGCCATTATGGCATTTAGGGGCAAGATTGCGATTAAATTGTGTCAAATTAACCGTTTTTTATTGTCAATTTAACAGGTTTTCAGGGAAGAAAAAGGGGTCAATTGACCCCTTTAATACAGACTCTTCGCATTAAGCGTTAGCCGATACTTGTGTATCGAGTATTGTTTTGCTGTTTTTGGCTGCGATCGCTTTTCTAATAATGTCGAATAGGAATGCACCGAGGAATAGACCTCCAATACTAAACACCACATCGCCAGGGACACGCATCCAAACTAAGGTTTCAACCAGTGGACTGTGGATCACCTCTGGTGAGCGGGCAAACCAATAGCCATTCTCTAATACCGCGAAGAACTGTGTGATACCTACAGGCAGTAGTGAGATAAATACCATGCCTGCGAGTCCGAGGTTTAGACTCCAGAAGGCGCCTTTCAGTAACTTTTCATTCCACTGAATTTGTCCAGTGAGGCCACGAAGACAGAATAACATCAGTCCTACACCTAGCATGCCATACACACCCATAAAGGCAGCGTGGCCGTGGGTCGCCGTGGTGTTAAGCCCCTGGATGAAGTAGAGGGCGATAGGTGGATTGATCAGGAAGCCCAGTACACCAGCGCCGACTAAGTTCCAGAATGCCGTGGCAACGAAGAACATGATGGCCCACTTGTAGCGGATCATCCATGGGCTAGCATTACGCATACGGTAGCTTTCAATCGCCTCGAACCCAATCAGTGCCAGTGGTACCACTTCCAGTGCTGAGAAAATCGCACCCCAGGCAATAACCCCTGTTGGTGTACCGGTGAAGTAAAGGTGGTGTAGGGTCCCGATAAGGCCACCAGTTAAGAAGATCACTGTGGTAAACAGTACCGCCGCATTTGCACTTCGAGCACGAATAAGTCCAAGACGAACCAACATCAAAGCGATAACAGAGGTCGCAAAAGTCTCGAAGAAGCCTTCAACCCAAAGGTGGACCACCCACCAACGCCAGTATTCGGCAATGGCTAAATTGGTGTGTTTACCCATGAATAGACCTGCGCCGTAAAATAGACCGATAGCGACACAAGAAGCGTAGAGTACCCAAATCACGGGACGCATTTCGCCTTTTACTTTTAGTGCGGGGCGAATCGCAGCAGTGACTAAGGCTAACCAGATCAATAGTCCAACTAAAAGTAACACCTGCCAAACGCGGCCTAAATCGATATATTCATATCCTTGATGACCGAATAAGAAGTTGGTGTCTAAGTCGAAGTATTGTTGAACACCAATCCATTCACCCGCCATGGAGCCAAGTACCACGACGACCAGAGCTGCCCAGAGTATATTGACACCTAGACGTTGGAATTTAGGCTCATATCCTGATAAAGCGGGAGCAATATAAAGCCCTGTGCCTAACCAAGCGGTGGCGATCCAGAACACCGCAAGCTGAGTATGCCAGGTGCGGGTTACCGAATAGGGCAGGATTTCTGCCAAGGGAATACCATAAAAGTTCTGCCCCTCAACGGCATAGTGAGCCGTGATGCCTCCGAGTAGAATTTGTAACAAGAATAAACCGATAGCGGTGACAAAATATTTACCAACGGCTTTTTGCGAGGCCGTTGGCTTCTTCAAGAATAGGGGATCTTGTTCGGCGGGCTTTGGCAGCTCCTCATGTTTACCTGCGGCGTGGTACCAGACTAATGCGCCGATCCCGGCAATTAGGGTAACCACACTTAAGATTGACCAGACAATATTATCGGCAGTCGGCGTATTGCCAATTTGAGGGTCGAAAGGCCAGTTATTGGTATAAGTATAATCTTGTCCCTGCCGCTCAGTGATAGCGGCCCAAGCTCCCCAAAACAGGAAGCTATTTAGCTGCTGGCGACGTTCAAGATCTGGAACCGTAGCTTCTTTCATCGCATACTGTTCGCGTAATACTGATAATTTTGGATCATCACCAAACAGAGATAAGTAATGTTGTGAGACTTGATTAATGGCTTGGATGCGGACATCTGAGAGACTGATATTTATATTGCCATTTGCGTCTGTGACTACGCTATTGTGGCGGATATCTTCACGCAAAGCCTGTTCAAGTGCTGCTTGTTTTTGTGAGTCCAGTTCGTTAAAGCTTCTGTCGAATCTTTGTTGTGCCGTGATATCTAACCAGGCTTGGGCTTCACGATGTAACCAGTCGGCAGTCCAGTCTGGAGCGACATAGGACCCATGGCCCCAGATCGAACCAAGCTGGTGGCCACCCATTGAGCGCCATACCAATTGGCCTTGTTCGATATCGTTTTGTGTCATGACAGCATTGCCATTGCTGTCGGTAAAGGCGGTGGGGATTGGGGGTTTTTCTCGATATATTTCACTGCCTATGCTTAGCAGTACCGTAAAGGAAGCGACCAGCACAACCAGTAGTGCTATCGCGGTTAGCCGTTGTTTACTCATAAAGCCTCTCAGTGCAATTTAGGGTCAGAATTGGTTACCTTTCTCTTTGCACTGGCTATGCCACTTATTTAACATGTTGTTTTTAATTGTTAATTTTTATTTTTCGTCATCCATCAATGTTAATATGACAATACCTTAAAGTGTTTAAATGACATATTGTGTCAATATGACATTAGTGGTCGTTATGTTTGTCTATTTGATAGTCATTTTTTGCTTCATACTGTTTGGTATTACATAGCCTTTAAAAAAAGCCAGCAAATTGCTGGCTTTTGTTTTTTGTGATATTTAGCTTAAAACATACGAAGAAAATATTAACGATATAAAGAGAGATCTTCTTTATTCGGGCGGGTCTTAAATCGACGGTGCAACCACATATATTGTGCGCGGTTTCTATCGATAATCGACTCGACAATTTTATTGCCCCGAATGGCATCTTCGACTTCGTTTTCACCGGGGAAATTATCCAGCGGTGCTTGGATCTCAATGGTATAGCCATTATCGTCGGCATTACGTTCAACGAAGAAGGGTAAGACTTTTGCCTTACCCAGTTTGGCTAAGGTTGTGGCTCCGGTGATGGTTGCCGCATCTGGAACATTAAAAAAAGGAATAAATACCGCGCTCGAACGACCAAAGTCTTGGTCGGCGGTATACCAGATCACATCGGGATTACGTAGGCTGCGCACCATCTGCCGCAGATCGCGTTTGGGCACTAAGCCCTTGTTGGAACGTAAACGGCCATTAACTTGTAAGTACTCCATCAACGGATTGTTGTGAGGGCGATAGACTCCAATTCCGGGTTGGAACTGACCAAAGATACGCGCGCCCATCTCCAGAGGTAAACAGTGAACAGCAAATAAGATCACTCCCTGACCAGAGGCGATGGTTTGTTCCACATGCTCTTGACCTTTGATGGTCATGTGTTGCTGAACCTTGTCATTGCTCCACCACCATGCGTTGGCGATATCGAAGATTGCCTTGCCGGTTTCTTCAAAGTTACGAGTGAGCAATTGCGCCTGTTCTTGGGCTGATAATTCAGGGAAACACAGCTCGATATTGCGTTTGGCTGTGTTTACTCGACTGCCTGCAAGCAGCTTGGCTAAACGCCCGATCCCTTTACCGATAGACATCTGCATAGGTAGTGGTAGCAATTGGGTGAGACGCATTAAAGCCACGCCAAACCAGATCAGCCAGTATTTAGGATGGTAAAATTGTGATGAGAACTCTGCTTTATCGACCACGGACGACTCAAATGATTAACGAAAATTACTGCTTATTCTAACGCAAAAAACGAGTAAAATTAGGTATAATCATGGATTAATTTTTGAAAAGACAACCTCAATATGAAGATTTCTCTGCCCGCATTTGAAAAAGCCAAAGTTCTTGTTGTTGGTGACGTGATGCTAGATCGTTACTGGACAGGTGCCACTGGCCGTATTTCTCCTGAAGCGCCTGTGCCTGTAGTTAGGGTTGATCAAATTGAGGATAGACCCGGCGGCGCGGCAAACGTGGCGTTGAATATTGCCTCTTTAGGTGGTCATGCAAAACTCGCGGGGATTGTTGGGGAAGATGACAATGCCGAGGCATTAACCAAGGGCGTTAAAGTGCTTGGAGTTGATCCTAAATGGTATCGCGTGGCCGATAAGCCCACCATTACTAAGCTTCGAGTGATGTCTCGCAATCAGCAGCTGTTGCGTCTCGATTTCGAACAGCCTTATGGCGCCGAGCATAGCAATGCCTTGTTAAGCAGCGCTGAATCGCAATTAGATCAAGTATCTGTAGTGGTGCTATCTGATTATGCCAAGGGCGCTATTGATCAGCCGCAAGCATTTATTGCCAATGCTAAAGCTAAAGGGGTCAAGGTGTTAGTCGACCCAAAAGGCAGTGATTTTTCTCGCTATCGTGGTGCTAGCTTGTTGACGCCAAATATGTCTGAGTTTGAACAAGTGGTGGGTAAGGTGACGAGCGAAGCCGATTTGGTAGAAAAAGCCCAAGGCCTGCTGACACAATTTGAACTCGATGCCTTGTTGGTGACTCGTTCGGAAAAAGGGATGACCTTAATCACCCACAGCGGTCCTGAGCTGCATATTCCTACGGTTGCACGTGAAGTGCATGATGTTACAGGTGCCGGCGATACGGTAATTTCGGCTCTGGCTGTGGCTTTAGCTGCTGGAAGCGATTTGCCACAAGCCTGTGCTATAGCCAATACGGCAGCGGGCATTGTCGTGGGCAAGCTGGGAACTTCGACGGTGAATCGTATCGAATTGATTGCTGCGCTGAACCTGAATCATGGCGAAAGTGGCTTTGGTGTATTGACTGAAGATCAATTAGTTTACGCTCTCGAAGAGGCTAAGCTCAGGGGGGAGCGAGTGGTGATGACCAATGGTTGTTTCGATATCTTGCATGCGGGACACGTGAGCTATCTGCAACAGGCTAAAGCCTTGGGCGATCGCCTTATCGTGGCGGTAAATGATGACAGTTCGGTGAAACGCCTTAAGGGTGAGGAACGCCCGGTAAATCCACTGGATCGCCGCATGGCTGTATTAGCGGGTTTAGCCTCGGTAGATTGGGTCGTCAGCTTTAGTGAAGATACACCTCAGCGCATTATTGCCCGCCTGTTACCGAATATGTTGGTGAAAGGTGGCGATTATAATGTGGAAGATATTGCGGGTGGTAAAGAAGTGATTGCCGCTGGCGGTAGTGTCGAAGTGCTAGGTTTTGAAGACGGTGTATCGACCACGGCGATTATTCAAAACATCATGGCTAAACAGTGATTTTTCAGGCATTACTGATAGCGACCAGCTGGTTTTGGACGCCACTTACCATGAGTGGCGACATTCACAGTCAAAACAGCCAAGCCTTAGTATGCCATGTACAAACATTAGCCTTATGCCTTGCGCAGCTGCCTGAGAGTGCAAGGCAACAATTGCCTGATATTGAGCGTTTAAGACAAGATATGGGCCAGCGTGGCGCGATGGCAAGGCCGATTCAGCATGATGATATTGCTGGGGTGATCTTGCTCAATGTCGATAATATCCCCAAGGCATCATCGGCATTATTGAACGGCCGAGTTTATAGTTTAGCGCTGCACAATACCTTGGATATGACCCTGCGCCACGAGCTGGGTCATCTTGCGATCACTTCCTCCAACTCTACCTACCTAACTCAAAAGCGTTTAACCACATTTCAGCATGAATGGCTGGCCGACTTTTATCTGTTTTGGTCACTGGCCAAAGCGGGTCAGCCCATTGAACTAGCATGGCAGCAATATCACAGACGCAATATCGGTATTTTTGAGAGTGTCGATGCCATGTCTCACTGGAGCACGCCGATGTTAACTCAGTTGTTGGAAAGTTATAGTTGGCAGGCTTTAGCTCAATTTGAGGATTTTGATGCACTGATTGATGAGTGTTATCCGAGGTTAAAGCAATATAACCAAGATGAACTCAATGAGTATGCTAGCCTTATTCAGCGCTTATTTGGCAGCACAATGCAGCATAATTTACCGCATTATATGTTCTGGCGCCGACCGGAAATGGGTCGCTTTATTAAACCTACGGTAGAACAATTGATGGGGAAAACCCAAGCACATCAATGGTTAATACAGCAAAGACTGGCAGAGCAAATTTTAACTGAGGATGATGCCTCCCATGAGGCTGGGCATAAGCTGTAATTGCAGACAATATGAAAGTGAAAATACCCAATAAGAAAGGGAGCTAAATGCTCCCTTTTTATTGATTTAACAGTGGATTAAAGCGCTTTTAAAATCGCTTCCACGCTGGCTTTAGCATCGCCAAACAACATTTGCGTGTTGTCTTTAAAGAACAGTGGGTTCTGCACGCCCGCATAACCTGTGTTCATTGAACGCTTGAAGCCGATAACACTTTGGGCTTTCCATACTTCTAGCACTGGCATACCTGCAATTGGGCTACCTGGATCTTCCATTGCGGCGGGGTTCACTGTGTCGTTAGCACCAATCACTAACACCACATCGGTATCACCAAAGTCTTCATTGATCTCGTCCATTTCTAGCACGATATCATAAGGCACCTTAGCTTCGGCTAGCAGTACGTTCATGTGGCCTGGAAGACGCCCTGCAACAGGGTGAATACCAAAGCGCACTTTGACGCCACTGTCACGTAGCTTCTGAGTGATCTCGGCTACAGGATATTGTGCTTGAGCAACGGCCATACCATAACCAGGAGTGATGATGACTGAGGTTGCATTTTTTAGCATATCAGCCACGTCTTCGGCGTTAGTTTCGCGATACTCACCTAACTCTTGATCTGCAGTCGATGCTACGCCATCACTACCGAAACCACCGGCGATAACAGAGATAAATGAGCGGTTCATCGCCTTACACATGATGTAAGACAGGATGGCACCGGAAGACCCCACCAAGGCACCGACCACAATTAATAGGTCGTTTGATAGCATGAAGCCTGCGGCCGCGGCTGCCCAACCTGAATAGGAGTTCAGCATTGACACGACAACGGGCATATCGGCACCACCGATAGATGCCACTAAATGCCAGCCGAAGGCAAAAGCAATCAAGGTCATCAGCAGTAGTGCAGGCATAGTGCCGCCGGTATTGACGAAGTTCACCATTAAGATAAGCGAGGCGATTACCGCGATCAGATTAAGCTTATGGCGGTGAGGTAGCATCATAGGTTTCGATGAAATAATGCCGCGCAATTTACCGAAAGCCACAACAGAGCCGGTAAAGGTGACCGCACCAATAAAGATCCCTAAGAAGACTTCAACTAAGTGAATGTTAAGCATGGCGCCGCTTAAATCATGCAAGTCGATAAAGCTGTTAAAGCCAACGAGCACTGCCGCCATACCCACAAAGCTGTGAAGTACTGCCACTAACTCAGGCATTTCAGTCATTTCAACTTTCAATGCTAGGCGAACACCGATAGCGCCACCAATGACCATGGCGAGGATGATCCATTGTAAGCCACTCGATTCAGGGCTGAGTATGGTTGCGCCTAGGGCGATGACCATACCAATAATGCCGAATAAGTTGCCGTTTTTAGCCGATTCTTGCTTCGACAATCCTGCGAGACTGAAGATGAAGAAGATGGCTGCAACGATATATGCTGCTGTTACCAGTCCTTGAGACACGTTAAACCCCCTTAATTCTTACGGAACATCTTCAGCATGCGCTGAGTGACGGTGAAGCCGCCAAAGATGTTGATACTGGCAATGAGCACTGCGATAAAGGCGAGCACTGTCGTTAAGGTCGAACCATGACCTATCTGCAGTAAAGCGCCGACAACGATGATGCCTGAAATAGCGTTAGTCACTGACATCAGTGGTGTATGCAATGAATGCGATACGTTCCACACCACGTAGTAACCTACAACACATGACAGTACAAACACGGTAAAGTGCGATAAAAACTCGGCTGGGGCAACTGAAGCGACAGCGCCAAAACCAATGAGTCCTAAGGCACCCAAGATGTATTTAAGCTTTGAGGGCTTTTTAACTTCTACTGGTGCAGGTTCAGCCTTGGCTGCCGGTTGTTGTGGTGCCGCTGAAACCGAAATCGCTGGTGGCGGGAAGGTGATTTCACCATCACGAGTCACCGTCATGTTGCGCATTACCACATCGTCAAAGTCCAATACGGCATTGCCGTCTTTTTCTTTGCACATTAACTTCATTAAATTAACTAGGTTAGTGCCGTACAGTTGTGAAGACTGAGCCGGAAGACGTCCGGGGAGATCGGTGTAACCAATCACTTTAACGCCGTTGTCAGTAACAATGAGTTCACCGGATTGGGTGTATTCACAGTTACCGCCGGTTGCGGCAGCCAAATCGACAATCACCGAGCCTGGTTTCATACTATCGACCATAGCCTTAGTGATCAGTTTGGGAGCTGGACGACCTGGGATCAGTGCGGTGGTGATAATGATATCGACTTCTTTCGCTTGCTCGGCAAACAGCGCCATTTCGGCGGCGATAAATTCATCTGACATGGTTTTAGCGTAACCGTCAGATGAACCGCCTTCTTCGTCACCAAAGTCGAGTTTTAAGAATTCGCCGCCCATTGATTCGATCTGTTCGGCGACTTCAAGACGGGTATCGAAGGCGCGAACGATGGCGCCCAATGAGCCAGCGGTTCCGATGGCGGCAAGACCGGCAACACCAGCACCAATGACCAACACTTTTGCCGGAGGTACTTTACCTGCGGCAGTTATTTGTCCGGTAAAGAAGCGGCCAAACTGATGCGCTGCTTCGACTACGGCGCGATAACCACCGATATTGGCCATCGATGATAACGCATCCAGAGATTGGGCTCGGGAGATCCGCGGCACCATATCCATTGCCATCACGGTGACATTACGCTTGGAAAGTTTTTCGACTAGTTCAGGATTTTGTGCTGGCCAGATAAAACTGACCAAGGTGGTTCCTGCTTTTAATAACTCAATTTCTGCGTCGTCAGGCGCGTTCACTTTAAAAATAAAGTCGGCATCCCACACCTTATCGACAACACTGGCTCCGGCGGCTTCAAATGCGGCATCATCGAAGCTAGATTGCTGGCCAGCACCGGCTTCGATAGCAACCTCAAAGCCGAGCTTTGTAAGTTGCACGACAGTCGCCGGGGTCGCCGCGACCCGGGTTTCTCCATTGAGACTCTCTCTCGGTATTCCAATCTGCATGACTATTCCCTGATGGTTAATAAATCATAGCCTGGTCTGTTTTGGCTAGGTCACAGTGCCAAACAGGCTATTTAATTATCTTACGATAATGGTTTGTAACTTTTGATCCTGAGTGGGGAAGAGCACGATCTTCAGCCCATGTTGTACTTTTATCATGCAGATAAATGCATGAATAATTTATTGCACATTGCTTCTGTTGGGCTAAATCCGTTTAGCATAAAGCGCTGTTTTGCCTAAATAAGATTTGAGTCTGAACTCTAATTTTATTAGGATGATATTGATCTCAAGCTGAGACAATACAGGTCTAATTTACCCTTTGCTAAATCGATAAAATTGACTTAGACATCGGCCATTCATTGTGGCAATTGTGTGACGAGACACAAGAGCCAAACTTTCAAATTCGACAAATTGACCCTAGCAAGCATCAAAATTTTGCGCTGTGCCACATTTTCAAGTTTTGTTTTTGTGGTCCATCGGACTCTTTTTACAAAAATCCTGACCACACTCAATTTTGTAGCTTAATTTATAACCTTTGCATATTCCAAAAACGAATTAAAAATTAGATTTTATTCTTTTTTGCTTTGCGATTATCAGACTAAGCTTAGCCTATTAAATTGTAATAGGGCCGTCTTCCATGTTGTTAAAAGAGCTTTCATCACTGGCTTCTCCACTGTCTCAGGGACAAGTGGATAAGCTTAAGCAACTCACTTCAGAACTTAATGCAGTGCAGCTAGCATGGCTTGGTGGTTATCTATCCGCTACGGCTGAGCTGAGTGGCAATGTGGCGGCACCAGCGAGTGCGCCAGAGCAGACGATTACCATTTTATATGGAAGCCAAACCGGTAATGGTCGTGGTGTTGCTACCGAGCTGGCTGAGAAAGCGCAGGCACAAGGTTATGCGGTTAACTTAGTGTCGATGGCCGATTACAAAGTCCGTCAGTTAAAGCAAGAAACCTTACTCTTGGCCGTGGTTAGTACCCATGGTGAAGGGGAAGCGCCAGACGATGCTATTGAGTTACACAAGTTTTTAGAATCAAAACGCGCACCGCGTTTAGAGAATCTTAACTATTCGGTATTGGCGTTAGGGGACTCAAGTTACGAGTTCTTCTGCCAAACAGGTAAAGATTTCGATCAACGTTTATCGGCTTTGGGTGCTAAGGCGATTGTGCCACTCACCGAATGTGATGTGGATTATGAAACTTCAGCCAATGCGTGGCAGCAGCAGGTATTAGAAGCGGTTAAACCTTTGGTTGAAGCATCAAGTGCCAGCGTAGTCTCAATTTCTCATGCACCAACTTCTGCTGTATCGGCCTTTACTAAGCAAAAGCCTTATACCGCCGAGCTGTTAGTGAGCCAAAAATTAACTGGTCGCGATTCTGATAGAGATGTTCGTCATGTCGAAATCGACTTAGGTGAGTCTGGATTAAATTATCAAGTGGGTGATGCACTTGGGGTTTGGTTTAGTAACTCAGATGCGTTAGTGAATGAGCTTTTAGCGGGTCTAAAGCTGGATGGCGAAGCTGAGGTGACTATTGGTGAGCAAACCCTCTCACTATTCGATGCCCTAAAAGAAAAGCGTGAATTGACTCAGCTGTATCCCGGCTTAGTACAAAACTGGGCGCAACTAAGTGGTAACCAAGCTTTGCAAGCCATTGCTGAAGATAAGGAGCAAACGCGTCAGTTTGTGCTTAATCATCAATTAGCCGATCTTGTGAGCCAATATCCTGTCGATATCACAGGTTTCCAATTAGTTGAGTTGTTACGTCCGATCACTCCGCGTCTGTATTCAATTGCATCGAGCCAAAGCGAAGTTGAATCGGAAGTCCACCTTACTGTGGCTCTGGTTGAAGAGCAGCGAAATGGTGTGACTCGTTTTGGTGGTGCTTCGCAATTTTTGGCTAATGCCGAAGAAGGTAGTGAAGTGAAGGTCTATGTTGAGCCTAACAATCACTTCCGTCTGCCAAGCGATCCAAAAACTCCGGTGATCATGATTGGTCCTGGTACTGGGGTTGCCCCATTCAGAGCCTTTATGCAGGAACGTGCCCAGCAAGATAATGTCGGTGATAGCTGGTTGTTCTTCGGTAATCCGCATTTCGAACAAGACTTCCTCTATCAAACAGAGTGGCAGCAATATCTTAATGACGGCACTTTAACCCGTTTAGATTCGGCTTTCTCTCGCGATCAGCAACATAAGGTTTATGTGCAGCATCGTATAGCCGAACGTGGCGAAACCTTATGGCAGTGGTTAGAAAATGGTGCTCATTTATACATCTGTGGTGATGCCGACCGTATGGCGAAAGATGTGCATCAGGCCTTAATCGATGTGGTTAAGCAATTTGGTGGTAAAGATGAGCAGCAAGCGATTGAGTATTTAGAGGCTCTGCGTTGCGACAAGCGTTATCAGAAAGACGTTTACTAATATCGCGGCATCGAAACTAAGATTAATGACACAGAACAATTTGCATGGACATCGTCGGTGCAACAAAGGATAAAGGCAGTCGCCATGAGTAAAGAAAAATTATCAGTAAATGAATATTTAAAAGATGACAGTAACTACCTTCGCGGCACGATCGAAGAGGGTTTAGATACGTCATTAACGGGTTCATTTAATGATGCCGATCAGCAGCTGATTAAGTTTCATGGTTTTTATCAGCAAGACGATCGCGATCTACGTAACGAGCGTAAAGAGCAGAAACTAGAGCCTCTTTATAGCTTCATGTTGCGTGCCCGTGTTGCTGGTGGTGTATGTACGCCAAAGCAGTGGCTGGGTGTTGATAAAATTGCATCGACGTTAACTAGCTCGCACAGTATTCGTCTTACTACGCGTCAGACTTTCCAGTATCACGGTATCCCTAAGCGTAACCTCAAGACGCTGATCCAAGATTTGGATAAGGAAGCGCTAGATTCAATTGCTGCCTGTGGTGATGTGAACCGTAACGTGATGTGTAACCCTAATCCGGTGGAATCTAAGCTGCATCAACAGGCTTTTTTCTGGGCTAAGCAGTTGTCAGATAACTATCTGCCACGCACTAAGGCTTATGCTGAGATCTGGCTGGGAGATGACAAGGTTGCAGTCAGCGAAGGCGATGATGTTGAGCCAGTTTATGGCAAAACTTATCTACCTCGTAAATTTAAGATGGCAGTTGCTGTTCCTCCTGATAACGATGTCGATGTTTACACCAATGACCTTGGTTTTATCGCCGTAGCTGAAGAGGGCGAATTAGTCGGCTTCAATTTAGTCGCTGGCGGCGGTATGGGGTCAACGCATGGTGAAGTTAAAACCTTCCCACGTTTAGGCGATGACTTTGGGTTTATTAAAGCTGAAGACTGCCTCAAGTTTGCCGAAGCGGTATTAAAAGTACAGCGTGATTGGGGTAACCGTTCAGACCGTAAACAGTCGCGGTTGAAGTACACCATTGTTAAGCATGGTTTCGAGGCGTTTAAAGCCGAGGTCGAGAAACGTGCCGGCGTGAAATTTGAGCCTAAGCGTGAAGTTATCATTGGCGATCGTGGGGATCGTTATGGATGGATCAAAGGGGTTGATGATAACTGGCACCTTACGCTGTTTATCGAAGGCGGTCGTATTAAAGACCTACCGGGTCAACCTCTGCAAACCGGTTTACGTGAAATTGCCCTAGTACATAAAGGCGATTTCCGCATGACCTCTAACCAGAACATCATTATTGCTGGTGTTGCCGAGGCCGATAAAGCGCAGATCGAGGAGATCGCACGTGCTCACGGTTTAATGGGGAAAGTGATCACTCAAACTCGTGGTCACTCGATTGCCTGTGTCGCGCTGCCAACTTGTGCCTTGGCGATGGCAGAAGCTGAGCGTTATTTCCCAGACTTCTTGACCAAAGTCGAAGCCTTGCAGGAAAAACATGGCTTTCTCGATCAGGGCATAGTGATCCGTATGACGGGCTGTCCTAACGGTTGTGCGCGTCCATTTGCCGCTGAAATCGGCTTAGTGGGTAAAGCGCCTGGGCGTTATAACTTGTATCTTGGTGCGAGTTTCGAAGGTACCCGTTTGAACAAACTGTACCGCGAAAATATTCAAGAAGCCGAGATCTTATCTGAGCTTGATGCGCTGTTTGCTCGCTATGTGAGTGAACGTGAAGCAGGTGAAACTTTTGGTAATTTCACCGTGCGAGTGGGCGTGGTGAAAGCGGTTATCGACGCCGCTAGGGATTTTCATGCCTAACTCAGTTGTTACTGCCGAAGCACTTTTGGCGCTGTTACAAGCGCCTAAAGAGCAGCAGCAAGCTGAACTGCAGCGGATTAACGATTTCCTTGAAACCTTAACGCCTGCCGAGCGTGTCGTTTGGGGATTGGCGTATCTGCCCGGCAGCCATGCTTTGTCATCAAGCTTTGGTATTCAAGGTGCGGTGATGTTGCATCTGGTGAGTCAGATCCAAAACGATATCCCGGTGATTTTGACCGATACCGGATATTTATTCCCTGAAACTTATCAGTTTATCGATGAGTTGACTGAGCGATTACAGCTTAATTTGAAGGTGTATCGTGCACCAATGACTGCGGCATGGCAGGAAGCGAAATTTGGCCGTTTATGGGAGCAGGGTATTGATGGGCTCGAGCAGTATAATCGTCTTAATAAAGTGATCCCGATGCAAAATGCCCTGCAAGAGCTGAATGTCGGCACTTGGTTTGCGGGTTTGCGTCGCTCTCAATCGAGTACTCGTGAAGATTTGCCATTTTTAGCTATCCATGGCGATCGCTATAAGTTGTTGCCCATTTTAGATTGGAGCAACAAAGATGTGCATCAATATTTGACTCAATATGAATTGCCGTATCACCCATTATGGGAGCAAGGATATGTGTCTGTTGGTGATACTCACTCGAGTAAACCATTAGAACTAGGTATGACCGAAGAGGAGACTCGTTTTAACGGCCTCAAGCGTGAGTGTGGCTTGCATTACGAGATCTAATTTAGCGCAATTTTAATTTGACTATGGCCAACTAATTGACTGTTAAATAAAGTATAAATCTATACTTTTTAATACTTTATTATGATTTGTGCACTTTTTTTGCACATAGTTATGCACAGCAGTTTATATTGATCTATAGTTGTAAGTTCCCGTAGATGGTTTTGATATGTTGTCTGTATCGGATCTGACTTGGATCGCGTAACTTCACCTTCCTAATGAGAAGTTACAGGCAGAGTTGCCGACATCATCGAAACACCCTCGCAATCGCGAGAGCTTGATTGGTTTGCTAGCGCTTGCTAAATCTAGCTTTAGGCCCTGGGTAGCCCTAAGTGGCTATCCAGGGAATTGCCTAAGCCCGCTTTGTTACACCACTTCTTGTCCCGAGTTTGGGTTAGCTATTTCCCTTTTTATTCATCAATATAGTACTATCTATATCTATTTTTAATTACTTTACTGTTATACCAATCCACGTCTTTATACTGATTGTTATTGCAGGGATAGTGCAGTGCTTAGTAAATAAAGGGAGTTATGAATGAAGAAGTTATTGTCGGCCGTCGCTGTTGTTGCCGTCGCTGCTGGATCCTATTGGGCTACACAGCAAAATTCATCGTCATCAGCCAATGCTGTGTTGGACTATGTTCCTGCTGATACTGTGGTGTTTTCGGCACAATTTGAACCATTTCCGATAAAAGACTATATCGACTCGCTTCCTGAGGCGCATAAGCAGTCACCCCAAGGACTGCAAGATTTAATGCAAAATGAGCAAGACCCTCGTTCGCAGTTCTTTTTTGAACTGGTCAGTCAATATTTTGCGGCCATGAAAGATGGTCAAACCTTTATCGATACCTTTGGTTTTCCCAAAGATCTCAGTGCTTATGTTTACGCTTTAGGCGCGATCCCTGTGATGAAACTGGATATCGAGCATCCAGATAAACTTTGGGCTTTGCTCGATAGTATCGAAGCTAAAACTGGATTCACTCATCAGATTCGCGCTAGTGCCGGAGCAGAATATCGTGCATATACTCTGACGAATGAGAGCGAGACCGAACAGATTGACTTGGTATTTGCCATTGAAAAGCAGATGTTAACCGTGACTTTTGCTACCAGTTTTACCGATCCTACCTTGTTGGAAACTGCCCTAGGTGTTCGCCCTGCGGCTGATCCACTGAGTCAGTCGCCCCTGATAAAAGATATCTTCAATGATCATGGTTTCCTAAAAGACGGCATTAGTTACATCAATCATAAAGAGCTGGTGAAAGCGATTACGACTCAAGATGGTAATCGATTGGCGAAACAGCTATCTGAGCTATTTAGCGCGATTAATGAAGATCCTTTTGTTGAGTTTCGCTCGCAAACTTGTCGCGATGAGCTCGATGGTATTGCTAATAACTGGCCAAAAACCGTGATGGGTTATCGTCAGCTTAATATCGATTCACAGCAGAGTGATATTAGTGTTAGCACAGTAATCGAAAGTAAAAACCAGTTAATAATGTCGGCGCTTAATCAGATCCGTGGTTTCTTACCTGCCTATACTCAAGATCATATTGGTATCTTCTCCCTAGGCTTGGGGGTCGATGTTAATCAGTTTGTGCCAGCAATGACAAAAGTGTGGGGCGAACTGCTAACCCCTAGCTATCAGTGCCAGCCGCTACGTGAAATGCAGGCTGAGATGGAAGCGCAGAATCCGGCTATGCTCGGTATGTTTTCCGGTTTTGCTAACGGGGTTAAGGGGATCGCTTTATCAGTGAGTGATTACCAACTCGATAATGATACCCAAGAGTTTGCAGTGAAAAATCTCGACGCCATAATGTCATTATCGGCAGAAGATCCTGCCAGTCTGTTTAATATGATTAAACCATTTGCGCCTATGTTAGCCAATGTTAACCTGCCTCAAGATGGTTCGGCGATAGAACTAAATAGCCTATTACCTTTCCCCGCCTATTTGGATGTGAAAGTTTATATGGCGCTTAAAGGTAAGCACTTAGTCATCTATAGCGGCGACCAGAGTAAAAGGTTTGCCGATAAGATTGCCGACGAAGCGTTAACCAGTAACGGCTTATTAACCATGTCATCGGATTACAACAAGATGTTCACCCCTGTGATGCAGTTGTTGGAGATGAGTGGTGAGCCAGTACCAGAAGAGCTTAGTAGTCTTAAAGATTATAATATGAAGGTTAAAATGGACTTAGATGTTAATCAGCAAGGTATAGTGATTGACTCATCGGTACAGACCTATAAGTAATCTGTTTATTTTGGGATAAGCCTCGTCCTTAGACGGGGCTTATTTTTTGTCTGCTTATACTGATTGGTATTAACAATTATCAGGAGTCACAATTGGCAATTACAGGCGTATTTTTAAAGGGATATGAGGCACGATTAATCAGCTTGTGTGGTAGCCGTGCTGAGCATCAACTAGTAGCGACTAAGGTTAATAAGATAGCTATTCCTAAGAGTCCGAGTGTCGAAGATATTCAGCAGTTTAATTTGGCATTCGCCGAATATTGTCAACAGCAGGGCACAGAGCAACTGGTGATTAACCGCCGAGCAACCACAGGTAAAGGCGCTGGTGGAGCGGGAAGCTTTATTTTAGAAGGGGTATTGCTTGCAAGTTCACAATGGCCGATCAGTTTTGTCCATCCTGCGACTTTGCGGGCGACTGATAACAAATATGCCGAACTAAAAAACTATCGTCCGGCGACGCAAGATTTAGGCAAGGCCTACGACCTTGCTTTCGAACTACTTTAATCCCAAGACTAACTTTTTTTCTCGACACCTAAAGTCGCAAGGGTAGCAGCGATATCTTCAGCGGCAGTTTTGGGGTTGATGTCATCATCGATTTTTAAGATGGTACCATCTTTACCGATATAAAAAGTGACTCGGCTGGCTACACGTACCAGGTTAAGCACATCATAGGCTTCGGCGGTGTCCTTGCTGGGATCGCTTAGCATTGGGAAGTCGGCTTTCTGCTCGGTAGCAAACTTTTGGTTATCTTCTAAATCATCGACGCTGGCCATCATATAGACAGCGTTATATTCGCGGATAAGGTGTCCCTTTTCTACCAATGACTTACATTCCAAAGTACAGCCATGGGTGTTGGCCATTGGATACCAAGCCAGCACTAATGTTTGTTTTCCTAGGTAGTCACTTAATTGGTAGAAGTGGCCGTCGGTGGCTTGTAAGCGAAATTCAGGGGCTTTATCGCCTACCTTAAGATCGGTCGCTTGGGCGTGATTAATGCTTAGTGCGGTAAAAAAGCTGGCGCCGATTAACAGGGTTTTAATAAGGCTTTTCATAGGTCTAATCCTTTGGTTATCTTATTTATCTATATGACTATCTTGTTAATAGTTCTATGTTTGTTCTACAACTCTGTTTGCTGATTATCTACCAAGTCTAAAACTTGTTGCCAATAAAAGTCTTGATCCACTGGCTGAAAAATATCGGGTTCGGTAGCAACACCTGACAGGCGATTAGCCTGCATGTCGTAAATCATGCTGTTAGTGACTCGAACGCTAATTTTACTCTTAGGTAGCGTAAACTGGTGATGTTTATCGTAGTTACCTAAAGTGGGCTCTCCAATTAGTAAGGTGTTGTGCCATTGCTTAGCGAAGTGAACTAACCACTGACACTGCTGGCGACACTCGGGGCCGATTAGTAGCACTAATTTTCCCGGAGTTTGTGGTGGTGTCAGTCTGCGATGTTGCGACTGAGGTTGTCTCGCGTGCCAAGAGCTAAAACGTTCATCAAATGGAGTATCAATCTGCTGGATCGCCTCATCGACTTGCTGCTGAGCTTGTGGGCTCAGTTGATGATATGGGGTAAATAGCAGCGGCTTAAGATAGTCATTACGCATCTTGGGTGCACGTCGATATAGGCCGATGGCATAAATATCGGGTAAAGGGAAATCAGCTTTGGCCGACTCAGTTGGGTTTGTGTAATATTGGGCTAGCCAAGTTAATAATTGGTCGCCGCGGCCATAGGCATGACGTAGATCTAAGATGGTGACGGGCGAAAATATGGCTTTTTTTAGGCTTTGTTCTAGTCGACTGCCAAGCTTAAATTTTTCTAAATCATTAAAGCTGAAAATGCCTTCGACGCTATTGTTAAAATTTGCCTTTGTTGCCTTTGTTGCCTTTGTTGCCTTTGTTGGCTTGAGTGAAGCTGTTGTTAATGCCAGTGTTAGCTGTTGAGTATGCTCACCGTCGCTCAGAGTCAGACGTACGCTATCTTGGCGCTCAATTCCTATCTCTTGCCTTAGCAACGATAACAGGTGCAACTTGTTGGACTGTTGCGTCGATATGGCTTGTAACGATGGGGCTAAGAACATTTGACTTGCTTCAACCCATTTAGGCATAGGGATGCCATCGATATGGGTGAGAAAAGGATAATCCTCCTCGAGGGGAGTATCTTGGTTATTAAACGCGAGCCATTCGTCCTCCTCTCGCTGCAGCTTTATCGGCAGGGTAAATTCAACTTCGACATCGGAAACCATGCTGGAAGTATCATCCAAAGGGGCTAATACCTTAAGGAGTTGTGCTGCAAATTCGCTGCGTTTTATGCTGAGGTAAGGAGAATTGAGCTGCTGCTCGACTCTTTGAGTTACTCGGGCTAATCGCTCAGGATACAGGGCCGCATAGGCAGAGTTATCGCTGACCTGCTGTAGTAAAAAAGCCAAATCTGCCTGTATTTGTCGCTGGCTAAGATCTTCTTTTGGCGGCTGGTCACGTAAGGTGATCAGGGCTAACTGAATACAACTAATAAGCATGATAAGCCCAAAGCCATTAATAATGGTTCGATGTCCAAATTTCATCATGCTTATCCTGACTCCTTGTACGGCAAACGAACTATAAAATATCGTTGATGGCGACGCCTATACCGAAGCGATTGGTATGGGCGTTATAGTCGATCAGGCTTTCGCCATAGCCGTTAAAGTATTGGGCGTAAACCCTAAGGTTACCAATGACGGGATAACTCCAAGTTAGCTCAACAGCACCGCGATTCTTCTTTTGTAAGTTATTACGCAGCATCATGCTAACTCTATGTTCATCAATGCCATAGACAGAGGTTAGTTCAAAATATCCCATGTAATCTAAGATATCTGGATTATCATCGCCGCGAGCCGAAGTGGGCGTTTCTTTCTCATCTTCGGGGATCCGCCACCAAACCTTGGCTGCCGTTGCGAAGGGACCGTTATCAAAAACCATTGAGCCATAGATACGGTTCCAGCTGCGAGAAAGTTCACCTGACTGCCCATTTGATTGATGCATGACACCAACAGCAATTAACGAGTTGGTTAATGGACCAAGCTTCCAATCATTGTTAAACACCATAAACAGCTCTGGTGAATGATTGGTTTCCCGAAAAGGAGAGGAGATCTCTTTGTTATATAGCTGCCAGTATGACTGATTAGTATAGGCAAAAAACAGGTGGCCATTGTCGCCGAAGATGTTGTACATCAGTGGGAATTTGAAACTGATTTGGAACTTAGCTTCCATCTCATCTACTTCAGCGTCGCCACCGGCAATGCGATCGACGAAGGGTTCCATATTCGGTGAAGTGTTATAGGTCACAGGCAAAATATAATTGACGTTATGTGGGGTGATCACAAAAGGTAATTCTGCCGTTGCGACTTCTTCTTTGATGCGTTTTTCCAGCAGGGATTCGGTATGTGGTGCTTCTTCACTTGCTGAATCTTGTTCAGACTGTTTTTCTTCAGATCGTTTATCTTCAGACTTTGATTGCGTTTCAGGAGCGGTGGGTTCTGCACTAAAACTGGCTGGGCTGAAGGTTAACAATCCAAATAATGGTAGCCAAAAATGCCTAAGGGAAATACTCATCCGTGGATCCTTTTTAAGTCATCTAATACCGAAGTTGGCTGCTTATCTCAAGCCAGCCTTACAGGGATTCTACCTATTAATACTAAGTAAAGTAATAATTTAATCATTATTGCTAGTTAAAATCGTGGTGAGTTTTAATTCGAGTAGCATGAAATGACAATCACCTGTGGCAAGTAAGCTGTTATTTATTTTGTGGGCTTATAGCTTCACCCTTCAGTTATCCGCTGATGATTTCCACTATTTTTCGCTGGGATATAACATCTTGTTATTGGCTTAATTTATGCCATTCATCCGAGTTAATTAAACACTTTTTATCGAGTTTCTTGATCCATTGATAACTAAAAGGAATAAAACCTAACTAATGTCTATTTTTTAAGGAATAAGAATAGCGCTATATTTAAGCTAATCATTATTGCGAGAGATGTGAACATGGCATTATTTACTTTACCCAGACAGGGCGATTTCGGCAAAGTCTGGCTAGTGGGCGCAGGTCCCGGAGACGTCGAGTTGTTGACGCTTAAAGCCTATCGCATCTTGAAACAAGCGGATGTGGTGCTTTTCGATGCTTTAGTCAGCGATGACATCATGGCATTAGTCCCAGAAAGTGCAGAAAAAATTGCCGTCGGTAAACGCGCCGGTAAACACAGTGCCGCCCAAGATGAAATCAATCAATTATTGGTAACCAAAGCCTACACACGTAAAAACGTGGTGCGCCTTAAAGGTGGCGACCCGTTTATTTTCGGCCGCGGTGGTGAAGAGCTTGAAACCTTAGTCGAAGCAGGGGTGACTTTTGAGGTGGTGCCGGGCATTACTGCAGCTAGTGGAACGTCGGCTTATGCCGGAATTCCATTGACTCATAGGGATCATGCGCAAGGGGTGACTTTTATTACGGGTCATTGCAAGCTTGAGAGTCGGCCTATGGACTGGAACGCTTGCGCTAATAGCCAAAACACCTTAGTGATTTATATGGGCATCTTAAATGCCGCTACCATAGAGCAAGGTTTGATCGATGCGGGGCGCTCAGCTTCTACGCCAGTGGCAATAGTGTCTAAGGCGACTACGTCTGAGCAACGTCGCTTTATCGGTACCTTAGGTGAGTTAGGGCAATTGGTGAGTTCGCCTGAGCTAAAAATGCCGGCACTGATGATTATCGGTGAGGTGGTGGGTTTAGCCGACAGTTTAAATTGGTTTAACCCTGAGCAAGTTCAGTCTAATGCCGAGCAGGCGTTATCGTTAAGCTTGCAGGTTTAAGATTATTCGATTTTAAAATTCTTATTAAATAAGGCTTTCAACGCTTTTCCATAGGCATCGTCGGCCTTAAGTTTTACAAGTTGTGCTAGTTCATCTCCAGTCGATGTTAATCGATAATAGCTAAGTACCAGATGACCATGTTTTGGCGTCAATGTGCTTTGTTGACCTGCTAGAGTGAAGTTAATCGGGTTTTTCGAGTTTAGTATTCCGGTTTCAAATTCGCTTTTATGTAGTAGACCTGCGTCGACTAAGGTGAGGATCGACGAGTAGGGCAAGCCAAAGTGTGATAGCGCCATATTGACTGCATTACTCTTCCTAAATAACTGACCTATTCCGCCAGAATGACGATATCCGATTAAGAGTTTAAGTTTAGGGTCGTCACCTATCTTTACCGACATGCTTAAGGCTTTTTCAAACAACTGTGCCTCTTTATGAGTCAGCTGCTTGAGTGTGGCTAAACTGCGCAGACTAAAGTATCCCGGGTTGACAATCTCTTTGGCCAATATTCTTCCCCATAATTCCTGCATATTGCGATTGTGGATCTGTTCGGCCAGGATAAAAAATTGATGCACCCAGTCAGGATCTAGGTCTGTACCGGTCAGATCCGAGGGGGTATTCGAGATGGCAATGGTATATATGGTTTCTAAGTTGGACTGATATTGACTGGCCAACTTACGGTTGCGAAACTCGGCGCGCTCAGCCACCGAAGCATTAGATGCACGATAATCATCTTCACTGGCAAGACCCAAGAAACGCCCTAAGAGCAGTACTTTTTTACGTGCCGAGACATCTGCGGTATGAGATTTACTTGGGGATTCCGACATAAGTAATAGTATTGCTCTTAATTAAAGGTTTTTAGAAGCTTACCGCAAAATATCTCAGCGAAATAGTCTTGCCTAAAACCTGCCTGTAGCATGGCCAGTTTGTGACCCAGTTAAATATTACTCAAAGTTGATGGTCTCCAATCTAGGTTTGTGCAAGCCCTCGTGATCTGTTTCAATTAAATCTGCCGCGTTTTAGCTTATGATGATGTTATCAATTGAATTTATGATGTGTTGAGGTAGCAGTGAGTCGAATTTTAATTATTTATTCCAGCGTGCATGGTCAGACACGCAAGGTCACTGACTTCCTAAAGCAGCAACTTGAGTCGTTGGGCAATGAAGTGAGCTGCGCGAGCATAGACGAAACTCCCGATATTGCGGCGTTTGATAAGATTATAATTGGCGCTAGTATTCGCCATGGTAAGCATAACCCTGCTGTTTATCAGTTTATTAGCCAAAATCTACAACAACTGGATGATAAACCTAATAGCTTTTTCTCTATCAATTTAGTGGCGCGTAAACCAGCGAAGAATACCCCTGCAACCAACCCTTATGTGCAGGCTTTTTTAGCTAAAACCCCTTGGCAGCCTAAGTTGGTAGAGGTGTTTGCGGGTAACCTAAATTACCAAGGCTATAACGCCTTAGATAGAAATGCGATCCGCTTTATTATGTGGTTGACTAAAGGGCCTACGGCGATTGACACTAATGTGGAATACACCAATTGGGATAAAGTCAGCGAGTATGCTCAGCAGTTAGATCAACTGTAATCATCTATGACCTAGCAGGAGCCAACCATGGTTAAATTGCTCGCCTCGTTGAGTAAAAAAATGATCGAGTATCAGCATCTTCTGTTGATCCTGTTATCTGTATTTCTTATCAGTACCAGTGGTTGGATTTTGATGGGGCGGGGGATTAGAGCCAACGCGTCGATATGGGATCTACTGCATGTTTATCTTGGCCTGCTCGCGGCCTTTTTCTCGGTCACCTTTTTACTCAGCAATGTCCGGCAGGGCAAGTGGCGCCAATATTTTCCTTGGTTGGCAGGGGATTTTGCTCAAGTATCTGCCGATATCAAAGGCTTATTTAAAGGTAAAATCCCAGCTGCCGGTGGTAAAGGGTTATTTAGCTTAATCGAAGGCATAGGCCTTCTGTTGCTGTTTGTTGTGGCCTTAACCGGAACGATTTGGTTTTGTTTACAAGGCAGTAGCGAGGCATTAGCTTGGCGTAGTTGGCATCATGTTTTTGCTAAAGGGTTTATCGGCTTTGTTGTGCTGCACTGCATCTGCGCCGCTTCGCATTTGTTAGATTTTATTCGGAATTAAAGTCAGTACGTAGGTGTGCGGCGATACAAAAAAGGCTCCTTAGTCACCTAAGGAGCCTTTTTGTTTTTTGCTTTTTGTTCTTTGTAGGAGGTTATTTATGCTCTACCGCGAGGTAGTTGATTAAATCAATCAGTTCGCCAAGGGTACGAATCGCACCTAAGTTAACTGCGTATTTATCATTAACGATAAAGGTTGGCACGCTTTGCACTTTGAATTCACTTTGCTGGGCACGCCAAAGGTTAATCTTGTCTGTCACTGCTTGGCTATCGGCAATCTTGTCGTAATCACTGACATCGATGCCTTGGTCACTAAAGACTTTTTTAATGTCATCGCGAGTGTTGATTTCTGGTTTTTCATGGGCGCTATGGTCGTGGTCATGGCTGTGACCGTGAGCACCTGCCTCACCTTGAATTGCGGTGAACATGGCATGAATCATCTTATCTTGTGCCTTTAGCTCTTGAATAACTGCCAGTGAGCGCATCACTTCGGTACCTATGTCGCTATTCATGAAATCCACATGCTTGCTATCGAAGCTGACACCTGGCTTGAGATTAGCTTTAATATCGGCAAGATATTGGGTTTCCATGTTGAAACAGTTGTGACAGTAGAAAGAGTAAAACTCAGTCAGTTTTGGCTCAGCACTAGGGGCTTTATTTGAAACCGTAGTGAAGTGTTTACCTTCAATGAACTGAGCCGCGAAGCTGCTTAATGGCGCAACGGCTAAGGTTAGCGCTAAGGCGATATGTTTAATCATAGTGTCCTCAATGGAAGCATCACTGCTTATGGTGTAATGAGTGTAAACAATGCTTTTAGGGTAATAGCAAAAGCTTAAGTATGGCTGAAGCGGGAGCGATAATCAGCCTTAGAGATGTGACCTAGATTGTAAAATGGCTTGTTTTTAATGAGATTATCGACAAAACCTGTCAAGGTTCACAAACTGAGCTGTAAGCTTGATTAGGATTAAAGTCGGGCGAGATATTCATTGTGGCACTCTTTAGCTTGCAGCGACCAATCCTTGGGTGTTTTTGCTGATTATTGTAGGGTTGGTAAAAGGCAGATAGCTTGATGTAATGATCAAGGCTGTTGAATTTTAAGGTTTGGTTTCTGTTCGGGGTGAATGGCAAGATCAGTACAAGCTAGCAAATTAATTAAATCATGCTTAAATTGCAGTAGTGGAGAATGACACTGACCTTGGGTGAGTGCCAGCTAATAATAAGGATATAACCATGAAGATAACCCCAGCTTTACTTCATAGCGGCGTCGTATGTGCTGCGATGTTTTCCTGTTCGACCATGGCGATAGACTGGCGTTTAGGTGTCGGCGGTCACGATTATTATGTTGATGAAGCCGACTCTCATACCTTTGGTGCACATGTCTATATGGCGTTTGAGCATCAGACCGATAGCAGTTTAACTTACAATGGCGAGTTAACCGTTCACTTAGACAGAGATAAAGATGAGCTCGATCCCGATCATATCCCTATCTGGTTTAGCTCTGGTTATGGTGTGAAGGGGAATTTAGTCGATTTTTCCGATGCGAGTGCGCTCACTTGGGATCTTACTTTAGTTGGTAAGCGTAATACCGTTAGTTCGGTAGAGAAGCAGTTTAAGCTGTTCCCAACACTAGGTTACCAATATCAGACTGACACTTTTTCTGCCGATGTTAAAGCCGGTGCAGGTTATTACTTCTTAGAAATTGATGATGATGTGCCTCGAACTCGAGGCTATGATCGTGAAGATTTCAGAAATAAAACCGGAGCTTATACGCTTGCCGCCAATACTGAGTTTGCATTAAGCAAGCATATGTCTCTAGGATTTTCCGGCCAAACTTGGAATGATGGTGATGATTGGCTTGAGCATGAGTTAGCGGCTGAGTTTCGTTTTTCTCAAGAGGATTGGAAGGCTGACAGCGAGTTAGTATTTAACCTGACTTACACCACGTATAATCTAACCCCTTACGATAATCGTCCAACTGATAGTCCTGGATATCTGCCTATTTTACCTTGGAATAAAGACCTGTTATTACTGATTTACTTCGAAATGCCTTGGGGTTAACCCGGCGAACAAAACGTTATTTTAACTAGCAAGAATGATCAGATAATTACTGCGATTGGTATAACTTGCGCTTGTCATTAATGCTTATACTAATTGGTATTAGAGGGCGAACCTGGGGTTCGTCCTCTGCAAGTTTCGATTGTATCATCTGACAGTGATTGCTTTGCTTCAGATCTAGACTGTTAATCTAATTCGCAGGAGCACCATTGTCGACCTCAACTGAAATGTTACTCAGGGTAAATATTGCCACCATCAATCTGTTTAATTTTATTGCTCCGCCCGATGCCTATTATGATTTTTTGAATATTTATAGTGAGTCTCAATGGCTGAAAAAGTGCCAATGGCTCACCGAATACCTGGTGAGCCATCAAGCCGATATCGTTGGGTTTCAAGAAGTCTTTTCCATCGACGCTTTACGTGAACTCACCCAAGCAGCGGGTTACGACTATTTTGCCGTCGTCGATACACCAAGCGTCAATGAGGATTTTATCTATCGCGATCCCGTCGTGGCGTTGGCCTCTAAATATCCGATTACGAGCACCTGCGCGGTTACCCCAGAATCTAAATTAGCAAAGTTATTAGGACTAAGTGATTCGTTCCAGTTTAGTCGTGCGCCTTTGCGAGCCACACTAGATTTACCTGCGCTAGGGTTATGCGACTGTTATGTGGTGCATTTTAAATCCAAGCGAGGGCATTTTGAGGTCGAACAAGGGATAGAGGCGTTACGTCTGGATGACAAAGCGCTGCAAACCCATTTTGCTGTCGAGGCCGCAGCCAAATGGAGCGCCAGTATCATACGCGGAAGTGAGGCCTGTTTATTACGCTACCACATGGCTTCTCGGCGTCAGGAGACTCAGCAGCCAATCATACTAATGGGTGATTTTAATGACACCTTAAACAGTGGCATTTTAGCAAGTCTAACCTCATCCGATAGTCGTTTAAAGGTGCAGTGGTCAGAGGCGGATTTTAAAGATTATTGCTTGCAAGACGCTTATCACTTATTTGAACGATCGCAATATTGTCCTCCAGCTATTGCCAGATCTCCGACTCATTACCATCTTAATCAAGGTTCGGTATTGGATTACATATTACTCTCCAATGAATTTGATCCTCATTATGATCAATCGATGGCCGAAGTAGAACATTATCAGACCTATGATCGGCATTTGATTAACCCAGATTATGAGTGCGATAGTCACAGCACAGATCATGCTCCAGTGATGATCAGTTTGAGAGTAAGGCAATAGTTCGACTTAGCCCGCTTGATATTGCTTGAGTAAGCGTTGTAGTCTATTGAATCTATTTATAAAATCAGTTAAGTCTATGCTGGTGTTGAAAACCGATTGAGGCCGACTATGTTAGATGCCGTTTGTCGATTAGAGGGAGAAGAAGCCGTCACCTATTCGGTGTTTAAATTTCAAGCCTTCGATGAGGCCGAGATTGAGCGCTTGCGTCAGCATCTTTTTTGTCCCGCCTGTGACGGCAAAGCCTATTTTCGAAAAGCCTCTCGTGATGGCAAGGCAGCCTGTTTCGGTTCTCGCTATCATCAATTGGATTGTGGTGAATTTAAGCCCTCCTTGAGTCGTCAACAAGAGGAACAAGATGCGGTTGAGGTGAATCAACTACTGCTGGATAGTGAGGCGTTAGTCATTGATTTTGCTCGTCGTCCAAGAAACCGTAAAAATCATCAGGTCAACACCAAAGAACAGCAGGCTAAGGTTCAGCAAGTAGAAACTCCCAAAGCAGTTTATCAAGCAGAACCTCAAACAGATATTCAGGCAGACACACAGGCATACACTCAATTACCAATGCAGACCACGGATACAGCCAAGTTTGTATCGGATAAGTTAGCGGATAAAACATCAGATAAGCCCTCGGATAAGCGAGTTGGCAGCGAAGGGTTAGAAAAGTTGCTCAATAGTTTATTGCGTGGCAGTGACTTAGCCAGTTCAGATCTGTGGGTATATACCGATGCAAAGTATCGCTGGCGAGCTAAGAATCTGTTCGTTAATTTTAAGGATGCTCAGCCTACCGAAAACGGTGCGCCGCGCATGTATTGGGGCACAATTTCACATTGTGACAAAAGCATGCAGTGGCTTAATCCTGCCGATTGCAAAGATGTGGGCATTCCTATCGATGCGGTGCAAGCCAAGTTGCAACAACGCTTTGGCATAGATTCTCGACGTGACTTAGAAGGCGCCGGCATTATTATCTTCGGAAAATGTTTCTGGAATAAAGATAAGACTCGTAAAATCATTCAACTTTGGAATCGTGACATCAGTCGGATGCATATTTCGGTCGCGGAGGAAGATGAGTAAGCTACTGATTAAATTATGATTAACTCATCAAACCCTAGGTTGTGACCCGCCTAGCTGTCGATGGGTTGTTTAATGGCGTTACGGCCTAATAGCTTGTCGCCAAATTGATACAATCCCAAGCCGCTAATCACTAATCCTGCGCCGCATACCAGCTCATAGGTGATAGTTTCATTATTGAGTATTGCCCCTAAAGCCATAGCAAACACCGGAGTGATCAAGGTGACTAAAGCGACGGTGCTGGCATTAAGGTGCTGTAAGATATAAAAGTAACCAATAAAGCCAATTAACGAACCAAATATACCCAGATAAATGATGGCGGCAATGGATTTCATCGACCAAGTGTCTAGTGGAATACTGGCGTCGAACAGCAACCAAGCCAGGGCAAACAGTGGTGTTGATATCATCAGTGCACCTACAGTGCTGGCGATGGGGTGGATTGAAATTTCCACTGTTTTAATCAACACGCCGCTTAAACTAAACAGGCAGACTGCACAGAGGACTAATACTAAGCCAATCCAGTTGTCACTATCTAGAGACAGCTTGGCCGAACACACGACGCCGAGTCCCATAAAGGCAATTAAAAAGGCCGCAATTCTCATTAGGCTAAACTTGGGCTCGTTGAGTAACTTCTGTGCCAGTAAACCCGATAATAAAGGCGATAAGCCAAAGATCAGTGACATGGTGCCTGAAGGTAAATAACGCGCGGCAAAATAGCTCAGTAGCATTCCGCCAACAATCCCTATGGCTGAGAAACCGTACAGTTTAAATGCGTTGCGGCTCAGCGGCAGGCGAATGTTCGCTAGCAACAAGATGAAAGCCCCTATCACCAGTGCAATCACCATACGCAGTAAAACCGCCATGGTGGGATGCACCGACTCGCTGCTCCATACGATCCCTAGTGGCGTTGTAGACCAAATTAACACCACGGCTAAGAAGGAAATAGGAACTAGCTTAGGAAGAGCTGCTTGAGCTGACATGGTCGATTACGCCTTCAACAAAATAGGACAACGCTAATATTTAACGGCTGGCGATTTTGACTCAGTTTTGAGCGATTGGCTACGAGAAAATGAGCCTAATCGAAAAATAGTTAATTCCAGTCAGCTGCAGTCATATCGCCGCTTGAATCATTGCAATTTAAGGCTGGATAGAGCAGCTTGGCCGCTGAAACTCGATTGCCCATTTATGGGCGACTTGAGGAGGTGGGGTACCATCAAATCTAAACTTTGATTTGGTAACCATATTCAAGTTGTCAGTTGATTGATTTATAAGTAATTATCAGTTATGGGGTTGTAAATATTCTTGCTAGTGCTTTATGGCTTGAGAGTTAACGCCTAAATAGTCAAAAGGGGCAACGCCCTTCAGCATTTGCCCCTTTTGTTGTTTGCGGTTGTATGAACCTTTGCCTTTTTTTGGCTTTTCAGTGCGCATCTTAAATAGCTCACTGGTGACGATTGCCTTTAAGGCGTTATCTTTTATGCTGCCGCGGCCACTCTCGTGCGGAATATGGCTCATTCCTTTGTGGCAGCCTTGCTGCTTTTTACTCATGTTATCTCCAAAAATTAATCATTAGCTGATGTTTAAATGGTGTTTCAGTTTGGCTAAATCAACCTCTATCGCTTTGATCCGCTTGACTGTAAACGGCGCAAAGATACGCCGGGATTGTTTAAAAAGCAAACATTTTTAATCACTGAGCAGATAGAATCTAGATACGCAGTTAAGGTGCATAAGCAATAGCGTATTTAACCAAAATAGTCATTTAAGATTTACTGGTTAAATTTTTATATTTCAATTGATTAGGTCTTGTTTGTTTTGGGTTGGAGCAAATCATGAACTGCAAATAAATATTTATTATTGACTCGGAATCGATTGCAGATTATTTTGCCGCCGATGTTTTTACTAAGGTGCACTGAATTCCCTTGATAGTACCAGTTTCGTTATGACTATCTTGCTTGGTATGCTGGCGTTAAATTTAGCGTTGTAAACAGTGGATTGTCCAAATAAAACAGTTAGTAAGCATAATTAAATACAATTATGCATAGTGAATTAGTTTGCCGTATTGGCACAATTTAAGAAGGATCTTATCGCATGTCTGAGCCGACGGCTTTAAGTCTTATTCCTCCCGTAGTGGTATTGGTGTTAGCTATCTGGTTACGCCGTCCAATTCTCAGTTTAGTCATAGGTGCGTTAGTGGGGCTGGTTCTCTATCAACCTGCCGATGTACTGAATAATTTTTCCGATATCTCCCTGTCTGTAATGGCCGATGAAACCATAGGTTGGCTTATTTTGGTTTGCGGTGGTTTCGGTGCCTTAATTGCCTTATTAGTGAAAACTGGGGGCTCGATGGCTTTCGGTCGTCATGCGCTTAATTTGGCTAAAGGGCCCAAGTCGTCATTATTTATGTCGTTTGTTTTAGGTGTGGTGATTTTTATTGATGATTACTTGAACGCCTTAACTGTCGGCTCGACCATGAAGCGAGTGACCGACAAGTTTAACGTGTCACGTGAGATGCTGGCTTATGTGGTTGATTCCACCGCTGCACCTATTTGTGTGTTAGTGCCATTGTCGACCTGGGCTGTTTTCTTTGGTGGCCTCTTGGTCGATAACGGCATTGCTGGTGAAGGCCAGGGGATTGCTGTCTATATGAGCGCAATCCCTTACATGCTCTACGCCTGGTTTGCGGTGTTGATGGTGCTGCTGGTTATTCTCGGTGTGATGCCAGCTTTTGGGCCGATGAAAAAGGCGCAACAAGCTGCGGCTCAGGGGCAAGCTGCTTTGCCACAAGATGAGGCAGATGCGGTACAAACTTCTAATGATTACGGGGTTAAAGCCATTGAAGAGGAGTTTAAGCACGCTGACAGTGGCGGTAAGTTACATAACTTTTTTGTGCCTATTTTTCTGCTGGTGGGCTTTACCCTTTATTTCGATATCGATGTACTTAAAGGGCTTGTGGCTACACTGGCGATCACCTTGCCTTATTACGGGGTTCAGCGTTTGATGCCTTTGGCTGAGATGATGGAACAGATGATGGATGGTTTTAAGTCTATGTTACCCGCTATCTGTACTGTGATTGCCGCTTTTGTATTTAAAGATGTGTGCGACAAATTGATGTTGCCGCAATATGTGATTGATAACTTGAGCCCTTATATGACGCCTCAATTGCTACCTGCAGTGGTATTTCTGGCGATGTCGATTTTAGCCTTTGCGACAGGATCGAGCTGGGGAATTTTTGCGGTATCAATTCCTATCGTGATGCCTCTGGCACAAGCTGTGGATGCCAATATTCCGCTGGTGATCGGTGCACTGCTTTCGGCATCTTCATTTGGTAGTCAGGCGTGTTTCTATTCTGACTCCACCGTGTTGGCGGCACAGGGTTCAGGTTGTAACTTGGTCAGCCATGCTGTGACACAATTACCTTATGCGCTGATAGCCGCAGGGTTAACTTTCATCGGTTTATTGCTGCTCGCATAAGTCGATACAAAATCTGCATTGTAAAAAGCGCCAACGCTATTTAGGACGGGGCATTTTAACTAGAAAGAGATTCCCCATGGCGCTTTTTTATTGTTCAGTGAAGGCGACTGTCGGTTAAAACAGTGCCGCGTTTAGCCACAGGTGAACTAGAATGCTGGCGATATAACCCAGTGCAATGACTGGGGTCCATTTTAGATGGCTGATAAAGGTATAGATGCCACGGGCTTGTCCCATTAAGGCGACACCTGCGGCACTCCCGATAGAGAATAAACTCCCTCCCACACCCGCGGTAAGCGTTACCAGTAACCATTGCCCCAATACCATATCGGGGTTCATTGTTAGCACGGCAAACATCACCGGAATATTATCGACAATGGCCGACAGTAGTCCCACTGCGACATTGGCATAAGTGACGTCCCAATGGTTGTACATCGCCTCAGACACTAGGCTTAAATAGCCCATAAAGCCTAGCCCGCCGACACATAACACCACGCCATAGAAAAACAGCAAGGTATCCCACTCGGCTCGTGCAATACGGCTAAATACATCAAAGGGGATAACATTTCCCAGCTGTTCTAGGCGCTTATAGTCATTTTGCTGTTTGGCTTTCTCTTTGGCTTTAACTAGAGCTTTAGGGAAAGTTTTACGCAGAAAGAAACTAAAGAGTTGCAAGAAACCTAGGCCTGTCATCATACCTAAAACTGGCGGTAGACCGAGCAGGCTATGGGTGCAAACTGCGGTGGTAATGGTCAATAGAAAGAGGATTACGATGCGTCTTGCGCCTCGTTTCAATACCACCTTTTCTTCATCGGTTGTCTGTGTGGTGTTTTTGATAAAGCAGCTCATGATTGATGCAGGCACTAAGTAGTTCACCAAGGAAGGAATGAACAAGTTGATAAACTCACTGAAATGCACCATGCCTTTTTGCCATACCATCAAGGTTGTGATATCGCCAAAGGGGCTAAATGCTCCTCCAGCGTTAGCAGCAACCACGATATTGATACACGCAATTGCGATAAATTGAGTGTTGTTACCGCCCACTTTCATTACCACTGCGCACATTAATAAGGCGGTGGTGAGGTTATCGGCGATGGGCGAGATAAAGAAAGCCATAAAGCCCGTTAGCCAAAATACGGTGCGCAAGCTAAAGCCTTTACGGATCATCCAGCTTCGTAGTGCATCAAATAGATTGCGCTCTTCCATGGCACTGATATAGGTCATGGCGACTAACAAGAACAGCAACAGCTCGGCGTATTCCTGTAAATTGTGCTTAAAGGCTGCCTCGGACACTTCGGACATGCCATGTTGCACATAGATGTAACCAATGATCCCCCAGATAAATCCAGCGGCTATCAATACCGGTTTTGACTTTCTAAGGTGCAGCACCTCTTCGCCCATGACCAATAAGTAGGCCAGCACAAAAATAGTGACAGCCAAGTAACCAGCGCCTGTTGCGGTGAGATCTAATACTTGTGTTGTGGCTTCGGTAGAGTTAGCGAAAGCCGAGGGAGCGAAGCAAAAACAAAGTATTAGCAGTGGTTTTGCCAAAATGGTAAATAGTGAAGATTGCTTGGTGTGAAATACAGTCATTGAGTGGGCTCTAATTTTAGTTATCGCTTAAAAATTACCACAGCTTGTCTGTTTCAAATTTTGATGTGTTTCAAATTTATGGCTTTTGCTAATACTGAAATATCTAAATCATCTTTGAAAAGACGAACGATAAACATAAGACATAGCAATAATAGTTCAGATATGACTAAAGTGAGTAACACTATGATGGGTCAACAAGCTGTTTAGCTTGTTGACCCAGAGCCGTTTTACTTAACCTGAGTTCAGGTTATTTGGAAGGGGTATACTGATTTATGGTATTACAGGCTACCAAGCTTCCCATCTTGATAGTCGGCAATCGCTTGCTGGATCTCCGCCTGCGTATTCATTACGAATGGGCCCATTTGGACAATCTTTTCCTTTATCGGCTGTCCGGCAAATACTAAGGCTCCGGCACCTTCGATGCCTGCTTGCAATGATAATAAGCTTTGGCTATCGACAATAAGGTATTGTCCCTGCTGATAGACTTTGTCGTTATCTAATGTGCTCGTTAGGCTACCTTGGTAGAGGTACAGTCCAGCATATTGTTTATGGCTAAGGTCTATCTCGGCGCTGGCATTAGCTTCAAGCATCAAGTCGGCAATTACCGCTTCGCCCGATAATCCTTGGATCGGAGCACTGATTCTATCTTCACCTGCAAACTGCCAATCACCGGCTAAGGCGCGTAGGGTGGCTTGGCTTTTGTTACTGATTTCTGGGTTACGAACTTCGGTACTGTCTTGGTAGGTTGCGGGACGGAGTTTGTCCTTGGCGGGCATATTGACCCAGATCTGGAACCCATGTAAGCCATCGACCGCATCTGCCAGCGGCATTTCAGAGTGAACCACTCCATAACCTGTACTCATCCACTGCACATCGGTGGCGCGAATCGCTTTGACGTTGCCCATCTGATCTCTGTGTTCAAAACCCCCTTTACGGATATAAGTAAAGGTTTCTATGCCGCGATGGGGATGTGGAGGAAAGCCGCCGATAAAATCTTTTTCATCGTCAGACTTGATCTCATCGAGCATCAGAAAGGGATCAAACTTGGTATTCATAAAGTCGGCGATGCGGCGAATATTTACGCCATCCCCATCCATCGCCGCTTTGGCACTGAACTGGCTTAGTACTTTC
Source organism: Shewanella sp. Isolate11 (assembly GCF_022398315.1). Lineage (GTDB taxonomy): Bacteria > Pseudomonadota > Gammaproteobacteria > Enterobacterales > Shewanellaceae > Shewanella. The sequence continues at coordinate 150,963 of NZ_JAKEVF010000004.1, forward strand.
ATCTGTCTTTCCTCATACAAAATAGAGTAAATGAAGTTGCAGACACTATTTAAGCTAAATGAGCAGTTATCTGATTTACTCGACACTTAGCATTCAGTGTAGCAACTTGGCTATGGAGTTAGATTAACAACTATTCGATAGAACGAATATCGCGAAATAGCGGCTATTAATTTCTATTTTTTAGTAAGCTTATGGGCGGGCGTGGCATCGATTTGCTCGCATAGAGCCGGTTTAATTCGGATTTAGTCCGGCTTTAGGATAAAGTAGTGTTAATGCTTCTCACTTCAATAATTCGGTTCTTAGTAGATGACAATACCCGAGATACAATTAGGTTTTCATTTCGATAATAGTTACGCCAAACAGCTGCAAGGCGCCTATGATGCCTGTATCGGCGATCGGGCTCCGGCCCCCGAATTGGTTAAACTCAATCACACCTTGGCAAGCAGTTTAGGCTTGAATAATCGCGATCCGCTGCAGCTGGCACAGGCTTTTTCTGGTGGCGTGATTCCTGCTGATAGCTCGCCCTTGGCACAAGTTTATGCTGGGCATCAGTTTGGTGGCTTTAATCCACAGTTAGGTGATGGTCGAGCCTTGCTTCTAGGTGAAGTCTTGGATAACAAGGGGCTGCGTTGGGACTTGCAACTGAAGGGCTCGGGCCCGACTCGTTTTTCACGTGGCGGTGATGGCAAAGCGGTTATCGGTGCTGTGCTAAGAGAATATATCGTCAGCGAGGCGATGAGTGCGTTAAACATCCCAACGACACGGGCGTTGGCGGTTGTGACCACGGGTGAGGGCATTTTTCGTCAACAAGGTGAGTTGCCCGGCGCGGTATTAACTCGAGTTGCTGCCAGCCATATTCGTGTTGGTACCTTTCAGTATTTTGCCGTGCAAGACGAGCAGCAGATGCTGAAACAATTAGCCGATTATGCCATTGCGCGCCATTACCCAGAGTTACAGCATAGCGAGCAGCCTTATCTTGATTTTATCTGCGCCGTGCGTGATAAACAGGCAGAGTTAATCGCCAAGTGGCTATTGGTAGGCTTTGTTCATGGAGTAATGAATACCGATAATATGACCATCAGCGGTGAAACCATAGATTACGGCCCTTGTGCCTTTATCGATGAATATGATCCTGCTGCTGTCTTTAGCTCTATAGACCGAGATGGGCGTTATCAATATCGTAATCAGCCTTCGATAGCTCAATGGAATTTGGCGCGCTTGGCAGAAACCTTGTTGCCCTTGATCCACAGTGATGAACAGCAAGCGGTTAGCCTGGCAACCGAGGCGATCACCGATTTCTGGACACAGTTCAAATATCATTGGTTGAAAGGGATGCGACCCAAATTAGGACTGAGTCTTGAGTTGGATGAAGATGAAAGTCTCGCCGAACAGTTGTTAGCTTGTATGGCGGGACAAGCGGTCGATTTTACCCAATTATTTAGACAGTTAGCCACTGATTTAGCGGCTGATGATGACAAAATAGAGACTGAAAACGGTGCGCAGGCTTTATTTAAAGATCCTGAAAGCTTTAATCTGTGGCGTTTAAGTTGGCTTGAGCGTTTAGCTAAAGAGTCAATATCTACACCTGAGCGGGTGGCGATGATGAACGCGGTAAATCCTGTCTATATTGCTCGAAATCACTTGGTAGAAGCCGCTATCGCGGCGGCCGAGCAGGGCGATTATCAACCTTTTGAAAAGTTAACGGCTTTGCTGCAAGACCCTTATATCGAGCGAGAGGGCTATGAAGAATATGCTCAACCGGCACCCGCAAGTTTTGGGGCTTTTGTCAGTTACTGCGGAACCTAAGAGGGTAATTTCTTGATGTTATTATCAGCGAGTGGACAATCTATCTGCTAGTGGTAGAGTAAAGAATAGGTGATTCGAATGGCTGTCGGACTTATCTTAATGAAATTAAGGATTATGTAGGTTTATACTTTCCAGCTTTTTTGCTAATTTTGCATACAATGAATTAACAATTTGAGAGTGAGAGAAATATGAGTAAAGCGAAGATCTTAGTTGTAGATGATGACCCAGTATGCACAGGGGTTTTGCTCTCACTATTGGGCGAAGATTATGAGGTGATCTCGGCTAATTCGGGAAGTAGTGCAATCAGCTTATTGGACTCTTTTTCCCCGCAATTAATTTTTCTTGATATCACCATGCCTGATGTCAACGGTTATCACGTGCTTAAACATCTTAAAGATGAGCAAGAAAGTACGCTTCCAGTGGTGGTGATTAGTAGTTTAACTGAAGATTCGGATAAAGATTTCGCTAAAAAATTGGGCGCCGATGACTATGTCTCTAAACCGATAATGCCTGATGCTATCTATAAGATTGTTGCTAAATACCTTGGCTAAATCTCACTAGGGCGTGTTTTTCTTTGCTGTTTAAAATTCTAACCGGCTAAACCATCAGGTTTAGCCGGTTTTTTATGGCCTACGGGTCGTTGATTTTACAATTCTTATTTTGTCCATTGTTCGCTCTCTGCTGATTAATACCAATCGCAGTAATTATCTGATCATTCTTGCTAGTTAAAATCGCCGATAACCGTGTTTTAAGTTTTATAATTAAAATAACTGGTTACTGCAATTTACGCCTTGTTCTCGATAATTTTTCCTGCGCCCTTTTCTGCTACAAACGGGCTGATCACTAATTTACTTTGATTGGTATAACTTTTCCTTTGCAAGATCATTTAATGAATACAAGTGTAAATGATAATAGTTTCTATTTGTATTATCTTTGTAATTTGTTTAACATGTTTTTCCTAATTTAACGTGTTCTAACAAAAAGGACTTTTATCAGATGAAATCTCGTCATCAAATGCCATTATCTTTAGGGGCTAAGGCAGTTGCGACTGCGCTTGTGTTTGGTAGCACAAACCTTTACGCAGCAGATGAAGTTGTTGAAAACTGTGACATAAGCAGCAGTGTCGAATGTAAGGCTGCGAAATCAGATCCGGCTAAGTCGAAGGAAGCCATGGAGCGTATTCAGGTTCATGGTGTCAGAAGTTCGGTTTATCTTTATGACAAATCCGGTGATAAACGACGTGTTGCCGACTTGGTCGATACCCCACAAGTGATCACGGTTTTGACACAAGATCAGATCCAAGAGTCAGGTAAAACAGACCTAAAAGATATCCTGTCTGCACAAGCGGGTGTGACATTGGGTACCGGAGAAAACGGCAACGCCTTCGGTGATCGTTATATTATCCGTGGTCACGAAGCGCGTAGTGACGTATTTGTTGATGGACTACGTGACCCAGGTATGACGACTCGTGAGAGTTTTGCCACCGAACAGGTTGAGATCACTAAAGGTCCTAGTTCGACTTTCGCTGGACGTGGCTCATCGGGTGGCGCGATTAACAGTGTGACCAAGAAGGCCTCGACTTCTTATAACTTTGGTCGTGTGGATGCTGCCGTAGGCACCGATGATCACACTCGCTTTACTGCCGATTATAACGTGCCGCTTAGCGATGATGTGGCACTGCGTCTCAACGGTTTGATTGCGCAGGAAGACAAACCGGGCCGTGAAGGTATCAGTCGCGAGCGTAATGGCGCACAGGTGTCTATGGTGTTTAATGCCACGGATGAGCTGTCCTTTATTGCCGATGGTTACTATCTCGATGCACAAGATGTTCCTGACTTAGGCAGCTATTTTGATCGCGATACCCGTAAGCCGATTGAAGATATTCCTGTTTATGCGCAAGAGGAAGATTTCCTCAATTCAGAGGTGATGACGTTTACTTTACGTACCGAGTATGAGTTGAGCGATAATATCACTCTCTACAACGCTACTCGTGTGGGTAAAACCGAAAATGGTTATATCACTACAGGGGTGAGTGGCAGGACTCGAGACGTTACCGATCCTGTAGCACCGGGTGTTGATACCCTAAGCTTAAGTACCCATCAGGGACGACAAGAGGTGGAATACCTGAGTACTCAGTTCAACCTGTTTTGGAATACTGAGCTGCTAGGAATGAAAAACAAGTGGGTATTCGGTGTTGAATATACCGATCAAGAGGTTGATAACGGCGTGTACGATATCACTTATAACAACCCGACTAACTGTTTAGTGCCGGGTCGTGGCGGTGTATCGGCTAGCTACTGTATTCTCGATGGCAATGGCGAAACGGTTGATAATGTCAATCAGCTAATGGGTCGAACTTATACCGAAGGACAAAGCGATGCTCTTTATAGCATTGAAACCATCTCGGCTTATTTTATGGATACGGTCGCACTAACCGAAAACCTTGAATTATTCTTCGGTCTACGTACTGATAGTTTCGATTACAGTAACGACACCTCTGGACGAAGCGGCGATGTGTTATATGCCTACTCAGATAATATGTATAACGGTCATATTGGCTTAGTTTACGATTTGACTGAAGATGGCAACATCTATGTTAACTACAGCACCGCGACTAACATCAATGGTGGTGAGTCAGACCTAGGCGCAAACTGTGGTTATGGTGGTTTGTGTGGTACGCCTGATCAAGCACGCGCTGCGGATCCTGAGCTGGTAGAAAATATCGAGCTAGGTACCAAATGGATGCTATTTGATGATAGCGTGATGTTCTCGGCTTCTATTTTCCAGATCACTAAGAATGATGTGATGGAAAGTGTTGGTGATAGCTACTCGACTTTAGGTAGTTTGAATACGGGTAAAAACCGCGTTCAAGGTATCGAGTTTGGTATGGTGGGTAACATCACCGAAGATTTCAGCGTACAGTTCTCTGCGGCGGTGATGGACTCTGAAGTGTTAGCCTCATATAACGAGGATAATGTCGGCCTTAAGTTGAGTAATTTTGCCGATGAGAGTGCTTATTTACAACTGCGTTATCAGGTAAGTGATGATTTTGTTGTCGGCGGCAGCTACACCTATCAAGGTGAGATGTATGGCGGGCAGCCAGACAGCGCGGCGGGTTACGATCAGCAAAACAGCCGTTATAGCATTGTGGTTCCTGACTACCAAGTGGTTGGATTATTTGCCAACTATAATGCAACCGACGCCATCACTCTACGTATGAATGTGGGTAACGTACTGAACGAAGAGTACTGGACTGCGGCCTACCGCTCGGGTTCATTTATGTACTTAGGTGATGCCAGAAATGCACGTTTAACTGCGACTTATGAGTTTTAATTAAAGGGAAAATCATGATTGTTATTGAGCAAATACTCTCAGCTGAAGAGGTGCAACATTATCGTCAGCAGTTAGTGGATGTACCTTGGCTCGATGGCCGAAAAACGGCGATGGGTATGGCGGCTTCGGTTAAAAATAACAATCAAGCCGATAGCGAGGATGCTAAGGTTCGCCAGCTGGCGAACCAGTTGCTGGCTCGCATCGGCAATGTGCCTAAGGTCGTTTCGGCAGCCTTACCCCATAAGATTTTTCCGCCTTGTTTTAATCGCTATAGCGAATCTGAGCAATATGGCTTCCATGTGGATGCCGCCATTATGCGTATTCCGGGCACCAATGACGTGCTACGTAGTGATATGTCGATGACGGTTTTCTTGAGTGATCCCGAGGAATATCAAGGTGGTGAGTTAATTATTGCTACCGAGTTTGGCGAACAGCAGATTAAGTTACCCGCAGGTTATGCGGTGCTTTATCCATCTAGCAGCCTACATCGGGTTACGGCGGTGACTCAGGGAGAACGGATTGCAGTGATCACTTGGATGCAAAGTATGGTGAGCGACTCTGGCTTAAGGCAAAACCTGTATCAGCTGGATCAGTCGATTCAAAGTCTGATAAATCAAGGTAATACCGAACGTGCTGAGTTAGATAACCTACATAATGTTTATCATAACCTGATAAGACAATTTACTCAGATCTAGTGATAAATCGGATTAATTAAATCACCTATTGTCGAAATACAATCTCGAAATAAAAAAGCTGCCTAGGCAGCTTTTTTTTATCTTTAGCACAGCGTCGAGATGATACTGATAGGTATTAGTGCGCCCCAGGCTCGGCGTGGCTTGTCATCCAGTCTTCGACCTGTTGATACCAATAAATCGAGTTATTAGGCTTTAAGATCCAATGGTTTTCATCGGGGAAATAGATCATTCGCGACTCGACCCCCTTGTTTTGCAAAGTGCGGAATAGTTCAAATCCTTGACCCACTGGCACGCGGTAATCCAGCTGACCATGAATGATAAGGCTTGGGGTATTAAACTTGTCGGCAAAGTAATGCGGTGAGATCGACTTATAGATCTCTGGGTTTTCCCAATAATGACCGAATCGGGTGGCATGAACCTCGAAGTCGCCCGCCATTTGCGAGTACATGTTATATACCGCAGCGTGGATCAGTAGCGCTTTAAAAGGCTGCTGTTCTTGGCCCAAGAGAATTGAGCTCAAGTATCCTCCGTAGCTACCGCCACCGGCGACCATACGATCGCTGTCGATCCAAGACTTCTGCTTAAACCAATCGGCCGCGTTCATGATGTCTTCAAGAGATTTATTTTTCCAATCAGGGTTAATACTGTCGGCAAACTCTTGACCGAAACTGCTGGAACCGTGGAAGTTAGGCCAAGCGGTAACATAACCCCAAGATGCGAATGTTTGTGCATTCCAACGATAATGGAAGCCATCGGAAATCGCGTTATGTGGACCGCCGTGGATCAGCATAAACAAAGGATATTTCTTACTTGAGTCAAATCCCGGAGGATAGTGAACCCACATCTGAATATCATCGCCGTTATAGCCTTTGTAAGTGACAGACTCATAAGTGCCAAGATCGACATCCTTCAAAATGTCATCATTGAAGCTATCTAAGCGGGTGGTTTTACCGTTACGGCCATTGACTTTGACTAAGCGTGCAGGATGTAAGAAGCTCTCGTTCGTGGCATAAAGGCTGCCATCGCTAGTGATAGCGGGTTGACCGAAGTTGGTCGCCTTAGTGATAGCTGTGGCTTTACCGCTTTTGGCATCAATATAGTAAATACGGCGAGTTGCAGCATCATCGATGGCCGAATAGAAGCCTTTGCTGTCTAGCGTCCAACTGAAGTTTGATACTGAACGATCCCAGTCGCTGGCTAATACACGCTCTTTACGCTTATCCATATCGAGCACAACGAGCTTGGCGGTATCGGCATAGAAGCCTGGGATGCTTTGGCGAGTGAAGGCCAATGTACTGCCGTCAGGACTAAAGCTTGGGTTGCTGTCCGGCGCTTTGTTGTTAGGCGTTAGATTAACGACTTTACCGCTACCAATTTGGCTTAGGAAGATATCTTGCTTAACATCAATTTGATCGTCCCAACCATTAGCGTTAAAGGCAACCCATTTCTCTTTGGCATCGATATCATACTGGCTGGCACTTTGATAGCTGCGTGGTAACTCTTTGCCTAAAGGCTGAGTGATCGCTTCTATGTCGCCGCCTGTGGCAGGAATTCTAAATAGGTGAGCCTGACGGTTTTCATCGATCCAATGGTCGAAACTGGCATAAGGCAGGGCATTCCACTGATGGGCTGAAACCTTATTATCTTTATCGGCTTTAAGCTGGGTTTGCATCTCATCCCAGTCTTTGCCCGGATAGATACGGCTAATAAAGTACAGATGCTTACCTACCCATTTGATTCCGGAAACGCCGCCTGGAACTTCCGTTAGGCGCTGAGCTTCACCAGGTGCTGCCAGCGGCAGTAGATATATCTGTCCGGCATCGTCGTCATCGCGTTTGCTCACAAAGGCGAGGGTTTTGCCATCTGGAGATAAAGTCGGCTCACTGACACGCAGGCCTTTAGCGGTCAGCGCTCTTTGGCTAGAACCATCATTAGCAAACAGATAAAGCTGAGTCGAACCTTTATCTTCTGGCACATCATATTGGGTTACAGGGGCAATAATGTATTTGCCATTGGGTGACACTATGGGGCTGCCAATACGGCTTAATTGCCACAGCACTTCGGCGGTGAGCATCTTCTTTTGATTGTTACTCTGCTCAGCCGATGCCATAGAGAAAGGCATCAGAAAACAAAGCAATAAAATCCCTAGTTTTTTCACTGGTGGATCTCCTTCGATTGATCTTGTGGTTTTATCTTTTTTATCAGCAGCAAGTATAGCGACGATATCACTCTTTAGGAGCCGAATTAATGGCTTTGTAGCACAATGTCACAGTTAAGCTTTTAAAAAAGATTTCTTTTACTTTCTGCGGCTTAATAGAAGCTTAAAATGAACTGATATCGATAAAATAGCAGGGGGAAAATACAAGTTTCTAAGGTTTGGAGCTTAAACAGCCCAAAACCGTAGAAATGGTGCTTATTGAGTAGAATGCATTGCAATAAGTGTTATTGGTCTGTTTTAGGATAGAAATATTGGTGGATTCTCTTCACCTCAGATGGCGAAATTTGTATTGAAGGCCAGCGATTAGTATGAGCTTCCAGCTGTTTTACTGTGGCTCTTGTTTGAATAACGCTGAGTGATGCTTAAAGCTTTGGGCACAGCTCAGGTTTGCTGCGTAGCTCGGTTCGTAGCTGACATTGACCTGATTAGCTATTTTGTTCAGTCGGTCGATCTTTTTTAAATACCAGCACGATTAAGAAAATGAGTCCAATAAGTGGTATTAGAGCGGAGAAAAATGCAACAACAGACACCAAAATAGGCGTTTCTGTTTTACGCTTTCCCAAGTAGAAACCTATGGCTGCGAAGACAATGGCTAGCAGTAACGTCGTTTGTCCGAGTAGTGTCGCATTGATGTTCATTGATATTCCTTATCTTAAATTATCGCCTTGGTGACGATAGAACAGTCATTGATATTAACGCCTTACATTAACATGTCAATCCTGATGAAAATAACCTGCTATCAAGTTTCTACTGGAATTAACCTGCAAATACTCAATACAGTCAGCTTTAGTCAATGAAGGTTAGGGTTGCAATCATTTCCCCATCGAAGTTGCCGAAAGACGCAGGTGAAAATGTCGTGTAGCCATCATGGATGATGGCTAAGGCTCAGGGGAACATGGATGTCCCATCTGAGCCGTTAGGCAATTTTTAACGGAGTATGAGGAAGCACAACTTCGTTAGGGACGCCGGGGGATTTGCAAAAGGGGAACAGGCGCTTTTCCCCTTTTGCTCGGGTGTGGGTTGAAGACCCACGACTTTATCGGTCGTCAGACCGACCAAATACCGCGTTAGCGTGATGAAATCCTGCTCACTCAGGAAGTTTATTCAGGATCATAGTCCAGTACAGGTGCCAACCAGCGTTCGGTTTCCTCAATACTCATGCCCTTGCGCTTAGCGTAATCTTCTACTTGATCGCGACCAATATTGGTTACGCCAAAGTAGCGTGATTGTGGGTGGGCAAAATACCAACCTGAAACCGCTGCTGTGGGGAACATGGCATAGCTTTCGGTGATGTTAAGGTCGATAGTTTCATCGGGCTTTAACAGTTCCCATAACAAGCCTTTTTCGGTGTGATCTGGACATGCAGGGTAACCTGGCGCTGGACGGATCCCTTTATATTTTTCACGGATCAGCGCTTCATTATCCAGTTGTTCATCGCTAGCATAACCCCAGAACTCTTTACGCACTCTTTCATGCATTCTTTCGGCAAAGGCCTCGGCTAAACGGTCGGCTAAACACTTGAGCATGATGGCATTATAGTCATCATTATTTGCCTCAAAACGGGCAATGTGTTCGTCAATACCATGCCCTGCGGTAACAGCAAAGCCGCCCATGTAATCGGCAACGCCCGACTCTTTAGGTGCGACAAAGTCGGCCAGACAGAAGTTGTCGTTACCGACACGTTCAATCTGCATTCTTAGATGATGGGTGGTCATTTCGACTTGAGTGCGAGTCTCATCGGTATAAAGCTCTATATCATCATGATTAACAGTATTGGCTGGAAACAGGCCAATAACCGCCTTTGCGGTTAACCACTTCTCTTCGATGATGGTGGCTAACATGTCTTTAGCATCGGCAAATAACTTGCGTGCCTCTTCACCGACCACCTCATCATCGAGAATTTTCGGGAAGTGGCCATGGAGTTCCCAGCTACGGAAGAACGGCGTCCAGTCGATACGCTCCACCAGATCTTCTAGCGGATAATCATCAAATACCTGACGCCCTAGTTTATTCGGCGTATAGGCTTGATAGTTGGCCCAATCGTGCTGACAACGGTTCTCACGCGCGGCTTCGATAGAGATTACCTGCTTACGTTTAGCCTGTGAGTTACGCTTATCACGCATCACTTGGTACTCTTCATACGCTGCATCAATTGTGGCTTGACGCGTCTGGTTGCTGATCAGTTTCGACACCATAGGTACGGCGCGTGAGGCATCGGCAATATAGATGGCACCTGTGGGTGCGTGGGGGGCAATTTTTACTGCAGTATGAATTTTTGAGCAGGTTGCTCCGCCGATAATCGACGGAATCGTCAGTCCAGCTTTATGGAACGCCTTGACGTTATGTACCATCTCATCGAGGCTTGGAGTGATCAGACCCGACATGCCGATAATATCGACATTTTCCGCCTTAGCGACTTCGATAATTTTCTCAACCGGCACCATGACCCCAAGGTCGATAACCTCGTAACCATTACAGGCCAGCACCACACCAACAATATTTTTTCCGATATCGTGCACGTCGCCTTTTACGGTCACCATTAAGATTTTACCGTTAGATTGACCTTCGACTTTTTCCAGCTCGATATAAGGGTTGAGATAGGCGACTGCTTTTTTCATCACCCGAGCCGATTTTACTACCTGAGGCAGGAACATCTTGCCTGATCCAAACAGGTCGCCAACCACGTTCATGCCGTCCATTAAAGGACCTTCAATCACATCCAGTGGACGCGTCGCTTGCTGGCGCGCCTCTTCGGTATCTTCATCGATATAATCTGTGATGCCTTTAACGAGTGCATGTGCCAGACGCTTATTGACGTCCCATGAACGCCACTCTAAGTCGCCTTTCTTAACGCCTTGGCTACCATCACCGCGATATTTCTCGGCGATATCCAGTAATTGCTCGGTGTTATTGATTAGTTCGCCGTCGGCATCTTTGGCCGTGCTCGGTAAGTTTTGAACCACCGCTTCGACACGCTCTTTTAGCTCGGCATCGATATCATCATAAATGGCCAATTGTCCGGCATTAACGATACCCATATCCATGCCGGCTTTAATGGCGTGGTAGAGGAAAACCGCATGAATTGCTTCACGCACTGGGTTGTTACCACGGAACGAGAAAGACACGTTCGACACCCCGCCTGAGATCATGGCGTGGGGTAAGGTACGCTTAATTTCGCGGGTGGCTTCGATAAAGTCCACTGCGTAATTGTCGTGCTCGTCGATACCGGTAGCAATGGCGAAGATGTTGGGGTCGAAGATAATGTCTTCGGGTGGGAAGCCCACTTTATCGACCAGCACCCGATAGGCGCGGGTACAAATTTCAATTTTGCGCGCCTTGGTATCGGCTTGGCCAACTTCATCGAATGCCATGATAATCGCTGCGGCGCCATAGCGTTTGACTAAGGTCGCCTGCTCGATAAATTTCTCTTCGCCCTCTTTAAGGGAGATCGAGTTAACTATGCCTTTACCTTGAATACATTTAAGTCCCGCCTCGATCACTTCCCACTTAGAGGAGTCGATCATGATGGGAACCCGGGAAATATCTGGCTCAGAGGCGATAAGATTGAGGAACTTTTGCATCACCTCAACGCCGTCAAGCATGCCTTCATCCATGTTGATATCGATGATCTGCGCGCCATTTTCTACCTGTTCGCGCGCGACCGATAGCGCTTCTTCATATTCGCCGGTTTTGATAAGACGCAAGAACTTAGCCGAGCCGGTGACATTGGTTCGCTCACCGACATTCACAAACAGCGAGTCGGCATCTATGGTCAGCGGTTCTAATCCTGATAGACGACAGGCAACGGGCAGGTCAGGGATTTTGCGTGCTTGATGTTGAGTTACCGCCTCGCGAATAACGCGGATATGATCTGGTGTCGTACCACAACAACCACCGATAATATTAAGTAATCCCTCTTTGGCCCACTCTTCGATGACTTCTGCCATCTGCTGTGGGCTTTCGTCGTAGCCACCAAATTCGTTAGGTAAACCCGCGTTAGGGTGAGCCGATACATAACAGTCGGCAATCTTAGACAGCTCTTGCACATAAGGGCTAAGCTCTTGAGGACCCAAGGCACAGTTAAGTCCGATAGACAGCGGCTTGACGTGGCGCAATGAGTTATAAAAAGCTTCGGTGGTTTGTCCGGTTAAAGTACGACCCGAGGCATCGGTAATGGTGCCTGAGATCATAATGGGTAAACGCTGACCGAGTTGGTCGAATACTGTTTCGATGGCAAATAGGGCTGCTTTAGCATTCAGGGTATCGAAGATGGTTTCCACCATAATGATATCGGCGCCGCCTTCAATCAGGGCATCGATAGATTCACTATAGGCGTCGACTAATTGGTCGAAACTGACATTACGGAAACCGGGATCGTTAACATCTGGGCTGATAGAACAGGTTCGGTTGGTCGGGCCAAGCACCCCGGCAACATAGCAAGTACGGCCGGTTTCTGCGGTTACTTCATCGGCGGCAGCGCGAGCCAGACGGGCACCTTCTAGGTTGATCTCACGGGACAGATCTTCCATTTCGTAATCGGCCATGGCGATACGGGTCGCGTTGAAGGTGTTGGTCTCGATAATATCGGCACCGGCAAGCAGGTATTGCTTATGAATATCTTTGATGATCTCTGGCTGGGTTAGCACCAACAGGTCGTTATTGCCTTTGACATTGCAGGGCCAGTCTTTAAAGCGTTCGCCGCGATAGGCTTCCTCTTCCAATTTATGATCTTGGATCATGGTGCCCATTGCGCCATCGAGGATCAAAATTTGCGATTTAAGTTGTTCGCTGATCTGCGCTGTTATCTGTCTGACATGGTTAACAGGTGTCGGGCTCGCCATAAAATTCTACCTATGCTTACTGATGCTGGCTCATCATCTAATGGATGAGACAGAAATACTTAAACTATTTAGATGTATAAACGTATAGACGTCTATAATAAGCGACTAACGTGGTTCAGAGCAAGTCACAATCAGTATAACCTTTGCCGACGATGAGTTGAGTATCAATTGACGATTAATCCAAGAGAAAATCGACGCATTTCAGGGTAATTTTGGGGGGCGAATTTATTTGCTGAACGCTCTGTATTGTTAACGCTAAAGATAATGTTAAATTGGTTACATTCGAGCGATTGCATTTGTCGAGCCGCTCAGATTATTCTGCTTAAGTCCTTTTTTAAGTCTTATATGCAACAATTTGGTGATTATGACTCAAACCACATTTTATTTGATGCGCCACGGTGAATGCGAACAAGGAGATCTGCTGCGTGGCCATGTTGATGTTCCTCTGAGTGAACTGGGTTTTGCTCGTATGCAGTTAGCTTATGCCAAGATGCCTGAATCCGTTGAGGTGGTTGTTAGCTCGCCTTTACTTCGTTGCCAAGTATTTGCTGAGCATTTGGACCGTAAAAGGCTTAATCAACAGGAGGCGTTGACTATCAGTTGTGACGATCGCTTAAAGGAGATTTACTTTGGCGATTGGGATGGTTTGGGGATCGATGAACTCTATAGCCAGCATGAGGCATCACTCACTTCCTATTGGGACAATCCTTGGCAAAATCCACTGCCGGGCGCCGAAACCATGCAGGCATTTGAGTCTCGGGTAGATCAACTGCTTGAGCAACTGGTCGAGCAACATGCGGGTAAGAAAATCTTGTTAATTACTCACGGTGGCGTGATCCGCCATCTGATGGCCAAGGCATTAGGGGTTCAAGGTCAGGTGGGGTTTTATACACAGCTGAGTTTAAATTACGCCAGTGTAGTGAAAATCAGTCACTATTTTGATAAACAAGCTAGCCGACAAGGCTCACAATCTATTCAGTCCCATTGGCGTTTGTATTGGGGAGAGTCGGCAAGTTAAACCTGCTGGTAGGGGATTACTGATTGGTAAGCTGGGGCTTGCCTCTTGGTGGAAATACCGCATAATAGCCAGCAATTTCAGGTCTATCCATCTTGTGTACGATGTGGTGTTCAAGTTGCAATTAGACCGAGAATTAAGGTGATGAGCAGCGCTAATGATTAGCGCCAGAACTCTTATGCCAAACTCAACAATGATGTTTGGTAATAAAGGGAATTGGGGAGGCGAAAGCCGGAGCCCAAGCTGTGCCCGCAACTGTAAGTGTGTTGAGATTGTCGTTTGATTTCAGCCCATAAGCCAGGATACCTGCCTTAATTCTGTATAGCCTAATGACTCAAGCGGGTGACTTGAGGGAGCTAATCATGAATATGCAGATTGAGGCTCTAGCCTCTGTTGATCTTGCGCCATTAATCGCTAATGGTCTGGGTTTGCCGCACCTTATTAGTAAGGTGATGTTTTGAGCCGAGATAATTACGCTATTTATACCGATCAGCTAGCTTGGCATAGCGGTGATCGCGCGATCCTATCCAATATCAACTTATCACTAACTCAAGGTAAAATGCTTGGTATTATTGGCCCAAATGGGGCGGGTAAGTCGAGCCTGTTACGTTGCCTATATCGTTATCTCACGCCCACTTCAGGAAGTATCGAAGTTTTCGGCCAAGCCATCGAAACCTTCTCTCCTAAGGCGTTTGCTCAGCAAGTGGCCGTGGTACTGCAAGATACACCGCATTATTTTGATATGACTGCGGCTCAGTTGGTAGCGCTCGGACTGACACCTCATAAACGGGCATTTTCGATGACTAGTGAGCAAGACAAGGTGCGTATTGACGATGCGCTTGCCACCGTTGGTTTAAGTGAATATGCCAACCAACCTTATGAACAGTTATCCGGTGGTGAAAAACAGCGTGCCTTGATCGCCCGTGCCATAGTGCAGCAGCCAAAGCTGCTTATACTCGATGAACCAACTAATCACTTAGATATTCGTTATCAGATCCAAATCCTCGAACTATTACGTAGCCTAGATATGACAGTGGTGATCTCTATCCACGATCTTAATCTGGCCAGCGCCTTATGTGATGAACTCTTGTTGCTCAACAAGGGGGGAATGGTGGCGAAAGGTACACCTAAAGCCGTGTTAACCGAGCAGCAAATTGCTGAGGTCTTTGGCGTCTGTTGTCAGATCTCACAGCATCCACAACATGGCCAGCCACAAATCAGTTATTTCTACGGCTATCGCGCCGATAATGGGGAGCAAAGCCATGATTAAGCTTGGCTCTGCTGGTTTAAATGCAAGGAAGGCCTTGGCTAAATCGCACGAGACTACTCAATTTAAGAGCAATCAGTTTCAGAGCGCTCGGCTGCTGAGCATGACTTTGGCTGTCATTTTGCTTTGCCTGTTCACACCATTATTAGCCGCCAGTTTTGGCGCGGCAGATATCAGTTTTAAACAGGTGGTCGATGTGTTGCTATCGCATATCGTTAGTCGGCCTGAGAGCGCGCAATCCGATAATAGCTATGTGGTATCGCGGATTGTATTAGAGCTACGTATGCCTCGGATAATATTAGCCTTTGTTGCTGGTTTCGGTCTGGCTATTGCGGGTGTGGTGCTGCAAACCGTGACGAGAAACCCCCTGGCAGACCCTTACCTATTTGGTATTTCATCTGGGGCCTCTTTTGGTGCTGTGGTGGTGTTGACGCTATTTTCGGGAGTAGGGCTAAGCTCAGGGCTAAATGATGGAATAAGTTCAGGGCTAGGTTCAGGGTTAGGTGCTGGATTGAGTGGTTCAGCTGTGAGTTTGCCAATCGGTGCGTTTATCGGGGCGAGTCTGTCAGTGCTATTGGTACTGGCGTTATGCGGCCGCAGTATGAGCACCCAGATCGAGCGTATGTTGCTTTCGGGCGTGGCGGTGTCATTTATGTTTGGCGCACTCACTAGCTTGTTGCTGTATTTCTCTGGTCCAGAAGCCGCCGCTTCGGTGCTGTTTTGGAGTCTGGGCAGTTTTGCTAAAGCCAGCTGGGCAGGACTGACGATCCCTTTATTGATTATCTTGTTGTCTACTTTAACAATTTTGCTGTTTAAGCGACAAATTATTGCGATGAAGGCGGGTGATGAGACGGCTCATACCTTAGGGATAAAGGTACAGGCTTTACGTCTGGGGATGTTATTGCTGTGCTCGCTGATCACCGCGGTGATTGTTGCCCATTGTGGCGGCATAGGTTTTGTGGGTTTGATGATCCCTCACATGGTCAGATTGCTGCTGCCAGGACGCTTTTGTTTGTTGATCACTGGGCTGGTGGGTGGCTTATTTATGATCTGGGTCGATGTCTTAGCCCGTTGCCTGCTCAGTTATCAAGAGTTACCCATTGGCATCATTACCGCCGTAATAGGCAGTGTGTTTTTCCTGTTCATTTTAGCGGCCAAACGCCGCCGTTAATGGCTTTAGTTCATAAGAAGGTGAGTCGAGATGTTTAGTATTACGCCAGTCAGTAATGAATTTGATCAAGCTATTCAGGCCAAAATCGATAGTAAAACCAAGCCTCTAGGAGCGCTAGGTCAGCTAGAAAGTTTGGCGCTGCAGATAGCTCGCGTTTTGGGCAAAGACAAACCAGAAATAATCCAACCTAAGTTAATGGTGTTTGCTGGCGATCACGGTATTGCCGCTTCGGGGGTTTCTATTGCGCCTAGCGAAGTGACCACTCAGATGGTGGCAAACTTCTTGAGTGGTGGCGCGGCGATCAATGTATTTTGCGCTCAGACGGGCTTCAATATGGAAGTGATCGATTGTGGTATCGCCAAACCTGTGGCTGATAACGATAAGTTGATTATGCAGCGGTTAGGCGCGGGAACACGGCCATTTCATCTTGAAGCTGCAATGAGTGTCGATAGCGTCGAGCAGGGTTTTGCTTTCGCTAAGGAGCGTGTTGATTGTCATTATCGAGCCGGTTGCAACTTGATTGCCTGCGGCGAAATGGGCATAGGTAATACCTCTAGTGCAGCGGCGATCATGGCGGCGATATTAAAGCGGGATCTGGATGATTGTGTCGGTTTAGGAACGGGGATCGACAAGGAGACATTTGCGCGAAAGAAACAGTTGATTGCCCAAGCATTAAGCTTGCACCAGACGCAGTTAGACAAGCCGATCACTGTGCTGGCGGCTTTAGGCGGTTTTGAAATTGTGCAGATGACAGGTGCCATGTTGGCGGCGGCCGAGCGCAAGATGCTGATCTTAGTCGATGGTTTTATTGCGACCGCGGCGGCGTTAGTCGCGGTAAATATTGCACCGGCGGCGCGGGATTATATGATTTTTGCCCATGAGTCTGGCGAGCGTGGTCATCAATTGCTGCTAGAGCACCTGCAGGCCAAGCCATTGTTGAAACTGGGAATGCGCTTGGGAGAGGGCACAGGCGCGGCGTTAGCCTTGCCTCAAGTGCAGGCTGCCTGTGGTTTTTATAACGACATGGCCAGCCTACAAGATTTAGGCATAGATATTTAGAAATGGCAATTTGGGCATCAAATCGGCAGTTGCGCTAAACCAAATGAGGTGAAGTTCCACCATGATCAAACGTGAGTTAACCCTGTTTTTTATCGCGCTGGGCTTTTTTACCCGAATTCCTATGCCGTCATGGGTAGAAGTCGATAGCGAAGGACTCAATAAGGCCAGCCGTTATTTTGCTCTGGTTGGCCTACTGGTGGGGCTAATCAGCGCGCTGGTTTATCTGTTAGCAAGTCAGTTATTACCTGTGAGTGTGGCGATAATTCTCGGGATGATAGCCAGCGTTATGGTTACAGGAGGATTTCACGAAGATGGCTTGGCCGACACTGCCGATGGCTTCGGTGGTGGTTGGACGGTTGAGGATAAGCTGAACATCATGAAAGACTCAAGAGTGGGTAGCTATGGTGTACTTGCCTTGGTGTTTGCCTTGCTGTTGAAGTTTGTCTTACTTAACGAAATCGCGTTATTTGATTCTGGCAAAGTGGTTGCCGCGTTAGTGGTGAGCCACTGTTTGAGCCGTGTTTTAGCGGCATCCATTATCTACAGTGAGCCCTATGTACGTGAAGATGCCAACAGCAAGAGCAAGCCCTTAGCACAGGCGCAATCTTTTAACGAATTGATGCTGTTGCTGGCCACTGGCGCTCTTGCTTTGTGGTTTACGGATATTGCTAATGCTTTGGGACTTTGCATCGCTTTATATCTCCTGCGTTATCTGATTATTGTTGGTTTTCGGCGCCAAATCGGCGGCTATACCGGTGACACCTTGGGGGCCGCGCAGCAGCTAACTGAGCTAGCTTGTTATCTGTTTATTCTTATCTCACTGTTTGGACAGGCTTAATATGATCCATCTTATTTTGGGCGGTGCCCGTAGTGGTAAATCGAGTTTTGCGCTCGCTCAAGTTGAGCAGTATGTCGCTAAGGGATCAAGCTGCTTATTTATCGCCACTGCTCAAGGTTTTGATGATGAGATGCAAAGCCGTATCGCGCGTCATCGGCTTGAACGTGAGGTCAGTGATTTACCATGGCAAACCATAGAGTGTCCGCTAGACTTGAATACCTGTTTAACTCAGCATGCCAAAGTAGGGCAAGTGATCTTAGTGGATTGCTTAACTTTGTGGCTGACCAATCAACTGCTGAGCGAGGAGTTACAGGGCGATAAGCTACAAGGTGGTGAGTTACAAGATAGCGAATCAAACTGGCATGAAGTTAAAGCCGAATTGTTAAACACCTTATCAACGCTGCAAGGCGATGTCTTATTGGTGTCTAACGAGGTGGGCTGTGGTGTGGTTCCTGCCGATCCCTTGAGCCGCAGGTTTGTCGATGAGGCAGGCTGGTTACATCAGGCCATTGCTGAAATAGCCGATAAGGTCACTTTAGTCACCGCTGGGTTGCCACTGAGTTTAAAAGCCGGCGGCAGTTAAATCATAACCGCTGAAGGTTAATATTGTTGAGTGAGAAAGATGCAAGATGAAGCGCAGATAGCGCCGCAAGTTAAGCCGCCCAGTAAGGCAAAAATCTTAATGGTACAAGGCACCACATCCGATGCGGGTAAGAGTACACTAGTGGCTGGATTGTGCCGTTACTTTGCTAAGCAAGGCGCGAAAGTCGCGCCTTTTAAACCGCAGAATATGGCGCTCAATAGTGCGGTCACCATTGACGGTGGCGAAATTGGCCGAGCTCAAGCCTTACAGGCGATTGCATGTCATTTGCCGCCTCATACCGATTTTAACCCCATCTTGCTAAAACCCAGTTCCGATACCCGTTCGCAGGTGATCGTTCAAGGAAAAGCCTTGTCTCATATGGAAGGTGAGCAATATTTTGGTAAAAATGCCCAAGGTTATCGCACCAAAGCCATGGCTGCGGTGCTCGATTCGTTATCACGATTAACTCAGCAATATGAGTTGCTGCTGGTGGAAGGCGCGGGCAGTCCGGCCGAAATTAATCTGCGTGAGGGCGATATTGCCAATATGGGCTTTGCCGAGGCGGTAGATTGTCCAGTGATCATCATCGCCGATATCGATAAAGGCGGCGTTTTCGCTCATATTGTTGGCACCCTAGCTTTGTTGTCTGCATCAGAACGTGAGCGAGTCAAAGGTGTGGTGATTAATCGTTTTCGTGGTGATATTAGCCTGCTACAACCCGGTATCGATTGGTTAGAAGCTGAGATCAATAAGCCCGTGTTAGGCGTGTTGCCCTATCTTGATGATCTCTATCTGGACGCCGAAGATGCCATTACTCAAGCACCGCAAAAATCGGCACAGACAAAATTTAAGGTGTTAGTGCTGATTTGGCCACGGATCAGTAATCATACCGATTTCGATGCTCTTAGGCTGCATCCCGATATCGAATTTAATTACCTTACGGTAACTTCGGTTTTTGATGGAAAGGCACCACAGGCGGATCTTATTATCTTGCCCGGCAGTAAGAGCGTGCGTCAGGATTTAGCCACTATGTTAACTAATGGCTGGGATAAATTACTCAAAACCCATTTGAGATATGGTGGCAAGGTGATCGGTATTTGTGGCGGCTATCAGATGCTGGGGTTAGCAATCGATGATCCTCAGGGGGTCGAAGGCCAAGCTGGGGAAACTGATGGCCTAGGGATGTTGCCGATTGTGACTCAGCTAACGTCCAATAAACGGTTAGCTCAGGTGTCTGGCCAGTTGGTGCTTAATGGCGAAGCGGCGCCTGTGAGCGGCTATGAAATTCATTGTGGTGAGTCGCAAATTTTAATGCAATCTCATGCTTCTAGTGACAGTCAGCCTATTTTAACCTTGCAACAGACCGACGTGGCCGACTTGGCAGCAGAGCAGCGTCATTTCTTCGATGGTTGTCTATCCAGCGATGAGCAGATCTTTGGCACTTATCTGCATGGTATCTTTGATAATCCTGCTGCTTGTCAGTTACTGCTGAAGTGGGCGGGAATGAGTCAGGCTCCAGCCATCGATATCAATCAACTCAGAGAGCAGCAACTCGATAGATTAGCCCAGATGTTAGAACAGCATTTAGATATGGCGCAGCTTAAAGCCATGTTATGAGCCTACTTATCGCCAAGAAAGACCGAATCAAATTAATAAAAAATGAGTAAACAGGAAATCCAGATGGATAAAGATAACCCCAAAAGTGCAACTCAAATCAGTGATGTTAAAGCCGAGCGACATAAGGCGCGCCAACAAAAAGTTAAAGATGCCGTCGATGCCAAAATCGCCAAGGCGCAGCTCGAAAAAGGGGTACTGTTAGTCCTTACGGGTAATGGTAAGGGTAAGTCTACCGCTGGATTTGGCAATATTACTCGAGCCGTAGGCCATGGAAAAAATGCCGCAGTAGTGCAGTTTATCAAGGGGAACTGGCCCTGTGGCGAACGCGCCGTGTTGGAAAAGGTTGGGGTACAGTTTCATGTCATGGGCACTGGCTTTACTTGGGAAACCCAAGACAGAGAAAAAGACACCCAAGCTGCCATGAGTGCATGGGAACAAGCAGAAATCTTATTGAAAGATCCCAGTATCGATATCGTCCTCTTGGACGAGCTGACCTATATGGTGAGTTATCACTATATTGAGCTTGAACGAGTGCTCGATGCGTTGAGAAATAGACCCGTTATGCAGCATGTGATCATCACAGGCAGAGCCTGTCATCGTTCGATAATTGAGCTGGCGGATACTGTGAGTGAGGTGCAGCCGATAAAGCATGCTTTTGAGGTGGGTGTGAAGGCGCAGCTTGGTTTTGATTATTGATTTCAGCCTGTTTTTTGCTGTGGCGTTATTGTCTGCGCCAGTTCATCCAATCACATACTGGCGTATGCTCATGGGCTGAACTAGCTTGACGGCTTAGCCACAGCTTCAAACAGATTGAAATGTAGGCTTAGCGGTGAAGAGACTTTTGTTTTTGGCTTCTTGAGACCGTTTTTGTAGCGTTATTGTCTGCGCCAGCTTAGCCCAATCACATACTGGCGTATGCTCATGGGCTGAACTAGCTTGACGGCTTAGCCACAGCATCAAAAGATTGAAGTGGGAGCTGCCATAGCTGTGTTTTATAAAGGAATAAACAACCAATGAAAAAATGGATCGGCTTAGTCTTGTTGTTCTGCTCAACTTTAATGACGCAGGCTATGATGAATCGGGTATTAGCGGCTCCCGCGACTAAGATTATTGCGCTGTCTCCTCATGCGGTTGAGATGCTCTACGCCATTGGGGCGGGTGACAATATTATCGCCACTACAGATCATGCCGATTATCCTGCTGCGGCTAAAGCTATCCCGCGAATTGGCGGCTATTACGGTATTCAAATCGAACGTGTCATTGAACTTAATCCTGATCTCATCGTGGTTTGGGGCAGTGGTAACAAACAGCAAGAAATAGCACGCTTGAAACAGCTTGGTTTTACAGTTTACAACAGTGACCCGAAAACCTTAGCCGAGGTTGCCGATGATCTGATTGAGCTTGGGGAACGTACAGGTCATCAGGCGAAGGCACAGCAAGTGGCTGATGCCTATTTGGCTAAGCTGGCACAGTTGCGAAGTGATAATCTTGTTAAGCCTGCGGTGAAGGTGTTTTATCAGTTGTGGTCTACACCACTAATGACGGTGGCCGAAGGCAGTTGGATTGAGCAGATCATCGATATATGTCATGGCGATAATGTGTTTGTCGATGCGGCTAATGAATATCCGCAAGTGAGCTTGGAGGCGGTATTGTTAAAAATGCCCGAGGTGATTTTGCAAAGTCAGGATGAGGGCAATATCAATGGCTTAGATTGGTCGGCATGGCAAGAGATCCCTGCAGTAAAACAGCAACATATCTATCAGCTTAACGCCGATTTGTTACATCGCGCCGCACCAAGGGCTATATTGGGTGTCGAGTCTGTGTGTGACGCCTTAGATAAAGCCCGAAACTAGTTAACCTGAACTCGGGATAACGAGTGTCGGAAAATCTAAATTTAACAAGCTAATTCAATGCTATAAAGGATTAGTTCGAAAAGGAAAGTCTATTTTCTGACTGAATGTGCAGATTTTTGGGCATATCAAGGCGCTCTGTCGTACACCATAGCGTGCTATGGTTAGGCAGAGCAACGCAGAGAGGCACGCAAAGGTGCCTATTCAGCGGCTCTGCTTATCCAGAGCTCAGGTTAGCTACTCATCTTAGTTATTAAATAGGACCCCATATGACAACATTATTAACCTGCTTGCTGATTGCGATTCTCCTGCCCTATCTGGCCAAAGGGCCGGTGGCAGTGGCAATGGCAAAATTGGGGGGATACGATAACCATCACCCGCGTAGTCAACAGGCACAGCTTACGGGCTTTGGTGCACGAGCCATGGCGGGGCATCAAAACGGTTTCGAATCCTTGCTGATTTTTGCGATAGCCGTGTTGACCGTGATGGCGTTAGACAAAGTAAACGACATGGTAACTAGCTTAGCCGTGGTCTATGTCGTCTCCAGAGTGATTTATCACATCTTGTATCTGTTAGATAAAAGTAGTTTGAGATCTCTAGTGTGGTTTGTGGGATTCTTTAGCGTCTTAGGAATTTTCTGCCAAGCCTATTAATCCTGTGTCAGCAGTAAATGTCAGCTATAGATATCGACCTACAAATATCTAAGACATTTTCTGCTGAATTCTCGATCAAACTGTGCTTTGAGCACGGTTTTTAAACGTCTAAAAGCCTCTACCTCTCGCCTTGATTGCCAAGCCTGCAGCTTTGATTTACTTTAGGGCATAGTCTTAGGTTATACCGTATTGCAGACCCTCTCAGCTCAGGGTTTGTGCTTAGTGGATATTAACAACGCTATTGTTTTGCAACAGCGTTGTTTGGAAAGGAAACAGATGCCAAGTTTGAATCGAATTGTGCTGATTAATACGCACCTCCCCGGCGTTGTCGAACTCGCCCTCGATGGACACACCAATATTTGTGGTACCAATGCTTCGGGCAAGACCACGTTGCAAAGACTGATCCCGGTTTTTTATGGTGAATATCCCAGCCGCGTGGTGCCGTCGACTCGTGACAGTTTCGAGCGTTGGTATCTGCCCCACGATTCTAGCTACATTATTTATGAATATCTGCGCGATGATGGCTTGATGAATCAGGCAGTGTTGGCGTCTGCCGGTGACGGTAAAGGGGTTAATTATCGCTTTATTGCCAAAGGCTTCGAGCTGGAAGATTATGTAAAGTCTCACCAAGGAGACACCATTTTATGCCATAACATGGCCGAGTTGGGTCGTGAGATGAAACGTAACGGCGTGGCAATCACTAACCTGCTCAATACCCGCGAATTCCGCGCCATCATTCAAAACGATCGCACCTTACTCAGTACCGGTAGTAACCGCAGTGAGCTGCGCGGTTATGCGCGTCAGTTCTCCTTGTGTCAAAGTGAGCACTCGCTGCGTCATATCGAAAAATTGGCCAAAGCGGTGCATTCAAAAGAGGGTAAGATGGAGACGATCAAATCGATGATCGCCGCCATTTTAGAAGAGGATGGCGTTAATCCGCCGAGTTCTCGCCTTAATCCACAACGTGTAGAAGCTTGGATCCGAGAGAGTCAATTAATCCAAGGTTTCGAACAGATCCGTCCCGAGTTTGAAAAATTAGAGCAAGAGTTCAATCAGCTGCTCAGCGCCGAACAACGACTGGCGGGTCTCAAACGCGGTTATGCCAAAGACGAAGCCGCCGAATTAGCGCGCCAAGAACAGAATCAACAACGCTCTAAAGAATTAGGTCATCAGCTCAGACAGCTTGACGATGAATGGAAAGAGGTTCGAGATGAGCTCAATCTCGACTTGTCTGCTGCTAAGGGGGATGTGGCTAAGATTGAGCATGAGCTGGATGCTATCGAAGATCAGCATGCCAGTTTCCTCGATGCCGATATCGAACAGGCTAAATTGGATTTAGAGCAATTGCCGAGCTGGCGCGCAAATCTGGAAAACCTAACCGAGCGTCATAAGCTACAAACCGAAAAGCATCAAGATATTGAGGCGGCTTACAATGCCCGTCGTAGCAAGATTGGTGAAAATCTTAACCGTGAACTGGAAAAGCTCGACAAAGAGCAAGATAAACACCGTGAAGCTCGTGATAAACAGCAGACCTTGGCCCGTAGTGAGTTAGCCACATTAGAAGAGCAGTGGCGTGAGCAGATTGAAGCGGGTAAGGCTAAGCATAGCGAGCAAGTGTATCAACATAAGCTCACCGCTGCCGAGCTGACCATGCAGGTGAATAATGTCACCTACAGCGAAGAGGAAAAATTGGCACTCGCGGTATTCGATGAGCGGATTTCCCGTGCCGATGAAGAGCAGGAAGTGTGCAATCTCAAGTTGGACCGCCTCAGCAGTGAGGAGCGTAAACTTAGAGCCAAACGCGATCAGGCTAACGAGGCGTTGCGCCAAGCGGGCCAACGGGTGATTGAGCGTCAAACTGCGCTGGATGAGTTACATCATGTGTTGTATCCCCAGTCTCATACCCTGCTGGAATATCTGCGTAAAGAGGTCAACGGTTGGGAAACCAATATAGGTAAGCTGATTAATCCCGAACTCTTGCATCGCAGCGATTTGCATCCGACACCGTCTCAAGGCAACAGTTTTTGTGGTGTCGAGTTAGATCTAAAAGCCCTGGAAATTCCAGAATATGCCGCGTCCGAACAGGAACTTCGGGGGCGTTATAGCGAGGCGGAAGAAGCCTTGGCCAGTGCCAAAAGCTTGCAGGCAGAAGCCGAAGATCAGCTGGTGGCCATCAATGCCGAGCTAGATAAGCTGAACCGTGAGCTGACTTTTGCTAAAACGGCCTATAAAAATAGCCGTGATGATCTGCGTCGTTTATTCGATGAAAAACGTAGCGAGCAGGAAAAAATCAACAAGGCGCTGAGTGCCCGTAAGGCCGAGTCGCAAAAACGATTATCCAGATTAGACAGCGAGCTTAAACAGTTACATGCCCAGCATCAGGCTTGGGTTGATGATCAAAAAGAGCAAGCTCTCGAAGCGCGGATGGAGAAAAACGCCTACTGGCAAGAGGTGGTTGGCGTATTAGATAACCAGCTTTTACAAGTTAAGCAAAATATCGGGGAGCGTCGAGACGCGGCCAAGAGCGAACAGAAAGCCTGTGAGCAGTGGTATAAAAATGAACTCAAATCTCGCGGCGTCGATGAGGATAAAATTGTTCAGCTTAAACAGAGCATTCGAGAGCTGGAAAGCAATATCAGCCATGCCGATCAGCGCCGCAGCGAAGTATTGCGTTTCGATGATTGGTATCAACACACTTGGTTGTCGCGTAAGCCAAAACTGCAAACTGAACTCAGTAAAGTCAAAATGGCCGCCTCTGAACTGGAGCAACAGCTGACCTCAAGATCCAACGAAGTTAAACAGCAGAGACAACAACTCGATAATGAGCGTAAGCAGTCGGATGCCGCCCAAGTGGAAGCTTCTGAAAACCTCACTAAGCTTCGCAGTGTCATGCGTAAACTGGCCGAGTTGAAACTGCCAGCCAACAATGATGAGCTGCAAGGTGGCCTGAGTGAACGCTTGCGTCAAGGTGAAGAGCTACTGCTTAAACGTGATCAATTGCTGGGCTCGGTTAAGCAATATATCGAGCATTTCGATTCGGTGATTTTAAGTAAGTCGGGCTCAAGTTTGTCTGAAACTTGGGAGCGAGTTCGAGACGAATCTAGCTTCATCAATGATAAGGGCATACGTTTACTGGATTATCGTAAGTTGGTGCCACAGCTTGAGCAGCTACTTAATGTGTTAGTGCCACAGGCGGTCATGGGCTTGCGTGAACAAGGGCGTAACTTCGGTATCGATTTAACGGCGTTTTACGATGTATTAGCGGATATCGATCGCCGCATCGCCTCACAGAGTGCGCGTATTACCCGTGAAGTGGGTGAAGAGCTGTTCCTCGATGGTGTGAGTGAGTCGGCGGTTAAGATCCGATCACGTATCAGCGAGTTGGAATTCTGGCCTGAGCTAGAAGAGTTTGTGAAAGCCTTCCGTCAGTGGAAAGCCGATGGCTTTGCCGAATTGCCAGATGAGCATTACACCAACAGCATGCGCCGCGCCTTAGATATTATCGGTCGTGCAGCACTCTCGGGCGGCATTGCCAAGCTGCTGGAGATCGAATTACGCTTGAAAGAAGGTAACAGCGATCTGGTGATCCGCACCGACCGTCAGCTCAATGAATCTTCCAGTCACGGTATGGCGTACCTCATTTTATGTAAGTTCTTACTGGCCTTTACCCGCTTATTGCGTGGCCGTGCCGATGTGACTATTCATTGGCCAATCGATGAATTAGGTACCTTGCACCATGGCAACGTGAAGAAGATTTTCGATGCCTGTGAAAATAATAATATCAATGTATTAGGCGCGTTCCCTAACCCAGAGTCTGAGGTGTTAAACCTGTTTGCCAATCGCTATATCATCAATAAACAGACCAAGAAGTTGCAGGTGGTGAAACCTCAGGTGAATCCTATTGCCGATAAACTCAGCCAGCGATTTGCCAAGGAGGCGGTGTAAATGAGTAATCCAAGCCAAAGCGTACAAAGCGTATTAGTGGGCCAAGGTGCGGTCATTGAGAGTCTGCTTCGGGGTGAGTTTATCTGCCGTACCAGTAATGAAGAAGCGTGGCGCACACTGAAGTCGTCGACCACGCGCGATAGTGTTGAGCAATACCTTAATCAGATTAATCGCACCGTGGCTTCGGCTGGTGAGGGCGAGGTGTTTTTCTGCGGTTATCAGCAGTTGGGAGAAAACGAGCGCAAGGTGATATCCAGTCAGTTTCGCGATATCTGTAATGGGCTTATTCCACTGGTGGAATGGTTGGTATTAGTACAAGAAGCTAGTGGCCAAGATGCGCCATTATCGGAAGGGGCAGCGGTACGTTTAAGTGAACTGCAGATGCGCATCGAAGATACGCCGGCGTTTCGTGAGCAATTGGCCAAGATAAGTCATTACCGTTTATTTGGCTCCAGCAGTACTCAGGTGGATGCCCAAATAAAGTTAGTGTTTAAGCGTTTGGTCGAGCTAGGTTATCTGCTGCGTCCCAATGCCGAGAAGCAAATTTATATTGCAACAGGCAAGCTGGATTACCTTTATGAGGTGATTCGCTTTATCGACGAAACCGAAGGTTTGAGTCTAGAGGCGCAGGCTGAAACTGCGATTCAACGGGATCTTATCTAATGAGTAGTAACTTACACCAAGCCGGGGTAACGCTACTTAAACAGCTAGGTCGGCATGCCGATATCGTCATGGATGTGTATCTGTCTGGCTCGATTAGCGAAGCGGGTGAAAATGCTCAGGCGATAGAAAAACTGCGCAAAGCCGATATTCTCTGGCGGCCCGAACCAGGGCAAGATTTGCGTCTAAAGCGTTCGGTTCGAGCCTTGTTAGAGGAAGCGCTGAGCGATGAGCGTAATCGCCAAATTGATGCCAATGCCAGCTCAGGCTTAGCCACCATCAAGACCTTGGCCTCTCATTATAAAGAGGCGCGCCATGCGGTGGATTACAGTGCCAGCGAAGCTTATCTTGCGGATTTGAGTGAGCATGTATATAGCTTTGCCGAAGGACTTAGGTATTCGATTCGTGTGCTCTGGAGCCGGATCAATAATGAGTTTGGCTATGTGGGAACCATTAACGCTAAGATCCGTGAGAACGAATTAGCCCAAAGTCAGGTGAGCGAATTGCTTAATGGCTTGGAGATGTTTCAGTTTAGCGAGCTAGGTGAGATCGCCGGTGATATTCGCGAGTTGCGTAAGTTGTTGGTGACCACCTTGCAAGAAACATTGAGTGACTGTACTCAAGAGCTTAGCGTAGTGCAGAGCCGTTTATTGGAATTGCTGGGGCGCTTTAGGCAGATACAAGGACGTACGCGTTTACTCAAAGGCTGGTTGCTGTATACCGATCAACATCCTGATTATCGGGTTGCCGATCATGTCGGTCACAAGCAGTTACCTATGTTGTTTAATACCGCCGAGCCTATTTTGTCTGCTGCCGCAGTGGATGTGAATAATACCGGTTATGAAAACGACTTATTAGAGATGGTGTCGCAGATTAAGGCGATTTCACGAGTCGGTCGCGATGTGGTGTTGCGTGAACATGACGTGCCTTTTGCGCTAGTGAATGCCGAAGATTTCGATATTCCGGATAATCCACTTAAATTGGCGGTGGATGAATATTTCTGTGAGGTGATTGATTCAGGCTTACGTCAATCGGCCTTGGAATATCATCAGCAGAAAGCCTTAGAATGGGATAGCGAAAGCTGGCTCTATCAAGTGATCTGTGGTTTCGAGGGCTTGCCTGAAGAGCATCGTCGTTATTTTGAATTAGAGCCCATAGGTGAGCCTCATCCCGTCTATAACGGCAACTTTATTATTCGTGATGTGGAGTTGTGGTTGGCTTAAGGCGCACCCATCAGCTTATCTTTTCGTTAACATGCTAGGGTGAAAATTTAAAGCCACTTAATCAGTAAGTTAATCTAACTGATTAAGTGGCTTTTATGTTTCTCAGCGCTGCAGCTTATGATTATACAATTTTACTTATGTCTGTTTTTGTAAGGTGTAACCTTCTGTCGTTGCCTCTGATATAAATTCAATCGCTGATTATTCGTTATTTGTTGGTTTTTAATTTTGAATATTGCATCCAATAAAGATAAAACAACTACGTTGTTTGTGGTTTTTTTGTCTGAGTAGGTAGTGTTATCTGATTAAATGTAAAAGTTTAGCTTTGAATATTTAGCGTTATATTTTATTAATTTAATTAGATCATTCGCTTAAATTTTATTTTGTGATGTTATCAAGATGTAGCTTGTTTAACCTTTGCGGATTGTGATTGATCTTTTTCCTAGCATGATCCACTATCTTGGCCGAAATCGATAAGGCGTAGATCTTACGATGGGAGTTTCAGATGGAATTTCTACTATAAAGATAAACAAGAATAAGCGTACTCAAGAGACGCAAATTTAAGGCAAGCAGATGACAAAATCACTTTCTACGCGGATCTTTATTGGTCTGTTTTCGGGCCTGATTCTGGGCACAATCATTCAATATGTTTTAGGCGATATCAGCCTATTTTCCAATGATCTTATCGAATTGGCCTCTGCAGTCGGCACCATGTTCGTCAATTTAATTATGATGATGGTGGTTCCACTGGTATTTGTCAGTATTGTCTGTGGCGTGCTGGAGCTTAAAGATCTCAAGAGCTTTGGTCGCCTCGGTGGTAAAACCTTTGGCTTTTATATCATCAATACCTTAGTTGCGATTTTCGCCGCGTTGTCGGTGGCATTACTGCTTAAGCCCGGATTAGGCGTGGATATGTCTGGTGGCAGCGGTGTTGAAATTACCGCCACTGAGCTGCCTAACTTGCTGCAACTTCTAGTCAACATAGTACCAAGTAATCCTGTGTCTGCTTTTACCTCTGGTAATATGCTACAGGTGATTTTTATGGCACTGTTGATTGGCGGAGTGATTAAGTCAATGTCTGGCAGCCTGCCGCTACTGGAGCAAGGCTTTCAGCAGGCAAATAAGCTGATGATGAAGCTGATCAGCGTGGTGATGCAGCTGGCTCCTTATGGGGTATTTGCCTTGATGCTCAAACTAGGCGCGACCCTGGAAGCCAGCCTATTTCTCAGTGTTATCGAATATCTTGTGGTGATTTTAGCACTGTTACTCCTGTGGATTTTTGTTGTTTATCCTTTTGCAGTGAGTCTGTTTACTCCTATCAGCGCGAAGGAGTTTCGTGCCAAAACCCAAGAGCAAATCCTATTTTCGCTTTCTACTGCAAGTTCAAATGCGACCATTCCCGTCACCATGCGTACCTTGACAGAAAAGCTTGGAGTTAAACGAGCTGTAGCTGGTTTTGGTGTACCACTGGGTGCGACGATGAACATGGGGGGCGTATCGATTTATATCACTATCGCTATCTTCTTTGTAGCGAACTCCTTTGGCGCACCGATTGCCATGGAGCAACTACCTGCATTGTTATTTAGTATCTTCTTGCTTTCAGTGGGTGCAGGTGGTGTACCTGGCGGCGGTATGGTGATGATTGGCGTATTGATCCATCAGATGGGCCTGCCGGTTGAAGCGTTTGTGATTGTTGCCGCTTTGGATCGATTGATCGATATGGTGCTCACGTCTTGTAATGTTGTCGGCGACACAGCGGTATTAACCATAGTCGATGCCACCGAAAAGGAGCATGAGCTCGAACACACAGCAGATCCTGTGCAAGGATTACCAGCGGAAAATCGCTAAGCGCTAAACTAGGACTCGCAACAAAAAGTATAGCCACAGATCCAAGTTCAAATTAGGACAAAAGCTCGCCATCCGGCGGGCTTTCTTTTATGTGGTTAAGGCTGAGAGAATCTTCAATAAAGTAATGACTTAATGCCCTTTTAGCCTGCGACTCAAGGCGCTTTGGCTAATCCCCAATATCTGTGCGGCGGCGGTTTGATTATTGGCTGTGCGGCTCATGGCTTCATCCATTAGCGCTTGATTCATCTGTGCCAAGGTGGGCAATACCTTTGGGAAGATAATGTTATCTTGTGGGGTTTGGTTTAACGATTTGTGCTCATTAATCGCTTCCATAAAGGCCGAAGTGTTCAGTGCCAAGCCATCACTGCGACTCACGGCATCGAACACCATTCCTTTTAATTCATGCAGGTTGCCGGGAAAGGCGTAATTGGCCAGTTTAGCCGCTAAATCGGTCGGCTGGATAGGGGGTGGCAGTTGTAACTCTTCTGCGGCTAGCGCAATGAAATGATTGATCAGCATAGTGATATCTAATGGCCTGTCGGCCAGAGAAGGTAGTTTAATTTTATGGGCGCGAATGCGGTAAAGTAGATCGCTCCGGAATGTACCGGCTTGATGACGCTTGAGTAGATCTTCTTGGGTTGAAAGCACAAACTTGCATTTTACCGGGTAGTAAGTGTCACTCCCTAGAGGAGAATATTGTTTGCTCTCAATCAGTTCGAGTAACTTTGCCTGCGCATTTAAGCTGAGCGCGCTGATCTCACTAAGATACAGTACGCCTTTGCCCACCTGATGCAACAAGCCTGTCACGGCATCGATTTCACCATTGCTGTGATGATACAGCTGACCAAATAGTTTCTGCTCAAAAGCTTCACTGCTCAGCCCATTAAGGTTAAGGCCGATAAAAGGCGCATCGGGGTTACACAGATGATGGCAAGATTTAGCAAACTCGGTCTTGCCTGTGCCACTTTCACCGCAGATCAACAGTGGCTCAGAACTAAAGGCCACCGCCTCGAGATAACGAAATTGATCTAACAGTTGTGGTTCACAAGTCAGGATATTATTAAAGGCTTTGGGGTTAGCCAGAGTGCGACTTAGGAAGCGTTCTTTGATATGCAGGTAGTTACGTTCAAGACCTACAACTTCCAGGGCGCGGCGAACTGTATGCGCTAATCCTTCAACATTATCTGTCTTAATAAAATAATCATAGGCGCCTTTTTTAATACAGCGCACCGCAGTATCGACCTCATTAACACCGGTGACAATAATCACGCGAGTATTGGGAAAATCACTGCGGATCATCGCCAGTAGCTCTTCACCTGAATGAAACGGCATGGTGAGATCGAGTAACACTAAGGCATAATCGCCCACGCTAAGTCGGTTTTGTACTTGACGACTATCGACGCAAGTATCGATATCCGCATCGGGCACAAAGCGTTGTAAAGTAATGGCTAAGGTTCTTAGCCATGAGGCTTCATCGTCGACTAAAAGAATGTTTCTTGCCAGTTTCATCGCTTGGTTTCCTATTGCTGCAGTGCAAATGTCAGGCTGATGCTGGTGCCTTTGTTAAGTCTAGATTGCATCTGCATTTGTCCATGATGTTGTTTAATGATGCGGCTGCTCACAGACAGCCCTAAGCCAGTTCCACCTTCGGTGCGTTTGGTGGTAAAGAAAGGCTCTGTTACTCGCTTGAGCGTGTCGTTATCCATGCCGCAGCCATTGTCGCTGATCTTTAACACCGCTTTATCTTGATTGATTGTGGTTTCGATGCAGATAACTCCAGCATGGGCTTCACAGGCGTGGCAGGCATTTTGGATAAGATTAATCAGCACTTGTTGCAACTGCTGAGCATCACCACTGATAGTCGGACTAGGCTCATACAAGTTGAGGTTCAGCTGCAGAGTCTTAGTCTGATTGGCGGTGAGCCGCAGTGAGACTTGTACCACTTCATTCAGGCTGATTATGCTATGTTCATCGGCAATATGCGGCATGGCATAACGTTTTAAGTCATGCACAATACGTCCGATCCGCTGAGCACCATCTTCTATGGTTTGGCAGCTGTGTTGTAACTCTTCTATGGCGATATCTGGGGCTAACCCGGCTACCTGCCAGAAGGGGTTTTGCTTCTGATAATGGCTGCTCGCCGGAGCCAAATCTTTAATGGCAGCGCTGAACAGTGACGCTGCGTGAACGATTAATCCTGTGGGATTGTTGATCTCGTGGGCGATCCCCGCAGAGAGCTCACCCAGAGACGCCAGACGGCTACTCTCTTCGTTGGCTTGCCTTAATCTATGTTGTTCGGTGGATTCTTCTAATAGCACGACCACTTGATCTTGCGCTATGGGGTGGATCTGTAACTGCCAAAATTGTTGCCGATAGTGCATATCGGCTTTGATGGATTGTTGAGTGTTTAATACCTCAAGCACTGCAGTTTTTAATAAAAAGGGCTGGCCATCTGCATATTGAAACTCCTCGGAAACCAGTAGCTGGATATTGTTATCGTTACTCCACAGGCGTTGCATGGTTTGGCTAATAATGGTCACGCCATGGGGAATACCATCCAACACAGATTGAAATTGTGTCGATAACTCGGAAATTTCAGCTTCGACGCGATGGCGATGTTTTAGCTCCATATCCAGTGCCTGAGTTCGTCGGCGTAATCGCAAGCTGATATAACCGGTGTAGAGCATGCCAAGGGCAGAAATAGAGGCGATAAAAATCGCCAACACAAATACCTTTTGTTCGGTGGAGGTGAGGTCGACTTTTTCTCGACCTGTGCCGAACCATTTATTAACTAATTCATCGTATTCACCAGACAGTTTTAGTTGTCTTAAGGCATCGTTAATTTGGCTCATTAAGGCGGCTTTTTCTTTATTGGCCACAAAGTTGAAGGCGCCAAAGATTAAGGCATCACTGGAACTGCGAACTGCTGGGTAAAGGGGGAGTAGACGTCGGGCGACAAAGCTCTCGGCAATCACTACATCGACCTGGTTATCTATCATCTGCTGAAATCCAGTTTCATACAGATCGACATCGATACGCTCAAATTGTTGTGGTGACCCCGACAGGTACACATCGACGAAGGAGCCATTTTTTATGGCAACCCGTTTACCCTGTAAGTCGAGCCAGCTGGTGATCAGCGCTGAACCATGCAGAGTATACGCCTTGGCGTGAGTGACATAGATAGGGTCTGATTGACTTAATTGGCGATCTAGAGTGACAGGGCTAACGACGGCAATGATATCGATATCACTATCGGGTTGATGCACATCATAAACCAGCTGTTGAAAGCTTTTGCGTCTGACTAAGATGCGCTTATCGATCCGCTGGCCGATCCGTTCAAGCAGCTCGAGGTTAAAGCCCTGATCCACGCCATTGTTGCGCCATTCTAAAGGGGCCGTATTGGAGTGCACCCCAAACACGATACTCTCTTGCGAGCATACTGCAAAAGGGAGGCTGATAAGCAATAACCATAAATATCTCATGGCGCTATTTTACCTTTCATGTCATCGATGAAACTGTGCAGCAATGCGCGAATTAGCAATTAATTATGTAGCATTTTTAGCAAGGTGATCTAGGCCGCTTTTGGCTATGCAATTTTGCATATAGCCCCTTGGGTTTATGCAAGTTTGCATAGTGATTTTTGGGGCTTGTGATAGAGACACCATTTCTTGTTGCTATTTGAGTTATCCGATTGCTGGGCTGTCGAGCTTGAGCAATGATGAACTCGAAATTAAGTCTGAGTCGATGTCATAGAGCAGTGATAACGGCACTTAATGAATATTAAATTTACTGATAATTACATGCGTATTTCCGGGCTGAGTCTGAGATTTGATTCGCTTTGGAGGGGGAGCAAAAAATGAAAAAGATGAAACTAGCAGTCTGTCTAGCAACCATCATGGGTACTGGTGCTTTTATGGGTAATGCAATGGCGGCAGATAATCTTGCTGAGTTCCATGCCCAAAACCAAGAGTGTGATAGCTGTCATACCCCTGATGGCGACTTATCCAACGACAGCCTAACCTATGAAAACCAGCAATGTGTTTCGTGTCACGGCAGCCTTAAAGAGGTCGCTGAGTTAACCAAGCATGAACACTATAACGCTCACGACTCTCACTTCCCTGGCGATGTTTCTTGTACTTCTTGCCACAGTGCCCACGAAAAATCTATGGTGTATTGCGACTCTTGCCATAGCTTCGATTTCAATATGCCTTACGCTAAGAAGTGGGAACGTCATGAACCTACAATTGATGAATTAACTAAAGATAAAGCCGAACGTCAAGCTGCTCTTGCTAGCGCACCTAGAGACACAGTAGATGTTGTGGTTGTCGGTTCTGGCGGTGCAGGTTTCTCTGCCGCGGTATCTGCCCATGATAATGGCGCCAAAGTGATTCTCATCGAGAAAGAACCCGTCATTGGTGGTAATGCTAAGTTAGCTGCTGGCGGTATGAACGCTGCTTGGACAGACCAACAGAAAGCTAAGGGTATCGAAGACAGCGCAGAGTCTATGTACAAAGACACCATGAAAGGTGGCCGTGATATTAACGATCCCGCCTTGGTTGAGATCTTAAGTTCACACTCAAAAGGTTCAGTTGACTGGATGACGAAGATGGGGGCAGACCTTAACGACATAGGTCGTATGGGCGGCGCATCGGCTAACCGTTCACATCGTCCAACGGGCGGTGCAGGCGTTGGCGCTCACGTGGTGCAAGTGCTTTATGATAATGCGATGCAGCGTAACATCGACTTGCGCATGAATACTCGTGGTGTTGAAATCCTTAAAGATGGCGACAAAGTAAAAGGTATCTTAGTTAAAGGTATGTATACGGGTTATTACTGGGTTAAAGCCGATGCCGTCATTCTGGCAACCGGTGGTTTTGCTAAGAACAATGATCGCGTTGCTAAGCTAGATCCTAAACTCAAAGGCTTTATCTCAACTAACCAACCAGGTGCAGTGGGTGATGGCCTCGATGTTGCGGCGAATGCAGGTGCAGCAATGAAAGATGTTGAATATATTCAGGCGCATCCAACATTGTCTGTCAAAGGTGGCGTAATGGTTACCGAAGCAGTACGTGGTAACGGTGCTATTTTGGTTAACCGCGAAGGTAAGCGTTTCGTCAACGAAATCACCACTCGTGATAAAGCATCTGCGGCTATCTTAAAACAAACCGGTAAGTCAGCCTTCTTGTTATTCGATGACTCAGTACGTAAGTCTCTGTCTAAGATTGATAAATATATCGGTTTAGGTGTTGCACCAACGGCAAGCTCACTGGTGAAACTCGGTGAAATGCAAGGTATCGATGGTAAAGCGATGACCGAAACCGTAGCCCGTTATAATGAGTTTGTGAAGAGTGGTAAAGATGCAGACTTTGAGCGTCCAAACCTACCTCGAGCGCTGAACGAAGGTAACTACTACGTGATTGAAGTTACTCCAGGTGTACACCACACCATGGGCGGTGTGATGATTGATACTAAAGCTGAAATCGTTAATGCGAAGAAGCAAGTTATC
Source organism: Shewanella sp. Isolate11 (assembly GCF_022398315.1). Taxonomy (GTDB): domain Bacteria; phylum Pseudomonadota; class Gammaproteobacteria; order Enterobacterales; family Shewanellaceae; genus Shewanella. Next base: position 187,088 of record NZ_JAKEVF010000004.1, read on the forward strand.
CCTGGTCTTTATGGTGCGGGTGAGGTCACAGGTGGTGTTCACGGTGCTAACCGTCTGGGTGGTAACGCGATTTCGGATATCATCACCTTTGGTCGCTTAGCGGGTGAACAAGCTGCTAAATATGCTAAAGAGCACTAGTTTGCTAGTAGCTGATTAATCAGTAAAACGTTTTAGGATGATGAATGGTGTTATGGATGACGCCCCTAAAAAACCAGCACGGAGGCTGGTTTTTTTTGTGTCAGGAACGCTTATGCCAAAGTCCATGTACCAAAATGTTCTCTACATTTATGGCATTTTCTCCATGCATGGAGGTCAGATGATAGCTTTGGTATTTGTACATGGATTTGTGTTTATATTTAATGGCCGCGGTAAGCGGTAAGCGGTAAGCGGTAAGCGGTAAGCAGTAAGATTAAAGCTTAAAGTTGAAAAATTAATATCTAGTGTTTTTATCATTAAACCGTTAATAAAAAAGTCGCCATGGCGACTTTTTTATTGAGTCATTAGCTGCTAGAGGCTGGGCTCTTCGCTGTAATCCACTTGATGATATTCGAGACAAGTATCGACTTCGTTGGCCGAGCCTAAGATCACCGCCACACGCTGATGGATATTGCTAGGCGTGATATCTAAGATGGTTTCATAGCCAGTAGTCGCCTTGCCGCCCGCTTGTTCTACTAATAAAGACATAGGGTTGGCTTCATACATTAAACGCAGCTTGTATGGCTTTTCTGGGTTTTTATTGTCTGTGGGGTAGGTGAATAAGCCACCACGACATAAGACTCGATGCACATCGCCAACCATAGCTGCAATCCAGCGCATGTTGAAGGCTTTTTCACGTGGTCCAATTTTTCCCAGTAAAAGATCGCCAATATAGGTCTGCATTGGCGCTTCCCAGAAGCGTTGGTTTGACATGTTGATGGCAAACTCGGCGGTATCTTTGCTGATCGACATCGCTGGGTTAGTCAGTAGATATTCGTTGGTTTCAGGGTTAAGGGTAAACAGCTGTACCCCTTGACCAGTGGTGAGGGCTAACATGGTCGATGGACCATATAACACATAGCCAGCGGCCACTTGGTTACGACCCGATTGCAAGAAACTCTGTTGTGTTAACTCCCCTTTAGGCGCAGGTAATACCGAGAAGATAGTTCCCACTAGTGAGTTAATATCGATATTCGATGAGCCATCGAGTGGATCGAAACACACTAAGAAATCACCACTCTGACCCACTTCGACGATATGGTCTTCCTCTTCAGAGGCTAAACCGCGCACTGTGCTGTCAGCCTTGAGCGCGTCTTTGAGCATATCGTTAGTGATCACATCTAATTTTTTTTGGGTTTCGCCCTGAACATTTTCTTGTTCAGTTGCCCCCAGTATGCCAGCCAATGCACCATGACGAACGGCTTGGCTAATGGCTTTAGAGGTGTCAGCTAAGGTCAGAATGAGTTGCGACAAAGGAGCATCTATCCCTTGTGAACTTAAGTGTTGTGCCAGAGTTTGCATGTTATTCCCTTTGACAGTAAGAGTTAAACTCTCGTTTTAGGTCGGATCTTATTTGATGTTGTAATTATTGCGCAGATTCTACCTTAAATCGCTAGATGTCGCGAGTTGTTACCGCTTAGCATTGCAGGGGGAAATAGCGGCTATAGCGTTTTTCTGGATGAAGTTTAGCGTTTGTATTTACTCTCCTTCGATCTTAGACTTTTACTCTCCGACTCGAAGTTTTTATCGAATTAAGGCACAATGCCTGCGCCTAGATCCCATCAGGCTTAACTGAATTAGTTTTCTATCCAGGATATAATAATGAATAAAACATGGATAAGCTCAGCCCTCATGGTGCTCCCTATGCTTTTCTCTCAGTCGGCCAGCGCGTCGCAACCCGCTTTAAAACAGCCTGTCGGGGGTACTACGCCACTGACAATCGAACGTATCTCAGCTTCGCCAGCGTTAGCAGGAACCAGTCCTCGTGGCCTTAAGTTGTCACCGGATGGTAAGCGTGTGACTTACCTTGCCGGTCGTGATGACGATCAATACTTTTACGATTTATGGCAGATGGATGTGGCCAGCGGCGAACAAAAGGTATTGATTAATGCCGATGATCTTAAAATCGCCGAACTCTCCGATGAAGAGAAAGCCCGCCGTGAGCGTCAGCGCATCTATGGTCAAGGGATCATGGAATACTTCTGGTCTGAAGATAGTCAGGCGATTCTGATCCCTGCTTCAGGGGCGCTGTATTATTACTCGGTTGCCGATGGCAAAGTGACGCAGCTACCTACCGGTGAAGGCTTTACTACCGATGCCAGACTGTCACCTAAAGGCCATTTTGTTAGCTTTGTACGAGATCAAAACCTGTATCTGCTTAACATCAAAACGTCGGCCTTAACCGCACTGACCACCGATGGTGGCGGGGCGATTAAGAACGGCATGGCTGAGTTTGTCGCCCAAGAAGAGATGGGGCGTATGACAGGTTACTGGTGGGCGCCGGATGAATCGGCTATCGCCTTTACCCGTATTGACGAGTCCGGCGTTGAGCTAGTGACGCGCAATGAAATTTATGCTGACGGTATTAAGCTGACTGAGCAGCGTTATCCTGCAGCGGGTCAGAACAATATCACCATTGAGCTTGGGGTCGTTAATATCGACAACAAGCAGGTGAAATGGATCGATATTGGCAAAGAGAAAGATATCTACTTGCCACGAGTAAAATGGTTACCCAATAGCAAGCAGCTTTCTTTCCAATGGCAAAGCCGAGATCAGCATCAGTTAGATTTACGTATTGCGGATCTACGTAATCAAGAAACTGCCGATGTTGTTATTCAAGAGCGCAGCGATGCATGGGTTAATCTTAATAAAGACTTACGTTTCTTGAAAAAACAGCCGCAACTCATTTGGGCATCGGAGCGTGATGGTTTTAATCATCTGTATTTGTTTGACCTACAAGGTCGCTTAATTCGCCAATTAACCAAGGGTGACTGGGCTGTCGATCAAGTGGAATATGTCGACGAGCAGGGCGGTTATGTTTACTTTACCGGCCGTAAAGCCAGCGTGATCGAAAAGCACTTATTCCGAGTGCCACTTAAGGGTGGAAAAATCGAGCAATTAAGCCAACGTAGCGGTATGCACGATGCGGTTTTTGCCGATAATCAGCCTATCTACCTTGACTATTTTAACAGTCTGGCTCAGCCGCCACAGATCAGTCTGCATGATGAAAATGGTCAGCGATTGGCTTGGGTTGAGAAAAATAAATTAGACGACTCACATCCGCTACATCCTTATTTCGGCTTATGGCAGTTGCCGACCTTCGGTGAGATAAAAGCCGAAGATGGCCAGACACTGCAATACCGTCTATTTAAGCCGGTCGATTTTGATGCTAAAAAGCAATATCCGGTGGTAGTTCGCGTGTATGGCGGTCCACATGCTCAGTTGGTTGTTAACAGCTGGAGTAGTCATGACTACTTTACCCAGTATTTATTGCAACAAGGCTTTATCGTATTCCAGTTGGATAATCGTGGCTCGGCGCATCGTGGTACTCGTTTCGAACAAGTGATTTATAAACACTTGGGTGACGCGGAAGTTAACGATCAGAAAGCGGGTGTCGATTACTTGCGTAGCCTAGCGTATGTCGACGGTGACAATGTCGCTATTTATGGTCACAGCTATGGTGGTTATATGGCGTTGATGAGCTTGTTTAAGGCTCCGACACATTTTAAGGCCGCAATCTCTGGTGCACCTGTTACCGACTGGGCACTGTACGACACGCATTATACCGAGCGTTATCTGTCAGACCCTGTGAGCAATGCTAAAGGTTATGAAGCCAGCAGTGTCTTCCCTTATGTTAAGGGTTATCAATCCGGCTTGTTGATGTATCACGGCATGGCGGACGATAACGTGTTATTTGAAAATAGTACCCGCGTGTATAAGGCTCTGCAGGATGAAGGCAAACTGTTCCAGATGATCGATTATCCGGGGTCTAAGCATTCGATGCGTGGTGAGAAGGTGCAGAATCACCTATATCTTTCATTGGCAGATTTTCTCGAGAAGCAACTGAAAAGATAGCTGCGAGGTTCGGGGTTAGAGGAGCGAGCGGTAAGTTTTAAGCGGTAAGTGAAGCCCTGTCGTTTTGAAAGCGATAGGGCTTTTTTTCGCTTATTTGGTGAATATATTTACTCTTTTAATCAAACTATTAGCTGCATTTTCCTTGTTTTGCCATTTTTAATTTTGAGACCTCTTTTTTTCCTTTTTCTTCATCAATCAGTTCTAAACCTGCTCCACCTACAAAGGCTCCAAATTTCATATATTGCCGAACAAAGTAATTCTTTCCTGATTCGATCTGTACTATTAGGTCATTAGGAGAAAACTCTGACTCAGTAGAAACCTTGTAATCCTTATCTCCAAGTAGTTCAACGTAGAAAAACACGTTGGGAGCACTTTCTCCGATACATTCACCATCTACCCAAATATCTTTTTTTAGGGCCCCCCCAAAGCCACCTGAACGATAAATATACAGTCCAGATTTGTCATTAGTGGGAACTTTAAATTCTTTGGCTTTGTTTGATGTTTTTGAATCTTCAAGTGGAACAGATGCACAGCCGGATAGAATGGATATCATTAAAGCTGATGCTAGTATTTTAAGTTTCATTTTTATGCCCTAATTTGTAATAGTAAAATATCGTTAGATACATGATTTAATGTTTGAATAGGAATTGCATGCAAACCGTTATTTTTTAATCTAGGAAGTTAGGGTGGTTATGCATGTTCTTAGAGTTGTTAACTCTTACAATAGGTTGATTCAGCTACATAAGTTACCGAGTGGCCAACAAGATAGGTATTTGCAATATACGTATTAATTTGTGATTCGCACCATTGCAATGCATCTCCCATACTTTCATAACCTTTACCTGGGGCATTCCAGCACTGTTTTAAGTCACGTTCACGGTCACTAGCAAGCAAGGCGCTTGATTGTGTAATTTTACAAGAGGAATAAGTTGATTTAGATGAGCCATCTGAGTTTGAGCCACCACAGCCGAATAAAGCAATGGCAACCGAAGTTAAAATTATTCTTTTCATTGTTAACCTATTGCTGAATGTTGAAGTTTTTTTCAAAAATAACTCGACTATTACAAGGGACTTCGAAATAGTCATGAATCATATTTTTTACCAAAATTTCCAAGTACGTATGACCTTCACATTGAAAAGAAAGACCTGAAGATGGCTTGATATCGAATTCTTTCCCATAGATATCAATAGTGAAAGAGCTACCTGAAAAATTTTGCACAGACAAAGTATCTGATTCTGTGTTGATTAGAGAAATGTTTTCAATTGGTGGTGCATCTTGAGCAGTTGCATTGAGGGATATTAGCCCAATGGCGAAGGCTAAATTCTGTAGTTTCATTTTATCTCCTTGTAAAAATTGAAACTAAATTACCGAGGTTAAAACCAATGTCTTCTGGAGGATGAACTTAGATAAAGATAGGTTTGGAAAGAGGTTATGTTCTGGACAACTCAATCCATGAGTTAAGTTCTATATCCCGTTGTAACTTAAGGTGAAATATCTTCCACCAATCAACGTACCATAATTAATTTGTATTATCTATTAAAAGTGAACCTTGAATTGCCATTACTTAACCAGAAGGCTTTTGGTTTATTTTGGTACTGATCACCGGGGATAAGTACAGTCCATGTACAAATACCAAAACTATCATCTGACCTCCATTGATGGAGGAAATGCCAAAAATGTAGGGAACATTTTGGTGCCTGGGTTTTGGCACTCTTTGTTTATAAGAAGTGTTCCAGACACAAAAAAGCCAGTCGTTAGACTGGCTTAGTTTATTAAAGGAGAAGTGATTAGGCTTCTTCTAAGTTACCGCAGAAACGATAGCCTTCACCATGGATCGTAGCGATGATTTCTGGCGTATCTGGCAAGCTTTCGAAGTGCTTACGAATACGACGGATAGTGACATCGACAGTACGGTCATGTGGCTTAAGCTCACGGCCTGTCATCTTCATCAATAAGTCGGCGCGAGTTAGGATCTTGCCTGGGTTTTCAACGAAGTGCAGCATGGCACGGAACTCACTGCGTGGCAGCTTGTATGACTCGCCTTGTGGGCTAACCAAAGAGCGGCTGTTGATCTCTAAGCTCCAGCCATTAAAACGATAATATTCAACTGCGCTTTTCTCTTCGGTTTCAGCACCAGTGCTGTTAACTCGAGTTAGCAGGTTACGTGCACGGATCGTTAGCTCGCGAGGATTGAATGGCTTAGTGATGTAGTCATCTGCGCCAATTTCTAGCCCTAAAATCTTGTCTACTTCGTTGTCACGGCCAGTGAGGAAGATTAGGCCTATATTATTGATTTCACGAAGTTCACGGGCTAGCAAAAGTCCGTTTTTACCAGGAAGATTAATATCCATAACGACGAGGTTAATCTTGTTTTCCTGCATGGCTTTATGCATTTCTGCGCCATCATTGGCTTCAGTTACCACATATCCTTCAGCCTCGAAAATACTTCTTAGCGTGTTCCGGGTAACGGCTTCATCTTCAACGATCAGAATGTGCGGGTTTTGCATATTTAAGTACCTAATATTGATTTAAATCCGTTCTAACCATGAGCGCGGCTTTAATGGCGCCCTACTTGTCGTGTTGACAATTACTGATTCACGCAGGTGCATTCATAAAAACAGGTTTGAAACAGCAACACACTTCATGATTAGTAAAGTATGCGTATCTATCTATAAAGAAACGCGAACTGCATTCACTTCGATTAACAATAGCCGGAAATAGTTCCTCAATAACTATTAATTAATTTCAAGTTTCAATGCTACAACAGCCGAAGCTCACATTTTATACAGGAAATTGACTAACTTTAGGTTACAGCGTCTGTAATCAGACAAACCAAAAGTATTTCATCGTCTTGATGAGTAGAAGCGAACCAACATTCTTATTGTACTCGCTTTATCCATTTGTTAACAAATGAAATGTTAAAAAATTTATGTTGAGATTTGACTTAAATCACATTATTTAGAGTAAGTATCTGTTTTTAAGGGTATTGATGAAATTTAATAAAGTGATCTCTTTCACAGCTATAGGTTTTTTCAGCGGTTTTGCTATAATCTTTCGAATCTAATTTAGGAATAATTTAGTGATGAGCACTGCAACCGATCATGTTTGGCATTGTTACCAACAAACCCAGTTTTTGCTAACTCAACCGCTTTCTCCCGTTTTATCCTTTGCTATTGTCACCGCCCACAACCCTAGAGGTGAAACCCTCTCAGCCCCTCAAAATCGCTTACTCGACAGACAGCTACAACTTCGAATTGAAACATTAAAGCATCCTTATCGCTCGCTGGTGGGCAGTTCACTGGATCTAAGTCATATGGAGAAAAGTTGGGCTATTCCAATGGATAAGCGTGATGCCGTTGAACTGGCTAAAGAGTTTCATCAAAACGCGATTTACTATATTCAGCAGGATCAACTGCAATTAGTGCCTTGCTTGTTATCTTATCCTGAATTGTCTTTAGGGCATTTTTCTGCTCGGGTTCACGTAGTAAGCGAGTTACCGGATCTTTGTGCGTAAGCACTTAAAATGGCGACTTCAGCGCTATGAACTATCTTATTAGGTAAAAATTTAACTGTTACATTCAAAGTCCATTGACTTACTAGATAATTTTTTGCTAATTTCCACACTTCTTAGTCTTTCAGGAGATTGAGATACAGAAGAGGAGCGTTAACTAGGTAGTAAGCTAGAGGAGTCCAAACTCCTGTGACGGTTTATGAGGGAGATTAACGCCGAGATAGGCACTGGTTTGGTTACATTTGCTTATCGGTCGTCAGGGCTGAATCCCGTCGATTGTCACCTGTTTTTTGGTGGAGAGCTTCTGGTGGTGATCGCTGTTTCCCGTCTTGGGGTGCGTAATCTTTGCACCAGGCTCTTCGAACGAAGTTGGTTCGGAGCTTAATCATGTTTTCTTTATCTGTGTTAACGCCTATCTCAAACAATCAAGTTGAGGTGAGCTAATGTCTATTGTCGTCGCTAAATTTGGTGGTACTTCGGTTGCTGATTATCAATCGATGCAGAAGTGTGCCGATATTGTTCTTGCCAATCCCAATACCCGAGTGGTTGTTGTTAGTGCCTCCAGCGGTGTGACTAACTTATTGGTTGAGTTGACTCAGCCAAACATCGACGATGATCGTCGTAAGCAACTGCTGAAAGATATCGCTTCAATTCAATATCGAATTCTGGATGAACTGGGTCACCCTACTGATGTTGCCGCCCGTGTTGATACAGTGTTGAGCCGTATTAGCGTGTTGAGCGAGTCATTAAAAGAGCAACCAAGCAAATCAATTATGGATGAGTTGCTGGCTCAAGGTGAGCAGTGTTCTTCAGCGTTATTTGCTGCCGTGCTTCGTGAAAAAGGCGAGTCAGCTTCGGCGTTTGATGTGCGCCAAGTGATGCGTACCGACAGCCATTTTGGTCGTGCAGAGCCACAAATTGAACAAGTTGCTGCGCTTTGTGAGCAACATTTAGCGCCATTGCTAACTAGTCAGCGTATCGTGACTCAAGGCTTTATTGGTTCAGATGTTAACGGTGCAACTACAACCTTAGGCCGTGGCGGTAGCGATTATTCTGCGGCGCTACTGGCCGAAGCATTATCTGCGTCAGCGGTTGAGATTTGGACCGATGTTGCAGGTATCTATACTACCGATCCCCGTTTAGCCCCTAACGCTCGTCCGATCAAAGAGATCAGCTTTAATGAAGCGGCAGAGATGGCAACATTTGGTGCCAAGGTGTTGCATCCCGCTACAATTTTGCCTGCGGTAAGACAAAAAATTCAGGTCTTTGTGGGTTCTAGTAAAGCTCCTGATCTGGGCGGTACTTGGATCCGTCACCAAGTCAGTGATGAACCGATTTATCGTGCAGTGGCGGTGCGCCGCGATCAAACGCTACTTAATTTACACAGTCTGCAGATGCTGCATGCTCAAGGTTTCCTTGCGGAAACATTTGCCACACTTGCTCGCCATAAGATCAGTGTTGATTTAATCACGACCTCTGAGGTGAACGTTTCACTTACCCTAGATAAAACCGGTTCTGATTCGGCTGGTAATAGCCTGCTTAACGAATCATTGCTGCAAGAGCTATCTCAGCATTGTCGTGTGCGTGTTGAAGATAACCTTGCCTTGGTTGCTATTGTGGGTAACAAAATTGCTTCAACCGCAGGGGTATGTCGCCGCGTATTTGAAGTGCTTGAGCCACATAATGTACGCATGATTTGTCAGGGGGCTAGCCCGCATAACTTATGTGTATTGGTCGCTGAGTCTGAAGCGGCGCAAGTGGTACGTTCATTACACGAAAACCTATTCGAAGGCGCGTAATGAAGCCAAAACGTAGTGCGCTAAAAGTGGGCGAGTTAGCGACTGGGCAAGATCTTGACTTGCCCATTTTTCAGTTTGTACCACCACAAATAATCGGCCCCAGCGTCTATATTCAAGCCAATGTTCATGGCGCCGAAGTGCAGGGTAACGCCGTTATTTATCAGCTGCTTAAATGCTTAGAGCAAAGCGAAATATTAGGTAAAATAACTCTAGTACCTCTGGCTAATCCTTTAGGGATTAATCAGAAAAGCGGTGAGTTTACCTTAGGCCGTTTCGATCCTATCACCGGGGTTAACTGGAATCGGGAATATTTAGACAGTCAACTGGATATCGCAGCTTGGTATCAAGCTCATAGTGAGTTGGACGATAATGAGTTAATTATGCAATATCGTGCTCAGTTAATCGCCGATTGCCAGCAGCGCCTGCAACTTTCTTGGGGTGTCACTACCGGTCACCGACAAGCGGTGAGTTTACAACAGATGGGACATGAAGCAGATATTGTGCTGGATCTGCATACTGGGCCTAAATCCTGTAAACACTTGTATTGTCCTGAGTACGACCTGCCAGCGGCTAAGTGGTTTTCAATTCCTTATACCTTAGCTATCCCCAATGATTTTGGTGGTGCAATGGATGAGGCGATATTCTGTCCTTGGTGGCGCTTAAGTGAATATCTAAAATCCCAGGGGCGCGAACTTAAGGTGCCTGTGTCAGCTTTTACCCTTGAATTGGGCTCTCAGGAGCATATCGATTTGGACGATGCGCAAGTTGATGCTGAAGGTATCATGGCGTATTTGAGTCACCGTGGGGTGATTGCCGATAAGGTCGATGCGGCTAAAATGCAGCGACAGGCCTGTTACCTGAAGGACTATAAGAAGTTTCATGCTCCCATGGGCGGCATGGTGCAGTATCAGGCGAAGTTAGGGCAAGTATTGGCGGCTGGTGAGCCATTGGCGCAGGTTTTACGCTTGGATCAATATGGCAGCGATAACGCGTTAACCAGTTTGAGTTTGCCACAGGACTGCGTACCAATTTTACATTTTGCTTCCGCCTCAGTTTATCAAGGGACAGAGCTTTATAAAGTGATGACCAATCTGTTTGATATTGATTGAGTTGTTGTTGAATAAACAGAATTAAAAAGGAGCCAAATGGCTCCTTTGTATGGATTATTTCTTAGCTTATGTCTATATACCAATCGCAGTAATTATCTGATCATTCTTGCAAGTTAAAATCGCCGATAACCGTGTTGTAAATTTTGTTATTAGAATAACTAGTTACTGCAATTTACGCCTTGTTCTCGACAATTATTCCTGTGCCCATTCTTTTATAAAGCGGGCTGATCACTAATTTACTTTGATTGGTATTAGATTGTTTTTAGGAGGATCAAGGCTTCACTGCCCTAATGATGGGATTTTGTAGGCTGATTAGTGTTTCGGTTGATTGGATTTCATCGATCGACTGAATTCGGTTAATCAACACATGCTGCAGTGCATCAATCGACTGACACATCACTTTGACAAAAATACTGTAATTACCCGTGGTGTAGTAGGCTTCCGTCACTTCATCCAGTGCATTGAGTTTAGCTATCGCGGCGGGGTAATCACCTGCGCTTTTGAGGTTAATGCCAATAAAACAGCAGACATCGTAGCCTAAGGCTTTAGGGTTCACTGTGATTTGCGCACCCGTGATAATACCCGCCTGTTTCATCTTTTCCACTCGCACATGAATCGTTCCGGCGCTGACACCAAAGCGTTTAGCCAGTTCGGCGAAAGGGGTGCGGGCTTCTTCCATTAGCGCCGAAAGAATCTGGTTATCTAGCTGATCACGTTGAAATGAACTATCCATAAGTAATTAATCGTCAATCAATAATATTGTTGATTAATTTACGGTATTTTTTATCAAACGGCTAATAAAATGGCGTATTTTATTCGTAGATCACGATTTTTCATTGAGCGGTATTATTAGATTTACTGAAGTTCAGTAGTCTCTACAAACGGGATTTCGGTAGCGAAGGTCATAGTTTCGCCGCTGTAGGGGTGTTTGATGGTTAATGACTGGGCGTGCAATAGCAGGCGAGGTGCTAGGCTTTTAGCCAATGGATCGGCATAAAAGTTGTCTCCCAGAATAGGGTGTCCCAATGCCATAGTATGCACCCTAAGTTGATGGGAACGCCCAGTTATTGGAGTAAGCTTGACTAAGGTTGAACGTTTGGCGCGGCTTATCACTTCAAACAGTGTGGTCGAAGGCTTACCTATGTCATGGTCTACTTTCTGTTTTGGGCGATTAGGCCAATCACAAATTAACGGGAAATCTATACTGCCAGCCTCGGCTTTGACATGGCCAGCGACCCGAGCGTAATAGGTTTTCGCCGTTTCTCTCTCTCTAAACTGGCGCTTCAATTCACGCTCTGCACTGCGTCTGAGCGCGACAACTATGATGCCTGAGGTTGCCATATCGAGACGATGAACAATCTGTGCGTTGGGATGATCTCTTAACACCCGTGAGTAGACACTGTCATGATAGGCCGCTTCGCGCCCAGGCACAGATAATAAGCCTGAAGGTTTGTTGACCACTAAAATATCTTTGTCTTGATGGATGATATCGAGCCAAGGGGTCGTGGGAGGATTGTAGTGGAAGTCGGCCATAGTCAGTTTATCTATAAATCAGCGGCAGCAAAGATACCTGTTACTGCTGCTAGTCGCAACTAAATGCTCATCAATTAAAGGCTGTGACCATTGATATGCATAATGGCGAAGGTCCACACCACAAATGCCAGTGACAGATGAATAAAGGCGTAAATCGATTGATCTAACTTTTCCATCCCTTTGGCCGACCAGATCAAATGGCCATGCAGTAAAATCACTAGCGGAAACAGCATAAATAGCGGGTAAAAACCTATAGGGTTAGCATCGCCCAAAATCGGTCGAGACAGTAATGACCATACCACCATAAATGCAGTGATAAGCGGTGGTGCAGCGAGTCGGTACTGTTCTGGATAGGGAAACATCTTGCATCCTTTTGGGTATGTCATCTCAACAGTAATCCATTGATGATTGCTATTGATATAAGGCGATAATCCAGCTTACTTTTGTGCGATAAGTTGCGCTTTAAAGCAAGGCTTATCTTCACAGCCTACATTACCTTCAAAATAGTGCAAAGGGGCAAATTGTTCGAACTGCTGTAACAGTTCCTTGGGCTTGAGTAAAAAGTGCGGGTTTTTGGGGCGCCCATGGAGGGCTTGCTCGTTGATAAAAGTCTCGTAAACGATAAAGCCACCGGGTTTGATAGCCTGTTTAATTTGCTCGAATAGGGGACGATGTAAATAGTTAAATACCAATATCAGATCATATTGATTGGCAGCTAAGTATTCCGCTTTTGCGACTTCAAGTGCGGGAGTGTCAGTTTCAAGATCCACACATAGCTGCAGACAGTTTGCTGGTATGGGTTCAAGACGGCTTAAATCTCTATCGATAAAGGTCACTTGCGCGCCTGTCTCGGCTAGATATAAACCATTACGGCCGCTGCCACAGGCTAAATCGAGCACTCGGCTTTGATCATCTAAATTTAATTGGTGTAGATGTTGGCTGAGTAGTGTTGCAGGCTCAGCCTTTAATCTCTTTTTTTCCATCGATTCTTCGCCTATGGATAATTGAATAGTGTCTTAGGCCAGCTGGACCGTGAGACACCACCACCGAAAGCAAGACAATAATGATCACCAGCTCATGTTGATAACTGGCTAATGGAATAAACAGTAGCAGAAGTCCCAACTTCACCAGCGTTAGAACGCCTTTGAGTTGGATTAACCATCGCCAATCACGGATGATTTCCCATAGCATCAATAGCGCGCCTGTGACCATTGCTAGCATCCAGTAGTGGGTCCACGTTTGATTCACTGCATCAAGAATAATGCCGCCGCCAGCACCGACGACACCGAGAATATGTAAGGCACGTAAACTGGTTTTACTAAGGCGTTGCAGCCAAAACTGCTTTTCGGAAATTGCTTGGCGTCCCATCTGTGCTATCAGTTAGTTAGGTTTAAAAATTAGCTTATCAGGAAACAGGCTTAAAACACATTTGAAAACTCAGGCTCTAGTTTGATTATGTTGAAATTGTGGGTTGGGCAGCATTTATTCACATCTCCTGTCACACTTCTTAGATGAATCGTTCAATCCCCACTTAGCCTTGGTTATACTAGAAAAAACAGCATTAAATCGTGCTATAGCAAGCTCAATATTGGCACTAATAACATTAGGTGATGAAAATGAAGATAGGATTTTTTAGTTCCAAGCATTATGACATGGAGCACTTCAACCGAACTAATAAGGCGTTTGGCGCGCATATCGAGTATTTTGATTCACGCCTGTGCATGAAGACGGTGAAATTGGCTTTAGGTTATGAAGTGATCTGCGCCTTCGTGAATGATTCGCTTAATGAAGAAGTATTGACTGAGCTAGCTCAAAATGGCACTAAAATCATTGCTATGCGCTGTGCAGGGTTTAATAACGTTGACTTGGATGCCGCTAAAGCATTGGGCTTAAAAGTGGTGAATGTTCCTGCCTATTCGCCAGAGTCTGTGGCTGAACATACCGTCGCCTTGATGTTGACCCTTAATCGTAAAGTGCATAAAGCTTATCAGCGTACCCGAGATGCCAACTTCTCATTAGAAGGGCTGGTGGGATTCAACATGTTTGGCCGTACTGTTGGGGTGATTGGTACTGGTAAAATCGGCGTGGCGACGATTAAAATTTTGCAAGGTTTCGGCTGTAAGGTCATAGCCTATGATCCCTTTCCGAATCAGGCCGTTATCGATTTAGGCATTGAGTACTGTAGTTTGGATGAGCTTTATCCGCAGAGTGACATCATCAGTTTACACTGTCCTTTGACTAAAGATAATCACCATTTGTTGAACCAAGAGAGTTTCAACAAGATGAAATCTAAGGTGATGGTCATTAACACCAGCCGTGGTGGTTTGCTTAATGCCATCGACGCCATGGAAGCGTTAAAAACCGGTAAAATTGGCTCATTGGGACTAGACGTATACGAGAACGAGAAAGATCTGTTCTTTGAAGATAAGTCTAATGAGATGATTCAAGATGATGTGTTTAGACGCCTATCGGCTTGTCATAATGTGATTTTTACTGGTCACCAAGCGTTCCTTACCGAAGAAGCGCTCGGTGCGATTGCCCACACTAGCTTGAGTAATATCCAGCAGCTTATCAATGGTGAGCCTTGTCCAAACCAGTTGTTTTAAATTGAGTTAAAACAGACGGGTTTTAACTGACAAGCATGTCCTAGGCTGATAAATTAGAGCTTGAAAGTTTATCAGCCTGAGGGCATGAATATGATGGTTAAACAGCAAGTTCACGATATTGATACCCCCACAGGGCTGATGAGATGTTATCTCTACCGTCCCGATGCAGAAGGGGCGTTCTCAACCATTATTTTTTATTCAGAAATCTTCCAGCAAACAGCCCCAATAGCCCGCGCGGCGACCATGTTAGCTGGCCATGGTTTTGTGGTTTTAGTGCCTGAAGTATTCCATGAACTTAATCCTATCGGCACCGTATTAGCTTATGATGAGGCGGGCAAAGATAAAGGTAATCTCGATAAATTCACTAAATACTTAGAGCATCACGATAGTGATACTCAGGCCTTAGTCGAGTTTGCTCACCGTCAGCCATTTTGTACCAGCCATGTTGGTGCCATGGGCGTGTGTATCGGCGGTCACCTGGCTTATCGTGCGGCGTTAAATGATGATGTTTTAGGCGCTTTCTGTCTTTATCCTACCGATATTCACTCTAATACCTTGCCTTGTAATCAAGATAATGACTCTCTGACTCGCACCTGTGATATTCAGGGGGAGTTGGTGATGGTGTTTGGTAAGCAAGACCCGCATGTGCCAGAGGCGGGTCGTAATACTATTCATAGCCAATTGATTAAAACGGGTCGCCGTTTTACTTGGCTAGAGGTGAATGCCCAGCATGCCTTTATGCGTGACGAGGGAGACAGATATGATCCGCAGTTGGCGCTGCAGATGTATCAACAAGCGATCGCTTTTTTCCATCGTGTGCTGCGTTAAAGATGTTATACAGATTGGTATTACAACCACTTTCGTTTTCTGAATAGCCAGATCAAAACCGCAGTAATAGAGAGCATGACTCCCCAAACTATAAAGTATCCATCTTTATGTTTTAACTCGGGAATATATTCGAAATTCATGCCGTAAATACCGGCTATGAAGGTCAGTGGCACAAAAATAGCGGTAATAATGGTTAACACTTTCATGATGTTATTTAGTCTGTGTGCGCTGATAGAAATATAACCGTCGATGAGATCGCTAGAGACTTGATAGAACAGGTCTGCCAAACTGGCGGCACGGTGTTGATGTTCACACACATCATAAATTTCATGGGCTAAGCTGCTATCAAACGGCACTGAGGGCTCATTGCGTAGCGTATCGAACAGCTCAACATGATAATGAAAGTTACGTCTTAATCGGGTGAGATCTGTCTTGTACAATACGACTTCAGAAAGAATCTTATCATCTGCAGTTGTGAGCATTACCGCTTCTAACTCTTCTAAGCGTGCTTCTAAATCGAACAGGATTTTATGGTAACGCTTAACCACGAAACGGCTGATTTTCAGCGCTATGCCACCGGTTCCATTGGCAAAGGATATTTCACCTTTCTCAACCGCATTCATCGCTCGCTCGATACTTAATGAACGCTCTAAATGGCGGGTAATAATAAAGCGTTCGCTGACAAACAGCGCCAGCAGGATATTGTCACAGTTAATAGAATCTGAATCGGCAGACAGACCACGCAGCACCATGAAGGTGTGATCGTCAAAGTCTTCAATTTTGGGGGGGTGACGATCGCGGGAGGCATCTTGCAGTGCGAGGTGATGTAAGCCAAAGGTTTGTTGTAGCATGGTTTGCAGCGTTGGCGTGAGTTCGCCTTCGATATTGAGCCACAGCACGGCATCATCACTTTGCTTCCAACTGGCAATATTGGCTTCAGCGCCCTTGCTGAGCGATTGATCTTTAGGGTTGTAGAGTAAGGTTGTTAACATGCTTGCACCTCATCAATGGGGCGTTATTCGGTCACAAGTTATGACTGAAAGTTGAGTCCAGCACAGCGCTTAATCGCTTTGCACTTGAGTATGATCTTTATCTTGTGTTTGAGGTTGAGTTTTTGCCGCTGTTTTCGGCAGTTTCAATACACCTTTTTGTAGCATCAAGTTGTTAGGGTAGGTGATGACGATTTTGTCTTGGCGTTTAATTAACACATGAAACAGGCTGATTTCAACGATAACACCGCTTACATCTTCATCTTTATCAATAACTTTAATGCGATCGCCAATGCGATAAGGGAACACGAAGAAGATTAAGATCCCCGCGGTAATGTTACTCAAGATCGACCATTGAGCCACCAATGCCACACCTAATACAGCAAATACCGAGGAGATAAACAAGGAAACTTGTTGATACTCGATCCCAAGAGAAACCACGGTTAAACAGGCCATCACGCCGAAAAACAGGTAGCTGATATACTGAGTGACCAGCTTAGCGCGGGTATCAGAAACCTGCTTATTGACAGCCAGTCTACTGATCCAGTGGCTGATCAGTCGCTGACCGAATATGAATAGCGCGATATACAGTGATGCAATAACAAATGTGTTGGTCATAAAACTATCGATTGTGGAAACATGAGAAGTTAAACAAATACTACAACATTGATATTTATGCAATGAATCATAGGTTTGGTCGAATTTGTCTGGAGTAGATTTACTAAATGCCTGTGGTTCTGAGGTCAATTGCTTCATAATGGAGGCTGTTTAATGGCGTGCTTAATCCTTTGCAGCGTGCCCCTTTCTGGAAAAAGCATGACAGATTTTCAAGCCATATATCGCAGTGAAGATGAGTTTGGTCCTTTAATGGTGCTTGAGGACAAACAGATGCGCATTCTTTCCTTTGGTGATAATGATGAGCAAAGCAAGCTGCTAAAGAGTGCACCGCATATACCTCAGCATACCTACCTTCAAGCTATGTTATTGGTGCTGCTATATAAAAAGCCTAAGCGAGTCATAATATTAGGCTTAGGAGGTGGAGGTTTAATTCATGCGCTGCGTCATTTCGATAGGGCAATCAAAATTACCGCAGTAGAGCTGAGATCGGCGGTGATTGATATTGCTCAGCGCTATTTTCAACTCCCTAGCGGCAAGAAACTAACCCTGATCCATCAAGATGCTACTGAGTTTTTGGTGCAGCGAGAGCATAAACAAGTGGATGTGATTTTTGCCGATATATATGGCGCTGATGGGGTAGATGAAAATCAATTAACCGAAACTTTTATTGCTAATGCGGCAAGTTTGATTAAATCAGATGGATATCTGGTATTGAATTGTTGGAAAGAACACAGCAAAGACCAACAGCTTTTGTCTCTATTACAGATTCATTTTGCCGAAGTGAGAGCCTGTTTAACCGGTGGTGGCAACTGGGTTATTCTTGCAGGTAAGGTGGCTCAAGATATCTCCAGTAGCGGCCTCAAAGCCCAAGCACAGCAGCTATCATTGCAGCTCGACTTCCCATTAAGCCGGAGTTTGACCCGTTTCGAATTGTGGCAATAACAGTGTGATGTTCCCTTTCGGCTAATCGGTTTTTCTGTCATATAAATAGTTCAATCATAAAAATCGATTAGTATGATAGTTTTTACCCGTTATCTTTAATTATTCTTCCTCGCTATTATTTCTCCATCGACAACGCATTAGGGCTCGCTAACAAGCTAACCCTCGAAGTTTATTTAAGTTAATAACGTAAATGGAGCATCAAATGACACAATCTATTATCAATACCCAAATCAAGCCTTTCTCTGCAACTGCTTATCACAATGGTGATTTCGTTTCAGTTAGCGAACAAGACTTGCTAGGTAAGTGGTCTGTAGTTTTCTTCTACCCAGCTGATTTCACTTTTGTTTGCCCAACTGAACTTGGTGACATGGCTGACCATTACGAGAAGTTACAGTCTATGGGTGTTGAAGTTTACTCTGTTTCTACTGACACTCACTTCACTCACAAAGCATGGCACGACAGCTCTGACACTATCGGCAAGATCAACTACCCAATGATCGGTGACCCAACTGGTGTTATCAGCCGTAACTTCGGTGTGATGATTGAAGAAGAAGGTCTAGCCCTACGTGGTACTTTCGTTATCAACCCAGAAGGCGAAATCAAAGTGGCTGAAGTACATGACCTAGGTATTGGTCGTAGCGCTTCTGAGCTAGTTCGTAAGATTCAAGCAGCTCAGTATGTTGCAACTCACGATGGTGAAGTATGCCCAGCAGCATGGCAGCCAGGTGAAGAAACTCTAGCTCCATCTTTAGACCTAGTAGGTAAAATCTAAATCTACTGCGTCAACCCCATTGGATAAGGCCTCATCTCCCTTATCCTTTGGCCTAGTCCCTTACTAGGCATCATTTTCTCCATGCCGACTTAGCCATCCCCCTGCAGGTTGAGTCGGCATTTTATTCCAAAGCATTTAATAAATTTACTCATGAATGAGTGACAGAATTTAGGAGTTTTCATGTTAGATACGAATGTAAAAAATCAGCTGACTACTTATCTGCAAAACCTCAAGCGCCCAGTTGAACTTGTCGTATCAGTAGATGACAGTCCTAAAGCACAAGAATTAAAGTCTCTGGCTAATGATATTGCCGGATTATCAAATTTAGTGTCATTGACCGAATCAGCGGGTGAGCGCACCCCGTCGATGACAGTAACCAGTAAAGACACTCACAGCCAGATCACGTTTGCAGGTCTGCCTATGGGACATGAATTTACCTCATTGGTACTGGCGTTGTTGCATTCTGGCGGCCACCCGATCAAACTTGATCAAGATGTGATTGCGCAGATCCGCGATCTACCTGGTCAGTACCATTTTGAAACCTATGTTTCACTCAGCTGCCAAACCTGTCCTGAAGTGGTACAGGCGTTAAACATGATGTCGGCAATTAACCCTAACATTACTAACGTGATGATTGATGGGGCGCTATTCCAAGAGGAAGTCGACCAACGCAATATCATGGCGGTACCTTCAGTTTACCTGAATGGCGAACCTTTCTCTGTAGGTGGCATCAGTGTCGTTGAGATCCTCAATAAGTTAGATGTTAATGCGGCTAGTCGTAAGGCTGAGCAACTTAATCAGAAAGAAGCTTTCGACGTATTGGTGGTTGGCGGTGGCCCCGCAGGCGCATCGGCTGCCATTTATGCGGCGCGTAAAGGCTTACGTACTGGTATTGTGGCCGATAAGTTTGGTGGCCAAGTGGCTGAAACTGTGGGTATCGAAAACTTTATTTCGGTTAAGGCGACTGAAGGCCCGAAATTAGTGGCTAACTTAGAAGCTCACGTACATGAGTATGATGTCGATATCATGGATAACCAACGTGCCTTGAGCCTGAAATCTGGTGAGTTATTTGAATTAGAGCTTGAAAGCGGCGCACTACTACGTAGTAAAACCATTTTGCTCGCCACTGGTGCTCGCTGGCGTGAAATGAATGTGCCTGGCGAACAAGAATATCGCGGTAAAGGTGTAGCCTATTGCCCACACTGTGATGGTCCACTATTTAAAGGCAAGCGCGTTGCGGTCATTGGTGGTGGTAACTCAGGTATCGAAGCGGCAATCGACTTAGCGAATATTGTTGAACATGTGACTGTATTAGAGTTTGATAGCAAGCTGCGCGCCGATGAAGTGCTGCAACGTAAAGCGGCTTCAATGGGTAATATTGATATTATTACTCAGGCTATGACAACAGAAGTGACTGGTGATGGTACACGTGTAAACGGCCTTAACTATACCGATCGCACCACAGGTGAAAGCCACCATGTCGAACTTGCCGGTATCTTCGTGCAGATTGGTTTGGTACCGAATGCGGAGTGGTTAAAAGGGACCATCGAGCAGACTAATCGTGGTGAGATCATTGTCGATGCTAAAGGCGAAACTTCATTACCAGGCGTATTTGCTGCCGGTGATGTTACTAACTCGGCTTACAAGCAGATCATTATCGCTATGGGCAGTGGCGCAACGGCATCATTGGGTGCGTTCGATTATCTTATCCGTCACAGCGAAGAAAGCAGTGAAAAAGCAGCTTAATTAAAGCCTGTTTTATGAACAAGCCCTCAATGTTGAGGGCTTGTTTGTCTTTATAAAATGCGATTTTATCTTTGTGCTTATCTATGCTGTTGTAGCAATAATATGGCCGCTGTTGCCCACAGGTACGGGTTGCGCCGGTGCAGAAGTTGCCTCGATAAGCTGCATTATCATTTGACCTTCAGCTTGCTGTTGTGATTTGGCGATTTGAGCGACTTTCACTCCAACACTACCGTGATTTAAGTTAGGTTGCAGATCATGACTAGTGACTGAAATGCTCATAGTGACTCCTTGATGGCTGGCAAAATCTTGATGGCAGATTTATCGGCCTAAAAGCAAAAAACTTGAGAATGGATATTAAAGTCCATTCTCAAGTTTTAGCGGGCTATCATTATACTCAGCTTAAGCCCTAGTATTGGTATAAAATTGCTAGCTTAGGCCTTTCTAGCCAGTAGTTTACGCGTCAAAGTGATCATAAATGTCAGTCCGATAGAGGCGACAATTAAGCCTATTGCTAAAGTAACATCTTGCAGGGCGTTAGGTTCAACAGCCAGAGTTCCCCCTAGACCTATCATCATGATGCCAGACATTAACTTGAGTGTTTGCCCCTCTTTCTCGGTCAGTTTACGTTTGCCAAGGGTCGCGCTAAAGGCAATAACGATGATCGCCAGTGGAATAACGTAAACCACGTTATAGAAGACTAAGTAAAGATAACGCTCGATAGCCGGTAGGTCATGCATCGACAGCACACTGGTGTAGATCATCGGAAAGCCTGCAGTACAAAGCAGTTCGTAGGCATTGGCTAAAATGGCCAGCACAACGGTACCCATAATCATAGCGGCCATACTGCTGGCACTGGTGAGTTTCCCCATGCGCTTAATCAGTCCGGTGCGATTTTCAGCCGACATAGATAGGGTGACATCGCCTTTGGTTCCAAAATAGTCTTTGATATTTATCACACCGGCGATCAGCGCCAGAATACCCGCTCCGAGAATAATCAGCCCGCCATCGCTGCCAGCACCTAATAACTGGAAGATATTCAACCAAGCGATCATAAACAAAAAGTAGATTAAGCCAGAAAAGAACACGAAGATGCCACCGACGATCAGCATGCGTGTACGGCTCTTGGCATTGACCATAATCGACAGTAAGAACAACAGCACGAAGAAGGCGCAGGGGTTAAAGGCGTCGACGCCGGCAAGCACGACGGTCAGAACGGGTAGTGATAACTTCTCTGGTGCAACCACACCCACAATCGGCAGGTCTACTGGTTGAACGCTGCTGACTGGCGTAGCTTCAACTGGGGTTAAGTCCAGATCACAGGTGCCAGGTTCACTGCTTTGTTCACAAGTACCAAATAGAGGGGCTGCTTCAGTACTATTGGTGGTGACTGTGCTGTCCATCTCTGCTTGGCTGAGTTTACCGCCTAACGAGAGGTAGCAATTCTTTAAGTTTTGTAAGATAAATTGCCCGGTAACCGCTTCACTGCTGTAGCCCATGGTGGCTTTTTCACAGGAGGCGATATAAGGGACTGAGCGTGGTGGTGTGCCCGTTTCTTCGGCGATTGCTTGCCATTTATCCATGGTGCCAGCGGCAGAAACCATGTGAGATTCAAGCTCAATCCAAGGGTATTTTTCGGGCAGAGCATCGATAAATGGATGCGCTTCGGCGCAGTGTGGGCAGGTTTTAGACCAGAAGAAATACAGTTTAATTTTTAGCTGACCATCGGCATCGACATAGTGCCAAGTCTGCCCCGTTTGTGCATTGCTAGCGATAGCCTGAGTTTCGGAAGCTTGGCTCAATGAGGGAACGCAGATAAAGAGTATTAATAAGCAAAGATAAAGCGATCTTAACATATTCCCTCCTCGGGAAGTTTTGCCTGTTTCATCACAATGTTTGGTGGCGGAGAACCATGTAAGCAGTGTACTTCGAGGCAAAGGAGGGAGAATGAGCGTATGTCGCAGATTTGTAATCCTATCCACTAAATATGCTAAAAATGTTAACTAAAACAGTTTTTTTAAAGTCAGAGTAGGTTTAAGCCGTTGTTAATAATTGCTGTGTTGACTTAAGGTTATTCGAAGCTGCGAGCTTGAGTGCTGTTATCGGCAATAGCTGCATAATCTTGCTCTTGCTGGCACCAGTGCAGGCTAACGGTACGTGAATCTTCTTTGCCGGCGGTGAGTAGGCGTGTCACGATTGGTGATTGAACCTCAGATTTAGTCAGATAGGTTTTGACTCTTTCTATGCGGCGATTAGCTAACCAGAGATCATACTCTTGCATCTTAGCATCTTTGTCGCCCTTAAACAGTGGGAACTCGATTAACAGGTAACCCGAATCTGATTCGGTTTGTTGAATAAACTGCTGAAGTTGCTGGGCATATTGGCTGGCAAAATAGGAGCTATTGACTTCAAAAGGAATATCAACCGGAGTCACAGGTTGTGAGCATTGCGCGTAAGCCTGACCTACGAACAAACAAGAGATAGTCACTAATAGTCGCTTCATGGGAAACTGCTCCAATCTAACTTTAGAATATAACCCTAATTAATGCAGGCAAGTTAGGGGATTACAAAGATAAAATCAAGTATGATTTTATCTTTAACTTTATATACTTAGCTTGGCCAGAGGATGTGTTTGTTAGCGTCATAATTTAGACGCCAGATATCCCAATGGTTTTACTTGGTAATCGCAGGTTGCCGTTATCTAAATGACAAATTATTGACTGTCAAAAGTTGAAAGCTTCCCTTTGATAAATTTTCACTTTCGGGCACATTGCAGTAAACTTTATAAAAGTTGTGTGCAATTTAATAATGGACAAAGTCAATTATGAGTCAATCCGTTTCCCGTGATCCACTGGCATTAGAAAATCAGGTTTGTTTCTCTCTTTATAGTGCGGCTAATGCCATGATGAGAGCTTATCGTCCCCTGCTTGAACGTCTCGATTTAACTTACTCTCAATATTTGGCGATGTTAGTGCTGTGGCAGCATCAGGGGATCAGCGTTAAAACCTTAGGTGACAAGCTTCATTTAGATTCGGGGACTCTGACGCCTTTGTTGAAGCGACTCGAGCTTAAAGGTTTAGTGTCTCGGGGGCGAAGCGAGTCCGATGAGCGAGTAAGAGTGTTGCACCTCACCGAAAAAGGTGCGGCGCTTCATCAACAGGCGCTAGCGATTCCTGAACAGATGCGCTGCAAATTAGGCGGCGAGCCTGAAGCGTTTATCGAGCTTAAGCGTCTTTGCGACAAAGCCTATGGCTATTTGACACAAACCGAAACCGATAAAGCGGATTAAGATACTGAGGGAGTAGCAGTATGGATGCTGTGGATATCGCCATTATTGGCGCTGGAATAACCGGAGTAGGTATTGCCCAGCGAGCGCAAGCAGCGGGCTATCGGGTGCTATTACTGGAGCAAGGCGGTATTGGCGAACAAACCTCAGCTAACTCCAGTAAGTTGATCCATGGTGGGTTGCGCTATTTAGAAAATGGCCAGCTGAGCTTAGTTAGACAATCTTTGGCTCAACGTAAGGCGTTATTAACCTTGGCGCCAAAACTGGTTAAGCCGGTTCCATTCTATATCCCCATTTATCAAGGTAGTCAGCGGGGGCCATTAGCGATTCGGGCGGGATTAAGTCTGTATGCCATGTTGAGTGAGTTTGATACCTTGGGGCACTTCAATGCGGTTGATGCTAAAGAGTGGCCGTCGCTAGGATTAAAACTCAATGGTCTTAGAGCGGTATTTCGTTATTGGGATGCGCAAACTGACGATCATCAGCTCACGGTTGCGGTGGCTAAAAGTGCGCAAGCGTTAGGGGCGCAGATCAAGACTCAAGTACAAGTTGAGCAAATTAGCCATGACCATTCCGGTTGTGTGTTGAGTTTCCGTCAATCCGATAAAACCATCTCAGCTGAGCCACAACAGATTTTTGCAAAATGTGTTATCAATTCCACCGGCCCTTGGGTCAATCAAACGCTGGACTTAGTCTCACCTGCCATTGAAAAAGTGGATATTGAACTCGTGCAGGGCAGTCATCTGCTTTTAAATATTCCTCCGCCTGCGGGGATTTTATATTTAGAGTCTATCTTCGATAAGCGAGTGGTATTTGTGATCCCTTGGCAGGGGAAAACCTTGATTGGCACCACGGAAACCGCCATCGATAGCCCTGATAAAGCTGGGATAACCCAAGCTGAAATCCATTATCTACTGGGTATATACGCTCATTATTTTCCTCAGCATGGCGATGAGAATCATCTGCGAGATAATATCGTCAGGCATTACTGCGGCATTCGAGTGTTACCTAAACAGCAAGGGGATGCTTTCGATCTTCCCAGAGAAACTTTAATGCGTAGCTCTAAGTCTCACCCGCATATTTTAACTATTTATGGCGGTAAGCTAACCACTTTTAGGCACACAGCTAAAGAGGCGTTGCAATGGGCTAGTGACCGATTGGGTGTTAGGCCGATTAAGGCCGATGTGGATAAGCTATCTTTAGATTAGCTTCGGCTTAGGCGTTAGCCCTGTCAGAGGGAAGAGCCACTTGAGCACCTTTAGACTAGCGTTGGAGGTGATTTTTAATCATAAAAGCGCTACAGTGTGGCGCCTTTTTATCTAGAGCGTGAGTTGATTTGTTGTGAAATGTGCCTATTTCGATGCCAAACAGTGCTTATCTTGCCGTCACATTCAGACGCCGCTGGAACAGCAGCTTGCGCAAAAATCACAAGTGCTTAAAGAGTTGCTTCAAGGCTTAAACGTCGAGCAATGGCTAGCGCCAGTATTTGGGCCTGAAAACGGTTTCCGCAATAAAGCAAAAATGGTGGTATTAGGCGCGGCGCATCAGCCTATTTTAGGTTTGGTTAGTCCGGCAGGCGAGGCTGTGAGTCTATGTGATTGTGCCTTGTATCCAGAGGATATGCAGCGGCTACTGTATCGCTTAGAAAAGTTTGTTCAACAGGCGGGAATACCGCCTTATCGTGTCGATAAAGCCAAAGGCGAGCTTAAGTTTATTCTATTGACCCGCAGTCAGGTGCGTGGCGAATATATGCTGCGTTTCGTGTTGCGCTCAACCAATGCCATTGAGCGTATTGAGCGTGAACTGCCGCAGTTACTGCAACAATTTCCGCAGATAAAAGTGGTGTCGGTTAACCTACAACCTGTGCATATGGCTATTTTAGAAGGTGAACAGGAGATTTTTCTGACTCAGGCGACGCGACTCGAGGAACGTTTTAACGATGTGCCTCTGTATATTCGACCTAAGAGCTTTTTCCAAACCCACCCCGAAGTGGCCGAAAAACTCTATCAGACAGCTAGAGAGTGGACGACGCAGTTAGCACCTAAGGCGATTTGGGATCTGTTTTGTGGTGTTGGTGGCTTTGGTCTGCACTGCGCGTCCAAGGATATCGCCTTAACCGGTATTGAAATTGAGGCCGAGGCGATAGCTTGTGCCAAGATGTCGGCCGAGGCCATGGGGCTGGATAGAGTGGAGTTTACTGCACTGGATTCTACCGAGTTTGCCAGCGGCCGTGATGCCAACAATAAGCCTGATGTGATCATCGTTAACCCACCTCGCAGGGGCATAGGTGAGTCACTTTGTACTTCTCTTAGCGAGTTTGCTCCCAAGGCAATCTTATATTCCAGCTGTAATCCTAAGACCTTAGCTAAAGATTTGCGCTGCATTTCAGGTTATCAGGTCAGCAAGGTGCAACTGTTTGATATGTTTCCGCACACAGATCATTTTGAGGTGTTAGTGCTCCTAGAAAAAGCACTTTAGTCAGCCTGTCACTAAATCGTCACTTAACTGCCATAATCTATAATACCCATTAAGATCATTATCCTTGGTGAAAATCACTCATAACATGGTGAGTATTTTTCAATGGGAGTGACGACTCGTTATCATTGATGTGTTTTTATGGTGTTTTTGATTTTTAGTGGCTAGCTTCAGATAACATTAGCTTTGTTTTGAGGACATGGATGTGTGGTTAATTTTTCATCAGTTCTTTGTTTTAGGCCTAGTCAGTTTTGGTGGCCCTGCCGCGCATATTGGTTACTTTAAAAAACGTTTTGTCGATGAACTCCATTGGTTAGATGCCCATCACTACAGCAGTTTTGTGGCACTCAGTCAGGTGGTTCCTGGCCCTGGTTCTAGCCAAGTAGGTTTTGCTATTGGCTATCACAAAGGCGGCTTGCTTGGTGCGCTGAGCGCTTTTGTCGGTTTTACCTTACCTTCATTTGTATTGATGTATTTCCTTGCTGTTGGCAGTGTACATTGGCTAGATATGCCGTGGTTCACCGGTTTAATTCATGGACTTAAATTGATGGCGGTCGTGGTGGTTTTCGATGCGGTGATCACTATGTTACGTCAATTTTGTCGTCATCTGCGCACTCAAGTTTTAATGATGCTGGCCGCGGTTATCACCCTATGGTCGGTGACCTTATGGAGTCAGTTGGCTGTTTTAATTGCCGCCGCCTTTGTGGGCAGATTGTGGTTAACTCCTGAAGCGGTAGAGCCTTCAACTTTTAAAGTTGCAAAGTCTTCAGCTAAAAAGACTAAACAATCTTCATCAGTCAGTGATGAGACCTCATCTAACCTTGTAGAAAATACCCCAAATAGTCCGTCTCAGTTAAAACTGTCTTTGAGATGGTTAATCGTGTTTGGGCTGCTGTTTATTGTCACCTTGTTATTGCTGCAATTCAGCCAACCCTTAAGCCGACTCTTTGCACAGTTTTATCAGGCGGGAGCCTTGGTATTTGGTGGTGGTCATGTGGTGTTGCCTTTACTGGAAATGTCCGTTGGTCAGAGTATGGACAGTGAGCGTTTCCTAACCGGCTATGCCATGGCACAGGCTGTCCCTGGCCCTATGTTTTCTTTGGCTGCATTCTTAGGTGCCGAACTGGTACAAGATGCGCCTTTAGTCGGTGCTTTAATTGCTACCATGGGGATTTTTTTACCGGGCTTTTTATTGGTACTTACGGTATTTCATCATTGGCAACTGGTGATGTCGCATCCTTCGTTGAGAGGGGCGATAAGTGGTGTCAACGCTGCCGTGGTAGGGTTATTGTTAGCGGCGTTGATTTCGCCTGTGATTAGCAGTGCGATGAATTCGTTGGTGGATCTGCTGTTGGTGCTGGTGGGATGGGTGCTTTTAAAACAGCTGCGACTGAATATTTTATGGCTGCTACTGTTTTTTAGTGTGTGTGGTGTCGGCTTAAGTCTGCTGCCAAATTTATTATAGCCATGTTTAGCCAAGGGGTTGTGAGCACAAGACTCACTTAGCCTGACTCTTTACTATACCCTCAATCCTTAATCCTCAATGTCGGTCGTCGGCTGGTTTTTCCATTCAATACTTAAACAGGCACCTTTAAGTTGATCGCCGTTATCGATTTGCAGGGCACCCTGATGCCAAATCGCTACCTTGCGAACAATATATAGCCCTAATCCGTAACCTGAGGAGTCTGATTGTTCCTTATCTCTGACAAAGGCGGCAAGCAGCTGCTTACCTTTGCCTTCGAAACCTGGGCCATCATCTTGCACTGTTAGCTTACATAACTGTTCGCTGCATTCCATAGTGACAATGATCCTGCTTTGGGCGAATCTGAGGGCATTCATAATAAGGTTTTGTGCGGCGATACACATGGAGTTGTTATCCAGATATGCCTTGTCACCATGGTAGGAGAAGTCGATACTAATTTTATGTTGGTAGAGGCAAAACTTCTCTTCAAGTTGTGCCATAAACTCTTCCGCTGAACACAGATTTTTTGTTATTTTCGCTTCTCTATGTTCTAACTTAGCAAAAGAGAGATAGGTGTTTGCCAACTGCTCAATTTCATCTATATCGGCATTGAGGCGTTGCCAATATTTAGTGCTGAGTTCCTCTTTACTGAGCTGCAGGGCAAAGCGCATTCTCGATAATGGTGTCCTGACTTCATGGGAGACGGTGCGTGACAATTCTTTGTGCATCTGAATTAAATCAACGACTTCACCACTGATCTGGTTATATACCTTGGCTAATGGGTAAATTGCAGAGCTTTTTTTAATGCGTTGCGGCATTTTTCTGGGTTTGGCCCCAAAAGAGATTGCATCTTGTTGTAGCGTGGCAAGATCTTTAAATAGCGGCCAAATTAACAGTAGTGCTAAACAACCTAAGCTGGCATAGAGAGCAAAGATAATCAGCTCTGGCGGAACTCGATTTTCGACTTTGTGGGTAATGGGGCCTAAGGCAAGAAAATGTCCCGGCTCCGGGGCTTGTCGATAGTAGTAAGTTTGATTGTTACTCAAGGTCAAGGCGATGGTTTTGCCTTGAGCGAGCCTATCGGTTAAATCCTTGGGTAAGGCGAGCTCTTCTGTAGAAAGGTAACTTAACAGTGATTGCGGATTTTGTAACTGATTCTCAAAAACCGTCTCCACATCTAATTGATAGGATTCAGTTTCTTGCTGATATGAGTCATGAATTTCACTGAATGACCAGATGATAAGCGCGCTACTGATAATCAGCAGCGCGTAGAGTCTATAAAATTGAAACTTCATGATTACGCCAGATGCTTGGGTTGATAGTTAAAAAGATAGCCTCGGCCATGAACGGTTTGGATAGATAATCCTTCGATTTGATAGCTATCAACTTTTTTACGCAGCCGACTGACTTTGAGATCTATGGCTCTGTCTAAGCCGTCATAGGGACGGCCTACGTACTGCTCAAATAAGTATTCTCGAGAGAGGACTTGACCATGTCGACGGGCAAAAATCCACAATAGATTGAACTCTTGAGTGGTGAACTTTAAGGGGTGTGAGTCGATGGTGATTTGTTGCAGGCTGTTATCTATGGTCAGGCCATCTAGGGTAATTAAATTACTGGTTTGCGCCGAAGCTTTACGTAAATTGGCACGAATTCTTGCGGTTAATAACTCTGGGTTGATGGGTTTAACTATGTAGTCGCTGGCGCCGATATCCAGCCCTTTGATTTGGTCTTCTTGGCCATCGAGTGCCGTCATAAAGATCAAGGTACATTGATAACGCTTTTTAAGTTGTTCAAATACGCTAAAACCACTTTCACCGGGCAACATCACGTCACAGATGATCAACTCAAACGCTTGCTCTGGCAGTGCTAATGCGGCTTCGGCCGATTCTGTATGGGTAAGATCAAAACCTTGTTGGCTTAGATAGAGAGTCGTTAGCTCGGCGAGATCGATATCATCTTCGATAAGCAATAATCTTGGGTTGCTCATAGCAGGTTCCAGTTGAGTCCTCGTCGTTTACGCTGATTGACCGGCTGGTAAGTGGCAATCTGGATTGTAACTTGTTCAAGTATTTTCTCATCTATATTTTTGATGAGGACTAATGTGTCTTTGGTGAGAGTGAGTTCTAAAAAGTGGGCCACATCGAGACGATTGAAACACTGTTCCGGGCTGGTTTTGTGAGCTAGCCAGATACAGGTTTGCTCAAGATTATCGAGAGTATAATTAACCTTAAGTTGGATATGGCAAGGTTTGCCTTCCTCAAGCACAGCACAGGTTTTCGGGGCAACATTAACCTCTGTCATTGTACAATGAGCTTCGAAGCTACACAGTAACAAGAATGACAGTAATAACTTCATCAAAGCTAATTTGTTAGAAAGCATAGCTCACCCCGATAAAGCCTGAGAGATAGCTATCTTTTTCCACCATGGCGTTGCGAGTGATGCCGTTTCCTAACCAAGTATAGGTAACAAGCGTGACAAAGTTGAAGTTGTGTCCTAGCGGTAGGTTTAGCACGCTACGGGCGTGATAGTTTATTGATGATTCAGACGGTTGCAGACCCGCTGTTATTTTTCTTCCTAGCTCGGCGGCGGTGTAATGGTAATAGTAGTTGACGAGATTCTCACTTTTACGTACAGCTCCGATTTCGAACCCTAGGGCTCCCCATGAAAATCCAATATTTTTGTTGAGATTAAAATGGATTTCGTTGCCCTGATGTACACCACTAATATCATGAAAATAACTAAGACTTAGATCGACATAGGGGCTAACCCATGTGGTTTTAATTCCTCCTAGATAGGAAATATTTCGCTCGACGGGAACTAGAGGTGTCGGCTTGCCTTTAATGGGGGCTCCTTGCGGTACAAAGCCTAAAATATCACTCATAAAAATTTTATTTAGGCCATCAAACTCAAAAAAGAGTCCATCTTCATTAAGCTGGCTTTGCAGATCGATCAGAAAAGTGTCCGACTCATATAAGCTGTAACCTAAAGTAAAGTTTTCGACATAAAAGCGCTCATCATAGTAAGACCAGCTCGGTAATGCATAAGTGATAATTTCTTCAGATTTTGCACGAGGATTTTCGATTCCACCATAGCCGACAGCGAGCGCAAAATGAAGTTCGCCCGTGGTAATGGTATCTATTGGATCTGCAGCTTTGGTATCGAATATTACCAGGCTAAGTAGCAGAACAACGCCGAGTACAAGCTGTTTCATGGCGGTTACCGAAGGTCTATGGGGTATATAAGCATCTAAACCTATCTTATGTTAAAAGTCTGTAGGATTTTTAACAAGTGTACAAAATGCTACATAAGTTAGATGAAGTTTGTTTGCTTGTATTAATGTGATTTTTAGCGAATTTTTGTTCATTTTCGGGATTGTTCATTGGTTAGTGATATCGACTGGATATTTACCCAAACAGTCTGTTTGTTATCCATCCATAGGCTTGCAGGTGCATAAACAGAAGTATTTTTACTCATTTGTGTGCAATTGGGGAATTACTCGCTGCGAGACTAATTTGCATTTGAAATTCAGTATGTCCTACATCAACAATATTTCACAGCTATTTCAAGTTAGTGAATTCCACCCTCCATCATAATACGTGTCACTCGCTAATACTTATGTAAAATAAAATCGGAAAATATTTTAACTTATTGTTTTTATTTCATTTGTCTCGCTGATTTCTACCCTGTCGTCGCTTGTTGTTTTTATGTTTAAATTTTAACAAAAGTACAAAATGCTACAACAATTCACTGCTGCTTCATGTTCATGAAGTGATTATATGTTATTCCGCTGATGAATACCCATACAAAAATTTTACATCGTCAAGCGTTACATATTGAAGGAAAAGTGAATGAGAGTGAAGACTATTGTAACAGCAGTGGGCGCCGCACTTTACAGTGCTGGCATGGCTCATGCTGCCGTTGCCTTAAAAGATCAAGCTCAAGTTATTCAACCGCTTAAGGTGACTGCTGAGCAGATTGCTCAGTATAACAATGACTTGAATCTCCAGACCCGCCAGAACCTATTACAAAATGATGGGTTAAACGTACAGATCAATCCTCAAAGCCGTAAATTTGTTGCTGAGGAAGGGATTATTGGTGAACAGATTTACATCGTAAGACTGCAGCAGCAACCACTGGCTCAAGCAGGAGCAAGTCTGCTGGGGCTTGATAGTGGCACTGCTCGTACTTCAGCGAAGAAGTCAGACGGTAAGCTATTTGTAGCGGGTAAACCAGTAAACAACGCGGTATCTGCCTATCGTAGTCAATTACTTCAAAAACAACAGCAAGTTATCTCTGAAGTGCAATCGAATTTAGGCAGTCGTCAGGTTCGTCAGCAGTTTACCAATGCGGTAAACGGTTTCTCTATGACCATGACCCAAGACGAAGCACAACGAGTTTCACAACTAGCGGGTGTGGCTTCGGTTCGTCGCTCTAAAACCTATGAACTTCACTCTGATGCAGGCCCAGAGCTGATTGGCGCTGACAAAGTTTGGACAGGTAACGTTACTGAGTCGGTACCTTATCAAGGTGAAGGTATTATCGTTGGTATCGTTGATACTGGTGTGAACACAGATCACAGCTCGTTTGCCGATGTGGGTGGCGATGGTTACGACCACATTAACCCTTGGGGGTCAGGACAGTATGTGGGTGACTGTACTCTGTCTGGCTTCGAAAGCATGTGTAACGACAAGCTGATCGGTGTACGTTCATATCCTGTGATCACAGATTATTTCACCACTGGTGAATATGGTGATACCCGTCCAGCAGTGGGTGAAGATTACCAAGGTCACGGTACTCACGTAGCCTCAACAGCTGCCGGTAACGTATTGTACGATGTAGATTTTATTAACCGCTCTACCGATGCGGTCTCTGATGGCGATGTGGTTAAAGAAGATTTGTTCCCACGTTTGAGTGGTGTAGCACCTCACGCTAACATCATCTCATATCAGGTTTGTCACCCATCAAACGAAATCAATGGCGGCTGTCCGGGTGAAGCCTTGATCGCGGGTATTGAAGATGCGATCAGCGATGGCGTTGACGTGATCAACTTCTCTATCGGTGGTCAAGATTCTCACCCTTGGGCTGACGATGTTGAGCTTGCATTCTTATCTGCGCGTGAAGCGGGTATTTCTGTAGCCGTTGCTGCAGGTAACTCGGGCCAACCTCAAGGTTATCAAGAATACTTTGGTGCAATCGATCATGCTTCTCCTTGGTTATTGAACGTTGCAGCGTCGACGCATGCCCGTGCAGTCTTGGTTGAATCTAAGCTTGTCGATCCTGTGGGCGGCCAAGAGATGCCGACATGGACTGAAATTGTGGGTGGTGCGATCAACACCTCTTCGGTGACTGGTCTGGTGGTCCAAGCGGCCGATTATGGTGACCATTATTGTGGTACGCCATTCCCTGAAGGGACGTTTGACCTGAATGATGCAAGCGGTAATCCAACGGATGTAATCGTAGTTTGTCAGCGTAATGATCTTAATGATGCCAATGGTATTGCTCGTACGGCTAAAGCCGATAACGTCAAGGCCGGTGGTGCTGACGGCATGATCATGTACAACTTCTCAAACGATGATGCCATCGTTTCTACGGCGTCTTACTCTGTACCGACAGTACATATTGCTAAGCAGGATTGGGATGGTCGTTGGGAAGATGACTTAAACGGTTATGGTCTTTATGACTGGTTGAGATACGGTAGTGACCATACGTTAACCATCACCGAAACCACTATTGCCCGTGATATCGATCCTGAGCGTGCCGATTGGTTAGCTGCGTTCTCATCTCGTGGTCCAAGTTCATCGACTCAAGAAGCCTTGATCCCTGCTGTAGCTGCACCTGGTGTGAGCATCTATGCGGCATTTGCCGATGAGCATCCATTCCTGGCTGGTGCTGGTAGTGCCGATTTTGCTTTCCTAAGCGGTACTTCGATGGCGTCTCCTCATGTTGCGGGTGCAATGGCATTGTTGAAGCAGGCCAAGCCACAGTGGACAGCGACAGAGATTCAGTCGGCTTTGGCGATGACGGCTGAAAACAAGGTGCAATACCATAGACTGAACGATGAGAATGGGGATGTGGCTTTAGCATCGACATATCGGGCAGGTACGGGTCGTATCAATGTGGCTAATGCTGTGAAAGCAGGCTTCGTAATGGATGAAACGGCTGATAACTTTAAAGCGGCAGATCCTGAAAACGGTGGTGCAGTACATAAGCTGAATATTCCTCAGTTGGTCAACTTCGAGTGTAAGCCTAAGTGTCAGTGGATCCGTACCATTAAGGCGACCACTGCAGGTACCTGGAGTGTGACTCATGATGATGTGGTTAACTGGGCATTTGATTCACGTAGCCAATCGGTGCAAAACGGTGTCACCATTAATGTGAGCCCAAGTGAATTCACTTTAGAAGCTGGCGAAAGCATGGATATCGTGGTTGAAGCATCAATCATGGATACTCAAGACTGGTTCAGTAACGCTGAAGTTGAACTACACACAAGCCTTAGCTTCACTGAAACTTCGGGGTCAGCGTCTGAAGCGCACTGGCCAGTAGTATTTAAATATGACATGAATGGTATGCCAGGTCGTTTAGGTGCAACAGCGCATCGAAATGATGGTAATGCGGTTATTAAGGGCATTAACTTGCCTGAAGGTGACAATATTCACGGTCGTATCTTTGAGCCTGTGAAAGCCGATGTGAAAACTATCATTCTGCCAAAAGATGATGATAAATATTTCCCATGGGATAGTGGTGCAGATCTGACTGTTGAGATGACCGAACGTTTAGATGAAGCGACCCACGTTGAGTTTATCGATGTGCCAGCTAATGCTCGCCGTTTAATGATTGAGTCTTTGGGTACTATTGAGAGCACATTAGAAGGTTCCTTAGATAAAGGTAATGTCTCAGTCTTTGTTGGTAAAGATTACAATGGTAATGGCCAAGCCGATCCTTTCGAGGAACTACTGTGTGTGTCTAACCATATTCAATACAACAACTTCTGTAATATTAATCAGCCAGAAGAAGGTAAATATTGGGCTATTTTCTATAACCCAAGAAAAGGTTCTGCTCAGAATAACTACTTTGATACTCCTGAAGAGACCTTCCAATTTGCTACGACAGTAGTAACTGGTACTCTTGCTTCAAACATGAGCCTTGAAGTGCCAAGCAGCAATGGTAAAGAGCCTGTTGATATCCAAGTTAACTGGACTATTCCAGAGATGGTTGAAGGGGACGTTTACTACTCGCTGATCGACTTTGGTACGTCTGATATCAATGCCGGCAATATTGGTAAAGTGGCCTTTAAGTTGACTCGTGGTGTGGATGATGTTCATCTAGATGTACCGCAAACAGGTGCTGCACTAGGCGATCAAGTGCCATTTACCTTCGAAGTACAGCCAAACGATAGTGGTGCTGATCGTGCATTCACCATCACTGCGGATATCCCTGCGGGTCTAAGTCTGGATGTTGAAGACGTATTGGCTTCATCAAGTGAGATCGTTACCGGTATCACCTTAGAAGATGGCAAGCTGATTATTAGCGGCGTTCAACCGAATACTGCCGATGTGGTTGCCAGCTACAACATCAGCACTAACTTAACTGATGCTATGTGTCGTACCCCTGATTTTGGTAACTCAAATCCAGGTGGTTATGTAGACTTGGAAGAGTTCCGCATCTACCCGACCATGAGTGGTTTTGCCCCAGTTGAGTATGCTGAGAACGGTCGTGCTATCAATGGTCGCGATAACAATATCCTGACTCGTTCAGGTATCGTGATCCCTGTTAGTGCTATCTTTGGTGGCGCTTATGATAACTTCCATCTGTTTAACAATGCAGATGACTTGAATGTAGGTAAGCAAAACTCTATCGATATTCGTGCTCATGGTGCGATTTCACTATGGGAAGGTCAGCCTTTCTTCTTCCCATATCATGACATCTATCCATATAACAGCTTCCCATACGAGTCGATTGGTATGATGTGGCGTGGTTATGCACCGACCGATCCGAGCGCGCCTAGAGCAATTACTGCGACACCATTGGTGAATAATTACGGTGATCGTTCTGGTATTACTATCGCGAGCACACAAACGGGTTGGGGTATTTTAGAGTACGATGGTGCCCGTGGTTATATTTCAGCAGGTCTTGACGCTAACCGTGTTTATCAATGGGAAGAGCAAGATGATCGATTTGATTTCGAGCTAATCTTCAATGTAAACACTCGTCATGGCGATGGTGAATATGAGCTGTTTATGGCCTATGACAACATGGACTTCGCTAGCCAAGGTGGCCGTGGTTCTGTAGGTCTACAAGGCTTTAAAGGTGGTATCTATGCTTATGGTCCTCTGAATCAATACCTAGGCGAGCAATATGCTTTTGATGATTTAGATAAAACGCTGTCTGACGGTCTGGTGATCTGTTACGACTACGTCGGGCCAGAATCTTCATCTTTCGAAGTGACTGCTTGGACTCGCGTTAAAGAGAGTTCTGCGGGCCAAGATCTGACCGTTAATGCGGTTAGTTCTGTAGAAGGCATGGCTGATATCACTATGAGCCACACGGTGTCAGTTCCTTCAAATATCTCTATCGGTAACATTGCTGATCAAAGTATCGATGAAAACACCACTCTAGAAGGTGTTGTGGTGATGTACGCTGATGAGCAAAACAGTGTTAACCAAATCACCGTGACCGGTGAAAACATCACTGCTGAAGTTGACGGTCATACCTCGGGTAGTACTTTCTCTATCACTCCGGACAAGCATTTCTACGGTGAAGTAGAAGTGACGGTAACGGTTGCTGATGTTGAAAACCCAGCGGATAAAGCCAGCACGACCTTCTTGCTAAATGTGGTTTCAGATGGCAAAGGCAATGGCAATGATCAAGGCGGTGACGAAACTGAAATTGAAGGTGAAGTTGAAGAGTTCACCGTTGAAGAAGAGTCTGAGTCAGGTGGTGCATTAGGTGCTTCAGCACTGATGTTACTGGTGCTTGCAGGCCTTCGTCGCAAACTGAAATCAGTTCAAGCTTAATATTAGGTTCCTGCTTCTTGCTGGTATTTCAGGGACGAAATATCAGTCTTTTTACCCCAGCAGGACTTTGGGGTACTGGTTAAAGTTCGCAAGAAAGCCGGATAATCAATAAGATAAATAAAGGCCGCAATGTATATTGCGGCCTTTTTATTTGTCAGTCTGTAATACTGATTAAGCGTCAGCCAGTTGTGAATCTACGACTTTAGAAACCTTTAAGGCACACACCTTAAATTCGGGGATTTTCGCTACCGGATCCAAGGCATTATTGGTCAGCTTATTGGCCGCAGCTTCTGCAAAGTGGAACGGTAAAAACAATACTCCCGCCTGCGCCCGCTTGGTAACAAACGCAGCAATTTCGATACTCCCTCGACGGGTGCTGAGTTTAAGCGTGTCACCATTTTTGATGGCTAGTTTATCGGCGTCGAATGCCGAAATCATCACTTTAGGCGTTGCCAGCTCATTGAGTCCATCGGTTTTGCGGGTCAATGTGCCTGTGTGGAACTGTTCCAGCAATCTGCCGGTCGACAAAATAAAGGGATACTCTTCGCAAGGCATTTCGGCGGGTAGGCGATAGCTTACCGGCTTCATTAAGGCTTGGCCGCGAGTAAATTCCTGTGTATGCAATATAGGCGTTCCCGGATGGCCTTCGGCAGGGCAAGGCCATTGGATCCCTTGACGTCCATCGGGCGTATTACTGTCGATACTGCTCCAGCTGATACCACGATATTGCGGCGTGACTTGTGTGATCTCAAACCAGATCTGCCGTTCATCCTGATATTGCCAATCGGCGCCCATGGCGTTGGCGATAGCTTGAATAATCTGCCAGTCGAGTCGTGCTTGTCCAGGTGATGCAATGGCGGCTTGTAGCTGCTGTACCCGGCGCTCGGTATTAGTAAAGTGTCCTTGTTTCTCGGCAAAGCTGGCCGCAGGCAATACCACATCGGCAAGCTCAGCGGTTTCGGTCATAAAGATATCTTGCACGATCAACAGCTCGGCATTAGCCAAACCTTTGAGTACGTGTGCCTGATCGGGATCGCTCAATACCGGGTTTTCACCCATCACATAGAGAGCTTTTAATTCACCATGAGCCAGCGCATGCATCATCTCGGTAGCGGAAATGCCCGCATCCGATGGCAGCTCAGTTTGTCCCCAGGCTTGTCTAAAGCGCTGCTGGATCAGCGGATCATCGACTTTTTGGTAACCGGTAAAGTAGTTGGGTAGTGCGCCCATATCACAGGCGCCCTGCACATTACTCTGGCCACGCAATGGGTTAATCCCACCGCCACTGATACCTATGTTGCCACACAGCAGTTGCAGATTGGCAATGGCAGTGACGTTATCATGGCCCGAGGTATGCTGAGTGATCCCCATGGCGTAATAAACGGCGGTCTTTGAACTAGTGCCAATCAGCTGAGCTAATTTGGCTATGTCTGCGGCGTTTACACCTGTGATCAGGGCGGCATTGTCCAAGCTGTAATCGGGTTTCATCACCTCGTCATAGAGTTCACTAAAACCTTCGACTCGGGCATTGATGTAATCGAGATCGTGCCAGTCGTTGAGAATGATCTGCTGCATCAAGGCATTGATTAGCATCACATCACTACCGGGGCGATGACACAGATACAGCTCGGCGCTGTCGGCAATACTGACACGTTTAGGATCGGCAACCACCAAGCGCGCGCCATGTTGGTTCACAGCCTGTTTGATTTTCGAGGCGATGATGGGGTGCGCTGCTTCTGTGTCAGAGCCAAGAATAAAGATTAATTCAGAGTCTTTGATAGACGGAATATCATTGGTCATGGCGCCGCTGCCCAGCGAAGCTTGCAGCGCACTCACGGTCGATGCATGGCACAGACGTGCACAATGGTCGATATTATTTGTGCCTATCACGCTTCTAAATAACTTTTGGAACAGATAGTTATCTTCGTTAGTCGCCTTAGCAGAGGCGAGCCCCGCAATGGCATTGCTCCCATATTCGTTTTTCACTGCTATTAATTTATCGCCGATAAAGCGTAGTGCTTCATCCCAGCTGGCTTCAACCAATTGACCATTCTTACGCAGTAAGGGGGTGGTGAGACGCTGTGGGCTGTTAATAAAGTCGAAACCAAAGCAGCCCTTAACACACAACATGCCTTGGTTAACCGGAGAGTTAGGGTCACCTTTGACCTGAACAATTTGTTGAGTGTCGGGATCGGTCAATAGATTCACTCGACAGCCGATACCGCAATAAGTACAGATAGTTGAAGTTTGCTGTAGTTCAGTCTTACGCCCTTGGGCTTTGTCGCGAGCATCGGTTAGCGCACCCGTTGGGCACACTTGCACGCAGTTACCGCACTGCACACATTGACTATCGGCCATAGTGGCGGTAAATCCTGCCCGTGGCGCATTGCGTTTACCCTGTGTCTCGCCATTGGGTAGCGCGAGGTAACTATCGGGTTCGAAACTAATGGCATTATGACCCGCCTGCTGGTGGCACATGGCGACACAAGCGCCGCAACTGATACAGCGGTTAGGGTCAAAGTTGATAAAGGGGGAGCTTTTGTCTTGCACAAATGCACGATGTTGCTGACCATCGATCGCTTTACCGTCGATACGGTATTCGCTGGCATAATCTCTTAGCTGACAATCGGTATTGGCCTGACAACCACACTCGAGACAACGAGCCGCTTCGGCAAGTGCGGCATCTTCACTGAAACCGAGTTCAATTTCGGCAAAACTGCCGCTACGAGCACTGAGAGCCAGTTCGGGCATCTTGGCTTTGTCTTGGTGTGATTTCTGTGGGAAATGACTCCAATCCAGTTTGGCCGAGCCGCGTTTTTCGGCATTAAATGGCTTGGGGTTGAGCGCGCAACTCAAGCTGCCGTTTAGCTGTTTTTGAATCGCTTCAGCAGCCTTTTTACCATCGGCTACCGCCGCCACGGCAGTAGCTGGGCCTGTGCGTGAATCCCCTAGAACAAACAGCTTTTCGACACCGGAAGACATGGTGTATTCACAACCGGCGAAGGTATTCCAGCGTGTCAGTGCTACTTCGCCTGAAGAAAGCTGACTCTGAGGATCTTTAAGGAAGGCCATGTCTGGCATCTGCGAAACCGCAGGGATCACGGTATCGAATGCCTCTGTAAACGTTTCGCCTGTGGCTCTAGGCGAACGACGTCCAGAAGCATCTGGCTCGCCAAGTGCCATTTTCTCAAAGGTCACTGCATTAATGCGTCCATCTCCATCACTATGATTTTCAATAGGATTGGTTAGAAAGTAGAAACGCACACCCTCATGTTCGGCTTCTTCAATTTCATAGTCTTCTGCGGGCATCTCGTCGCGAGTACGACGATAAACCAAGGTGACATCGGCACCTTCACGTAGTGCGGTTCGAGCGCAATCGATTGCGGTATTACCACCACCGATAACGGCCACTTTTTTACCGGTAACATAACGCTGCTCAGTGC
The DNA here is from genome assembly GCF_022398315.1 of Shewanella sp. Isolate11. Lineage (GTDB taxonomy): Bacteria > Pseudomonadota > Gammaproteobacteria > Enterobacterales > Shewanellaceae > Shewanella. Next base: position 227,272 of record NZ_JAKEVF010000004.1, read on the forward strand.
AGTGATCTTTAAGATAATCGACGCCTAAGTAGCAACCTTCTAAGTCTACACCAGGGTATTTCATTGGAACCGCTTTTTGAGCGCCGATAGCCAGACACACAGCATCAAAATCGCTGAGCAAATTGTCCAGATGGATATCTTTACCCAAGCGGGTGTTGGTCTCGATTTTCATGCCGTTTTGGCACAAGAGTTCGATCTCTTGATCCAAAATAGCTTTAGGCAAACGATACTCTGGAATGCCGTAGCGTAACCAGCCACCTGCTTTGGGCATCGACTCATACAGGGTCACATCGACTCCGGCATTGGAAAGATAGAAGCCAGCGCTGATCCCCGCAGGGCCACTGCCGACAATCGCCACTTTTTTACCCGTAGCTGGCAGTCTTTTAGGCACATAACTGTCGCCTTGCAGATCGAAATCGGCGGCGTGACGTTTTAGTTGTCTGATAGCCACTGGTTCATCAAGCTCACCACGGCGGCATGCGGTTTCACAGAAAGCTGGGCAGACACGGCCGATCGACAGCGGCAAGGGTAAGGTGTCTTTGATGATTTTAATCGCTTGTTGATGATTACCTTGGGAAATTTGGTACAGATACGACTGAACATCTACGCCAGCTGGGCAAGCTTGCTGGCAGGGGGCTTCACAATCGGCAAAGTGGTCGCTGAGTAGATGTTTTAGGGATGCCTGACGTATTTTACTTAATGCCGCCGAATGGGTGATCACACTGATAGCTTCACCGACTTGAGTTTCACAGGCTTTAACTGTGGCGCGCTGACCATCGATATCGGTGATCTCGACATAACATAGGCCGCAGCTTTGTTGGCCTTGGGATTGGTCGCCGCTTTGAGTGTGGTGGCACAGATGAGGAATGGCCACGCCAGCATTGATGGCGCAGGTGAGTAAGTTTTCACCTTTTTCTGCCTTGGCTAATTTACCGTCAAAACTGATTTCAATCATTTATTGCGACCTTTTCAAAAGAGTTTATCTGTTTGGCTATCCATCACCTTGATTGAGCTATCTGTAGATTTAGCTTTTACTTGAGTATACCCAGAGCTTTTTTCAGCACAGGTCTTAGTAGTGGTTTTTTGTGTCGTTTTTGTGGTGGGTTTCACACAAGCTGTGACCATTGAGATCTAAGGCGTCAACTGTAGGCGTAGACTGTGATTTAGGTCAGCTAATGCAACATCATAAGAGGTTATGACGTTATTAGCGGGTCATTTTCTTCACAAATACCACGACGAAAAGCGCAATAGTGAAGCTGCCGGTGAAGGCTTCCATGGCGGCGATGGCGCGTGAATAGCCAATAGGGGTGAAGTCGCCATAACCTAAGGTGGTGAAGGTGACCACAGAGTAATAGAGACAGTTAAGGAACAGCTTAATATTGGTGCCGAATTCGTTGCTGAACTTAAAGATGTGAATATGACCGTCGTAGTTGAGACCAGTGAACAGATAGAGCAGGGCACAGACTAAGATCAACAACATAGAGAAAATAATCACCCGTACAGGTGCCTCGCCATAGCCACAGAAGAGGTCGATGATTTTCGATAATACTCTTGGTCCACTCAATCTGGGCATTTGATGACGACGCATGGTGAGCTCTTTGCGCAAATAATTGCCCGCCATGGCAAATAACCCTTCCCGTTCGGCGGCTTTACGAAGGTCTCGGTAGATCTCCTCCGCCTGCTCAAAATAATCGATAGCGATCTCTTTTTCACCCAAGTGTTCGGCATGTCTGGCGAGACGTTCCTGTTTAATGATATTGCCGGTATGGATGTTTTCTATTTTGGCGCCTTTCCACTTTACGCCCAACAGATTGGCGTTTTCCAAATTGGCAAAATGCACATTGGCATCACGCAGATCGGCCTTCATTAAACTGGCGTGTTTCAGGTTAAGATTGAACATGTGTGCGCCATGGAGGTTGGCGCGATACAGTTCTGCATGAGTCATATCGTAGCCGACTTTGTGGCGATGACGCACCAGATCGACACCGGGCAGATGAGCACTTTTAAGACTGATCCCCCTGAGCATGCCGCCATCACGAGCAAATTGTTCCAATCGGGCAATATCTTCAGGTTTGTTCTTGATGATTTTGGGATCGTGCCAATAACACAAACCTGAAGCTTCGGCTGGCTCGTTGCAGCTGAAACCTTCATCTTCGTGGTAGCAACATTTTGTCATATCGTTCATAGAGAAAAGTATAGCCAGCATAATTAAATCCGCTCAGGGACTAAGTCGATAATGGCTAGGGGCTGCTCTCTTACTGATGAGCTTATCTCGAACAAAACTTCACTATTAAAGTTCTACAGACCCTATGATGACTATTTGAAAAAACAGCGTTTTATGATCCTGTACTTTATCCTATGAAATAAGCACAAATCAGCGGGTTCTGCCCCTATGCGAACAGGGGCGATTGAGTTAAAATACGCGGTTTGCACTCCTGCCTAAAATTTTAAGCAGAACCACAGTTTTTAAGTAGAAGAGTCATGTTTGAAGTAAATCCAGTAAAATTTAAAATCAAGGAATTGGCGGATCGTACCCAAGTCCTTCGGGGGTATCTTTGACTACGATGCCAAGAATGAGCGTCTAGAAGAAGTTAGCCGAGAGTTAGAAAGCGCAGAAGTTTGGAACAACCCTGAAAATGCTCAGGCTTTAGGTAAAGAGCGTGCCTCTTTAGAAGCCGTGGTTAAGACTATCGATGATATGGATAGTGGCCTTGAGGATGTCGAGGGCTTGTTGGAACTCGCGGTTGAAGAAGACGATGAAGATACCTTCAACGATGCAAGCAGTGAACTAGCGCAGCTTGAGAAACGTTTGGAAGAGCTCGAATTTCGTCGTATGTTCTCAGGCCCCAATGATGCGGCAGATTGTTACTTGGATATTCAATCGGGTTCGGGCGGTACTGAGGCTCAAGATTGGGCCAATATGGTACTGCGTATGTATTTACGCTGGGGTGAGGCTAAAGGTTATAAACCTGAGCTTATCGAAGTGACGGATGGTGATGTAGCCGGTATCAAAGGCGCGACCATCAAGTTTACTGGCGAGTACGCCTTCGGTTCATTACGCACCGAAACTGGGGTACACCGTTTAGTACGTAAGTCGCCGTTCGATTCATCGGGCAAGCGTCATACGTCGTTCTGTTCGGTATTCGTATATCCAGAGATTGATGATTCTATTGAGATCGATATCAATCCGGCAGATCTGCGTATTGATACCTATCGCGCCTCGGGTGCGGGTGGACAGCACGTTAACAAAACCGAGTCGGCGATCCGTATTACTCACTTGCCTACCAACACGGTAGTGCAGTGCCAAAACGACCGTTCGCAACATAAGAACCGTGACTCGGCAATGAAACAGCTTAAAGCTAAGCTGTATGAGCTAGAAATGCTTAAACAAAACGCCGACAAGCAAGCTGCCGAAGATGCTAAGTCTGATATCGGTTGGGGTAGCCAAATCCGTTCATATGTGCTCGATGATGCACGTATTAAAGATTTGCGTACCGGCGTTGAAAATCGAAATACTCAGAGCGTCCTCGACGGCGATCTGGACAAGTTTATTGAAGCTAGCCTGAAATCTGGCCTTTAACGAGAGAAGAAGATGACTGAACAAACTCAAGATGAAAACAAGTTAATTGCAGAGCGCCGTGCCAAGTTAGAACACGTTCGCGCTTCTTGCCCTGCTAACGGTCACCCAAACAACTTCGATCGAAAACATAAGGCTGCCGATATTCAAGCCGAGTATGGTCAGTACAGTAAAGAAGAACTGGAAGGCATGAATATCCAGCGCTCTATCGCAGGCCGTATTATGGCTAAGCGTGGTCCTTTCTTAGTTATCCAAGATGTAAGCGGTCGTATTCAGGCTTATGCTGGTAAAGAGGTACAGAAAGAGCTTAAAGCTAAGTACCAAGGTTTAGATATCGGTGACATCATTGGTGTGACTGGCCAGCTACACCTGTCAGGCAAAGGCGATCTTTATGTCAACATGGAAGATTATCAATTGCTGACTAAAGCATTGCGTCCGTTGCCTGAGAAGTTCCATGGCTTAACTGACCAAGAGATGCGTTATCGTCAGCGTTATGTTGATTTGATCGTTAACGAAGATTCACGTAACACTTTCATTATTCGTTCGAAAGTGGTGACAGCTATTCGTAACTTCATGGTAAAAAATGAGTTTATGGAAGTAGAAACGCCAATGATGCATAGCATTCCTGGTGGTGCATCTGCGCGTCCATTTATCACTCACCACAATGCGCTGGATATCGAAATGTATCTGCGTATCGCGCCAGAGCTATACCTTAAGCGTTTAGTTGTCGGTGGTTTTGAGCGTGTATTTGAGATCAACCGTAACTTCCGTAACGAAGGTCTGTCGCCACGTCATAATCCAGAATTCACCATGATGGAATTCTATATGGCTTATGCCGACTATAACGATTTGATGGATCTAACCGAAGCTATGTTAAAGAGCATCGCGTTAGAGATCCACGGTGAAACAGCTGTGCCTTACGGTAAAGATGATGCTGTAGAGATGGTTGAGTTTGGTGGTCCATATGCACGTATGACCATGTTAGAAGCGATTAAGCACTACAACCCAGATCACGCCGATATTCAAGCGATGTCTGTGGCAGATGTGCAAGATCGTGACCTATTGGTGAAAATTGCTAAGTCTGTGCACGTAGAAGTTGAGAAGTTTTGGACTTGTGGCCAGTTACTGGAAGAGATCTTCGGTGAAACGGCTGAGCCTAAGCTTATTCAACCGACGTTTATCACTGGTTACCCTGCGGATATCTCACCATTGGCACGTCGCAGCGATGACAACCCGTTTTTCACCGACCGTTTTGAGTTCTTTATCGGTGGCCGCGAAGTGGCTAACGGTTTCTCTGAGCTTAACGATGCCGAAGATCAAGACAGCCGTTTCAAGGCGCAGGTTGATGCTAAAGATGCTGGTGACGACGAAGCCATGTTCTACGATGCTGACTACATTACGGCACTAGAACATGGTCTGCCGCCAACGGCGGGCCAAGGTATCGGTATCGACCGCCTGGTGATGCTGTTTGCTAACGCTCAAACCATTCGTGACGTTATCTTGTTCCCAGCGATGCGTCCTCAAGGATAAGGTGCTACTAGCGGGTTAAACCGCTAATGCTTGATAAAAACCAGCCTTTTATTAGTACTTACAAGTATTAGTTAGGCTGGTTTTTTTATGCCTTAATCCCAGCGTTTCCTGTATGAAAGGTCGCGAGATTAAAATGTACAGATAATAAAAAACCACCTTATACCAAGGTGGTTGTTTTTATCGTAGCTAAAGTGCTATTTAGCCGTTATAAACTTGTACCGCGTCATCTTTAGCCGGTTCAGCCTGAGGCGGGTTGTCGATATGATCATCGAGGTTGTCGCTAAGCATATCTTTGTATTCATTGGTAAACCACTCTAGCGCAGTTTGTTTCTCTGCAGCTAAGTCTGCCGCTTTTAATGACGCTTCGAAGGCGTTAAAACGAGCCGCTGCAAAACGGAGTGCAGTGCCGACTTTACCGACATCTTGCTCTTGTGCTGTGAGTTCGTTAGCAAGGGCAATAAACTGATCTGCGAGTTCAAAAATGGTAGTTTCTTTTTGCTGTTCTGACATGCTTTTGCTCATAAATGAGTGAATGTAATGGCTCTGATAGTAACTTAAATTAGCCGATAGTGAATCATCAATTTTAAGGTTATGGGATCTAAATCGGCAATTTTGCGCTGCCCTCGATCTTATCTACCGAACAGCGGATAATAGCGCTTAGCACCAGCTTAGCTAGGCTGCATCAATCAAATTAGAGAGGAATAACAATAAGCTTATGGAACACATCAGCAGTTGGAATGAGTTTATCGAGCAGCAATCTCAGCTGGAATACTTTCAGAAATTACAGACTTTTGTGGCTCAGCAGCGGGCGGAAGGCAAAGCCATTTATCCTGCCGATGATGAGGTGTTTAATGCATTTAAGGCTACGCCACTTGAGCGAGTACGAGTGGTGCTGATTGGCCAAGATCCCTATCACGGTGAGGGTCAGGCACATGGTCTGTGTTTTTCGGTAAAACCGGGAGTGAAAACGCCGCCTTCGTTAGTGAATATGTATAAAGAGCTGGCAGAAGATATCTCAGGCTTCATTATTCCTAACCATGGCTATTTGGCTAAATGGGCCGAACAGGGGGTGTTGATGCTAAATACTGTGTTGACTGTAGAGCAGGGTAAGGCTCATTCCCATGCAAAATCTGGCTGGGAGACATTTACCGACAATGCGCTTGCCCTATTGAATCAGCAAACTCGGCCTATTATCTTTGTGCTATGGGGTGGTCATGCGATAAAGAAAGGTAAAGGGATCACTGCTGCTCAGCATAAGGTGCTTTCTGGGCCGCATCCGTCGCCGTTATCGGCATATCGAGGCTTCTTTGGCTGTAAGCATTTTTCATACATTAACCAGTTACTGAGTAAGCAAGGTGATCAGCCGATCGATTGGCAGGTTTAATGAGTGAATGGAATTGATAACTTGCTCAATTTTACATCTGTTATTATATTTAATGCAGTGATATTTAAGAGGTTAATTTAACGAGCCTAGGATTGCTCGTTAAGCGGGATAACCGTAGTTTTGCTCCATTAGTCGTGTAAGTGAAGACTTAAGTGGTGAGCTTAAGTGACACGCTATCCTTGATGGGGTTAATTAGGCGGACGTAATATGGATATTAGATTAAAGCGAGGAAAGCTTGTTCGTTGGGATGAAAGGCAGCAAGTGGGCTTTATTGCCCCCGATGATGGCTCTGCCGAGGTACGAATCTTAGGGGTTCATCTTTTCCCCTATGAATACTTGCCTCAAGAAGGTGAAGCCATTGTTTATCGCCAGTGGAAAGATAGCCTTCGAGGTACCAAAATTCTCACTGGTGAGGTAGATTTAGGCAATCCAATCAAGTTAACTTCTCCTTTCGAGCCTGAAACGCAATTTAATGGCTTAAAAAAAGTCAGTTGGCAGACCAAGCTCTCTTTAGTGATCGTGCCGCTTATCTTGGCAAATATCTTCTATTTAATGGTTATCAATTATGATGTGAGTGATGAGATCACTACTAAGCCGCCCGCAGGGTTATTCCCTGCGGGTTCAGAATATTATGTTGGCAAACAAGATCTCAGTAATGTGGTATTTAAGTGTGATGCTCGTATGCAATGTTTGCAGATGAGCTCTTGCCAAGAGGCGCAATATTTTACGGAAAACTGCCAGGGATTTGAGACCAAAGTGGGCGAGATGCCCTGTGAAAAACTTTGGTGTAAGTCGCTGCTGGAATAGTAATAAAAAGGCTCAACATCTTGATGTTGAGCCTTTTTATTGAGTTGTTACTTACCTGAATACTTGCTGTGATTAGTATTACACATCGCAATGGTTTAAATATCTTAGATAATAGCTATTTGCGCCGAATAACAAGCTAGTCTTTGATTAAACGGTATTTTGCTGCTAAATCACCAGTGATACGCTTGCCGCCATCATCGAGCATAAACAGTTGGTTTTCACCGACGAGGAATTGTTTTGGCCATACCTTTCTATCTAAGGTGATCGTGCTACCACTTTTACTCCAGGTAAATGTGCCTTGTTGAATTGTAGGGGCTTGATCTCGACCGTCTAAATCTTCTTCGCGTAGGGTGAGCTCGTAGGTATTATCGCTATTAATCTGTAAAAACACTTTAGTAGCCTTACAGTTACCGCAAGGTAATTCTCCTGCATAGACACCGGGCCAATCTAAGGCATTTTGGCTATTGTCACCAATGGCCATATTATCAGAACTGCTACAGGCCGATAATGCCAGCCATAATAGAGGTAGCAGCCACGCTATTTTTTTCATGGGAAAACTCCTTTTAATCGGTAACTAGAATCGATTTCATGAGTCTAGCTATGATTATTTACGCTATTTATCAACTCATTAGTTATTAAGTTATGACTCAGTTTAGTCGTCATAGCAAATTGTTAATAGCTTTATGACCATTTTTAATGATCTGGGTCGGAGTCACAATTAATGGCAGTGGGACATCCCAATGTTCGACGGGCAGTTGCTGTACTTGCTGGCAGTCATGAGCGAAGCCAAGAGGATAAGGTTTACCAATGGTTTGCCAGTTGGCTAAGGTTCTGTCGTAATAGCCGCCGCCCATTCCCATGCGATTTCCTTGGGCGTCGAAGGCTACCAACGGGGTGACCACTATATCCAATTCATGGGCTAACACCATCTGCCGAATATCCAGTTTCGGCTCTTTAATCTTCAAGGTATTCGTTTGCAACTGGGTGTGTGGTTGATAGCGAAGAAAGATAAGATTTCCGGGGCTAAAAGGATGTAATCGCGGTAGGTAGACTTCAATGTCAAGTTGCCAAAGCGCTTCGATTAAAGGCTGAGTATCGAGCTCTCCATCGTTACTGAGATACAAGGCCACCCGTTTAGCTTGCTGTTGTTTGATTAGTGAAATGACTTGCAGACTAGCTTGGGCGGAAAAATCCTGTTGTTGGGTTTGACTCAGACTGCGACGAGCTTGGCGAATTGTCTGTCTAAGGATTTGACGAGCACTGAGTTGTGCTGTCGCTCGAGGTAAAGCCGACATAAATATCAACACAAAAATTAGCGAGTTATAGGGTCAGTGTAGCGCTAGGTAGGATGTAGATCTAGCGCTAAAACCCGTCTTTTAGGCGTGTTTTTGGCTGCCTACTTCTGCGTTGAATGACCTCATACCAATCAAAGTAAATTAGTGATCAGATAATGAATGCGATTGGTATCACAAGGGAATAACCAATTTAATCATCTATTCGCCTTGAATGAGTTACCTTAAAGCATGCTGAGTAGATCACTTTCCTATACTGATTGGTATTACGTCCCATCTTGTTGAGAAATGACTATTATTGGTTATCTAAACAACATTTAATCTAACAAAGGGCTATTCGCCGTCGAGTCTTATTGCACTTTCAGATACAGACCGATATAGTCCGCTCAACAACACGATAAAAGGATCTACATCGCAATGAGTAGCCATGCTATAGAGATTAGCTTATTGGGCCGTACCTACTCCATCGCTTGTCCATTGGGGCAAGAAGATGCCTTGCGTCATGTAGCGGCAAAACTGGAAAAACAGTTGAGCACTCTTCGTGCCCGAACAAATAACTTGAGTCGGGAAGAAATCGCTATCATGGCCGCATTAAATATTGGTTATGAGCTGCTAGAAGAACAGCAGAAAAATCAGGATTATATTAAGCAGATGGACAGCAAAATCGGCTTATTACAGTCCACTTTAGAAGACGCACTGGTTGAGCGTTCTGCGAAAGAAGATTAGACTAGGCGGTAAGTCGATAGCGAGGTTATTCCACCTCAATAATAATTAACCCTAGTCGGTTAATTCGGTGTTATCAGCTTTTGGCGAGATAATGCCCAGACAACAACTTTGCTCCCTGTGGTGTGCGTGAATCGGTTATGTCCCTGTGCCGATATTTACAAACTCAGGGTGAATGCTTTAATGACATTGCGCAAGCTCGGCACGAACCGAGAAGCCTTAGGATTTAATCATTTACCCGCCTTGAACCTACGGTTCAAGGGCTACACCGAGAAACGGCATCTTGGGGAGCATTCCAAATTGAACAACCTCAGGTTGTGCGCTTAGCGTTATAAGCGATAAAGCCAGAAGATAAGCTATTGTCTTCTGGCTTTTTTATTTTTCTATTATTTTTATTAAAAAATGCTCATCAGGCATCTTTGATTGGTGTTCATACTCTGTGAGCTTAGTGCGCTTTTCGCCTTGGTCGAATGGGTCACATCTGCTAGCATGGACATAGATAAAATAGGATTGGAATTAGATATGGCAACGCCTCCCTCTTTAAGTATCGACAGCTTATTAACTGAGCTCAAAGGTGCCGAAATTGCTCAACATCCAGTGGAAGTGCATGGCTCGTTAGTGGGTCTTATCTGTGGTGGTGTGGGTCAAGCAAAAAGCGAATGGTTAAAGCCGTTGCTGGAGCTGATTAACGATGGTCAATTGCCTCCTCCTTCGTTAACGCAATTAATTGAAGAACTCTATCAAGATACCTTAGCTCGTATTACCGATGCTGATTTTGGCTTTACGCCAATGGCTCCGGAAGAGGAAGAGTCATTAAGCAAGCGTGTCGAAGCGCTATCCTTATGGGTACAAAGCTTCCTTACCGGTTTAGCTATGGTGCAGCCTAAGTTAAATCGTGCTTCGAAAGATGTTAAAGAGGTCATTAACGATCTGGCTGAGATCGCTCAAGTCGAATTTGATGTCGTCGAAGATGAAGAATCAGAAGCAGCCTATATCGAATTGATGGAGTTTTCGCGTATGGCGGCGTTACATTGCTATGCCGAGTTTGGCCCAGAGCCGAGCGAGATTAAAGATGAAGATCCTTTGATTCATTAAGATACGATAGACTCCCTTGTGTCAGGCAGACGAGCAAGTTTGCTTGTAAGAGAAAGTGAATGACCACCTCGACCTCAACTGAAATCCAACAATTTGATATCGCCATCGTCGGTGGAGCCATGGCGGGGGCGACGCTGGCCCTTGGGTTGGCCAATTTAGCCAAAGAGCTTAAACAGCCGTTAAACATCGCCCTTATCGAAGCCCATAGTCCCGAGATTAATACCCAAAAAAATCAACCGCATCAAGGTTTCGATGCCCGCTCTATCGCCGTGGCTCAAGGTTCTATTTTCGAGCTAACCCGACTCGGCATTTGGCCGCACTTAGCGCATCTGGGTACCGCCATCGAAAACATTCATGTGTCCGATCGTGGCCACTTCGGCATGACAACCCTTAATGCTCGCGATTTTCATCTGCCTTATTTAGGTCAAGTGGTCGAGCTTGAGCGAGTCGGTGCTGCGCTATTTAATCAACTACAGCAAGCGCAAGTGAGTTTGTTCTGTCCCGCCAAATTGGCGCAGATGGAAGCCGGAATCGAGGCCAATCAATTGTTATTGGTAGATGGGCAGCGACTCTCGGCCAAGCTGGTGGTTGCCGCCGATGGACATCATTCTGTTGTGAGGCGCGATGCTAAGCTGCCACTTGAGCAAGTGGATTTTCAACAGGTGGCGATTGTGGCCAATGTTGCTACCGATAGAGCTCATCAACAGTGGGCTTACGAGCGCTTTACCGATAGCGGCCCATTAGCCATTTTACCTATGGCTAATATCGATGGTCAGCCGCGAGTCTCTTTGGTGTGGGCGTTAGCGCCTGAAAAAGCGCAGCAGATGTTAGCCGCTTCCAAAGCAGAGTTCTTGCAAACATTGCAGCAAGATTTTGGTTTCCGCGCTGGCGCCTTTATCGATGTAGGTCAGCGTTACAGCTATCCCTTGATGCTGTCCTATATGACCAGACCCATTTATCAGCGCACCGTATTTATCGGCAACGCAGCCCAAACACTGCATCCTATTGCCGGACAAGGATTTAACCTGGGTTTACGTGACTTAGTCGCTTTGATCGCTGAGGTGCGTCAAGCGCTAGAACAGAATGAAGATATTGGCGGCGCAAAATTAACTCACCAATATCTGGCTCAGCGAGTCGATGATCGAGAGTCGACCATTAACAATGTGGAATTTTTAGTGCGTGGTTTCTCTAATCAACATTGGCCGCTGGTTGCTGGACGCAATTTAGGCTTACGTTTGCTGTCTTGGTGTCCGCCGCTGAAAACGCCAATCGCCCGAAAAGCCATGGGCTGGAAAGGATAATTTTACCGTTTAGCTGGTGCTAATTATGATGCTCAGCTTGATGAAAGGATATAAGTTAATGTTCAACACACAAACCTATGATGTAGCAATAATCGGCGGTGGCATGGTGGGCTTAGCCACTGCGATTGGCCTTGCCATGGAAGAGTTGCGGGTTGTGGTTATCGACGCTGGCGAAACCCATGCGGTTTCTGGCGCGGCACGCCTGAGAGTTAGTGCGATCAACAAGGCTAGTCAGCGCTTATTAACCCATCTCGGTGCTTGGGCTTATATCGATGAAACACGTGTTGGACCCTATCAGAAAATGGCGGTATGGGACAAAGATGGCTTAGGTAAAATTGGTTTCGATGCCCACAGCATTAGCGAGCAGAGCCTTGGCAGTATTATCGAAAACGATAATATCAGCTACGCACTGGCAACTCGTGCAGCTGAACTGAGTAATATCACTTATCTTGAAAATCGTCGCCTCGATAAAATAGCCTTTGGCGAGCGCGAAGCTTGGCTAACCTTGGATAATGGTGACAACTTGTCGGCGGCATTGGTGATCGGTGCCGATGGCGCAAATTCCTGGGTGCGCGAACAGTGTAAGATCCCGATGACATTTTGGGATTATGGTCACCATGCGATCGTGGCGGCTATTCGCACTGAACTACCCCATAACCACACGGCACGCCAAGCTTTTTTAAGCGATGGCCCTCTGGCGTTTTTACCGCTGTTTGAAGATAACCTCTGTTCAATTGTGTGGTCATTACCACCGGAAAAAGCCAATAGCTTACTGGCTGCCGATCCGGTTCAGTTTGAACGTAGTCTTACCGCTGCTTTCGATGGCAAATTGGGTTTGTGCAAGTTAGAAGGCCAAGCTCAGGCTTTCCCATTGCGCATGCGTTATGCCCGTCATTTTGCCCGCCATCGTTTGTTACTCGCCGGCGATGCGGCTCATACCATACATCCTTTAGCTGGGCAGGGGGTTAACTTAGGTTTTCTCGATGCCGCAGCGATTATCGAAACCCTTATCGAACTCAAAGCCAAGGGTAAAGATATTGGTGAATACGCGAATTTACGGGCTCTTGAACGTTGGCGCAAAGCCGATGCCTTAGAGATGATTGCTGCGATGGAAGGCTTTAAACGATTATTCGAAGGCAGTAATCCAATTAAGAAAGCGGTACGCGATTTAGGGTTAAATCTGGTTGATAACTTTTCGCCTGTGAAAACACTGTTTATGCAGCAGGCGTTAGGTAACAAAAAACGTCTCCCCAGCTTGTGCCAATAAAAGTAGCACTACTTTTATTTTGTTTTTAAATACAAGTGGTTGACATAGTTTTATTTGTTCTGCGTTTACAGGTGTAAAATTATTACCTTTTATGCATAAGGAAATCTAATCCGAGAGTCGTTCGGATTAGAAAATTCTTTTGTATACAAAACTGTGACGCAAGGTATAATTTCGCCGCATTTTGATACCATTGTTCATATTTACACTAATATTGTCGATGCATCGTTCATAGGCACACTCAATAGTGTTGATGCGCCGCACCAGTGTAATCGGTGCAAAAAATTCATCTTTGCAATCACATGCTGACTCAAGTGTATTTGAGTTGTTGTTATCTAAGGCAAACAGCATTAGATAACAACGTATCAGGGAGAGACTGGCTTCGGCCTTTTTTGAGTCTTCAGAATGTGGTTGCCGTCAGGCAAGCCCGATAAGGGTAAAAAGAAGAGATAATAATGGCTAATAAAACGGTACTCTTTAACAAGCACTTGGAATCTAACGCCAAGATGGTCGACTTCCACGGTTGGGATATGCCGCTAAACTACGGCTCTCAAATCGAAGAACATCACGCAGTACGTCAAGACGCAGGTATGTTCGACGTGTCTCACATGACAGTAGTGGATGTGACCGGTACTCAAGCTTGTGACTTTCTACGTAAGTTGTTGGCCAACGACGTTGCCAAACTCAAAGTTGCTGGTAAAGCCCTATACGGCGGTATGCTTAACCATGACGCGGGCGTGATTGACGACCTAATCACTTATTATCTTGATGATACCCATTATCGTGTTGTGGTTAACTCTGCGACTCGCGAAAAAGATCTCGCTTGGATCAACGAGCAGATGCAAGGTTTCGAGGTCACTGTCACCGAGCGTCCTGAACTGGCGATGATCGCGGTTCAAGGTCCAAACGCTAAAGACAAAGCTGCCGAAGTTTTTAACGCCGAACAAAATGCCGCAGTAGAAGGCATGAAACCTTTCTTCGGTGTTCAGGCGGGTTCGCTATTTATTGCCACTACTGGTTATACCGGTGAAGCTGGCTACGAAATTATCGTGCCTGAAGCTGAGGCAGAAGCATTATGGCAAGCATTACTCGACACAGGCGTTAAGCCATGTGGCCTAGGTGCTCGAGACACCCTTCGTTTAGAAGCTGGCATGAACCTATACGGTCTGGATATGGACGAAAGCGTTAACCCGCTAGCGGCCAACATGGGCTGGACTATTGCTTGGGAGCCAACAGACCGTGACTTTATCGGTCGTGAAGCATTAACCCAACTAAAAGCGGCTGGCACTGATAAGCTGGTTGGCTTAATCATGGAAGCTAAAGGTGTAATTCGCCCTGGTATGGACGTGTTCTTTACCGATGCAGATGGTGTTGAACAACAAGGTACAATTACCAGTGGTACATTCTCGCCAACCTTAGGCTATTCTATTGCAATGGCGCGCGTACCAAATTCTGTAGGTGATGTCGCAGAAGTAGAGATGCGTAAAAAGCGCGTGCCTGTTAAAGTGATTGCACCTAGCTTTGTGCGCAATGGTAAACAAGCTTTCTAATTAGCTTATGTGATAGCAATCAAGATTTTGTCAGATTTGTAAATTTGAGTATTACGGAACAAGGAACAAAAATAATGAGCAATATTCCAGCTGAACTAAAATACGCCTCTTCTCATGAGTGGGTTCGCAAAGAAGCTGACGGTTCATACACTGTTGGTATCAGTGAACACGCCCAAGAGCTTTTAGGTGACATGGTATTCGTTGAGCTGCCAGAAGTTGGCGACACCGTGAGTGCTGGCGATGACTGTGCAGTAGCAGAGTCAGTAAAAGCCGCTTCTGATATTTACGCACCGTTATCTGGCGAAGTGATTGCCGTTAACGAATCATTAGAAGACTCTCCAGAACTCGTAAACAGCGATGCATACGGCGACGGTTGGTTCTTCCGCGTGATGCCTTCTGACGAGTCAGAAATTGACAGCCTGCTTGATGCCGAAGGCTATCAAGCAGTTATCGACGAAGAGTAAGCGTCGATGTAAACAAAGCCCCGTGCCACTCTGACATGGGGCTTTGTTCGTTATATACCTTACATTAAAACAAATTCAGTGCCCCTTTATCGGTGAGTCACTGGCAAATATGGAACTAGGTTTATCATGACCCAACAAACTCTCACTCAGTTAGAGCAGCACGAACTATTTATCCGTCGCCACGTGGGCCCGGACAGCGCAGAGCAGCAAGAGATGCTGAACTTCGTTGGTGCAGAATCTTTAGAAGATTTAACACAGCAGATCGTTCCTGAGTCGATTCGTCTAGGCCGCGACTTAGCAGTGAGTCCTGCATGTGGTGAAGCCGAAGGTATGGTAGCGATTCGCGCTATTGCCGATAAAAACAAGGTTTTCAAAAGCTATATCGGTATGGGTTACCACGGCACATTAGTGCCAAGCGTTATCCAACGTAATGTGTTTGAAAATCCAGGTTGGTACACCGCTTACACTCCATATCAGCCAGAGATCGCTCAAGGTCGTCTTGAAGCTATCCTTAACTTCCAACAGATGTCGATGGACCTTACTGGTCTGGATTTGGCTTCTGCGTCATTACTCGATGAAGCGACAGCAGCAGCCGAAGCAATGGCACTGGCTAAGCGTGTATCTAAAGCGAAGAAGGCTAATATCTTCTTCATCGCCGATGACGTATTGCCACAAACGATTGACGTAGTGAAAACTCGCGCCGAGTGTTTTGGTTTCGAAATCATCGTTGGCCCAGCAAGCGATGCCGTTAACTATGAGCTGTTTGGTGCCATGTTCCAGTATGGTAACCGTCATGGTGCCGTCAGTGATTACACTGAGCTATTTGCCGCACTAAAAGAAAAGAAAGCGGTTGTTACTGTAGCGACTGACATCATGTCTCTGGTTCTACTTAAGTCACCCGGCTCTATGGGCGCAGATGTGGTTTTTGGTAGTGCCCAGCGTTTCGGTGTGCCAATGGGATTTGGTGGCCCACACGCCGCATTCTTCGTGTCTCGTGACGAGCATAAGCGTTCATTACCAGGCCGTATTATCGGTGTATCACAAGATACTCGCGGTAACCGCGCACTGCGTATGGCAATGCAGACTCGTGAGCAACATATTCGTCGCGAAAAAGCCAACTCAAACATCTGTACTGCACAGGTGCTATTGGCCAACATGGCATCTTTTTACGCGGTATTCCATGGCCCACAAGGTCTGAAAACCATCGCTTCACGCATCCACCGTCTAACGGATATCTTAGCTACGGGTCTTAAGGCTAAAGGCGTAGAGTTAGTCAACAGCACCTGGTTTGACACCATTTCATTTAAAGTGGCTGACGCCGATGCGGTTAAAGCACGCGCAGTAGCTAACGAGCTAAACCTACGTATCGACAACGATGGTATTTTCGGTGCAAGCATTGCCGAACCAACGACTCGTGAAGATATCGCGCAACTATTTGATGTGATTCTAGGTGAAGGTCATGGTTTAGATGTGGCAGCAATTGATGCCGACATTATGGCTAACGGCAGTGATTCAATTGCAGCAGACTTACTACGTACTGATGCCATTTTGACTCACCCAACCTTTAATCGCTACCAAAGCGAAACTGAGATGATGCGCTACATTAAACGTCTCGAAAACAAAGATTTGGCCTTGAACCATTCGATGATCTCATTGGGTTCTTGCACCATGAAGCTAAACGCGGCAACAGAAATGATGCCTGTTAGCTGGCCAGAATTTGGCAACATGCACCCATTCTGCCCACAAGATCAGGCTGAAGGTTATGCTGAACTCGTTGAGCAATTATCTGCATGGTTAGTCGATATCACAGGTTATGACGCCGTGTGTATGCAACCTAACTCAGGTGCACAGGGCGAATACGCAGGTCTGCTAGCAATCAATAAATACCACGAGTCTCGCGGCGAGTCGCACAGAAACATCTGTCTGATCCCACAATCTGCTCACGGTACTAACCCCGCTTCTGCTCAACTTGCGGGCATGAAAGTGGTTGTCACCGCGTGTGATAAAGCCGGTAACGTAGACATGGAAGACTTGAAAGCGAAAGCGGCTGAAGTGGCTGAAAACCTTTCTTGTATCATGATCACTTATCCATCGACTCACGGCGTATACGAAGAAACGGTTCGTGAAATTTGTGATGTTATTCATCAGCATGGCGGTCAAGTCTACCTAGATGGCGCGAACATGAACGCGCAAGTCGGGCTAACGGCTCCTGGCTTTATTGGTGCAGACGTTTCTCACCTTAACCTACATAAGACCTTCGCCATTCCACATGGCGGCGGTGGACCAGGTATGGGCCCAATCGGTGTTAAAGCACACCTTGCGCCATTCGTACCAGGTCACGCAGTGGTTAAACATGGTCTTGAATCAGACAATAACGGCGCAGTATCAGCTGCACCTTACGGTAGTGCGAGCATTCTGCCTATCACTTGGATGTATATTAAACTCTTGGGTTATCAAGGTTTAAGAACATCGACACAAGTGGCGCTATTGAACGCTAACTACATGATGAAGAAGCTATCTGCTCATTACCCAGTGCTATACACAGGCCGTAATGACCGTGTAGCGCATGAATGTATTATCGACCTGCGTCAACTTAAAGAAGCTTCAGGCGTAACCGAAATGGATATCGCTAAGCGTCTGAACGACTATGGTTTCCACGCACCAACCATGAGCTTCCCTGTAGCGGGTACACTGATGATTGAGCCAACAGAATCTGAGTCTAAAGTGGAACTGGATCGTTTTATCGATGCTATGATCTCAATCCGTGGTGAAATCGCCCGTGTTGAATCTGGTGAGTGGCCAGCCGACAACAACCCACTGCACAACGCACCACATACTATGGCGGATATCATGGATAGCGAGTTCGACTCACGTCCATACAGCCGCGAATTAGCAGTGTTCCCAAGTGCAGCGGTTAAGGCAAACAAGTTCTGGCCAACGGTTAACCGTATTGATGACGTTTACGGCGACCGGAATCTCATGTGTTCTTGTGCACCGATTGATGATTACAAATAAATGACTACTTAGTGTAGATCTCGAATAAAGAATGCAACTATCGGAATTAAGTTTGCAACTAAAATAAAGTTTGCAACCGATAGTTGAATTCTGAGGTCAGTAAAATGAAAAAGCGAACCAGAGCTGGTTCGCCTTTTTTATGCGTCTGGTAATGTTTGGAAAACTCTATTTTAGAGCTGTCTCTTTAAAGGGAAAGTGGACACAAGTGAATAGCTTGAGCTGACTTTCGCGCTCCGCGGTGTAATGGAGCGCCTTAGCTAAGGGGGATTTAGGCAGTAAATAGGTGCGTTGGAGTTGTTGATAGACCCAACGGAAGAAGTCAGTAGTGAATGGCGAAACTGTTTAACGATCTCTTTGCGAGCAAAATAAAGCCATTTATTACAGGTAGTTAAGCCCATTCTAATTTTGACTTTTTAACATGCTACTATCTATAAAACGGATTGCTGTCGCTTAGCTTTTTTAAAGCTGCATTAACGACTAAAAGAAAGAGAAGTCGCTACATCTTTATCATGCTGCAAATTCATCAATCCGGGTTTTCAAAGATTCTCTGATCTTGTTTCCACGATTCGTTGATTCTCGTCTGAAGTTGTTACCATCCCATTCGATCCAAGATTCATTCAACAAAGCTTCGGCTTCGTCCCGAATATCAATTAGTAATTCGTTGGCTTCTCTTGGCGAGATTTCTGGTGAAACATGGAAAGTTTCTTCGAGCCCAAAAAAAAGCTCAGGAGGGGAATATTCTTTCTGTGTCTTTGATATGTACAACTTGGCGGCTCTGCACCAAACTGCCCGCCCTGCTGGCAAACACTGATCAGTTCTACTGGTCACGACTGCCCAGAGCGCTGGCAAAATTGCCCAGTATCAGGCAAGAAAAAGCCTCCAAGGAAATGGAGCTGATAGAAATTAGAGCTGCCTCATAATGGGCCACGTAATGTAGGTTGATAGTGGCATATAGAAAAATAGAAAGACAAAAAAATATGTACACTTTTTGATCTTTCTGCTTACTTCTTCACTGTGGAAATCTATATTTCTAAAAAGACCTTTTTTGCTAACATAAACCTCAAAAACAATATCCAACACAACTAAAGAACCAATGAGCAAGTACATAATATTTGCACTCTCAAATTTCAAATACTTTAGCAATAGAACTAACCAAGGAATGAGAGTAAACATGATAAATATGTCTACTTGAGCGACGGCAAGACTACAAGCACGCTCATCTGATGCACCTTGCCGTTTTGTGTATGCCCACCCACCAATTAGAAAGTCGTCAAAGAAAAAAGTTTTCATAATTTAATCACCGGCACCCCAAAAATCTGTTTCATTGTACTCACAGGGTCTTCTCGCCATCCTTTCTGAATACTATGTGTATCAATTTCATTTGAAAATTGCGATATACCTCTATTGGCATCTTTATTCGCCTGTATCCATCCGCCTGGATATGTAACATCAACTATCGCATAACCAATCGATAGAGCTGTACCTACTCCAGCGCCCCGCAAGCCAACAAGCGCCATACTAGCATCAACGCCAGACTTGACAAACGCTTCCGCGCCAGAAGCATCATCGTTCAGGGTATTAGATATCACAGAAGCTGCCAGACCAACTGCAGTGGCCTTTGGTGCCAATTTGGAAGCTAGCTTAGAGCCGTCTAAAGATGCTGCAACTAAATTTGATTTTGCATTTTTGCTTAATGCCCAAGCATTTCCTGTGGAACCTGTTGCCATTAATGCAGTCCCGGTTCCAGCAGTATTTAATAATGCTAGATCCTTCGTCTGTTCCAGCCCCGCAGTCACTATAGATACACCTGTCATCACCTTACCAGTATTATCTGCGGCATCCTTGGCACCCTTATTATCCGCATCTTGCTGTACTCCAACGGCTTTCTTCTCTTGCTTGGCAGCTCCGCCAGTTTGAGCCATCTGATAAGTCTCAGGCCTTACCAAAGAGCTGTCCACATATGCATTTGCCAATCAAGCTTGGATATGACATCAGATCGAATCTCGCGACACAATTATGTTATAGCTAGCATTAATCGAAGTTTTGTTTCACTTTAATCTGTTCAATCCCCGTTTCTAGTTGGCGAGCGGTAAAGCCAAAAAAGGTATTCTTAGTACTTTGTCCCATCACTTTGGGGCAAAAGACTCAGTCAATGGGGTTATTCGGCGCTAGTCAGGAACATAAGTTAGGTTCACCCTTCATTTAGCACAGGAAGCACATGTTCACCCATTTCGGCAATCACTTCATCTGCTGGTCTGCGTGATGGCTTTAGGTTGAGAGCGATATGGCGTACCCCTAGCTCTTTATGTTTCATTAAACGCTCTATAAGAGTATTGCGTCCTATTCTGACCACATTATAAAAACGTTGATAAGGGGCGTCTGGATTCTTATCGAGATCGAAGAAGGTCGCATAGCCGTATTTAGGAACGGGACTATCTCCTGCAACTGCTTTAAGGTTTGCAATAATATCTTTAATGGCCTGTTCGTTATCAACAGACCATATCCAGGCGTCGACATTTTTCGCCAGCCACTCGATAGGTTGGCGAGAACGTCCAACAGCCATCATAGGTAGGCGACCATGAACAGGCTTTGGGTGGAGATCGAGATTGCCGCTTAAAGTACCAAAATGTTCTGTTTCTATTTGTGGAAAGGGTTCGCTGTGCAAACGCTTGACGACATCAACAGATTCACGATACCGCTCTGCTCGCTGCTCGAAACCAATCCCGAAAGCAGGATACTCAACAGGACGGTCTCCAGTGGAAAGGCCTAATACAAAACGCCCATTAGTCAGTAAGTCAACGGAAGCTGATTGTTTTGCAACCGAAATAGGATCGCGAAGTGGTAGCACTATGCCGGCGGTTCCTAGAGTTATTTCGCTAGTGACCGCAGCTAGGTATCCACAATAGACGAATGGGTCGATTATTTGTGCCGCATCGCCGAAATTAGGATCATAAAAAGGTACATCGCGAGCCCAGATACTGGAAAAGCCTGCCTGTTCTGCTTGCTGAGCAATTTTAAGGTGCTCCTTAAGCGTTGGGAAAGGGGTGTTTGGGTAGGCTTCTAAAGGTGTTAATAATCCGATAGACAGTTTGTTGTCTGAAAAAACACGATTAAAACTTGCGGGTAATGGCTGTTTACTTTTATTCATAGCATGCTTATTTTTGATTGTTCATTGACGGCGGTTAATGAGACTCTTGGGGCCATAAAATGTCTAATTCACTGTTTGAAATACGCCATTCACCCTGAACACGCACGTACTGATCCACGTAGTGACCTAAGAGTAAAAATGGATGTTGGGATGGGTCTCGGTCGGTTACAAAGTCTAAAAGATAGCAGCTACCTGATGCGTGGTTTTCGTCGATTAAGCTAATGTCGTGATTGGTAATAGCATGCACAAAAGGAAAGTGTGCACGGTTTTGGGTGTCGAATGTATGGTAAGCCTGCTTCAGGCCTTGCTTTATGGCTGCTAAACCTTTCATTGAGCCAACAGTCACTTTAACTTCTGCATCTTCAGTAAACACTTGCTCCATTTTTTCAGCCTGACCTTGGTCAAGAAGTTGGCTGTAGCGTATTCTTAATTGGCGAATTTCTTCACGGTCAAGAAGGGCGTTAATTCGTTTGTTGTCAGTCATGGTGCATCTCCAATTCATAATCTAGAACAGGTTATTTGGCATAATGGCTATATTGTATTGACTTGTTGAGAAATGATAATACTGTTTAAATTCCACTTATTTCATCCTATGGTTCCACAATGAAGCTGAGCGAAACGCAATTTTCCGGTGTGATTGAATATGTTGAAACATTAAGAACCGGTTCATTTACGGCAGCGGGGGAGCGTCTTGGACTAACTGGGTCAGCAGTTGGGAAAAGTGTGACAAGATTAGAGAGCAAGCTAGGGACGAAGCTTTTACACCGTACCACGCGTAATTTAACCCCGACACCAGAGGGGCAACGCTATTTTGATGGCTGGATTGCGATTCTGGATGACATAGACAGTTTAGAACAAGGTGTTGTCGCGGGGAGTATTCAGGTTTCAGGAAGTTTGAATGTTCACCTTCCTGCCGCCTTTGGGAGAAGGCATGTTATGCCTCTTTTACTTGATTTAACTAAGCGGTTTCCTAATTTGGATTTGTCGGTTTCATTCAGTGAAAGGCGCATTAACTTGGTTGATGAAGGTGTGGATCTTGTTGTACGTATTGGGGCTTTGGAAGATGATGCCGATTTAATTGCCCGTCGATTAGGACGCCAAAGACTCGTCGTTTGCGCCAGTCCGGATTACCTTAAAAAGAAAGGCACCCCCAAATTAGTCACTGAGCTTACTGAGCATGACTGTATTGTTGGGGGACAACGGAGTAGTCAACCAGCCTGGCTGTTTCGACATTCAGATGGCAACAGCTTTTCGCAAGTGGTTCATGGGCGATATTGTTTTAGTGATGGCGATGCTATGTTATCCGCTGTTCTTGATGGTATGGGGGTATCCCAGTTGCCCACTTGGTTAATCAATGAATACCTGGCGACAGATGCTTTAGTTACGGTACTTGATGATTATGCAGGCGCAGAAATGCCAATACATGCGGTATGGCCTCGTTCTCGTTATTTAAAGCCTAGGCAGAGAGCGGTGATTGATGCATTGGTTGCAGATGCTGAGAAATCAACTTCTGTTTATCAGTTGTAGAAATATCAATCCATTTTCTTTGAATGACAACTTCTCAAGCTGTGGAGCAAAAACGGTTAAGGTATATCGGTGTGCTGTGTTGCTAAAGTGATTATTGTTCTAGGGGATTATTGTTCTAGGGGATTACCAGAGTCTCAGAGTTGATGCCCGTTAGCCTGCTCACTTAGTTTTAAGTTCTGCTATAAAGTTGACCCCAATTGAATATTATTACTAGAGTGTTTAATAGCGTTAGTGATGCTCAGTGCACAGAAACCTTTTTTTAAGAGTGCCACTATAACGCTGATCTCTAGTATAAAAGTGAACAGTAAAAACGATGACTAAATTGGATGAGCCTGCAGTTATGCCATGTTTGTTAGAGAGCTGGCATCTATCAGAATCTGAAATTTATGCTTGGCTTTTGAAGCAAAGCGGCGATCCCGAGTTAAGTTTTGACTTGTTACAAGAGACTTTCTTGAAGGCTCTCAAGCAGAAAAAGCAGTTTTGTGATATTCAAAATCAGAAGGCATGGCTGTATAAAGTGGCCAAAAACTTGTTGATTGATGTGAAGAGAAAGTCGCAAAAAGAACTGGTAGTGCCATCCTTTGAAGTTAACCATCTTGATGAGCAGGAAGAACCGCCAGTGGTCGATAGCCTTGCTCAGTGCTTACCTAAGGCTTTGGCAAAATTAACCTCAAGCGATAGAGAAATCATCACTCGTTGCGACTTACATGGTATCAGTCAACAAAGCTTTGCCGAAGCCTCTAATCTAAGCTTGGTCGCGACTAAGTCTCGCATTCAGCGAGCCCGCCGAAAGTTAAAGGTCATCTTACAAAGAGATTGTTACGTTAGATTCGATGAGCAGCAGCGTGTTTGTTGTTTCTATAGAGAAACTTAAATCCCACTTAATTTCATATTTTAAAAATTATTTTAGATAATTTGTGCATCTTTTACCGCTGCCTTACGTCTTATTTATCGACAAGTTTTTTAAGTTTTATTTGTTGCTATTTTGACTGTAGGGAATGTAGATGTTTGAGGTTTTTACTGATTTTTCCGACTGGGTAACCTATCGCTTATTTGACTTGGTGTATGGCACCAAATTATCGGATGCGGTGCATTTCTTTATTGAAGACACCAGTAAAATTTTATTCCTCCTGGTGTTGATGATCTATGTGATCGCACTCTTTAGAGCTTCACTTAATGTTGAGAAAGTTCGATATTATTTGGCAGGCAAAAAGCGTTTTTTTGGATATGGCGCTGGCAGTTTTTTTGGTGCCATTACGCCGTTCTGTTCTTGCTCAAGTATTCCTATTTTTCTCGGCTTCACCTCTGCGGGTATTCCGTTAGGGATCACCATGGCTTTTCTGATCACATCTCCTCTGATTAATGAAGTTGCCATCTTGCTGCTGTTTAGTCTACTGGGCTGGAAGTTCACCCTTATGTATGTCGCCGTGGGGATGTTAATTGGCGTTCTCAGCGGTTGGTTTTTAGATTCCATTAAGGCGGAACGTTGGTTACAACCCTTAGCGGCTAAAGCTTTATCTCATTCGAAATCCTGTTGTAAGTTCAATCCACCCGTTACAGAGACTGTCGATCCTGCAATCACATTTGCACAACGTCATCATTTTGCTAAGCGCGAGATGGTTGAGATTGTTGGCAGAGTATGGAAATGGGTTTTTTTAGGTGTTGGTATTGGTGCCGGTTTACATGGTTTTGTCCCCGATGGCTGGATCGAAGGCAATCTAGGGGCTGGGCAATGGTGGTCTGTACCTGGTGCGGTGCTGGTGGGTATTCCATTGTATTCCAATGCTACCGGGGTCATCCCCATCATGGAAAGCTTGCTTAACAACGGACTCCCTATTGGTACGACACTGGCTTTTTGTATGAGCACAGTTGCGGCCAGTATCCCTGAATTTGTGATGTTGAAACAGGTTATGCAATGGCGACTACTCGGATTACTTTTTGGGTTACTGCTTATAGCGTTTACGTTAATGGGCTGGGTTTTTAATTTGCCATATTGGCAGTTTTAGGAGAGATAAATGAAACAATTTAAAGTGTTGGGTTCAGGCTGCGCTAAATGTGAAAACACCGCCAAGCTGATTGAGAAATTGGCTTTGGAGCACGGCGTCGATATCACGGTCGAGAAAGTAATGGATTTAGAAACCTTCATGGACTACGGCGTGATGTCTACTCCAGCTGTGGTGCTTAATGAAGCGCTCGTTCATTCTGGTGGCATTCCACCAACAGATAAAGTGCTTACTTGGCTTGGTGCCTAAAACTAAAAGGCTTAAGTTGTATGGGGAAAGGGAAAATTGAGTAGTAAATCGACAGGGGGTCACTGTTAAGATATTACTTTTGTCATCCTTAATCTAGATAAAATGGGCTAATTCTATTAGCCCTAACTTTCTGTTTTACAGCAACTTTAGTAAATAATAACCACTATTGTTGCTCTACCTGCATCCAATCGACTTTGACACCTGCCTGCTCAAACATATCCTCACTGACTTTTATCTTTTCACCCCAGCGTGACAAGAAGTCTTCACTGGGTTGTGGGCTATGCACGGCGCGAAGTCCTGTTTGGATAATCTTGGCGGCGCAGTTAGGGCAGGGGAAATGGGTTACCCAAATCTCACAACTACTGAGGTCGCGCTTAGCATGCAGAATGGCATTCTCTTCGGCGTGTAAAGTTTTAAGTAGTTTCATCTCGCGATCATCGGTTTCGGCACTATCCGAAATGCCGTGAGGGTAACCGTTAAAACCTAAAGAAACGATGCGATTGTTTTCGGTGATCACCGCGCCAACTTGGGTAGAGGGGTCTTTACTCCAAGATGCTACTAGTTCGGCCATCTGTAAAAAGCGTACTGCCCATTTGGTCATCATCTTTGTGGAGTTCCTTTTCTATATTTCTGAATGTATTAGACGTTATTTTCTGCTTAGAACAATAATAAATCAAAGCTTTTATGCTGAAGATAACTCACATATTTCTCATGTTCATTCAACCGCATTCCTTAGTGTGGCAGTACGTCTAAGTCGTTATGGGTCTACCCCCTGTCTATGCCTAATCTCAGCAGAGTCGCTGAGAAGGGAGGCGGACCATCACATTAATCCGATGACCTGTGATCATCGGATTTTGATCCTATTATGCCAAATGTCAATTGCTTAACTGATCGGCATTAAACCTTAAGGTTCGCTTTTTTGTTTATATCATGTTTCACGAATTCAAAAATTATAATTAATTTAAAAATAATGGTTTAAATTCCCCCTACCACTATTTGTATGAAAAATAAACAATTGAGTGGAATTATCGTTAAAATCGACTATTTTTAATTAAAATTTTGTCCAAGAAGTCAGAGAACATGCAGTAAGGACGCACGGTAATATATACAAGGACTGGTTATGGTACGCGCTACAATTCAATTCACCCTACGCACTCTTTTTATCTTTTTTGTCATTAATTTAAGTAATTTTAACGCGTTAGCGGCAAGTCAATCTGCAACGGCTAAAAAATCTCACTCTAGTAATAAGGGAGATATCTACAATGAACACAACAAGTTAAAAGGAAATATTGCTGAAGTAGTGTCCGATGGCGAGTTTACTGTTGATGATATCATTGTCTGTGTCGATGAAGTAACGGTGTTTAAAGGGGGAGAAAAATCGTTATTGCAAGTTGGTGCATACGTTGAAGTTAAGGCTGTAAAAGGCAGCATTGATTCTTTGGAGTCTTGCGATATTTTGGCGCGAGAAATCAAATTTAAAGCCAATAGAGATATTGATGATGCACCGCAATCTGCTGCGGTTTCCGGCGGAGGGGTTAAAGGCCCAATGGCTTATGCCAATGTAACCGCTTATGAATTTGATGGCAGTACCAATGAAATCGTGTCATCAGTGTTTCACAGCGGTGAAACCAACGAACAAGCCAAAATTGTTAATTTGGCCTTACCTTTCCCATTAAAATCTCTTTATATCACCGAGTTTAGCTCCAGAGAGGAGGTACTGGATACCGATGGTATTTCATTACTGCAACAGGGAACTGTAGACATTACCACCGGATTGACGCCAGTTATTACTGTGATGAAAACTGTGCTCACTCAAGAGATGTTGAATTCTGGCCAACAAGTGTATGCGACGCCTTTAACAACTCTGGTTGTGGATTTGGCCATTCACAATGTCGTTACTCAAAACACTGATGCTAACGATGTTTACTCCCCTGTGTCTGAGAGTGATTTTTTAATAGCGCTAGATGAGGCGCAAATCATTGTTAAATCTACATTCGGGTTTGGGCTAGATAGCTCAATTGATATTTTCAATACACCGCCATTGGTCACCAGCTCAACAACTACACAAGACTTAGCCGCTATATCAGCTTATCGCAGTGCGTCAGAAGCGTTGACGGCGATTGTTTATGAGATGCAACAAGTGACGGCTGATACTTCGGTCGATACCAATGAGATCTTGTTGGATCTCAGCGCCGATCTGTCTGATGGTGATATAGATGGGGTCGTTACAAATAATGGGGGTAGTTCTTCATCACTGTCTTATCCCGCTGCGTCGTTAACAGTACTAGAGCAAGACCCTATGAGCCTGCCTATCCCCAACGATCCAGATGGCAAAACCGTTGCGGAGGTCACCTCGGTTCTAGAAAGTGAGCAAGAGACAACAGAGCCTTTGTCCACTCCGGTGCCTGTTGATGTCGAGGTGCAACTTACACCTGCCGAATCCAATCCTGATCATGATGGTGATGGAGTGTTAAACGCTGATGATGATTATCCTTACAATCCTGCCTTGCAAAGTTTTGGTCAAGGAACAGACAGTGATAATGACGGCTGGATAAGTGTGCTTGATGAGAATAACCAACAAATTGGTCAGGATCCCGATGATACCAATGCCGCCATCCCTGGTATGGAATTTATTGATACTGATGGTGATGGATTAGCCGATAACGGTGGAGCAAACCCTGATCAAGATGATGACAACGATGGCCTTACAGATGCTGAAGAAGCATCAATCGGTACCGATCCGGGCTTAAAAGATACTGATGCTGACGGTGTTTTTGACCGTGTTGATCTATGGCCGTTAGACCCAACAGTTTCTAAAGACAGCGACGGTGACGGACTTGCTAATAATTTAGATAACTGCCCATACATTGCAAATCCATCGCAAGATAACTTCGATAGTGATTCCTTTGGTGATGTTTGTGATAGTGATAAAGATGGTGATGGTGCATTAAATGAGGTCGATGCTTTTCCTGATGATCCCGCCGAGTGGTTAGACTCCGACAGTGATGGCTTAGGTGATAATGCTGATGCGTTCCCAACGGATCCAACTGAGCAAGTTGACACCGATGGTGATGGTGTTGGTGATAACGCCGATGCTTTCCCAGATGATCCAACTGAGCAAGTTGACACAGATGGTGATGATGTTGGCGATAATGCCGATGCCTTCCCAGAGGATCCTTTTGAGCAAGTTGACAGCGATGGTGATGGTGTCGGTGATAATGGCGATGCTTACCCGAGTGATCCTTCTGAGCAGGCCGACAGTGATGGTGATGGCGTAGGCGATAATGCCGATGCCTTCCCGGATGATCCTTCWGAGCAAGTCGACAGCGATGGAGATGGCAGTGGTGATAACAGTGATTTAGCGCCGAATGATCCACTTATCGGTGCCGCCCGTAGCTTTACCAGTGCTGACTTAAAAGCCAACTATTTGTATTTATTGCCTAGCCGAGTCGYTGAGCCGACTTTCCGTTTAGGTGTGACCGAAGGTGACCAATACCTGTTCGACAATGAGCAATTTGTGGGTCAGCAGATCACCCGTGTGGGGCCGATTGATTTCAGCTTCAGTTTTGATACCGATGTGCTGGAGATGTTTATCAGCGATCNTGAGCCGACTTTCCGTTTAGGTGTGACCGAAGGTGACCAATACCTGTTCGACAATGAGCAATTTGTGGGTCAGCAGATCACCCGTGTGGGGCCGATTGATTTCAGCTTCAGTTTTGATACCGATGTGCTGGAGATGTTTATCAGCGATCCGGTGGAGCAAATTACCTGGAGTACCCCAGCACAATTGGTTGAGCTTGGGATCATCACTCAGCAAGCCGCGGATAACTTTGTGGCCGTCAACGGGGTTTATCAGCTTGGATTGACGTTCCAAGTGACTCAACGCCGTTGGCAATGGGCAGGAGAGACGGCYACCACTCAGAGTTTYTGGCAAACCACGACCACAGATTATCAGTTTATGGAGCAGTGGGAGCAGGAGCAGCTTATCGGCCTAGAGCAATCGGTTGTTACGGTTGAAAACAGTGATGGCTTAGTGCTTAAAGACCGAGAGGTATTGCCTACGGTTGCCTTCGATGCAGCGGAACTTACGAGTCAGTCATGGGGGCTGCCAGTCGCTTACCAAGGTGATACTGTCGATGCAGATGTGGCCAGTTTTGATGTGGGCGGCGTTAATGGCAGCACATTAAACTTTGGGGTGAACTTTAACTGGTTAATCGATGGTGATGGCAAACTGGTGCTGACCTATGGGGACGGCACTGTGGTGACCCTGACCCGTTATCAGGACTTGGTTGATATCGATGAAGTGCTGGTTGAGGTGGATAAGGCCGGTGTGCCCAGTAGTTTTTACGATTTAGCGATAGCCTATGATAGCAGCACGATCTTAGCGCCATTGTTCCATCAGGCAACGGTTAATAGCTTTAGTGTTACCAATTCTGATGCCTATGATGAACAAGGTAACATCAAGCCCGAGGCGGTATTTGGTTATCGTTTAGAGGATGGTGGTGTTGCCACGCGCATCTACGATGGCAACCTGGATTTGGCCAATTACGGTAGTGGTTGGGATAGATGGCGCTGGGAGTGGGGAGCGCATAATGCTGTGGTGATGACCAGYTATCTCCAAGATGAAATATGGTACAGCGAGTGTGACCCGGTTGATTTCAACTGTAGCGAACTGCGTCAGCGTACTTGGATGCCGCTCAAGGCTGTGGGTAACCGAGTTTATGTGCTCGAGTATGAACAGTTTAACGATAATGCTTGGAACTATGGTGAAGCGCCCATCTGGAGAGAAAATATTAAGCCGCGTCTGACCTTTTATGAAACCATTGAGCTGGGGTTAGACTCAGATTTCGATGGCATCATACGATGCTGAGTTACAAAACTGCGTGTCTGAGAATGCCGCAAACTCCTCAGCCGGTTATGTCGAGCAACTTACCCATATTGATTGTTCCTATCGTGCTATCAGTGATATCAGTGATATCAGTCAGTTGACCCATTTAGATTCAGTGGAGTTAAGTGGCAACCCAAGTATCAGTGATTTTACTCCTTTGGCTGCCATTGGCAGTTTACAGTGGGTAAGTGCTTGGGAGACAGGCTTTGATGATGCCGATTTTAATGCGTTTGCTAATCATCCATCGGTTGCTGGTTTTGGTATAGGTGGAAATCAGGTGACTGATATTTCAGCTGCAGCCACCATGACAAATCTGCAAAGCCTGCATATTTGGGGAGAAGGGGTTTATGATTTAACTGCTCTGGTTGGTTTGGCAAACTTTAATCAATTAGCACTCGGCACCAATCAAGTACAAGACTTGAGTGTCATCTTGCAATTAAATGCTTTAGAGCAGCTATGGCTTAATGGTGATATGGTGGAGGATGACATTAACAATGTGGTTCTTAACCTTACTGGATTACGTCATTTATCCCTTGCCTACAATAATTACTTAACCAATGAACTGTTAACTCAAATTCTTGCTAAACATCCATCATTGGAAGGGCTTGGGCTGGAATATACTCCCGTCACTGATCTGTCGATGCTGTTTACCGATGGTGGATATAGTCAACTAGTAACGCCGTTAAATAATATTAGTGTCGATAATTTAGGGGTCACAGATGGCTCACTGGATACTCAGGTGCAAGCCTTATGGAGCCTTAATGTCGAAGTGTATGGCCAGCTGGCTTATGGTTGGTTAATCGCCGATGCCTTAAACAATATTTACGATCCTGAGCTTCGCCAATGTATTGCTGAGCAGACACAGGGTATGGTGGTTTCGGGCCAACTTAAAGAGCTCTGGTGCGGCAGCCGTGGTGTTCACAACGTTTGGGGGCTATGGGTATTCGACAGTTTGAGAAAGCTGGATTTAAGCGATAACCCCGTTATGGAGTTAGCTGGTGAGCTTGATGGTATGCAGCAGCTTGAAGAGTTATACATTAACGATACCTTGATTGCCGATATTGGTATGTTGGGGAATCTATCGAGCTTAACTTACGCCAGTATCAACAATTTGACTCTTAATGACAGCGAGCAAATTAATCAATTACCACAGCAAATTAGTCTCGACGGTACTATAGCGCCGTACATTGAGTTAGCGAGCATAAGCTTTAACGATCCAGAGTTACAGTTGTGTGTGAATGACGAGGCTGCCAATGCTGGCTTGACCTATGTGCATCAACTGAGTCACATGAACTGTGATGGTCGTAATATCAGTGATATTAGTGATATAGGCCAGCTTACAGGCTTGTTCTGGCTGTTGTTCAGTAACACACAAATTACTGATCTATCGCCGTTGCAACAGTTGCCTAGGTTAACCCAGCTCTCCGTAATCGATTTAAGTCTAGACAATAGTCATGTGGAGCAATTAGCCGCAATTCCCCGTCTCGAGTTTATGGATATCGCCGGTAATGATGCCCTTGATAATCTGTTGCCATTGGGCGGAGTTTCTCAGCTTACAGGTTTGTCCTTATGGGGAAGTGTTGAGCGTGATTTAACACCACTAACTCAATTGAGTAACTTTAACTATATTGCCCTGGGAACCAATCAAGTCAGTGATATTTCAATATTGACCCAGATATCTGCTCTGCGAGGTTTTGATTTTAATGGTGAGTTAAGTTATGCCGACTTTGGAAGTTTAATGACGGCTTTGACTTTAGACAATATAGGTCAGGGAGATAATTCACAATTTGATAATAGTTTTCTGCAATTGATCTTTACTCATCAACCTGATGTTTTTCGGATTAGTTTGAGCTACACGGCTGTTAATGACCTAGCAGGGGTAGAACAATTAACTCGTCTGGAAAATGCAGATCTTAGTGGTACAGCAGTTACTGATCTACAGCCGTTGATCAATTTGAGGCAGCAGCAGGATATCTTGTATCAAAATGATGATTGGAAGCCAGTGTTAAACTGGATTGGAATCGATCAGTTACCGCTTATCGATGTGGGACAAATCACCACTTTGCAAAGTTTAGGGGTTACAGTGGAGGGACAGCCTCAATAGTTCTTAATCGCATCATGCTATTATTGTGAAAGACGATTTCGGCGGCACATGATGCAAAGGCGGACCTGCATGGTTCGCCTTTTTAGTGGTTGGTTAGGAGGGGTAGGCATGATGATTGATACAAGGCAGGTGATCTAGGCACCTACCGAGACAGCCCTCTATGTTATTACTCTTAAGGATTGCCTTAGCTTAAACT
Organism: Shewanella sp. Isolate11; assembly: GCF_022398315.1. Lineage (GTDB taxonomy): Bacteria > Pseudomonadota > Gammaproteobacteria > Enterobacterales > Shewanellaceae > Shewanella. Next base: position 259,389 of record NZ_JAKEVF010000004.1, read on the forward strand.
TTTACTCAGGTTCCAAGTGATAAGTTTTTTGCTAGGCAAGTCATTTTCTTTGCTTCTTTTATTGTTTGTTGTTCAGCCAATCCCACTTTTGTGAGCAAATACCACTCTTTCTTTGTGTCAATTTGCAAAAATTTGATCTTGATTAAATATTATTAAGATTCATTCTCATTTGTATTTATACTTATCTACTTTAGTAGTACCATTATGCCCATAACGAGATTTACAGTTCTCAGGTATTTTTTCTTAGGGGTTTTAAAATATGGTTGCTACACGTCCAACGACACTTGGCCAATCCATCCGTTATGCGCTCAGCTTGAGTTTGTTACCTATGTCGCTGGCATTTGCGGCCAATGCAATTGCCGAAGAGGTAACGGATGAAACACAAGAGATGGAAACCATCGTTGTCACGGCTTCAGCGCTAAAGCAATCAGCACCTATGGCTGAGACAGCGCAGTCGGTTGATATTATCGACCGTGACGAAATGCAGATGCGTGATGTACAGAAGTTAGATGAAACTTTCCGTTACAGCGCAGGTTACACCTCGCCTTATGGCGCCGATAACGATGCCGAGTGGATGTTTATTCGTGGCTTTGAGCCTAGCGTGTTGTTAGATGGTAACCGCCTGTATAAAGAGGGGTTCTTTGCGTGGACTGTTGAGCCTTATGGCTTAGAGCGTGTCGAATTGATAAAAGGCGCTTCATCGGTATTATACGGTGATTCTATGCCAGGTGGTCTAGTAAACGCAGTACAGAAAAAACCGACCGATAAGCCTCAAGGTAATGTCACTGTTTCAGGTGGTAACAAAGATTATGTGGGCTTAGCGGCCGATATTTCTGGTTGGGCTAACGAAGATGGTAGCCAGCGTTATCGTTTAGTGGCGATGGCTGATCAGAAAGACGGTGAGCTTGATGGCACCGAATATGAGCGTATCTATATCGCCCCAAGTTACAGCATTGATTTCTCTGATGATACTTCATTAACCTTGTTAAGCAGTTTCTTAAAAGATGAAGGTGTACCGCAAAATGGTTTCTTCCCTATGTACGGTACGCGTTATAACTTGCCTAACGGCGAGACAATCGACCCTTCAACCAACTATGGTGAGCCGGGCGATGACGAGTTTGATAAGACGCAATTTTCTGTAGGTTATCAACTCAGACATTATCTAAACGATACCTGGACTTTAAAGCAGAATGCTAACTACGCCCATACGGATCTGTATCTGCGCAGTACTTCAGCCTATGGCTCGCCTTGGGATCCATCGGCAGATCATTACAGCTTAAACCGTTACACCCTGATTAATGACGGTACTGTTGATAGCTTTACCTTAGATAATAACGCGACAGCCGAATGGCAAACGGGTGATTTTGAAAACCGTTTCTTAGTCGGTGCGGATATTCAGCATCACACTAACGAATTTGCTGGTAATGGTAGTGGCGCGTGGGTAGGTGCGGTCGATGCGTTAAACCCCACCTATGGTAACGTGCCCGATCTAAGCCTTTACGATAACGAAATCACTAAGCAGCAAATTGGCGTGTACTCACAATTTCATACCATTTGGAACGAGCGTTGGATTGCCAATGTTGGTGCACGTTATGACTGGTTTGAAGTTGAAAACAAAGGTCAGTATGAAGATGCTATTGATGATGGCCAGTTTTCATGGAACTCAAGCTTGATGTATAAGGCGGATAACGGTCTGTCACCTTATGTCAGCTATTCAGAATCTTTCTACGTAATGAGCAGCTTAGATTACATCACTAACAAGCTGTATAAACCCGTTGAAAGTAACCAGTACGAAGTAGGTGTTAAGTATCAGCCAGAGTGGATGGACGGTTACATTAACTTGGCATGGTTTGACTTAGAGCAGCAAAACGCGACGTCGAGTGCGATTGATAGCAACGGTGCGCTAACCAGTAGCCAAACCGATAAGGTTGCAACTCAAGGTGTTGAACTTGAAGGTAAAGTGCAAGCAACCGATAACCTGATGTTTACCGCCAACTATACCTATTTAGATGCTCGTACAGGTGCTAATGATGTTCGTAAATCAATGGTACCTAACCATATGGCGAGCGGTTGGGTTCATTATGATATGGCCGGTGTTGGTATCGATGGTTTAACTCTTGGTGCCGGTGTTCGTTACACAGGAACCAGCGTCGATAATGCCTATTTTATCAATGATAAAGTGCCGGCTTATACCGTATGGGATGCGATGGCGAGTTATGCATTTACTCCTAAGTTAAACCTGCAGGTGAACTTAAATAACCTCGCTGATAAAGCGTATTTAGCCGGTTGTGATTATGGTATCTGTTACTATGGTGAGTCGCGTCGTATTACGGCCAACTTGAGCTACAACTGGTAAGTTTGAAAGTTAGACTACTGACAAAAGTCATAGCAACCTAATTTAAAGCGAACCTTTAAGGTTTAATGCCTGTCAGTTAAGCGCTGACAGGCATTTTTTTGTCTTGAAACTTGCAACATTTTTGTCGAGATTTTGACTCATGTTTGTCGAACTTTTTTCGGTTTGAAATCGGTCGGAAAATGCAGGTTTAAATCGTCTTGTCTGTGGCACATTTATCCGCTTAAAACTGAATAAATTAGTTGAAATTCAGTAGTTGAAAGTCAGGTGTTATTTGAGCGTCATTTGTTGCTTTGTTGTAAATTTTGATTTTACGGTGTCGATGTTTTGACAGTAAAACTTAACGTTTTATTGTTGCATCTTTATGTAAGTCGTTGTTTTTGATGTAGCATTTTGTACACTTTTGGTGTATTTGATTGACGGGTTAAAGCGGTTGGGGGAGTATCTTTGATGTTTTAAATTTGTTACCTAGAGGTAACAGCGTTAAGAGCAATAAGGATAAAAAATGCTTAAACTCAATAAGGTCGCAACCATGGTTGCGGCCGCTTTATATGTAGGCAGTGGTGCCGCTGCAACAGATGCTGTTAAGGCTGCTGGGAGCCAAGATTCTCAGTGGACTGTAGCGCCGGCAGATTATGCTCCACAACCTTTACCGCAAGAGACTTATACTTGGGAAAACCAAGTCAATAAGACTATTAAGAAACAACAATCTATTTTCGTTGCCGAAAATGATGTTAGTGGTGTTAACAAGTACATTGTACAGTTAAGTGATGCACCTATTTCGACCTATAACGGTGGCATTGCGAGCTTGGCTTCGACACAAAAAACTGTGTCTAAAGCCCGTCTGTCAAAAGCACCGCTAAACTTAAACCAATCAGATATTAAAGCTTATAGCAGCTATTTGGCTCAAAAGCGTGCGACTGTGGTTTCACAGGCTCAAGCTTTACAGGGTTTAAACGTACAAGTGGGTCGCGAGTATTCAGTTGCACTTAACGGTTTTGTGACCGAATTAACCCAAGAGGAAGCCGTTCGATTGGCTAAAATTCCTGGGGTAAAGCGCATTACTCGTGAAAAAGTGTATGAGTTACAAACCTTCAGTACACCAACCCAAACTGGCGCGACAAGTGTATGGAGTGGCAGTGCGTTAAACAGTTCTAATAAGGGTGAAGGTATGGTTGTCGGTATTATTGATACCGGTATTAATACTGACCATCCATCATTTGCTGCAGTGGGTGGTGATGGCTATCAGCATACCAATCCACTCGGTAGCAGCTTTTTGGGTGACTGTGCAGCATCACCTGAATACTGTAACGACAAGCTGATCGGGGTGTACTCTTATCCTGAAATTACTCAGGCCTATAGTGATCCTGTGTTTAGCGAAAGCCGTCCAGCGATTGGTGAAGATTATAATAACCATGGCTCTCACGTTGCAGGTACCGTTGCAGGTAACGTGTTAATGGATGTAAATCATGTCATCTCTGAGAACACTAAAGACGGTAAAGGGATTGAAACAGGTCTGGTACTGCCACAAGTTTCGGGTATGGCGCCTCATGCTAATATCATCGCTTACCAAGTATGTTGGCCAGGTGGTTCTGGCGATCCTTATGCGGGTTGTCCAACTTCAGCGATCATTGCCGCAGTTGAGCAATCGGCTATCGATAATGTTGATGTAATCAACGCCTCTTTAGGTGGGCTTGAAGAAGATCCTTGGCTTGAGCCAATTGAGCAAGCTTTCTACAACGCAGCCGCTTCTGGTGTATTTGTTGCGGTAGCAGCGGGTAACTCTGGTCCATATTTACAGTCTGCAGATCACTCATCTCCTTGGGTAACCACTGTTGCGGCACATACAGCCGATCAAATCGTGACCTTTGCCGACAATGGTGTTGAGCAGATGTCAGGTGGTGATACCACACCTCCTAGCGATATCGTTGGTGCAACTAAATCATTTGAGTCGGCTTCAGGGATGATTGTCGATGCGACAAATTTCGCTAACCCTAATGAGAGTTATGCGCCAAACGTTAAGAACTGTGACAGTCCATTCCCTGCTGGTACGTTTGATCTTGCCGACAATCCAGATACGGCAGATATCGATGAAAGTCAGCAGGATGTTATTGTTATCTGTAGCCGTAGCTCTAAGCCGTTAATTTATAAGGCTGATAACGTTAAGGCTGGTGGTGCTGAAGGTGTGGTGATCACTAACCTTTATTCGTTCCAAGATAGCAATATTCCAGGTATTCCATACTCCATTCCAGGTACTTTGATCCCATCAACTGATGGTAAAACGTTACGCACTTGGGTCAATTCTGGTGCCGGTCACATGGGGACACTATCGGCGAGTGCCGGTGAGATATCGGATGTAGATAAAGAGCGTGTAGCTAACTTCTCTGGTCGTGGGCCTTCATACTTTGGTATCGATACCCTGTTTGTCGATATTGCTGCTCCTGGTGTAGATATTTTTGCAGCAGCGTCAGACGATCAACCTTTCACTAGCAACCCTTATTCTGGTGAGTGGGCGACGCTATCAGGTACCTCGATGGCGAGTCCTCACGTAGCGGGTGCTGCGGCACTTCTGCGTCAATCTCATCCTTACTGGACTCCAATGCAAGTACAGTCAGCATTGATGATGACCGCATCAAAAACCTTAACTAACGCGGGTTACTTGGACAACTACAGCGATTACGGTGAGCTGTCGGGTTTACATGATGCGGGTGCCGGTCGTATGCATGTAGAGTTGGCTGATAAAGTTGGCTTAGTGCTTGATGAGTCAATGGACAACATGGCTGCTGCGAATCCAAATTTAGGTGGATATCCTAAGAATTTGAACACAGCGTACATGGTTGATAACGACTGTCCAAAAGAATGTTCTTTCGTGCGTACTTTTACAGCGACTGAAGATGCTAGCTGGACTGTTGATACCGAAGCTTGGTTTGGTGATTTCGAGATCTCTGCTCAGCCTGAAAGTTTCAGCCTGAAAGCGGGTGAGACTCAGTCAATTGTGATCACTGCTAAAGCGCTACAAAACGTTTCTGCGGCGACTTATACCGATTTGACTGGTAACCAAGGTCAAGTGAGACTGGTTTCTGATAATCCTAGTTCACCTGTGCTTGAGCTACCAATTTGGACTTATGCGGGCGATTCTGGTTTACCTGATTATCTAAAAATCAATGCGCATCGTAAGTCTTCTACATTGAACGTTGGACCTTTCAACACCGCTGAAATTACCGATTTTACATCACGCAGTTTTGGTCTGGTTAAAGGTGAAAACAAAACGATTCACACTTATACAGATACCACTGGTGCAGATCCTTTCGACTTGATTGAAGGTGAAGATGGTGCTGTGAACCCTAATCACATCGAATGGACCGATGTGCCTGAGGGCGCTAAGCTGTTAGCCGGTAGTGTGGTAGGTGATGAATACAATCGCGTGTTGGTGTTCATGGGACAAGATTCTGATGGTGATGGTTTGCCATCTATGGAAGAAACCCTATGTATGTCTACCAACTACAGCATTGCTAACTTCTGTACTATTACCGAGCCTCATGCGGGTCGTTATTTCACCGTATACATGAACTTGGCGACTATCTCTACCGGTGAAGTTGACCTAGGACGTGATATCACGATTTCAACGGCTTTAGTGGATGTTGATAATAGTAATTTGACCGTTAGCGCGCCTGCACAGATCCCAGGTTATGAAGAGTACAACCTAGAGTTAGCTTATAACCTACCTGAAATGGAAGTGGGTGATACCTATTTTGGTGGTTTCGATATTGGTTCAAATGCCAATGATGCTGGCAACTTAGGTTTTGTTCCTGTGATCATTAATCAGATCGATAAGGATGTTAACTTTAGCGTAAACAAACAAAATGCTAAGCCTGGTGATGTGCTTGAATTCGAAGTGAGCGTAATTGCGAACAACGAAGAGAGTGCTCGTGATTTTGCCTTAAAAGCGAATTTCCCTGAAGGTATTCAGATCATTCCTGACAGCGTTGTAGCATCTCATGCGACTCCTGGTGAGCCGGTATTAGAAGCTAACAGCTTGTCATTGGAAGGGGTTCAAGAAACCACTAAAGACGTGGTTCGTAATTACTTGGTCACTAATAACCAGAATGATCCTATGTGTTCATTAACTACGGCAAACTCGCCAACGCCGGGTTATCTTGAGCTGAGGGAAAACTTTGGTTGGAGAACGCTAGAAGGGGTTGAAGGTGATTATCGTAATACTTTCGAGTACAAGCTAAGTGAGCTGATGAACACCAGTGAAGATATTACTTTCCCATTCTTCAACAAATACCATGTAGATACGTTGAAATTGAGCCCTGCGGGTCTGTTGAGCTTTAACTCGGCACGTCGTATTCCTTCATTCCATACTGAGTTCCCTGAAGCGCATAACATGGTACCTGAGTATGTGATCGCGCCTTACTGGGTGGGTGATAACGCTATTCCTCAGCGCTATGATGGTGGCTATGGTGAATATCACTTAAATGCCGGTATTACTCCGACTTATACCTATTCACGTGAGTGGTTAGTGCTTGAGTGGGATAATGTTGAGCGTAGCAGAACCCCTGGTCAGCTGGTGGACTTTGAGATGTTCCTGCGTACGAATATCAACTATGAGCCAGGTGAGTATGAGATGCTGTTTGCTTACGACAATCTGCAGATGGTTGACGATCAAGGTACTATTGGCTTTAAAGCTGCCGATGGCAGAATTATTGTCGATGGTGATATGCCTATCGATATCAACTTAGGTGATTCGGTGGCCTATAACAACTTAGGTGATGTGATCAGCGATCAGTTTGTGGTTTGTATGGATTATACCGGTCCTGAGCAGTCACAATTTAATCTTAAGTTTAATGCTTATGTGTCTGAAAAAGCGGCTGGTACAACTCAAACATTAGTCGTTGAAAACCACCTTGTTGGTTCAGATGTTGAACAGCTTGAACTGCAAGTGGACGTGACTGGTAACATTAATCTGGCTGATATTGCCAATATCTTCACTGAAGAGAACGAAGAAGTCAGTTTCGAAGTTTACTACTCTGATGAAAATGCAGTTAGTAACATTATCGAAGTGACAGGTGAGAACTTCTCTGTGGAGATTGATGGCAATGTTTCTGGTAGCAAGGTTACTTTGAAACCTAAGAAACACTTTAACGGTGAAACAGAAGTAACTGTGACGGTACGCGATTCAGTTAACTCTGGTGATGCAAGCTCAACCAGCTTCAAGCTCATTGTGGGCTCAGATGGTGTTGAGCTGGGTTGTACCGACTCAAGTGCCGACAACTACAATAAAGCGGCTAACACCGATGACGGTAGTTGTGAATACGCTGCTGAAGAGGAATCTGAAGAAGCGAATGCGGCTGAAGATAAAAGCGCTGGTGGTGCATTAGGCTGGTTAGTTTTAGCTTTACTACCATTTGCAATTAGAAGAAGAAAGTCATTCTAATTCCAATGCTTAAGCTATTGATATCGATGCTTTGAGTGGTTGATATCTTTAGCTGTATTAGCTTAGTTGGTAAATGACAAAATAAAAAAGCGAACCCTTCAAAAGGTTCGCTTTTTTTATCTCTGAGGTGTTATAGCTGGACCTCAGATATGAATCCCTGAGCCGTTTAGCGGTAAAACGCTTCTACCGTGCCTTTACGGGTTAACAATAAAGGTTGGCCACGGCGGTCTAATGATTTAGTTGAGATCTTCACCCAACCTTCACTAATGCAATATTCCTCGACATCGAAACGCTCTTTGCCATTGAAGCGGATCCCCACGTCGTGCTCGAAAACCTCAGCCACAAAATGCGGGCTACGCGGATTAACTGATAGACGATCGGGTAATGCGGGTTGTGATGTAGTATCTGTCATAGTGCTTGTCTGTGGTGATTTAAGTTCGTCGAGTATTGTAGGTAATAGTGGTTTGAGGCTCAAGATATTAACCAGCGAGTGTGAGTTAAATTTCATTAATTGGCTTCAGGTTCAATTTTGCAACTGATTAAGAGCGATGCTGAAACTAAACAAACCTTATGGATTTAATTTGAACTTAAGTTGGCTGTTGATATTAGGGGTATTTTTCCATTGATTCGTGTGCCAAATGAACAGGTTTTAATGATTAAAAAACAAAATAAGCTTTACATATAGTAAGTAAAGCTTATCATATTGATTGTGTAAGCAGCCAAAAAATGGCTGCGAAGCCAATATTCAGGTGATTTATGAAACATTCCACTCAGCAACCTTCGGTTGGTTATCTACTAACAGACATCATTCGACTAGCAAGAAAACAATTTCAGAACGATCCTCGATTGACTTGCATCACCATGGCGCAGGCGAGGGCGTTGGGGTTGATCTCTCGTTACGAGGGAATTAAGCAAGTTGAATTGGCAGAGCGACTAGAGATTAAGCCGATGAGCTTGGTTAGAGTCATCGACTCTTTAGTTGATGAGGGCTTAGTCGAGCGTCGTTCAGATCCGAGTGACCGCCGCGCACACCTATTGTATCTAGTACCTGCCGCAGAAGAGCGTATGGAGAAGGTACGTTGTGTCAGTCAAGATATCTGGGCGCGAGGTTTGGATGGTTTTAGCACATCACAAGTTAATGAGTTTATTGCAAGCTTGGAGCAGATCCATAGCAATCTGTCCAAGGGAAATGAGTAGGTATCAGTATGTCAGAAGTTAATCAACAAATAGCGCCAGTGGAGTTAGCTCCTAAAGCGAGTAAGGCTAAGCGTTGGCTATTGTTGTTTGTGGTTCCTGTGGTCGTTGTTCTGGGGTGTGGCGCAGCTTACCTGCATGGTGGCCGTTATGTAGAAACCGACAATGCCTATGTTAAGGCCGATAAAACCAGTATCGCCGCCGAAGTGTCAGGTGTGGTTATTGATGTGCCTGTGGTGGAAAATCAGCAAGTAAAAGCGGGTCAACTGCTGCTGAAAATCGATCCTAAGCCTTATGAAATTGCGGTTGAGCAGGCCAAGGCTAACTTAAGTGATGTGAATACTAGCCTAACAGCGCTTAAAGCCGAGTATGATAGCAAGCAGGCTAATATCGAGGTCGAGCAGAGTCAGTATCAATATCTGCAACGCGAACAGCTTCGTCAGCAAGATCTACTGACTAAGAAGTATACCTCTCAGGCTGATTTTGACAGCGCCAAGCAGAAAACGCGTATGGCTGAGTTACAGATCCAAGCATTGAGAAAAGATTTAAAGCAGTTAGTTGAAAGCTTGGGCGGTGATGTAAATGCGCCGATTAGTCAACATCCTAAATATCTAAGTGCCCTCGCGGCCTTAGATAAAGCACAAAACGATCTGCGCCATGTAGATGTGTATGCTCCTACCGATGGTGTGGTGACTAAAGTGGCGAAAAAAGGCCAGTATATGACACCTGGCAGCTTGACCATGATGATGGTGGCCGATCACAACCTGTGGGTCGAAGCCAACTTTACCGAGACCGAAGTTTCTTATATGAAAGTGGGTCAGTCGGTTGAGATTAAAGTGGACTACGCTCCTGACTTTGAATGGACGGGGAAAGTTGAAAGTATTAGCCCTGCCACTGGCTCTGAGTATTCGGTTATTCCCGCTGAAAATGCCACGGGTAACTGGGTGAAAATTACTCAGCGCGTGCCGGTACGCATCTATATTGGTAGTGCCGATAAAGCCAATGCGCCGCAATTGCGTGCTGGACTCAGCACCATAGTCACCGTTGATACTCAGCATCAACGTCATCTATCGCTATAAATTGGCTGAAACGATAATGCAAACCTCAACCGCCGCGCCTGAAAAGGAAGCAGCCGTTAATAAGACTTTCGTTGCCCTATCGGTGATGTTAGCCACTATTATGCAGGCGCTGGATACCACGATAGCCAATGTGGCATTACCACACATGCAAGGTTCGATGAGTGCGACTCAAGATCAGATCTCTTGGGTGCTGACCTCTTATATTGTTGCGGCCGCTATTGCCATGCCTCTGACGGGATTAGTGGCGGCGCGTATCGGTCGTAGACGTTTATTTCTTTATTCTGTGATTGGTTTTACCTTCGCCTCGGTGCTGTGTGGTGCGGCGCAATCTCTAGATCAAATTATCCTGTTTCGTTTGCTTCAAGGGATCTTTGGCGCCAGCTTAGTGCCGCTATCTCAGTCGGTATTACTCGATACTTATCCTCCAGAAAAGCATGGCTCAGCCATGGCGATGTGGGGCGTGGGTGTGATGGTGGGACCCATTTTAGGCCCTTCTCTTGGTGGTTGGTTAACCGAGTATTACAACTGGCGCTGGGTATTTTACATCAATGTGCCGTTTGGCATCTTAGCTTGGATGGGCATTGCGGCATTTGTTAAAGAGACCAAGCTCGACCCTTCACGTAAATTCGACATGTTTGGCTTTGCCTTGCTTGCGTTAGCGATCGGTAGCTTGCAGATGTTCCTCGATCGGGGCGAGTCGCAAAACTGGTTGGCCAGTTTAGAGATCAATATCGAGATTGGCCTGGCAGTGATCGCCTTTTATATGTTTATCGTGCATATGTTTACAGCTAAGTCGCCCTTTTTAGATCCCTTGATGTTTAAAGACAGGAACTTCGTCGTCGGTTTGATGTTCGCCTTTATTCTTGGGGTGATCTTACTGGCGACCATGGCGTTATTACCGCCCTTTTTGCAAAATTTGATGGGCTATCCTGTACTGGATGTTGGTTTGTTATTAACGCCACGAGGTTTCGGTACTATGGCGGGCATGATGGTGGTGGGGCGCCTGTCGGGTAAAGTCGATCTGCGTTATTTAATCACTATCGGTGTGCTGTTAATGATTATCTCTCTGTGGGAGATGTCGCTGTTCTCTGTGGATATTACCCGTAGCGATATTATTCGTACCGGAGTTGTTCAAGGCGTAGGCTTAGGCTTGGTGTTTGTGCCGTTATCGACACTGGCTTTTTCGAGCTTGCCTGGCCATTTTAGAAATGAAGGCACGGCTTTGTTTAGCTTGATCCGTAATATAGGTAGCAGTATCGGTATTTCGGTGGTGATGACTTATTTGTCTCACAATGTGCAGTTGAATCACGCCGCCTTTGCTGGCTATATCAACCCCTTCAATGTGGCCTTGATGGAGGGAGTTAACCAAGGCATTTATGATATTTCCACCACCAAAGGATTAGTGGCTGTCGATGCTATGGTGAATCAACAAGCGGCGATTTTAGCTTATCTGCAAGATTTCCGTTTTATGATGTTTCTTTGTGTTGCTATGTTGCCGCTATTACTATTGCTGGATAAACCAAAGCACTAAGTGTGTGTTTAGCATTAAATTACTTAGAACTATTATTTTGCTATTTCCATTTTTTATAAAGTAAGATTCGCTCAGGTGAGTGATAAGTTCGCGTAATGTGCTTAACTCAGAGTGGTAATGGTTACAAGGTTGTAGAAGGAATTAATTGATGAATAAAACGCTTTCGATGTTCGCGGCAGGCATATTGGCTGCCTTATTAACTGGCTGCGGTGGTAGTGACTCTTCTACAGATAGCTCTGAGGTCGATACTGGAGGTATTGGAACCGATCAGGGAACAGATCAAGGCACGGGTCAGGATGGTGGTAGTTCAGTATCGAGCCTATCTCCCATTGCCGAGTATGTATTTACGGCTGTTGAAAATAAGATTGCACCAGGTAAAAGTACTGAGGCCGGAAACTGTAGTGGCAATATTGATGTTGAAGATAGCATTGCCGATCTCAATGTTTACGCGGTTTATTATCAAAATGGGTGTTATACCGATGGGCGATATAACAACAATGACTACCCGATAGCTTATGGTCAATTAAGCTTTGATGATAGTCATTATGATGCTTATCAAGTTTCGCCATCACAAGTCGCAGCGACTAACTTTGTCGGTAGTCATCATAAAGTGCAAATGAAGTTTAGTGCTGCTGATGATTACGCCGTCTATAACTATAACAGTCAAACTCATCGTTTTACCCAGTTAGGTCAAGTGACTGCCACAACGGCAGGTGACTATACGCCACTTCCTTTTATCGATTTAGATACCTTGAGCGAAACACTGACATTTGTGGTAATGCCGACATCGGCTGATAAACCGACAACCATGCAGGCTCTGGGACAGAATGTGCAAGGGGCTTATTTATCAACCATGACCGGGATTGCTGATATTAACCTCTATAGTATTCAGTTAGATGATGCTTTGAACCCGAAAGCCGCGGAGGACTTTAATCAAGGTCCAAGTAAACATAATAATGTTTATGGTCAAAATCACTATTTTGACCTTTTTGGATTAAGTGACGGTGGTATCGGGGCTATTTGGCAAGATAAAGCCAGTTATCAATATTATTTCACTCGTCTCAATGCATCTCAGGCAAGTAATACGATTGAATTACCTGCAGCGCCAGCCAGTGGTGACTTTATGTTAGCGGGGGCGACGGCCGATACCAGTGATAACCTTTATTATCTATTAATTGAGGCTGGTACGCAGAGCCATGATTTAGTGGCGTGGCTGATGAAAACAGACCTTAATGGCAAAATGTTACTGCAACAAGATGTCACCGCAACGATAGATGAGTTAGCCACATTTGGTGATTTACCCAGTGCAAGTAATCAAGCTGTGCTTAAGGTATTAGGTAATCAACTTGGGGTGATCTATTCAGGCACTCATCAAAATGGTCATCAATGGGCAGAAGTTGAGATTTTCAATACTGATACATTAGCGCTAATTAAAGATCATGGGCAAACAGCGAGTCATTCCTTTAGTCAGATTTTAACGACTAGCCAAGATGAAAGTCAGTTCTTGTCGCTGGATCTGGGGGACAATTATCCTCGTGGGATCTTGTTGTCTCGTTTCGATGCGACCAGCAAGCAATCGCGCGCTGTATACAGCTACAAGACTGCTCACAGCACGAGTCCGAATGGTTTCGGTGTGTTAGGTCAAAACGCCAAGGGTGAAACCACGTATAAGTGGAGCAACGATAATAAAATTTATACTGAGCTGGGTGGTCTAGTTGATACCGGTAATGGCTATCTGGTGTTTTTCGCTTCTGAACACGATAGTAATGGCAAGGTGTTAGATAATGCTCAGGCGGTGGATTACCTTAATAACGCGCGTAATCTAGGGGTAGTGAAAGTTGTTAGTGATTTTGAAAATGCTTCTGGTTCAGGCACTCAAATCAGTGATGATTTGATGATGTTATCGGGTGATTATCCTGCAGAAACAGGCTCTTTCTATAACTTCAGTGGTGGAGAATCCTTACAACGCGTAGCGGGAATACACTGGTTGACTCAATTAGATCCACAAGATCTTGAGCATAATGTTTCGCGAGTGAAAACCCTGTCCTTACCGGGGAAAGACCAGGTGTTAGTGTTGTGGGAAGAGTGGTCACAAACCGATTATCTCACTACTAAGGCGATGCTAGTTGGTTTCGATGCGATTCAAGTTGGTTCAACTTATGAGTTACCCAACCTGAGGCTTAATCGTCGTGATGAACTCTTGTATCAATCTGGCTCTGTTTGGTCGGTTAGCGGTAATAGTGCCGACCATTCATTACAGGTGTTGGAGTTTAAATTACTCTAGTTGAATGACACTAGGCTTGGTTTAGTCCCGTCAAGATAGACCGTATGTTACTTAAAAATGTCAGCAATAATATGCTGGCATTTTTGTTTGTTTATCGGTTTATTTAGTGCAATGGGCAATAAACCCAAGACTAATGGTCTAAAAACACCGATAATTCACCCCATCAGTTTTACAGGCTAACGCCGCGCATCACCGGATACCTTCAATGGAAATCAAAGTTAATTTTCTCGACAACCTCAGACTCGAAGCCAAATTTGACGACTTTACTGTTACCGCAGATCAACCGATCCGCTATAAAGGTGATGGTAGTGCACCGAGTCCGTTCGATTATTTCCTTGCTTCGTCGGCATTGTGCGCCGCCTATTTTATTAAGGTGTATTGTAAGGCGCGTGATATTCCTACTGAGAATATTCGCCTGTCACAGAACAATATTGTCGATCCAGAAGATCGTTATAACCAGATTTTCCAGATCCAAGTCGAATTACCGGAAGATATCTCAGAGAAAGATCGCCAAGGGATCTTGCGCTCAATCGATCGCTGTACTGTGAAGAAAGTGGTACAGACTGGGCCTGAATTTAAGATAGAAACCGTCGAGAATCTAGACGCGGATGCGAATGCCATGCTGATGGGCCAACCTGATGGCGACGCTAATACTTATATCTTGGGTAAGGATCTACCTCTTGAGCAGACCATAGCAAATATGACCGGCATTTTGGCCGATCTCGGCATGAAGATTGAAATCTCCTCATGGCGAAATATCGTGCCGAATGTGTGGTCGTTACATATTCGTGATGCCGCATCGCCCATGTGTTTTACCAATGGTAAAGGGGCGACCAAAGAGAGCGCATTATGTTCGGCCTTAGGCGAATTTATCGAGCGCCTTAACTGTAACTTCTTCTATAACGATCAGTTTTTCGGGGTCGATATTGCTAACAGCGAATTTGTGCATTATCCCAATGAAAAGTGGTTTGCCCTCGAAGACGATGATGCGCTGCCAGCGGGTATGCTCGATGATTACAGCTTAGCCATTTATAACCCAGATGGTGAGCTGTGTGGCTCGCATCTTATCGATACTAACTCTGGCAATATCGAGCGCGGCATCTGTACGATCCCATACACTCGTCGCTCCGACGGTGAAACCGTCTATTTTCCATCGAACCTGATTGAGAACTTGTTTCTCAGTAATGGCATGAGCGCGGGTAATAACTTACAAGAGGCCGAAGTGCAGTGTCTGTCTGAAATCTTCGAGCGTGCAGTGAAGCGTCAGATCATTGAGCAAGAGATTGTACTGCCGGACGTACCGGTTGAAGTACTTGAAAAATACCCCAGTATTTTGGCTGGGATTAAAGGCTTAGAGGAACAAGGTTTCCCGGTTGTGGTGAAAGATGCCTCTTTAGGCGGTCAATTCCCTGTGATGTGTGTCACCCTGATGAACCCGAAAACTGGCGGTGTATTTGCTTCTTTTGGCGCACATCCCAGTTTTGAAGTGGCATTAGAGCGTAGTTTAACCGAGTTGTTGCAAGGCCGTAGTTTTGAAGGCTTAAACGATGTGCCTAAGCCAACCTTTAATAGCATGGCGGTTAGCGAGCCAGAAAACTTTGTTGAACACTTTATTGATTCTACCGGGGTGATTTCGTGGCGCTTCTTCAGTAGTAAACAAGATTATGAGTTCTGCGAGTGGGACTTCTCGGGTAGCAATGAAGAGGAAGCTAAAGGTCTGTTTGGTATTTTAGAATCATTGGGTAAAGAGGTGTATGTTGCTGAGTTTGATCAGTTGGGAGCATCGGCTTGCCGTATCTTAGTGCCTGATTACTCTGAAGTGTATCCTGTGGATGATCTTATTTGGGATAACACCAATAAGGCGCTGGATTTCCGCGAGGATATTTTGAATCTCCATATTCTTGATGATGATCAGCTGGTGGATCTCGTTAATCGTTTAGAAGAGAGTCAGCTAGATAACTACACCGATATTCGTACCTTCATCGGTATCGTGTTCGATGAAAACACGGTGTGGGGACAGCTCACTATTATCGAGTTGAAGATTCTAATTTATCTAGCGCTTGGCGCCCATGAAGAAGCCTTGGAGCTGGTGGGTGACTTCTTACAGTTTAACGATAATACCGTCGAGCGTGGCCTGTTCTATCAGGCGATCAATGCAGTATTGGAAGTGACGTTAGATGAAGACCTCGAGCTTGAGCATTTTATTGGCAATTTCCAACGTATGTTTGGCGAAGCGGTTATGCAGCAGGTTGTGGGGTCGGTGAATGGTGAGATAAGATTCTCAGGCCTGACTAAAACCAGTATGCAGCTTGAAGGTATAGAGCCTCATTTACGATTAATCGAAAGCTATAAAAAGTTACATCAGGCGCGAAAAGCCAAAGCTGCAATCTAATTTTTGGCCTGCACTATTCGTGACACAGCTATTCGTGACACAGCTGTTTGCATCAATGTAATTGGGGGGACAGTTGTCTGGCCTGAACTAAGGCTCACGTAGCGCGATTACGTAATTTAAAGGTGTGTAATTGTTGAATAACCCCAGAGTGGTTGCATAACTATTCATTAAAACTCCTTGGTATAGCTCTTAATATAAGAAAGCGAGCATTAGCTCGCTTTCTTATTACTTAATTCATTGCCGTGTAAGAATTTTCTTAATCCTCATGTCAGTATTTTGCTTATGTTCATTTTCATATAACTTATATTTAAGTGTAATTTAATTACATTTTGGTTATTTGTTGCGTAATTGTAAGTTGTTTTTTAAGTCGATTTACACATTAATTACCAATTAATGTACAAATAACCTTCACTTTAAACTTTATGACTTTGTTGTTAACTCACTAAATTGTTAGTCTTTTTGCTTAAAAGTACCCTTTTTTGGTATTTATTCGCTTAATTGTGCATATATATGCTACCCAGATCACACTTTGTAATTTTATGTTTTAATTTACGTTTATTTATTACAAAAAATGGCCGATAGTTATTTCAACGGGAGGACGTTCTCCCTACCAGTCAACTTTTAGAAATAGGTGATTACTATGAAAAAACTTTTACTTTCTGCCATTGTGTTAACTGCAATTACTGGCTGTAACGCGGACGACTTTGTTGATGACGTTAAGCAAGAAGCTGTCAGAAATGGCGGTGTTGAATCAAAAAGTGATGTTGTTGAAGCATCAGATGCCGTTGTAAAAAGCTTGCAGGTGATTGCGCAAAAGGCATTAGCTCAGTGTACTCCAATTGCTGCAGATGGCTCCGCATGTCCAGTAAGTGGTGAAGTAGATGGTGACTTAGTGATCACTGGTGATGAAAGCCAATATGTGATCACATCAAAAAGCAATCTTAAAATCGATACAGCTAACGTTGAAGCGAATGTGGACTTATCAGGTTATGACGGTAAGAACGAGATCATCTTGACTCAAGATGCCAATGGTAACTATAGCATTGAGCTAAAAGACACCACCTTTACCTTATCTGAGCCAGATAATTTGGTTTATAACGCTAAAGCGGCTGACTTTGTCTATGACAAGAGCAATGACATTTTCTTGGATGATGTTGCAACAGGTACCATTACCGGTGAAGACAAAGAGAAAACTGACTTTTCTTTTGTTGGCGGTGACATAACACTGGACTAAATCAACTCAACTTAATTAATCACCTAAGTTCGAAGTCTAGGTTTTATTGAAAGTTTAAGTTTTACAAGATGCCTTTCTTAATGCTGTTGCACTAAGAAGGGCGTTTTCATATCTACAGCCTGAATTTAACTGCTGAGAAAATGCGACAAAGAGGGAAGTATTAAGCTTCCCTCTTTATTATCAGTACCTTAAAGGCTTATTTAGGCTTATTTAGGCTTATTTAGGCTTATTTAGGCTGTTTGCTGAGCACTTTATCAATATCTTCAGCGTTGTGGCGCTCTGGTAATATCTCCCATTCTTCTCCTGACACACGATTGACGATGCGCCCTCGTTGCACGGCAGGTCTCGCTGCGATCGTTTCGGCCCAGCGAATGAGGTTGGGGTAACTGGTGACATCGAGAAATTCTGCGGCATCGTATAATTTACCCAGTACTAGGTTGCCATACCAAGGCCAGATAGCCATGTCGGCTATGGTGTATTCATCACCAGCAATGTAAGCATGTTCAGCTAACTGTTTGTCTAATAGATCCAGCTGGCGCTTGGCCTCCATCGAGAAACGGTTGATAGGGTATTCAAATTTGGCTGGCGCATAAGCATAGAAGTGGCCAAATCCACCGCCCAAATAAGGCGCCGATCCCTGTAACCAAAACAACCAGTTTAGGGTTTCGGTTTTAGCGGCGATATCGTTAGGTAAGAAGTGACCAAATTTATCAGCCAAATACAGTAAGATGGCGCCAGATTCGAAAACCCGAATCGGCGTGTCGCCAGAGTTATCCACTAAGGCTGGAATTTTAGAGTTAGGATTGATGGCCACAAACCCCGAGGAAAACTGATCGTTTTCACCAATATTGATAAGGTAAGCGTCGTATTCTGCTGTGCTGACCCCTTTGGCGAGCAGCTCTTCGAGCATTATAGTGACTTTCTGACCATTTGGGGTGGCTAGGGAATGAAGCTGCAGCGGGTGTTCCCCATGAGCTAGGTCACGCTCATATCTTGCACCTGAATCTGGGCGATTAATGCTGGCCCACTTACCGCCATTTTCACTGTCCATGGTCCAGACTTTGGGTGGGATATATTCTGTTGTCATCTTAAATCCTTATCGATCATGTTTTAATTGATATTAATATCGATATTGGGGTGAAAACGGTAAAAACCTGATTTTCACTAGACCCCTTAGTTATTTCTTGGTCGGCTAAGTAATAAGCGCTGAGTTTTCAATCTGAGTTAATCATCTGATTTATTGGTTTCTATAATATCTCTATTACGCCACTGAAGTGCCAGTAAGATAAGAATAATCACTATACCCGCGACCCCAATATTGTAGGGGTTAAATAAGATTAACGGGACTGCACCAAGGGCGATTAACCGCTCAACGAGAGTTAATTTACGTAGCATGTACCCTTCAATCGCAATGGCAATCGAGACTATCACTATGGTGGCTTGCAACAGAGCAAAGATAAATGGGATTAGGCCTGCATCGGGATTAAGTAAGTCGGTATAAGCCATCATGATTGGGATAATAAATAGTCCGCCTGCTAACTTAAAGGCTTCGACTGATGATTTCATAGGGTTGGCATTGGCAACCCCTGCTCCGGCAAAAGCTGCAAGTGCGATAGGTGGGGTGACATTGGAAGTTTGTGATAACCAAAATACGATTAAGTGAGCGCTAAGCACGGGTAGGCCAAAGTCGCCCAACATAGGTACCGCCATTACAGCTAGCACGATATAAGCTGCGGTCACAGGCAGGCCCATTCCCAACACTAAGGCGACAATGCTCACTAATAGTAAGGCTATCAGCAAATAGCCACCTGAGAAATCCATTACAAATTGAGTAAATTGTAAGCCGATGCCGGTTTGACCAACCACGCCGACGATGATACCCGCAGCGCCGCAGGCTACGGAAATAGGCAGTGCTAATAACGCGCCGTTCTTCATGCCAGAGATAAACTTGCTAACACCTATTCGGCTGTGTTTTCGCAGCGCAGAAGTCAGTAACACCGCTGCACAGCCCGCTACACCGACTAACAAGGGCGAGTAGGCCAACATTAATAACAGGGTGATTAAAAGCAGAGGAATAAGATGGTGGGCGCCATCTTTCATGACGCTGATGACGGCTTGAGTACGGCTTTGCGTTTGCAAATTAAGTTTGCAGGCCATCAAGTGAACGTAGAGCAATGTGCAAAAGAAGTACAAAATCGCGGGGGCTATGGATGTCAGCATAATATCGCTATAGGGAACGCCGGTAAATTGCGCCATAACGAAGGCGCCAGCACCCATAATCGGTGGCATGATTTGTCCACCAGTTGAGGCTGCTGCTTCGATTCCTGCCGACTGTTCTGGGGTATAACCTAGCTTCTTCATCATCGGAATTGTCACCGAACCCGTTGTCACGGTATTGGCGATGGCGGAGCCAGAAATTGAGCCTAATCCCGCCGATGCTAACACTGCTGCTTTCGCTGGACCACCTCGGTATTTTCCTGCGATAGAGAAGGCTAAATCGATAAAAAACTTACCCGCGCCTGTGACTTCTAAAAATGCGCCAAAGAGAACAAATACAAATACTGTGGTGGCGGCAATCCCTAACGCGGAACCAAATACGCCGTTAGCGGAATAGATCTGAAATTGAATCAGCTCTTGCAACGTATAAGATTTGGTTGCAAGCGTGCCGGGTAATAGGTCACCAAAAGCGCTATAACTGAGGAACAGCAGGGCGATGAACACCATGACCCAGCCGACAGTGCGCCGGCAGCCTTCCATCAATAATCCCAGTAAAACACAGCCTGAGATCAAGTCAGTGATACTAAGCCCATACAGCAGATGGTCGATGTCGTTGTAGTCAAAAATCCATAGCCGATAGCCTGCGAAAACGGTCAGCATACACAGAATTAGGTCGACGACTCGACCGGGTATATAGAGTTTGTTGTGACGATTATCGATCAGTGGATAGTGTAGAAAAATCAGCACTAATACCCATGAAAGATGCACCGGGCGAAAATAAGTAGCCGAGATGGTCGAGGTGATCCCTTGCCAGATTTGAAATGCAGAAAGGGCGACGGCGACAACCAAAATGAGATAACCAAACAGAGTAAAGATGTTTTCTAACGGCAGTGGCTCGACTATCGCAGCTGTACTGCTTTGGTCATTTTTATCGGCGTCTGCGCTCATGTTATACCTCTTTGTATTTGGATATTTTGGGTGATAGCTAGGCGTAATGTGGTCGGAACTAATATTTGCTAGATTCACTTAGCGTGATGAAAAGCAGAGGCTGCCACGATGGCATGCCTCTGTAAATAACTGTGTTAGGTTTGAAAAATGCACGGCTAATTAGCGTTTATTTAGCTAAAGAATCGAAATATTTCTTCGCCCCTGGATGCAATGGAACACCTGTGAGGCGTGTGGCATTGTCAACAGTAGTGGCATCGGCAACTTTAACGACTTTACGAATGTCACCCATATGTTCAAATGCCGCCTTGGTTAAGTTAAACGCCATTTCATCGCTCATACTGGCGCTTACTATCAACACGTTCCACACACTCAAAGTCGAAACAGCACCGACATTGTTATACACATTCTCTGGAATGGTATAGCTGCTATAAGCAGGATATTGCTTAATAAAGGCGGCACTTTCGGCATCAGAGATAGGGATAATATTGATATCTCGGGTCAATGCGATTTGGGTCACCGCGCCAACACCTTGGCCACCGACGATAAAACCTGCGTCAATCTGGCCATTGGCTAAAGCATTAGTGGTTTCTGAATAGTTTAGATAAACCGCATCGATATCTTTTTTGACATCGATACCCAAAGATTCAAGTAGAGCCGCTGCCGTGACCGCAGTGCCACTGGCGGGGGCACCCAAAGAGATACGCTTGCCTTTTAGCTGCGCTAGTGAGTTGATGCCCGACTTCTTCAAGGTGATGGCGTGAACTAGATTTGGATAAAGCGCGAATAGGGTTTTTACG
The DNA here is from genome assembly GCF_022398315.1 of Shewanella sp. Isolate11. Classification (GTDB taxonomy): domain Bacteria; phylum Pseudomonadota; class Gammaproteobacteria; order Enterobacterales; family Shewanellaceae; genus Shewanella. Next base: position 280,858 of record NZ_JAKEVF010000004.1, read on the forward strand.
GGCATAGGGCTTTTAAACTTACCTTCACCTTTATAAGCATCGAGTACCACATTGCCCATAGCAATACCGGCAATCATATCGCCACGAACGACCTTGATGGTGTTTTCGACTGAAGCGGCGGTGACCTCGGCTTTAACATTAACGTCGGCGACATTTTCCGACCATACCTTAGCTAAGGCGCCACCAAAGGGGTAATAGATACCGCTTTGTCCGCCGGTACCTATAGAGTAATTTTCAGCTTGAACACTTGCTGGCAGAATAAGCAATACAGCAAGCGCTAGGATGCGATTAATCATAGTCTTTCCTTTGAATGAATAAAGCGGTTGTTGGTAGGTGTAGATATCGTTTTTTATTACTGTAATGGCTCATCCATGTGTTGATTTAGCACAATAACAGTTGGTGGTTTTTTCAACGACTAGCGGTAAATATTCAATTAAGCGGGCGGGGATGTCAAGTTATTGCTCTTGGGCTATCGTCTTCTTGACAAAGGTGTTTTTGATGGTTTAGGTGCGCGGTTGGATAGACTCTTATTGTAGACTGTGGCTGTAAATCGCCAGTAAGTTTCCTAGCAAGAGATTGCTGGCTCAAATACGCTTAGCCGATACTTATCCGCTGCCATTGAATATAAAAATGCCAGTCGCTTATCTCTCAATAAGCTGACTGGCATTTTGTTAGGAGGTTTTAGTCATTACCAAATCTTTACACGCTGATCTGCAGGTAGGTAAAGCGCATCATCTGGCTGAACATCGAAGGCTTTATACCAAGCATCGTGGTTGCGTGGTGCTAATGCACGGTAACGACCCGGTGCGTGAGTACCGCCGCGAAGCTGGTTAAGCATACTCTGTTCGGTGCGCTTCTCTTTCCATACTTGTGCCCAAGCGAGGAAGAAACGTTGATCGCCAGTCAGGCCATCGATCACTGGTGCTTCTTTACCGTTAAGGCTCAGTTTATAGGCGTGATATGCCATAGATAGGCCACCCACATCACCAATGTTCTCACCTAAGCTGTTACGACCGTTTACGAAGTTACCTTCGATAGGTTCATACTTGCTGTATTGTGCGGCAAGTTGATCAGCTTTAGCTTCGAAGGCGGCACGATCTTCATCTGTCCACCAGTTACGTTGAATACCGTTGGCGTCAGACTTAGAACCTTGGTCATCGAATCCATGACCCATTTCGTGGCCAATAACCGCACCGATACCACCATAGTTCACCGCTGGGTCGGCGTTAGGATCGAAGAATGGAGGCTGTAAGATGGCCGCTGGGAATACAATCTCATTAAATGAACTGTTGTAGTAAGCATTAACGCGTTGTGGCGTCATGCCCCAACGGTTACGGTCAGTCTTTTGCAGCTCTTTAGCGACGCTATCATCTCTAAAGAATTGTCTGAGGTTTTTGATGTTAGCCATTAAGTCATTGCTGCTGACTTTAAGGCCATCAAATTCTTGCCATACGTCTGGATAACCAATCTTAGGGTTGAACGAATCCAGTTTAGCGTGTGCATTGACTTTGGTTTCTGCACCCATCCAGTCTAGGCCGTCGATACGTTGACCCATAGCGGTACGTAGGTTTTTCACCAATTCTGCCATCTGTTGCTTAGATGACTCAGGGAAGTAGCGCGCGACATATACTTTACCTATGGCAAAGCCTAAAGATTGGGTACCTGACATCTGCTCAACAGCACGCTTCCAACGTGGACGCGGCTCTTCCTGACCATTTAAGGTTTTACCGTAGAAGTCAAAGTAAGTGGTATAGATGTTTTCTGCCAATAGATCGGCGTTGTCGCTGATGGTATGGAAGGTGAGATAATCTTGCCAAACGCTTAAGTCTTCTTTATTGACTAGGTCGATCATGGCTTTAATTGGCTCAGGCTCAGAGATATTAAGCTGAGGTACTTTGTAGCCTGTTTCAGCGAAGTAAAGATCCCAGTTAAAACCAGGATATTCGGTGCTAAGCTGATCGCGTTTAATTTGGTTAAGCGTCAGGTCGCGGTTACGACGTTTCTCTCTTGGCCATTGGCCTTCGGCGATTTTGGTTTCTAGTGTCAGAATTGCAGCGGCACGAGGTGCGGCATCTTTAACGCCAGCAAACTCAAGCATCTTAGTGATATGGACTAAGTAAGCGTCACGAATTTTAACGAAGCGCTCGCTGTCTTCAAGATAATAAGAACGATCTGGTAAGCCAAGACCACCGGCACCGATAGACATCTCATACTGATCTGGGTTTAGGCGGTTAAACCACATGCCTCCACGGATAGGAGAGGTCACGCCTAGTAACCATGAATCGCCAAATACTTTGGTCAAATCGTCGGTAGACTTGATCGCCGCGATTTGATCTAATGTTGCTTGAACTGGCGTGATCCCCAATTTGTTGATGGTATCTGTGTCCATATAAGCATGGTAGAAGTCGGCAATTAACTGCTCATCTGGATTGAGGTTAGTGCGGCTGGCGATATCGTCGATGATCTCTTTAACTTGAGTTTCACTTCGCTCAGCCAAGGCGTTAAAGGCACCGAAACGGGTTTTGTCAGCCGGCATGACAAAGTTGTCATACCAAGTACCGCTGGCATACATGAAGAAGTCATCGCCGGGCTTAACGTTAAGATTACGCGCTGTAAGGTCAACACCAAAGCTACCTAATTCAGCTTTGGCTTGCATAGGTGCGACAACGTCAGATGGGGTGTCACTCTTAGGGCTAGTGGTTTCTTGGGTTCCACAGCCACCGAGGAAAGTGGTTGCTAAGGCCATAGCGATTAAGGATTTTCTCATTGATTTTCTCTTCCTTATTGAGTTGATTGTTATTAATACGCCATACATCTTCTAGTACTGACAAAAAATGTCAATCTTAGTGAGTTTGTTAAGTGGATAGTTTGTTAACAAAATGTGTACGGCTGAGTGTGGTAGGAAAGGGGCAGAGGCAAAGAGTTTGGCTTTGCCTCTCATTGTAAAAAAGGGAGTGTTCAGCTGTGATTATTTAATTGCTGATAAAGGGCATCTTTCAGTTCTGCTCTGTCGTGCTTGAGTTGATGCATGGCGTCATCATCGATGGGCGCGCCATTGAGTTCGAGAACTCTGATCTCCTTATCGAGGGCATCATACTGTTTTACCTCTTTGGCAAATACAGCATCGCTTTGGACTAACTTGGTGATAATTGCTTGATATTCTGGAAAATCATTTGCAAGAGAGTGGCTTTCACCTAACATAAAAACTCCTTTAATTTAAATTAGTTGCTCTGTAATTAAAGTCAAACATAGTCGCAATGACAAGTTGAGTTCTATGTCGAAGTGATAAGGCCTGACGTTGTTTTACCAGTCAGGCCTTGGGGTCATTTACGACTTTTCTTTTTGAATGTGCGTCGGTAAAACGTCACTAAACTAAATAGCAAAATAATCGTCGCAATTACCGATACCAAGGTGATTAAGACCACATAGCTGAGCGGCATATTTAACGCATCGTGCAATGGACGAACGAAAGACGCGACTTTGCCTGATAAGGGTCTATCGCTGTGTTTTAATGCCGATTGAATAACACCCTGCTCATAGCTCATGGTGATCGAATCGGCCTCACGAAGCCACACTCCTGGATGACTATCGAAACGAATACTGTAGTTCAACTCAGCCGCTGACTCAGCTCCAGGTCTAGAGCGTGGCTTGCTTATCGCAACCAGTTGCGAGTCAGGCCATAGATTTTGTGCCGTGGTCAGTTGGTTTAGCCAGTCGCTAGGCTGACTAGCTGGGTAGCTTATCTGGCTATTAGGCTGAGACTTAAGGGCATCTAACCACAGACCTTTATAGGTAATTAAATAGCCGCTCAAGCAGAGAATAAACAGCGGGACAGAGATAAATAACCCTAACTGAATATGACTCTTAAACAGGCTACTGGAACGAGTATTTGTCGGAATGGTTTGCTTTAATCGAAAGCCTTTACGCACTTGCCACCAAAGATAAATACCCACAAGCGTAATGGCTGCGCCAATCAAAGAAGCCCAAGCATTGAGGTATTTACCAAAGTCACCCATCAGGAAGTTACGGTGTAACCAGAATAGGGTGCCGTACATGGGGATATCTGAGTTTTGTCTTACCGCCACTTCGTTAAGCTGGCTGTCAAAAACAATGGATTTTCCTCGAGTCGCAGCTTGGATATAAGGCGTATGTTCAGTCGGAAAACGAACCGTGCTCATTTCTGGGTAACGGCTAAATAAACTGTCTATTGCCTGCGCTTTTTGCTCCAGAGTGAGTGGGCTGTATTGTTGATCGTAAGTTTGCATCCGCTTGATAATATCGACGCTACCTAAATACACTCCGGTGGTGAGCACTGTTAGCATGGTCAGGGTGATAAAAAATCCTACCCAGTTATGAAACCACTTTAATCCATGGACTAGATTCATCTTATTTTTAGCTCTTATATAGGAAATCGATAACTTGTTAAGTCAGTCAAACTGACGGAAGTTAGCGCTAATAAACATTTGTGATTGATTGACTTAGCGCGCAAGGGGTCGAAATAAATTTTCGAGAATGATAATTACTCTCAAATGGCTTTTCAATTAAAGAAGTGTAAATTGATAGCTTATAAAGCCGAATTGCGATCTATCGCACTTTTTAGTGTAAGGAATAAAATGATGCCGAATAGCGGTGAGACATTTAGAGTCTAAGGGATGACACAATTTATTTTACAGCGCCTTAATAACATTGACTGGAGCCTAGATTTTGGCCAGCTATTGGCGCTCGGCGTTTTAGTCTTATGGTTACGGGCCATTTGGCCTAGTCAGGATTTACGCGCATTAGCTAAGGATAAAAAGCTGCAGAGTCGGGCTTGGTTAGCGGCATTTGCGATCAATGCACTTTGGTTGATGAATGCCAGTATCACCTCAGGAATGCATCTGCATTTTCTAGGGCTAGTGACCTTGATGCTAATGTTTGGTTGGCGTCTGGCTACGCTGATCACTCTGTTGCCTGTGATGTTTTTCAGTACCTTTGTGGTTCAGCAACCGTTTGAATTCGCAATTTATATGTTGTTGATGACAGCGATGCCGCTGTTTCTCTGTTTTTTAGTTTATAGCCAAGTGTTTAAGTATCTGCCTCATCATCTGTTTATTTATATCTTTTGCAGTGCCTTTATCAATGGTTTTACTTCGATTTTGTTTTATATGTTGCCATGGGCAGTTTGGTTATGGCTCAGCAGCGATTATGATTGGCTTTATATTACAGATAGTTATCTGTTACTGATCCCGTTATTGGGGTTCCCTGAGGCGCTACTTAATGGCATGGCCGTGACCTTGTTGGTGGTCTATCGCCCAGAATACTTGTATGACTATAGCGATAAGACCTATTTTGATACTTCGAAGGAATAATGCTGCATAAAAAAAGACCGCTCATTGAGCGGTCTAGTTGTTTCTATGCTATTTGATATAAGCCGTTAGCCTAGAGAAAGCTCTTTGGCGCGCTCGGCTGCCGAGTCCATTGCATTGGCAACTAACTCGTCTAAGTCACCATGCTGAAAAGCCAGAATTGCTTGCTCTGTGGTGCCTTTAGGTGACGTGACTTGGCGGCGCAGCGAGGCAAAATCTAACTGGCTACTCATGGCCATCGAAATCGCGCCCATGGCACTTTGCAGCACGGCTTTGGTGGCTGTGTCTTTGGGAAGTCCCTGATTGATGGCCGCCTTTTCCATAGCCTCTAAAAAGAGGAAAAAATAGGCTGGAGAACTGCCAGCGGTGGCCACTATGGTCGACATCTGCTGCTCATCATCAAGCCAAACTGTATCACCTACCGCATTCATTAAGCCATCGGCGAGCTGGATATATGACTTGTCTGTGGTGACTGGAGTGAACATGCCCGTTAATCCTTTACCTATCGCGGTGGGCAAATTGGGCATGGCGCAAACCACTGGGCTGGCATCATTGAGCTTTTGACTAATGGTCTGTTGTTTGATGCCTGCGGCAATGGAGATCACTAATTTATTATTGGTATTAGCATTGCTGGCATTCGCGTTATTGTTTTCGCTCAAGAGCGGTTGGATCTCTTCGCATACTAAGGGCACCACAAAAGGCTTAACTGCAATAATAATCACATCGGCAAAACTTACTGCAGCACTATTACTATGGTGCACACGCACATTAAATTCATCGACAATGGCGTTACGTGTGGTTTGTGTTGGCGAACACACCAGAATGTTTTGCTGGTCGTGTCCATGCTTGAGTAATCCGGCAATAATGGCTTTGGCCATGTTACCGCCGCCGATAAAGGCGACACGTACTTTGGGATCTAATTTCTGTTGTGGCTGAAAGATAGTAAGGCTCCTATTTTTCACAAATGCTTAAAGGTGAATAATGAAACACCCCGCTATAGGATTAATATAGCGGGGCGCTTGAGGTCAATTTGTTGATCCGCTTCTAGTTATGCGCGGATTTGACCATCGCCACTGACCAAGTATTTTTCTGTGGTAAGGGATTCCAGTCCCATTGGGCCATAGGCATGTAACTTAGTGGTGGCAATACCAATTTCTGCGCCTAATCCCAGCTCGCCACCATCGGAAAAGCGAGATGAAGCATTAACCATCACCACTGAGGCATCGACAGTACGCTGGAAACGGGCTGCGGTAAGCTCATTGGTGGTACAGATAACTTCGGTATGATGGCTACCAAAGCGTCTGATGTGGTTAATCGCCTGGGTGAAGTCTTCGACCTGACGCACGGCAATTTCCAGATCCAGATACTCTTGACCAAAATCGGCTTCTTCCATCAAGGTGCAAGCATCGAAATATTTAGCCGCTTCGCCGCAGGCGTTAATTTTCACTTGATGCTGACTGAATGCCGCAGCCACTTTGGGTAAGAATTGCTCGGCGACATCTTGGTGCACTAGCAAGCCCTCTAGGGCGTTACAGACACCCGTTCGCTGAGTCTTACCGTTAAGTAATAGCGCGAGTGCGGTATCTAAATCGGCATCTTTATCCACATACAAGTGACACACGCCTTTAAAGTGCTGGATCACTGGAATTTTACTGTTATCGGTAACGAAGTTAATTAGGCCTTCACCACCACGTGGAATGATCACATCGATGTAATCACGCTGCTGCATTAGCTCCATCATTAAGGCGCGGTCGGGATCCGGTACTACGGTAATTAATGCCGCAGGTAGACCATAGTGTTTCAACACGGTTTGTAAAATTTCGGCAATCACTTTACTGGTACTCAGGGCTTCTTTACCACCACGTAAAACAACGGCATTACCTGATTTAAAACATAAGGCTCCGGCATCGGCGGTGACATTTGGTCGTGCCTCATAAATCATACATACAACACCTAAAGGTACACGCATCTTACTGATGTTTAAGCCGTTAGGGCGTTTTCCCATATCACGTAGTTCGCCGATAGGATCGGGCAGAGTGGCGATCATTTCGATCCCCTGTGCCATGGCTTCAATACGATCTTGATTCATTTTTAATCTGTCTAACATGGCATCGCTAAGTTGATTCGCTGCGGCGTTGTCCATATCGACTTTGTTGGCATTGAGGATCTCAAAGCTATGGGCTCTCAGCGCCCTAGCCATATCCAGTAATACGGTATTTTTCAATTGTTCATCTAATACGGCAAGCGTCTGTGCCGCTTCGGCTGCTTGCTCTGCTAAATTCTTTATTAAACTCATATTTTCTCCTGCCACATTATTCCAATATGGCGATATTCTTGTCGGAAATGATCGGACCGGTCTTTTGCTGAACATCGTTAGCAAACTCGGGATCTTCTTGCTCCGCAATAAAGTTAAGTAGACAGCTGCTGTAGTTCGATCTGGCTTTGGCTAATTTAGTGCCATCATCTTTTCGAACCAGAACAGTGTCACCGACGGAAAAGTTGCCTTTGACTTCAACTACATCGTCGCTAGTTAATTGGCTATTTTGCTGCTCCAAATCACCGTCGAAATCGTTTTCGACAATTAATTCACCTTGAGCCTGTGAGGTGTGAGTCATCCAGTGCAAGTGTTCCTGCATCGGTTTCTCAAATGGAGTAAATAGCGTACCTGGGTTTTGCCCTTTCAACAGTTGGTTGAAAGTATCTGAGTCAAAACCGTTGACTATCACGGTTTCAATTCCGTGAGAGATGGCCTTTTCGGCGGCTTGGATTTTAGTACGCATACCGCCAGTACCCACGTCGCTGGTGGCGCCGCCAGCCATACGATAAATATCTTCGTTGATGTCGCCGACTTGCTTAATCAACTTGGCATCGTCATGAATGTTAGGATTTTTGGTATAAAGCCCTTTAACGTCTGAGCAGATGATCAAGGCATCGGCATCACAAGCCGCTGCAACCATCGCTGAGAGGTTATCGTTATCGCCGACTTTTAATTTGTCGGTGGTGACCGCATCATTCTCGTTGATGATCGGCAATAAGCCGTGCTCCAACAAGCTAAAAATGGTCTCTTTAATACTGATATAACGGTCGCGATCCCTAAGATCGCCATGGGTTACTAACATCTGCGCCGAAGCGAAGTCGAACAGTTTATCCCAGGTGGCCATCATGTCTGCTTGACCTGCCGCTGCCATCGCTTTTTTTGTTGCAACATTGGGGTTTTCAACCCCTGGAAAACGATGCCAGCCTGCGGCTACAGAGCCTGAAGAAACGAGTACTACTTGGCACCCTTGGGCGCGGCAGTTTGCAATAAACTGCGCGATACCCAAGAGGAAGTGACTACTACAGCCTTGTTTATGGGGAGCGATTAAGGCACTGCCCACTTTGACGACGATGCGTTTCCAGTGTAATTCTGCCATTATGCTTTCCCTATCTTTGCTCTGCTAAAACTCGGCCAGCTTTGTTAAAGGTTTTGACTGTGGTGTCGCAAGGAGCGCCGTCCAGTGCAGTAACAATCCAGATGACTAAGCTACTAACTACAAAGCCCGGGATCATCTCGTAAAGCACAGATGTTAATGCTTTTCCGTCTGCCAGCACTGGCGCATAAATCCAAAACAGTACCGTAGCTGCACCGGCAATAATTCCGGCCATCGCCGCTTTGTGGGTTAAGTCTTTCTTATACAGACTAAATAGCACCAATGGTCCAAATGCAGCGCCGAATCCTGCCCAGGCATTACTGACGAGTGACAAGATGCTGTTAGAGCGGTCCAGTGCTAGTAAGCTGGCGACAATCGCGACACCGGCTACACCAAAGCGTCCCATTTTTACCATCTCTTGTTCTGTGGCTTCTTTTTTCGAGATCACACGATAGATATCTTCGGTGAGTGAGCTAGAAGAAACTAATAGCTGTGATGAAATGGTACTCATAATTGCGGCCAAAATAGCGGCAAGCAGGAATCCACTGATCATCGGGTGGAATAACAGCTCCGAGAACACAATGAAGATGGTTTCAGGGTCGCTGAGTTTCATATCAAATTTGTTGGCGTAGGCAATACCAACTAGGCCGGTCGCCAATGCACCAATAATGGTGACTGTCATCCAACTCATGCCGATATTTTTAGCTGTTTTGATATCCGATACAGAGCGAATTGCCATGAAACGCACAATAATATGCGGTTGACCAAAATAGCCTAGACCCCAAGACAGTGCCGAAATCAGTCCCAGTGCGGTAACACTTTGCATTGCCTCACCAAAATGGGGGATCGACTCATAGGCGAAATTCATCATCTTATCGGCGTCGTTAAACTGCTGATAGGCCACTACAGGCACCAAGATCAGTGCTACGAACATAATACAACCCTGAACAAAGTCGGTCAGACTTACAGCAAGGAAGCCCCCGAGTAGGGTATAAGACACCACAACACCTAGGGTGATGATCAAGCCGAGCTCATAATTAAGTTCAAAGGCCGATTCAAACAGCTTACCGCCCGCGACTAAACCGGCTGAGGTATACAAGGTAAAAAAGATAACGATGATCACCGCGGCAACAATACGGATTTTGCTGCTGGAATCATTAAAACGTTTTGCAAAAAACTCTGGGATAGTCAAAGCGTTATCGGCAACTTCGGTATAAACCCTCAGTTTAGGAGCCACGACTAAATAGTTGACTAACGCGCCGAGTAATAAACCCACTGCGATATAGATGGTCTCGAACCCGACCAAAAACATGGCGCCGGGAAGTCCCATTAACATCCAGCCACTCATATCCGAGGCACCCGCAGATAGTGCGGTAACCTGTGGACTGACTTGACGTCCACCTAAGATGTAACCAGAAACATCGCTGGTTGACTGTTTGTAGGCAAAAAGACCGATGCTAAGCATGGCAAGAAAGTAGATAGCCAGAGAGACATAGGTGAGGTAGTGCATGGGTTATTGGCCTCCTAACGCTTTGTTATTTTGAATCCAGCCTGGTTTCAACATGACAAAGAGATAGGTGCTTAAAATGGCGATTAAGCAGAAAAGCTGAAAGCCTTCCTTACATTTCAAGCATGTGGTTGCCCACAGCTGATGAATGAGATTTTCTTCCGTTGCATTGTCTGACGACATTGTGCCCTCCTGAGCATTTAATCATAAAAAAACTAACTAAAGCGCATCAAATAGTTTTAAGGCTAATAGTTAGTGTTGTAACTATATTATCACTATTCTCTTGTTGATTTCCACCTTTAGACGGCTTAGTTACTGTTTTTATGTCTTGGTTAGTGATTAAAAATGGTTTGAAATCTGAGTTTTTAAGTGGGATGTAGGTCACAAAATTATTGAGTGGAGTGGTGATGAAAGCTACGGAGTGACTTAAGTGGCGACTTGTATAGCAGGATGGATATTTCTCAATTTAACGCAAGTTTACCTCCTGATATTCGCACAAGAGTTCGAACAGAAAATTTTTGTTGATGACTTTATTCTTCGAGGGGCGATTAATCAAAACAAAAAGTGATCGCTTGTTAAGTTGTATTCGTATAGATTCGCCATCATCGATGAGTATTTTGCTTTTTGCTGTACTTAATAATGCTTGGTTTTGCTGATTGAATTTCAATTTTTGATGGCATGTTTGTCACTAACATTTGATTCAGTTAAGTATTTTATGAGTTAAATATTTATTTAGCAGATTGTTGACCATACTTTTTATTCACCACTTAACTTTATTCACTTATGACAGTTACACGGCAATTTATCATCGCAGGATTATTGATCCTTTTTACACTGATCATCATTCCATTGGTTGTTTACATCACTCAAGTGTCCCAAGGCGGTTATGGACTAAAAGTATCAAATAAGCAGATTGATTTTACTTGGCAAGATGTCGAAGGGCGCTCGCATCAGTTTAGTGATTGGCAGCAAGGTCCGACATTTCTCTTTATGGGATTTTTGAGCTGCTCTGAGATTTGTCCCATTCGAATAGGGCAGATGCTTGCACTGGATAACTGGTTAGATACCCAGTCTTATTCTAATCATGCTGTGCGTTTTTTGTTTATCACTATCGACCCGCAAACTGATGTTCCAGCACTTCGAAGCCAGCTGATCGATGATCGTTCTGAGCGCTTTGTGAGTGCAAATATGTCGCTAGATGAACTAGATAAACTACAATTAGTGCTACGAGAAAAAGTGACTAGATCCGACGGGATGCCAAATCACGCGGGTAATTTATATCTATTCTCTAGTGATACTAGATTAGAGCGGATTTATACCCAGTGGCAATTATCGATTGAAAAATTGCAAGTAGATTTAATCCCACTGTTACCCTACAAGAGTGTTAAATATGCATCAAAATAGTCACAGCGTTGAACTGACATTGAGAAACGATCTTTATATTTTCCGGATATTGTTGGCGCAAGCTCCAATTTTATTTATTAGTGGATTGTTAGGCTCACAGCTGACGCTGATGTCGAGTATGAGTGCAATAGTGATTTTGGTTGTGACAACCCTGGCCTATCAGCTACTAAAAGGTACCAGCCTGTTTGGTATTGTTGCTGCGGTGATCATGATGACGGTTTCTGTCGCCTTGATTCAGAGCCAGATGGGAATGATTGAAATGCATTTTCATATTTTCGCATCTATGGCTGTGTTTTTGATTTATCAGCGTTGGCAACCCTTGTTGGCGGCATTACTTACGGTAGCAGTTCATCATGTGCTTTTTACTGCCATTCAACTTCAACAGGGCAGCTTTATGGATCTGCCGATAATGATTTTTGCCGGTGAATGTAATTGGAACATTACACTTATTCATGCTGTGTTTGCCGCTGCTGAAACTGGGATACTGATGTTGTTAGCCTCCTTTATGCGCAAGGAGTCTTCTGCTAATCAACGCATCGCTCAAGCAATCGCAACCATTTCACACAATAAAGATCTGACCTTGCGCCTAGTCTCGGGTAGCAGCAGTGCTGAGGCTGCATTTAATAATATGCTTGATCAACTTGCTCAATTGTTTGCCGATTATCGAGATATCGCCAAAGAGATGGGCATGACCACTGATGAATTAAAAGCGACCAGCGATAAAACGGTTGATGAAGTTGAACATTACAATCAACAAGCTAAATCCATCACCTATACCACTCAAGATGTCATTGCTCGGATTAACGAAGTGGTTTGTGATAGCCAGCTATCGGCTGAGCGCGCTAAATCTGCCGCGCAATCGACTATCGAAGATAGACACAGCGCACTACAAGTGATGAAAGATATGCGGCTGCTAGAGGCCAATACAGATGAGATCCGTGGTTCACTCTCTGAACTGACTTCTGATGTTACCGCCATCACCAATTTGCTCCAAGGAATACGCAGCATTTCAGAACAGACCAATCTATTGGCACTCAATGCGGCGATCGAAGCCGCGAGGGCGGGTGAGTCTGGTCGTGGTTTTGCTGTGGTCGCCGATGAAGTTCGCGCCTTGGCTCAAAGAACCAGTCATTCGACAGATGAGATAGCGATAGTGCTTGAGAGGCTTAACGTTTCTATGGTGAAAACCGTTGAGTCGATGGATCTGGGGCAAAAAAGAACCTTGGAAAATGTCGAGCATACGCAAAATATTGCCGATGGCCTGGGTGTTCGTTCCGAGCAAATCTCTGAGGTTGCTCAGTTAAGTGGCGGTGTCGCAACGGAGACCAAATCACAATCAAGCGTATTAGAAAGTGTAGGCGCTGAAATTTTACAAAATGCAGATTCGATCCAACAGTTATCACTCCAAGTTCAGAAATTAGCTACTGCAGCAATTGCGATTCAAGATATAGCCAAGGAGTACCAAATTAAAGCCGCAATTTATAAGGTGTAGTGATTACATCGCTATTTCAAATTGCAATGCTGCGGCAGACGTTATTGCACTAGTATCGACAATGGGGAGTCAGTTTAATGAGTTGGCAAGAGATTGAAGATTTACTGTCTTATGTTTTATTTACTTACGGTGAATCACCAATAACGGTATCCCAAGTATTACAAGTTCCGCTGTTGTTATGGCTTGCTTGGTTTGTGGTCACCCGAATTGCCAAGTTAATACGTAAAGCCTTGCAAGTACGCAAAGTGGCTCCGGATGCGATTCATCTGTTCTTACGCATTTATTTAGTGATCGCAATCGCAATCATCTTGGTCACCACCTTAGATATCCTCAACATTCCCATTAAAGCCTTTGCCTTCGTTTCCGGTGCTATTGCCATTGGAGTGGGGTTTGGGGCACAAAATATCATTAATAACTTCATCAGTGGTTGGATATTAATGTGGGAGCGTCCGATACGCATTGGTGATTTTTTGGAGATAGGCGACACCAAAGGTGTTGTTGAAAGTATCAATACTCGCTCAACACTGATCCGCCGTAATGATGGGGTGCACATGTTGGTACCCAATAGTCAGCTGTTGGAAAATACTGTCACTAACTGGACGCTGATAGATGATCGCTTACGTACCTCGGTTAGTGTTGGCGTCGCCTATGGCTCAGATGTGAAACTAGTGTCCAAGCTGGTTGAACAGGCACTTTTAGATCAACAAGAGGTGATGAGAACACCTGAGCCTGTAGTGCTGTTTTCTGACTTTGGCGATAACGCGTTAGCCTTTGACGGCATATTTTGGATCCATGCTAATACCGAAACCGATACCCGCAAAATTCGCAGTAATATCCGTTTTCGTATCTACGAACTATTTGATGAAAACGAGGTTGTGATAGCCTTCCCGCAACGAGATATTCACCTCGATGGTGCTATTAGTATTAAGCGTGAAGATGAAGAACTGCTTCAGTAATGTCTAACTGTTTGAATTAGCTATATTCGCTGCTATAAAATGATCACAGTTGCTAGGCCAAGGAAGGCGAAAAAACCAATCACATCAGTGACTGTAGTGAGTACAACACCACCGGCCAGAGCCGGATCTATGCCCATCTTTTTCAGTAGTGGTGGGATCAGAGTGCCAGCCAATACGCCAGCGATTAAGACAATAATCATGGCCGCCCCAAACACGATGCCAAGCTGCCAGTCCCCAAACCACTGATAGGCAATAATGGCGACGACGCTGGCCCATAATCCGCCGTTGAGTGCACCAATGCTGAGTTCGTGGCCAATGAGTTTAGCGATATTGTTGCGGTTAAGCTGGTTGAGCGCCAAACCTCGGATCACCATGGTCAAGGTCTGGCTACCCGCCACGCCGCCCATACTCGCGACTATCGGCATGAGTACCGCCAGTGCTACCACTTTCTCTATTGAGGCTTCGAACAAACCAATTACCCAAGAGGCCAAAAAAGCGGTAATAAGATTGAGCCCTAACCAAATGCCTCGGCGGCCGCTGCTTCTTAAAATCGGCGCGAACATATCAGGGTGATTGTCTAAACCTGCACGTGAAAACACCTCTTTATCGGCCTCTTCTTGGATCACATCGATGACATCATCTACGGTAATTCGGCCGATAAGTTTATGCTGCTCATCTACCACTGGTGCGGATAACAGATCTTTATCCTTAAACGCTTGGGCGACATTGTTGGCAGAAACCAGCGGCGTAAAATGGGTGACTTCGGTGGACATCACTTGTCTGACACTGGCGTTGAGGTCGTGGGAAACTAGCTGACTTAAAGGCACTACGCCTAACAATACATTGTTACGGTCGACCACCATTAAGCTGTCTAAGTGTTCTGGTAAACCGTCTTCGCGTTGTCTAAGGCGGCGTAAATATCGTAAAGCAGCCTTGAGAGATACATCGGCACGTACCGCGGTGATATCCACATCCATCAAGCCGCCGGCACTCTCGTCGGGATAATGTTTGACTAGTTCGTAGCGCTGCCTACGTTGCGAGTCCATGGCTTGCACCATAGCTGAAATCACCGTGATGGGCAGATCTTCATCGATATCAGCCAGTTCATCCATCTGCACCGCACTGAGACTCTTAACTAACTCTTGCTCATCGGTTTGCGCAATTAAGGCGCGACGTGACTCTTGGTTAAGCTCTAACAGGACTTTTGCACGCACTGCATTAGGCACCCGTTGCCATAGCACTAGACGTTCTTTTTGTGGCAATGACTCGGTTAGACGGGCGATTTCGGGCGCAGAGGTCTGGCTTAAAATTGACTGTATGGCATCACTATCGTTTTCAGCTAACGCTTTGTCGATGGAGTTAACAAGGTGCTGAAATTTTATGGTCATAGTGACGAGTTCCTGAAGATAATCAATTAGTATGGATAATGCGGCCCTTTTTAGTATACGCGGTTCATGTTTCAGCGAAAGCCTAGTTGGCAGGGTTTAGGTTACTTTTAGGTGAGAAGAACTTTGTTAAATTGAGTCATAGACTTTTTCACGCTAAACATAATATTTTAGTGATTTGATTGAAGATCAGTAACAAATTAAGTTTAAAAACAATTTAAAACTGTCATGATAACGCTATGTTATCGCTTTACGTATGTTTTACATTGGCGTTATAGGTTATAAGAGGAATGCCCTCCTGAGGTTTTATTGAGCATTTTACGTTTTTTCTTTGTTAGCTTTGTTGTTTTTGGATGTTTATTTTTTTCAAATAGCTATGCCCAAAACACATTTACCTATGAGGTAGATTCTTTAAAAGAATCTGCCAATCAGCCTTTGTCCCTTGAAGAAGTGAAACAAATGTTTGCAATGGGAAAAGGGGCTGATTCTGAAAACGGTCTGCTGACTCTCGGGATTGGTACTCATGCTGGATGGGTTAGGATTAGAGTTAACAATCCTACCGAGCATATTATAACCCAGCGTCTAACCACCGGCGTGACGTGGATAAATTATCTCGATCTGTATCAAATTCACGACAGTGGTGTTGTCAAAAAATGGTCTGCAGGTGATGCCTTTGCGCGTACAAAAGAAATTTTGCCCAGTGTGGGCATTGTTTTTAATGTCTCGTTGCCTATCGGAGAAAGTGAATTCTATATTCGTGCCCAAGCCAATGATCCGATTGTAATGCCAATCCAGTTTTTGTCTTTAGATGATGTGGCTGATCACGATTTATTAGCGGGAATTTTGTATGGGGTTATGTATGGGATCTTATTGACACTATTGGGATATAACATAATTTTATATCATTCTTTAAAGCAAACTCGTTTCGCCTTCTATTCCGTATATATTGGCAGTTTTATTATTATGAATACGGGCTACAATGGCTTTTTGTTTTCATGGATGCATCCAAATAATTCGCAGCTACAAAATTACCTTACCCTTAATATTATGGTTGTGCATAGTATCTTAGGTTTGCTGTTCACGATGAAGTTTTTAGATGTTAAGCGTTACCGCCCCAAACTATTTAGTTTTGTCTTGCCATATATGGGAATTGGTATTTTTTCCATAGTGATTTCGACCTTATTTCAATGGCATTTTTTTGCAGCATTCTTTGCTTTTACTTATCTTGCTATCACGACTTTGGTGATGGTTTTATTAGGTGTACTACATCTAAACATAGTGGAAAGAGCCAACTATTTTTTACTTGCGGTTACCGCGAGCATGATAGGGTTGTTCATAACAGTTGCAACTAATGCTGGAGTCGTTCCTTTTACCTATTTTGGTTATCACGCGGCTGAATTTGGTGTCTTGCTCGAAGCTATAGTGCTTGCCTTTATTTTGTCAGCCGATTTAAAAATGAAGGAAAATGAACGGTTAAAAGCGGAATATCTTGCAGCCTTTGATCCGCTCACTAATTTGTTAAATCGGCGTTCATTTTTTGCCTTAGCATCGCAAAAAATTAATCGGTTTAAGGCAGAGGGCATTCCTTTGTCAATTGTGGTCATGGATATTGATCATTTCAAAAAAGTAAATGATACCTATGGTCATCATGTCGGCGATGAGGCCTTAATCCATGTTGCTACTATATTAAAAGAAAATACTCGCAAAGATGATCTTATTGGCCGATATGGCGGTGAAGAGCTGGTGATTCTATTACCTAAAGATGATTGTAAGCGAGCCAGTCTTTTCACTGAGCGGTTAAGAATAGTATTGCAACAAACTCCTTTAGAAACCGGCGGTATGACGGTTAATTTAACTGCGAGTTTTGGCGTGGTTGAATTAAAAGATAAGGTTTCTTTAGATGAAATGCTCAAGCAAGCGGATGTCTTACTCTATCAAGCGAAGAAAAACGGCAGGAATCAGGTTGTGAGTGCGATCTTCCCTGAAGGCGCTGTTAATTAAACAAGGCATGTTCGGCTGTAGCAGACTTTAAGCCTTAAGTACGATACAGCACCTTCACCACATGCCAGCCGAATTTGGTCTTTACTAAGTGTGGCGTAATTAATTCACCGCTAAAACAGACTTTATCGAAAGCTGGAACCATCTGACCTTTCTTGAACTCACCTAGGCTACCGCCTTTTTTGCCCGAAGGACAAGTCGAGTGTTTCTTGGCAAGTAGATCAAATTTAGCGCCTTTATTTAGTTGCTTGATGATCTCTTCAGCTTGCTCTTTGTGTTTGACCAAAATATGAAGCGCTGACGCAGTTCTTGCCATCTGTATATTCGCCTGGGTTGCTAGTGGGCCGAGCTTAACGCACGCTCGGTTACGATCTGAGGCGACATTATAGCAATCTCATTGACGAGATTCATCGCTTTAATACCAATCAAAGTAAATTAGTGATCAGCCCGTTTGTAACAGAAAAGGGCACAGGAAAAATAGTCGAGAACAAGGCGTAAATTGCAGTAACTAGTTATTCTAATAACAAAATTTATAACACGGTTATCGGCGATTTTAACTAGCAAGAATGATCAGATAATAACTGCAACGACTCACTGTTTCTAAGGCTTTATTGATTTATCTTAAAATTGCATCCCCTACAGTAGCTGTTGCTTAGTCTTGGCTTTGTTATACTGTTGGCCATTTTATCGCTAGAGATTGATTTACATGGCTTCATCGGCGGGTTCTGAACTGCAATTGATCCACCTGTTTGTTCATTTAGTGAATGCAGGGGGCTTCTCCCAAGTAGCAAAAGAGCTAAATATGCCAGTGGCGACTGTGAGTCGCAAAATTACTAAACTAGAGGCCCAGCTTGATACTCAGCTGATTATGCGTAGCACGCGCAAACTACGATTGACTGAAGAGGGCAGCGAACTCTTTGGTCGTTATCAAGATGCGGTCGCCTATTTTGACAGCTGCAATAATTCTAGGGTAGAAAAGCCTGAAGGTACCTTACGTATTGCCGCACCAGTGTCGATCATTTCGATGATTTTAATTGGAGTGATCAATGATTTCTCTAAAGCCTATCCCGATATTCAGCTGCATATTACTCAAAATAACAGCAACATAGACTTGATTGATGAAGGGGTGGATGTCGCCATTGTGGGCGGCGCACAGCCAGACTCTTCTTGGGTGTCTAAATCTTTAGGTGTGCTAGATTATGGCCTCTATGCTTCACCGGGTTATTTGGCATCGGCGCAGAGATTAACTCATCCAAAACAGTTACAACATCATAATTTAATTAAAGTTTGGCCTTTGTTTAACTGGTCGATGAAGCATGCCAATGGTGACAATTTTTATTATGAAGGGCCTGCAAAGTTAACCTTGGGTGATATTAATGGTGCAGTACAGGCCGCGGTCGACGATGGTGGGATCTTGTATGGTCCGGCGCTGTTTATGCAGCCGCAAATTGTACTGGGTAAGCTGGAGCATGTTTTGCCAGATTGGCATGGAGAGCAGCGGCGGATCTCATTGCTGTATCATCAGCGCAGTCAGCAGCCTTTGAAGGTAAAGCTATTTATCGAGTATATGCAGCAACACGCGAGACGTTTGTTTGATATCAGATAAAAAACTGCCACCGAAAATGTCGGTGGCAGGGCTGTTAAGTGAAATTCGACTCGAAGATACTAGCCTGTTGGGGGGATGCTAGTTCTAGTAAACCACTTAAAAATAAAACCTTTAAACTAAATATACGTTTAGGCTACAAGCGCCATGAGCACCTACGACTAAGGCTTGTTCGATATCGGCAGTCTTTGAAGGGCCTGCGATAAACACACCAAATTCACCATTGTTTAATGCGACGTTTTGGATTGCCTGATGCATGTTGGCAACCACAGAGCTAGCTTCCACCACTAACAATAAGTTCTCGCAGATAAAAGGGGTAACTCGATGGCCTAGCTTGCTGGTGTTGACCCAAATAGCGCCATTTTCTGCCACACCTACATCGCCTTTAATCACCGCATAATCTATATCTCTAAGCTCATGAGCGGTTTCTGGTACGTCACGATTAGCCTTGATACCGTCTATGGTTGAGATCACTTGCAATCCCTGAGCGACTAATTCATCGACTTTAACTTGCAGGCCGTCGATACCTTGGTCTTTGTGTAAGGTCGCGGCAACTGTGGTCAGGCTGTTTTCAAATTGGCCAATGATATCGTCGAGTCGAGGGCTGACATCAATTTTCGGCATGGCTTGTGGCTCAACAGCAACACTCTTCAAGGCGTGCAGGATAGATTGTTTGCTCGACATATTACTGACCTCTATTTTTGTTAAACCAAGCTTCGAAACTAGATTCTGGCGCTACAGGCAGTTCTCGATATTTGCCCCAAGCACCAGAGAATGGTTTGAGTACGGCACCCGGCAGAATTCTTAATGCGGTACGTGCTACGCTCATTGAGCAGTTGAGCATGGTTTCGCTGGCCATAAAATTACCCACCAGTGGCATATAGCTGCGTTTACCATAAGGTAGTTTTCCAGCTTCTGCTTTGAGTCTACGGTGGTGATGAATGATCTTATCTAACGGAACTTTTGTTGGACAGACATAACTGCAACTGCCACATAAGGTACAAGCCCACGGAATAGAGTTGCTATCATCGGCCTGAGAACCCACGGCAATACCGATAGGACCCGGAATGGTGTAGTTATAGCTGTAACCACCTGAACGACGATAAACAGGGCAAGTATTTAAACAACCGCCACAACGAATACACTTCAACGACTCCGCCAAAATTTTATCTTGCAGCATATCGGTGCGGCCGTTATCGACGATAATGACGTGCATCTCACCGTCAACTTGTGGGCCACGATAGAATGAGCTGTAGGTTGTTACTGGCTGGCCGGTAGCATTACGAGCTAGGGTGCGAAGTAAAATAGCTGCACTATCTAGGTTAGGGACAATTTTATCGATTCCCATAGAGTGCAATTGTAGCTTAGGTAAGTTCGCGCCCATGTCGGCGTTACCCTCGTTGGTACACACCACGACCGCGCCCTTATCGGCGATAGCCATATTAACCCCTGTCATAGCCGCATCTGCTGACAAGAACTGTTCACGTAGGTGAGCACGAGCTGCGCGAGTTAAATACAGTGGATCAGAAGCACCTTCATCTGTCCCCAGTTTTTCATGGAAAAGCTCACCTACTTCCTCTTTTTTAAGATGGATAGCGGGGACAACAATATGTGATGGAGGCTGTTTCTTCAGCTGAATAATCCGCTCACCCAAATCGGTATCGATAACTTCGATGCCACGCTGCTCAAGATAAGGGTTAAGGTGGCATTCTTCAGTCAGCATCGACTTAGATTTGACCAGCTTCTTGACCTGCTTATCGGCTAAGATTTTATGGACTATCTGGTTGTGTTCTACACCATCTTTTGCCCAATGAACTTGAATACCATTAGCCTGACAGTTTTTTTCAAACTCTTGTAAATATTCACCTAAATGCGTCAGAGTATGGAGTTTCATCTCTGAGCCTAGCTGGCGCAATTGTTCCCATTCAGGTAATGATGCAGCTGCACGATCGCGCTTTTCTCTTAATGTCCAAAGTGCCTTAGAGTGCCAATCAACGCGGGCTTCATCTTTGCAAAAAATTTCGGCTTTACTAGCATGAGTCGACATAATAATCTCCTAAAGCGCAGCGTTGATCACTTGGGCAATATGTAAGGTTTCGATAGGCAACTTCTGGCGGCGCATCATGCCATCGAGGTGCAATAAACATGAAGGATCGAAACCTACAGCATATTTGGCACCCGTTTCGGCATGGGCTTGGGCTTTGTCCTTACCCATCTTGGCCGATACAGCGCCCTCATCTACGGCAAATGTGCCACCAAAGCCGCAACATTCATCGTGACGACCGGGGTAAACAATCTCGATATTAGGGATATCTTTCAGTACCGCTTCGACTTTATTCATGCGCGGCCCCATCTGTTCACTTGGTGTAGCCAGATCAAGCATACGTATGCCGTGGCAGCTCAGTTGTAAGCTGATCTTATGGGCAAACGGTTTATTAAATGCCTTGATAGGAGAGACATCGTGTAGAAATTCGGTGAGTTCGTAAAGCTTGTCGATCACTGCCTGAGCTTCTGGGCTCGAATCGAACTCATGGAAGTTCTCTTTCGCCGCGACTAAGCAAGATGCCGCAGGACAAACAATGGCATCACACTCAACCCCTTTAAAGGCGTTAAGCAGTTTTAGGGTGGTTTTTTGCGCTTCATTAAAACAGCCCGAGTTGGTCATCGGCTGACCACAACAGGTTTGCCCTTTGGGTAAAATCACTTGGTGACCGAGTTTTTCTAGCAGCTCAACGGTGGCGATGCCCACATGTGACATCATTTGATTAACTAAGCAAGGTATAAAC
The DNA here is from genome assembly GCF_022398315.1 of Shewanella sp. Isolate11. Classification (GTDB taxonomy): domain Bacteria; phylum Pseudomonadota; class Gammaproteobacteria; order Enterobacterales; family Shewanellaceae; genus Shewanella. Next base: position 302,744 of record NZ_JAKEVF010000004.1, read on the forward strand.
AGGGCAATTTTCATGAAGCGCTCTCTTAGGTCTTTGCTGTTTTTTGGGGGGGCTTATGCGGTTTATTGCTGTTGATTTTACCGCTTCAGTCGATATCGCTACCCCATTAAACAGGCATTATGCGTGGCGATAATTTAAGCGCATATCCATATAATGAGTAGTGTTAATTTAGTAAATATAGCAGTCTATTTTTGCAAAAATGAAATAGTGTTGTCGCTTTAAAAAAGTCCGATAATTTTAGTGGTTATTTAACCAAATTTTGTTGATTTATACAGTGATGTGTTAAACGTTTATATAAAACGGGTGTTTAAATTTTTTAGTGTATTTTTTGTTGGTTAATTGATTGAATTTAATTGGTTTTATTTTTACTTTTATTTTTTCTGTATGAATTTTATTCATTTTTTGTGGTTAGAATGTTTGATCTAATTCTTATTTTGTGACGTAATGCGTTAACAGTTATTGCTAGCCGAGTCAGAAGATGAGTTTAAGAACAAAATTAAAAAAAGTTTTACCGAGTATCTCTACCACGGAACAGGAAGCGTTGGATGCGGGTGATGTTTGGCTTGAAGGTTCAATTTATCAGGGACGTCCTGATTTTGATGCCCTAAGAGCGATACCTGTCGCTAGCTTATCTGCTGAAGAAAAAGCTTTCCTCGATGGCCCGGTGCAACAACTTATCGAAATGGTGGATGATTTTGCATTGCAAGATAGTATTCATCTTCCTGATGAGCTACTTAATTTTCTTAAAGACAATAAATTCTTCTCACTGATCATTCCTAAAGTTTATGGCGGACATGAATTTAGCCCTTATGCCAACTCCACCATAGTGGCGACTATTGCGGCAAAGAGTTCTGCATTGGCGGTAACGGTAATGGTGCCTAACTCTTTAGGCCCCGGCGAGTTGTTAATGCATTATGGTACCGATCAGCAGCGTGATTATTGGTTACCCCGTTTAGCCCATGGACAAGAGATCCCCTGTTTTGCACTAACCAGCCCTGAAGCGGGCTCAGATGCCGGCGGTATTCCAGATATCGGCACCGTCACCATGGGAGAGTATCAGGGTCAGCAAGTATTAGGTTTGAACGTCACTTGGGACAAACGCTATATTACACTCGCTCCGATAGCGACTGTGTTGGGACTGGCCTTTAAGGTGGAAGATCCACAAGGTTTGTTGGGCGATAAGAAGCAGCTTGGTATCACTTGTGCGCTTATCCCTAAGTCTCATGTTGGCGTCGAACTCGGTAATCGTCATGACCCTATGGGATGCCGTTTCTATAACGGTACTACCCGTGGCGAAAACGTATTTATTCCGATGGAATTCATTATTGGTGGCCAACAGAATATCGGCCGTGGTTGGCAGATGTTGGTGGCTTGCTTAGGGGCGGGGCGGGGGATCTCTCTGCCCGCACTTGGGGTTTCTGTTAGCCAAGCCTCATTTAAGTCATCGGCGGAGTACGCCGCGGTGCGTGAGCAATTTGGCTTGGCCATTGGCAAGTTTGAAGGTATCCAAGAAAAGCTGGCCGATATCGCTGGAAAAACCTATTTACAAGAGGCAATGCGAGTACTGACGACTGAGGGGTTAGGACTTGGATTAAAACCTTCAGTGGTAACTGCCATCGCTAAATACCATATGACGGAATTAGGTCGAGATGTACTTAATTCGGCAATGGATATTCAGGCTGGTAAGGCGATTCAGCGTGGTCCACAAAATACCCTGGCCTCGGCATTTATCGCGCAACCTATAGCGATCACCGTTGAAGGAGCCAATATTCTGACCCGTAACTTGATGATTTTTGGTCAAGGGGTAATGCGCTGCCACCCACATCTACAAAGCATGGTGGAATCAATTCATAGCGATGATAAGTCGGCGGACAAAACCTTTAACCGTATCTTACGTCAAACCATAGGTTATAGCGTGGGTAACAGCTTACGAGCCTTCCGTTTAGGTTTATTGCCTTTCACTGCCGGTGCGACATCGCCTCTAAGTGAAGTAGCAGAATATGAAAAAGCGGTAAATAAATTAGCCTCAAAACTGGCGGTTTATGCCGATTTCTCATTGTTGGTATTAGGTGGCAAGCTTAAACAGGCGGAGATGTTATCGGCGCGACTGGGTGATGTGATGAGCTACCTGTACGCCGCAATGGCTTCTATTCGTTACTATGAACAGAAAGTCGCCGAGCAACAGCGCAGTGAGGCCGTAGCCTATTTCCATTATGCGACACGCTGGGCGCTAGGCAATGCCGAGAAAGCCTTGTTGGATTTCCTAGATAACTTCCCGTCGCCCGCCACTCGTCAGTTAATGAAGCTGATCACGGTAACTTACTCACCGAAAATGAAGAAGGTTAATGATGACTTGGTGCGAGAATTGGCGCATCAGGCACAGCTTAATACCGAGTTTAAGAAGCAAATTACTCATTTGGTGAAACCGGTTGCTGGTGATGGTCATGATATTAATCAACAAGCCTACTTAGCGAAAATCACCTGTTTGCCTCTGTTAGCAAAAGTGAAGAAAGGGCTTAAGTCTCGTCGATTTAGTGCCGGAGTGCGTTTTGCTCAGACCTTAGACAATGCGTTAGTGGCTCAGGTTATCAGCGAGAGTGAGCATCAGCAGTTGCAGGATTACAACATCAAGCGTGAGCGTGCAATTCGTGTCGATGAATTCGACTTTGATATGAGGCTTATCGAACAAACGGGGCGAGCCCAGTCTGAGCAAGTTCAGACTGTTCAAAACAGCGAGTTGAAAATTGCTAATTAATACCCATTAATGAGTGTATAACAGCCGTCCATTTGGGCGGCTGTTTGTTTTTATCCTTGTTAACCGCGTCTGTTTGCTATGATAGCGCCTCATGGTTTTATCTGGGGATTTAAGTGCTAAAGCGACGACATTTTACCCGCCGAGGTCCCGATTTTCGCCGCGGTGAGCAAGTCAGTTTTAATGACATCAAGCAGGTTTTTGGGCTTAATCATATCCGCTTGGGAAGTTGGGTCGATGATGAAGAGAAACATAAAGCGGCTAACTTAATCTTCGATGGTTTGGCCGACTTGGCTTATATCTTAAAGTTGCCTCCCCAGGCGATTGGACTGAGGCAAACCTTAAATCTGGCTTTTGGTAGCGGTGGACAACCTGGTGTGCAGGCGCACTACATGCCTGCTCATCGTGAATTGGCCTTGGCTAAAAATGCCGGTGCAGGAGCGTTAGCCCATGAATTTTGGCATGCGTTTGATCATTATATTGCGCCCAAGGCGTATCAGTTGAGAACCGAGAGTAACCGCGGCACTGCGTTTGCGAGTAGCTGCTGGCTTAGTGAGGTGAGCGCCATATCTCATCCACTTAATCAAAGGTTAGAACAGCTATTTCACACCACTATGCTGAGCCAAGATGGTTTGGACAGCCATGATTATGTCGCTCGGGCGGTGGCGCTGGATAAGCAGCAGGGAAATTACTATTTTGCTAAGCCAACCGAACTGATGGCTCGGGCATTCGAGGCCTGTATCGAGGCGCATCCAGAGATTGATAATGCCTATTTAGCCGATGATATACAGGGCTCATCATTAGCAAAGGCCGGGGGCTATCCCGACCTTAAACATCAGCAGCAGATATTGCAGCAATTATTGAATTACTTTGAGCCGCTAGGGGAAGCTTTGAGTCAGCAAACACCTTAATCACTCTATTTGTCATCCGTTTTTAGCGTGTTATGGCCGGTTAATGCCTGCCTTTGCTAATACTAGCGTGCCATTTTGCTTGTGACGTTTTTTTTATAAGAGCGAACATGATTTTAAATGTTGCCTATAGTCTGTTTTGCAGTCGTAAACTCAAGGATTCACCTTAATCGCTTCCCCCCTAACATCGAAGTAACACACTGCTTCAATAAAAACTCAGCTCTGTAAATACATGGCTGATGCGATGTGTATTTGACGCCACAATAATGCCTCATAATTTCATTTCACTTTATCTAGTTAGACAGTATCTATCGAGCACTTCTATCCATTTTCTAGGTCATTTGTCCTACTCACGTGGGGTAATTGTTCTATATAAGAAGCAAATTTTGTGTCATAGACTCAAAGACGTCATCTGGACAATTGCTCATTTTAAGCGTGCTCCGATCAGGCGCAAAAATAACAATAAGAGAGAATAAATATGAACATAAAAACGCGCGACCTCCCTAGTTGGTACAGTCGAAAATGCAAATCAGTCATGATTGCATGTTCGGCGATAATACTCTCACTTACTCATTTCAGCAGTTCTGCCGCACAAATTGAACGACAAAATTTAGTGCAACTTATAGAAAGTAGTGAGCAAATTGTTGCTGGAGTCATCACCAATGTGACTGATGGTTTTGACGCTAACAACCTGCCATACACCGAAGTGACTATGAGTGTTGGTCGCAAGATTAAAGGCAAGAAAAATGGTAAAAAATTCGACGATCAACAAGGTGAAACTATCACGTTTAAACAGTTTGGTTTAATCAAGCCACGCAAATTAAGCAACGGTAAAACCTTGTTAATGACCACTCCACAGGGTTGGTCGACTTACGGAAAAGGCGAGAGAGTTATGTTGTTCTTGCACAAACCTGCCAGTATGACCGGCTTACAAACAACCGCTGGTTTAAGTCAAGGTAAACTCTCTTATGTTAATGGCCAATTAACAAATTCATATGAAAACAAAGGTTTATTTGAAAAGTTATCTGTTTCTGCTGCTAATTTAACGCCAGAACAGCAAGCAATGATCGCGGGTACTAGCGCTAAATTTAATTCACAAGCGTTAACGCAATTAGTTGAGCGTGCTGTTGCAGAAGGTTGGATTGAAAATGGAGTAATGCGCAATGAAAAATAATAAAAACATGATTAAAGGCGCACTATCACTAGCTGTACTTGCTGGTATTTATGCTAACTCGGCACTGGCCGCAGGCCCACTTTATTTATTAAAGCCAGGTCAACCCTACAAATATGACGTATCTCATCCAGTACCGGTTTATACCGACCAAGGCGAATTATGTAACCCTGCTTTACCTTCTTGGTATGGTGCGGGTTGTTTAACCAATGAACAAGCCAATGAAGTTTCAGCAAAAGCCGTTGCAGAATGGAGCAATGTTGATACCTCAAATTTCCAAGCAGAAATTAAAGGCTCTATTGCCACAGATATTACCGGCTCAAATGCGCATACTATCATTGGCGCGGATAATGGCGGTGGTATTCACATTTTATACGATGCCGACGCGACGATTATCACGGAATATTTAGGTGCGCCGTCAGGCGTGTTAGGTATTGCATCGCCCGAAATTGCTGACGAAAATGGCATTATTACCGAAAGTTGGGCAGTGATGAGCGTACTTGCCTCACCAATATCTTATGAAGCAGACCCAGAAGCGAACGCTAAAGAGTCAATGGATCACACTTTAGGTGTGTTTACCCACGAATTTGGGCACGCCATAAACTTATCGCATTCACAAACCAATGGCCGTAAGGTAATGAATAACCGAGACGGTGCACCTGGTCGATGTTCGACAGCCTTTGACAGTACAGCGGTAGATTACCCTAATGGTGATACCTATGAGCAATGGGTAATTAACATTGGCCGTATCGAAACTATGTACCCGTTCATAAATCCTGGTTTTTCAGGTGACGTGCAAGGCACGATCGATATTACCGATGATAAAGTAGCATTGTCTAATATCTACCCTGCACCGCATTATAAAGCAGAGTTCGGTACTATCTCTGGTAAAATTTTACTAACAGATGGTAGCACTGAAATTAGCGGCGTTAACGTCATCGCCCGAAACATTAACAATCCATACAATGACGCCGTGTCAGCAATGTCTGGCGACCAGACGCAAGGCATGATAGGCCCAGACGGCAGCTTTACCATTAATGGTTTAACGCCGGGAGAAGAATATGTTGTATACGTTGAGCAGATTGTTTCTGGTGGTTACCCGACCACTCCAGCGGTACTACCAAGTATTGCCGAGTACTTTAATGGTAACGGCGAAAGTGGCAATGCGGCGCAAGACGACCCATGTGCTTACACACCAATCATCGCAGAAGCAGGAACCGTTAAAGACGCTTCCATTACCTTTAATGGCATAGATAGAGCACCGCTATTCGTGACTATTCCTGCGCCTTCAGTTGATACCGTTTCGAAAAACGGTAAAACACTGGCTGGTGTCGCTTCGACAGGGACTTCATGGATTTGGGACAGCAAAAATGGCTTTAGAGTTAATGAATCAAGCAGTGTTGCTTTGTCAGAAAATGGCCAAAAATTTGTTGGTACCAAAGAGCGAGAGGTGAACTCTTGGGATGGTGGTATCAATAAGCCGGGTTATTGGGATGAGTTTACTGGCTGGAGTTTCTTTGACTTACCGAATGACCAAGGTTGTGGTGGCATTGTTGTCTCTACTTTTGACACTGATGCTATGGCGAACAAAGTGGTTGGTTTAGCCTATGGCGATAGTTGTAGTAACTATAACGCGGTGCTTTTAGACAACAAGCAAAAAAATCCAAGCTGGCAAGTATTAGCGCGCCCTGAAAAAATATTTGAAGGCGACCCTATCGCTGATGATTGTGGCGGTGAGTGGGATAGCACTTGGACTACCTATACCCCATACGGTTACTGTAATGTCCGCGGTGCTCGTGCTAACGCAATTTCAGGTGATGGTACAACGGTAGTTGGTCATTTAGATAGCGACTTAAGTTGGATTGGTGCTGCATGGGTAAATGGTGAATATCAATTAATGGGTACTGATACCTATAACGGCTGGATAGGTTCGGCCAATGATGTCAGCCAAAACGGTATGGCAGCTACAGGTGGTCAAGCAGGTGGTGAACCTTTGGGTGAAGATATCAGCTGGGATGGTTCGATTCATATCCAAAAAGATTACACTCAAGCCTATATTTGGAGCCCGACAACAGGCACTAAACTATTAGGTAATATGCCATGCCCAGCTGATGCATGGTTATGTGATGGCGGTATGCCAGCTGAAGGTGTGGCGATTTCTGATGACGGTACAACGGTAGTTGGTCGAGCCGGTACTTTCTTCACAGGCATCATACCGTTTATCTGGCGTGAAAGTATCGGCATGCGCGACCTGAATGAGTTTTTACAGCATCAAGGTGTGATGACCTCTCTGGACACCGACTTCTACCCCGCCGACATTTCTGGTAGTGGTAAAATTATCGTCGGTCAAGGTGTATCTGCAACGAGTTATGGCGGTGCTATGGTAAAACTTGATCAAGTTTGGGTTTGTCATAATGGTAAATCTAAATTGACCGGTTTCCCTGGTGGTATGGATAGTCACTTAGCTCAAGGTGCTGAAGTTGGCTTATGTCAAGCCGATCGTCCAATTGTGCCTCAATAATCGTATTTGCAGGCTGAGGAATACCTCAGTCTGCATCATCTCATTCCTTAATCAAAAAATCATTCTGTGCTGAAAGCAAACAAACAGCGCAATATAAGAATAACAAGGATAATCAAATGAAAATTTCAGGATTAAAAGCATCTGCACTGGCATTATCAATCGCGTCAGCATTTGCAGCACAAGCGGCGGATGACCGTTATATCATCCAAGTAGAAAACAACAGCAAAGGTATTGTTAAGGCGTTAGCAAAAAAAATCGGTGGTGAAGTTCATGTTGATGCTGACGGGTTTATTGCGGCAACATTTGCTGGTAAAGATTTAGCGCAAGTGAAAGGGTTATTGAATAACCCACACGTAAAATTAGTAGAAGAAGATGCCGTTCGTAAGCCAATGGCACTGTACAATGATGATGTAGGTAACCCAAATAGAACTCAAGTTACCCCTTATGCCTATTACCAATCACAAGCTGATCAACTTGCTTATCAAGGAGGCATGAAAGTCTGTGTGATTGACTCGGGTTTAGATCGCTCAAATACCGACTTTAACTGGGTAGGTATCACAGGTGATAACGACTCAGGGACAGGCAATTGGGATGAAGCGGGTGGTGCACATGGTACTCACGTAGCAGGGACGATTGGTGCAGCAGATAATGACACAGGTGTGATTGGTATGGCCCCCGGTATTGATATGCACATTATCAAGGTATTTAACGCCGATGGCTGGGGGTATTCTTCAGATTTAGCACAGGCAACACAATTATGTAGTGATGCCGGCGCTAATATCATCAATATGAGCTTAGGTGGTGGTTCGCCAAGCAATACCGAATCCTATGCCATGGAAAACTTCGTTGCCGCTGGTGGGTTAGTCGTCGCTGCTGCGGGTAATAATGGTAGTAATGTCCGTAGCTTCCCAGCTGGTTACCCGTCAGTCATGATGGTTGGTGCCAACGATGCCGACAATAACATTGCTGATTTCTCACAATTCCCCGATTGTGGTAAAGGCAACAGCATGGATGAAAGCCGTTGTGTTGAAGTCACTGCGGGTGGCGTAAATACCTTATCAACGTATCCGGCACAAGCGGCAGCATTTGCTGATATTAATGCTGACGATGTTGCTTATGCTGCATCAGGCATGGAAATTAAAGGCATAGCAACTGGTAACACCTATCATATGGGATTGGGCAACGCGGTAGATTCAGGCGCGAACGGACAGATTTGTGTTATCGACCGTGGTGAAATTGCTTTTTACGATAAAGCATCAAACTGTCAAGCCTCAGGCGGTATCGGTGCTATCGTCATCAACAACGTTGACGGCATGCTTTATGGTACTTTAGGTGACAACTATGCCAACATCGCTATTCCAGTGGTTGGCGCTGATTTAGCAGATCGCGATGCGCTAATCAATGCCAATGTGGCAACCGTCATTGTGGGTGACAGCGACTATGGCTATATGAATGGTACCTCAATGGCAACGCCTGCAGTATCAGGCTTAGCGGCATTAGTATGGTCACATTACCCCGAATGTAGTGGTGAAGGTATACGTAATGCCTTGCGTATGACTGCAGAAGATAGTGGTGATGCTGGTCACGATGTTTACTTCGGGTATGGCATTGTTAAAGCGAAAGCGGCTTATGACTACATTGCTGCTAACGGTTGTCCAGTCGCGGAAGCGCCTGAGTTTACCTTATCAGTAATCACTGGCAAGCAACGTGGTAGCAAGTATGTTGATCTTTCATGGACAGGTACAGCGAGTGAGATCATTCATATTTATCGCAACAATCAACGTGTTGACGCGATATACAATGATGGCGACTACCGCGATTCATTCTCTACTAAAGGTAAAGCAACATTTACCTATAAAGTATGTGAATACGATACTGGTACTTGTTCAAACGAGGTGGATGTGAAACTTTAAATCGCTAATTGTGGCGACTTGGAGCTGAAAAGCACCTGCGTTACCCAGTGACGCAGGTGCTTTTTTATATCTTTAAGAATGAGGTGTTGAGGGGGATTGCAGGGGGAAGCACTGATTGCCCCTGACTAGCGAGTTAGAATTGGTCAATTACTCGTTATCTGAAGCTAACTTAAGCGACCATGACATGATAAATACCATGCCTTCGAACCTGGAATATGCAGCGACTGCTTGATTATTTCGAGCCCTTAGGCGAAGCGAACGGTCGGCAATAATGCTATCGCTCGCTTGAACTTGTTAATCGACCCAATGCAATACGTCACGGATAATCGACCAGCGAGGCTGCTCTTCAGTCGCACCTAGCCCCAACATCCAGTAGTTATACAGTTTCTGTTGATGACCATCGACTTTACGCAATTTCTGCCAGTTATTGACATAATTAAGTAGCGATTGATTATCTTGTGCAACGGCATAGGCGACTGGGTATTGCACCTTATTTTCCAATATAGCAATACCGTATTGGGGGAAGAACAGTGTCCATGCAGAGCCTGCCTCGGCACTGATCACTACCGCATCATATTTGTCGCCTTTCTGTCTAAAGAAGTCTTTATAGCCGCCAATTTGAACAAACTTAAGGTTGGTGTAATAGGCCTTGGCTTCTTCGATTAAATCACCATGTTCGACATAGGCAATAGTGGTATTTTTCATCGCCAGAATGCTTTGGTCGCGTTTAAAACTATTGACCTTGTAGTCTTTAGTGGCAACGCCAAGATTGAGCTCAAGTACAGGATCGACATAACTGAGTTTGTCCATCTGATCTATATCCATCCCAAGCCCTGACATCGCGATATCGAAAAAGCCTGCTTTAAGCGAGGCGGCGAGTTGGGATTTCCTAAATGGAATAAATTCTACTTTTACTCCGAGATCGTTGGCTAATTTGCTCGCCATAGCGCTGTCGAAACCGACTAGTTCAGCGGCATTGTTGTAATAACTAAAAGGAACGTTACTGGGAATGTAGCCCACCTTGAGTACGCCGCGACGACGTATGGTTTCGACATCAGCAATAGGAGAGCTTGGGGTTTCACCTAAAACGGGGAACTGGCGTTTTACCACGGTAGGTACATCATCGACCACGTGCATATTGGCGATCACGCCACTGGTAACTTCAGGACTGTGAATAAACACTCCCATACCTATTCGGCAAGTAATAAGAATAATCGCCACCCCTGCCACAACGCCAGTCGATAACTTAATCAATTGCGGTGGGCGATATTGTAGCGATTTTTGGAACAAAGCAACGGTAAGTAAGGTTAAGGCAAACAGGTTCATTACTGCGGTAATTGAGTTGAATTTTCCTGTGATAAAGCCTGACATGACAAACAATTGGAATAAATCTTGAGGTAAATGTGCCAAGTCCAGCATAAATGGAATCGCCACATATACACTGCCAAATAGTGACAATAAACCACTGATAGATAGGGAGGTGAGTTCGCTGACCTCGATGGGAGTACCATTAAACCATCCGGCGAATAATACAAATAGAATTACCGTCAGCTTACCAATATTGGGGAAGGTAAAGGCGATAGGTACCAAGATTTCAATTAAGGTTTCGGCATCGTCGCTGAGGTTATCATGCTCACGCATGATCTGTTTACATTCGTCGATGATCACTGGGATCACAATAAAGATGTTACCGGTTGCAAAGGCAGTGACTAGGCTAGATTTTGAGATCCGTAGCGCCTGAGCAAAAGTCACTGGGGTGAGTGAGGCAATGATCCAAGGCAATACCCAAAAAGTCAGTAATAAACACAGTGCGAAATAGCTGATGAGATAGACTTGCATACTAGCAAACTCGTCTACTCCCATAGTGCCTGCAGCCGAAGCTGACATAGCAAAAATACCGATAGGCAATACTTTAACTAGTGCTTGAGTGATCTTGGAAAAAATCTCGCTGCAGGTATGCATAAAGGTGATAATTTGCTGTTTGTGCTCGCCTTCCATGCCAATTAGGGCCAAACCCATTGCGATGCTAAAAATCACCATGGCTGGCACATAACCTGCCGCCATCGATTCGAATGGATTAGATGGAATATAGAGTTTGAAGTAGTCGATTGGCGCCGCTGGTTCAATAATGCTGGTACTGAAAAATGAGGCGGTTTCGACGAAAGGAAACGACAATGGCATCAGTAATATAATGGCTAAAGCCACGAGCCAGAGTATCAACATGATTGCGCCAGCACGACTAAAGATCAGGCTCGCGGTGCTGCGCTTAAGTTTACCGATACCGCCCACTAACGACACCAGAATATAGGGTAATACTGTCATCTGCATTAACAGGATCACGCCATTACCTATGGTGCTTAGCCAGCCGACTGACTCACCGAAAAAAAGCCCAAAAACTAAGCCAACTAACATGGCGACAATCATCTGGGTGGAGCTTTGCATGGCGAAGAGTTTTTTGAGCACGAGTTCATTCCAATTGAAAATGGTTTACAGACGTAGGTTTTGTCTAGGTCTAGTGATAACAATAGCTTAATGATTGTTTATTATAGGTTCTCTTGCGAGGTATATAAAAGGCTTTACGGGTTTAAGCTTTGCGCTCTCGCACATTTTGTTGATTAAAGCCGTAGGATTATGAATTTGGCAAACTCAAACTCAAACTCAAACTCAAACTCAAACTCAAACTCAAACTCAAACTCAAACTCAAACTCAAACTCGGGTTTTGGCTCAGAGCCATTTCAGGCTTGAATGAACAAAGCGGTGCAAATGGTTTTGCACCGCTTAACATTACAGCGCAAGTAATGATTGCGAACTAGATTGGATAGCGCTGGGATCTTTTGGATTAAAGATAGATACTTTATCGCGGCCAGTGTGTTTAGATTGATACATGGCGTGATCGGCATCGTTGATCAGCCGCTCGAGTTTATAACCCGATAGCTTAGTGTCAGTGACGCCGAAACTGGCAGTGACTTTAAATTCATGACCCGTTTCACGGGAATCTAACAGGGCAATGGCGTTACGACAATTTTCAACCACTTTCAGCGCGCTATTAAGGTCTGCGCCAGGTAAAGCGATACAAAACTCTTCACCACCAATGCGAGCGAAAATATCATTTTTACGCCCTTGAGCCTCACAAGCCTTAGCCACCTTCTTAAGTACCCAATCACCGCAGGCATGACCATACTGATCGTTTATCTGTTTAAAAAAATCTAAATCAAACAAGATATAGCTCATATTGACCCGAGTATTCTCGCAATAGGTTAACGCGCTTTGGGCGACTTGAGTAAAATGGCCACGGTTAAGAACATGGGTCAGCGAATCGTATTCTGCCAATTGTTTTAGGCGTTTCTGAATGATCCAAGACTTATAAGCCCAAAAGCCAAGCAGGGTGATGATGGCTATGAGTAACGAGATAAACAGACGGGTATTTTCCGCTTGGGTATTCGCCAGTTTTTGTTCGGTGATCAGTAGATTGTTTTGCCTGTCTAGCAGCGCAATACGACTCTTCTGCTCGGCCGCTTGGTGCTCGGCGAGCTGGAAGGCTAAGTGCTTGGTCTTGATATCGTCAAGATAGGCCTTGTCGGCCTGGGCGTATTTGATGTGGTAGTCTAGTGCAGCTTGATAGTTATTTTGTGCTTCAGCAATTTTATAGAGCACTTGATAGGCACTAACAAGGGCTTGAGTATTCCCTAAGCCACTGGCTAAATTTATGACTTTATTGGCAAAGGTAGAAGCTTTGTTGGTTTCGTTTTGTAGAAAGTAACTTTGCGCCAGTGTGGCATAGACTTCGACGATTAGTCTGGGATAACGGGTGCTTTCAATGATAGAGAGTTGAGGTGATAACTGTTCGAATACTTTGTTTATGTTGCCATCTCTTAAGTGTCTGGTAGCAATATATGAGTGAATAAAACTTTGCATGATCACTTCGTTACTACAGCTTTCTATTGCCGATTGTAGAGTGGGTGAGTCGAGCTGAAGTTGACCTAAACCGAGTTGGGCTTCGATAGCTAAGCCATTGGCTAGACAGGTGTTGCGTGAAGAATTTGCTGTTGATTTTAATTTGTCAGCGTAGATTAAGCCTAACTCATATTGTTCAAGCTGATTATAAAAAATAGCGGCAATGGCTAATCCATTTTGAACTAGTTCAGGATCATTAATTTCGTCGAGTAATTCGAAGTTTTTGGATAAGTGTAATAGCCCAAGGTTCCAGTTTTGAGAAATCGCATAAATATTGATTAAGGTTTGATTGGCCTTGAACTTTAATTTTTCGTTGGCATCAGAAGTGATAATATCATTGAAAACTTTAATACTTTCCGTACCTTTACCTTTATAGGTTAGCTCATAGGCTTGTAGGTATTTTAAGTAGTGAGATTGTTGTTTATCTAGCGTCTGTTGTTGTAAAGAATCTAGTAATTGAGAAAAGAGCTTTGGATCACTGCTTTTTACCTGTTCTGCTTGCACCAAAATCGAGTCGACATTGACTTCTTCGGCCATGGACTGGCCGAGGAAGAGTAACAAAAAACTAATGATTACAATATTTAACTTCATAAATATGAATGTATTCTTCTATTGATTAACAGCCTTATCTTGTTCGGGATCATCATTTTGTGGCTCGTCTTTTGGATCTTGTTCATCTTCGGCAGGCAATAAGAAGGCCACAACATCGGGACAAATATCTAGCTCGCGTTTTAGGCTAATGTCATCACGGTTAAGTAGTGAGGCCTTTAAAGTTTCTGATAGCTTTGCCTCAGTAATTGCCTGCTCAAGATTCGCTTGTGTTTGCAATTCAGCATCTTGACCCATGCGTTCTAGTAATTGAATGATGTTCGACATTTTCGTTCCTTTTATGTTGAGTGATTAAGCTATCACAGACTCTGCCAAATGGTGCTTAGCCTCTAGTTTTGCCAGCTTTTCCAACAGCAATTGGTTGGGTTGCATCTTTTCACTTGGGGGAATCACCAGCGTGGTATGCATGAATATTTCGGCATCGGCTAGTTCCGACAATTTCAATTTCTGCTTGCGAACCTTATCTATGGGTAAAACAGCGGCTTCATAGAGAATTACTTGATGATTTAATGGATAAGTTTCGGCCAGTAATTCGATAAGCAGTTGTCGATGAGCCTTACCCGTACTGAATCTGGTCATGGTTTTATCGCCGGCTAAGCCAATTTGCCACAGGATAAGATAGCAGGAAGGGTCGAAACGGCGCTGATAAAACATAAATTGGCTGGTTTCAAACTGCTGACAACCAAATTGTCCTGGGTCGATGCCTAAGTCGGCAATCAGGCAATCTTCGGCGGAGATCCCTGGCACCATGACTGCCTCGAAGCCTTCTGCTTGGGCTAGTTCGATAGATTTATGGGGGGCATGGGCAAAAACGCCAGGGTGACCATAGAAGGCGCCGACCACTTTCTTTCCTTGTCTAACTTCTGTCAGGATAGCTTCAACCATTTCACGGTAGGTGATGTGACGTGACTTGCCCTCGCTATAATAGATTTGCAGCGATCGAACATCATTGTGCATCTCACGTAGCCACAGCTCGACAATGCCATTGGATACGCCAGAAAAGACAATATCTGCTTGTTCTATATAGCTGCGAGCTAATGGGCTGATATGAGCGCCTAAGGTCATACCTATGCCAACGCAAGCTAAGCTTCCTGCCATGCTTTGTTTCTCAAACTTTATATTTGTTAAGTGGAGGTTAAGATAACAGCGTTGCGTGATATTTTAAACCGATAATTAATGCCTTGTGAGCTAACATGTTTTTGTTAAATAACCTGAGCTCTGGATAAGCAGAGCCGCTGAATAGGCATCTTTGCGTGCCTCTCTGCGTTGCTCTGCCTAACCATAGCTCGCTATGGTGTACGACAGAGCGCCTTGATATGCTCAAAAATCTGCGTATTCAGTCAGAAAATAGACTTTCCTTTTCGAACTCATCCTTTATAGCTAATTGAATTAGCTTGTTAAATTTAGATTTTTCGACACTCGTTATCCCGAGTTCAGGTTAAATAGTGAGGTAGTTCGATATAGCACTTTTGGCTGGTCTTCTTGTTTAAGGGGGGATGTTGCCCAAGTGGTTCAAAAATAAATCCGAGTTTTTTTACAAATCGTTTGGTTGCCAGATTTGTACTGGCGAAATGAGCATAGATGCGACTCAGTTTTAGCTGTTGAAATCCATATTCGAGTAACGCGCCCATTGCTTCTTCGGGATAACCTTTCCCATTAGCTTTAGGTAATAACATAATACCGATTTCAGCTATTGTTTTGTCATGGGTGTGCCAAGTGAGTCCTTGTATTCCTATAGGTTGCTGACTGAGTGTCTCGACAATCGTCCAGCTCATATATTTGGTTTGAGAGGACGCTTGATGTTGGTAAGGTGTCATGGCTTCAAGATAAGTTGCAAATGCTTTATCTGCCTGCTGTTGAGATAAAGGGGCGGAGATATTTCGCATCACCTTAGGGTCACAATACAACTGCCTATATAGCTGTTTATCTGCATCACAGATAGGACGCATCTTTAGTCGCTGCGTATTAAATCCCATGGGGGAGCTGACGGATGTCATTTGTAACGTTCTACAATCAGTGCCTTTCATTAATAAGTTTCCAGAGTGGGTGCGCGTTTTTGTTGCGCAAATCGTATGATGCCTTTTTGATAGGCAGAGCGATCAAAAATCACGTAATAGCCACTCATTAATGGTAAACCTAGTATCGATTGATCGGGCCAGCCCGGTAGCTGCGATAGGATTTTAAAGCAGGCTTTCTCCGGCGCAGGGCTGTTGATCTGCCAGTAATGTTCTGCTGTAACCGTGAGGCATATCTGTTCGGCTTGGTTATCGACTGCATTGGCTTGGCCTACAAAAATGAAATGCAGATCCGGCCAGTCTTGTAGTTGTAACTGGCTCATATCAATTCCTTGTTGCTGAAAAGCAATCTCGCCGAATGGATCAATAAGGTCAATAAATTGAGGGTTTATCGCTTTAAGTTGAACTTTCATCTGCTCAAATAGATATTCGGTCAGTACGATGGCCGAGGCACCTGTATCGACAATGGCGTTGCTTTGGCCTCGCATCTTGCTGTTGATGGTTACGCCATGTGTATGCTGATTGCTCTGAGCTAAGGATTCGACATCTTGGGGTGACGGGGTCGATTGCAGTGACTGCGTGAGCTGACTTTCAATCATAGGGTTATCACCAATGGCTAATCCAATGAGATGAACGTTGTAATATTTGTTCTCAGTGACGCAAATGGTCTTAAATTCTCCCTGATATAGCTCGGTATGTTCCTCTCCACCACCTAAAATAAGCCAGCCTTGATTGAGTGGGTCTTGTCCGAGAAAGGCAAACTCGTTGGCACTGTTTGCGGTGATGACTTCATGGCTGGCCACGTGAATACTTGAACGTTGGCCGTAAAAGGCAAACTTATTCTGGGTCAGTCCTTGCTGAGTAAGTGCGTTAAAATAGGGCGACAAATCGCTTGTCGGTTGGCGTTTGAGAAAGCGCTTAAATTGTCTTAAATCATCACTATTAAAACTGCCTTCGCTCTGTTGATGCCAATTGTGCTCATCGAGAGTGGTGTTATCGCCTACGAGGTGCTGGCCCTCGTCGCTGATAATGGGTGAAAAATGCTGGCTGCAAAGATGTATCTCTTCATCGAACGGCCAGGGATAGGTGAGCGCTGGAACTATGCCGTAATGATTGAAGTAATCTTTGAGATCATAAGCCTTATTAAGTGAGTGGTAGGCTAGGCCCAATATGCCATCGGCGTCGGCGAAGCTGGTTTCCTGTTGCAAAGATGACACTACGGCCACAGGACATTGAGCTAATACTATGGGGTTGTGAGCATAAGGAACATGGGCGTCATGAATGTCGAAATCTATCTCATCTTCACGAATACCGACTCGGGTGTAAACCACTGGGCCATCCCAACCGCCAATGCCATATAAGACTTCCTGCGCGAAGCTGGTGGGCGTTAAGGCACTGTCATTTTCTTCGACATAATCACTGCCAGAAACCACTAAAGTACTGCTGCCAGTATCCAAGATCAGGTTGAGTGGCTGCTTCTGGGCACCGAACCTCAGTTGAGCGCTGTAGCCGCCTTTGGCGTAGACATTAACTAATGGAACTTTAAGGGTACGGGGCGAGGGTGTAGTTGAACTCATGCTGGCCTATTGGACAAGATTTCTGTGTCATGATTATAGATAAGTTATTGTTTACACGATCTTCCTTACCGGAGCAAACCTTGGTTCTGGTTCACCATGAATCTTGATTGCTCAGTAGTCCATAAGTACGACTTGTGTTTGTAATGGTAATTTGGCAGGTTAGCTTAATGCGTTAAGGCAATGGACTTTTTAAGGAAACTCGATGAAAAACAATAATAAATGGTTACTGACTAGCTTGATGACAGCCTTGGTGAGCCAAGGTGCATTGGCAAATGTGAGCGTGATCCATGCCGGAACTCTATTAGCTAATCCTGCTGGCGAACCACTCAAAGCGCAAACCTTAGTGATTGAAGATGGCAAGATAAGCCAAATACGCTCAGGCTTTATCGCCGCCGAATCCTTCGGTGACAATGTGGTTTATATCGACTTGAAAAACCGTTTTGTCATGCCGGGTCTGATGGATATGCATGTGCATTTACAAGGTGAAATAGGGCCCAAAAATGACAGTGAAAAGCTGAGAATGTCAGATGCTGATGTTGCTATGCAAAGCGCTTATTTTGCTAAAAAGACCCTGTTAGCAGGCTTCACTACCGTGAGGGATTTAGGCGCAAAACCTGAGCAGATTTATGCCCTGCGAGATGGCATCAATAAGGGGTGGATAGATGGGCCGCGCATCATCGCATCAGGAGGTGTTTCTGTCACGGGCGGTCATGGTGATGTGGATGGTATGAGCCCAGATCTTCTGGATAAATTGACCACTAAAACCATCTGTGACGGCCCTTATGATTGCCGCAGAGCCACACGACGAGCGATTAAGTTTGGTGCCGATGTGATTAAGATTACCTCTACCGGAGGGGTGCTATCGGATACTAATACCGGCACGGGACAGCAGATGGCCGACGATGAGATTAAAGAGATTGTCGACACCGCACATGCTCTGGGGCGCAGAGTCGCCAGTCATGCCCATGCTACCGAAGGGATTAATGCCGCGCTGCGAGCGGGTGTCGACAGTATTGAACATGGTAGTTACGCCGATAAAGAGAGCATCAAGTTATTTAAGAAAAATAATGCCTTCTTAGTGCCGACTCTGCTAGCTGGCGATACTGTGGTGAACATGGCAAATAATGCCGATTTTATGTCTGAGGCGATCAAGGCTAAGGCGAAAAGAGTCGGTGGCGATATGATGGATAATTTCGCTCGAGCCTATAAGGCAGGGGTCAAAATTGCCTACGGTACCGACAGCGGTGTATCGGCTCATGGTATTAATGCACGAGAAGCGGTGCTGATGCATCAGGCAGGTATGAGTAATAAAGATATTCTGATCTCGGCGACCATCAATGGCGCCGAATTGATCGACATGTCTGACAGCTTAGGCAGTTTAGAAGTGGGTAAATACGCCGATATTATCGCCACCGATATCAGTCCGTTAGAGGATATTAGTGCGCTGCTGGATGTGGGTTTTGTGATGAAAAATGGCCAAGTTTATAAGCAATAAATTTCCTAGTTACCACAAGGACGTGGTCGCATTTGTTTTTTGTGTTTGGGGAATATCAATTAGACATTTAAACGTATAGATGTCTATAATGCCGTCCTTGCTGACTCGCAATTTGAGTAATTAGATATTCAATGCTGTCGGCATAGACACAATTAAGTCAATCTTCAGTGGTGCTCGTAACCTCAATCAATGAGGTCGAGATAATCGGGAAGCCTGTGAAAATCTGGCACTGCCCCCGCAACGGTGAAAGGTGAAAGTGGGATGCGCTAAGCTTTGTGTGAATAGAGCGGGCGTTATAAAAATCCTTGCTTGTCGTATTTATCTTGATGAATACCTATCCTAAGTCCGGAGACCGGCCCTTTAGATGATTTTGAGATTTCGGTGGGCAGATCTCGAAATGCGGTATTTTTTCAGTAACGAGAGCATTCAGGATTTAGCTCTTTTGGACGCATTCTTTGAGATTTACCTCTTAGCGTTTGTGTGCTTTATGGATAGAATATCGTGACCTTTCTTGCCCTGTTTTCCTTTTAGGAGTTAAAGGTAAATGGGAACACAACCAAGCAATATCGCCATGATTATCGGGGCGATACTCTCTTTCAATACCGCTGTGGTTTCGAGTTCTGCCTTGGCAGTCGAAGCAATACAGCCCCGCGAAGCAACCTCAGTCCAAACCGATGAAGTGATCACTGTGATTGGCCGTGCGCAAAGCTCTGCATTAAATGTGGCGGCTAATGTCAATATTATCGATGCAGCCGCTATCGAACTCAGCGGTGCAACCACATTGACCGAAGTGTTACGTGGACAAAGTGGTATTCAAATTTCAAATAGTAATTCAGGTGCGGTATTTTCCATGCGTGGCTTTAACGCTAGCCAAGCCGCGAATAATACGCTGATTTTACTCGATGGCCGTCGCCTGAATAATATCGATATTGCTGCTCCGAGTATTAGTGCTATTCCGCTTAATCAGGTGGAGCGCGTTGAGATTCTATCGGGGAGTGCAGGTGTGCTCTATGGCGATCAAGCGGTAGGCGGAGTGATTAATATCATCACGAAAGCACCCAACAGTACTGGTGGAAGCGTGCAACTTTCGGGCGGTAGTTTCGACACTTATGAAGCTAAAGCCGATGTTTCTGGCGCGATTAACGCGCATTGGAATGTCTACGGCGCCATGAGTTACAACCAAGGTGACAATTATCGAGAGCATAATGCCAATGAAACCTCATCGATTTTAGGTCGGGTGCAATATCGTGATGATGGCAGTGAATTCTTTGTTGAGAGCAGCTATTACGATAATCACAGAGAGCTGGCGAATGCGCTAACCTTAGATCAATTTAACGCAGATCCACGCCAGTCTGCCGCGGCGTTCGATAGTTATTTTCATGAGATGACCACCGCTGCGCGTATGGGAGTGAAGCATCAACTTAACCGGCAATGGGCATTGAGTGCCGATTTAAATTATTCCGATACGCTGATCACCGGTTTGAATAGTTGGGGTTCCAATCGTGACGATACTCGTTCGTTATTAGAGTTTAACCCTAAAGCCATTGCCAAATTTAATACTAGAAATGGTGAGCTTAACTTGGTCACAGGCTTAGATTTAAGTCGTGGTGAATCTGAGTTCAGCAGTGGCCGTAGTAATGTGCAAAAACAAGCCAGTGTTTACGTTCAGGCGACTGTCCCACTGGCAAAGGATTTAACTTATGTCGTTGGTGGCCGCTATGCCAAAGTCAGCGATGATTTGGTTGACTCGCAGGCTTATCCTGCTGGTGATGAGTTAGAGCAAGAAGCTCATGCCTTTGAGTTAGGTATCAATTATCGTCCGACGGCGGGACAGCGTTTTTACATCCGCGCCGATGATAACTTCCGTTTTGCCAAGGTCGATGAACAGGCTTACACCCCAGCCAATGTATTCGGTCTAGCGCCTCAAACGGGTCGCTCCTATGAAGCGGGCTGGGATTTAAATCTCACGTCGCACACATTACGCGTCAGTGTTTATCGTTTAGATTTAGAAGATGAAATTGTCTTCGATTCCAGCGCCCCCACACCGACCGGTGGCAGTTATCCCGGCGCTAATGTCAACGCCGATGCATCGCGTCGTTACGGGGCGAATTTAGATTGGGACTGGCAGATCACTCAGGCGCTGCAATTGGGGCTGGAATATAACTATATCGATGCCGAGTTTACCGAAGGCGCCAATGAAGGTAAGGCGCTTTCTTGGGTAGCTGAAAACAGTGGCCGTGGTTATGTCAGCTTCGATATCAGTGATCATTTTCAGCTATTTACCGAAGGGGTTTATACCGGCTCTCGTTATATGGAAGGCGATAACAGCAATATGGGCGATCAACTCGAATCCTATATTCTCACCAATGTTGCGGTTAACTATACTCGCGGCGCTTGGTTAGCCAGCTTACGTGTCGATAACCTGTTTGACGAAATTTATGCCAGCTCAGGCTATTACAGCAGTTACGGTAGTGGCTATTATGTGGGCGACGGTAGAGCCTGGCGTTTGACGGCGAGCTATCGTTTTTAATCAACGCTTTGTTTAAGTGTGTTTTTAAAGCCAATCGGTTTTGCTGATTGGCTTTTTATGTTTTGATGATGGTGAAATTGAAAACATTTTACTTAATCTGAACTCGAGATAAGGCGTGTCGGGAAATCTAAATTTAACAATATAATTCAATGTTATAAAGGATTAGTTTAAAAAGGAAAGTCTATTTTCTGACTAAATGCGCAGTTTGTTGTGCATATCAAGGCGCTCAGCCGTACACCATAGTGAGCTATGGTTAGGCAGAGCAATGCACAGAGGCACACAAAGCTGCCTATTCAACGGCTCTGCTTATTCAGAGCCCAGGTTATTTAGGGTGATGAATGAAGTTTAAACATCTGTTGCTGCTGGTTGTGGCGGGATTCTTGGCTTGGATCTGGTTCGGTAATCGAGCCTGTGAGTTACCTAAGTTGCCAGCCGATGCGACGATTCTGGCTTTTGGCGATAGTCTTACCCAAGGCGTTGGAGCAAGTCGTGGTAATGATTATCCGACTATCTTGGCCGAGCTTACCGGGCTTAATGTTGTAAACGCAGGCATTTCGGGAGAAACCACTGCCGAGGGCGCGAAGCGATTCGCGGCTGAGTTGGATAAAGCTAATCCTGATCTTGTGTTGCTATTGGAAGGTGGTAACGACTTTTTACGTAACCTTTCTGAGCAGCAAGCCGAAGCGAATTTGGCTACCATGATAGTGCAGGCACAGTCCCGTGATATCGCCGTGGTGTTGATAGCCGTACCACAGAAAAGTGTTTGGCTGGCTCCCGCAGACTTGTATGCCCGTTTAGCCGAGCAATATCAATTGTCTTGGATTGAGGCCACGTTAACAGAACTACTGGGATCCCCTGAGCTAAAATCTGACTCGGTGCATCTTAACGAACAAGGGTATCGCCGTCTGGCCGAGCAGATACAGAGCCATTTACAACAGGCTGGCGCGCTTTAAGTTACTTATGATGTGCTGGTAGTGCCAGCAAAACGTATAACGGCGAAAAACTGGCGCTAAATGAGCCAAGATCGATGGGATAAATCACTGTGCATGACGCATTATGCAAATATTTGGGTTAAAGTTATCTTTTAGCCTAAATCGACTTGACCATGACGGGCGTTTTGTGGGTAAATTCTCAAATAACAAATGGCGGCTTGCCAGAATAATAAATCAGGTTAATTACTTCTCATGACAGATCTTGAGCAGCAAGTATTTACTCAAGTACGTGCAATTATTGCCAATGAAGAACAGGTCATTGGTCGACGCGGTATTCTTATTCCATTGAAGAAAGCCATTATCGCCGACGGCGACATTCGCAATGTGATCGATATAGTCTCTTCAGATCCTGCTTTAGCGGCTCACTTGTTGTGGCGCAGTAATGCGGCCGTGAATGCCACAACGGCCACAATTTCTAAAAATCGTTCATTGAAAGATGCTTTGGTACGTTTAGGCCAGGTGAATATCTATCGTTACGCCTTCACTTTTTACCTTAAAGAGCGCCTCGATGAATTGCCTCAACCCTATAAGAAATTGGTGTTTGGTTACTGGGCATTAACTGAAAGTATTGCCACCGATGCCGTAGATAGCTTACATCATATGGAAGGGGTCGAGATTAACCCCGATGAAGTGCAGACCTTAGGCTTATTTAGCGTTTTTGGTGAGATCATTGCGTTAACTGCATTTGCCTATTTAAATGCCGAGTCGGAAGAGTCCTTCCCATTATCAATCATTAAGAACTTGATTGATAATAAGAAGCAAACTTTCACTCTTGAAGCGTTCGATGCGCTAGGCTTAGATGATGAGTTAAAAGATGAGTTTATGATTGCTCATAATCTGCGTCAGACTCGTAACCCTGATTCTCCAGGTTTGGTACTGCGCCGAGTATTGGCGATGCGTAATCAGCTGCTCAAGGCGCTGTAAACTCTTTATAACCTTCAAAAGTCTGCATATTGCAGACTTTTTTGTTTTTTCGGCAGAGATAGCGAAGGTTTTGTAAGCTTCTATACTCAAGTAACTTATTCATGTTAATTGGGATAATCGCTATGAGTCATACTTATAAAATCATCGAACTTGTTGGCTCTTCACCTGTGAGTTCTGACGAGGCAATTAAGAATGCTATCGCCGAAGCGAGCCAGTCGCTTCATCATCTGCGCTGGTTTCAGGTGGTGGAAACTCGTGGTCATCTTGAAGCCGGACTCATAGCCCATTGGCAGGTGACAATTAAGGTCGGTTTTACTTTGGATTGAGGCTCGTTCGCTATTAAGCCTATTGCTAATCAGCTGAGTATGAAGAATCGGGTATCAAGAGCTTGGTATGAGGGGGTGGGCATGAAAGCAGGGGAGAGCTGCCTTCACGCCCAGATGTGCCTACATTAATTTATGGGCACTAGTTTGAGTTATTAGTTAAAACTCATTTCAGGTACATGGCTTGGCACCACGAGTTCGCCTGCAGTGAGCTTGATAATCTCCTCGACACTGACACCGGGAGCACGTTCCAGTAGGTGGAATTTACCCTGCTTAATTTCGATTAAGGCTAAATCGGTCAGCACTTTCTTGATGCAGCCTTTACCAGTTAACGGCAAGCTACATTCGCTCAGCAGTTTCGACTCGCCATGTTTTGATGCGTGGGTCATGGTGACAATAATATTGTCTGCACCGGCGACCAGATCCATCGCGCCGCCCATTCCTTTGATTAATTTGCCTGGGATCATGTAAGAGGCGATATTACCTTGGGTATCGACCTCAAAGGCGCCAAGTACGGTTAAATCTACGTGACCGCCGCGGATCATGGCAAAGGATTCGGCAGAGTCGAATACCGCGGCGCCAGTGATCATGGTGACCGTCTGTTTACCTGCATTAATCAAGTCGGCATCAATTTCATCTTCTGTGGGGAACTGCCCCATGCCTAATAATCCATTTTCCGACTGCAACATTACTTCTATGCCTTCAGGAATATAGTTGGCCACTAAAGTGGGAATACCTATGCCTAGATTAACGTAATAACCATCTTTAATTTCTTGCGCCACACGCTGCGCCAGTTGTTCTCTTGAAAGTGCCATTTGAAATCCTATTTACTTGCTTGATGGGCGAGTGGTGACTTGTTCGATGCGTTTTTCGAAAGTGCCTTGGATCAGCCTATCGACGTAGATTCCCGGGGTGTGGATCTCATCGGGATCCAGTTCACCGGGCTTGACTATCTCTTCCACTTCGACCACGGTGATCTTTCCTGCTGTGGCGGCTAAGGGATTAAAGTTGCGTGCGGTTTTACGAAAAATTAGATTTCCAAAAGTGTCAGCTTTCCAGGCTTTAACGATGGCAAAGTCACCTTGAATAGACTCTTCAAGGATGTAGTCTCGGCCATTATACTGCTTACACTCTTTGCCGATTGCAACGTCAGTGCCATAGCCTGTCGCGGTATAAAAAGCGGGGATCCCCGCACCTGCAGCGCGCATTTTTTCTGCTAAAGTGCCTTGTGGTGTGAGTTCAACTTCCAACTCGCCAGACATCATCTGCGCTTCAAAAATGGCATTTTCACCCACGTAAGAGGCGATCATTTTCTTGATCTGCTTGTCGAACAGCAGCACCCCGAGACCATGCTCTGTGGTACCACAGTTGTTAGACACCATAGTTAGATCTTTAGTGCCTTTACGTTTGATCTCGTTGATCAAATTTTCGGGAATACCACAAAGGCCAAATCCACCGGCGATGACGGTCATGCCATCTTCTAGCCCCGCTAATGCCTCTGCGTAGCTAGTGACGACTTTATTAAATCCAGACATGAGTTTCTCTCTTTTGACGAAAGCTGAAAGTAGTACTGGATACTATTACTCAAAAAAGCAAACGCTCCTATGGTACTAAGGTGCCAAATAAATTTGCCTCAAGTTGTTTTAATCTCTTAGTAATAGCAGTGCTGAAAATGCATCATAGAGAATAATAAGAGGAATCATCATGTCACAAGTGACGGATACAAAAGGGGCGAATACTGGGATTGCTGGCCGAGTCGCCCTAATTACAGGATCAACCAGTGGCATTGGCTTAGCGACGGCCCATGTCTTGGCTGAACAAGGCTGTCATTTAGTGTTGCATGGTTTAATGAGCGAAGTAGAGGGCCAAGCCCTCGCCGCTGAATTTGCCAGCCAATATAAAATTAACACCTGTTTTAGTAATGCCGACCTACGGGATGCCAGCAGTATTTATCAGTTTATGGATACCGCGGTTGCCAAGCTGGGCAATATCGACATTTTGGTGAATAACGCTGGTATTCAACATACTCAAGATGTCAGCAATTTTCCCGAGGAAAAGTGGAACGACATTATCGCTATTAACCTTTCATCGGCATTCCATACCATTAAGAAAGTTGTACCTGCGATGGCTGAAAATAGTTGGGGGCGGATTATCAACATCGCTTCGGTGCATGGCTTGGTGGCCTCGGTGAATAAGTCGGCCTACTGTGCAGCTAAACATGGCATTGTTGGCTTAACCAAAGTGGTTGCGCTTGAATGTGCCGAGATGGGCATCACGGTTAACGCTATCTGCCCTGGTTGGGTCGATACCCCATTAATTAATAAACAAATTGAGAATATCGCTGCCGATAAAAATATTGATTACGCTCAGGCTAAATATCAGTTAGTGACGGCCAAGCAACCGCTGCCTGAAATGCTTGACCCGCGTCAAATTGGGGAATTTGTACTGTTTCTTTGTGGGCATGCTGCCAGAGGAATTACTGGATCATCTTTACCTATGGATGGGGCATGGACGGCGCAATAATATATTGGCGAATGCTTAACTACTCCTAAAGACCCATACCTAACTTTTGACCATTCACCTAGGTTGAGTTTTGAACGTTTTGTTCAAACAATAATAAATCTAAGGTGATAGCATGAAAATTTCTCGTGTGTTTGCCCAAACTCTAGTCTTGGTTTTTGGGCTTTTTTCTACCTGTACATTCGCTGGAAGTTGGCAACAAAATGTTGCTATTGGTGGTTTTAATAATGTGCATATTTATACCCCTGATAGCAACTCAAGCATAGGTCAAGGTAAAGGCTTACTTATTGTCCTGCATGGTTGTGTTCAGCCAATCAATAACTACCTTACTGCTAACTTGGAGCAGGCGGCAGAGGCCTATGGCCTAGTCATCGCTGTGCCTGATGCGATGAATAAAGCCGGTTATAGTTGTTGGTCTTATTGGCAGGGGACGATTAATCGCACTTCTGGTGACTATAAAAATCTGATCAAACTCGCCACTGATATGTCTGCAGATACCAACCGTAATATCGATGCTAAGCAAGTGTATATAGCGGGTCTATCGTCCGGTGCTGCCATGGCAGCGCAAACAGCCTGTGTCGCACCTGATATCTTTGCTGGGGTAGCTCCAAGTGCGGGTCCAACAATTGGCACAAGTTCTAGCGGTGCGATATCGACCTGTGAATCAGTATCAACGGCAACATTCGTCTCTCGCTGTGAATCTTATGCTGGCAGTTATAAGAGTCATTTCGCCGATCAGCTAGCGATAATTGGCCATGGCGATGCTGATACCACAGTGAATACCTGCTACAACCAGCAAAATGCTGCCGGGTTTGCTGCCTTATATGGCGTTTCTCAACTTTCTGGTAGTAACAGTTTGAGTGATGGTGTGGGACATACGGCCTCAGAAAGTCTTTGGACCGATAACCGTGTTGCTATGTTGTGGTTTGAAGGTTTAGATCATTCATGGTCTGGTGGCGCAGGCGCATCGGGTGATTATGTTGCCAACGATAGTATTAACTTTGCTATGTATCTCGGGCAATATTTTGCTGAACACAATTTACGTGTAGATAGAAATGCGGCGCCGACAGTGAGTAATCTAACCGCAGTTGAAACCAATGCTGCTTTATCTATATCAGCCGAAGCCAGTGATGAAGATGGCAGTGTGGAAAATGCTGTCGTTAATATTTATCAATTGGTTGGTGTTGATTCGAGCTTGATTGAAACATTGTCAGTGAGCAGTTTTGATGCAAACGGTGGCTTTAGCGTGACGACTCAGGTGTTAAGCGATGGCTTATACAAAGTCACGGCCGAGGCCACTGACGATCAAAGTGCAACTGGGTTAGCTGCTGAATTAACAGTGCGAGTCGGGCCTGAGCCTGCCGCTGCTGCGCCGCAGCTAACTAATGTCGAAGCTAGTGTATTAGGACAGTGTGCAACGGTGACTGGAACCGTACTTGATGTAAACCTGGATCTCGCCAGTGTTGAAGTGAGTTTTAGTAATGGCGCTCAAGAAACGGCAAATATCGTAGGTGACAGTTTTAGTGCAGAGGCTTGTAACTTACCTGGCGGAACCAATATGGCGACAGTGGTTGCAACAGATGCTGCACAATTATCGAGCCAATTAAGTATCAATTTTGAAGTTGATGCTGGAAGCACTGATGACTACAACAGTCATATTAGCCTCGGGCACATTACGTGGGGATCTGGTTATTCGGCTTGTTATTTAGCGTTCGGTACAGCCGAGTTCACTATGCGTGAATATGCCGTTGGTAACGATCAATGTCAGTGGGTTGCCGATGATAACTCAAGCTGTGCAGGGCCTTTGCAAGCGTGCTCCGATACGACTGTAGGCTCTGGCGATACAGGTGGGGATTCTGGTGGCGATACGGGCGGAGATACCGGTGGTGATACCGGTGTCGTCGATAGCGATGGTGACGGCATTGAGGATGGAATCGATAACTGTCCTAATGTGGCTAATGCGACACAGGCTGATAATGATAATGATGGAACTGGTAATGCTTGTGATGCAACACCTGATGGCGATACTTATGCATGTACAGAAGTGTTAGCGAGTAATTATGCCCACGTACAGGCCGGTCGAGCGACGACAAATGGTATATACGCCTTCGCCATTGGTTCTGGTGCAAGTATGGGATTATATAATACCTTCTATACCACAACCTTAGCCGAGACGGCTGAAGGCTATTATCAGATTGGACAATGTCCTAACTGATAACATCCATTAATTAAAAACGCCATAAAGTCTGACTTTATGGCGTTTTTTTCATGCTGCTTTATTGTTGGGGTATGACTGTTACTGTGTTTTTGTTTGCATAAAGTGGGCAATTGATAGATAAGTTTCTAGGCACTCTTGCTCAACGAGATCATGCAGTAGCATGTAGGCGTGGATCATGCCATCCAGTTGGTGATGTTCAACAGCGACACCGGCTTGTTTTAGGGCATTTACATAAGCAACACCTTCATCTCTTAGCGGGTCACATCCTGCGGTAAACACAAGACTTCGAGGTAGCTTATTCGTGATAGGTCCCAGTAGTGGTGATGCCTGCTTGATGTAATCCACATCATGGGCATTATGTTGAAAATAGTGCTGGAAATACCATTTCACTCTTGGGGTTTCGAGTAAGAATCCGCTGCCATTGCTCTTGATTGAGTCTGAACTCATGGTGTAATCGACACTAGGGTAGATCAAGATTTGTTGATCAATGTGAATGCGAGGGTTACTTAGGCTACGCATACTTAATCCACTGCAGATAGCGCCACCGGCACTGTCTCCTATGATGGTTACCGTACCATTGTGGTTAACTTCATCTAATAATTCTTGGTAATGAATAAGGGCATATTCACAATCATCTAGGCCAGCAGGGTAAGGGTGTTCTGGTGCTAAGCGATAATCGACCGAAATCACCACACAATTGGCTTTTTGAGCCAGATGACGGCAGATAGGGTCGTAAAGTTCGATACTGCCACACATATGACCGCCGCCGTGAAAATGTACCATTACCGGCAAGGCTTGTTTTGGTGCAGGGCTGTAGACTCTGGCAGGAATAATCCTATCTTCGAGCTGCCAATATTTATCTTTTATATATTTGACAGCCACCGACTCGCTCATCAAACCGCCAAGCTTATTGAGGTTTTCACGTGCCAGAGCAGGTGTCAGCTGAATGTTATTCTTTTTTGCTAACGCAATGTTTTGATTTGCCTGTTGAAGGAATTCATCAAGTTTTGGGGATGCTACGCCTCGCATGGGGATAACTCCTGTTTTTTCCCTGTTTCTGGTAACAAATAGCTACCAATAAAGACTGTGCTACTCAGAATGCTGATTAAGATAAATGCGCTTAAATAGTCGCCGTTGTTGATGTCCACCAGTTTGCCAAAAATCCATAATACGATAGTTGAGACCAAATAGCTGATTGACCAAAACAGGCTGAATATTACTGTGATTTTTTGGCCGGTCATTTTAGGCAATTCGTGAGGGATAGAAACCAAGGCAGTAATGGGGAAGAAAATAAAGAAACCCAGCACTATGGCACACAGGGTTTGTAGCCAAGGGATTGGACAGAAGCTGAGTCCTAAAATGGTGATAAAAATAATGGCACCGCTACTGCGGATAACCGGTAAACGCAGGGGCTGCTTACGGCTATAAAGGATCCCGGCAATGGTACCTATGATGCCAAAACCTATCACCCATTTACTTTGACTTATCCCCGCCTGAGGATAGAAGGTAAACAGACAGATATAAAAAGATAATAGCCCTGAGTAAGTTAACGCATACACCCAGTTAAATTTATCTTTTAAACCGTCGAGGTAACTGTAAATGACCTCGGGGGTGTCACCAGCATTGATTTGCGGATTATCATCTTGATATTTAACAAATAACCATAAAATTGCTAACACTAAGCTGGTGATAGAGAACAGCAATAAGCTGGTTTGCCAGCTACCGGTTAATTGATTAATGCTGGGCATGCCCCAGAGTACAATGGCGGTGCCGACATTAAATGCAACGGCATTAATACCATTGATCACCGGGCGTTCTTCGGGCGCAAACCACTTCATCACAATCGGATTGAAATAGACAATCATGAAGGCGCCACCGAGTCCCATGAAAAAGCGGCTAAGCAGCAGTAATTCATAGTTAGGCGCAAATGGGGTAATGATGCCTGTGACAATCAACAATGCCGAGATTAAAAAAGCAAATTTGACGCCAAATTTGAGGGTTAAATAAGCCGCACAAAAGGTGCCTACAATCTTGGCTAAGGTGACGGCACCACTGATAAAGCTGGCTGAAGCTAGGCTATCAATATGCATCGACTGCATTATGCTATTCATGCTTGCAGTTCCGCCAACCCAGGCCATGGCAAATAAAACATAACTAGTGAAGACTAGGCCTTCGACTAAATATTTATTGGTTATTTTCATTGTGTAATTATTCTTTAACCTGAAATGGACACTGAAGCTAGGTTATCTGATGACCCTGCAGAAATAAGTACTACCTTAGTGCACTGCAGCAAATTTAAGATTTAACAACTCTTTATCATTTAATCTGGCTAGTGTAGGTTGAGCAGATAATAATAAGAAAATCTTTGGGGAATCTCTTGCTTGCTTGGTTGTCTGTAGATACTTGGTTAATCACCTTTATCTCTATCGCTTATTTGGCGATGTTGTTTGTTGTAGCTCAGTGGGGACAAAATCAAAGCGTTAGTCGCTGGCGTCATCGGCCTTGGATTTATAGTTTATCCTTAGGCGTGTGCTGTACCACTTGGGCCTTCTATGGCACCGTTGGTCAAGCGGCCACAACCGGAGCCTGGTTAGCGCCAATCTATATTGGCTCGATAATCTGCTTTGTGTTTGCCTGGCCGGTGTTGATGCGCACATTGCAGATCATTAAAAGCCAAAACCTCACCTCTATCGCTGACTTTATTGCCTGTCGATACGATCGCTCGCCCAAAATAGCCGCCAGTGTGGCGATAGTGTCTTTATTAGGCACTATTCCTTATATTGCTTTGCAGTTAAGGGCTATCAGTACCTCTTTCGATCTCGTCACTGGCACTTATCAGTCGGGGATCAGTACCGCCTTTGTGGTAACGATAGTGTTGATTTTATTTAGTATCTTATTTGGTACTCGTCAGCTTGCGGCCAATAAACATAACCCTGGGTTAGTATTGGCAATTGCCTTTAGTTCGATAGTGAAGTTATTTGCACTGACTGCGGTGGGATTTTTCGCTACATTTTATGTGTTTGATGGTTTTAATGATCTGCTCGCTCAAGGTCAGAGCCTACCTAAAGTGTCCCATGGCAGCTCGCTTTACTTAGCCTTGTCACAAGTGTTGCTTGGTGCCATCACTATCTATGCTTTGCCGCAAGAGTTCCACATGATGATGATTGAAAATCATCATCAAAAAGAGCTAAAGCTAGCGCGGTGGATGGTGCCTATCTATCTGCTATTGATCAATGTCTTTGTTCTGCCCATCGCCATCGCCGGACAACTGACTTTCCCCGGCGGCAGTGTCGATGCCGATACCTATGTGTTAACTCTGCCGTTGTTTTATCAGCAAGCCTGGTTGGGGATATTGGTGTATATCGGTGGTTTGGCGGCGGCAACCGCCATGGTGATTGTGGCTGCTATTGTACTGAGCACTATGATCTCAACCGAAATCATCACACCGCTATTGCTTCGTCTGCCGAGATTTAGCTCGCAGAAAACCCCGCAGTTAGCGGGAATTTTGTTGAATCTAAGACGATTCTCGATAGCGATTATTTTGCTGTCAGCCTTTGGTTTTGAACGTTATATCGATCAACAGAATCATTTGGCCTCAATTGGCTTATTGTCATTTGTATTGTTATCTCAATTTGCTCCGGCTGCGATAGGCGCGCTCTATTGGCGCAATGCGACGACCCAAGGTGCCTTCATCGGAATGCTAGTAGGCTCTGTTGTCTGGTTATATACCTTATTGCTTCCTGCGACGTTTCCGGATGCACATTGGGTTAATGCAGGCCTGTTGGGTTTTGATTGGTTAAAGCCGACGGCATTATTTGGGATCAGTGGCTTAGATAATATAAGTCATGGTGTGGTTTTCAGTTTGGCGGCTAATATTGGCTGTTTTATGATAATTTCGCTGCTTAAACAAAACACTGTCGGTGAAATGCTACAGGCAGATCTGTTTGTTAACCGCAAACAGGTGCTGTTAGAACGTGATTTATCGGTGGAAGATTTAGCCAGTTTGTTGCATCGCTTTATCAATAAACAGGAAGCCGATGAGTTATTGGCGCGCGCCAAGCAAGCTGGTAAGCACGTTAGTATCGACAATCTGGTTGAACATACACGGCTGAAGCTTTCAGGGGTGTTAGGCTCGGCTTCGACTAGGATGGTAATGAATGCCGTGTCCCGCTCGCAGCATGTGCCTCTAGAAGATGTGGTGAGTATTGTCGATGAAGCCAGCCAGATCTTTGAATTCAATCGTGAGCTGCTGCAGTCTGGAGTAGAAAATATCGAGCAGGGCATCAGCGTAGTCGATGCAGACATGCGCTTGGTTGCTTGGAACCGGCGCTATATTGAGTTATTGGATTATCCTCCCGAATATGTCAAAGCGGGGATCCCCATCGAAGAATTGCTGCGATACAACATAGATCGCGGCATTATTGTCGGTGACGAAGCCCATGAGCTGGTAGAGAAGCGATTGGCGCACATGCGCTCGGGGAGCCCTCATTATTTCCAGCGGACCATGCTCGATGGTAAGGTACTGGAGATCCGCGGCCAAGCCATGCCAGGTGGTGGATTTGTGAGTACTTTCGCCGATATTACTGCGCATATTGAGGCCGAAAAAGCCCTACAACAAGCTAACGAAAGTCTCGAGCGCCGGGTGGCCAGTCGTACTCAAGAACTGGCTAAAGCCAAAGCTGAGGCGGAAGCGGCCAATAGCAGTAAAACTCGCTTCTTAGCCGCAGCTAGCCATGATTTAATGCAGCCTTTTAATGCATTGACCTTGTTTACCGATATGCTCAAGCAGCGCGCAAATTCACCTGAAGTGCACGACTTGGCGACCCATATTGAAGACTCGCTTAATGTGGTAGAAAGCCTGCTATCAGATTTGGTTGAGATCTCCCGTCTCGACGGCCATTCACAAAAGGCTGAACTGGGTCAGTTTGCTATTGATGATATTCTCTCGACGCTGGTAAACGAGTTTAAGGCGTTGTCGGTGTCGCAACAAATCGACTTTAGTTATCAAACCAGTTCCTGTTTTGTTGAAAGCGATCAGCGACTTTTGCGACGTATTATTCAAAACTTCCTCTCCAATGCGTTTCATTACTCTCCGGCTGGGGCGATGAATCAAGCTTATCAGCATATTGTTGGTGAGAGTGTCGGAGAATCTATCGCTGAGAGTATCTCGTCTCAAAATAATCTGACATCGACATTTGTGCCTAAAGTCTTGCTGGGTGTCAGAAGGCTAGAGCACAGCATTGTTATTCAAGTTTGGGATAATGGTCCGGGGATCCCTGTGGAGAAACAGCAAGCGATATTTCAAGAGTTTGAGCGCTTAGAGCAGACTCGTGAAATTCCGGGTTTAGGCTTAGGCTTAGCCATATCCGATCGAATAGCTAAACTGCTTGGCTTGTCGATCACATTGCATTCAGAGGTGGGTAAGGGAACCTGTTTTAGTGTTGAGGTACCGAGGATTCAATCTCAGCCTCGCGTTTCAAATGTGGTCAACTTCCCTGTCGAAGATGATTTTAATCAGCAGCAGATGAACATTAAGGTGTTGGTGATTGATAACGATGAGCTCATGCTAAAAGCGATCTCTTCGCTTTTGAGTGATTGGGGCTGTGAGGTGATTGCGGCTAAAGACCAAGCCAGTGCTGAGTTGTTACTGCAACAGTGTGCGCCGCCTAAGTTAATTATTGCCGATTATCATCTTGATGACGATCATAACGGCGTCGATCTGGTACAGCATCTGTTGCGTAATAGCCCAAGTTTAGCGGCCGATAAACCCATGTGTCTTATCTGCTCGGCCGATCCCTCCGAGCGAGTGAGGCAACATACCAGTAATGCGCGGTTTAGCTTTGTGCGTAAGCCTGTGAAAGGTATTGCTTTAAAGAGGATAATTAAGCAGTTAGCTTAAAATGGTGGAGGCGAATGCCTCCACTTATTTTGACGATACCAATCATTATAAAGATGTGATCGCTCAGTGAGAATTTAGCGTTTCTGAGGCAAGGTCTTTAATTGCTCCTGCATAAAAGACATTCACAACATCCCTGTTGATTGTCCTTAATTGCTCCTGCATAAAAGACACTCACAACATCCCTGTTGATTGTCCTTAATTGCTCCTGCATAAAAGACACTCACAACATCCGTGTTGATTGCAACGAGTGAAGCGCATAGTTGCTCTACGGTCAAACTCGTTAACACAGAATCAGAAGTGCTAAAACTTGCCGGTTAGGCGTGTTTGGGCTTCCTATTTTTGCGTTGAATGGCTGCACAAAGGAGTAACCATTCCATCTTCTATTTCCCTGAATGAGTTGCCAAAAAACACGCTGAGTAGTGCACTTTTTTATACCGATTGGTATTAAGCGCTGATCTGCTGGTTTTCGTTTGAGGTGATCATCAGCTGCTGAAACACCAAACCTGCCTGGGTTCGGTTATACACCTCTAATTTGAGCAAAATAGCAGAAACATGCTTTTTGACTGTGGTCTCTTTGATATTGAGATCATAGGCTATCTGCTTGTTTAATCGGCCATTAGCGATACAAGCCAGCACCGTATATTGCTGTGGTGTCAGCTGGGCTAACTGTTTGGCTAGGCGTTGATGTTCGGCGGCCGTTTGTTGATCGACTGTGATGTCTGTGTGCTGAGGTAACCAGACTTCGCCATCGAGTACCTTGCCTATAGCTGTGGTTATCTCAGTAAGATTGGCCGATTTAGGTATGAAGGCGCTGGCGCCAAAATTGATGGCTTTGCGAATGATCTCAGGCTGATCGTCCGAAGACACCATCACCACGACGATATCGGGAAAATGGTTTTGTAGTAGAGTTAGGCCGGTAAATCCATCATTGCCAGGCATATGCAAGTCGAGAAAAATAATTTCAATCGAAGGATTTTTCTCGACGACGCTAATTAAATCTTTGAAGTTTTCAGCTTCTAATATATCTGCACTTTTAAAGCTTTTTAGAACAGCCTGTGTTAATGCGGCTCGAAATAAAGGATGGTCATCTGCAATAGCCACTTTTATGTTAGACATTATCTGCTCCATTTAAATAATGTTATTGTCAGTTTAATCTTCTTAGAAATAATTACCAGTCGTTATTGGTGTTTTAAATAAAAAGCCGACTTTAATTAAGTCGGCTTTATTAATTTAAATATCAAATTATTTTTTAAAAAATATACCCAAGGGTTAGTGAAACTGTCTGCGGGTCGCCATAATAACCAATTAATGTATTATCACCACCCAATCCTGGGATATATCCACCGTTGGTATCTGGGGTTACGAAAGCATAATTACCTACTAGGTATTCTTCATCGGTTACGTTCTTCCAGTGAACGCCAGCGTTCCAATGACCATCGTTGCTATACCAGTTTAAACCTAGGTTTAGTAGACCGTAAGCGTCTTGGCTAAGTAGGTTGTCTACTACTGCGAGGTCATAATCACCACGATAGTAGTAGTTACCGTTAGCCACAAAAGTACCGATGTCTGTATCTAAGGTGTAGTTGAAACCGACGTTAGCTGTGGTATCTGGAGTATTGGTAATGGTGTAAGTATCACTGATATCTTGCTTATTACCGTTAGCATCGTATGAGATCACTTCTTCAAATGAAGTGTCGATTAAGCCTAAACTTGCGAACAGATTTAGTGACTCAGTGGCAGCATATTCGACATCCAGTTCTAGACCAGTACCGGTTGAGGTACCAATATTACCTAAACGTTGGTTAAGATCGGCAGCGGTGGCACCGGGTAACACGGCGACGAACTGTCTGTCTTTATGGTTTAGATAGAATGCCGTTGCGTTGATACGCAGATTATCGTTCCACTCAGTTTTAATACCTAGCTCATAAGAATCAACCACTTCTGGATCAACCGCAGGCTCTGCTGTAGTGGCTCGTGGGTTGAAAGTACCTGACTTAAAACCTTGTGAGTAGCTGGTAAATAACATCATGTCATCGTTGATTTGGTATTCTAAGCCGAGTCGTGGCGTAAAGCGTGACCAAGTCTCTTCATCGTCGAGGACGGTTGGAATGCTGGCGTCGATTAAGGCTTCATCACGAACATAGCCAGGGTACCAACCTGTTTCTGGGTAGATACTATCGAAAATAACCCCGTTGTTTACTGTCGCTTCTTTGGTTTCACGGGTATATCGTGCACCTAACGTCAGTGATAGTTGCTCGGTAATATCGTAAGAGCCTTGGGCATAAGCCGCATAACTTTCACTGTTGTTACAACCGCTGACTTCGCGAGTTAGACCGCCGAACGCTTTAAAAGCCTCTTCGAGGATAGCATCAAACTTACCGCATGAATCACCGGTAAAGTAGTATAAGCCAGTAACAAGAGTCAGATCGTCACCTACGTAGTTGGCCTGAAGTTCTTGGCTAAACTGTGAATCATCATAGATGGCGGGAACATCGAAAATACGCAGGCTGGTATTATCGAAATCGATGTTCGTTGGTGAGTAACTTTCACGTGATGCGGTAACCGATTTTAAGACCCAATTCTCATTGAGATCGTATTCTAAGGTAAGGCCCCAACCTTCAGTTTCTACCTTGTTCCAAGTAGGCATACTGGTGTACGAGTCATACTTGCTATCTGGTACTGGCGCATTAGTTAGCAAGCTCGGCAGGATACGATAACCGCCTTTGGCGTTCGACTCATCTTTAGTCTTGTCGTAAGTCAAACGCATAAATAGGCTGTCGGTAGGAGTATATTCTAAGCTAACACGGCCAGCTAATACATCTTTGTTATAGTTTTCAGTATCTTGATCTGGAAGTGCTGAGGTGATGAACTCGCCGAAGCCATCGCGATTCAAGCTTGCAACAGCAAAGCCAAAATACAATTTGTCGTCGATGATCGGATATTGGCCAGCAATTTTAAGGTCTTTTTGAGCATAACTCCCTACAGTCCCTTTAAGGCTCAATTCGGCATCGCCAGTCATTTTTTTCGTGACATACTTAATTGCGCCACCAATGGTGTTTTTACCGTATAGGGTACCTTGTGGGCCGCGAAGAACCTCGATACGTTGTACATCCAAAATATCCAGTACTGCACCTTGTGGACGGGCAACATATACATCATCAATATAGATACCGACGCCAGGCTCATAACCCCAAAGCGGATCTTCCTGGCCTACACCACGGATAAATGCGGTAAGGGTAGAGTTAGTACCACGGCTGGTTTGTAAGGTGGTGTTAGGAGAAAACTGCTGAACTTCAGTCATGACGCTAATACCGCTATCATTAAGTTCGTCGCTACTGATTGAGGTAACAGCCACTGGGACATTTTGTAGGCTTTCGGCTGTTTTACGTGCCGTTACTTCAATGCGTTCTAAGGTGGCTTTTTTAGCTTCGGTGTTATTGTTTTCCTCGGCCGCGATAGCGTGCTGGGTCAATAACGCAGATGAGATAGCTAAAGCAAGGCAGCTGAGTTTTATCTTATTCTGGTTCATACAGGTTCCCGTTGTAGTATTTATTTTAAGGTTGTTTCTTACTACTTATTTATTGTTCACATTGACTGTATAGTAATTTTTCAAAATTTGAATCGGTACTATAGTAGTATGTGTTATTTAAATTTATTGCTTCTTATGTTTTTTAAAGGGTTTTACACTTTTATTTAATATATTTTTGCCAGTTATATATTCCAGTTTTTAATTATTTCTACCATGGTGCTGATGGGGGTTTTAAGTAAAAATGGCGCTTCTATCCCACCATTTTGAATATCTGGATTAACCGCAATTCCATGCCCCATATTATCTATTTCAGTCAATGAAATTTGGGTTGCTGTGGTACGGCTTTCCCAGGTGCGGGTGTGAATACCCGATCGGGGATTTGAATTGGCTACAGGTTTGGCTTGAGTGAGTTCAGCCCAATGTAGTGCCAATCTCTCCGAATTAACCGGATTCACCACTAGATCTTTGGTGCCAGTCCAAATTGAGAGTGAAGGCCAGCTCTGCTGTTGTGGGTGCAGGTCTTTTGCGTGAGTCACTAACTCTTGTATTGAATAAGAGGGGCCTGATTTCATACAGGAGATCGCCTTTGTGAGATTATCAGCACAGGGATAAGTGAGTCCTGCGATTATTGCCCCAGCCTGGAACTGTTGTGGATAGTTGAGCAGAAGGGCACTGGCCATGGCACCACCTGCGGAAAGCCCTACTAAGTAGACTTGTTTGGCTTCGAGTCGCTGCTGTGCTGCGCTGATCATATTGTGGATTGATAGCATCTCTCCACTATCTAACTGGGTATCTTGGTTTGAAAACCAGTTAAAACAAGCCTTTACATTATTTTCATAACTCTGTTGTGGAGCCAATATGGCAAAATGATGTTGTTGCGCCAGTGAGGTGAGCCCACTATCGTTAGCCAGAGTAATCCCTTGTTGTACGCATCCATGAAGTAATACCACCAGTGCCTGATGGTTATAATTCTCTGGTACAAAGTAGTCGGCGGTCAACTCGCCTGGATTCTCACCAAAGTCGCTAAGGGGTTGGTATTCATTTGCCTGAGCGGCGTGGGCGCTAGCGATTATGAGCAGCAAGATCCATAGGCTGGAAAGCTGTTTTATTAATAGATTAAAAAAGCGTTTTGGCATTGGCTAAACTTCCAAGTTGTTCATAGTGAGAACTTGCGAAATTTTGCCTAATACAGCAATGGCACTTTAGACCCATGTGGTTAATCGACTGATTTTATTTGAGTAATGCTAATCATTATAAGAAAGTGCTCTACTCAGCGTGTTTTTTGGCAACTCTTTCAAGGCGGTAGATGATCTAATGGTTAGTCCCTTGTAAGGCCATTAACGCAGAAGTTGGAAGCCAAAAATATGGGTATAAATATCCATGTTCTCGCAGCCGAAGCTACAATCGGCTGCGCTTTTTGGCAAGTGTAAAATGACGTTGGCTATAGACTCAAAAATTTAGGCATCGCGAGGCAGACCCTTTTCGATGGCACGAATGATTCTTTGGGTTTTACGGTTAGTAATGGATGTAAGATTTTGATCCTGCTGTTTAATCGCTTGTTGTGCCAGAGCCCAGTCGATATGTTCGCATACCAGTTCGTCAACTTGCTCTCGTTTACTCTGTAGCGCTGCAACAATGTCTGCACTGTAGGGAGCGTTACCTAAGGCTACCGCGATATTACGTAGCCAGCGTTGGTGACCAATGCGTCGAATAGCACTCCCTTGAGTGTTATGCAGAAATTGGTCTTCACTCCAGCTAAATAGCGTCAGTAATTGAGGTTGTTTTAAGGTATCGCGGATATGAAAGTCGCTCTCTTGAGTTAGAGGCGCTTGGCTATTGACCGGACACACCAATTGACAGTCATCACAACCATAGATGCGGTTTCCTATTTGTTCTCGAAATTCAATGGGAATAGCCCCTTGCAATTCGATTGTTAGGTAAGAGATACAGCGGCGTCCGTCGACGATATAGGGCGCAACAATGGCATTGGTTGGGCAAGATTTGATACAGGCGACACAGCTACCACAGTCTTCTTTGATTGGGATATCTATGGGTAGCGGCAGATCGACCAACAGCTCACCTAGAAAAAACCAACTACCCGCCTGATCATTGAGTAATAAGCTGTGTTTACCTGTCCAGCCTATTCCGGCTTTATCAGCCAACGGCCGTTCTAAGATAGGTGCGGAATCGACGAATGGACGAAAATTAGGTTTGCTCAGACCTAATTCGAGCAGTTGTTGCTCTATTTTATCCCCCAGTTTTTTGAGACGATTTCGCATCAACTTATGATAATCGCGGCCACCTGCATAACGGGATATGTAGGCCAAATTGGGGTCGCTTAAATGAGTAGCAAAACCGGCTTCGGGTGGTAGGTAGTCCATTCTGGCACAGATAACGCGCTGGGTTCCGGGATGAAGCTCCTGTGGCCTCGCGCGCATCATGCCATGATTAGCCATGTAACCCATTTCACCGTGATATTCACTGTCTAACCAGAATTGCAGCTTAGGCTCTTCCTGCTTTAGGTTTGTATCAGTAATGCCGACTTGTGCAAAGCCGAGTTCTTTGCCCCATTGCTTAATTTGCATGGCTATTTGCTGTAACTGTACAGAGGTTAATTGAGGTTGCGGCTGAGTTGGCATAAGGCTGGTAGCAAGTGGATAACCAACTCATCATAGCAGTTAAGCCAATTAGACAAAACCTTGGACTAATTATGATGGGCAAGATAAGGTGTCGCTAATGAGTTACAAAGGTTAATAAATTGTTACTTCCAACGCCTGAGTGAGTCGGCGATGAATTATGGAATATGAAATTAATTGAAATATTTAACGCTTTGCTTTTTATTGTTATTACTTATCATTCCTTTAGGTAAGGCTAATGCATCACTACGAATACTCACAGAAGAATGGGCGCCAATAAGTTTTCAGGATCATGGTGTTCCTCAGGGATATGGGGTGAAACTGGTACAGCAACTTGCGCATCAACTGGATGTAGATGCTGATATTGAAGTT
Organism: Shewanella sp. Isolate11; assembly: GCF_022398315.1. GTDB lineage: Bacteria > Pseudomonadota > Gammaproteobacteria > Enterobacterales > Shewanellaceae > Shewanella. The sequence goes on from NZ_JAKEVF010000004.1 coordinate 343,602, forward strand.
CTACCTTGGGCTAGGGCTTATTCTATCGCTTCTTCTGAACCGAACGTGATGTTATTTCCCATGTCAGATAATGCCGAGCGTAGTCGATTATTTGATTTTGTCGGTCCTATCGCTACGGCCACTATTAACATCTACGCTCATGCCGATGACGATGTTGAAATTGAAGATCTATCTCAGCTAGATGAACTGGGTAGTGTCGGTGTCTACCGTGGTGCAATTGGTCAATCAATGCTGACTGATGCAGGCGTTAAACATTTAACCGTTGCAAGTATGCCGCAACATTCAGCGAAACAGTTATTGCACAAGCGTATTCGTTTTTGGTGTCAGGCCGATTTAGCGGTAGTTAGTTTACTCGATGACGTTTCTGCTGGGGTTGAGCAGATAAAACCGGTATATGAATTAGCAAAAATTGATTTGTATCTGGCCTTTTCAAAAGGAACGGATCCTAAAGTTGTTAGACAGTGGCACAATGCACTTCAGCAATTAGAGTCACAAGGTGAATTAGCAAGATTATTCGAGGCTTGGATTCCGGATGATTATGAGCCTAATGAAATTGAGCATATCGAACTGGCTGATTAAATCCGGTTTTTTTCACTTAGTTTAGCGGCGTTTCTGCCCGATGTTTTTACTTGATACAGGGCTTCATCGGCACGTTTGAGAAGTTCAGCAAATTTGTTATCTTCTGCTTTGGTGGCTACACCAGCGCTGATGGCTAGTTTAAAATCCGCTGCGACATTATCGAAGTTTTTTTCGTATATGGTATTCACCAGACGTTGGGCAATATTCATAGCTTGTTCTGCATTGGTACCAGGTAATATGGCGAGAAATTCCTCGCCGCCAACCCGGCCAACTAAGTCTTGTTTGCGCATCATGCTGTTACTGACTTTGGCAATTTCAATTAGCGCGATATCCCCGATGTCATGGCCGTATTTGTCATTGACCTGCTTAAAGTGGTCGATATCAAACAAAATCAACGACAATGGCTGATCTTCGGCGTCGGTAGATACAAAGTATTGTTCACCCTTATGATAAGTGGAGCGACGATTAGGTAGCTGAGTTAAATGATCAGTTGATGCCAATATCGATAAGCTCTTCGATTTTTGTGCTTGTTTATAAGCAATAATAGCTAAGAAAAACATGATGATGCAGCTAAGAATAATTACAGTTAACTGCAATATGCGGTTTTGATTTGAAATCACCAACTCATTTTCTTTGACTTTTTGGAGTTCTAATAACTGTTGGTTTTCACGTTCGATACGCTCTGTGTCATAGCGAGTCCGCATCTGAGCCGCATTCACACTTTGTCTGCTTTTATCCAAGACTTTATGTGTTTCAATATAATCTTGTTGTGCTTGGTAGGCTTGTTGCCAATCTTGCTGTATGGCAGAAGCCTGACTTTTTACTTGGTATAGCATCTCTAAGCCACGGAGATTATTAATAGATATAAAGCTATTTTTAGCTTCATCTAAGTATTTTTGGGTTGTTTGAAAGTCCAGTTTTTCAAGTACCGATTGCGCTTGATACAGCCTCATAAAGCTATAGATTTCGTCTGCGTCGGCAGTGATCACTTGTTCTGCTTGCGCTAAATAGTGATCGGCTTCTGCAATACGTCCAAGCTGAATTAAAGTTCCTGCAATGTTGACTGCACTATAAGCTGCATCTGTTTTATGGGAGTGAGTTTGCCAGTATTTATGACTGATTAAATGGTATTTTAATGCTTGCTCATTTTCTCCTAACTCCTCTAATGCATAGGCTATTTGAACATTCATTAAATTGGCACTGTCTGCATAATTAAGCTTAGTAAACTGAGCTTCGAGCTTCTTATAATAGGTGATAGCTGTCTGTGGATCTCCCATCCTTCGATAGCTAGTTGCTAATTCTGTGAGGTTTTGTAACGACCAATATTCGAGTTTGAGTTCTTCATATAACTTCTGTGCCGCAATCAGATCTTTTAGCGCTAGGATAAAGTTACCTTGAAACGAATAAATTGCGCCCCTTAGTGAGTGAATATCGGCGATAAGTTTGGGAGATTCGATAGTATAAGCTTGATTAACCAATACATTATATTCTTTCAACGCGGCATCAACTTCGCCTTTTAGCTGCATCATATAAGCACGGCAGAGTTTTAAATCGAGAGTGGCTTCCGCTGAATTGGGAACTTGAGGAGCCGCTATTTGTTGGTTAGCGAAAGCGATGGCTTCATCTATCCCTTGAGATTGAGATATATCGAATTGATTCCAACACAGAATGGGCTGGACTTTAAGATAATTTTGTTCATCCTCGATGGTGATATTTTGCTTTAAATAATCCAGCATAGCTTGCATGGACTTAGGATCTTGAACTTGGCCGCTATCGAAGATGTTAAAAATCTCCTCGACGCTTTGGGGAATGCTGGTGACAGGACCAGCAGAAGCCGCGAAACTGCTGAGTCCGCTAAAACTTAAAATAAGTGCCAGTGTAAACCAAGGTCGAAGAATTATTTTTATCATTTATAGAACTAGTTAACCTTGCTGAGTAACAATCAAACTATAACATATCGAGTGGTTTGAGCATTGATTTTATAGCGTATGATGCTGAAATGGTATTAGGTTTAAACTCTATTTGAGTAAAATTTAATTTTATTGACTAAGTCCTTTGATTCAATTTTTGCTTTTGGTCAACTTGAAAGGTATAACGTCAGTCTCTATTTATCCTACCAACGAGTCTACAGTGAAAGCCTTATTTGTAACTTTTTTGTTGTTTTTTAGTGTCAGTTCTAATGCCGAAGGTCAATTGGAAAAGTCGGGTGATATTTTACATCTGTTGCTTCCCGCAACGGCATTAGGAGCCAGCCTGATTGTTGAAGACGATTATCAAGGTTCATGGCAATTGATTAAAACCGGCGTAGTGTCTCGTTTGGTGGTTGAGGGGCTCAAATACGGTATCGACAAACAGCGCCCAGACGGTTCAGATATGGATTCATTTCCATCTGGACATGCCGCTGATACATTTGCCGCCGCGACTTTCGTACAGCAGCGTTATGGTTGGAAGTGGGCTATTCCAGCATACATAGGTGCGACTTATGTCAGTTATACCCGCGTAGCAAGTGACCAACATTATGTTGAAGATGTACTTGCAGGTGCCGCCATCGGTGTCTTATCTGGGTTATATTTTACGGACCCGTACAAAGGCATCACAGTGACACCGATTGCTGGTGGTGGAAATTATGGTGTTGCAATTAGTGGTAAGTTTTAACGGCCAGTTGTAATACGGCAATATTAGGAGTGAAATTGTGGTAACCCCTGAATATAAACAGCGTGCCGAACAGGTTGCGCTAAACGTTTGTAATAGCGTGATCCCAATGGATAAGGTTCCGGCTAATCTGTTGGAAGCCTATGCCAATCTATGTAATGAACTACTGGAAGATAAAGAGTCTAAATTTGCTAGCCAGTGGCAAGCATTACCTGCCAGTGCTTCTGCGCTATTACCTCAAGCCGACTTTCATGGTTTTTACATTGCTAATGCTTGGTTGCAGCTAAGCCGAGTGGCGCAAGATATCGCTGAGTTAGCAGATAGTGATGAAGCGATTGATGAAAATGAGTACAACAATATTTTTACCCGCTTATCGGATGCCTCATTGAAAGAAAGTGCCAAGAAACTTAAGAAAGCCCGTACCGACCGAGCACTATTGAATAGCATTAAGAGTGTGATTGCGGGTTAAAAATTAAAACCAGATATAACAAAGCCAGTCGCTGTGACTGGCTTTTTTGTTTTGTGTATTTGCTCGCAGCCTTACACAGAAGCGATCTCTTTCTCCGTCAGGAAGCGCCATTCACCTGGCGCTAAATCTGGGTCGAGTTCAATATGGCCGATACACTCTCGATGTAATCCCACCACTTTATTGCCTACAGCGGCAAACATACGTTTTACCTGATGATACTTACCTTCGCTGATGGTCAGTCTGGCATGGTGACTGTCAATGATCTCCAGCAAGGCAGGCTTCGTTAAATCTTGTTCATTTTTTAAGGCTATCCCTTGGCTAAATTGGCTGATGAGTTTATCGTCGATGGGGTCTGCCAGTTCAACTAGGTAACGTTTACCGCACTCTTTTTTAGGAGATGTGATTTTGTGCGACCACTGACCATCGCTAGTGATGAGCACGAGTCCTGTGGTATCGACATCGAGTCTGCCTGCAATATGCAATTGATCTTTACGTGCTAGATCTAACAGGCTGAGCACCGAAGGGTGATCTTCATCTATGGTTGAACTGATAGTATTTACAGGCTTATTTAACATGATAAACCGAGGGCCAATTACCGCAATCGGCTCACCGTTTAGACAAATTTGATGTTGCGGTTGGACTTTAAAGCTGGAGTCTTTAATTACCGCTCCATCGCAGGTTACATCGCCCCGATGTAATGCTTTCTTGGCTAATGAGCGGGTTAGTGAAGTGGACTCGCAGATATATTTGTCTAAACGCACTGTGGTTCTCTGATAACTAAACGATAAAGGCCGTCATTATGAGGCTAAAAAAATTAAAGCGAAAGCTCTGTGTGGCCGATTCTGTCAGCCTTGCTAATGTATATGGGGATGTAGGAAATTTTTTCTTACAGATCAATGGCCGGATCGCGGCAGCTATTTACGCGATACACTTGTTTACTTTGGTGAAGTGGCCTTAACATGGAAAGCTAGATCTTTTTTGATCATTTGGCTCTACCACTAAAAAGTAAACGAATTAAAACAATATAAGCAATCACGAAGGAATGCATAATGAAGAAAGTTCTTATTGGGGGCTTGTGTGCCTCTTTAATCGCTGGGCTGAGTGCGTGTAACAGCGACAATGTCGAGGTGAAAGGCCCAGAAACGGCTAAGACCGAAGCTGCTGTTGCAGTAAACAAAGCGCTGACGTCTGGTATCGATTTCGCAAATTTTGATAAGTCCGTTCGTCCTCAAGATGATTTTTATTCATACGTAAACGGTGCTTGGATAGCAAAGACTGAGATCCCTGCAGATAAAACCAGTGTCGGTGCGTTTTATGACTTACGTGATAAATCACGTGATGATGTGAAAGCGATTATTGAAGAAGTGGCTGCGACACCAAACTTGGTGCAAGGCAGTGACGAACAGAAAGTTGCCGATCTATATCGTTCATTTATGGACACGACCACGCTTGATAGTCTGGGTATCAAACCAATTCAAGGCGAGTTAGATAAGATTGCCGGCCTCAAGAATAAAGATGAATTGGTTGAGTATTTTGCTCATAGCCAGATCATCGGTGGTGGTACACCGTTTGCGTTTTATATCGATGTAGACTCTAAAAACTCAAGTCGTTATGCCACACATATTTGGCAATATGGCCTAAGCCTGCCAGAAAAAGATTACTACTTTAATGATGCTGAGCGTTTCGTGAAGATCCGTAAAGCCTTCGTTGAACATATCGAAAAAATGTTCACCTTAGCGGGATTGCCTAATGCTAAGGCCAGTGCCGAGAAGATATTGGCACTCGAAACCGCCATCGCGAACCGTCATTGGAATGTGGTTGAAACTCGTGACAGTACCAAGACTTATAATCTTTATAAAGTTGCCGAGCTTAGCAAACTTGCACCAGATGTGAATTGGGCTGGCTACTTGAAAGTACTGGGTGCCGATAAGCAGGAAGATATTATTATCAACCAACCTAGCTTTATCGAAGGTTTTGGCGAAGTGCTAAAAGCGAACGACTTAGCGACTTGGAAAACTTATATGACTTGGCAAACCCTGACTCATTTTGCCAGCGTATTAAGCTCAGATCTTGATCGTGAGAATTTTGAGTTTTTCTCTAAGACGCTAAATGGTCAAGCTGAGCCTGAGCCGCGTTGGAAGCGTGGTGTGTCAACGGTTAACTCGGTATTAGGTGAAGTGGTTGGTAAAGTCTACGTTAAGCGTCACTTTACACCAGAAGCGAAAGATCGCATGCAAGTCTTGGTTGAGAACCTGCGTGAAGCTTATGGCGATAGCATCGACGGTCTAGACTGGATGGGCGCTGAAACTAAGTTAGCCGCTAAAGACAAACTTGCTAAGTTCACTCCAAAAATTGGCTACCCAGATAAATGGAAAGATTACAGCAAGCTAACCATTACCGGTGATGATCTTGTCGGTAACGAAATTCGTGCTAATGAATTTAGCCATGAGCAGCAACTTGAAAAATTAGGCGGCCCAATTCGCAAGTGGGAGTGGTTAATGACGCCACAAACCGTGAATGCTTACTACAACCCAACCATGAACGAAATCGTATTCCCTGCGGCTATCCTTCAACCTCCATTCTTCAACATGGCGGCTGATGATGCGGTAAATTACGGTGGTATTGGCGCGGTAATTGGTCATGAAATGGGTCATGGTTTTGATGACCAAGGCGCTAAATTTGACGGCGAAGGTAACCTACGTGATTGGTGGACAGAGCAAGATCTAAAAGAGTTCTCTGAGCGTACTGCAGCGTTAGTGAATCAATACAATGGTTATTATGTGTATGACGATCTACACGTTAACGGCAGTCTGACGTTAGGCGAAAACATTGGTGACCTTTCAGGTGTAACTATTGCTTATAAAGCGTATAAGAAGTCGCTTAATGGTCAAGAAGCGCCTGTGATCGATGGTCTAACTGGCGATCAACGTTTCTTCTACGGTTTCGCGCAAGTATGGCGCGCGAACATGAAAGAGGAAGCGATGCGTAACCGCGTAGCGACGGACCCACATTCACCAGCTAAGTTCCGCGCTATTGGTTCTCTGTCGAATATGCCGCAGTTCTATACCACGTTTGACGTTAAGCCTGGCGATGCAATGTATATTGCGCCAGACAAGCGTGTGAAGATTTGGTAATAGCCATTTAATCCTTTTAAAAGAGCGCCTTGGCGCTCTTTTTTATTGCCTATTTAAAGATTAACTATGTTTCATTTGTTGTTCAGCCGGGGTTAAGCCAATCGAGACTAGATTGAATACATAAGGGTGGGAGACAGACCGAGGATGGTTATGAATAGATTATTTCGCACTTTCTTTATTTTTCTTTTATTGCTGTCGACTCGAAGTGGTTTTGCAGCAAGTTATGATAACAACATCGAGATTAATGAATCTCGTAGTAATGTTGCCTTCAAGCAGGCCTTCTCCAAAGAACTCCACGGCCTCTATGCTATTCCTAGTTCCAGCGCTATCGTGATTCGTCAAGCCAGTGCTGATTTTGACCATCTTTATGCTCAAGCGGATGCTGCGCAAACAGAATTAGCTCAGTTATTAGCATCGATAGCTGATTCCCCACATTATCAGCTCATTATTCCCGCGATAAAATCGGCTCAAAGAGCAAAACAGAAAGTCGTTAATAAATTTAACGGCGACGCGAGCCAGCTAACCGATTTGGCCAGAGCCAGCATAGTCACCGATAATATCTACAGCTTGATGACGGCCTTTGAAACACTCAAAGATAAAGGGGTTATAGTGCAAGTGAAAAACCGATTTGCCGAGCCCAAAGCCTCCGGTTATCGTGATTTGAATTTATTGGTCAAACTGCCACAAACTCAGATGATTGCAGAAGTTCAGCTGCATCTAAAAAGCATCGCCGAGATAAAAAGTGGTGCAGAGCATCAAGTTTACGAGATGGTGCAAAACATTGAGGCGGAGGCAAAACAGCAACAAAGAGCGCTATTGCCATTCGAAGTCGCTAAAATTACTCAGCTGCGCCAGCAATCTCACAAGCTGTACCATAAGGCCTGGCTCAATTATAAACGGATTGATAATGCCCGATTGATCGCCGCTTAAGGTTTGGTTTAGCAGTGGCTGCAAAAATAAATTGAGTTAACAAATTTAATCTAAAGCGATTATACTTGCCGCCATTAGCCTCATAATAAGCGAACTCAAATGCATGATCTTATTGAGCAGCTACAGGAACTCAGTGAAACCGTTCCTGTGCCGCTAGAGTTACCTAGTTTCGACCAGCTGGTAGATGTTGAAGAACAGATCCTCATCCCGCTCCCGTCGGAATTGAAAGAGTATTTACTGTTTGCCAGCGATGTTATCCATGGCAGATTAGAACCCGTCACGGCCAGCGATCCGTTTTCTCATACCTATTTACCCGAAGTGACCTCCTATGCTTGGTCTATTGGCCTGCCGCGCGAATACATTGCCATTTGCCAACAAGGTGACGACTTTTATTGTATCTCCCAAGAGGGTGAGGTGCTGCTGTGGCAGCAGGGTGAATTGAGCGATGAGAGCTGGGAGTCGTTTTGGCAATGGGCCGAAGAGGTTTGGATCCCAAGCTAACCTAGCTGCTCAGATACAGGCTTAAATTATTAATTAAATTTGGAAATCAAGATGTCGAAACAAGCAGAATTAAACGCAATAGAGATTAAATATCTGCGCCATTCGTTAGGCCTAAGTGCGGCTCAAGTTGCCGAACTTTCAAAGGCGACGGAAGAGCAAGTATTGGCCTGGGAAGCGGGTGAACTAGAGGTGTCTGGCTTAGCGGCTAAAAAGTTGCTGGAACTGGATGAAACCATAGAGATGCAGGTACTGAATACTTGCGATGGTATCGAAGAGTTATTTAAAAAAGAGCCAAAGCGTCGTCTGAGCTTTGTGGTCTATCCTACCCAAGTGGTTTACACCCAATATAACCCTGAGTTCCTCAGTGCACTCCCCTTGACTGAGCTGTATAACACCGCAGCGTGGCGAATTAAGAAAGAGTGTAAATTAGTACTCGAGGTGGATGTGACCTTGGTGGCGTTAGATGTTGAAGCTTATAAAGCCTACCGAGAGAAGGAAGGTTTGAAAGAGAGCCGTGAGAGCCGTGCTAAATGGGCTGCGACTCAGCTTTAATGTCGATGAGATTCAATAAAAAAGGAAGCCTCTGGCTTCCTTTTTTATTAGCTGAAGTATTAGTTAGCCGCCGCTATCGCTTCAGTTTTTTGCAATGCTTGAGCTAAAGCAGGGCGAGCTTGCAGTCTATCTCGGTAGGCCGTGAGTTTTGGTGGCAGGCTTTGTTTAAACATGGTTGCCCATATCAAGGTATGTGCCAGCAGAATATCGGCTACCGAAATCTCATCACCTAACACAAATGGCGAGTCGGGTAACATGGCTTCGGCTAATGCGGCTGCCTTATCAAACTCCCACTGTGCCACACTGAGCATTACCTCTTGGCGCTGCGCTTCTGGTAAAGCAAATCTGTGTTTGCCCATGGTCCAAAGTGGTTGTTCAAGCTCGGTGATTATAAAGCTAATCCATTGGTGATGTTGAGCCGAGACGTGGGTTCCTGCCTCTGGGAGGAATTTTCCTTGACCATATCTTTCAGCTAGATAGCTACAGATGGCGGCTGACTCCGTCATGAGCAGATCATCATCGGTGATCACGGGGATTTTGCCACTGGGATTTAAGGCTAAAAATGACTCGCTGCGATTATCGCCTTTCGAGAAATTGATAAAATTAAATTGCCAATCGATTGCTAGTTCTTCTAATAACCAAGATACACGCAGTGCGCGGCTTTTTGGCGTGCCGTATAAAGTGACCATAGGTTTTCCTTATCCTCTAACTTAGGTGAAGTGTTGTTGATTGTGCCCTGTTTGCCTGTTTATCAACTTGCTTTGGCTAGCCTATGCGATTTTTAAGCTAGTTAACAAGTCATCAATCGACTGACTTATGACGCTATTGCAAAAATCATTATTAAAGAGCAGTAGACCCTAGTGACAAACTCATGATTTGTTTATTAATTAGGCCGTGATAAGTTAGATCCGTTTGGGGGATTCAAGGCAAATTTTGCCATGGAGAATAAGATGCAAGATAAGTTGTTATTACAGGCAAAATTTAGTGAAAACTTAGGTCGTTATTGGTTGCTATCAGGAGCGGTTGGGCTGTGTGTGAGCATTATTGGTATTCCATTGCTGTTGATCTGGTTCCCACTTGGAAAATGGGTGACTCAACGGTATATCGATAATATGAGTGCCGAGTTAACCACTCAGAAGTTGATTGTTCGTAAAGGTATTTTCACTCGAACTGAAAATACGGTTCCTCTCGATAAAATTACCGATATGGCATTAATTCAAGGTCCTATTATGCGGATGTTAGGCTTGCATAAGCTGACCATAGAAACTGCGGGGCAGTCAGGTGCTGGAGCATTAATCAGTCTGATCGGTGTCGATGAGGTCGAGCAGTTTCGCGCTAGGGTGCTGAGTCAAAAAAGTGTACTGGCAGAGAAATACAGCCAAGCAAGCCAAAGTGACCCAGAGCAAGATGCCAACCTGGTTTACTTACAAGAGATAGCGGCGACACTATCACGTATCGAAGCCGCTTTAGCATCTAAGCCACAGTAGGGAATGAGTATGGCGATGATGCAAATGACCGTTAAAGAGACGGTTTTCACCAGGTTAAATCAAACTGTTAAATCACTAGGGCCGGGGATTTTGGTTGCCGCCGCTGCGATAGGTGCCTCTCACTTGGTGGCATCAACTCGTGCCGGAGCCGAGTTTGGCTGGCAACTGGCTTGGGTGATTTTGGCGGTAAATCTGCTTAAATATCCCTTCTTTGTGGCTGGAGCGCGCTATACGGCTGCGACGGGAGAAAGCTTGCTTCATGGCTATCAACGTCAGGGACGGGGCTATCTGTGGTTGTTTACGCTACTTAATGCCATCGGCGCCATTGCCAGTACAGCTGGTGTCGCCATGTTAACCGCTGCGATGTTAAGCCAGTTTATCCCTTTGGGGATCGACTTATTGGCAATGATAGTTCTACTGTCTAGCCTTATGTTGCTGATACTGGGTCATTATCAGTTATTAGATAAAGTCACCAAGGTGATCATGTTAGTGCTGACTATTAGCACCTTGATGGCTGTTGCGCTGGCTTTCAATGTGACTTCGATTGTTGATAAACCGCTAGTGAGTGCGTCACCTTGGGATTGGGCTCATGTCGGTTTTCTTGTGGCCATGATGGGCTGGATGCCAGCGCCGATTGAGATCAGTTCATGGAATTCACTATGGCTACTGGAAAAAAGTAAGCAACAACCACTCAGTCAATCGCAGATGCTATTTGATTTCAATTTAGGTTATGGCGTCACGGCATTGCTAGCCGTGGTGTTCTTGGCATTAGGCGCACTGGTAATGCATGGCAGTGGCGAGGCTTTTTCTGCTTCGGGAGTTAAGTTTGCCGACCAGCTCATTCGACTCTATGGCCAGGTTTTAGGTAATGAAAGCCGATATTTGATAGGCCTTGTGGCCTTGCTGTGTATCTTTAGTACTACGGTTACTGTTATCGATGGGTATAGTCGAACCTTAGCACTCGGCTGGCAGTTATTGACTCAGAGAACAGAGGACGTTAGCAGTCGAAATCTGAGTTTAATCATGCTTGCTGTCTGCATATTAGGCTTAGGAATTATTCTATTTTTTAAAGGTGCATTATTGCCGCTATTAGAGTTTGTGATGACTTTGGCCTTTTTAACCACAGTGATTTTTGCTTGGCTTAATTATCGGCTGATGACCAGTGACAACTTGGCAGTCACAGATCGCTATGGTTTAGGAATGCGCCTGCTATCTTGGGTGGGTATGGTTTATCTATTAGGGTTTGCAGCGTTATTTATTTACTGGAAATGGTTCGGTTAACTCAATGAGTAAAACAAGGATGACAAACAACCCAAGATTGATATGCCTCTGTCTACTGGTTTTTCTGTTCAGTTCGAGTCAGCCAGTATTCGCCGAAACAAATCCAACAACAGCGGCCCTAGGCGTCGAGGTGACTCAAAAGCAACAAGTTGGGCTTAGCGGTATTTTCGATGAGATTATTGCTACTAATGAGCGCCCTTTTTATGGCTTAGTGGCTCTGATGCAGGGCGGCAAGATCAGCTACCTCAACACTAATGCTTATCAAGGAGCATTAGTCCCGACGCTCGACAGCCGTTTTATGCTGGCTTCGCAGAGCAAGATGATTACTGCCGCTTTGGTGATGCAGGCAGTTGCCGACGCTAAGTTTAGTTTGGATGATAAAATTACCCCTTATCTTCGCCAAGCAGGATTAGCTGGCTATGATGAAAGGATCACCTTAGATCAACTGCTTAGTCATAGCTCGGGGATAGCGCCTAGCGGCAAGCCGAATCGTTTTACACCAGGCAGTGATTTTCAATATTCGAATTTAGGTTATCAGGTGCTAGCACAGGTGCTTGAGGCGGTATATCAGCAACCCTTTACCTCATTGGTTACTCATTTTCTTAAGCGTCACGGTATAAATGGAATCACCGCACAATTAGGCGAGCAGACGGGGTTGCTAAAGGGAATTGAGATAAGCAGTGGTGAGCCAATGAATTATGAGGTTCAGATGAACCTGCTACCTGGGGGCGGCATGACGGGTTCAGCTCTGGGTCTGTTAACTTATCTTCGCGCTCTGCATAGTGGTAACTTGCTGCCTGCGGTGCAATATCAGATGATGACCACACCAAGGATATTGCGACCTCATCGCTGGCCTCAGCTGTATTACGGCTATGGAGTACAGGTAAATCGGCAGGAGCTTAACGAATACAGTCATTCTGGTTATTTGTCGGGTTATCAGTCCTTGAGTCTGAGTTATCCCGAGTTCGATACTTATTTGGTGGTGTTGGAAAATGCCTCTTGGCCGCTGGATGACAAAGATAAGGTCTTTGGTCTACACGATAAGCTACGCCATGCGCTGCGAAATGCTCTGATACTGGAGAGGCCTTGATACTGGAAAAATAATCTCAAGGCGAAGTGAAAACTCGTTTATAATGTCGCAATGATGATAGCGCAGCCGCGCTGTTTTAGAGATAAAGATATTTCACTATGATAAATAACGATATTTTACGCCGCCTACGTTTTGTATTTGACTACAAAAATGCCAAGATGATTAAAATTTTTGCCAAGGTCAAACACGAGATGCCTCAGGAAGAGTTACTTGATATGCTCAAGAAAGAGGCGGAAGAAGGGTACAAGCCGTGTAACGATAAAACCCTTTGTCGTTTTTTAGATGGGCTTATTATTGAAAAGCGCGGTTTGAAAGAGGGCGCTGAGATCCCAGAGCCTGTGTCACAGCTGAATAATAACCTGATTTTTAAAAAGCTTAGAGTTGCCCTTGAGATGCGTGAAGAGGATATTATCAATACCTTAGCGCTGGCAGACTTCAATATGAGCAAATCGGAATTAGGCGCCTTGTTCAGAAAACCTGGCCATAAACATTTTAAAGAGTGTGGCGATCAGGTTTTACGTAATTTCCTGAGTGGATTATCCATTAAATATCGCGGCAAATAGTCTCTCTATAGTATGAGATAGAAGCACAGCATAGGCTGTGCTTTTTTGTGTCTGATGCTGTGCTAACAAGTTTACCGTAGAACAACAATGCGCTTCACTCGTTGCGATCAACAGGGATGTTGTGAATATCTTTAATGCAGGAGCAATTAAGGGCAATCAACAGGGATGTTGTGAATGGCTTTAATGCAGGAGCAATTAAGGGCAATCAACAGGGATGTTGTGAATGTCTTTAATGCAGGAGCAATTAAAGAGCTTGCCTTAGAGGTGCTAAATTCTCGCTGAGCAATCACACTTTTATACTGATTGGTATTAGATAATTGTCTTTAAAATAATCAAAAAATCCTTTTGAAAAAGACAACAAAGATCACACTTTGTGATAATCTTAGCCCCATTAAATCGAACAGCACTTTTACGCTTAAAAATATAAAGGTTTCCAATGGACGATAACAAACGCCCGCTCTATCTTCCTTTTGCTGGACCCGCCATTCTCGAGGCTCCGTTAATTAACAAAGGCAGTGCCTTTACCGAAGAGGAACGGATCTTTTTTAATCTTGAAGGTTTGCTGCCTCAAGTGATTGAGACCATTGAGGAGCAGGCATCTCGTGCCTACGATCAATTCAAAAACTTCACCAATGATCTCGATAAGCATATCTATTTAAGAAACATTCAAGATACTAACGAGACACTATTTTATCGTTTGGTGCAAAATCACATTACCGAGATGATGCCTATCATCTATACCCCAACCGTGGGCTTGGCTTGTGAGCGTTTTTCTAAAAACTATCGTCGTAACCGTGGCTTGTTTATCTCTTACCCGAATAAAGATCGTATCGATGATATGCTCAACAACTCGACTCGCCATAAGGTAAAGATCATCGTGGTGACCGATGGCGAGCGTATTTTGGGCTTGGGCGACCAAGGTATTGGCGGCATGGGGATCCCTATCGGTAAGTTGTCGTTATATACCAGCTGTGGCGGTATCAGTCCTGCTTATACCCTGCCTATTACTCTCGACGTGGGTACCGATAATCCGCATCTGCTGGAAGACCCTATGTATATGGGCTGGCGTAATAAGCGTATTGGCGGTGAAGAGTATGCCGAATTCGTTGAAGCGTTCTTGGAAGCCGTTCACCGACGTTGGCCAGATGCGTTAATTCAGTTTGAAGATTTTGCGCAAAAAAATGCCATGCCATTACTGGAGCGATACAAAGACAAATACTGCTGCTTTAATGATGACATTCAGGGGACTGCAGCTGTTACCGTTGGTTCGCTTTTAGCGGCATGTAAAGCGGCGAATAGCAAACTAAGTGAGCAACGCGTTGCCTTCTTAGGTGCCGGTAGTGCCGGTTGCGGTATTGCCGAAGCCATTATTGCGCAGATGGTTTCTGAAGGGATCACCGATGAACAAGCACGTCAGCAAGTGTTTATGGTCGATCGCTGGGGCTTGCTGCAAGATAACATGCCTAACTTGCTCGCGTTCCAGCATAAATTGGCTCAGAAAGCGTCTGAAGTTGAAGCCTGGAACAGCGACCACGAAAATATCTCACTGCTTGATGTAATGAATAACGCTAAGCCAACGGTATTGATTGGTGTATCCGGTGCGCCTGGCTTATTCAGTGAAGAGATCATTAAGGCGATGCACACTCATTGTGCGCGTCCGATTATTTTCCCGCTGTCTAATCCAACAAGCCGAGTCGAAGCGACGCCAAAAGATATTCTACATTGGACCAAAGGCGAAGCCTTGGTGGCGACCGGGAGTCCTTTCGAGCCAGTGGTGCTAGATGATAAGACTTTTGAAATCGCCCAGTGCAACAACAGTTATATCTTCCCTGGTATTGGTTTAGGGGTGTTAGCCTCTGGTGCGAAGCGAGTGAGTGATGAGATGTTAATGGCATCGAGTCGTGCTTTGGCTGAGTGTTCACCTTTAGCCAAAGAGGGTGAAGGTTCATTGTTACCGGCATTAGAGTATATTCATGAAGTGAGTAAGCATATCGCGTTTGCCGTGGCTAAAGTGGCGGTAGAGCAGGGGCATGCTTTACCTTGTAGCGACGATCTATTACGCCAAGCTATCGAAGATAACTTCTGGACTGCAGAATACCGTCGTTATAAGCGTACCTCATTCTAAACTGAGCGAATATTCAGTCAGTTTTGTTGAAAACGTTAGCTATTTAAAGGCTGCCAATGATGGCAGGCTTTTTGGTTTTGAAGCCTGTGGTGTGATGCTGTGAATTTGAGCGAGTTCACAAACTCTTGATTATTATTTTGATGCAATCGACATTTATTAGTATCAGTTTTTAATTTTAAGTTTCATTTAAGGTTTTTGGATGTAGAGTGGCGAAAATAAGAAATTATGCGAGATTTACTACTGGCTCGAAGTCGTATGTAAATCATCGATATAAATTTAGCTTTTACGGGTTAAAGACCCAATATTAGGAGTTTTTATGAAGAAGTTTGTTGTGCTGTTATCTTCACTATTATTCGCCGCTTCGGTTGCTGCTGTAGATTGCAGTGATTGTCATGAAACAATCGACCAAGCGATGCATAAAGATGCTGAAGCAACATTAGCGACCTGTAACGATTGTCATGGTATGGCTGATGCTCATACTGTTGATATGGAATTGCATACGCCAGATTTAACTATGGCCGAATGTGCTGATTGCCACGGCATGGAGTAAGTTGCACTTCTAGGCTATTACCTATGAGAAATGGCCTGAGATGAGCATCAAAAAGCCAGTGGATAATACCACTGGCTTTTTCGTACCTATTTTAGGATTAGCAATTAAGCCGAGCAAAGTTACTTAATCTTTTTTAGCTCAATCTCACCGCTAATGGTACCGAGATTGACTTCTGCGCTGCCATTACCCATTTGAAATTGTAAGCTACTCGTGGGTGAGTACTTACCTTTCTTAGGCTTATCAGACGTTAAGTTGTTATTGATATCACCACCTGGGCCACCATTTATATTGATATTGGCATTTAGATCAGCGGGTAGGGTCAGTTCGATATCACCGCTAACACTGTCGAGGTTGATTTTAGAGGTCAGGCGATTAAGTGATACGTCTAGGTCACCGCTGACACTCTGGCCTTTTAAGCTACTGACTTCATTTAACTCGATTTTAGCATCACCCGACACGACTTCGATGGCGACCTCTTTAGCATGGCTGTTAGCTGTTAAGTTTCCACTAACCAGCTTATAGCTAACACTGCCGATACTGTGGTTATCTTGAATAGAACCAGAAACGCTTTCTAGTTCGAGTTTGCCCTTGAGCGCCTCGG
Source organism: Shewanella sp. Isolate11 (assembly GCF_022398315.1). GTDB lineage: Bacteria > Pseudomonadota > Gammaproteobacteria > Enterobacterales > Shewanellaceae > Shewanella. The sequence goes on from NZ_JAKEVF010000004.1 coordinate 360,116, forward strand.
TGTTAATGTCGCCTGAAACCGTATGAATGGTGACATTATCGACTAGGGTGGAGGCCTTAATCTCGCCGCTGACTGATTGAATATTAATGTCGCCTTGGAGTCCGCGGAGTTGATAATTGGCAGAAACCCCTTCCGCATAAAGTTTAAGCGACTTAGGCACCATAATGGTTAAATCGGAACCTTGGCTATTATTACCGGAGTAGCTACGTGGCATCTTGTCTTCAAGGATCACCGCATTGCCATTTTGCATTAAGTTGAGCCCTTGGCTGAGCTCATCTAAAGTCCCGCTTACCTGAATCTCACTCTTATCCCAAGGCAGTAGTTTGACCTCACCGCGCTGTACCGTCACTTTTAGTCTGAGGTTATCTGGGCTGCTGATGGTTTTATCAACCTGTTCGGCAGCCAGAGCAAACTGGCTGAGCAAAAGCAGTGGAATGATAGCTAGCTTGTGATAGAGGTTCATATTACGTCTCCCTTTTGTTTATGATTGACTGGGAGCTGTTGTCCCTGTTTGACTAAATCTATCTCTCTTTGTTGCGTCCAAAGCCACAATTGCCAAAGCTGTTTGTCAGTTGGATTTAGTTGTAATGACTGATAAATCAGCTCTGCTGCTGATCTTAATTGTTCGATACCTTGCTCAACGGGCTGACCATAAGGGCTACTTTGCCAGTTGACCCTGACTGCTTGAGTTTGCAGTAGTTCTACTTGCTGCTGATGCTGCGCTTTGATTGACGCAAGGGTTAACAGTAGTTCGTTTGACGGTACGACTTCGGGCTGAGTCGTTACGAATTTTTGTCCTACCACTAAAGACAGCACTAACAGGCTAGCGATAGCAACTGGCTTCCAGTAGTGGTTTTTTTTCGCCAAAGGCGCATCCAAGCGACGTTCTATTTGCTGCCATAGATCTCGCTCAGGCGTGATCTCTTTTGTGGTATTAGCGATCAGACAATCCAGCTGTTCAGATTTTGTTGTCATCAGATCATCTCCTGTAGCAGTTGCTTAGCTCTATGATATTGGGCCTTGCTGGTGCCTGGTGCGATATTAAGCCGTCTAGCGATTTCGTCATGCTGATAGCCCTCTAAGGCAAACAGGACAAATACCATGCGGGCTCGTTCAGGCAGTCGCAGTAACAGTTTATCTAACACTTCGTAGTGCAGGTCGGTGCCACCGGTTTCGGCTGCGTGCTCCGCTGGTATCATTCTGGCCCAAAAGCTTTTCTGCTTCTTGATGGTGGTCAATGCTTGGTTTACTGTCAGGCTGTGAAGCCAGGTACTAAATTGACTTTGTCCATCAAATAAAGGCAGCTTTTGCCATAAACGCACAAAGGTCTCTTGAGTGGCTTCCTCGGCTAAATCTGGTTGCCCTGCCAATCTAAAACACAGAGCATAAACTCGGCGATGATGTAGCTTATATAGCTCATGAAACGCGGCTTTATCACCTTGTTTAGCTTGTGTGATCAGTAAGCTATCAAAGTGTCTTAGTTCACTCTGCGGCGGTCGCAATACACTCAATGTTGTTTCCCTGTGTGGTTATTATTTAATTAGACATGCCTTGGTACGAAAAAGGTTTAAAGCAAAATAAAAAATAATGAGAATTAAGTTTATTCCACTGCTAAGTCATTTAAGTGCTTAGTGGTGAATTTGCTGCTCGCATATGTTATGTTGCCAAAATGTAAATAGGCTTGTTCATTAAGGGACATCAATGACCACTAAAAAACTGTTACTTATTTTTACCTTACCTTGTGTGTATACCTTGCTCATTTTTTTCTTGATACCACTTACTTATCGTTTGTTTTTACCTTTTATCGATATTTCTGTTGAGGGACCAAGCATGATCGCTTTGCTAAAGCTTGGTATTCCTCATGCTATTGGGGTGTTTGCTGCTGCAATAGTGACCGTAGTCATCATCGTTAAGTTTATCAATGAAAAAGTCTATGGACTGAGTCTGCTGGCGGGGTTGCCTATTGGTATATTTACCTTAGTGACTGCGTTGCAGTACCCCGAAATGAATGAAGGGTTCACCATGAAGGTTGGCATAAAAGATGCGCTAGTGATGATTGTTATGCCTTTACTGACAATGGCACTTTTGAGCCGTTTATCGAAATTATCGAAAAGACAAGATTCAGTTAGCTAAAACGCTTTGGGTTGGGGTTTATGATTTATCAAAGGCACCTTATTAGGTGCTTTTTGTTGTTTATTGCTAGGGGGATAACGTTAAGCATTTGCAATGATTTACTTCGTATCCGTAGGCTATATACGGGTGATAATTGAACAATATGTGGAAAGGAATAGCAGATACAAAAAAACCTCGCTAAGCGAGGTTTTTTTGTTGAGAAGCTGTAAGCATCTCATTGAATATGGTGCCCGAACCCGGAATCGAACCAGGGACACGAGGATTTTCAATCCTCTGCTCTACCGACTGAGCTATTCGGGCAACGGGGTGCATTAAAAGGCTTTTGCGCATTTGAGTCAACTAATTTTTGAAAAATAGTGCTCAAGTAGAGCTGTTTGAATAAGATTTATTCGAAATGAATTTAAAATCACCTATTGGACTCAAATAGGTGATTTTGTCGCAGACAATAAAAACCCCGTTAAAACGGGGTTCATTTCAAAGCTAATTGTTAATATTATTGCAATAGGTCATTATCGGGGAAGTTAGCTTTCATCACCAATAATACATGATCCTTTAGTTTTTGCTGACCTAGCTCTTCGTAAGCGGTTGCCATGATCTCTAGGGCTTTTTCGGTCGATGGAGTATCAGGATATGACTCCATTACCGATTGTGCTCTAACGGCTGCTGCACTCCAAGCATTCATCTTGATATAATACTCCGCAACGGTAATGGAGTATTTAGCCAGGCGATTTTTCAAATATTGCATACGTTTTTGCGCATCGGCAGCGTATTTGCTGTTAGGATAGGACTTTACCAATCGGGCAAAATCATTAAAGGCATCTTGTGCCGCCTTCGGATCCCTATCTGTTCTGTCGATACCTAATACATCGTGGAACATATAGTTATCAGACTGCATGTTCACTAAGCCACGCATATAATAGACGTAGTCGATATCTTTATGAGTCGGATTTAGGCGAATAAAGCGGTCGATGTTCGCGATACCAGAGGCTGAATCATCAAGCTTGTAGTAGGCGTAAATCAGGTCAAGTTGAACCTGAGTTTTATGGGCTCCGAAAGGATAGCGGGAATCTAAGGCTTCTAAAGAACGGACGGCTTTACTGTAATTGCCCAGTTCCATCGAAGTTCTTGCTTGTGTATACAAGACTTCAGGTGATGTTTTCGCCAGTGTATCATCTTCTGGGCTACTACTGCAGGCCGATAAAGCCAGTGATAACAAGGCAACAGCGGCGCCTTTAACAAAATTATGCATACTTGAATTCGATTCTTTTAAGTTGTAGTTATGAATTTTTCCATTTCAGGATAAAATAGAAACAATCCGATTGTAACAGATAGCACTTTAATTTATGACCCCAAAACGCGGGTACGGTTCCTTATGACACAAGAGATTAATCTAAAAAGCGAGATAACAGCAACACAAACCGGACAAAGATTGGATCAAACCTTGGCCGAGTTGTTTCCTGACTATTCCCGTACACGTATAAAAGAATGGATTTTAAATGGCTCCGTTTACGTCGATGGCGTAGCACACACTAAGCCAAGAGAAAAAGTGCTTGAAGGCCAAGAGGTCATCGTCGAAGCCACACTGGAAGAGGAAACCAAAGCCGAAGCGCAAGCGATTGAGCTGAACATTGTTTATGAGGACGAGCATATTATCGTTATCAATAAACAGGCGGGCTTAGTGGTTCATCCCGGTGCGGGTAATAGCGATGGCACGTTAATGAATGCCCTACTGCATCATTGTCCATCTATCGAGTTAGTCCCAAGAGCGGGTATCGTGCATCGTCTTGATAAAGACACTACAGGTTTAATGGTGGTAGCCAAAACCGTTGAGGCACAAACTCATTTGGTGGCAGCATTGCAAGCGCGCGAAATCGTGCGTGAATATGAAGCCTTAGTCCAAGGAGTGATTATTTCTGGTGGTACTGTCGATGCGCCAATCGATCGCCATCCGACTAAGCGTACTCATATGGCTGTGGTACATAACGGTAAACCGGCGGTGACTCATTACCGTGTTGCGGAGAAATTCCGTGCTCATACACGCTTACGTTTACGCCTAGAGTCGGGGCGTACTCACCAGATCCGTGTACACATGGCACATATTGGTCATGTGTTAGTGGGTGACCCTGTTTATGCCGGTCGTCCGCGTCCACCTAAGGCGGTGACTCCTGAGTTTTTAGAAACCTACATGAGTTTCAATCGTCAGGCACTGCATGCGGTAAGACTTGAACTGGCACATCCTTTCACGTTGGAAATCATGAGCTGGCAGGCGCCTGTACCTGAAGATATGCAAACTCTGACTCGTGCATTACGTGAAGATACCAAAGCAAATCCTCAGGAGTATTAATGCTCCCCGCTGACTGGCAGATCCCTGATGGTGTTAAACTTGCCTTTAGTGAGCGCACTTCGGGTGTCAGTCAGCCGCCATTTGATAGTTTGAACCTTGGCGAACATGTGGGCGATGATCCACAGGCTGTGCTGCAAAACCGCCGACTGTTATCACTGCAATTGGGACTAACATCAGAACCGGCCTGGCTGACTCAGGTACATGGTATCGATATCGTTGATCTTGATAGTGATGACAATCGAACTGCCGATGGCAGTGTTTGTCGCTCGACGGATCATGTCTGTGTGGTGATGACTGCCGATTGCTTACCAGTGTTGATTTGCGATAAGCAGGCAACTCAAGTGGCCGCGGTACATGCTGGCTGGCGCGGATTGTGTAGCGGGATTATCGAGGCTGCAGTTGCGTCGTTTAATGCTCCTGCCGATGAATTATATGTTTACCTCGGTCCTTGTATTGGGGCTGATGCGTTTGAAGTGGGTTCTGAGGTCAGGCAAGCTTTTGTGTCTCAGCATCCACAAACCAGCCAGTATTTTATCCCTCAGGGAGATAAATACTTCGGCGATTTGCAGGGAATTGCTTGCTATCGAACTCAGGCATTAGGCGTGCAACACATCTATCAATTACCTCACTGTACTTACCGTTTGAGTGAGCGTTATTTTTCTTATCGCCGCGACTCTGTCACTGGACGAATGGCCTCTCTAATTTGGTTAGAAAAGTAGCAATTTTTTACTGCTTTGCGTCGCCATCTGCTTGAAATAAGCAAAAATGCCCCCATCTATAAATTAACAAAATACTGAAGGTAAACTTCATAGTTAATTAGGAGGCTGTATGCGACTCGATCGTATGACTAACAAATTTCAGATAGCAATCTCCGATGCTCAATCATTAGCGTTGGGGCGAGACCATCAGTTCATTGAACCTATTCATTTGATGATGGCGCTACTGAATCAAGACGGTGGCTCAATTCATCCATTACTGACTCAGGCTGGGATTTCGGTGAGCACATTACGCTCGTCACTTAGCCAAGAGTTAGAACGCTTACCACAAATTGAGGGGACTGGCGGCGATGTTCAGCTATCGCAAGCGCTGATCCGTTTACTCAATTTGTGCGATAAATTGGCGCAAAAGCGTAAAGACAAATATATCTCTAGTGAACTGTTTCTGTTGGCCGCATTAGATGGCAACGATGCGTTAGCGCAATGTTTGAAAAAGTCGGGGGCGACCCAAGAGCTGCTAGAGCAAACCATCCAGCAGGTGCGTGCCGGTAAGAATATCGATGATCCTAACGCTGAAGATCAACGTCAGGCATTAAAAAAATTCACTGTAGATCTAACCGAGCGTGCCGAGCAAGGTAAATTAGATCCTGTGATCGGTCGTGACGATGAGATCCGCCGCACTATCCAAGTGTTGCAGCGTCGTAGTAAAAACAACCCCGTTTTGATTGGCGAACCGGGTGTGGGTAAAACCGCGATTGTTGAGGGATTAGCTCAGCGGATCATCAATGGTGAGGTTCCTGAAGGCATTAAAAACAAGCGCGTATTGGCTCTAGACATGGGCGCGTTGGTTGCAGGTGCCAAATACCGAGGTGAGTTTGAGGAGCGTTTAAAAGCGGTACTGAATGAGCTTTCGCAAGAGGAAGGTCAGGTCATTCTATTTATTGATGAGCTGCATACTATGGTTGGCGCAGGTAAAAGCGATGGTGCGATGGATGCCGGTAATATGCTTAAACCTGCATTGGCGCGAGGCGAATTGCATTGTGTTGGTGCCACAACCTTAGATGAATATCGTCAATATATTGAGAAAGATGCTGCCCTAGAGCGTCGATTCCAGAAAGTGCTGGTGGAAGAGCCTAATGTGGAAGACACCATCGCTATTTTACGAGGCCTGAAAGAACGCTATGAGCTTCATCACCATGTCGAGATCACCGATCCGGCCATTGTGGCTGCAGCCAGTATGTCGCATCGTTATATTTCAGATAGAAAACTGCCCGATAAAGCTATCGACTTGATTGATGAAGCAGCGTCTAGTATCCGAATTCAAATTGACTCTAAACCTGAACCTCTCGACAAGCTTGAGCGTCGAGGAATTCAGCTTAAGTTAGAAGAGCAGGCCCTGAGTAAAGAGAGCGACGAAGCCAGTTTACGTCGATTAAAAACTTTGCGCAGTGAATTGAGTGAAGTCGAGAAAAAAGCGGCAGAGCTAAACGAAGTGTGGCACACCGAAAAAGCGGCATTGGCGGGCACTCAACACATTAAGGCGGATCTCGAACAAGCCCGATTGGATATGGAAGTGGCAAGACGTGCTGGTGATCTGACTCGTATGTCAGAGCTACAATATGGTCGTATTCCTGAGTTAGAGAAACAACTCGATCTAGCCTCGCAAGCTGAGATGCAGGATATGACTTTGCTGCGCAACAAGGTTACCGATGTCGAAATTGCCGAGGTGTTATCTAAGGCAACCGGTATTCCAGTTTCTAAGATGCTTGAAGGCGAAAAAGAGAAATTGTTGCAGATGGAGCAAGCGTTACATACCCGGGTTATTGGTCAAAACGAAGCGGTTGATGCGGTTTCTAATGCCATTCGTCGTAGTCGAGCCGGACTTGCCGACCCTCAACGTCCAATTGGTTCGTTCCTATTCCTCGGACCTACTGGGGTGGGTAAGACTGAGCTGTGTAAGTCGTTAGCTAAATTTTTGTTTGATACCGAAGCGGCTATGGTGCGCATCGATATGTCCGAGTTTATGGAAAAACATTCGGTGTCACGTTTAGTTGGGGCGCCTCCCGGTTACGTGGGTTATGAAGAGGGCGGTTATCTAACTGAGGCGGTAAGACGTAAACCTTATTCGGTGATTTTGCTTGATGAGGTCGAGAAAGCACATCCCGACGTGTTTAATATCTTGCTGCAAGTGCTCGATGATGGACGTTTGACTGACGGCCAGGGGCGAACTGTTGATTTTCGTAATACCGTGGTGATCATGACGTCGAATCTCGGCTCAGATGTCATTCAAGAGCGTTTCGGTGTGGCGAGTTATCAAGAGATGAAAGCTGAAGTGATGAATGTGGTGACACACAGTTTCCGACCCGAGTTCCTTAACCGTGTCGATGAAAGTGTGGTATTCCATCCGCTGGAAGCCGAGCATATCACCCATATCGCTCAAATTCAGATCGATAACCTAAAAGCAAGATTGGCTGAAAAGGATTTCGAACTTGAGGTTAGTGATGACGCATTAGCATTAATTGCAGAGGCGGGATTCGATCCGGTTTATGGGGCGCGTCCTTTGAAACGTGCGCTGCAACAGGAAGTCGAAAACCCATTGGCGCAGCAGATTTTAAGTGGTCAACTGTTGCCGGGTACGCCGATTAAAGTGGAAGCCAGTGGCGGCGAACTCGCGTTTAGTCAATAACTGCTAGTTGCTCAAACCACCTTAAAGCAGGGTTGAGGTTGTGCTTAGATATTAGGTTCAAACTTATGCACTGAGATTGGTGTATTAGGTTTGAGCCTTTTATTATATTGGCTGATTAATCATCACACTCTTTGCAATCATGGTCGATTTCGTCTAGTTTGCAAAGAGTAAGTAAAGTCGATTTTGATACATTGAAGGAGTAATGGATGAAAGCAAAATTGGTCACGGTAGCGGCATTAACAATGATGATGTTTGGATGTAGTTCATCGCCTGAAAAAACCGAAGATACCTATATTGGTGTGGGCAATGTCGAATACGATAGCCTATACCATTTTGGCTACAACACAGGGTGTCGCTATGCGGGGCAGGTAAAACAAGATCCTAATCTCGGTGACGTTGAATCGATGAAGGATGAAACTCTCGATGGCCTGAGTCAATTTGATAATGGTTGGGATGCAGGCACAAAAGCTTGTGAAGATGGTGTAAGCCGCTCAATGTATACGGTAAGTAAACAGTAATATAGCCAAAATCTAGATAACGCTTAGCGTAACAAAAAACAGACTCCGAGGAGTCTGTTTTACTTTGTGGCCTGAATGAAGGTGAAAGCTTATTGAGTACAGAACAGGCGTATGCGTTCTTGTTGGGCTGCAATTTGTTCTTGTCGTTGTTCTTCAGTCATTTTTTCCATTTCACCAGTTTGAGCATTTTTTCTAGTGAGATTTGTATGGGTGTTGAGTACGTTTAGTTGGTGAGTGGCACTGTCACAGATCATCTTGGCTTGTTCTTTATCTTTTTGATTAATCTCATTTGCCGCAGCTTCCATTTCGCTAGGTACGGGTTCTTTGGCTGCCGAAGCACTGGGCGCAACAAAGCCGACTCTTTGCTGTTCAATATCTTCGCTATACAGTTTTTCGGCCTGCTTTTCGGGCGGCATCTGCTGGCTATAATGAGTTACCCCTTTTTCATCCACCCACTTATATATAGTGGTCGCAAAAAGAGTAGGGCAAAAAAAGAGTACTAATAAAAGAGCGCAAAAACTTTTCCTAGTCATGATATTCATCCATAAAATAAGCGGTTCGGCATAAGCTGTACTTTTGGGGGATGGTAAATGAAGCCTAGCTGACAATAGTGTTAACTGACCCCAAAAGTCATTATAAAAATCTGTGTTATCTTTAACTTAATCGAAGATAACCTTGCTTTCCATTATATGCAAAATTTAAACAAAGAGTCGGCAAAGAACCGCGGTATCTATCTGTTACCTAATTTATTAACAACCGCCGGATTGTTTTCGGGCTTCTATGCGGTTATTGCCTCGATGAATGGACGCTTTGAGGAGGCTGCTATCGCCATTTTTGTCGCCATGCTGTTCGATGGATTAGATGGTCGAGTGGCAAGAATGACTAATACTCAAAGTGAATTTGGTGCCGAATATGACAGCATGGCGGATATGCTGTCCTTTGGCGTGGCGCCAGCTTTAATCGCTTACAACTGGGGGTTATCGGATTTAGGTAAGGTTGGATGGTTAGCTGCGTTTATCTATTGTGCAGGTGCAGCGCTACGTTTGGCTCGTTTTAACACTCAAGTCGGTGTGGCAGATAAACGATTTTTTCAGGGATTAGCCAGTCCCGCAGCTGCGGCCATCATCGCTGGTGCAATTTGGAGTGGCACGTATTATGAAATCAGTGGCTCACAAGTCAGTTATTTACTATTACTGCTCACGGCGAGCTCTGGTATTTTAATGGTGAGTAATTTCCGGTATTACTCATTTAAAGATTATGACTGGCGCGGTCGAGTTAATTTTGTGGTGATACTCGCTTTGGTCGGCTTGTTTGTTGTGGTGTCGGTACAACCTGCCACGATTCTGTTTATCGTTTTCTGTCTCTACGCTATATCCGGCCCGATTTATACTATTAGAACAGTAAAACAATTAAAGGTGAGTCATCTTGTAGGGGATGAATCTGAAGTCAGTAACAATGACCCAAACAAAAATGACTCAACTACTTCAGACAGTGATGCTTCTAGACCGTCCTAGTATTTAGTTAGAGTCCTAGCCGAGTGATAGAGATGATATCTTGCAGCATATCTGTATCGGCGAACATATTTCTTTAACTTCATCCGCACGGCAGGTGAGATTTTTGGCAGAGTTCAATTATCTATGCCAGACTTATTTTCTTGGTAATAAGCCTGCTGATAAAAGCACTGAGTAGATAAACTAAAGTCTATTGTTTTACCAAATGAGCATTTATCTAGTCATTTTGATGGAATTTAGTACTATTTGGATGTGTTTTGTTTGTTATTTGAACGTTTGGTCATTTTCTTCAAAAAAGCCCTTGCGCCCTTTCAATAACTCCCTATAATGCGCATCCACTGACACGGCAGGCAGCGTCGCAAGGCGAAGTAAAGCTAAGTCAGGGCAGCAAGTGAAACAAGTTTTTTAGCTGTGATTTACCGCCAGGCTTTAAATGGTCAGCGTAGTAAATAACCACTTAAAAAACTTTTTAAAAAATCACTTGACGCCGACCAAGGAAAGCGTAGAATACGCAGCCCTAGCCCACAGCGGCGAACGTTCTTTAACAAGATAAAACAAGAAATCTGTGTGGACACTCACAGGTATTGAGTTAATCGAAAACGATTTATTTCTCAATGCAACGATGAATGTCCATAGCAATATGTACAAACGTTTTATAGATTCTTCCGAGTCTTTAAAACGAATCAGAATTCATTGAGCCGTTCTAAACTCTCAACGGGGTTTGGAACACAAAAACTTTAATTGAAGAGTTTGATCATGGCTCAGATTGAACGCTGGCGGCAGGCCTAACACATGCAAGTCGAGCGGTAACATTTCAAAAGCTTGCTTTTGAAGATGACGAGCGGCGGACGGGTGAGTAATG
>NZ_JAKEVF010000005.1 GCF_022398315.1 Shewanella sp. Isolate11
CATTACTCACCCGTCCGCCGCTCGTCATCTTCAAAAGCAAGCTTTTGAAATGTTACCGCTCGACTTGCATGTGTTAGGCCTGCCGCCAGCGTTCAATCTGAGCCATGATCAAACTCTTCAATTAAAGTTTTTGTGTTCCAAACCCCGTTAAGAGTTTAGAACGGCTCAATGAATTCTACTGTTTCTCATTCACTGCGTTCATAAAGAAGCAGTAAACTCGATACTTACACTCTTGTAAAACATGAGCGTAAGACATATTGCTATGAACACTCTTCACTATTGCTAGTGACAAATTGCATTGAGAAATAAATCGTTTTCGATTAACTCAATACCTGTGAGTGTCCACACAGATTACTTGATAAATTGTTAAAGAGCGTTAGCGCATCTCGTCGTTCCGAGTGGCTAGGGCTGCGTATTCTACNTTCACTATTGCTAGTGACAAATTGCATTGAGAAATAAATCGTTTTCGATTAACTCAATACCTGTGAGTGTCCACACAGATTACTTGATAAATTGTTAAAGAGCGTTAGCGCATCTCGTCGTTCCGAGTGGCTAGGGCTGCGTATTCTACGCATTCCCGTGGTCGCGTCAAGCAGTTTTTGCAAACTTTTTGATGCGGCACTTTTCAGTGCAAAATCGGTTCGTTTTCTTATTCAGTAAACTACCTAGATTATGACTCAGCTCGCTGTGCTTTGCCGTGTCAGTGGATGCGCATTATAGGCAGATCTTTTAATGGTGCAAGCGCTTTTTCAACAAAATTACGTCTTTTTTCAAGCTTTTCAGATAGCCACATCATACACACCATTTACCCCCAAACTTATCCACAAACTGGCTAAGATTGGTTATTTTCCAGGCTAAAAATCAATTACTGCTGAAACTCGTAATTAACTATAGATAAGTGCTTATACCAAGTTAAGTGTTGCTAAATGCAACTTATTCAACAGGTCTTTAAGTCTCTCTCGAAAAAAACCATTAAAAAAGCCATTCCGAAGAATGGCTTTTTATAAACAATGACAGTTGGCTGTATTAGGTCAGCTTACCGTGACACTGCTTGTACTTACGGCCAGAACCACAAGGACATGGATCGTTACGGCCAACCTTTTCACCTTCGCGTACCACGGGTTGAGTCGCCGCTAACGCTTGTGCCTCTTCCGCTCCGACTAACGCCTCAGCTTCTGCATGTTGATAATCACGGCGAATTTTAGCTTCTTCTTCGCGACGACGCTGCTCCATCTCTTCAACATCTGACTGAGCTTGAACCTGAACTTTAGAAAGCACACTAATAACATCATGCTTTAAGGTTTCAAGCATCTGCTGGAACAACTCAAATGACTCGCGCTTATATTCTTGCTTTGGATTCTTCTGCGCGTAACCACGTAAGTGAATACCTTGACGAAGATGATCCATTGCAGCCAAATGCTCTTTCCACAAGCCGTCTAAGGTTTGTAGCATAACCGCCTTTTCAAATTGACGTAGCACTTGCGCGCCAACCATCTCTTCTTTGGCTTGATAAGACTTAACCCAAGTATCAACGATACGCTCGCGTAAGGTTTCTTCATGTAGGTCATCTTCTTTATCTAGCCATTCTTGAATTGGCATCTTTAACGCGTACTCTTGCTCAAGGCGAGTTTCTAGGCCTGCAACGTCCCACAGTTCTTCAACCGATTGTGGTGGAATATATTGATCGATAAGTCCGTTAACCACATCTTCTTGAATATTCACAATGGTGTCTTGAATGCTTTCAGCATCCATTAATTCGTTACGCTGTGCATAAACTACCTGACGCTGGTCGTTTGCCACATCATCGAATTCCAATAACTGCTTACGAATATCAAAGTTACGTGCTTCAACTTTACGTTGTGCATTTTCGATGGCGCGAGACACCCAAGGATGCTCAATCGCTTCGCCTTTTTCCATACCTAGCTTCTTCATCATGCCTGAGACACGATCGGAAGCGAAGATACGCATTAGGCTGTCTTCCATTGATAGATAGAAACGTGAAGAACCTGCATCACCTTGACGGCCAGAACGACCACGTAACTGGTTATCGATACGACGTGATTCATGACGCTCGGTACCGAGAATGTGTAGACCACCGGCAGCAACCACTTCGTCATGACGTACTTGCCAATCGGCTTTAATCTTCGCTTTTTGCTCGGCAGTTGGATTAGAGAGTGCTTCAATCTCCATATTCCAGTTACCACCCAACACGATATCGGTACCACGACCTGCCATGTTAGTTGCAATAGTGACTGCGCCAGTGCGACCCGCTTGAGCTACGATATCAGCTTCACGCTCATGGAATTTAGCGTTAAGTACTTCATGTGGAATTTTGGCTTTCTTTAGTAAGCTATGTAAAAGCTCTGATTGCTCAATAGATACCGTACCCACCAATACTGGCTGACCACGTTCACGACAATCGATGATGTCTTTAATGATGGCTTCGTATTTTTCTTCGGCACTCAAATAAACTAAATCGGCATTATCTTTACGCACCATAGGACGGTTAGTTGGAATAACCACCGTATCTAAACCATAGATGTGCTGGAATTCGAATGCTTCAGTATCCGCAGTACCTGTCATACCCGCCAACTTGTCATACTGGCGGAAGAAGTTCTGGAACGTAATAGAAGCTAAGGTTTGGTTTTCATTTTGAATATGAACACCTTCTTTAGCTTCCACCGCCTGATGAAGACCTTCAGACCAACGACGACCTGGCATAGTACGACCAGTATGTTCATCAACAATAATCACTTCATTATCTTGAACGATATAGTCAACATCTTTTTCAAACAGGGTATGGGCGCGCAATGCCGCATTAACATGATGCAGTAATGAAATATTGGCCGCAGAATAAAGTGAGTCGCCTTCGGCCAACATGCCGCGCTCAGTCAAAAGTTGTTCAACTTTCTCTTGTCCACGCTCGGTCATGTGTACTTGTTTAGATTTCTCATCAACCGAATAATCACCATCACCGATCTCTTCCTCAGTATCCTCTTTTTCTTGACGGATAAGGTTCGGGATCAAGGTATTGATCTTGATATACAGTTCAGAGCTATCTTCCGCCGCACCAGAAATAATTAAAGGCGTACGCGCTTCATCGATCAGAATCGAGTCAACTTCATCGATAAGGGCATAGTGGAGTGGACGCTGTACACGTTCGGCAGGTGAAAACGCCATGTTGTCGCGAAGATAATCGAAACCAAATTCGTTATTGGTTCCGTAAGTAATATCTGAGTCGTAAGCCATTTTCTTCTCAGCTTGACCCAAGCCGGCAACGTTGATGCCAACGGTCATACCAAGAAATTCAAAGAGGGGACGGTTATTTTCGGCATCACGACCGGCAAGGTAATCGTTCACTGTGATCACGTGAACCCCTTTACCGGTTAATCCATTAAGGTAAGCAGGCAAGGTTGCAGTTAAGGTTTTACCTTCACCGGTACGCATCTCAGCAATACGGTTGCTATCGAGCACCATACCACCGAGTAGCTGCACATCGAAGTGGCGCATTTCGAATACACGCTTAGAGGCTTCACGAACAACAGCAAAAGCTTCAGGCAACACATCATCGAGAGTTTCACCAGACTCTAAACGAGCACGGAACTCAGCCGTTTTGGCTTTAAGTTCGTCGTCAGAAAGCTTTTCGAAATCCCCTTCAAGAGCGTTAATTTTAGTGACAATCTTACCGAGTGATTTAAGGGTGCGATCGTTACGACTACCAAATATTTTTGTCAGTAATTTACCAAACATCTGAACCACTTTTTATGTTATTGGCGACTCTAAAACGAGTTGAGAAGCCTTATTTATAATTTAACCTGCCTTGCGGTAGACATATTTTTTTGGATCTATCTGCTGTCCACCACGCAACACTTCATAATGCACATGAGGACCGGTTGAACGACCAGTACTCCCCATTTTGGCAATACTCTGGCCTTTTGCGACCACATCACCTACAGCTACTGACAAAGACTTATTGTGGCCATAACGAGTATGTAAACCGTTACCGTGATCGATTTCGATTAACTCGCCATATCCAAACATACTGCCAGCCCATGTTACGACACCGCCCGCGGTAGCAACAACATCGGCTCCCTCTTTACCGGCGAAATCGATGCCTTTATGCATCGTTCGTCGACCGTTAAAGGGATCATTTCGTAAACCGTAGTGGGATGATAACCAACCTTTCTGGATGGGACGCCCCGATATATAACGCTCATCATCTATATGGAGATTAGATGTCACCGTTTCAAGTAGTGAAAGCTGAACATTATTATTATCTATTCGTGACACTAGCTTATCCATATCCTGAATAAGCTGATCGAGTTCGATGTTGCTACCCAATTCACTCAGGCCGCCGACACCGACTTCAGAAGAGAAATCGAATTGATCTTCGAGTTTATAATCTTTTGCAACTTGCTGACCAAGCGCTTCTAGACGCGATACTTTAGCTTGCATACGCGCAACATGAGTTACCAACATCGCTAATTGCGATTCGGTAGCCCCTTTTAGCTCAATAAGTTGATCTTTTTGCTGTTGACGTGCCAAGCGCTCGTTATCAACGCTCGCTTGTTGTTGTTCGAATTGTTGTGCATTGTGTTGATATAGCCCTGTACCTGCTGCAATCAGCAACATAGGCAATAATAACCAACGCTTTCCCGGTTGCCAGCGCGTAGCGCCATTCCGACCCTGAATAAAAACTGTTACACTCATAGCCTCATTAAGCCATTTTATTATGTTATGAAAAAGCCCCCGCAAGACCTAAGTCAACTACTGCATCAGCAAGGCCAATTGCCTACTATCGCTGAAAAAGCAGAGCTGTTACTTCACTTAGATCACTATGTAAAACAAGTGATAACAGGTCCTGTCACGGAGCAACTTAAAGTTGCTAATTTTCGAGGCGGTGTTCTGGTTATAGAAACCACCACAGCTGCATGGGCTGCCAGAATAAACTTTCAAAAGCCCAAACTTTTACAACAGCTACAAGCCGAAACGCTACCCATGCTGTCCGCTATCGAAGTTAAAGTCAACCCAGGCTTGAATCTAACTGCACCAAAATCACGCCAAGCTCACAATCACATTAGCGAAACAGCGGCTTCACATATTCAAGCATTGGCGGAACATACAGAAGGTTCACTAGGGCAAAAACTAAAACGGCTGGCTGCTTTAGCCAGCCGTTCAAGGCAATCTTAACTAGGAGTTAAGCGAAGGTAGCACCTGTTGGTACTGCGAAGCTTACTGGCGCTTCTTCCTCTTTCTCATAACTCACTAATTCCCAAGCATCTTGCTCAGCTAATAAGGCACGCACTAACTGATTGTTCAGTGCATGACCTGTCTTAAAGGCACGGAACTCGCCAACAATGGCATGACCTGCAACATACAGGTCTCCAAATGCATCGAGTATTTTGTGCTTAACAAACTCATCCTCATAACGCAGACCATCGGGGTTGAGGACGCGATATTCATCAAGCACAACTGCGTTTTCCATGCTGCCGCCTAATGCAAGGTTATTGGCACGTAGATATTCAATGTCACGCATAAAACCAAAGGTTCTAGCGCGGCTAATATCACGGACAAAGGCTGACGATGAAAAATCCATCACCATGTGCTGTTGGCTTCTGGCAATTTCAGGGTGGTTAAAATCGATTGCAAAATCGACTTTAAATCCTTTAAACGGAATGAGTTCCGCCCATTTATCACCATCTTCAACACGCACTGGGCGCTTGATTCTTAAATATTTTTTAGCCGCCTGTTGCTCTTGGATTCCTACTGATTGCAATAGGAAAACCCACGGACTGGCACTGCCATCCATGATCGGAATTTCAGGAGCGTCGACCTCGATAGTCGCATTGTCGATCCCTAAACCCGCTAACGCTGCAAACAGATGTTCAATTGTTGAAATACGAACACCATCGTCATTGACAAGCGCCGTACACATGGTTGTCTCACGTACTTGATCCGCCTTTGCTGCAATAGCAACATTTGGGGTTAAGTCGGTACGAACCAATACGATCCCTGTATTTACTGGCGCGGGTTTGATCGTCAAAGTCACCTTATTGCCGGAATGCAATCCAACACCGGTGGTCTTAACCATTTCTTTAACAGTTCTTTGAAAAATCATTTATTTACCCGTTATAAATCAACAAATAACTCTAAATTTGAGCACAACAAAGCTGCGCACAAAGGCGCGGCTGGTCGGATATGCTAGCATATCTTTACCAATTCACCAAAATTAACCAAGTCAACACCTCGATTAAACCGTGAATCGCACAGACAGAAAGCTGTTCCTACCGCACCGATTAATCCGCTTGCTTACGCAAGAATGCCGGAATATCTAAATATTCAAGATCACTTTTTGGTGGTGCTACCGCTTCAACTGGTTGCGCCGCACGCACCGCATTGCCATTACCCATTGCCTGAGATAAGGTCTCTTCAGCAGGGATATCCAGTTTAACTTCTTGTGGTGCTGGAGCTGGCGCTGGCTTAGATACTAACTGTATATCTGGTTTCTTCTCAGCGCCAATACCCGTTGCAACCACTGTCACACGCAGTTCATCGCTCATCTCTGGGTCAATCACAGCACCGACAACCACAGTCGCGTTGTCAGAAGCGTAAGCTTTAACGTGGTTACCCACAGTTTCAAACTCTTCGATGCTCATATCCATACCCGCGGTAATGTTAACTAACACACCACGCGCGCCTGCAAGATCGATATCTTCAAGCAATGGACTGGCAACCGCCGCTTCGGCAGCTTCTTCGGCACGATCTTCACCACTAGCAATACCGGTTCCCATCATGGCATTACCCATTTCCGACATTACGGTTTTCACATCGGCGAAATCGACGTTGATTAAACCAGGGCGAGTGATCAGTTCGGCAATACCTTGCACCGCACCAAGCAATACGTTATTCGCTGCAGCAAATGCGTCTAGCAGTGAAGTACCGCGACCCAATACTTTAAGCAACTTCTCGTTAGGAATAGTAATCAATGAATCCACATGCTTAGCTAGCATGTCGATGCCTTGATCTGCGTATGCCATACGCTTCTTACCTTCGAATGGGAATGGCTTAGTCACCACTGCCACGGTAAGAATACCCTCTTCGCGAGCAATTTCAGCCACGACAGGCGCAGCGCCCGTACCTGTACCACCACCCATACCGGCAGCGATAAAGATCATGTCGGAACCTTTAATTGCGTTGCGAATATTTTCTCTATCTTCTTCTGCCGCTAAACGGCCAATTTCAGGGTTTGCCCCAGCACCTAGGCCTTTAGTGACATCACGACCCAGTTGGATCGTGGTACCCGCCGCCGACTTACGTAGCGCCTGAGCATCTGTATTTGTGGCAACAAACTCAACACCTTCGATGTTGTGTTTCACCATATGTTCGACAGCGTTACCACCGCCTCCACCGACACCGATGACCTTAATCACCGCCTCATCTGAATGACTATCCATGATCTCAAACATGGCATTTTCTCCATTTAGTCTGCGTTATTAGTTAAAACTCGCCTTTAAACCAACTTTGGACCCGATTCCAAAGACTGGTCACCCCTTGACGCTCAGGACGTTCAAACTGACGTTCAATCACCCTTCTCGCGCCGTAATGTAACAACCCAACACCCGTGGAGTAGATGGGTTGGTTTACATATTCAAATAATCCTTTAACCGGTAGTGGCTCTGCCACACGCACTGGCATGCCAAAAGTCGCTTCCGCGACATCCACCGCACCTTCGATAGAAGCGGTTCCACCGGTTAATACGATACCTGCGGCCACTTGATCATCTAGGCCACAGTCTTTTAGCTCTTTACGTACCAACTCAAACAGCTCTTGGTAACGTGGCTCAACCACTTCTGCCAAGGTGTGACGAGACATGGTACGCGATGGACGTCCACCGACCGATGGCACTTCTATGCTGTCTTCACGACTGACCATCGAACTTCTAGCGCTGGCATATTGCACTTTAATTTGCTCAGCATGAGACAGTGGCGTACGGAAAATCTTGGCAATATCGCTAGTCACCTGATTACCCGCAACTGGCACTACGGCACAGTGACGCAAAGCTCCATTGGTATAAACGGTAATATCTGTTGTACCACCACCCATATCGACCAAACATACACCCAAGTCTTTCTCATCATCGGTCAGCACCGAATCCGCTGAAGCGATTGCCGAGAACACCAAGTCATCGACTTTTAAGCCGCAGCGCTCAACACTCTTGGTAATATTTTTGGCCATATCATTGGCGCAGGTGACAATATGCACCTTAGCTTCCATACGCATACCGGACATACCAATCGGGCTCTTAATGCCGTCTTGTACATCGATGGCATATTCCTGTGGTAGCACATGCAAAATTCGACGCTCGGTTGGGATTTTTACCGAACGAGCGGTATGGATAACATTGTCGACATCTTCTTGGGTCACTTCTTCATCGTTAATCGACACCATGCCATTTTCGTTCTGGCACTGAATATGTTTACCCGAAATCCCTAAATACACCGATGCCACTTGGCAATCGGCCATCAACTCCGCCTGATCTAACGCACGCTGTACGCTGCGCACAATCGAGTCGAGATCGTTAACGCCGCCTTTGTCCATACCGCGCGATGGGTGACTACCTAAGCCGACCACACTGATCTCGCCATCAGGCAGCACTTCACCAATGATCACAGCAACTTTAGATGTTCCTATGTCTAATCCAACGATCAGATTTCTATCTTGATTCTTGGTCATTAATTAACGGCTCTCTTCATGTGCTTCACCCCAGCCTACGGCCAATCCGGTATCGTAGCGCAAATCTACTCTGGCCACGGGTTTGTTCTGTTGCATCAAGGTGGGATACACATTGATGAAACGCTGCACCCGCGCCATCTTATCTTCTCGTCCTAATTTCAACGCTATGCCGTTGGCTAAAATGGCCAACCAAGCATGTCTAGGACTCAACTCTAAATGAGTTAACTTGAACTCATTTATGGCTAACAACTCACTGATCTGACGGTAGTTAGTTAACACTGACACCGCTTGATCGTCTGGGCCAACTAAGTAAGGAAGCTCTGGGATCCCTTCTTTCATTGGCGCCTTAAATACTTGCCCTTGAGCATTAAGCCAATCGGTTTCATTCCAATGGGCGACGACATCTTGCTCGACCAAAAACACTTTTAATTTTGCTGGCCATTCACGTCTTACCGAAGCGTGAAAAACCCAAGGTAAATCTTCTAACGCTTGCTGCACCTGATTCACGTCGGCCGAAAAAAAACTGCGCTTCATCAAATCTTGCAAGGCGATTCTTATCTCTTCATCGCTGGTATAACGACGTTCACCTTTAATAACAACCGCATCAATAGGCAAAGCATCAGCATCATTTAATACCTGATGCAACTTCCATCCACCCATGCATAAACCACAGAGCACAAGGAATAGAAAAATCAGTCCTAAACACAGATACCAATCGACCTGAGTAAGGCTTGTTTTCCAACGATGGCCAACATCACTCCAGGACACCAGTTATCGCCCTAAACCATTATTGTTAGTACAAAAAACAACCAAGTCATTATCCATGCACTGCTGTAAATAACCGGCCATTATAACTACCTCTACCATAGCGTCAAAAGCTTCCTCACCGAGTCGCTATTGTGTGTAAAAAACCGGCACTTTTATGCCTGCTCTAGTTGCAATTTTGTATCAGCAAGCTGGCGACTAATTGCACCGATATTGCCAGCACCTTGGGTTAATAACAGGTCGCCGTCTTGCAGTACGCTCGGTAGCAAAGTCTGTAACTGCTCAGGCTCAGCAACGAAAATAGGGTCAAGCTGTCCTCGTAGTCTTATTGAACGACATAGCGCACGACTATCCGCCCCCGGTACTGGCGCTTCACCAGCAGCATAAACATCTAGCAGTAACAGGCAATCGACCTGTGATAACACCTCAACAAAATCTTCATAGAGATCGCGAGTACGACTATAACGATGTGGCTGATAAATCATGACTAAACGTTTCTCAGGCCAACCCGAACGCGCCGCTTTAATCGTCGCGGCCACTTCACTTGGGTGATGACCATAGTCATCCACCAACATCACATTACCCGCATCGATATTGAATTCACCCAGCTGCTGGAAACGACGCCCAATCCCCTGGAACTCGGCTAACGCTTTAACGATGGCGCTATCTTCAATCTCATCTTCTGTTGCTACAGCTATGGCTGCCAAGGCATTAAGCACGTTATGTTGGCCCGGCAAATTTACCGTCAGTTCTAAATCATCCATACCATGACGACGCACGGTGAAACGACTGCTATAACCTTGCTGCACAAAATTCAACGCCTGCACATCGGCATCATCGCTGAAACCGTAGGTCACCACCTTACGAGAGATACGTGGGATTAACTCACGTACCACTGGATCGTCGATACAAGCCACTGCCACACCATAAAATGGCAAGTTGTGCAGGAAATCGATAAAGGTAGATTTTAATTTCTCAAAATCGCCTTCATAGGTATCCATATGATCGGCTTCGATATTGGTCACCACACTGACCATAGGTTGCAGATGCAAGAAGCTCGCATCACTCTCGTCAGCCTCGGCAATCAAATAGCGGCTCTTACCTAAACGAGCATTAGTGCCAGCGCTGTTAAGCAAACCACCGATCACGAAGGTAGGATCTCGCTCGGCTTGACCATAAACACTGGCAATCAAACTTGTAGTCGTGGTTTTACCATGAGTTCCTGCAACGGCAACCCCATGACGGTAACGCATCAGTTCGGCCAACATCTCGGCGCGACGTACAATCGGAATACGCAATTCTTTTGCGGCAATGATCTCAGGATTACTTACATCGATAGCGGTCGATACCACCACAACATCTGCACCTTGAATTTGCTCGGCTTTGTGGCCAATAAACACTTTTGCACCCAAGGCAGTTAAGCGAGTAGTTACCGCATTTTGCGCGATATCCGAGCCACTTAAACGATAACCTTCATTTACTAGCACTTCTGCAATACCGCCCATACCAGCACCGCCTATGCCGATAAAATGGATCTGCTTTACCCGACGCATCTCAGGGATGATCGTTCTTAGCTGGGCATATTTACTTTCGGCGTTACTCATTTGAATCCTTATTTGCCAGCGCGATACACACCTCGGCGACTCTGTCGGTTGCATCTAATACTGCAACACTCTTGGCCTGTTGCCCCATGGCTAACAAGGCTTGACGGTCCGAGGCGAGCATCTCTAATTTGCTGCTTAATTTATGACTGTCTAATACGGCTTGCGGTAATAAGAAGGCCCCGCCAGCCTCAACTAATACTTTGGCGTTTTTGGTTTGATGGTCATCAACCGCAAATGGATATGGAACCAATAAACTTGGCAAACCCACTGCCGCTACTTCCGATACCGTTAAAGCACCTGCACGGCAAAGTACCACGTCGGCCCAACGATAGGCCGCTTCCATGTCATCTATAAATTCAGCCACCTTGACGCTGCCTGAATGGCCTAACTGTTGGTATTCATTTTCAACTTTTGCCAAGTTGCCTTTGCCCACTTGATGCCAAACGGTGATCGAGTGATGCTGGCTTACTTCAGCAGTCACCGCAGGCATTAAATCGTTAAACACTTTCGCGCCTAAACTGCCGCCGACCACTAACACTCGCAGTGCATCACCTTCCGTTGGCTCTACTTGCTGTTGCCCTAAAGCAATCAGTTCGCCACGTATTGGGTTACCGACCACTTCTGCGTCCTGCTCGAAGGTATTGTTAAAAGCACATAAGACGCGAGTCGCGATACGGGCTAACAATTTATTGGTCATGCCAGGGATCGCATTTTGCTCATGCAGCACCAAAGGAATACCACTCAAACGCGCCGCAACACCACCCGGACCACTTGCAAAACCGCCCATGCCTAACACCACGTCAGGTTTAAACTCTTGGATCACCTTGCGTGCTTGTATAATCGAACGCAGAATCTTAAAAGGCGCCGCTAATTTGCGAATAAGTCCATTACCACGCACCCCTTTGATATCGAGAAAGTCGATATCAAATCCATGCTGCGGCACGAGGCGGGCTTCCATACGTTCCGCGGTACCTAACCAGCGAACCTGCCATCCTTGTTTGGCTAAATGCTTAGCCACAGCTAACGCCGGGAATACATGTCCTCCCGTGCCGCCCGCCATGATCATAATGCGTTTATCCAAGCCCATTATTTCCCCTTACCTTGCACCGCCTGTATCAGGCCTAAGCGTCTTTCGTGATCGATTCTTATCAATATCATGGCTGCGGCTGTCATCACCCAAAGGCTCGAGCCGCCATAACTAATAAATGGCAAAGTCAATCCTTTAGTGGGCAGCATGCCAATGCTGGCCCCGACATTCACCACGGTTTGGAAGCAGATCCAAATGCCAATGGAATAAGCCAAATATCCTTCAAATGCGCTATCTCGCAACAAACATAAATTGCCCAGTTTTATTGCTCTCAATGCCACAAATAACAACACAGATAAGACTACGATAATGCCGACAAAACCGAGTTCTTCACCGATCACTGCAAAGATAAAATCCGTATGGGCCTCCGGCAGATATTCTAATTTTTGAATACTGTTGCCCAGTCCCTGTCCCAGCCAATCGCCACGGCCATAAGCCATTAACGACTGGGTTAGCTGATAACCACTACCGAATGGGTCTTGCCAAGGATCGAGGAAAGAGGTCACTCTTCGCATCCGGTATGGCTCAACCAAAACTAAGCCGACAAACGCTGCGGCTCCCGTCAAAATCAGCGCGAAGAAATCCAACAATCGCGCACCGGCCAAAAACAGCAAACCCACAGTGCCGACGAACAATACCACCACGGTGCCTAAATCTGGCTGCAGCAAGATCAACACGGCATACACAGCAAACACGGCAATTGGCTTATAAAAACCTTTAGCATTTTCACGCACCTCTTGGTGTCGTCTCACCAAGTAACCCGCCATATAAATTGCAAAAGCGAACTTAGCTAATTCGGCAACCTGAATTCGAATCGGTCCCACCGATAACCAACGAGTTGCACCGTTAACAGTGGTTCCTATGATCGGCACCAAGATCAACATGATCCCCACAACCAAAAGCAATATAGGGCTCAATTGCTGCCAACGATACATCTCAACCTGTAACACCACAGCCGCAATAATCACGCAGCCCACCACGTAAGCAATATGACGCACCACAAAATGAAACGGGTTACCTGTCAAGGTGTTAGCTTCAGACATCGAAGCCGACATCACCATAATAAAACCAAAACTTATCAGCGAAATTACCGCAAACAGCAAGGTTCTATCATAAAGCTGCATCCCAGGCGCTTCGCGTTGACTAAACAGATCCGGAAGCGACCAACCAATGGCTCCGCCGAATAAGTTCAGTTGACGCTCGTCACTACGCATGACGCACCTCAGCATCCAATGCCGCCACTTGCGCACGGAAATCGTCACCGCGAGCCATAAAATTACTGTACATATCTAAGCTGGCGCAGGCGGGCGACAATAAAACAAGATCGCCCTCATGGGCGAGCGCTACCGCTTGCTGAACAGCCTCAGCCATGGTTCTGACTTTAATCGCACCGTCAAACTGCTGAGCAATTTGATCGCCATCTTTGCCTAAAGTAATTAAATGACTTATGCCTTGAAATGCCTCAGTCAGCTGTGAAAAGTCGGCACCTTTGCCTTCACCGCCAGCGATTAAAATGACCTCTCCGGAATAATCCGCCAAACCATTTAATGCCGCTAGAGTGGCACCTATATTGGTGGCTTTAGAGTCATTAACGAAACTCACACCGTTGCGTTTAGCCACTAACTCACAACGATGCGCTAACCCGGTAAAGTTTTGGGCAACCTGCACCATTGCTGCTTTATCGACTCCCGCACTATCTGCTAACGCCATCGACACCAACAAGTTGGCATAATTGTGGCTGCCCACTAGAGCAATCTCTTTAATGGCGACATATTCGGTACTGCCATGCACCAAAATACCGTGATTAATGCCCCACTCGTCACCCTCGGGCTTTGATAAACCAAAGCTGGTGTAATTCATGGGATCATTCGGTGCCGTCAGCGGGTCGTCACGGTTTATCACCGCTAGATTGGTTTGCTGATAAAGCGTTAGCTTAGCCTGACGATACGCTTCTAAATCGGCGTATCTGTCCATATGATCTTCACTGATATTCAGACATGTGGCGCTGATACAATTAAGGCTATGAGTGGTTTCAAGCTGGAAACTGGATAACTCCAGCACATAAAGCTCGTAGTCTTTATCTAACAAGTCCAATACTGGCACACCAATATTGCCACCTAACGCGTAATTTATGCCCGCCTTGGCCGCCATTTCGCCCACTAACGTCGTCACAGTGGATTTACCGTTAGAGCCTGTTATGCCGATGACACAAGGTGCTCTATCGGCTATGGCACGAGCAAATAACTCCACATCACCTACGACATCGATCCCCATATCAATAGCTGCACGAATTTCCGGCGTATCGATTGGAATACCAGGGCTAACCACTATTTGGCTGGCTTGGACTAAATAACGACAATCGAAGCCACCACAGAGCAGTTCGACTTCGGGAAAATCACGGTTAAGTTCGTCACGCCCCGGAGGTTGAAGACGACTGTCCATAACTAACGGCTTAATACCTTGCTTTGTTAAATAACGCACAACTGAGAGCCCTGTGGCTCCCAGTCCTAATACTAAGTGCGTATAACAATTAGCCATCGCGTTTTACCTTAGCTTCAAGGTTGCTAATCCTAGCAACACCAAGAACAGAGAAATAATCCAGAAACGCACAATCACTCGTGGCTCTGGCCAACCTTTCAACTCATAATGATGATGAATCGGTGCCATCCTGAAGATGCGTTGGCCGCGAAGCTTATATGAGCCGACCTGCAAAATTACCGATAGGGTTTCCATTACAAATACGCCACCCATAATCACCAATAAGATTTCCTGACGTACGAGCACGGCAATAGTGCCAAGCGCAGCTCCGAGAGACAGCGAACCTACATCGCCCATAAAAACTTGCGCAGGATAAGTGTTAAACCATAAGAAACCTAGGCCAGCACCCACAATGGCGGTGCAAACAATCACTAACTCTCCAGCGCCCGGCAGATAAGGAATGTGTAGGTAATTGGCAAACTGAACGTGACCCGACAGATAGGCGATTAAGGCAAAGGCACCAGCCACCATCACTGTCGGCATAATCGCTAGTCCATCAAGACCATCAGTGAGGTTAACCGCATTACTGGCACCCACAATGGTGAAATAGGCCAACACAATAAATATCATCCCCAGTTGTGGCATCACATCTTTAAAGAAAGGCACAACCAGCTGAGTTTCACCGATATCTTGCGACGAAGCATAGAGATAAAATGCGATAGCTAACGCCGCCAAGGACTGCAATATATACTTCCAGCGGGCGATCAAGCCTTTGGTATCTTTACGTACAACTTTACGATAATCATCGATAAAGCCAATCATGCCAAAAGCACCAATCACAAACAGCATCACCCACACGTAGCGGCTACTTAAATCACCCCATAGCAATACGCTAATAAAAATACCGGCGAGGATCAGCAAACCGCCCATAGTCGGTGTACCACGTTTGCTGAAATGAGATTCTGGGCCGTCATTGCGCACCACTTGACCTATCTGCAACAGCTGCAGACGCTCGATCATCTTAGGTCCCCACCACAAGCTAAATAGCAAGGCAGTTAATAAGCCGAGAATGGCCCTAAAGGTTACGTAAGAAAATACGTTAAACCCTGAATAAAATTGGGTTAAATACTCAGCTAGATAAACCAGCATTAAAACAACTCCTTGTGCTCAAAAGCAGTGACTAAGGCCTCAACTACACGCTCCATTTTGGCGCTGCGAGAACCTTTAACTAATACAGTCACATTACCCGTTAACTGATTAATATAATTAATTAAACCAAAGACCAACTCATCAAAATCATTATAATGTTGGCCTGAAAATGCCTCGCTACTATGGCGGCTCAATTGTCCCAGCGTAAACAGTTCATCGATCTGCTGCGACTTGGCTTTTTCACCTAGTTGCTGATGCAAAAGGGACGCATTGTCACCCAATTCGCCCAAATCGCCCAGCACTAAACAGCGATTTCCTTCAATTTCTTGAAGCCAGTCGATTGCCGCACCAACCGAAGCAGGATTCGCGTTATAACTGTCATCAATTAATAAGATGCGTCCTAGCTGAGTCGGCAACATGCGCCCTTTCACAGGCTGAAGCAATTTAATGCCATTAACGATTTCATTAAGGCTCAAACCTAGGGCCAAACAGATTGATGTCGCAGCTAAGGCATTACTGACTTGATGACGTCCAGAAAGCGGCAATATCACTTCATAACTCTGTCCTTGATAGTGCAGATTAAACTGATAGCGCCCTACCACATCTGAGCGTAAATCGCTGGCGGTGACATCGGCTTGTTTACCTTCGGCCGAAAAGCTTAACTGCTGATGTTGCTTAGCGGCACTTTGCATCACGCTGGTAAAGTCATCGTCACAATTGATCACCGCAATACCATCGTCAGCCAGATGATTAAAAATTTCCGATTTAGCCTGAGCAACGCCCGCTAACGATCCAAAGCCTTCAAGGTGCGCCGAAGCAACGTTATTAACCATGGCCACATCGGGCTTAACCAGTGCCGAGGTATAATCAATTTCGCCAATATGATTGGCACCCAGCTCAAACACTCCAAACTGATGTTGTGGCTCTAAACGTAACAGGGTTAACGGCACGCCAATTTCATTATTAAAATTGCCTGCCGTATAAAGCACTTGATGCGCCTGAGACAAGATTGTAGCCACCATCTCTTTAACGCTGGTTTTTCCATTAGAGCCAGTCAGTGCCACAGATTTAGGCGCAATAACTTGTTTAAGATAAGCCCCAATCTGTCCCATTGCTTTGTGACTGTTACTCACCACGATTTGCGCTGTGTTAAGTGGCAGCTCACGCTCCACTAATAAAGCGCAGGCGCCGTTGTCGAGTGCGGTTTGACAAAAGTCATGGCCATCGAATCGCTCACCTTTTAAGGCAACAAACAAGGTATCGCTATCGACTTTGCGGCTATCGCTAGAAACCTTGCTAACGCTGAGATCTGCGCCAACCAACTTGGCATCGAGCAGCTCGGCTAGCCTTGCCAGATTCAAAGGGATCATGACGACCTCCCTGAAATTTCAAACGCTAAGGCTCGCTCATCATAATCGAGTCGCTGTCCAGCAACCTCTTGATAAGTTTCATGTCCCTTGCCCGCCAGTAGAATTAAATCGCCAGCTTGAGCAATACTGACCAAGTGTTCGATAGCCGCTTTACGGTCCACTTGTGTTAATGCTGCCTGTGGATTTTGCAGCCCTTTGACCACGTCATCAATAATGCTTTGAGGGTCTTCACTACGGGTATTATCACTGGTGATCATCACGCCATCGGCATAAGCTTCAGCGGCCTCAGCCATCAGTGGACGCTTGCCTTTATCGCGATCGCCACCACAGCCAAACAGACACCACAACTTGCCATCACAATGACCGCGCAAAGCTTTTAAAGACTGCTCGATTGCATCTGGAGTGTGGGCATAATCGACCACTAAGGTCGCGCCATTTTGCAGACTAAAACGCTCCATTCGTCCGGCAACAGGTTTTAAATTAGCAACGTGTGCCAAAAGCTCAGCCATGGGATAACCACAGAGATACAAAGCCCCTAACGCCGCCACTACATTGGATAAATTAAATGTGCCCAACAAAGGTGAATCGAACTCTGCTTCACCCTCTGGCCAAACTAGGGTGGCGCTCACACCATTGGCATGTTGATTGACATTTTTGCAATAGATGGCGGCATCGCTGTCACCTAAAATGCTATAGCCAACCAAAGCTTGGTAACCATTGTCCTGCCACCATTGGCGACCGGTAGGATCATCGATATTAATCAAGCCACTTGAGAGAGAACTAAAGCGGAACAAGCGCTGTTTCGCCGCGCCATAGGCATCCATGGAGCCATGATAATCAAGATGATCTCGGCTTAAATTGGTAAATACCGCTACATCGAAAGGCACAGCATCGACACGGGCTTGGACCAATCCGTGACTCGACACTTCCATGGCGCATACTTTGACATCTCGCTGGTCGAACTCATACAACTGGCGCATCACGGTAATAGGGTCGGCAGTGGTATTGCCGCTATCGGCCAACTCGCCCCACAAGCCATTACCTAAAGTGCCCATCACTGCGCTTTTCACTGTGATGCTATGGCAAAGCTGTGCGATAAGCTGCGTCACAGAGGTTTTACCATTAGTGCCGGTCACGCCAATTAACTTGGTACGATTCATTCCTAATGGATAAAACTGAGAGGCCAGTGCCGACAATTGACGCGAGAGCTGAAAAAACTGGATCTGCAATCCTGCATCTTGACTTACTTTGCCATGGGCTTCAGGCTCGTCGGTATGCACTATCGCGGCGATGGCGCCGTTAGCAAATGCGGCATCAATAAATTTTCTACCATCGACTTGATGACCAGGCACAGCAACAAATACGCCGCCCTGAGTGATAGCGCGGCTATCTAAGGTCAAATGAGTCAAAGACTCAGCGCCCGAATAATGGAACCAAGGGGCAAGCAGATCGCGTAATAGCATTATTCGCCCCTCCTGACATTACCGGCTAACTGAACCTTTTCTCGCTCACTAATAGGCTCAACATTAAGCATCTGTAATGCACCAGACATCACCTTAGCGAATACCGGAGCCGCCACATCACCACCATAGTAGCGATCACCCTTTGGCTCATTGATCACCACGACCATGGCTAATTTGGGATTATTCACTGGCGCGACACCAGCAAACAGCGCCACATAATCTTCGCCATAACCACCGGCGACCGCCTTACGTGCGGTACCGGTTTTACCGGCTACTGGATAACCGTCGATATGGGCTTTCTTGGCTGTACCACCTGGCTCGGTCACGCCAAGTAACATCTGCATCACGCTTTGGGCCACATGAGGTGAGATCACTTGTTCACCTTCGGGAGCTTGTTTCAATTTCATGATTGACGAAGGATAAAGCATCCCGCCACTGCCTAACATGGCGTACATACGGGCGATCTGCAGCGGGGTGACCGTTAAGGCGTAGCCAAATGAAAGAGTGGCACGCTCAAAATCTGACCAACGACGACGGTCTTGAATAAGTCCGGCGCTTTCACCCGGTAAATTAATCCCCGAATAGTTACCTAACCCCATCGCCTGGTAATAACCCAGTAACTCTTGTACCGGCATCGACAGCGCAATTTGTGTCATGCCGACGTTACTGGAATGCACCAAGACTTGTCCTAAGCTCATATCGCCATAATTGCGGCCATCTCGAACGATTTTGCCACCGATGCGCACTCGACCTGGACTGGTCTTAAAAATTTGATTTTCGTCTATGGTTCCCGCTTCCAAAGCCGCAGCCACAACCAGAGGTTTAATGGTCGATCCCGGCTCATAAGCATCGGTCAACGCACGGTTTCGCATGCGATAACTCTGCAAATTTTCACGGGAATTCGGGTTATAAGATGGCGTGTTAGCCATGGCTAATACTTCGCCGGTGTGAACATCTAGTACCACAATAGAGGCCGAAGTCGCCTGATTAATCTCGGTTGCGCGTTTGATTTCACGATAAGCTAACTGTTGAATACGTTGATCGATACTCAATACTAAATCATTAGAGCTTTCGCCAGTCTGAACCGTATCGAGACGCTCAACCACATGACCATCACGAGACTTGCGCACCTTCTGTTTAGTAGGCGTTCCCGTCAGCCAGTTGTTGTAAGTATTTTCAATCCCTTCGATACCAATATCATCGATATTAGTTAACCCCACCAGCTGAGCAGCAATTTCGCCAGTAGGATAATAACGACGTGACTCCGACTTAAGATAAACCCCAGGCAGCTTTAACTGTTTAATATATTCGGCAACAGCAGGAGTGACTTGACGCTTGAGATAGGTAAAACGCTTCTTTGGATTAGACTGTACCCGCGCCAAAATATCGGCTTTGGGCTCGTGCAACACATCGGCCAATGCTTGCCAGCGGCGCATGTCGCTAAAACCGTCTTTATCGTGCACCACTTTCGGATCGGCATAAACCGCCTTTACAGGCACACTCACCGCTAACATCTCACCATTACGATCGGTGATCAGGCCACGATGGACTTCACGACTTGTAGTACGCAGGGTGCGCATATCACTTTCGTGACGCAACTTCTCAGGTTCGATGATCTGAATATACGCTGCGCGTCCAACTAAACTGGTAAACAGCACACACACAAACGCAACCACGACGTATAAACGCCAGTGGATTAGCTGTGGTTTCTGCTTACGCTTAGCTTGCTTACTCACGGTATTCTTACCACCACTTCTTGATTAGGCAGCGGCCTGCCCATGTTTAAGTCTTTAGTTGCAATACGGGTCACTCGACTGTGTTCCGATTGCGATTGCTCTTCCAGTAACAAATTTCGCCATTCAATATCGAGACGATCACGCTGTTGTAATAATTGATCCCACTGGGATGTGTACTGACGACTCGAATAACTGGTGTAAACCACCAAAGCCGCATTGCCTAATACCACCACTGCCAGCAATAACACCCACTTGTGATGCCACAAATCAGCGATAACAATACGGGTTAGGTTTAATTGTGATTTACTCATTCGCCTCCCCCTTTTAGCTTGATCTGCCCATGACAAAATTAATAAGCTAATCTCTCAGCCACGCGTAATACTGAGCTTCTGGCTCTGGCATTACGATCAATCTCTTGCGCCGACGGCTTAGTCGCCTTACCAACGGCTTTCAATAAACGAGTCTTATTTAGCTCAGCTTCGGTGATCGGCAATCCATGAGGCACCGACTCTCCTTGGCTATGGCGACGAATAAAACGTTTCACCATACGGTCTTCAAGCGAATGGAAACTGATCACCGATAAGCGCCCTTCGGGGGCCAACACGGTTACCGCACCTTCAAGCGCCTGATCGATCTGCTCTAATTCACTGTTGATATAGATGCGAATAGCCTGAAACACCCGTGTCGCCGGATGCTTATTGCGCTCTTTACTCTTACTCACTCGCGCAATCAAATCGGCCAACTCTTTGGTGCGTAAAAAAGGCGTTTTCTCACGATCGGCAGCAATACAACGCGCGATATGACGTGCATTTTTCTCTTCGCCATAGGTTTTAAACACCCAGGCCATATCTTCAATTTCAGCACGTGCAATCCACTGCGCCGCCGTTTCGCCTTGGGAGTTGTCCATACGCATGTCCAATGGACCATCACGTAAGAAACTAAACCCGCGCTCGGCATCATCAAGTTGCGGTGACGACACGCCAAAATCGAATAGGATGCCATCAATTTTGCCGCGAAGCCCGAGCTCATCGACATACTGGGCTAACTGACCAAAGCCACCGTGAACGATAGAGAAACGTTTATCATCACTAAATTGCTCGGCAGCAGCGATAGCTTGGGGATCACGATCAATAGCGACTAATCTGCCATTTTCACCCAAATGTTTGAGCACCTCTCTTGAATGCCCACCACGCCCAAATGTGCCATCGATATAGATGCCATCAGGCTTGATATTGAGCCCTGCAACGGTTTCCGTTAACAGTACTGATAAGTGTGCAAATTCTTGAGTCATCGCTCTCTTCTATTTTTAAGTAGCTCTCTTCGTTACAAAGAGAAGTCAGCCAAACGTTCACTTTCAGCGAAAGCTTCGCTCTGAATCGTTTCATGGCTAAGCTCGATCTGACGCTGCCACTCAGCCTCATCCCAAAGCTCAAATTTATTTAATTGGCCAACTAACATGGCATGTTTGTCTAAGTTGGCGTATTGGCGTAATGGCGGTGGTAATAACAAACGGCCATTAGCATCGAGTTCACATTCGTGGGCATAACCGAGTAACATACGCTTCATGGCGCGTTCAGGCCCTTGGGTATCGGACAGCAATGCCAACTTGGCTTCAATTTTGGTCCAAGCTTCTAATGGATAAATCAACAAACATTTGGATTGGAAATCGACAGTGATCACTATCTGACTGTTAAATTCGACGTGCAGGGTCTCGCGGTATCGCTTAGGAATAGCGATCCGACCTTTGGTATCAAGATTGATAGCACTTGCACCCCGAAACACGTTAGCCCGTCCTTGTTTGTATTAAAAGATCCACAAATATCCACAATTTCCCACAAAGGCTAAGTTTAGAGATAGTATGCAAGTATTGTCAAGGAATGAAACTATTTATAAATCCAGTATTCAAGCGGGTTAGCAGCATGTTTATAAATTTTATCTCACATTGTTATCCTGTAGACAAAATGTGGAGTTCTGTGACTAATACGTTGAAAAAACAAACAGAAAGAGCGCGGCAAATCGACTCAAATGATCCAAAAGTGGATCTCTCGCCCAATAAATACCGGTTATAGCAACTCAAATTAGCTTGAACTATCTGACGTAAAACTCGATGGAGGGGACAGTGTTAACCCGCTGTCTCTATGGAGATTATCAAGTTGCTACCTCAGTAGCTCACTGCCACACAAAGCAATAACATGTAAAATAATTCATCTACGCCAAATCTGTAATTGAGTGGTTGATTTACAATCAATCATGCCAATTGATCACCTCCTTTCAGCACTAGCGAATCGCAGAACTCAATATGCTTTCTAGCCTTATAAGTCCCCTTATTGCATTTAAATACAAAAAATGATTAAAATTCGAACAGCCCTAGCCGATATAACAATATATACAGCGTTGTTTCATATTTAAGGGAAGAAGATGATCAGCCTAGACAGTTTATATGCCATGCTGGCACGTCCAGTCACTAAGGTAGAAAAACGAAAACGAATTGTGGAGCAGACCACAGAGATCGATCCGCTTGCAGCAGATAATCACGACACTGTGCAATCTCAACTACCGCCGCATTTAGAGCGCCGTCGTCGCCCCGATCGTCGCGCCCAGCCTCGTAATGAACAAGAAGGCGATCGTCGAGGCAAAGCCCAACGAGAACAAGCTAAGCTAGAACAACAATCAACATCAGAACATCCACATATCGATATTGAGATTTAGCTTTACTGCGCTTGGTTAATCACTTGAGATACCGCACGCTTCCAGCCTTGGTATAACTTATCACGCTCTTGTGCAGTGATAGTGGGAGTAAAACTACGCTCAATACCAGCCTTATGCTGTAGCTCATCAGTCGATTGCCAAAAGCCCACAGCGAGTCCAGACAAGAAGGCAGCCCCCATTGCAGTGGTCTCTGTTATCCCAGGTCGTAGCACCTGCACATTAGTAATATCGGCTTGAAACTGCATCAAGAAGTCGTTACCCACTGCGCCGCCATCGACCTTTATCTGCTTTAACACAACACCACTGTCTTTAATCATGGCATCAAGCAGATCTTTACTTTGATAAGCAATCGCCTCTAATGCAGCGCGAATAATGTGATTACGATTAGCGCCGCGAGACAATCCCACTAGCGCTCCTCGTGCATTGGCATCCCAATAGGGCGCCCCTAAGCCAACAAAGGCGGGCACTAAATAAACCCCATTGGTATCGGCAACCTTGAGGGCAAAGTATTCGGTATCTTGAGCATCACGGATCAACCCCAACTCGTCTCGCAGCCATTGGATGGTTGCACCGCCCATAAATACAGAGCCTTCCAGCGCATAATTCACCTCGCCCTGAGCACCAATCGCGATGGTAGTCAGCAAACCATGATTTGACTGCACCGCCTGCCGTCCAGTATTCATCAATAGGAAACAGCCTGTGCCATAAGTATTTTTAGCCATCCCTTCATCGACACACAATTGGCCAAATAGCGCCGCTTGCTGATCGCCTGCCATTCCCGCCACGGGAATTTCGCCGCCCTCACCTGCGATACGGGTTTTGCCATAAACGGCACAGGAAGGCTTAACTTCGGGCAACATGGTTTTGGGAATACCCAGCTCTTTCAGCAGAAAGTCATCCCATTCCTGACGATGAATATTGAATAACATGGTACGTGAGGCATTGGTGGGATCGGTGACATGAACCTGGCCTTCAGTGAGCTTCCACACCAGCCATGTATCTATGGTGCCAAACAGTAACTCGCCAGCTTCGGCTTGTTGTTTCGCTCCAGGGACATTATCTAAAATCCAGCGGATCTTAGTAGCTGAAAAATAGGGGTCGAGCACTAAGCCGGTATTTTGCTTAACATACTGTTCAAGTCCACGTTGCTTAAGCTGTTCACATAAAGGTTGACTGCGGCGACATTGCCACACAATGGCGTTATAAATCGGCTTGCCCGTGTGTTTATTCCACACCACTGTGGTTTCGCGTTGGTTGGTAATGCCAATACCAGCCACTTCATCGCTGTGAATACCGGCTCTGGCCAACGACTCAATTAATGTAGAGCTTTGAGAAGACCAGATCTCCATTGGATCATGCTCGACCCAACCCGCCTTAGGGTAGATTTGGCTAAACTCTCGCTGAGAAAGCGCAACTATGTTGGCATCATGATCGAAGATAATACTCCGAGAACTCGTGGTGCCTTGATCTAATGCGATCACATATTGATTTTTCACATGCGTGTTAGCCACATATCCCCCAACAGGTCATGAATTTTCAACGGTTTACTCTGCAAGCTCGCCTAATCAATTGTCATTAGTCGGCATGTCTGCTTCGGTCTCGGCGGCCTCTATGGTCGCTTCATCGCAGGTATGGGCTGGAAGATACCAAAACTCAGCAATCTTGCCGTTTTCCACTCTGAAGTTACCGATACTGCACTGACTTAACTGCTCGCCATCGGTGCTCCACTCGACTCGCTCAACGGTACTGACATAGTGGGCCGAGGTGATCAGCTCAACAATAGTTGCCTTAGGATTATTCAGGGTTTCAAAATAGTCGCTCATCGCCGCCCCAAACTGTTCCTTACTGGAGGTTTCAACTTCGACTTTAGTTCCGGTTATGTGCATCCAGCGCACATCATCGGCCACATATTGCACCATAGTTTCTACACTATGTTGGTTATAGGCATCGATAAATTGTTTAACCAGGGTTGATGAAGCGGTATCGGCATGAGCCGAAAGCGAAAATAAAGCAATTCCAGTCGCGACGATTAAGGGTTTCATAATGACCTCTTATTTAAATGTTCACCCAACAGCAAACGGCTAAGATGCCAGAACATCTGCAGTCAATAGGCTTAAAAAGACAAAGCTAAAAATTCGTTGAGAATTAGACGAATATAATCCGATGAAGTTCAGATATCCAATAAATAATATCGCAATAAAAAAGCCCCGCTTATTGCGGGGCTCTCGAGGATAACAATATGGCCACAGGCTATTGTTATCCATCAAAACCGATATATTTACATTTTATAACTTAGCTGCGCACCAATTAACCAAACATCACCACTGGTCTCGCCGTTAAAATTCACCTGCGCTATATTAAGTAAATTCATCGACTCATCAATGGGCGCATCGCCAGAAGCCTTAATATAAGTCACACCTAGATCTAAGGTCAGGTTGTTAGAGGCTTGATAACCCGCTCCGACACTAAACCACATACGATCAGAATCAGGAATCGTCGTAGTGCGATATTCATCTTCGACCGCAGTTTTATCCAAAGCAACACCGGCACGAAGACTCCATGCTTGATTAAGCTGATAACTGGTTCCCACAGCAAAACGCCAATTATCCTTAAAATTTTCCTCTTTCACCAAATCAGAATCAATATCGCCTATAGGCTTTTGCTGACCAGGGAAATACGCCTCTAACTCTTCGAAGACACTCCACTGAGTCCAATTAACACTGGCATGCATCGCCCAGTTATCTGTCAATTGATGATAAGAAGCTAACTCTGCAAAGGCAGGTAACTCTAGTGGCACATAACCTTCAATCTCAACATCTTGACCGCCGTCATAGACCACACCCGCCGCATGCCCATCTAGCTCAAGCTTAACCCCACTATGATAAGCCAAACCTAAACGGTGAGAAGGATTGATTTGCCAGCTAGCCCCGAGCTTCCATCCAAGAGCAATATCATCGCCTTCCATGGTTTTTAGACTCGTTCCGCTCGCGGGTAACGCGGCTGTAACTTGTGCAGGTAAGCCCGGCATGGCTTTAATGCTGTCTATCCACCCTGGAGCCGTTGCGCCAATCTTACCGTCGCCGTATACCACACGTAAACCCGCTCCCACAGATACCGCATCACTGACTTTGTAAGCCAGATTAGGATTAAACTCGACTGTGGTAACAGCAGTTTCATTACCAAAAATCGCGCTTGCATGAAGGCTATCGACGCCAGTCGATAAACCATAGTGAGAATTAAGAGCTAAACCCCAAGTCCATTGGTCATTGAGTTGGTTTGAATAATAGAAGTTAGGCACCAAAGCACTGTCAGCGACATCTTCAGCATCTGCATCGACAGTCATTGTTTGCGAACCCAGTAATGGCGAGGCTAGAGTCACCTGACCATCAACATTCACATTTGGCATAACATAAATGCCACCAGCAGACAGTTGACGACCTTCAAGATAAGCCAACATCGCGGGGTTACGGCCTTGCGCTGAGGCGTTATCCGCTATCGCCGCTTCACCGGCAAATGCACGGCCTAAACCCGTTGCAGAATATTCAGCAAGTTGAAAACCTGCTGCTTGAACTTGTAATACAGGTGCGGTGATCGCTGCAACCACTGCGACAGAAACAATACGCTTTTTCATCATGGCTCACTTGTTATTATTAGACCAAATAGAGTATTAACTCCAATTTAACAGTGGGCGCAGTCTACTGATACAGAACATCTTTACAAGCTAATAAACAATTTCAGACTATTACACTACTAAAGCAAGCACAAAGCAGATGATAAAATTGGGAAATTACGCTTTAAAACAAAAACAACCAATGCTATATGTTACAAAAACTCACTGAGATGATTTTATCCAAAGCAAAGTTCAATATTATCATATTGATATTTATGCAATTAAATAGACCACTACTGGATAACAAATGTTCACTGAATTTGATGACAAAGGGCAGCATATATCACTACAAACTTATCAATATCGATAACCCAATAAGACATAAAGCCATAAGAACTTGAATTATAATAGATTTAATCAAAGACAATAAATAACTAAAACCGTTTAAAACAAAGCCAGCGAACCTTAAAGGCTCACTGGCTATCATTTTTAACTTAGCTAGGTACAGGTGTGCGCCAGCTTATACCAATCAGCGGCTTCAAACTTCAAGCCGTTTAAAGTATCAGTTTATTGCTCAAGCAAGCACTCAACAAATAGTTTCAAATTAGCTGCGCCAAGCGGGCAGCTGAGTTTCATACTGCTTAATCTGCTCAGCATAGGTTAAGCTGATACCGATGGCATCCAGTCCATTGAGTAAGTTGTGTCTCGCTGACTCCGCAATTTCAAAACCAAAACTGGCCCCTGAAGGTGAAGTCACTGTTAATGCTTTTAAATCAACTGTGATTTCAGCGCCTTCTTCTGCGCGCACTTCATCCATTAACTGCTGCACTTGTTGCTCGGTCAAGCGAACAGGCAATAAGCCATTGTTAATCGAATTGCCATAGAAGATATCGGCAAAGCTAGGGGCGATGATCACCCTCAAGCCAAAATCAGCTAAGGCCCAAGGCGCATGCTCACGACTGGAACCGCAACCAAAGTTTTCTTTAGCTAGCAAGATAGAAGCACCTGCATAACGAGACTGATTCAAGCTAAATTCAGGATTAGGCTGATCGCCAGCATCATCGAGATAACGCCAGTCGTGAAACAGGTGCACGCCAAAACCATCGCGGGTCACCTTTGACAAAAACTGTTTAGGAATGATCTGATCGGTATCGATATTGGCGCTATCTATGATTGCCGCAATACCTGTATGTGTAGTAAATGCTTGCATGATAACTCCTAGTAATCTTTACGAATATCGACAAAATGACCTGCAACCGCTGCTGCAGCGGCCATGGCTGGACTCACCAAGTGAGTGCGACTGCCACGCCCTTGTCGTCCTTCGAAATTGCGATTACTGGTTGATGCACAGCGATCGCCTGCTTCCAATCTGTCATCATTCATCGCTAAGCACATAGAACAGCCCGGTAGACGCCATTCGAATCCGGCTTCAATAAAGATCTTGTCCAATCCTTCGGCTTCAGCCTGTTGCTTCACTAAACCAGAACCCGGAACCACAATGGCGGTCACGCCCGCGGCCACTTTACGGCCTTTGGCTTGATTTGCTGCCGAGCGTAGATCTTCGATACGTGAATTAGTACAAGATCCGATAAAGACTTTATTAATACTGACATCTGTCATCCGAGTCCCGGCATCCAGCGCAATATATTCCAATGCCTTCTCAATGCTGGTACGCACCGTAGGGTTGGTTTCATCCAGTGGATTTGGTACAGGTTGATCTATGGCTACGACTTGACCAGGGTTGGTTCCCCAAGTTAATTGCGGCGCAATATCGGCCGCATTCAATAGGACGTGAGCATCAAATACCGCGTCGTCATCACTTTTAAGCGTCTTCCAGTAAGCAACTGCACTGTCCCAATCGGCACCTTTTGGCGCAAACTCACGGCCTTGTAAATAAGCTATCGTAGTGTCATCAGGAGCAACCATGCCCGCTTTAGCCCCCATTTCAATAGCCATATTACACACAGTCATGCGACCTTCCATCGACAGAGAGCGAATCGCTTCACCGCAGAATTCCACCACATAACCAGTGCCGCCATCCATGCCGATTTTACCGATGATCGCCAACACAATATCTTTCGCAGTAATGCCATCGGCCACCTGACCCTGAACTTCGATTTTCATGGTCTTGGCTTTAAGCTGACGTAAAGTTTGCGTTGCCATTACATGCTCAACTTCTGAAGTGCCAATACCGAAAGCTAAGGCACCGAAAGCACCATGGGTAGCTGTATGTGAATCGCCACAAACGATCACTGTGCCAGGTAATGTAATACCTAACTCAGGCCCCATTACATGAACAATACCCTGATTTTTATGGTGAATATCATATAGTCGAATACCAAACTCTTCACAGTTTTTTGCCAGAGTTTCCACCTGAGTGCGTGCCATCGGGCTTAACGCATCTAAACTGGCACTCTTGGTCGAGGTATTATGATCCATAGTGGCAAAGGTTTTTTCTGGCGCACGTAATTTACGCCCAGCCACTTTTAGTCCACTAAAAGCTTGTGGTGATGTCACCTCATGCACCAAATGGCGGTCAACATAGATCAACGGTGCTTCACCTTGTGGTGCGGCTACAATATGGCTGTCCCATACCTTTTCATAAAGCGTCTTAGCCATTAGTTTGCCTCTCTTACTGCTTGAGCAATATAATCGCCCATTTCACGAGTTGATTTTGCCTTACCACGCTCACTGGCTGGTAATAGCTCTCCGGTTAAACAA
Organism: Shewanella sp. Isolate11; assembly: GCF_022398315.1. Lineage (GTDB taxonomy): Bacteria > Pseudomonadota > Gammaproteobacteria > Enterobacterales > Shewanellaceae > Shewanella. The sequence goes on from NZ_JAKEVF010000005.1 coordinate 29,426, forward strand.
CCATCGCTTAATGCTTTAGCCACCGCAGCTTCAATAGCCTGCGCCGGCTGTTCTAGCTTCAAACTATGACGTAGCAATAACGCCGCTGACAGAATTTGTGCAATCGGATTAGCAATGCCTTGCCCAGCGATATCAGGAGCACTGCCCCCCGCAGGCTCAAACAAACCAAAGTCGTTACTGTTAAGGCTCACCGAAGACAGTAGCCCCATAGATCCAGTCAACATGGCGATTTCATCAGAAATAATGTCACCAAATAAATTGGAACACAGCATGACATCGAAGTCGTATGGCCGACGCAGAAGTTGCATGGTCGCGTTGTCGATATAAATATGTTCAAGTTCGACATCGGGATAATCTTTTGCCACCTCTTCGACCACTTCACGCCACAGCACCGAACAAGCCAATACGTTGGCTTTATCTACCGAGGTGACTTTGTTACGACGACCTTGCGCCGCCTCAAAGGCGATTTTGGCAATACGGCGGATCTCTTTGCGGCTATAACGCATGGTATCGAAAGCTTCTTCGGCTTCACCTTCACCTTGACGCCCCTTCGGCTTACCGAAGTAAATACCGCCCGTCAGCTCACGCACGCACAAGACATCAAAGCCTTGTTCTGAGATATCGCTGCGCAAGGGAGACATATGCTCTAACCCTTGATGAAGCTTAGCCGGACGCATATTACAAAACAGTTCGAAATGCCCTCGTAATGGTAACAAGGCTCCTCGCTCTGGCTGCTCATTTGGCGGCAAATGTTCCCACTTAGGACCGCCAACTGAGCCAAATAAGATAGCGTCAGCCGCTTCACAGCCCTTAAGCGTCGCTTCAGGTAATGGGCAGCCATGATTATCAATCGCAGCGCCACCGACATCGTACTCGCTATATTCAATATCGAGACTAAAACGCTCCTCGACTGCGGCCAATACTTTACGTGCTTCGGCCATCACCTCTGGTCCAATTCCATCTCCGGCAAGTACTGCTACTTGATAACTCATTCGACACTCACTCCCTGCTCAATTGTTTAAATATATCGTTCGGATAACGCGATTTATACGCCGCCTAATGCCGCGCGCTTTTGCTGTATTTTAGTTTTGCTTTCAGCCACTTTATCTGCACGCCAGGTTAGATTCATCACATGTACTAACGCCTGAACAGACGCTTCGACCACATCGGTCGCTAAACCTAAACCATGGAAGTTTTGCTGATGATAATTGGCGGTAATATCCACCTGACCTAGTGCATCTTGCCCCTCACCTTTGGCACTTAGCTTGTAGCTAGAAATATTAATTCTGCAGTCGCTAGCACGAGTAATTGCATTGTAAGCCGCATCCACAGGGCCATTACCCGTAGCCGCCTCGGTAACAATATCGTCGCCAATGGCCAATGTGACTGTGGCGGTAGCTTTACCTTGTGTCGAATCGGAATGAACCACTAACTGCTTTAATTGATAAAAATTTTCATCTTCTGCCTGAGCTTTCATAAACACCAAAGCCTCTAGGTCATAATCGAATACTTGGCCTTTTTTGTCGGCTAGATTCAAGAAAGCTTCATACAGGGCATCCATGTCGTAATCCTGTTCGCCATAACCCATCTCTTCCATACGATGCTTAATGACATGACGACCTGAACGGGAAGTCATATTCAGATTATTGCGGTTAAGCCCGATGCTTTCAGGAGTCATGATCTCATAGGTATTTTGCGCTTTTAGCATGCCATCTTGGTGAATGCCTGAAGAGTGGGTAAAAGCATTCGCACCAACAATCGCTTTATTGGCTTGCACTGGCATATTGCATAATTGACTCACTAACTTAGAGGTACGATGGATCTCTTTGGCATTAATACCAGTTTCAAGTCCTAAAGAGTCTTTGCGAGTAGCCAAGATCATTGCAATCTCTTCAAGAGAGCAGTTACCTGCACGCTCACCAATACCATTGACGGTACATTCAATCTGACGCGCACCTTGCTGCACAGCTGTAATAGAGTTAGCGACAGACAAACCCAAATCATCGTGACAATGCACTGATATCACCGCCTGATCGATATTAGGCACGCGATTAAACAAGGTTTCGATAATGCCACCAAATTCACTGGGAATGGTGTAACCAACGGTATCGGGAATATTAATCGTCTTAGCACCGGCTTTAATCGCAGCTTCCACCATGCGGCACAAGTTGTCGATAGGCGTACGTCCAGCATCCTCGCAAGAAAACTCGACGTCATCGGTGAAACGGCGAGCATATTTAACTGCTCCCACAGCCATATCCAATACCTGATCGAAGGAGCGCTTTAACTTGCTTTCGACATGAATGGTTGAGGTGGAAATAAAGGTATGGATCCGGAACTGTTCAGCGACGGATAACGATTGAGCGGCGGCATCAATATCTTTTTCAAGCGCTCTGGCTAAGGCACAAACACGGCTGTTTTTAACCATGCGAGCGATGGTTTGCACAGACTCAAAATCACCAGGAGAAGAAACAGGAAATCCTACTTCCATCACGTCTACACCTAGACGCTCCAGTGACAAGGCGATTTGAAGTTTCTCTTTGACTGTCAAACTTGCTGCTAATGCTTGCTCACCATCACGTAACGTCGTATCAAAAATGATCACTCGGTTAGACATCTTACTTCTCCATGGAACATTTAAGTTCTATCTTGAGTGTTAATTAAGTCCAAAAACAAAAAAACCCCGCGGTGTTGATGCGCGGGGTTTATGAATGCTGGGTGTGTTTTAAGCGTGCAACACTACATTCTCCGCGCAGAATCTGCGAGTAAGAGAATAAGGAGGCTGAGTAGTGCACGGTTTATAGTCATGTGTATATTCAAAAAAGTTAGTTATTTATTCATTAGTTTTCGTTGGAACGATTAATTTTTAACTTGTGCAGCCCGAATAGTCAACCCTATTTTTGCTCTCCTTGATAATTGATCAGCATAAAACATCATCAACCTAGTCAAAAAACCAATAATATTCTTCGCAATAATTATCAAGGTCCTCATATTCAGCATACTTCACCATGAATATTAGCTCGGCTCTGTTTAATCACACCTCCATGATTTTTATGCAATGTTATATAAAAAATCAGTATAATGGCGTCGATGGAATATCTTTAATGGGTTTTATTTGGAGTTTTAAAATGGACTTTCGTTTCATAGTGCTATGTTTCAGCCTCTGGCTGGCTCCCGTATGGGCAGACACTATGACAGAACTTGATGACTTAGCAGCTACAGTTTATCAATATCCCAACGATGCTTTGTCAAAAATAACCGTGCTAGAAAACAACAATGTTTCAGTCAGTTGGACCGAAAAACAACAGCTCAAATTTGCCCTCATTCAATGTGAAACTTATGTGCAGCTTGGCGAAAATGAAGCCGCTATCAATCTTGCACGCCTCAACGATGCTAAAGCTAAAACACTTAATATTCCTCAAGCTAGGCCCTACTTCCTAAATTGCATGGCTGAAGCCTATATCAAATACGGCGATATACGCCATGCTTTAAGTCTGCTCGATAGCGCCATTTTTCAAGCCCGCGAATTACAACAAGCTCAGTCATTGGTTCAGGGATTATTGTTAAGGGGCAAAATCAATACTGATACCGATAATGATAATAGTGCCTTTGAAGATCTCCGACTGGCACGTGATGTTTATCCCGATATCCAGCAACAAACTGAAAATTGGATAACATCGCCAGAGGCTTATATCTATTTAGCCTTAGCCGAATTGATGCATAAAAAGGGGCAGCTAAATCAAGCCTTTACCACAGCTAAACTCGCCTTAGATTTGGGTCAAACTCAGGGAAAAGTAAGACTCAACACATTGTTAGTTATCGCTAAGATTGCCCATTTTAATCAAGAATTTAGCTTTAGAGATCAGGCGCTATCTCAGGCGCAAACCTTAATTCCCCAGATAGCCAGCGCCGCAGAACTTGCTGAAAGTTATACCCAATTGGCCGAAGTCGAATTTCTGCGAGACAACCCTAAAAGTGCCATTCAATTACTCACCATTGCACTTAACACATTCGATAAACAGAAAAAAATTAACGATAGTCTCAATGCCAGCCGTTTACTTGCACAGGTTTTATTAGCCGATGGAGAAACAGCGCAAGGCTTAAACCTGATGCAACAAGCTGTAGAAATTGCACAGCGAACCAATCAACATGATGAGCTCGAGCATTGTTACCACATTCTCAGTGAACACTTCGCTAAAGCCAACGATTTTCAGCAGGCTTATCGATATCAGCTCAAACGCTATCAGAGCACACAAAGTAAAAATGAATATTTGAAAGAAACCCGCTTATCACAAATAAAAGCTCAACTGGGTCAGTATCAACAGCTGGCGCAACAACAGCAACCCAAAACAGCCCAACTCAAGCAACAATTGCGCGATAATTACGCCCTGATTGGCATTTTCTTACTGTTGTTTATATTAAGCCTGTTTACCTTACTGTCTCGTTTTAGACAAAAGAATACCCAAGCACCGCAGCCTCAAGGTGACGCCCCCTTAACCGCAAAAGAAAAAATGGATGTCTTACTGTCCACCGCCAAACAACTCAATTACCCCATCAACCTGTTACTACTTAACACTCAACATATTCCCATAATTGAGCTGGACAAGCTCATCACTCAAGTAGAGAAACAGCTGCGTCAGCAAGATATCTTGCTCAACAACAGAGGGGAGAAATTGATGATCATGTTGCCATTCTCCTCTGAAAACGAAGTCAAAGCATTAGTTCAGGCGCTAAAGACGGCCCTTAAGCCTTGGCAAAATGGTAATAAAGTCGCTATTGGGATTGCTTCAATGCAACATCATGACACTCTGGCATCGATGATAAAACGCGCCAATGTCGACCAGCTCAGTCGTTACAACGATATCTGAATGAATCACTGTTGTAGGAATAAATAGCGATTTACAGAGTGCAAAACTTAAGTGGTTCAGGTTATTTAAGCTTGAGTGAGATAGTCACTTATCTCATCGAGGAATTCGCCACCGAAACGATTAAGTTTGGTTTCACCGACACCATTAACCGCCAGCATTTCAGCCGGGCTGGTTGGCAGCATCGCGGCCATTTCGGCAAGTGTCGCGTCGTTAAAGACCAAATAGGGTGGCACATCCAACTCTTCGGCCAAACTGCGTCTTAGCAACTTCAGACGAGCAAATAACTTACGATCATAATTGAGCTGTGCACGACTATTCGTCCTGCGCTTCACATCCGTTGTGACGCTAAGTCGTGGCTCAGCAAGCAACAATGCCACCTCACCTTTTAAGACGCTGCGGGCCTGGGGATTTAATTTTACCGAGGAGCCACGAGTGATATCCTGACTGGCAAAACCAAGATGGATTAATTGCCGAATAATACTCAACCAAAATTCATGGCTTTTATCTTTGCCTATACCCCAGGTCGACAATTTATCGTGGCCTCTGTCGATAACACTCGCCGACTTTGAACCTCTCAGCACTTCGATAAGGTGATTAATGCCAAACTTTTGTTGTAGGCGAAAAATACAGGACAACACCTTTTGCGCATCTTCGACACCATCATAACGCTGAGGTGGATCGAGGCAGATATCGCAGTTGCCACAGGGCTGGGAAGCGCTTTCATCAAAATAGTGCAGCAACACCTGACGGCGACACGTCTGGGCTTCGGCAAAGGCGGCCATGGTATTGAGTTTATGAAACTCTACTTGCTGTTGTGGCCCAGGTTCGGCTTGTTCGATTAAATGCCTCACGCGGCCAATATCGGCAGGATCGAACAACATCAAGGCTTCGGCATCTAAACCGTCACGACCCGCACGGCCTGTTTCTTGATAATAAGCTTCGACACTTTTGGGAATATCATAATGCACCACAAAACGAACATTGGATTTATTGATCCCCATGCCGAAAGCAACCGTGGCAACCACAATTTCAAGCTGATCTTTTAAAAAGCGCTCCTGAATGTCGGCACGCTCTTGTTGGGTTTTACCCGCATGGTAACCTTCGGCTTTATAGCCTTGCAGTGTCAAACGCTCAGCGACCTCATCGACTCGGCGGCGACTACTGCAATAAATAATGCCGCTGTTGCCATTCTGAGCCTGAATAAATTGCCTTAACTGATTAGCGGCATTGAGCTTTTCGGCAACCGTATAACGGATATTTGGCCGATCAAAGCTGGTAAGTAACACAAACGGATTGACGCCTAATCGCTGACAAATATCTTCCCGAGTCGCCTGATCGGCCGTTGCGGTTAACGCCATCATGGGCACATGAGGAAACAACTGTCGCAAGCGACCCAAAGCGGCATATTCGGGTCTGAAATCATGTCCCCACTGCGAAATACAATGGGCCTCATCGATAGCAAAAAGGGACAGAGGCAAGTGTTGTAAACGTTCGATAAAATTTGCGGTTAATAGGCGTTCTGGCGACACATAAAGCAGTTTTAATTCGCCCCGATGCAGCTGCTGAAACACCGCCATAGAATCTTCGCGAGACAGCGAGGAGTTCAAGTACCCTGCGGCGACACCCATCTGCTTAAGACTATCCACCTGATCTTTCATCAGCGAAATTAACGGCGAAACGACAATGGTGACTCCAGACATTAATAAAGCAGGCAATTGATAACACAGGCTTTTACCGCCACCAGTGGGCATAATCACCAAAGAGTCTTGACCCGAACAGGCTTGTTCAATCACCTCTCGCTGACCTTGCCTAAAAGTACGATAGCCAAAAACCGCCTGCAAACAGCTCGCGAGCGGATCTTGATCTATGGTCTCTACTGGGCAAGCTTTAACGTCCATCTTTCATCGTCGTCATCAATAGGGCCGCCTATTCTAATCAAGCTCACGTCAGTTGTCTCGGCTAGGACTCGATTTAGTCGGCTTTATTTGTTACTTAACCTGAACTCGGGATAACGAGTGTCGAAAAATCTAAATTTAACAAGCTAATTCAATGCTATAAAAGGTTAGTTCGAAAAGGAAAGTCTATTTTCTGACTGAATGCGCAGATTTTTGGCATATCAAGGCGCTCTGCTTATCCAGAGCTCAGGTTACTTAAGCCGATTGCAATATAAAACTTGTCATTCTCCCTTGTTAGGCGCTAGGTTATTTACTCTATTACTATGCTGATACAAGGAAGGGCGACGACCAATGACCACTGAAATCCAACAGATTCTTAGCCAAGTCGCCGAAGTATTTGACACTAAAGTTCCCTTTCATAACTTGCTCGGACTCAACATTCAGCGCTATGACAGCCAAGGCGTTGAAGTCGTCATTGAGATGAAAAGTGAGCTGATCGGCAATATTCATCAGCAAATATTACATGGCGGTGTCACTGCAACAGTGCTCGATGTGGTTGGCGGTTTAACTGCTTTCTCTGGCTTAGCGGCGAGTCGCGATGATTGGCAAGCCGATGAATTACTTAAACGGCTACAAACCTTAGGTACCATAGATCTGCGTGTCGATTATTTACTCCCCGGCAAGGGCAACATTTTCACTGGCACAGGTACCGTTATCCGTGCAGGCAACCGAGTCTCGGTTTGCCGCATGGAACTACACAATGAACAAGGCGACCATATCGCTTTTGGAACAGGCACTTATATGGTGGGATAATCACCTAGTAGCAAGCTGCCTATCAAAATTTAATGAGTTTGCGTTACTGTAAACCTGAGTGTCACCTAAACGCTACGCCTACATTATACTTGGTTTAGCACTGGTACTCTTGAGTCTACTGCCTTAGCAACCTACAATGCGGCTCCTTCAACTTTCCAGAAGTCTAAAGTTATGGCCGACACCGAATATCGTAAAGGCATTATGCTGGCTATTTGTGCCTATTGCCTGTGGGGCATTGCCCCCATCTATTTCAAATTACTGCAGCATATTTCGGCCACAGAGATCTTAATTCACCGGGTGATTTGGTCATTTGTATTTATGATCATTCTGATGCAGTTTATCGGTGGTTTTGGCAAGTTAAGACAACTGTTTAAGCAACCCAAGCAGCTCGGTGTCTTGGCAGTAACTTCCACCCTGATTGCCGGAAACTGGCTACTGTTCATCTGGGCGGTCAACAATGACCACATGTTAGATGCCAGCTTGGGCTACTTTATTAATCCACTTTTTAATGTGTTGTTGGGAATGATTTTTCTTGGCGAGCGCTTACGTAAACTACAATGGTTTGCAGTGACTTTAGCCTGCTTAGGAGTCTTGATCCAGCTTATCTCTTTCGGTTCAATTCCACTGGTTTCTCTCGCCCTTGCCGCGTCATTTGGGTTTTATGGTTTACTGCGAAAAAAGGTCAATGTCGATGCAAAAACCGGGCTATTGGTCGAAACCGCATTACTCCTGCCAATTGCGGTAATTTATCTATTAGCCACCTTAGATACTGCCAGCGCAAGTATGTTAACCAATCCTATGAGCATGAATCTATTGCTGATTGCAGCTGGCGTTGTTACCTCTGTACCACTGTTGTGTTTTGCCGGTTCAGCGACACGTATTCCGCTATCTATGCTGGGATTTTTCCAATACATCGGCCCCAGTATCATGTTTATTCTGGCGGTTATGTTATTCAATGAGCCCTTCGACTTGGAAAAAGGCATTACCTTCGCATTTATCTGGAGTGCCTTGATGGTCTTTAGTCTAGATATGGGATTAAACAGTCGCCGCCGTTAAGCTCTCCAGTAACGCTTTAGGCTGCTCAACACTCAATATCAGTATATATCCCTCTTTGGTTGGGATCACTAATACATGGCTACTGTCAGACACTGACAGTAGCGCCTTATCATTGCCGTTAACCGACTCTTGTAATTTAAACCAACCTAGCTTGTAACTCATCAGCGACATGCCATTACTACGATATTTGAACTTGGGCGCATCGCTATCACTCAAGTCAATAATTTGTGCCTTATCCAGTTGTAAACTGCTTAACGCCAACTCTGTGCCATACAATGGGATATTCACCAGCAACTTATCGCCGTTAATCATAACATTGGCATTGTACGCCTTAATAAAGGTCCAAATTAACAGCCCTAAGACAAAAATCACCATGCCTAATGATGCTGATTTAGCGGACACAGGCATAGGTTTCACTTTAACCAGTAAGACGATTAAACCGATACCAAGAAGCAGAGAGATATAAGCGGCTAATGTAGGGAAGTCGAAAGGGATAAATTGAAATATTTGGTTGGTCATTTGTATCGACTGTTAGCAAAGATGAGTCATCAAAATAATCGCTTAACGGTTAAATCACAAGTACGATAACCCCTTATAAAATGAAAAAACCACGCCGAAGCGTGGTTTGAATATTGAATGTTAACTTAACAAATCGAGCGCCAGGATCTTAGATTTACGTTGATAGTTGTAGAGCTGCTTTTTCTTATTGGGCAACGCGTCCACATCAACAATCTCAAAACCATGCTCGAGGAACCAGTGAATACTGCGGGTCGTTAAGGCAAACAATCTCGAATAACCCCGTACTTTAGCCTGATTAATAATATTTTTCAGCAGCACGCTGCCTCTGTCGGCATCACGATAATCTGGATGCACCACCAAGCAAGCAAACTCACCGGCATTATCCTCCTCAAACGGATACAACGCCGCGCAGCCTATCACTAGTGAGTCGCGCTCAATCAACATAAACTGTTCGATCTCCATCTCTAACTGTTCACGGGAGCGTCTAACCAGTATTCCACTTTGCTCCAATGGACGAATCAGGTCGATAACGCCACCAATATCTGCAATGGTCGCACGACGAAGCCGCTCAGCACTCTCAATCACAATCTGAGTACCAATACCGTCACGAGAGAAAAGCTCTTGTAGCAGCGCACCATCATCGAGATAACTGACAAAGTGACAACGAGAGACCCCATTACGGCAGGCATCTATGCTCGCCTGTAAAAAGGCGCGTGTACCGACACACCAGTTATCTTCTTCGGTAAGTTCCGACATGATCCTCTGCGCATCCGTTGGAATCAATTCGGCGATGACCTCGCCATTGGCGTCGAGAATCCCCTCTTTTTCACTGAAGCCAATCATCTTATCGGCTTTGAGTTTGACTGCAATTTGAGTGGCAACCTCTTCAGCGGTGAGATTAAAGCTCTCACCGGTAACCGAAGCTGCAACAGGACCTAACAGCACAATACCGTGATTATCGAGCTGACGCTTTAATCCTTGAACATCAATCCGTCTGACTTTACCACTGAGGCAATAATCGACTCCATTATCGACACCTAAAGGCTGCGCGATAACAAAGTTACCGCTCACCACGTTAATTTCAGCCCCTTGAGTGGGGGTATTACTCAGGCTCATCGACAAACGAGCGGTGATATCCAGCTGCAAACCGCCCACCACCTGCTTGATAACTTTTAGTGACTCATCATCGGTAATCCGCACACCATTGTAATATTCCGGTTTCAGGTTATGGATGGCTAAAGCTTCATCAATCTGTGGCCGAGCACCATGAACCAAAACTATCTTGATCCCCAGGCTATGAAGCAAGGCAATATCATTGATAATCGAGCGAATTTTGTTTTGTGCCAGCGCTTCGCCACCTAACATAACCACAAATGTCTTGCCCCTATGTGCATTTACATAAGAAGCAGAATGACGAAAACCTTCAACCAACTCAGTTGTGCGCACCCGCGTAACCTCTATATTTTAATAAATATGCCGCAGCATAAACCGCATAGGAATAAAGACCCAATAATATTGCATTTAAATTCACTTTTAAAGCATTTATTTTTATTGAATACAATCTGTCACTAATGAAGAAAGAATAGTCAGTTTAATGGATTAGCGCGAAAAGAATTATGACAAGGCCGAAAAAATTAGTCATTGAAATTAAATTGTTATCCCAAACAGTCTAAAGAGGTGATCGCTCAGCGAGAATTTAGCGCTTTTGAAGCAAGGCCCTTAATTGCTCCAAAGTAGCATTAACATACTTACCACCTAGCTTCACTTTTAAACATCGACCATAAAAAAAGCCCCTAGCTGTTTATAACAACTAGGGGCTTTTAAAAAACTGAAATCAATAATTACTTGATTTTAGCTTCTTTATACATAACGTGTTGACGAATAACAGGATCAAATTTCTTGATCTCCATTTTTTCAGGCATGTTACGTTTGTTCTTCTCAGTCGTGTAGAAGTGACCTGTTTTAGCGCTAGAAACTAGCTTGATCTTCTCACGGTTACCTTTAGCTTTAGCCATGGTTTATTACACCTTCTCGCCGCGGGCACGAAGTTCAGCAACAACAACTTCAATACCTTTTTTATCGATAATACGCATACCTTTAGTAGATACACGTAGTTGAACGAAACGCTTTTCGTCTTCTAACCAGAAACGGTGGTTCTGTAGGTTAGGTAAAAAACGACGACGAGTCGCGTTCTTAGCGTGCGAACGGTTGTTACCAACCATAGGCTTCTTGCCAGTAACTTGGCATACTCTTGACATGTCAATCTTCTCCAAAAACAATTTAACGCTCGAGCATTAATGTACCTCGAATATGGCCGTCGCCCGAGGCACACAAAGAGGGCGCATTTTATACAGGATCTAAAACTAAAGATCAAGGGATATTCAATCTATCCATCCCCTCTCTGCAAACGAAACTATCTCTCTATCACCCACAACCATATGGTCTAACAGGGAAACATCGATAGTCGCCAGCGCGTTTTTTAATCGCTCAGTAATTCGCCTATCGGCATGGCTTGGTTCCGCAACCCCGGATGGGTGGTTGTGGCAGACAATGACAGCCGCGGCTTTTTTCTCAAGCACTAGACTTACCACTTCACGTGGATAAACCGAGGCTGAATCTATGGTGCCACGGAACAATTCAACAAATTGAATGACTCTGTGCTGACTATCGAGTAATAAGATGGCAAACACTTCATAGGCACGATCCGCTAATTGTCTCATTAAATAGTCTCGAGTTAAATCAGGATCTGTTAAAATCTTTCCTCTTTGTAGATTTTCTTGCGAAATTCGCTTACTTATCTCAATTGCGGCCTGTAATTGGGCATATTTTACCGGTCCTATCCCTTGGATTTCACACATTTCACTCTGGTTAGCCGTCATTAACGCCCGTAAGCCACCAAAATGACCAATCATAGACCTTGCTAAGGAAACCGCACTTTGACCCCGCAAACCGTTTCTGAGTAACACAGCCAATAACTCTGCATCTGAAAGCTGAGCCGGACCATAACGCAATAATTTTTCTCTCGGGCCCTCACCCTCAGGCCAATCCTTAATTGTCATTACAACCTCCCTGTTGCCGACGAAAAAACAAAACAAGATAATTTGCCGCACGAGTGGTGCCGGCAAGCTATGATTATGGCCTAGTTTTTAAAAACTTGTTTGCTCTGGTTAAATCAGCGCACATCGATATTTCAGCTGGGTTTAAACAGCGACTGGTTCTGGTTTTATACAAGGCGACACCGATGGCTGCAATGATTGCGCATAAACACACACCGACACCGCAGAACGAACAAAATCTGATCTTGAAACATCTACATGCCCTAGGTTTGTGATATTGTTATGCCAGTATAAAACGATAGTGATTAGCCCCTTAGTGATGAACATGACGCTAGCAAATAAAAAAATATTGTTGGGAATTGGTGGTGGTATTGCAGCCTATAAATCTGCCGATCTTGTCAGACGCCTCAAAGAGCGTGGCGCTGACGTAAGAGTCGTGATGAGCCAAAGCGCGCAACAATTTATCACACCACTGACACTGCAGGCATTATCAGGTCACCCTGTAGCCAGTGATCTGTTAGATCCCGCAGCCGAAGCCGCTATGGGACATATCGAACTCGCTCGCTGGGCAGATTTAGTTTTAATCGCCCCAGCAACAGCAAATGTTATTGCCCGCATCAATGCCGGTATGGCCGATGAACTGATCACCACCACCTGTTTAGCAACAGAAGCGCCTGTCGTACTCTGCCCGGCAATGAATCAACAGATGTACCGTAATCCGGCAACCCAAGCGAACTTAGCCTCTTTACAAAGCCGTGGCCTCACTATTTGGGGACCCGCATCAGGTAGCCAGGCTTGCGGCGAAATTGGCCCAGGCCGAATGGAAGAGCCTTTGGTTATTGCCGATCGAGTCGAACAGTTTTTTGCGCCTAAGTTACTGCAAGGTAAATCACTGCTGCTGACTGCTGGACCGACCCGCGAAGCGATCGACCCTGTGCGTTATATCTCTAATCACAGCTCTGGAAAAATGGGCTTTGCCATTGCCAAAGCCGCCGCAGAAATGGGCGCTAATGTCACCTTAGTCAGTGGACCGGTCAACCTTGAAACGCCAGTCAATGTTGAGCGCATCAATGTACAGTCGACGCAACAGATGCTCGACGCGGTATTAACCAAGGTTGAACACTGTGATATTTTCGTTGGCTGCGCCGCCGTGTGTGATTATAAAGTGGCAGATGTCGCCAATGACAAAATCAAAAAATCGGCCGAGGAGATGGCGCTTGCACTGGTACGTAATCCTGATATCTTAGCGACCGTTGCCGCCCATGAGCAGCGTCCATTTACCGTAGGATTTGCCGCCGAGACCCAAGATGTCGAGCGCTACGCCAAAGATAAACTACAGCGTAAAAAGCTGGATATGATTGCCGCTAATGACGTTTCTAATCCTGCACAGGGCTTTAATAGCGACGATAATGCATTAACAGTATATTGGTCTGACGGTCAATACGAGCTAGCAGTTAATGACAAATATACTCTAGCTAAACAATTACTTACCATAATTGCAAACCAGATGAAAACAGCATGAAAACGCCAATTGAACTGAAAATTCTCGACTCACGCATAGGCTCACAATTTCCATTGCCAAGCTACGCGACACCTGGCAGTGCGGGGATGGATTTGCGGGCCATGCTAGAAACTACCTTAGTGATCCAACCGGGAGAAACTCAACTTATTCCGACAGGTATCGCAGTTCATGTTGCTGACCCTAGCCTCGCTGCAGTCATTCTGCCACGATCCGGCCTTGGTCATAAACACGGTATCGTTTTAGGCAACTTAGTCGGTCTTATCGACTCAGATTACCAAGGTCCTCTCATGGTCTCTTGCTGGAATCGCAGCAGTGAACCATTCACTATCGAAATTGGTGACCGCATTGCCCAGTTGATGTTTGTTCCTGTGGTTCAGGCCGAATTCAAACTGGTCGATGAATTTGATAACTCAGAAAGAGGTGAAGGTGGTTTCGGCCACTCAGGCACCCGTTAATCAGATCCACTAATAAAAATAATAATTTAAGCCGATAAACCCTTTGTCTATCGGCAGTAGTTTTAATTGAGTAAGGGAAAATCTAGATGGCTGTAAGCCCCAAAATCAATCGGCGTGAGCACATATTGCAATGTTTAGCCACTATGCTAGAAACCAGTCCTGGACAACGTATCACCACAGCTAAACTTGCAGCAGAAGTCGGGGTATCGGAAGCGGCGCTTTATCGCCATTTTCCAAGTAAGGCAAGAATGTTTGAGGGGCTGATAGATTTTATCGAAGACTCTCTGCTTTCACGCATCAATTTGATTATGGAAGATGAAAAAGACACCATGAAGCGCTGCCAGTTGCTGTTGCAATTATTATTGGTGTTTGCCGAGCGTAACCCCGGCATATCGCGGGTACTTAATGGCGATGCACTACTTGGCGAAAATGAACGTCTTCGCAGCCGAACAGGGCAAATATTCTCAAAAGTCGAAACCCATTTAAAACAGATCTTACGCGAGAAAACACTGCGCGAAGGTAAAGGATTTAATATCGACGAAGCGATTTTGGCGAATCTTTTACTCGCCGTCGCCGAAGGGCGTATTGCCCAATTTGTCCGTAGCGATTTTAAGCACAAACCCACAGAACATTTTGTCGAACAATGGACCTTTATTCAGCAACAATTGCTACAAAGTTAACCGTTTCATAAAAGGCAGCCCAAGGCTGCCTTTTCATCTATTGCACTTCCTTTACCTTTGTTTTAACCTTCCTAGCCTAAAACATAAAATTAAAAAATAAATAACAACAAGTTAACAAGGAAGTGTCATGAAACTAATCAAAATATTTAGTTTTGTTTCTATGTGTTTATTCAGCTTGAACGGCTATTCAGCCAGCACAGATCAAGCAAGCTTATTTAGTCGCTCAGCCGAATTCAGTAATGTAAAAGTCTCTCCCGACGGCAGTTATCTCAGTGCTATAGCCTCAAAAGAGGGCAAAAACATTCTGATGATCCTCGATGCCAAAACCAAAAAAACCACTAACGTGGTGCATTTTCCTGATAATGCACAAGTTGGTGGCTATGAATGGGTCAATGAAGAACGTGTTGTGTTAGCCAAAGAATATCTCAAAGGCTGGAATGATCATCCTATGTATTATGGCGAGCTATTGGCCGTCAATGCCGATGGCTCACAGCCCACTTATCTCTTCGGTTACAAAGGCGGCTCTCAGCAAGCAGGGTCGATGATTAAAAAGAATACCCCAATTCAGGCAACGGCCTTCATTCTAGATCCTATGCCAGAAGATCATCGCTATATGCTGGTAAAAGCAAAACCATGGGGATCGGGCGGTAATAACTGGCGTGAAAATCTAGAACAGGTTTATCGTGTCGATGTTTATCGCGGAAAGCGCAATAAAATTGCCACATCTCCCATCTCTTTTGCCAACTTTCTACCCGATCATGACGGTGAAATTCGTTTCGTAAGCGGCACTCGCGACTACATTACCTCAAGCCTGTATTACAGAGATGATGGTGAGTGGGTAGATACAGACAAGTTAAACCTTAATCTTGATGACATCAGCCCTATTGCCTTTGGCGATGATAAAAACAGCCTCTATGTATTAGCCAGTGAAAATGGTCAACCGAAGGCCATCTATCTGATTAATGTTAAAACCGGCGATAAGAAACTCATCAGCCAAGATAAGCATGTCGACCCAAGTAATGTTTGGATAAACCGCATCAATAAGCGTCTATTTGCCGTTGAATATGAAAATGGTTATCCAACCTATGAGTTTGTCGATAATGATGAACCGCAAGCCAAAATCATTAAGCAACTGTTAGCGGCGCTTCCGGGTCATCAAATCCACCTGATAAGCCAAACCAATGATATGAGCAAGATGGTGATTAAGGCATTCAACGATAGAAATCCGGGTGATTACTACGTTTTCGACGCTAAAAATAAAAAGCTCGAATACCTTGCATCACAGAAAAAATGGCTCGACCCTGATGCTATGGCTGAAGTAAAGCCTATTACGTTTGTCAGTCGTGATGGCACTGAAATCAATGGTTATTTAACCCTGCCTCATGGCAAAGAAGCGAAAAACCTTCCCTTAGTCGTTAATCCACATGGTGGCCCACATGGCCCTCGTGACTGGTGGGGTTTTTCGCCTCAAAATCAATTAATCGCTAACGAAGGGGCAGCGGTATTACAGGTTAATTTTAGAGGCTCGGGKGGCTATGGAAAATCTTTCGAATTTTCCGGTCATCAAAAATGGGGCACGGAAATCCAATATGACATTATCGATGCCACCAAATATGTCATCGAACAAGGTATCGTCGATAAAAACAGGATCTGCATTGTTGGTGGAAGTTTTGGTGGATACTCTGCGTTGCAGAGCCCTATCTTAGCGCCAGATCTGTTTAAGTGCGCTATCGGTTTTGCCGGTATTTATGACTTAGAGTTGATGTACTCAGAAGGTGATATTCAAGAAATCCGTACAGGTAGCCGTTACTTGAACCAAGTCATTGGCAAAGATCCTCAAATCTTACAACAGATGTCACCAACGCATAATATCGATAAGCTCAAGGCTAAGTTAATGCTGGTGCATGGTGGTGAAGATGAACGTGCTCCCATAGAGCAACTTGAAGCCCTAGAAAAAGCACTCAATCAACATAACTATCCCTATGAAAAACTGGTCATGAGTGATGAAGGCCATGGGTTCTACAACGATGAACACAAAGCCAAATACTTCCGACAGATGATGAGTTTCTTAAAACAAAATTTACAGCTGTAAATCAGCGCCACAAACGAAAAGCCGATTATCACAATCGGCTTTTTTATTATCTCCCTATAAATTCTGGGTATAAATTAGGCTCAAATAAGGGTATTCTCCTTGCCCCGCCGCAGGATGTTTATCTGAACGTGGCAAGCTATACTCATTATATAAAACGACAAAACGTTCAAATTATTGGATATTTCGTTGTAATTGAATAAGCCACTATCGCATGGTGGAGGATCTAATGGCATTAAGTGAAGCAGCACAGCAGGTGCAAACGGCATTATTAGCACGCGGTCTTGAGACCCCTATGCTCCCTTGTGAGCTCAGTGCAGAAGAGCGTAAAGACAAAATCGAGCATCATATGCGCGAGATCTTAACCTTAATGTCGCTCGATCTACGTGATGACAGCCTAATTGAAACCCCAAAGCGAATCGCCAAGATGTATGTCGATGAGATCTTCTCAGGGCTAGATTATGAGAACTTTCCTAAGATTACAGTTATCGAAAACAAAATGGGTTTCGATGAGATGGTTAAGGTGAAAGATATCAGCCTCACAAGCACCTGCGAGCATCATTTAGTCACAATCGATGGCGTGGCGACTGTGGCTTATCTGCCGCGTAAAAACATTATTGGCTTGTCGAAAATTAACCGAATCGTGCGCTTTTTTGCCCAGCGTCCACAGGTACAAGAGCGCCTAACACAGCAAGTGTTAGTCGCGTTGCAAACCCTGCTGGAAACCAAAGACGTTGCGGTAAAAATGGATGCGGTACACTACTGCGTGAAGTCGCGCGGTGTAATGGACTCTACCAGCTCAACGACCACTACTGCGCTAGGCGGCATCTTTAAGTCTAACCCAGCTACACGCGCTGAGTTTTTAAGTAACTAATTCATGATTTAGTCGCGAGTCAAAATAGACATAAAAAAACGCTGCCTACATGGCAGCGTTTTTTATTAGCCAGTTATTAGTAACAGCTTAAATACCGTATTGCTCGCGGTAAGCACTCACCTGTGCCAGCTGAGCGTCCATTCCCGGTTTTTCTGACAAGTAGTCGATTAAGTCAGCCAACTTAATGATCGACACAATGGCACAGCCAAAGTCACGCTCAACTTCCTGAATCGCCGACAGCTCACCCTTACCCTTCTCTTGGCGGTCTAACGCGATTAACACGCCTGCAAGTTGGGCATTATGAGCTTCAATGATTTCCATCGACTCACGAATGGCCGTACCCGCGGTGATCACATCATCCACTAACATCACTTTACCGGTTAATTCGCTACCCACTAAGCTGCCACCTTCACCGTGGTCTTTCTTCTCTTTACGGTTGAAGCAGTAAGGCACGTCGATATCGTGATGATCACACAGAGCAACAGCAGTCGTTGTCGCAATTGGGATCCCTTTGTAAGCAGGGCCAAACAGGAGATCATAATCAATGCCAGAATCCACTAAAGCCGCGGCATAAAAGCGGCCTAAGCGTGCTAAATCACGACCAGTATTAAACAGGCCAGCATTAAAGAAATAAGGGCTAGTGCGGCCTGACTTTAACGTAAATTCGCCAAAACGTAACACCTGACGCTCTAGAGCAAACTCAATAAACTCACGTTGATAGGCTTTCACAATTTCTCCTTAACAATAGGGTCATTCTTAACATAATAATGTTGACTATTCAGTCGTTGATAAAAAGGCCCTCGATGGGCCTTAATAAATAATTAGCTTAATGCGGCTTTCTGCACATCGACAATTTCACGAATACCGTGCTTAGCCAAATCCAATAGACTTAATAACTCTTCATGGCTAAAGGGTTCGCCTTCGGCTGTACCTTGGATCTCGATAATTTTACCAGTCTCTGTCATCACCACGTTCATGTCGGTTTCAGCAGCACTATCTTCAACATATTCAAGGTCGCAAATCGGCTCGCCTTTATAAATACCCACGCTAACAGCAGCGATCAGGAACTTAAGCGGGTTCGTCTTAATAATACCTTTACCACGCGCCCAGTTAAGTGCATCAACCAGTGCAACACAGGCACCAGTAATTGCCGCCGTACGTGTACCACCATCGGCTTGAATAACGTCACAGTCGATCACTATGGTGTTTTCGCCTAAGGCCTTCATATCGACAGCCGCGCGTAAAGCACGACCAATCAGACGCTGGATCTCTTGGGTACGACCCGACTGCTTGCCACGAGCCGCTTCGCGATCCATACGGCTATGCGTCGAACGCGGCAACATGCCATATTCGGCAGTAACCCAGCCTTGACCTTGGCCTTTAAGAAAACGAGGCACGCCTTCGGTAAAACTGGCTGTACACAACACTTTAGTGTCACCAAATTCAACCAAAACAGAACCTTCAGCATGGGCAGTAAATTGACGAGTAATAGTCACTGGACGAGATTGAGCGGGCGTTCTGTCACTTGGGCGCATAGGAAATTCCTGTTTTGATTAGATAGATAAGCAGATTTGGCTGCATATTATAGGGGTTCACGGCCACGGATGCCATGTTATTCACAATCGATCAACTCCAGCGCCGAGACTTTGCTTTAACCCTTTGCCCCATCAGACTATAATCAGGCCTACTTTATCGATTTAAACAACGGAATCACCCATGATCCAAAGTATGACAGCCTATGCTCGCATCGAGCACAAAGCACAATGGGGCACCGCCTCTTGGGAAATTCGCTCAGTCAATCAGCGTTATTTAGAAACTTACCTACGCCTACCCGAGCAACTTCGTAGCCTAGAACCTGTGCTAAGAGACCGTCTACGCAAACGTTTAAATCGCGGCAAAGTTGAAGTCAATCTACGTTATGATTTAGGCGAAAACAAAGATAGCGATTTACAGTTAAACCAATCGCTAGCAACACAGATCATTCAAGCCGCTGATTGGGTAAAACAGCAAGCCGGTCAAGGCGAAATCAATGTAGTTGATATATTGCGCTGGCCCGGAGTCATGTCTGGCAGCGAACAAGACATGGACGCCGTTGGCAAAGAACTACTGAGCGCTTTCGACGGTGCTATCGATCAATTTATCGAAGCTCGTGGCCGCGAAGGTGACGCGATTAAAATAATGCTAGAAACGCGTCTAGACGCCATTGTCGAACAAGTGGCTATCGTGCGTAAACACATGCCAGCAGTCATGCAGTGGCAACGCGATAAGCTCACTAATCGCCTCAGCGAAATTCAAGGTGAACTCGACCCTGCACGTCTAGAGCAAGAGATGGTGTTGCTGGCACAGAAGATGGATGTCGCCGAAGAGATGGACAGACTCGACGCCCACGTCGCCGAAACCCGACGCATTCTCAAAAAAGGTGGCGCCCAAGGCCGACGCCTCGACTTCATGATGCAAGAGTTTAATCGCGAATCGAATACCCTCGCCTCTAAATCGATCAGCGCAGAAGTCACCGCAGCAGCAGTAGAACTGAAAGTGCTTATCGAGCAGATGAGAGAACAGATTCAAAACATCGAATAGTTTTTTCACCCGTCCAAGAATGTCTTAGAAGCCCTGTATTACCTTGTGAAGAGCATTGAAAATACAGGGATTTTTTATTTTTCCCGTCCAAATCGGTGTGCAGATGTCCGTTACCAACTACCTGTTTAGTGGTGGGCAGAATGGTGGGCAGTCCCCTCATTTTGGCTCAATAAGCGTTTTGCGGTGAGCAAATTGGTGGGCAGTAAGTTACCCAATTTTCGCATTTAACTCGCCACCACAACAGGTTAGCTGCTGATTCAATAAGCAAATCGGTGGTGGGCAGCCATTATTGCCCCCTCCATTATTTCAGCAACTATGGAGTAAACATGGGAAAACTCACAGCAAAACAGGTTATTGCATACAGCAAAGCCGACCCAAAAAAATATTCAGATGGTGAAGGTCTATACTTTTGCGTCCGCAAACAAGGCTCGCCTCACTGGATGATCCGCTACACCACAGCCAAAGGACGACGAGAAGCAACCTTGGGGCAATTTCCTTTAATGTCGTTGGCAGACGCCAGAATTGCCGCCGCATACTTTCGAAAGGAAGTACGTGACGGCATAGATCCTCTTCTAGAAAAACAGAAAATCAAGTTACCTGACATTGAAACCGTGGATCAACTGTTCCATGACTGGTATCGAACCGATCTGAGTAGACGACTAAAGCATCCCAAGATTCCGTATCGGGTTTACACCAAAGACATAAGCCCTTTCATTGGCATTAAGTGTATTGCTGAGGTGACCGCACGTGACGTGCGCGAAGTATTAGAGCGCATTCGAGAAAGTAACCGCCCTACCATTGCCAACGATACCTTGATGTACATGAAGCAGCTGTTTCGACATGCGATAAAGCTCGACTTAACGCTGAACAACCCAGCCGCAGCATTTACCGTGGACGATGCCGGTGGCGTGGAGTCCAGTAAAGACAGGATGCTCAGCAAAGAGGAAATTCACTACGCCTTTAGCGTGTTTCATACCCATATCAATAGCTTTGGCCACGACAACTACCTCGCTTGCTGCCTGTTTTTGGTGTTGGGTGTGCGCAAAAGCGAATTGTGCGAAGCCATGTGGCGTGAAATGGATTTAACCACGGGTGTGTGGGATCTACCCAAAGAACGCAGCAAAACCGGCGTTCCAATCAGCATCCCCTTACCGCGCCAAGCCATTACCTGGTTTAACGAGCTACAAATCCGCGCTTGTGGCTCGCCTTATGTTTTCCCTGCCAGACGAGCAAGCCATCGTCCACATATGGGGCCAGATACACTGAACCGCGCAATTTCTAAACTCTTTGGTCGAGAACCAGGCCGGAAAAAGCAACCACCCAATAAAATGGGCAAGCTTGAACACTTCACCGTACACGATTTACGCCGCACCTTTCGCAGCCTTGCCGCCTCTTTGGGCATTGCAGGCAACGTAGCCGAACGCTGTCTTAACCATAAGCTAAAAGGCGTTGAGGGTATCTACGACCGCCACGATTACTTTGAAGAGCGCCGTATTGCCCATCAAACCGTGGCAGATATGGTTGAACCACTGGTGAACTTTGAGCCCTATTCACAACACCACACAGGAGGGCGTTAACATGCAACTTATGATGCGACTCGCCCCCATTACCTTTCCAATAGCCATGCTAGCAGGGCTTGGTTGGTGTATTGGCATTGCCTTACTCGAACAATCTCATGACGTAGGCTACGCACTTACTCGATATTGCCTGATGGTATTCTTGGTACTCGCTCCTTGGCTGACGCTAAAACTTACGTTCTACGTGATTGTCAGCCTAGGACGCAAACTGGGGCTCATCCCGCCTGCACGCCCAACGTACAGCCTAGGTTATGAAGAATCACCCCTTTCTTTTTAAAAAATAGGGGTTCAGAGTATTGGCCTTTTTTCGATGGCAAACGCAGCCGCTTGCCGAAAAGGCCCACCCAGCGAAACTAACTAGCCCCCATTTGATCACTTACCGTGGGCAGTTGGGACAATGGGGCAACACTTGATACAGCGAGCTTTAGAAAGTGAATAAGAGGAAATTAAACTGCCCCAAGGAATGGGGCAATTGGGTATTTGATTGACGAAATAGGTCACTAAACATAATCTTCAAGCCAATATGGCCGACGCCTCTGCATTTCTGTACGCGTCGGTTCTCATTTCGCCTTGTCACTATTCAGCTATTGCTTTTCCTACCGATAGCTCGCTTACAAAATACCACACCCAGCTTTAAGCTAAATCAACCAACCCAATTACTTACTTTGATCAGCTGATGCAATCCCCTCTATGCGTCATTTGCTAATCCATGAGTTTCAACAGCCGGCACACACTTCCCCATGCCTTTACCCCCTTACGCCAAAACCACTATCCGTTTGGCTTTTGGATCGAGAAGCCAAACAGGGAAATTAGCCCATTAACTGTTTGGCTTCTCGATTGAAATCCAACGCTGCTAAGCCTTGCCAGTACTGGCGCAACGCAAGGTTTGGCACTTCCCCCCCCTAAACCAACCTCGGCATCAAAGTACAAACCGTTTGATTTTTTAAACCCAGAATGCAAACGATCGTTTGGCGTCTCGATTTTTTTGCACTTGGCGAACGCAGCCAAACAGCGCTGTATTGGACGATGTATTTCAAACAGTTAGCCGCGCACTGGTCATCAGGACAAACCGATTTGACCGGTTAGTTTGATGGCCATTTCTTTCATCTAATTCACCACCGCGTCTGCACCCGACGACTGAAAATAGATGGCATGAAAAACCAACAAGGTGATAAGTGACGTGTTATGGGCAAGTGGCAACGATTGGGATAGAGAATGGATACAGCAGGTGGTCGCCTTGCTGGTTGGGCAAGGCGCGTTTACCCTCTACCCAGCACTAAGCCAGTGCGAGAATGCAGCCGAACGTTTAACCCGCTGGCTGACCTTTCAGTTACCGCGCGTTAAACAAGCACACCCTAGCTGCCCGATTCACCAATGGCTGAATAATATTGGCGCGCAAGTGATCGTAGAAAAATGGCAGAGCCCTGAGCAATGGCCAAACCTGTATTGGCTACCTTTACCTGAGGTTGATGGCCACGCGCAAGGCGGCTTGGTTCTGTTACCAGCACATTTGTTACCTACATATAGGGATGGCACGAGCCAAACCAGAACATTTCAAGCAAACACGCCCGCTAACGCCTGCATCTTTTGGTGCATTTCGCCTTTATCTAAAACAGGAAAACGCGCTACCTTGCATCCCAAGCAGCAAAACCGAGCATTTTGCCTGCCCAGTTCGCCGGAGCAAATGGGCAAATCATGTACGGGGTTATTACTGAGAGGTTTGAGAAAAGAGAGCCAAAAACGAAACAGCAACGTGATCAGCCATCAGATAAATCTAGCGCTGCTGCACCACCTTTGTGGGCCGGAGAATGATGTGTGGATTACTCAAGAGCTTATGGCTTAACGTTGAAAATAATCGCTAATCTTGTCACGGAATAAAGAACCAAACTTTTTATGATCACCACTCTCAAAACGAACTCGTCCAGCCACGATACAAGGTGATATTTGGAGCTCTTTTGCTAGCTCCCTGACTTCTTCAGCGCTCGATAAACTGCTTCTGCACCAAATACTCTGTGGTATCAACGCCTCTCTAGCCATATCATCGGCCTGTTTCTCAATGTCATCAACGCCCTGAGCATCTAAATCATCTAAGTACCAGTTTTCATTACCATCTAAGTGTAATGCGATATGTGCCATTTCATGCATTAGTGAAAACCAAAAGCTATCGAGACGATTGTGCCTTAACGTCAGCGCTATAATCGGGTTGCCATCAATGCCCATGCACACAGCACCATCCAAATAAGTTTTGGATAGATGAGGCTCAATGATTACATGAATGCCTGACTTATTTAGAAACTCAATCGCTAGTAAAGGGCCTGACTCAAGCCAAGATAGCTTGGAAATGTTCTGCATCCATTCCAAATTCACAGTACCAGCGCGATATTGACAGGGTAATTTTTGTTCAGCGGCCTTCTGCAATACTCGAATTTGCCACGCCCACAGAGCGTAAGGATCTGTTTCCTTATCATTGGTACGAAGATGAGAAGACGCTCTCAACAAGGCAGGTTGAAGATTAAAGCCTGATTTTACGGAACCGATAAAATCAGACAAAGCCTCAGCTGCATATTCCTTTAACTCTTGTAATGAACCATTGAAGCTATCAAAGTAGCCACGCTTTCGCATTTCAGCTATCGGGAAGGCTTGCCAATCAACTTCTCTTTGAATTGCGTGCTTTTGCTCTGGCAATTGAATCAAAACATCAGCTGATATACCCAACCCACTGCTTAGCTTTCGGATCATGTTCAAGCTAAGGCTACGTGTTCCATTCAATATCTCGGAAACTTTTGGAGCTGACCCAATAAAAGGAATAAGGTCTCGATTTTTTAAACCTTGTTGTTCCATTCTAAATTTTATCGCTTCTATTGGATCGGGCTTACTAATTGGAAAATGATCTTCTTCGTACGTTTCAATTAATAATGCCAATACATCCATCTCATCAGATTCGGCTGAACCTGGCTGCGGATCCAAGTCCATTAATGACATTAATCGCATCAATGCTGACTCATGATCGTGTGCTGATTTGATTAATTTAATGTGACTCATCTTCCCCTCCTAAAAGCGTTGCTTATCATACTGAGCATGAGTACCAACCCACTCAATAACAGCAATGCCATTTTGATACCTGACTTTTACAACTAGTCTGTAATGGTTACCTTTGATATTAAATATAACTCTATTTCCGTCTAGGAAATCTGCACTGCGGTAACGGTCTTTAAAATCCTGAGGAGTTTTCCAACAAGCGCTTTGAGCTTCAGAAACCCATGCCTCTAAAGCTGACTTCACATTAGCGTGTTTTTTATAAAAATCGACAAGTTTGTCTTTACCTAAGACTTGCATATCACCTCAAGGTTCCCTTGGTGGGAATTATAATTAAAGTTACCAAAAAGGGAAGTTTTCTTTTCTATATTTCACAATCACACCATTGCCGCTTCGTACACTTTTTCAACCTCGGTAAACTTAGTGACGCTCTCTAGGCGAGTTAAGGTTGTGAGTTTCATCGAGTTTTTCATTGGGCGATGTGGCACGTTGGTCACTGGCGTTTGCAGTGACAGTGGTTTGCCTAACTCAAATAAATAATACAAATCAGCAGAACCTGACTTCTTACCCGCTTGATCTTCGGTAATGGCGTAGCGTGGTAACACTGTGACTCGTTTAACCGGCCAAAGTTTGTCAATTTGCTTGGTTGAACTTTGAGTGTCTGAGGTAGACGCCAACGCTAAATAGCGAATTTCCTCGGCAATATGCTGCTTAAATTTCTGCAAAAACGTGCTTTGCGGCAGGTGATACCACAGCGCTGTACCTTGCTCAAATTGTTCAAAGTAGCCATTATCACGCCCACGTTGCCCACCCAATGCCACTGTCATCGTCAAATCAGGGTACAGCACTTGGCGCATGCCGTAATAAGGTATGCGTGCAGCGTCTTGTACATAGAGCCTTTCCGCCATGCCAGCCACAGGATACATGGCTTCATTGTTTTGCCCTGTTTGTGCATTCGGCGCTGTGCCAATTTGCGTTTGCAAAAACGCTAGCAACCACTGGTGACCGGAATAACGGCTTTTAGTCTGGGTTGATTCAGTTTGACTAAGTTCGTTTTGGCTAGGCCAATTTTGACTAGGTAACAGGGCAAATGCGCCAATACCCACTTCTTCTATCGCGGCTGCGTAGGGGTTGGGTGTTGTGGCTTGATCAAAAAAACCTGGGTATAAAGCAAAGGCACCAAAAACTGGACGGCTTTTTTTAGCTGGTTGCCCTTCGATTGTACCGGATGACTGCTCAGAAAAGCGCGGCTCTGATAAACGAATGAGTGCATCCCGGTAACGGTGCATTTGGTTAATGGCATCGTCTGGAACGTAATCGGTACATTCAATATCTTCATTGCTGTCATCAAAGCGGTTTTTCTCGGTTTTAATGCGGTACTTGGCATCAAACAGCCAAATAAACTGTTTTTCTTCATCAGTTTTGGCATTTTTAGGTAGCGTCACTTCCAACACAATATCCGGCTCTTGGTTAACCAAGTACGAGCGGATTGATTGACCCTTTTTGGTAAATTTCGGCTCGTGTGCCAGCCTAGCGGTCACACCGTCGCTGCGTTTAAAACGAAAGGCTCCAGCAAAGCCATCTTTTAGTTGGTACTCAAAAAAGTCATTCTGGGCGAGCTTAGTCGCCCCGTTTTCCACCAATTCAAAGCCGAGATCCTGCTCTAAAATCTGTTTCAAACACAAAAAGCACCATACTTCGAAAATCTCGGCCACCGACTTCATTGAAATGCTCGACTGATTGCCAAACACATCTAAATAAAATTTCAGCTCCTGCCAAATACGATACACCGCGCTGTAACCGGTTTTTTGCTGTAGCACTAACGACTCACGGTTTAACCCTGTGTATGCGCCAACCTCTTGTAAAAAACTCTGACCTAACACTTTTTGCAGCGGTTGTTGCCAACTATGCAGCTCATTTAAAAATGAATCTGACAACCGTTGCCGCTCTGGTGCTTGGTTACTCTGCCTAAGCTTGTATTCAAACTCCGCTAATTGCCGCTTACTTTTACTCACCGCCATTTTGATAAAACGGTTTTCTGGGGTATCGACACTCAGTTGCTTTTTTTCGACCGCATAGCGTTTATCGTACTGGCCATTAGCAAAGTCTTGCTTGACTTGCTCCGCTAACCTATGAGGCAGGTGGCCTTTTAACTTGGCCGCTTTGATATTGGCAACCGTCGGTTGCAAGCGGCTATGTGGGGCGGCACAAATCACTTTTAAGCCTTGTTCAAAACGCTTCCGCAACGCGGCAAAATTAGCCAACCACATCAGTGGAAAATGTCCGCGTTGCTGGCTAGTCGCTGCATCTTGCTCGGTTTTTTCGACCAAACTAAAGCGCCAAAGAGGGTACACTTTGTCGATGGCTTGGTACATGGCGGGCAAGTCTTGGTGCAGTGCCATTTTGGTTGGCAGCACTTCAAAGGCTATGTGCTGCGTCTGTGTTTTGCCATTGTGCTCAAAGGTAAGCGGCAAGCGTAACCAGCCCACATCATTGCCGGTATTAATGGTGCCGGTTAAACGTGCGGGCACCATGCCCCTTGCGGTTTTTACTTCGGGGGCAAAACGAAATGCCTCATTCACGCTTTGGCTGCGATGGGTTAACCGCGCATTAGTGACTTCACTAAAAAAGACCCACTCAAACTGGTACTGAGTATTCTCAAAAAACAGCGGGGAATTTAATGTAAGCTCAGCGTGTTTCGCTAAGCCATTGGCAACAAGGTCATTTTCGGCTAAGTCACTTTCATCTAACCCACTTTGTACCAGATCATCTGCAACTAGCCCTTGCGGTTCAATAGCATTGCTCAGCTGCGCTGCTGGCGCAAAGCGCAATTCATAGCTAGGTTGCGTATGATTAGCGCTCACCCTGTGCACCATTGTATTCTGGTACACACGCAACCGCTGGCTAATATCATTCGCCCAGACCGAAAACTCAAAGTCAGGGGTTTGTAATCGTATTAACTCCGGCATTCCCTACCACTCCTTACACCATCACTGTACGGGTTCTGCTTATAGGTTGCATTCATTGCAGAAGGCATCAAACAGCACCGACTCATTAAGGCCAGAAACTGGTAAAGGTGGCGCTGGCTAATCGCCCGCTCATCCACTGCAACTTCGCTTTTGAACGGCAAGGTATACGAAGTACTTTTTCCTCATCAGTAGCACCATCGGCCACGATTTTCTCACGATACAAGTCAGGGCGTTGATTCTTATCGCCTTGTTCTGCTTGCCAAATAGGGGCTAACTGGTCTGAAAGCACAACGCTAAGCTCTTCCAGCAAATCCTTGCGATTTGATGTAGTCAGCTTGTCGGTATCGCCTTCGATACGCGGCAGAACCTTACACATCATAAAGTCGTCCCATACGGCTTTTAGGGTCAGATCATCTTGTGGTTGGCTGCTAGCAACCGCAAGCAGCAGTTCATTGAGCGCACGAAATGCCAACTCAAACGGTGTATTTTTTAGCACTGCATTAACGGCCGATAAAAACGCAACGGTTTTGGTACCATCAGCATCAAAGGTATTGACTAAGTCTGCTTTGCTGGCGTGTGACCAAATAGGATAGCTAAGGCGTTTATTGCAGCTGGTTGGGGTGAAAAAGTCGTGATAGTCGTTAGGGAAAAACGCGCCAAAATCAAAGCTCAGCGCTCGGTCAATCACTTTGCGCGAAAAGCCGTGAGTGGTTTCATCCATATTCACCGTGCCCGCAACAAGCAGGTTAAACGGAATACCTAAACCATATTGGCAAATATCTGCCCACAGCTCATCGTATTGCGCGTCATCAAAACCTAGCGCTTTGCGTAGCTTTTCTTTGTCCGCAACTTCTTTAATGGTGGCGGGTTTCAATAGCGCATCGCAGCTGTAGGTAAAGCTATCACCCGTCCAACACCATTCGCGGGTTTCCAATACGGACAAGTAATCGGCAAAATACTGTTCAACAGGGGCAAGGTTCATTTCATCCAAACACAACCAGTAAGGTAATACCTGTTCAAGTACAGCACGCTCACCTGATACCACTAAGCGTTTACCTAGATCTTCGCTTTCTTGCACTTCAACGGTTAAGCCGCTATCAGCAATGGCACGCCAAGCTTTAGCGATAAACTGCAATACATCGGTAGTGATGTATTCGGCTTCGCCGTCTTTTGCGAGGCGTGAAATATATCCGAGTAAATCGCTCGGCTCATGCCAGTCAGGGCGCACCGAGGTTAAACAATAGGTTTCAGCAAACTGCTGTGATGTTTTTGCTTGTTCACGCACAAAGCGGGTTTTACCTGTGCCGGAGATGCCAGCGAGAAGGAGGAAGGGTTTGGATAGCGAGACCCCCTGAATAGTAAAAAGCTCTTTTGACTTACTCTGGCTAAAATCCTCTTCCTCTAATAAATGTTCAAATTTAAATTCTTCTATGCTCTTGTATATTTGTAATAATTCTTGAAGATCTGTTATTAATTCATCGCTTTCAGGAAGACGATCGCTGCTATAAAATTTCGCTGAAATATTCGGCTTTTCATATGACTTTCCAAGCGATGTTTCTGCCTTCAAATCGATTTCCTGTACACCCCAAGTTTTTAATCTAGGAAATTGAGATAACAATACCCTCTTTATATCCTCTGCTCTTTTTTCCGATCTTTTCTTTCCTAAGTTTTTGGTAGGAATGGTTGTTCCTTGGTTCAACGAAAGGTAAAAACCTGAACCATCTGCATTGAACAGATAAACCGGATAAATTCCATCTTGCGTGGTTGTAGTGATCTTTGGATTAAGAATCGATAGCCAAGGGACATTTGCCCAATTTCCAGCCCCAACACTTGCTTTAATCTCAAATAAATCGAAGTCTTGTTTTACTAATTGTTCGATTTCATTTTTTAAATCTTGGCGAAAAAGATTTGCAATAGGATGCCCAGTAAATTGCTCTTTTGTTGCTTGCACCCAACCATTAACGAACTTGCTTAACTTCTCTTTGAGATTCATAACTATCCTTAAATTCAAACCAGCACTAAAAAATTAGCGTGTATTAGAGAAATACTCTTTGATGGTGTACTGTTACTCGATTTCACCAACTGAACGATACTCACATTTCTCATGTTTTCAGTGTTCTCGATACATTGCTGACCGCTCGGCCTGTAAGTGTTGCCAGCTCAGTCACTGATTGCGGCTGTTGCTCGGAAATCACTTTTAACAACTGCTGGTTTTCTTTCGACAGCACATTAGCCATCGATTTCAGCGAATCGAACCAGATATCAACGGGGTAATCGGGATCGGGCGTTTGCCCTTTAATGCCAATGACACAGCGCGATTGTCTTGCGTTTTTCATTGCTTTACTCAAATCGTTTGCTCACTAAGTTCCCAGCAAGTAGATAAAAAGCGCTTGGCCAATAAAAAAGACTGTACGCGTGTACATAATCCACTCATGTTATCAACTACTGATAATGGCACAAGATTATTTTCCATCATTCAGTGCAATGACAATCACTGACCACAGTAGGTGCACAACCAGTACGCTAGCAGTCTTGTCCGCCTTAGCTTTTAATCCTCGCCCAGCCCTTAGGTTTACTGGCGATACACTGCAAAGCGACAAGCTCACATAGGATTCACCACCTAGTTCGTCATCCAAAATACTGCCTTTCACGCAGTACATTCGCGGGCGGGTGTTGTCGGGCAGGCTGACTTTTCGCTGTGGCCGGTTGCCATCGGGGACTAGGTAGCCTGCGGCCATCAGCGCTTTGGCGGCGCGATCTGGGCTTAGGCCTTCAGTGGCTTCACGCCAGCCGGTTGGGTAAAACAGATAGAGGGTTTGTGGACCACTGGTATCTATCCAGCCTGCTCGTTGACGTACTTGGCTGCTGTAACCGGTTTGTGGGTGATTGTGTAGTTGGGTTCATCGTTTGCTTCCTCACTGATCTGTTAAGTTCAGTTAGGAGTTTGCCCCCACTTGTATTAAAGAGTTAAACGGACGCAGTAGGCAGATAAATGCCCAGATCATGCCGCTTTCTGAGGGTGCAGGTAGCTACTTGCCCCAGTATTTACATAATGCCCCAAGTGATAAATACCGAGTGGGCAGGGTTGGTGTGTGGCTAAATAGCGTGAATTAAGGCTTTGCCCAAACTGCCCTAGTTGCCCAAGAGGTAAGTGCCCAAAGCCATCTCAAAAGGGAAAGCCTTGCTCAACTAGAACGCCAAAACACTTTTATGCGCATAAAAATGTAAAATTACGCACTTTTCTGCGCAAAAAAATGTAGACTAAGTTATACTACTGGCAGTTAACAGTCTTAATTGGCGGGAAATGACAATGCAGCGCAACTTACTCAACGCCCTAATAGCATGGAAAAATCAACCTGTGCGCAAGCCATTATTGATCGATGGTGCAAGACAAACAGGTAAAACCTATCTGCTGCAAGAGTTGTTTGGGAACACCTTTGCCAACATCCTTCGTATCGACTTCCTTGAAAACCCTGCTTACAAAGAGGCTTTCGATGGCTCATTGTCACCTGACGAGCTAGTAATGAACATTGAGTTGTTAACCAACCAAGCATTCAACCCAGAAACCGACTTGCTGATATTAGATGAAATTGGCGAATGCGAACGTGCCGTTACTTCGCTTAAGTATTTTGCTGAAAAAGCACCGTCCTACTTTGTCGCAGCCAGCGGTTCGAACATTGGTTTGCTCAACACCTTCCCTGTTGGCAAGGTAGAACAATATAATTTACGACCACTGACCTTCCAAGAATTTATTTATGCATCCAACGAGCAAGCACTGATAAAAGCATTTGATAGTCAAGCAAGCACACCGGCAGTACACACTAAATTGATGGATAAACTAACCGACTATTTTTTTACCGGTGGTATGCCGGAAGCCGTTTCTGCTTGGTATCAGTTTAAGGATTCAAGCATTCTAGAGCGTGTTGAAAAAGTCACAAAAATTCATGCCGATTTAGTTGAAGGTTATCGCCGCGATTTCGGTAAGTACGCGGGCAAGGTCGATGCCACACTGATTGAATCGGTATTTAATAGCATTCCAGCGCAGATATCACTTGTCAGCGATGAGTCGGTTAAACGCTTTAAATTTAAGCATGTGCATGAGCGTAAATCTCGTTATAGCGATTTTGAAACCGCGATCCATTGGCTTAACTGCTGCCGCTTAGCTTTGCCAAACTACCCTATTGAAGGATTGCCGAAATCTCCGTTGGCGGCCTATAAAAAAGAAAATATGGTGAAACTGTTTCTGTTTGATGTGGGCCTGCTCAATCATATGCTGGGCAGCAGTTATAAAGAGATTAAGCAACAAAACTATGAATACAAAGGCTATGTGGCTGAAAACTTTGTGCAACAAGAGCTCACTGCTATTGGCGTTGACCCAAGCTATTCATGGAATGACGCCCGCGCCGAAATCGAATTTATTTTGGCGACCGATGAAGGCGATATCGTCCCTGTTGAAGTCAAAAGTGGTAAACGTACAAGAGCAAAATCGTTGGCATCCTACGTTGAAAAATGTACTCCAAGTAAAACCTTTAAGTTAACGGGTACACAAGGCTCTTCAGCGTTAGAACAAACCAATATAGTGATGCCTTTGTATTTCACGCAGTATTTACCTCAGAGATGGTAAAGGCGCGTTGCTTAGCCCCGAGGTCTAGACAAAGTTACCTTAGGGATAACAATTTGTAGACCTGATGCCTACCATTCGACACTCAGCCTTATCTCTATTGGATGCCATAGTATCCACATCTAGCTTATTTCTATTAAAATGGACACCATAATATCCATTTCAGACTGGATGAGTTTTCTGCTGACTCATTACTATCGCGTAGAACCAGTAAAGAATGGCAAAGCTATGTTGACGGAAATCGTGCTCGATAAAGCCCTTCAAAACTGCTATGTTTTAGCTCTAACAGCAGCATAAAAACGGCACTGTTTTTCCATTGCTAACCACTAAGATTTAGTAAAAGCCATAGGCAAGTGGTGGGCAGTTTGGTGGGCAAACAGGCATTTTTGAACGGTTTCTTTTCGATAACTCATTGAGTTTGTTAGGGTCTAGGCCGCTACTCAATGAGCTGAATCTGAACGTGGAATAGCCTATCCCCGTCCAATAGTGTCTTAAATGCCTTGTGCTTATTAGAAAAAGTCATTGCAAGTACAAGGCGTTAACTTTCCTGCCTAAATCGATTCTCAGATGGCTGACGAGTTAGCAGCGAATCAAACCATCCGGAACTTCCGAATGGTTTAGTTAGTAAAAAAGCCTCATATTGAGGCTTTTTTCATTTTAAGATACTGCTAAGGTTAAACCTTAAGCCCCCAAACATCGAAGGCTTCTTTGGCAAGCTGTTCTCTAAAATCAGGGTGAGCGATATCGATAAGTGCTCTGGCGCGTTCACGCAGAGATTTACCACGTAGATTGGCAATACCGTATTCGGTGACGATGTAATGCACATGTGCGCGAGTGGTGACTACGCCAGCACCTGGTGACAGTACGGTACTGATGCGGGACACGCTGCCACGCGCAGCAGTGCTAGGTAATGCGATCACAGAGCGGCCACCTTCAGACAAGCCTGCACCGCGAATAAAGTCCATCTGACCACCGACACCCGAATAGATTTTGGTCCCCAGAGAGTCAGCACAAATTTGCCCTGAAATATCCACCTGTAGCGCCGAGTTTATTGCCATTACATTGGGGTTTTTACGAATAATAGATGTGTCGTTCACTTGCTCGATATCCATAAATACTACAGACGGATTATCATCGACATAGTCATACAACCGCTGGCTGCCGAGGGCAAATCCCGTTACCGTTTTACCGGGATGCACCTGCTTACACTTGTTGTTGATCACCCCGAGTTCGACTAAGTTAAGCACGCCATCGGAAAACAGCTCGGTATGTACCCCAAGGTTTTGATGTTCGGTTAAACAAGACAATACCGCATCGGGGATCGCACCAATGCCCATTTGCAAACAGTCACCGTCGCGTACCAGTTTTGCCACATTTTTACCGATCGCCAGACTGATAGGATCGCTTGCCGCTAAAGGGTGTTGTGGTAGAGGTTCACTCTGGGTGTAAACTGCGGCGAACTTATCATAATGAATAAATCCATCACCATGAGTTCGTGGCATCTGCGGATTAATATGAGCAATAATTTTTCTAGCAACCTGACAGGCAGCTAAGCTGGCTTCGACCGAGATCCCCAGAGAACAGATACCATGTTTGTCTGGTGGTGAAACTTGAATAATTGCAGTGTCGATACGTTGCTCGCCCGACCGAAACAACTTAGGCACTTCAGACAAGAAAATAGGCACATAGTCGGCGTCACCTTGCTGCAATAGCTCTCGTGTGGGCAATCCACCAAAAAAACAACGATGACGCAAATGACCTTTAAGGCGTGGGTCACTCAGTGATTCGGCGCATTCGGTATGCAGTTGCAGTAAAGTCAGGTCTTGCTTGGTCAACGCGTGTTGCGCCAAGGCATCGAGTAATACCTTGGGCGTAGCGCCCATGGAATGGGTCCAGAGTGTCTCGCCACTTTCGATAATAGAGACTGCTTCTAAGGCGGTGTTACAGACTGTTGGTGCCATCTAATATTCCTGCATCTTATTATTATGATTGCAGTGTATGGCGTAAGTGATCGCTTTAACAGGATTTGACTTGAGGAGTTACGATTAAGTTGATCTTGAGCAAATATTGTCTTCAATTAAGCAGCATCGGTCGTAAAAAAACGGAAATGACCGAGGCACATTTCCGCTATTTATCACCCAAAAAGTTTATCTATTGCAGGTGCTGTTTTAACGTATCTTGTTGGCTCAATAAGCTTTGATACAGAGTAAACTGATTGGCCGCACGCTCAAGATTATGATTATCTCGGTGCACATGGAAATAAACATCACCATTAAGATAATCGGTTAAGAAACGCACCCCTATCATTAAGCAGATCACACGCGCACCCAACCATAAGCTTTGCTTCTCTTGTTCACTCAGTACATGACCAAGCTCACTTAAATAACCACGACAAATGGCAGCAAATATCGACTCACGTACGTTAACTTTGTCCAAATGAGTCGAATCTTCCTCTTCTGGCGAAGTAAAAGTCCGCACCATATCGCCAAAATCATACATTAGATGCCCTTTCATACAGGTATCGAGATCGATAATCGCCAAACTTGTCATATCACGCTTATCGTAAAGCATGTTATTGATCTTAGTATCGTTATGACAAATTCGCAGTGGCAGTTGATCTGAAACTCGCGCCAATTCTTGCAGTAAACCTGACTGAGATAACGCCATATCGACCCAGCTCTGACACTGACCTAAACGTCCGACAACATCTTGCTCGACCGCGGCTTTTAATTGCTCAATACGTCCGGGGAGGTGGTGAAACTGAGGAATAACATCTTCGATGGCTTGTGCATCTAAATCACTTAACGCACAGGAGAAATGCCCAAAAGCTTTAGCCGCTGACTCCGCTTGCTGCTCATCAGATACCACTTCGATGCTATGACTATGGGGCAGATAATTAATGGCGCGCCAAAATCCACCGTCATCGAGCTCAACAAACAGCGCTTGGTCTTGAGTTAATACCGGTTCAACCACTTTTAATTGATAATCACCACTCTGCAGTTTGGAATTCAGATGTTGGGCAATTGTCTGCGCGTTGTTCACTAACACATTAGGCAGTTTAAAAACTTGGGTATTGATTCTCTGTAGCACCATTTCACCGGCTGGCCAACGCACCAAAAAGGTATCATTAATATGGCCATTACCCAGTGGAACAACTTTGGCTGATTCAGTAATGCCAAAGTGAGGCAACACCTGTTGCCGAATAAGATCAATCACCCATTAACTCCAATAATTTTTGTTTCACCCACGCTGTATCTTCGGGATAGGTAACCCCTAACCAAGTTTGGTCAGTTGTATTGACATAAACATCTTTGGCTATATTTGCGTTAGGCTCAGCGTATTGAGACGGTAAACACTGTTGCACAACTGCAGGTAAGTAA
This sequence comes from Shewanella sp. Isolate11, assembly GCF_022398315.1. Classification (GTDB taxonomy): domain Bacteria; phylum Pseudomonadota; class Gammaproteobacteria; order Enterobacterales; family Shewanellaceae; genus Shewanella. Next base: position 65,416 of record NZ_JAKEVF010000005.1, read on the forward strand.
CATTCGCTATCAGCTTGCAGACCGAACACCTTAACAAATTCGCTTAAAGAATGCCCTAACACAGTAAAAATTTGCGGAGTAAATCCCCAACAGGTCATCGATACTAAACTCTGTGGGTCTAATTTAGCAACATCGACACCATTTCGTCCCAGCAGTTCATCCCGTTGCCAAGCGATATCTAGCCACTCCTCAACCGAGGTCAAATAGTCGCCATCCACCAAACATATTCCTCGATTGACCCCACCATTATCCGATAGGGTTTCCTGTAAGCGATAAGCCACTAGCTGCCAACGTTCAGGTTGTTGTTGAAAACCAGCGGCCAATAATTTGAAAGCCTGATCACCATAAAAATCATCGGCATTTATCACCACCATAGGCGTATTAACCTGATGACGGGCACTCCACAGCGCATGAGCTGTTCCCCAAGGCTTAGTCCGATAATGGCCATCACCAACAATGGTTAAACACTCGGCGGGTAGATCCAGCATCTGCTGCACGCAGAAGCTCAGGCTAAACCCCTGAGGTAAGTCGCGTAATAATTCGGTTAGCGGTTCGATCAATTCAGAGCGGGTCACAATTACCGCAGCGGAAAAACCAGCTTTAATAGCGCTAGCAATAGACAGCTCCAGCATGGTTTCGCCTTGGGGGCCCAATTTGGCTAACTGTTTGTCGCCGCCGAAACGGCTACCGAGTCCTGCGGCCATCACCACTAAAGTGATGTCTTGTTTAGCGCTATTTTCAGAAAATGATAGAGAAGTTGTCATGGTCGCCAAACAGGCACTCAAACTAAACCTTAAATGCCTTGAAAGAAAAATTGACCCATGAGTCTAAACAGTAAAATTAATTTATACCATTAATTAAAGTAAATTAGTGATCAGCCCGTTTGTAACAGAAAAGGGCGCAGGAAAAATTGTCGATAACAAGGCGTAAATTACAGTAACCAGTTATTCTAATTAAAAAATTTCAACACGGTTGTCGGTGATTTTAACCAGCAAGAATGATCAGATAATAACTGCGATTGGTATTACACCAGAGGTGTACTGGCGATTGCAGTAATTTAACCTGAACTCGGGTTTATGAGTGTCGGAAAATCTAAATTTAACAAGCTAATTCAATGCTATAAAGGATTAGTTCGAAAAGAAAAGTCTATTTTCTGACTGAATGCGCAGATTTTTGGGCATATCAAGGCGCTCTGTCGTACACCATAGCGAGCGGTGGTGTACGACAGAGCTCAGGTTAATTTACATAGTGAATACACACTAGAGATAAGGGCGAAATGCGACCTCTTTTGCCAATGCCGCCTGACTGCCTTTAAGACTAAATTGATAGCCACACATCGTCAGATTTCCGCGCATGGCAATATCTTGAATAATCGCTTTAGTATCCAATGGAGAAAAGCGCGCGACCGTCGACGTATCCTTCATTAAGTTCACTTCTACTGGACGATATTGAGTGCCATTATTAAAAGTGACATTTTGGCAGCTACTATCGCCTTTAGCGGTTTTCAATGACCAGATAAGGCCCGGATCACCCCGCTCGCCTAGCCACTTGAGCAACAGGGCATCACCATCGAGCAACACGCTAAAACCATCTGGCATCTGTGCCGTTTTAAACGATACATTATCAGCGCCTTGCGATTCGGTTTGCGAACCACTCGACGACTTAACCGTCTGCTCGGTATCAGATTCCATCCCTGCAGCAGGCCACAAGATCCACACTAGCCCCAAGCTTAAAACGGCCACAAAAGAGATACCCACCACTTTGGGAAAAGCTTTGATATTGTGCACAACAACTTGAGCAGCCTTAGTCGAAGCGCTCAAGATATCTGACATCATCTGGCTGAAAGAGCCGCTCATATTGTCTGAATAGGTATCATCCTGATGCTCTTCACGATAACGCTGTTGGTGAGCGCCTTCGACCCGATAACCATCTACACCTTCAGAAGCGATTTCAGCTTGATATGAAGCATAATGCTGCACCGAATCTGTTGCAGCAAAATTGTCTGCACCGACGCGGTTCTCAGCGGAATCATTTGCCAGAGTTTGATGACCAACTGAGCTATTTTCAACATCGTCGACTGTAGCGAAATGAGGCTGTTGACCTCCGGTCGCCAAAGTCGGTTCGACGCGTCTTCTACCGTTTGATGTCACAGCCAAAGGGCCGCTGTAACCAAAACCATCGGCTTTATAGATACTGCCTGGTAATGGGCGTAGACCAATTACCACCACACTGACAATCTGTAAACAGACACAAATGGCGCTTAAAATGTGCCATTGATAAATCAGACCTATGCTCATCATCAATAGCGCCATCGTTGGCAAGATAATCAGTGGCGAGCGTTGCCCTTGCAAACGGCGTAGCGTACTAAGCCCGACTACCACAGCAAATAGCAAAGAAATAACCAGTAATAGACCATGGCTGCCTAGTAATACGTCAAATAAAGACACCAACAACAAAGCGCCGATATTGATCAAGGCAAATCGAATATTACTGTCCACGCCTCGACGACAAAAAAAGGTGTTTAACTGCATAACGCCATATCCCTAAAAATCATGATTAAAACCGCTTTTATAAGCATAAACCGACTTGCCTGAGTCCCAGCTTAACACCGCGAGTTATTGCATTAACCTCTCAGGCCAATCTTTATGTTGAAATTAATCTAAATTCAACTGAGATCATAAAACCGAAGCCTACAGGGTTAACAGTTCATTATGAAAGCACTAGCCTTAATTTACTGCTAGGTTGTATAATGTCCGGCTACCTAAAAACGATTAGCCTTTGGATAGCAAATACATGACCGCTCGCGGAAACCTCTTTATCATTTCAGCGCCTAGTGGTGCCGGCAAATCTTCTCTGCTTTCTGCTATTTTGCAGGATAAACCCGCCGATATGAAGGTGTCAGTTTCACATACCACTCGCCAACCTAGAGTTGGGGAGCGCAATGGTGAGCACTATCATTTTGTTTCTGTTGACGAATTCAAAGCGCTAATCGAAAAACAAGCCTTCTTCGAATGGGCTGAAGTCTTTGGTAATTACTATGGTACTTCTCGTGAGGCCATCGAAGTCATGCTAAATCAAGGTATCGATGTGTTTCTCGATATCGACTGGCAAGGTGCTCAGCAAGTGAAGAAGATGATGCCTGAAGCGATAGGGGTATTTATTCTGCCGCCATCGAAAGCCGAGCTTGAACGCCGCTTAACAGGACGTGGTCAAGACAGCGAAGATGTTATCGCCGGGCGCATGGCACAAGCTACTTCTGAGATTTCCCACTATGATGAATATGACTTCATCATAGTAAATGATGACTTTGAGCAAGCTCAGGTCGATTTAAAAGCAATTATTCGCAGCCAACGCCTCACTCGCGCTGGTCAAATTCATGCTCAAAATGATATGCTTAATGATCTGTTGGCAGACTAACTGTCATCGTGTACAATTTTGCGTCATTTTTTCACCCATAAACTGGAGTTTCAATACATGGCTCGCGTAACTGTAGAAGACGCCGTAAACCAAATCGGCAACCGTTTTGATATGATCCTGGTTGCAGCGCGTCGTGCTCGCCAAATCGCTGTGCAGGGCAAAGACCCTATGGTTGAAGAAGAGAACGACAAGCCAACGGTTATCGCTTTACGCGAAATCGAATTAGGCTTAGTCACTGCCGATACCCTTGATGCCGATGAGCGTCAAACTGCTCGCGAACGCGAAGCGGCTGAAATCGCTTCTGTTGCTGCCATCGCAGAAGGCCGCAACGTTTTATAGGAGTGTTGCCACTTGTATCTGTTTGAAGGTCTCAATGAGTCTGCGTCCAGTTATTTAGAACCGGCGCAAGTAGAATTACTCAAGCAGGCCTATCAGGTCGCGCGTGATGCCCATGAAGGCCAAATGCGCACAAGTGGCGAACCTTATATAACCCATCCGGTTGCGGTTGCCCGCATCCTTGCCGATATGCGTCTCGACCATGAGACGCTTATGGCTGCCCTGCTGCACGATACCATCGAAGACACTCCCGTCACCAAAGAAGAGCTTGCCGAACTGTTTGGCAAATCTGTCGCTGAATTGGTCGAAGGGGTATCAAAGCTCGATAAGCTCAAATTTCGCGATAAGAAAGAAGCCCAGGCAGAAAACTTCCGCAAAATGATGATGGCGATGACCCAAGATATTCGGGTTATCCTGATCAAGCTGGCCGACCGCACTCACAACATGCGAACCTTAGGCGCATTGCGTCCCGACAAACGTCGCCGTATCGCCCGGGAAACCTTAGAAATTTATGCGCCAATTGCTAACCGTTTAGGTATTCATAATATCAAAACTGAGTTAGAGGATTTAGGTTTTCATGCCTATTATCCAATGCGCTATCGCGTGCTTAAAGAAGTGGTTAAAGCCGCTCGTGGTAATCGCAAAGAGCTTATTCTGAGCATCGAAGCGGCAATCAAAACGCGTCTGGAAGACACAGGGCTGAATGGCACGGTTAAAGGTCGCGAGAAGAACCTTTATTCCATCTACAACAAGATGCGAAATAAAGAGCTGCAATTTCAAGAAGTCATGGATATTTACGCCTTTAGGGTGATCGTCGATTCCATCGATACTTGTTACCGCGTTATGGGCGCCATGCACGGTTTATACAAACCGCGTCCCGGACGCTTTAAAGATTATATTGCCATCCCTAAGGCTAACGGCTATCAATCTCTACATACTTCGTTATTTGGCCCTCATGCCGTGCCGGTTGAGATCCAAATTCGTACCGAAGATATGGATCAGATGGCTGATAAAGGGGTCGCGGCGCACTGGATGTACAAGGGCGGCGATCAACAGCAAGGTACAACGACTCAGGTACGCGCGCGCAAGTGGATGCAAAGCTTACTGGAACTGCAACAGAGTGCCAGCACCTCATTCGAATTTGTAGAAAACTTCAAGACCGAACTGTTCCCTGAAGAGATTTATGTCTTTACGCCAGAAGGTCGTATCCTAGAGCTGCCCGTTGGCGCAACCGCGGTCGACTTTGCCTATGAAGTACATACCGACGTAGGTAATACCTGTGTTGGCGCACGAGTTAACCGTCAGGCTTATCCGCTGAGCCAGCCACTGATTTCAGGGCAAACCATCGAAATCATCACAGCCAAAGGCGCACGCCCAAATGCTGCTTGGCTCAACTTTGTGGTCACAGGTAAGGCTCGCGCTAAAATTCGCCAGATTCTTAAAAGCCTCAAGGCCGATGACGCCGTGGTATTGGGTCAACGCTTGCTCAATCACGCTCTAGGCAATGTCAAATTAAACGATATTACTGCCGAGCAAATTGCCAAAATTGTTAAAGAAACCAAGCATAAAGATTTAGATTCGCTGTTGGCCGATATTGGCCTTGGCAACGCAATGAGCATAGTGATCGCTCAGCGTCTCAAGGGCGATCAGGTCGAGCCTCATGAGCACAAAGACTCCAACATGATGCCGATCCGTGGTGCCGAAGGTATGCTGGTTTCTTTTGCCAACTGCTGTCGTCCCATCCCGGGTGACGCGGTTATTGCCCACGTGAGTCCGGGTAAAGGTCTGGTGGTTCACATGGAAAGCTGCGCCAATATTCGTGGTTATCAGGGCGAGCCAGATAAGTATATTCCTGTGCATTGGGATAATGCCGAAGGGGTTGAGTTCCAAGCCAACCTGCGCATTGAAATCGTTAACCATCACGGTGCACTGGCAAAAATCACCTCAATTGTCGCAGCCGAAGGTTCCAACATTCATAACCTCAGCACCGAAGAACGTGATGGACGTGTTTTCTTGATTAACTTACGGATCTCGGTTAAAGATCGAATCCACTTGGCCAACGTGATGCGCCGCATTCGAGTACTTCCTGAAGTTTTGCGTACATCACGTAACCGTTAATCTGAACGATTCCGTGTATCCGGATACCAATATCTTAAACCTGTAATAACAACAATTAATAAGTGAGAACATTATGGCAGAGAAGATTATCATCGCGACCGATAAGGCCCCTCAGGCAATTGGCACCTATTCTCAAGCAGTAAAAGTGGGCGGCACAGTTTATCTTTCAGGCCAGATCCCATTGAATCCAGAAACCATGCAAATGGTAAGCGAAGAATTTGAAGCCCAAGTGGTGCAAGTTTTTGACAACCTCACCGCAGTTTGTGAAGCGGCAGGTGGTTCATTAAAAGATATCGTTAAACTGAATATCTTCATGACCGACCTAAGCAACTTTGCCACGGTTAACGAAATCATGGGTCGTTACTTCACCCAGCCTTATCCAGCCCGCGCCGCCATTGGTGTTAAGCAACTGCCAAAAGATGCTTTGGTAGAGATGGATGGCATCATGGAGCTGTAAGGCTCACTTGATTAAGGGCGCCATTGCGCCCTTGTTATTTTTCCCTCTGATACAACTGATACGCCATGAGCCCCGAACGTTTCGCCCGCATTAACCAGATGCTTGATAATCGCCAAACCGACCTCACTGTTTGTCTCGATAAAGTCCATAAAACCAATAATATTGCCGCCGTAATTCGTACCGCAGATGCTGTAGGTATTCATCAAATTCATGCGGTATGGCCTGATATCGAAATGCGCGTGTCGGGTAATACGGCATCAGGCAGTCAGCAGTGGGTAAAGACCATCAAGCATTACCACATGGATGAAGCGGCGACGCAGTTTAAAGCACAAAATATGCAGATTCTGGCGACTAACTTCTCTGAAACTGCAGTGGATTTTCGCGACATCGATTACACCAAGCCAACGGTTGTGATCATGGGGAATGAACGCGATGGCGTCAGCGATGAAGGCCTGGCGATTGCCGATCAACATATTATTATTCCCATGATTGGTATGGTGCAGTCACTTAACGTGTCGGTGGCCTCAGCGCTGATTATGTATGAAGCTCAGCGACAGCGTGCTCAGGCCGGCCTTTATGGTCGTAGAACCTTAGATGAAGCTTACTGCCAAACCATGCTTTTTGAGCAAGGGCATCCTATTTACGCCAAGGCATGTCGTCGCAAGAAGATCCCCTACCCCGCTATCGATGAGCAGGGACAGATTGTCGCCGATGACACTTGGTGGCAAAGAATGCGCGCCCCCGATCCTGACGCCGACATTTAATACAAAATCTAATACAAACCGAGTGCCAAATCTAGCACTGGACTGACCTCTAAGCCGCGCCCTACCTGGGCGTGAGCTAATTTTCAAATATTTGACATCCCACTGATTATTCAGGCAAAGCAATTGTCATTCGCGGTTATATTAGCCATACTCACTTTTACGCATAACAAACCAGTCTCAACTGATTGATGGGGGTTAATCGAGTTTTGCCGCTGGAGCTAGGTCATTCTATTCGCCTTAGAATAACTGGCTAACTAACAAGACCATGCGCCTTTAAAACAGAAGAATAATTATGGAATTGCAAATGGACTCATTATTTAAATCTCCCGTCGACATGCTACAACACTGGGTAGAACGATACGGAGATAACATCTACCTAAGACAGCCAATCAACGGCCAATATGTTGATTTCAGCTGGCGTGAAGTACAGCAAAAAATGCAGCAGATCGCCGGTGCACTACGTCATTTAGGCTTACAACCTGGTGACAAGGTTGCTGTGTTATCGAAAAACTGCGCCGAATGGTTTATTACTGATCTTGCCTTGATGCACGGCGGCTATATCAGCGTACCCATTTATCCGACGGCCAATGCCGACACCATTCGTTATGTATTAGAGCACAGTGAATCGAAGGCAATATTTATCGGTAAGCTGGATTATTGGGCCGATCAAGAAGCCGGCGTTGGCGGTGACTTGCTGCGTATGGCAATGCCCTATGACACTATGCCAGCACAATATCAATGGGATACCTTGCTGAAAATGGGACAACCTCTGGTGGATGCTCCCGCGATCACCCCAGAGCAGATCATGACCTTGATTTATACCTCAGGATCAACCGGCAAACCTAAGGGTGCTATCCAAACGTTTGCCAGCTTCGAGTGGACCTGTAAAGCTGTCGTTCGCGATCTTAAAACTGATGTAGAAGATCGCTTATTGTCCTACCTTCCATTGGCGCATATCACCGAACGTGTGGCCATCGAAGGTTCTTCATTCTACTCAGGCAGCTGCGTCGCCTTCGTCGAAAGTCTCGACAGTTTCGTTGCAGACGTGCAGCGCGCAAGACCGACAGTGTTCTTCTCGGTACCACGTTTATGGAGCCTGTTCCAGAAGAATATCATCGACAAAATTGGCTACGCCAAACTTAACTTCTTACTCAAGGTGCCTATTGTCAGCGGCATTGTGAAGAAGAAAATTCACCAAGGTTTAGGCTTAGAACATTGCAACCTATTAGGCTCAGGTTCGGCGCCTATTCCGCCTTCTCTTATCGCTTGGTATCACAAGATTGGCCTTAATATCTGTGAAGCCTGGGGAATGACAGAAAACAGCGCATATTCGATCATCAACCACCCCTTCGAAGCCAGCAAGATTGGCAGCGTCGGTCGTCCGGTTGAAGGTTGCAGCATTAAACAAGCCGAATCAGGTGAATTGTTGGTGAGAAGCCCCGGCTTGATGAGCGGCTATTACAAACAGCCAGAAGCAACTGAAAGCTGTTTCGATCAAGAAGGTTACTTCCACACTGGCGATCTGTGTAATATCGATGCCGATGGCTATGTCACCATCACTGGGCGAGTCAAAGACAACTTTAAAACTTCAAAAGGCAAATATGTCGCGCCAGTTCCTATTGAGCGTAAATTGGCTCAAGACCCACATGTAGAGTTAATCTGCATTATTGGTTCAGGTTTGCCTCATCCCGTTGCTTTAGTGCAGCTTTCAGAAGGTGCAGCACTGCAAGCACGAGAAGAGGTTCGCAGCTCGCTTAAAGCGACCCTCGACAGCATCAATCCTAATTTGGAATCTCACGAAACCGTCGATGCTATCGTGGTTGTCAGCGAAGCTTGGGATGTTGAAAACGATGTGCTCACACCAACACTGAAAATCAAGCGTCATGTATTAGAGAGTCGATTCAGTGAAAAAGTTGACGGGCTGCGCGGCGGTAAAGTCTGCTGGGAAGATGAAATTTAATCTGTCAGTTAATTTAAATCGAAGCACGCACTAGCGTGCTTTTTTATGACCAACGATAGCGAATCACTGCCATTATTGCGTTCATACAAAACTCTGATAGTATATGTATATATTTACAGTGATTGAGTCGTAAATGAATTAAATGGCTCAATTAATCAAATGGGTATAGCGCGTGGGTAGACTCGATCTGATGCCAGTGACTGAGTTAAAAGGCGTAGCGGCAAAAATGGCGCAACGGCTGGAAAAACTCGGCATAAAAACCGTTCAAGATCTACTATTTCATCTGCCACTGCGTTATGAAGATCGCACCCAAATCTATGCAATCGAGTCGCTCTACCCTGGCTGCTACGGCACCATAGAAGCCACTATCCAATCGTCACAGATCATACAGGGACGCAAACGCATGCTAACCTGTACCGTGACCGATGACAGCGGCATTATGACCCTCAGATTTTTTAATTTTTCTGTCGCTCAACGTAATGGCTTAGAAAACGGCGCCACCATTCGCGCCTATGGTGAAGTGCGTCGCGGCAAGCTAAACCGTGAAATCATTCACCCTGAATATCAAGTGCTCAGACCCGGGGATAACGCCGCATTAAGTGAAACACTGACACCTATCTATCCCACTACAGAGGGGCTCAAGCAGACGAGTTGGATAAAACTCACAGACCAAGCCTTAGCCCTGCTAAACGAAAGTGAACTAAGCGAATTACTGCCCGAATCACTGCGTCCCAATCGAATGTCGCTTATCGATGCACTCAAGCTACTACATCGTCCCCCAACAGGCGTCGCCTTGGATGAATTAGACCAAGGTTGTCACCCTGCGCAGCAGCGATTGATCCAAGAAGAGTTACTGGCTCACAACCTCAGTATGTTAAAACTCAGGCAACGAAGCCATCGTGACGCCGCAGTATCAATGCAAGCCAATGGGCAACTACTTAATCCGTTCTTAGCCTCTCTGCCCTTTAAACCCACAGGGGCCCAACAGCGCGTTGTAGCCGAGATAGATACCGATCTTCAGCAGCAACATCCTATGATGCGCTTGGTGCAAGGTGATGTCGGTTCCGGCAAGACTTTGGTCGCTGCCTTAGCGGCATTACAAGCCATCGAAAGCGGTTATCAGGTTGCCATGATGGCTCCTACCGAACTGCTGGCCGAGCAACACGCCAACAACTTTAATGCTTGGTTTGAGCCTCTTGGGCTCACTGTCGGCTGGTTAGCAGGCAAGCTTAAAGGCAAGGCCCGCAGCCACTCACTGGAGCAGATAAAAAGCGGTGAGGCCCAAATTGTTATTGGTACCCATGCAATTTTTCAGGAGCAAGTCGAGTTTAACAAGCTGGCACTGATCATCATCGATGAACAACATAGGTTTGGGGTACATCAACGTTTAGGTTTGCGGGAAAAAGGCATCAACCAAGGTTTCCACCCACATCAGCTGATCATGACGGCAACACCGATCCCAAGAACTTTAGCTATGACCGCCTATGCCGATCTCGACACATCGATTATCGACGAGCTCCCCCCGGGTAGAACCCCGGTGACCACAGTCGCTGTATCGGATAATCGCCGCGCTGAAGTCATAGACCGCGTGCGTCAAGCCGCATTAGAAGGCGGCCGACAAGCCTATTGGGTCTGCACTTTAATAGAAGAGTCTGAAGTATTAGAGTGCCAAGCGGCGGAAGATACCGCGGCCGAATTACAGCAACAACTACCAGAACTGAACATAGGCTTAGTTCATGGACGATTGAAGCCGACAGAGAAACAAGAGATCATGGCCAAATTCAAGGCCGGAGAAATCAATTTACTGGTCGCCACCACAGTGATCGAAGTGGGTGTTGATGTTCCTAATGCCAGCCTGATGATCATCGAAAACCCTGAGCGTTTAGGCTTAGCCCAGTTACATCAGCTACGAGGCCGCGTTGGTCGTGGCGCAGTCGCCAGTCACTGTGTATTGATGTATAAAGCGCCGCTGTCCCACACCGCAACTCAGCGTTTAGGGGTGCTCAGAGACAGCAATGACGGTTTCGTTATCGCCCAGAAAGATTTGGAGATACGCGGTCCAGGAGAGGTTTTAGGTACGAAACAAACCGGCATAGTTGATATGAAAATTGCCGATCTTATTCGCGACCAAGGTCTTATTCCGCATACCCAAAATTTGGCGCAACATGTGATGCAACAAGTCCCTGACAACGTCGATGCCATCATCTTACGTTGGTTAGGTGAACGCCAGCAATATGTTCAAGCCTAGTCCATACTTAATACACTATATTTATTAGGTTAATTATTGTTTATTTCGGTTGAGATACCCTAGACAAAACCGACTAATTTTGCACAATGGTGTGAGGTCATAAAGCGTAAGACCCATCCACCTCTAGCGACTTCAAGGAACTTTCATGCAGGTTAATCAAGAAGATAGAATTACCCCTCAAGAAAAACGAGGCGGTGCTAGTGCGTTAACAATTGCCATCATTGTCATTTTAATAATTGTGGTGGGCGCGGCCTACTACTTTTTAGACAGTGAAGAGCGTCAAACCGAACCCGAACTCCCTGCGCCAATCACTCAACCAGAAGTAGTACCTGAACAGCCTTTGGTTACCGATGCACAGCTGCCTGAACCAGAAGCCACAGTTGAACCTGAAGTAATTGAGCCTGTAGAGGAACCGGCACCCGCAGAGGAGCCACTACCAGCACTTGCTGACAGCGATCATTATGTCACCGAAAAAACGCTGGAAGTCGCTAACGGTATGAAAATTGACCCGGTTCTGGTAGAAAAAGATATCGTGCGCCATTTTGTGGTTTTCGTCGATAACATTGCCCAAGGGGAATTGGCACGTAAAGTCAGCCCACTCAAGGCGCCCAATACCAACTTTACCGTGTCAGATGTCACCAATAAAACGTATCTTAATCCAGATAGTTACCATAGATACGATCTATATGCCGACTTCGTTAGTAACTTAAATGAACAGCAACTAATGCAGACCTATGACAAACTCACTCCGCTACTCAATGAAGCGTTTGAAGAGTTAGGCTACCAAGATATGAGTTTTAATCAGCGTATGATCGAAGCGATTAACCTCATGCTAGCTGCACCTATCATCGAGCAGCCCATAGAACTCAGCAGTGTGAGCGTAAACTACAAGTTCGTCGATCCCGAATTGGAAGCCCTACCTAATGCGCAAAAATTGATGATCCGCATGGGACCCGAAAACAGCAAAAAAGTGAAAGCTGCCATGCGAAAACTCAAGCAACAATTGCAGCAACAACCTTAATGGGGTTTGCCCGCTTAACTCACAAAAAACCGCCCTCGATGGCGGTTTTTTATTTCCTAATGTATACATCTATTTGGCGAACATCTGCACATGAAAAACGTGCTTTAGTTCCAATCTTAGGTGTACAATAACCACAGCGGATACCATAAATTTAGGTATTGGGTTAACGTTACGGAAAACCACGGCACACAGCCGTAATTAGAGGCAAAGTAATGCAGTTAAACTTTGGCATTCGAACTTCGGGTGCTTGGTCCCCATATTTTCAACAGATGACGGATTGGCAACAATGGCCAACACCGCCGCTGTCTGATGACAGCCTGCCTACCGCTGCCCCAAAGCTACCACAAGTCCCCGCGATGCAGCGTAGACGCTACAGCAAATTAACTAAAATGCTGCTCGATGTGGCCTTTCAATGTAACGCTCCAGCAAATTGCCGTACCATTTTCGCCTCACGCCATGGTGAGCTCAATCGCACCGTCGAACTACTGCAAGATATTGTGCAGCAACAGCCTATTTCGCCCATAGGTTTTAGCCAATCAGTACATAACACCGCCAGCGGCATCTTTAGTATTCTAACCGGCAACTGCTCGGCATCGACCTCGATAGCTGCAGCCGAACAGACTTTAGAACAAGCACTTATCGAGGCCTATGGTCAATTACATGAAGATGAAAGCGAACTGTTATTAGTCTATGGCGATGAGCCCGTGGCCGATATTTATCAAGAGTTTACTGACGAACCTGAGCTGCCTCTGGCACTGGCTTTTTTGCTCGGTCGTCCAGAAAATAATCCAGCAGCCATCACCTTAACCCTAGAAACTGAGCCCACTGAACAGCAATATGCCTGTGCGCCACATATCAGTTATGGTGAGGTTCTACACGCTCTAGCCAACAAGCAAGCACTCGATGGTCGACTCAACCAATGTCTTTGGCGGTTAACCTATGCCTAAGCAGGTCGTCGCCAAACGCCTGACTGGTCTTGCCTATATCCCCCGCTGGCTCGGCGGAGTCAGCTGTTACATCGTATTTGGCTTAGGTGGACTGCTTAGCTCGTTGACCATCTTGCCCCTGCTACGTTTTTGGCCTGGGAGCCAACAGGCGCGTATCGCTCGGGTACAAAGAGCCGTTCATATTATGTTTCGCGGCTTCGTTGGCATGCTCACTTGGGCAGGAGTGATTAAGGTCACCACTCAAGATCTACAGCGCTTAGCTCAAGCGAAAGGAAAAATTATCATCGCCAATCACCCAACCTTGGTGGATGTGGTGGTATTAATTAGCTTGATGCCAAATGTCGGCTGTATTGTGAAACAGGGCTTATGGCGTAACCCATTTTTACGAGGCGTAGTTTCCTGTGCGGGCTATATTCCTAATCGCGGTGCCGAGCTGCTACTCAGCGATTGCGACAGTGTATTAAGCCAAGGCACCAATATGATCATTTTCCCTGAAGGCACACGCACTCATATTGATGCCATAATTAATAGCTTCGCCCGTGGCGCGGCGAATATCGCCCTGCGAACTAAAACCGATTTGATACCTGTAGTGCTGCGAACCAATGCCGTTGGCCTCACAAAACAGGAACCTTGGTATCAGATACCACGGCAAACCATTGGCATGAATGTCGAAGTAGGCGAAACTATTAACCATATCAGTTATCATGCTGAAACAGGTGGTGATGCCAAAATGGCTCGCCAACTGACCCGAGATCTTGAAAATTACTATAAACAACAACTTGATATTAATTATGAACTTACAAAATGAAATTAAACAACTAATCATTGATTGCTTAGATCTTGAAGATGTCAGCATCGATGATATTGAAACAGATGCACCTCTGTTTGGTGAAGGTCTGGGGTTAGATTCAATTGACGCTCTCGAGCTTGGTTTGGCCATCAAAAAACAGTTTGATGTAAAAATTGAAGCCAACTCAGAAGCCACAAAAGCCCATTTTTACAGTGTGGCCAGCTTGGCTAGCTTTATCGAATCTCAGCGAGCTTAGGGGGCAAGATGCAAAATCGTGAACAAATCCTAGCTATGCTCACCAAAATTTTGGTGGATGAGTTTGAAATCGACGCTGACGATATCACCCCAGAAGCCTCTTTATACAAAGAGCTCGACTTGGACAGTATCGATGCGGTGGATTTAGTCATCAAACTACAGCAGCTAACAGGCAAAAAAATCCAGCCTGACGAGTTCAAAGCGGTAAGAACCGTTAACGACGTTGTCGATGCAATCGAAGGACTCGTTAATCAGTAATGCGCCTGTTGCTGCAACTGGTCACAGGCTTACTGTTAATCGGCTATCCAGTAGCCGTTTATTTTGGCCTGAACTATTTGCCACCGGGCATCATCGCACTGGTGTTGTGTTTGATATTGCTACTCAGGTTAGCAATACTCAAACAGCAAGTTAAGGCGATGTTGATACCAGTATTGGTCGGCATAGGACTTACCGCAGGCAGCTTTATTGCCAAACGTAACGACTGGCTGCTGTATTACCCTGTGGTGATCAATCTCAGTATGCTATTCCTGTTTGCCTACTCGCTAAAACAGGGACCTAGCATGATTGAGCGTCTCGCGAGATTAAAACAGCCTGACTTGCCTGACGAAGCAATACCCTACTTGAAAAAAGTCACACTACTCTGGTGCGGCCTGTTTGTATTGAATGGCACAGTCGCCTTTTACACGGCGCGTTTTACTAGCCTTGAGTTCTGGACACTTTATAACGGCTTCATCGCATATCTGCTCATCGGATCTTTGCTTGGTGGAGAGTGGCTATATCGAACATTGTGGTTAAAAAAGTCATGACAAAGTTACTTAAAACCTGGTTGTCTCGCGGCCCATCGAGCCAACAACTTATCAGCTTCAATCACCATGACATAGTGACGGGTAATGCCTTTACTGCCCAGGTTTCGGCGCTGTACCAAGCCTTAGCAAACGAGCCGACCAAACGCTGGTTACTCGCCTGTGACAATAGCGATCTATTTGCTGTTGGCCTTTGTGCCGGACTGCTGGCAGGTAAACAACTGATATTACCAGCCAATACTCAAACAGGTACCCTCAGTGAACTGACGCATGAATTTGATGGCATCTTATCTGACACCTGCTTATGTGAAGGCAAAATCTTCCTGCCGTTGAAAAAAGAGGTTGCCGTTGGTGAGGTAAGCTGGCCAGAGAGTCCGGCTATTGGCGAGTTAATCCTATTTACTTCCGGCAGTAGTGGCCAACCTAAGGCGATCACGAAAACCCTTGAGCAACTGGATGCCGAAGTCAGTGTACTAGAGCAAACCTTTGCCGCCCATTTACCACAATGTAGTGTGATCTCCACGGTATCGCACCAGCATATCTACGGTCTGCTGTTTAAAATTTTGTGGCCGCTCGCTGCCAGTCGGCCATTTTTAAGCGATCAAGTGGAATACCCAGAAACCCTGACCTATTACACTAACCTATTTCCGAATTTATGCTTAATCAGCAGTCCGGCACAGCTGTCGCGTCTGCCAGAAGCCTTAGATCATGAGCCACAATTTCGCTCACCCAGTTTAGTATTTAGCTCAGGCGGTCCATTGAGCCATCAAGCGGCAACCGATGTGGCTCGTTGTTATGGCAAGCCCCCCATCGAAGTGTTTGGTAGCACTGAAACCGGCGGCATTGCCTACCGACGCCAATACAGCGATAACGAACCTTGGTGCGCCTTTAGCAGCCATCAAATTGAGCAAGATGAACAAGACGGCGCCCTGTTGCTTAAATCTCCCTACTTAGAAAGCCACGAGTGGTTAAAGTGCGACGATAAAATCAAGCTGATTAAAGAAGGGGAGTTCCAATTATTAGGCCGCTTAGATCGCATCGTTAAAATTGAAGAAAAACGTATCTGCCTAGTACAGATGGAAACGCTACTGGAAAGCCATCCGCTGGTCGCACAGGCGGCACTGCTAGTACTAGAGAGCCCCAGAGTTCAACTGGGCGCGGCAATTGTACTATCGGAACAAGGGCTGCAACTGTTACAAGACGAAGGCAAATTAGCGGTTAACAACTTACTGAAGAGTCACCTGTTAACTCAGTTTGAGCGGGTGACACTACCCCGTCGCTGGCGTTACCCAGCAACTCTTAGCCTCAACAGCCAAGGCAAACGATTACACGGAGAGCTAATCGAGTTATTTAATCATGATTAAGTCGAATTTACCGCCAATCCTTGGCAAAACCTTGCTCGATGATGGAGTCGAATGGCAATTGGATATTCCAGCCGACCTACCCTATTTTTCGGGACACTTTCCAGAGCAAGCGGTGCTTCCGGGTGTCACTCAACTTGACTGGGCGACCCAGCTCGGTGCCACTGAATTTGGCTATCACGCTCAAGTGGAAACCTTGGAAGTGCTCAAGTTTCAGCAACTCATTTTGCCTGGCAGTCAAATTAGACTCAAAGTCTCGGTTAATCGCAGCAAGCACAAGCTAACATTCGCCTATTATGACGGCGACAAGCGTTTTGGTTCAGGCCGCATTGTCTTAACTGGCCGCATGCTTGAGGAAAACAACTAATGCGTTTGGCGTTAGTGATCCCCAATTACAATCATCGCCAGGCAATTAAGCTGACACTGGAAAATCTGGCCGAGCTTAATTTGCCCTGCTATTTGATTAATGATGGCAGCGACGATGAAACTCGCCACCTCTTGGTTGAACTTGAGCAGCAATATGATTGGGTCACCTTGATCCATCATCCTTTTAATCGTGGTAAAGGTGCAGCGGTAACCACGGGACTGCGTGCCGCCTTTGCCGACGGTTATAGCCACGCATTACAAGTGGACGCTGATGGTCAGCACGATCTCGACGATATTCCCGCCATGATTGCCGCAGCGACTCAGCATCCACAGGCCTTGATTTCAGGCTTGCCACAATATGATGAGTCGGTTCCCAAAGGACGCTTGTATGGCCGCTATATCACCCACTTCTGGGTTTGGGTCGAAACCTTAAGTCTTGAAATAAAAGACTCTATGTGTGGTTTTAGGGTATATCCCTTGGCCGCTACCGAAAAGCTGTTTATGACGCATACCTTGGGCGAGCGCATGGATTTCGATATCGAAATTCTAGTGAAGCTCTATTGGCAAGGGGTACAGACTATTCATCTGCCAACAAGGGTGATCTACCCTGAGGATGGCAGCAGCCATTTCCAAGGTTTTAAAGATAATCTGCGCATCTCAATGATGCACACTAAGTTGTTTTTTGGCATGCTAAAGCGTCTTCCAACCCTGCTTGGACGTCGACCACATCAGCCACAACATTGGTCGAGTATTGGTGAACGCGGCAGTTACTGGGGCATAAAGCTACTGGCCAGCAGTTACAAAATTGGTGGTCACTGGCTTTGTCGCGCCATCATGTACCCGGTGATCTGTTACTTCTTTTTAAGTGGCAAAAACGCCCGTGCAGCATCGCTAGACTTCCTTCGCCAAGTACAAAAGGTCGAACCCAATCATCCACAGCTGCAGGGTGAAATTAACTGGCGCCACAGCCTTAATCATTTCTTGGCTTTCGGTAATGCCGCGCTCGATCGTATCGATGCCTGGTGTGACCGTATTCAATTAAGTCAGGTGGACTTTCCCGACCGAGAGATCCTCGCCAGCCAGTTGGAACAAGGCAATGGCGCCGTGCTGCTGGTCTCGCACTTAGGTAATCTTGAACTGTGCCGAGCCATTTCAATCCACCAGCGCAAGGTCAAAGTCAATGTCATGGTGTTGACCCAAAACGCAGAAAACTTTAACCGCGTGCTTAAGCAGCTCAACCCAGATAGCGACCTTAATCTTATTCAGGTCACCGAATTAGGCCCCAGCACCTCTATGCTACTGCATGAGAAGATTCAACAAGGTGAGTTGGTAGTGATTGCCGGCGATCGTACTTCATCTAATAGTGAAGGCCGCGTGGTCTACGCTCCCTTTATGGATAAGCCCGCACCGTTTCCCCAAGGTCCTTTTATCTTGGCCGGTTTACTCGACTGCCCAGTGTATTTGATGTTTTGTCTGCGAGAACAGGGACGCTATCGAGTGCATTTGGAGCATTTTGCCGATACCTTAAAAGGCCCACGTGCGGGTCGCAGCGAGCGTTTACAACAGGCGATAGTCAGTTACAGTGAAAGATTAGAACATTACGCTAAACGTGAACCACTACAGTGGTTTAACTTTTTCGATTTTTGGCGCAAGGATGAAGAACTCCAGCGCGAGGCGACCACAAGCCGTCGACCTCAAACTTCTGATAGGACAGATAAATAGATGACAGCCACGACACACACTTCCGCATCTGCAACCCCAATCGAGTTCGGACAACGTTCGCTGACGCTCGAACAGGTCGTTGCGGTTGCCAAAGGCGCCAAGGTTCAGCTTAATCAACAGGCTGACTACCAAGAATATATCCAAAAAGGCGCCCGCTTTATCGACAGTTTACTCGATGAAGAAGGCGTCGTTTATGGAGTAACCACAGGTTACGGTGACTCATGCACGGTGACCGTTGGCTTAGATCTTGTTCATGAGTTACCACTGCATTTATCACGTTTTCACGGTTGTGGTTTAGGTGAGATCTTATCGCCAATGCAGTCTCGTGCCGTGATGGCCTGTCGCCTCAACTCACTGGCCATAGGTAAATCTGGCGTGAGCTATGAACTGCTACAGCGTATCGAAACCTTGCTAAATCTCAACATAGTGCCGGTTATTCCTGAAGAGGGTTCTGTGGGTGCCAGTGGCGATTTAACCCCACTGTCGTACCTAGCCGCTGTCTTAATTGGCGAGCGCGAGGTGATCTATCAAGGTGAGCGTCAAAACACTGCAGATGTGTACGCCAAACTGAATATCACCCCGCTAAAATTACGTCCCAAAGAAGGCTTAGCCTTGATGAACGGCACCGCGGTAATGACCGCACTGGCCTGCCTTGCTTATGATAGAGCCAGCTATTTAGCCAGATTATCGAGTCGTATTACCGCGATGGCGTCATTGACCCTTAAGGGCAACTCAAACCATTTTGACGATATCTTGTTTGCCGCTAAGCCGCATCCAGGACAAAACCAGATTGCCGCATGGATCCGTGAAGACCTAAATCACCACGAACATCCACGTAACTCTGATCGTTTACAAGACAGATACTCGATCCGCTGTGCACCGCACATCATAGGTGTACTGCAAGATGCACTGCCCTTTATGCGCCAATTTATCGAGACTGAGCTTAATAGCGCGAACGATAACCCTATCGTCGATGGTGAAGGCGAGCATATTCTGCATGGCGGCCACTTCTATGGCGGCCATATCGCCTTCGTCATGGATTCGCTCAAAAATGCCGTAGCCAACATTGCCGATCTTATCGATCGTCAAATGGCATTAGTGATGGATCCTAAATTTAATAATGGCCTGCCGGCTAACTTATCGGCGGCAACGGGTAATCGCCGCGCCATCAACCACGGCTTTAAAGCGGTGCAAATTGGCGTGTCGGCGTGGACAGCCGAAGCACTAAAAAATACTATGCCAGCCAGCGTATTCTCACGCTCAACTGAGTGCCATAACCAAGATAAGGTCAGCATGGGCACCATTGCCGCCCGTGACTGTATGCGTGTCTTGCAGCTCACCGAACAGGTAGCCGCTGCCGCTTTACTCGCCATGACCCAGGGGATTCACTTACGCATTAGCCAAGAGGAATTATGTCTGGCATCACTCACACCATCGGTCGCTAAAACGTTACAGCAGGTCAGCGAAGACTTTGAATTACTAATCGAAGACCGCCCACTGGAAAGCGTGTTGCGCCAGACTGTAGACAAGATACAGCAAGGCCTCTGGGAAGTGTGCCACTAACGGAGGGGCTATGAAGTCAATACTCACCACCGAAATAGAAATGACCATTCCCTTCTTCGATGCCGATATGATGGGGATAACTTGGCATGGTAACTACCTGCGCTACTTCGAAGTGGCACGCTGCCAACTGCTGGATGAAATCAACTATGGCTATCGGCAGATGGAAGCGTCGGGCTATGCCTGGCCTATCGTCGATGTGCAGATAAAATATGTGCAATCGAGTACCTTTGAGCAGAAAATCAAGGTCAAAGCCTCCTTAGTCGAATGGGAAAACCGCATCCGTATTAATTATGAAGTTCGTGATGTGGCAACCAATAAGCGCCTCACCAAAGGCTACTCTATTCAGGCTGCGGTTAAGATGGACAATCAAGAACTTTGTTTCATAACGCCCGATTGTTTTAGACAAAAAATCGCGCATCTTATTCCAGAGCAAGAGGCGTAATCGATGAAACTGGCTGGCTTGTTCAACACTATAAGTTTTAACACTTGGCTATTTTGCTGTTTATGCTTATTCAGCCCAATTAGCCATAGCCAGACGCCAGCAAATTTTGATGCCCTACTTGCCGCACCGGCTGACACGGCACAACTGCAACAGTTAGCCGAGCAGCTGGATATGGGCACTAACGCTCAAGGCCAATTTACCCAGGCGCGCTACCTGAAGGTGTTGCAGAAGCCGCTGGTCAGCCAAGGGACATTTTTCTTCAAGGCTGAAGTCGGATTAGCTTGGTTACAGCAGACACCATTCGAAAGTGGCCTAGTATTAACACAAGGTACTCTGGTTCAAATTGATAGCGAAGGCCAACGACAGATCAGCCACGCCAGCGATAACCAACAAGCAAGCGGAGTCGCGCAGATGATGCCAGGGCTGATGAGCGCACTGCTTCAAGGACAGCTCGCACCCTTGGCGGAACAATTTAGTCTGCATCTGATTAAACAACAGCAGACTTGGCAGCTAGGGCTAGTCCCATTAGATCCCCTACTGGCTAAGGCGATGCAAGCCATAGTGCTTGAAGGCGAACAACAACTTAACTCGTTAACCTTGCTGAATCACAACGGTGATCGCAGCCTGATCACCTTTGAGCAGATCAGCAGCGCACCTTTGACTCAAACCCAGCTAGATTACTTTGCCACATCAGCCGAACCGGCAAGGGCACCATGATCGCCCTACTGAGACAATATCTCGACCGCCTTCCTAGTCAGGGCAAGCTGTACCTGTGGTTGTTACTACTGCTCACCGTTATCACGCTTGGCACCTTACAGTTACAACAAGGCGCAAAAATCCAGAGTAATATCTTGGCCATGCTGCCTAAGATCAGCGAGGCACCGCTGACACAACAGGCCATCGACCGCGTCGAGCAGCAACTGGCCGATCGCCTCTATTTTGCCCTTGAAACTCAAACTAAGGCGCAGGCGATTAAGGCTGCACAACAGCTTATGGAGCAACTACAGGCTCATCCCAATACCTTTACCCAGGTGACTAGCGCCAATAGCGACAGCGCCGCACAGTTTAATCGCTTCTATTTTCCACATAGATTTAAATTACTGACCCAAGAGCAAGCGAGTCGGCTTGAAAATGATAATATCGCGGCGTTACAAGCCAATGCCTTAAACCAGCTCTACAACGCCTTTGGTTACGCCAGCAGTGACCTGCTGAGTCAAGATCCACTACTGCTTTACCCCGACAATCTCAAAGCCTTAGCGCCGAACCAAAAGCTGCATAGTGAACAAGGAGTCCTGCTCACTACAATTGATAACAACCAAGGACAGAGTAAAACCGTCGCGATTGTGATGGCGAAAGGCATCGGCAGCGCCTTCAGTCCCAAGGAACAAACTCAGCAAAATCAAATTATCGACAGCGCCTTAAAGCAAATTAAACAAGATTTAGGCGAACAGGCACAACTTGAGATCTTAAAAGCTGGCGCCCTATTTCATGCCAGCGCCGCCACAAATCAGGCAAAACAGGAAGTCTCACGTCTCGGTTTAGCCTCGTTTATCGGTGTGGTGCTGCTGGTATGGTTGGCCTTTCGCTCCATCTTGCCGCTATTTATCGCCGGACTCACCATAGCCACCAGCTTATTATTCGCCGTGGTCAGTACCCTACTTATCTGTGGTGAGCTGCATTTGTTAACTCTGGTCTTTGGTACCAGCTTGATTGGCATCGCCATTGATTACAGCTTTCACTTTTATTGTGAGCGCCTTAACCATCCAAAGGCCGATGCCAACGAAACCGTAACGCGTATCTTTGCTGCCGCCTCGCTGGCACTGCTAACGACGGTTTTAGCCTATTTTGCTATTGGGCTCACGCCTTTTCCCGGCATGCAACAAGTTGCGATTTTCTGCGGGTCTGGATTAATCGGTGCCTATTTAACTTTAATCTTGGCCTATCCCAAACTGGCCAACAGCTCGCTCCGCCCAAGGCCACAACCACTGAGCCTAGCCAGCCATTATCTGAATCAACTGGCCAAACTCAAATCAGTCAAACCCAGCGTGTTATTAGCGCTGGCCATCCTGTTATTACTTGTGGGCAGCATGGGATTGTTCAAACTCACGGCCAACGATGATATTCGTATTCTGCAAAAAAGCCCCGCAGAGATAGTCAAGCAGGAACAGCAGTTGCGACAACTTCTGAGCGGCGGCACCGATAACCAATTTATCTTGGTGCAAGGCGATAACCCGCAACAGTTATTGCAACGCCTCGAATCTTTAAAGGCGCCGCTCACCAAACTGCAACAGGCTGGCGTGATAGGTAATGCGGTAAACCTTGCCAGTTATATTCCTAGCCATGAAACACAGCAGCGTGCCTATCAATTGCAAGGCAAAATCTATCAAAATATGACCGAGCAACTTCAACAACTGGGGTTAGACTCGACTTTGGCGCCAGCACTGCAGCGGCAATATCAGCAGGCGCAATCGCAGTTCATCGAAGCGAGCGACTTTTTCGCCTCACCAGCGGGTCAAATGTTTGCGCCTCTCTGGCTTACCCCTGATAGCTCAGCCAACCAGCAGCAATATGGTGCTATCGTGCTATTAGGCGGTATCAAGGATTTGCCGCAGCTACAAGCCGAGCTAGACCCGCTAACGAATATCCAATTGGTCGATAAGGTCGCCGACATCTCCAGTGTCATGGCGCAATATCGGCAACTGACGCTCACATTACTGGCCCTAGCCTTAGCCATTGCGGCGGCAATTTTCTCCGTTCGTTTTGGTATCAAGCTCGCAGCATTGGTTACTGCCGTACCTGCCATCGCCGCCGTGCTGACCTTAGCCTTGCTCGGATGGTTTGGCTCACCACTGACATTGTTTCACGCCTTAGCCTTGATCTTAGTCTTTGGCATTGGCGTAGATTACAGTCTGTTTTTCGCCGAGAGCCAGCAAGGACGCGGTGTGATGATGGCGGTATTTATGTCTGCCTGCTCGACACTAATGGCCTTTGGTTTACTGGCCTTCAGTCACACCCCAGCTATCCACTATTTCGGTTTAACCCTATTACTTGGCATCGCATTAACCTTTTTGCTATCGCCACTGATTTACACTTATACAAGGAATGACAAGTGACCGCCTCTTCCCATGCTGAGCAAGATTATGATGTGGTAATTATCGGCGCAGGCCCATCAGGCAGTGTTGCCGCTAGCTTGTTACAGCAACAAGGTAGACGAGTGTTAGTGCTGGAAAAACAGCAGTTCCCGCGCTTCTCGATTGGTGAAAGCCTGCTGCCTTGTTGCATGCAGATTTTAGAACAAGCCAATATGATTACGGCGGTTAATCAAGCGGGTTTCCAGTTCAAAAATGGCGCGGCTTTTAATGCAAATGGCCGTGCCACCCTGTTCGATTTCACCGATAAATATACTGCAGGCCCCGGCACGACCTTCCAAGTTCAGCGTGGTGAGTTTGATAAACTGCTGGCCGACAGCGCCAGCCAGCAAGGGGTTGAAATACGCTACAAGCAGACGGTCACAGCGGTAGAACTCGACGATAAGCCACAATTGTCTGTTACCAATGATGAAGGTGAAAACTACCAAGTAAGCGCTAAATTTATTTTAGATGCCAGCGGCTTTGGCCGAGTGCTTCCCCGATTACTCGATTTAGAGCGTCCGTCGAATTTGCCGACCCGCAGCGCGATCTTCACTCATATCGAAGATAATATCGAGCAGGTGGATATGGGCAATTATCAGTTCGACCGCAATAAGATCCTGATCAGTGTCCATCCTGACAATCAAGATATTTGGTATTGGCTGATCCCATTCAGTAATGGTCGCTGCTCTTTAGGTGTGGTAGCAGAACCCCATCTTTTAGGCGATGTTGATAAGGATCTTGAGGCTAACTTACTGCGTTTAGTAGCCGAAGAGCCCAGACTGAAACAGCTGCTTTCTAAATCCAAAATTGTGCGCGACTGCGCTAAGCTGCAAGGCTATTCGGCCAATGTCAGCACCTTAGCGACGGACAAATTTGCCCTGCTGGGTAACGCTGGTGAGTTTCTCGATCCGGTATTTTCATCGGGTGTCACCATTGCCATGCAATCAGCCTCGATGGCCGTCGACTGTTTGGGTAAACAACTGGATGGAGAACGGGTCGATTGGCAACAAGACTACGCTACCCCGTTAATGCGCGGCGTCGATACCTTTAGAACCTATGTCGAAGCTTGGTATGATGGTCGCTTCCAGGATGTGATTTTTTATGAGACGCCTAACCCTAAGATTAAACAGATGATCTGTTCGATTTTAGCGGGTTATGCTTGGGACGAAAGCAACCCGTTTGTCTCTGAAGCTGAGCGACGTCTCAATATGATTGTCGAGTTATGCCGATGAGCAAAAACCTGCTGCTAAAAGCCCTGTTAATCCTGAGCATAGTCGCCCTGAGTGGCTGTGCTCAACAGTTAACCCGGCAAACTTGTATGAGCCTAGCTAGTGAGGTCGACTACTGTTTGGCGCCGTTACTCAAGAATCATTTGAGCCAAACCCAACAAGTGAACCTTGAGGTCGACGATAAGCGCCACCAATTGATGAGCCAGCTTGAGTTGACCCCAGAGCAATTGACCTTAGTGGGCTTAGCGCCTTTGGGACAAGCCCTATTTACCTTAACCTATGATGGCGAGCACCTCGATAGTCAGCAAAGTATCTTGCTCGGTGATGAGTTTAGAGGCGAGTATTTATTGGGCTTATTGCAGCTGATCTACTGGCCGATAGAGGACGTAAATCGCAATTTACAGGGTGGACAACTCACTCGCCAGACTTGTGATGCAGCTTTGTGTCGAACATTATATGCTAGCGATAACACCACAGCGATCATTGAGATCCGTTACAGTCAATCATCGAAGTGGCAGGCACAGATTATACTCACAATAGCTCAGGCTAAATTAACCCTAAAAATAACGCCTATTGGCTAACTCGTCTGTAAAAAAGAATGGATCTATGACACAAATAGCAATCAGCCATTTAGGATTATGTACACCGTTGGGTCAGACCCATGAGCAGGTATTGCAACATCTGCTTGAGGGCAATACCCAAGGGATGCTGTGGCGCGATGATCTTATCCCCGAAACCGCTGTAGTAGTCGGTCAAGTACAGTGTGATCTGCCTGCAATCCCAAGTCATTTACAACGCTTTCGCTGCCGCAACAATCAACTGCTATTGGTCGCTGCACAGCAGATCGAGCAAGCAGTCATGGAGGCAAAAGCGGAATTTGGTAGTCAACGTGTCGGCATTATTCTTGGCACTAGCACATCGGGAATCGCCAAAGGTGAACAAGCCCTCGCCTATCGCGCCGAACACGGCCACCTGCCTGAAGATTACCTGTACTCAAAACAAGAGCTCGGTAATAGCAGTGAATTCTTGCAGCACTATTTTGAACTCCGCGGTCCTTGTTATACCGTCTCCACCGCCTGTTCATCTAGTGCCAAGGTGTTTGCCAGCGCGAGACGATTACTCAACGCGGGATTATGCGACATGGTGATTGTCGGTGGTTCAGATAGTCTGTGTAAGTTGACCCTTAATGGGTTTCACTCTCTCGAGTCGGTATCTAAAGGCCATTGCCAACCCTTCAGTCGTAACCGTGATGGGATCAATATCGGTGAAGGGGCAGCGTTATTTACTCTTACTCGTGGACAAGGCGAAGTCATGTTAGCGGGCGTAGGTGAGTCCAGCGATTCCCATCATATTTCGGCGCCGCATCCTGAAGGTAAAGGGGCTATCGCTGCCATCAATATGGCGCTAGCTAATGCTAATATTGCTCCAGAGCAGATCGATTACATCAATCTGCATGGCACAGCGACGGTGAAAAATGATGCCATGGAAAGCCGCGCATTAGTTGAAGTGTTTGGCGAGCAGTTGCCTGCCGTCAGTTCGACTAAGCCGATGACCGGCCACGCTCTTGGCGCAGCAGGCGCCATCGAAGCCGCATTCTGTTTCCTGTTATTGTCTAAGGACAATACAAATCATGGTATTCCGCCACAGATGGGCGATCGGCAATGGGATGAAACCAACCCATCACTCCCCTTTGCCGATAACAATATGCAAACTCAATTAAATTATGTCATGAGCAATTCCTTTGCCTTCGGCGGCAGTAATGCCAGCGTGATTTTTTGCCGAGGCGAGAGCTAAATCTATGAATCAATGTATAACAGACTCAACCCAAGCCAATTGCGATAATGCTGCGCTGAATGTCACGGCACTTGACGTCGCTGAGGTGATCCCACATCGAGCGCCGATGATACTGATCGACAGACTGCTAGCACATCAAACCGATACCTTGCTGACCGAAACCCACATTTCGACCAGCAGCGCCTATTTCGACGCTCAGTCTCAGTCGGTACCTAACTATGTGGGTATCGAATATATGGCCCAGAGCATCGCCGCCTTAGCCGGCGTCGAAGCCATTGCCAAACAACAAGCGATTAAAATTGGTTTCCTGCTGGGTAGCCGTAAACTTAAGCTGCATATCCCGGCTTTTGCGCTGGGAGAAAGTTATCAGACCCGCGTGAGCCGTTTGTATCAGGAAGAAAGCGGCTTAGCGGTTTTTGACTGCCAAATATTACATCATGATCAAATAGTGGCTGAAGCCAATATCAATGTGTTTCAGCCACAAGATACCGATGCCTATATCTCAGAAAGTATCCAAGGAAGCGAGGACATTCCTTCATGAGCAACAAACGTATACTCGTCACAGGTTCCAGCCGAGGTATCGGCAAGGCCATCGCACTCAAGCTTGCCCAAAGTGGCTATGATATCGCGCTGCATTTTCACAGTAATGCCACCGCAGCGGCAAACACCCAAGCCGAACTGCAATCCTTTGACATTAATGTCAGTTGCCTGCAATTTGATGTTGCCGATCGCGTCGGCGTTAGAGCCGCTATCGAAGCCGATATTGAGCAACACGGTGCCTATTACGGCGTTATTCTGAATGCGGGCATCAACCGTGACACTGCCTTCCCCGCCATGACAGATGATGAGTGGGACAGCGTCGTACACACCAATTTGGATGGTTTTTATAACGTCATCCAACCCTGTACCATGCCGATGATTCAGGGTCGCCAAGGCGGCCGCATTATCACCATGGCCTCGGTATCAGGTATCGCGGGTAATCGCGGCCAAGTTAACTATAGCGCCTCTAAAGCGGGCATTATTGGTGCAACTAAAGCCCTGAGCTTAGAGCTGGCTAAACGCAAAATTACCGTTAACTGTATCGCACCGGGATTAATCGAAACCGATATGGTTGCGGATATTCCTAAAGATATGGTCAATGAACTCGTGCCAATGCGCCGCATGGGTAAACCTGAAGAGATCGCCGGACTAGCCAACTTCTTAATGTCAGACGATGCCGCTTACATTACTCGTCAGGTGATCTCAGTGAATGGGGGAATGATCTAATGTCAGACACAATCAGACGCGTTGTGGTTACCGGCGTCGGTGGTGTTACCGCCCTAGGTCACGATTGGCCAGCCATTGCCAGCAGCTTAAAAGCACAGAAAAACTGTGTCACGACTATGCCAGAATGGGACAAGTTCGAGGGGCTTAATACTCGCCTCGCGGCGCCCATTACCGACTTTGAGAAACCGGCCCATTATTCGCGCAAGAAGATTCGTTCCATGGGGCCAGTTTCTATTATGGCCGCTTGGGCCAGCGAGAAAGCGTTAATGGACGCCGACCTACTGGGTTCTGAAGTTGTCACCTCCGGCGCGATGGGCATTGCCTATGGCTCTTCCACCGGCAGTACCGATCCCATCATCGCCTTCGGTGATATGCTGAAAAATGGCGATATGTCAGGTGTTACCGCCACCAGCTATATCCGCATGATGGCCCATACCACCGCCGTTAACGTCGGAGTCTTTTTTGGCCTTAAGGGACGTATTCATACCACCAGCAGCGCCTGTACTTCCGGTAGCCAAGGTATTGGCTACGCCTACGAAGCCATTAAATATGGTCAGCAAGATCTGATGTTAGCCGGTGGCGGCGAAGAACTTTGTCCGACCGAAGCCGTCGTATTTGACACCCTGTTCGCGACCAGTACTAAGAACAGCAATCCAAGTCAGACTCCGAGTCCATTCGATCGTGACCGCGATGGTTTAGTCATTGGTGAGGGGGCTTGTACCTTGGTACTTGAAGAGCTAGAACATGCTAAGGCTCGCGGGGCTAAAATCTATGCCGAGCTGATCGGTTTTGGCACCAACTCTGATGGTCTGCATGTGACGCAACCTAATGCAGAGACCATGGAAAAGGCGATCCGTTTAGCACTTAAAGACGCCAAACTCAGTCCCGATGCTATCGGCTATGTGAATGCTCACGGTACGGCGACCGACAGAGGCGATATCGCCGAAACTCAGGCCACCGAAGCCGTATTTGGTCAGCAGATGCCTATCTCTTCACTGAAAAGCTATACTGGCCACACCTTAGGTGCCTGTGGCGCCTTGGAAGCTTGGGTCACTATTGAGATGATGAATGAGGGCTGGTTTGCGCCGACTCTTAACCTCAACAATATTGATCCTGCCTGTGGCAAGCTCGATTACATCAAAGATGAAGTGCGTCAACTGGAAACCGATTACGTGATGAGTAATAACTTCGCCTTCGGCGGTATCAATACCTCACTGATCTTTAAAAGGTGGCGTGACTAGGCTCTATCGTTATCACGCTGATTCAAACTGAAACCGCAACAAGCATTAATATAAAGCCATATTTTTAGGGGTGTTGAATAATATGGCTTTCTCTTTTTTTGGCATAAGCTTTGCTATTTCTCCATTAGGTCCCCTGCGAAGTAATGGAGCTATCTATGCAGTTTGTTCTAGGTTTAGTTACTCAAGCCAACGTAGTATGGCTGTTAAAACAGCACAGCGAAGAAATGTACGCTATCTCTCCAGCAGAAAGTGTTCATACTCTTGATTTACAATCACTTTCACAGCCTGATATTCGCTTTTGGACTCTCTGGGACGGGGATCATCTCGCCGGCTGTGGGGCGATTAAACGCCTGGATAAATATCACGCTGAAATCAAGTCGATGCGTACCACTCATGCGTACCGCCAGCGGGGCTTAGGTAGCTTGATGCTGCACCATTTGATTGCAGATGCCGCACAACTTGGGATCACTCGACTTAGCTTGGAAACTGGTTCGATGAACTTCTTCACTCCAGCGAGAAGTTTGTATCAAAAATTTGGTTTCCATCACTGCCAGCCTTTTGCTCAATATCGGCCCGATCCCAACAGTATCTTTATGACACGTACCCTATAAAACCAATCAGTATAAATATAAGGCCAAGAAAAAATATAAAAAAAGACCCATGACAGCATCATGGGTCTTTTTATCAAAGCGTAAATAAAAGCGCCGACATCAAGACAGTTAGATCATTATGCGACTAGCTGATCTATGCTTTCCTTAGCAGTATGGATACCTTGCTCATTGGCTTCAGGCCCCATATTTAACGCTTCACCGTATACGACTTCAACGTTATCGATACCGACAAAACCAAGTACCGTTTTCAAGTAAGGCACAACGTGGTCGGTTACCGAATCCTTATGTACGCCACCACGAGTGGTCACTAACATGGCTTTTTTGCCTGTTACTAAGCCCACTGGGCCAGTTTCGGTATAGTTAAAGGTCACACCAGCTCGTGCAATAAGGTCAATCCAGTTTTTCAACTGAGTTGGAATACTAAAGTTATACATAGGCGCAGCGATAACAATCGTATCGTGAGCCTTAAGCTCGGCAACTAGCTCATTAGAAAGTGCTAGCGCTTGCTGTTGCTTGTCTGATAACTCATCAGCACCGCGAAGTGCGGTTGCAATTTCACCATCTAACATAGGCAGTGGTTGTTCCACTAAATCACGTATTGTGATTTCTGCGCCGCGAGTTTGCAGCTGCTGCTGTAGATGGTCAATTAACTTGGCCGACTGAGAGTAATCACCCAAAATGCTCGATTTTAAAACCAATACCTTCGACATAAACTGCTCCAAACGAGATAATTAATAAACAATGAAGTCATTTTATATATCGATTTAATGAATTTAAAGCGCATAAAATGCGACAAATAGATGCAAGAAATAGAAACATCATGTCAGATAAGGATGACATTGCGTCAGTTAAAGTCGGTAAATATTTGATTGAAGCGTGATGTCAAATTAGGGTTTACTGATTGTTTTCTGGTATTCTTTACAGCTATTAACCATGAATCTATACATAACGAATAATGTCAAAACAAGACTCTTTTTGGTTTAAATCATTACGTTGGATCCAAAAAAAATTGGTGCACACTATTGTGGTACCTCAGGATCCCTTTGACGATCTCAATTTAGACTCCAGTAGACCCTTGGTCTACGTGATGAAAACAGAATCCGTCAGCGATATTGCAGCTCTCAGCGAAATCACTGACAAACTTGGCTTACCTAGCCCTTATGCCTCACTTGAGGTTAATGGCAGACGCACCCCAAGAGTCGTGTGTCTCGGTGGCGCTAAGCCATTGTTCGGTCAACGCGAAGATAATGAATATTACCTCGATACCTTTACCCAACTGCTCACTAGCCATAAGCAAAACCCTGAGCTGGATGTGCAACTGGTGCCCGTTAGCCTCTATTGGGGACGCACTCCAGGTAAAGAAGACGACACAATGAAAGCGGCAGTGTTGGAGCGTGAAAGCCCAACTTGGCTGCGTAAGTGTTTGATGATTTTATTCCTCGGTCGTCATAATTTCGTACAGTTCTCTAATGCGATGTCAGTGCGATACATGGCCGACGAACATGGCACCGATAAGCGTATCGCGCAAAAGTTGGCTCGAGTTGCCCGAGTGCATTTCCGTCGTCAACGCAAGGTGATGACTGGTCCGGTATTGCCGAACCGACAAAACTTATTCCATGCATTGCTTAAGTCTGAATCGATGCAAAAGGCGATTCAGGAAGAAGCCCAAAGCAAGAAAGTTTCTGAAGAAAAAGCCCGCGAAACCGCGATGCAATACTTAGATGAAATTGCAGCCGACTACTCAGATAGCCTAGTGCGCATCGCTGAGCGTTTCCTTACCTGGCTTTGGAACAAGCTCTATAAAGGCATCAATATCAAGGGCGCTGAACAGATCCGTAAGCTACATCATGACGGCCATGAAATTGTCTATGTGCCTTGTCATCGTAGCCACATGGACTACCTGTTACTGTCTTATATTCTCTACTATCAAGGCATGGTACCCCCGCATATTGCTGCCGGTATCAACCTGAACTTCTGGCCAGCAGGACCAATGTTCCGTCGTGGTGGCGCCTTCTTTATTCGTCGTAGCTTCCGTGGCAATAAACTCTATACCGCGGTATTCCGTGAATATTTAGATCAACTGTTTACCAAAGGCTATTCGGTCGAGTATTTCACCGAAGGGGGGCGCTCGCGTACAGGCCGTTTATTAGCGCCTAAGACAGGCATGATCGCCATGACACTCAACAGTGTACTTCGCGGCGTTGAGCGACCTGTGACATTAGTGCCAGTGTATCTGGGCTACGACCATGTGATGGAAGTGGCCACTTATCATAAAGAATTGAGCGGTAAGAAAAAGAAGAAAGAATCAGTATGGCAGGTCTTCGGTGCTATTCGTAAACTCGGAAATTTCGGTCAAGGTTATGTGAACTTTGGTGAGCCCATCACACTACACAATTACCTAACCGAGCAAGTGCCTACTTGGCGCGAAGAACTGGCTAAAGATCCCGAACAGAAACCTACTTGGTTAACGCCTGTGGTTAACACCTTGGCCAATCGCGTGATGACTCGCATCAATGATGCCGCAGCGGTCAGCTCGGTCACGCTAACCAGCTTAGTGTTATTGGCATCTGAGCAAAACGCGCTTGAACGTTCGCTGCTTGAAAAGCAACTGAACCTGTACCTCACCTTGTTAAAGCAGTTGCCTTACACCGAGTTTGCCTCAGTCGTCGAAGATGATGGCGCAACCCTTATCGCCCAAGGTTTAGAGCTGAAAAAACTGCAGCTCGATAGCGATCCTCTTGGTGATATTATCTCTATCGATGACAGCATTGCGGTTGCCATGACCTATTATCGCAATAACATCATTCACTTAATGGTACTGCCATCGCTTATCGCTAACTGCCTGACTCAGCAAGACAACTGCAGCCGCGAAACGATTATCAGCACAGTGGAAGATTTCTATCCTCTGTTGCAGGCCGAACTGTTTATGGGAGTCGAAGATATTCCGGGTTATGTATCACAGATGCTAGACCTGTTTATTGAGCAGCAACTTGTGGTCGAATCTAACGGCTTTAAGGTTAATCCTGAGAAGGAAAACCAACTGCTGTTACTGGCAGGCACTGTTAGTGAAACCATGCAGCGCTATGCCATTATTTTCAATATTTTGGCCACCACCCCTGATATCGAACGCTCAAGTCTCGAAAGTGACAGCCATCAGTTAGCTCAGCGTCTTGGCGCCCTACATGGCATTACTGCGCCAGAGTTCTACGACAAAAAACTGTACGGCACTCTTAGCGTTAAACTAAAAGAGCTTGGTTATCTGTCTGATAACGCCAATCTGCAACAGATTGAGCGCATTCGTAACCGCGCGAACCAGTTACTACGCTCATCGGTAAAACAAACCATAGTCGATAGTGTGCACGCGGAGCATCACGCTTAATGGCCAACCATATGAATGCTGCCAAGCATAAAGCTTCTGGCAAATCTGTGTTGGGCGGTGCGATGATTATCGCGGGAACTGCGGTCGGAGCGGGCATGTTTTCTCTGCCAGTCGTTGGCGCAGGGATGTGGTTCAGCTATTCGGTTGTGATGATGCTGGGCGTGTGGTTTTGCATGTTGGTTTCAGGCCTACTCTTGCTAGAGACGAATTTACACTTTGAACCCGGAGCCAGTTTCGATACCCTAACCCGCGATACTCTGGGTAACTTTTGGCGTATCGTCAATGGCTTATCTATCGCTTTTGTGCTGTATATTCTAGCTTATGCCTATATCAGTGGCGGCGGTTCCATCGTCAATCACAGCTTGCAAGGTCTAGGTATCGCACTGCCTCAGAGCCTTGCCGGATTAATCTTTGCCATCGGCTTAGCCATAATCGTCTTTATCAGTACCAAGGCAGTCGATCGCATTACTACCATAATGCTCGGCGGGATGATTATTACCTTCTTCCTCGCGATTGGTAATCTACTGATTGAGATTGAGCCGGTTAAGCTCTTTGCTCCCAATGGCGAAGCCAGTTACTTGCCTTATCTTTTGGCGGCAATTCCATTTGGTTTAGTGAGCTTCGGCTACCATGGTAACGTCCCCAGCCTAGTCAAATACTATGGCAAAGATCCGAAAACCATCGTCAAAGCAATCACCTTAGGCACGCTAATCGCCTTTGTGATCTACCTGTGTTGGTTAATGGCCACCATGGGCAATATTGCTCGTAGCGAGTTCGTCGATATTGTCGCAAAAGGCGGTAATATGGGCATATTGGTAGCGGCATTGTCGGATGTGATGGCCAGTGATTGGCTCACCACTATGCTCACTCTGTTTGCTAATCTAGCCGTCGCGTCCTCGTTTCTGGGGGTCACCTTAGGCTTATTTGATTATCTGGCGGATCTGTTCGGTTTCGATGAGACTCGCACAGGTCGTCTTAAAACCGCAGCAGTCACCTTCTTGCCCCCCACCTTATTGGGGTTACTGTTTCCCAATGGCTTCCTGATCGCCATTGGATTTGCTGCTCTGGCAGCCACCATTTGGGCCGCGATAGTGCCTGCATTAATGGCCCATAAGGCACGACAATTATACCCAAATAGCCAAGGCTTTAAGGTGCCCGGTGGCACACTGGTTATTGGTATCGTTATCGCTTACGGACTGCTTACCGCAACCTGCCACTTGTTAATGATGGCCGAGCTCCTGCCAGTTTACGGTAAATAAAAATCGATATGAAAGGTGCCAGTACGGCACCTTTTTTATTATCTGTACAGCAAAGCAAAAACCAGCTTTACTAAACTTAGACTTTTACCTGTACAGGATGTCCAAATGAAAATCGCACATTATCAGCAAGGTATGCCCTGTTGGGTTGAACTTGCCAGTAAAGATGTCACTTCAGGCAAACATTTCTACAGCGCCCTGTTTGATTGGCAACTAAAAGAGATGCCTACGCCCGACGGCAGCTATATCATGTTTGCCATTGAAGATGATGATATCGCCGCTGCCTATCAACTCCCGCAAACCATGATAGACGCACACGTCCCCAGCCACTGGGGCATCTATTTTGCCGTTAATGACCTTGATACCACTTTAGAATTGGTCAAAAAACATGGCGGCAAAGTGGTCGTGGGTCCTCATAACGTTGGAGAAGCTGGACGCATGGCCCAATGCCAAGATCCCGAAGGCAGCAGCTTTTCCTTGTGGCAGGCAGGGCAACACATAGGCGCGATGCGTAAAGATGAACCCAATACTTTTTGCTGGGCAGAACTCGCCTGTCGTAAACCCGATGAAGCCAAGGCTTTCTATTCAAAAGTATTGGGCTGGGTACCGCGTATCTCCTTAATGGAAGATTTTGATTATTGTGAGTGGCTGGTCGGCGATACTGCCATTGGCGGCATGATGGAGATGACAGAGGAGTGGGGCGACATGCCCTCGCACTGGATGCCGTATGTCATGGTCAGTCATTGCGATGCCATTGCAGCAAAAGCGGCAGAGATTGGTGGCAAGGTCTGTGTTCCACCCACAGATATTCCTAAGGTCGGACGCTTCGCCGTTTTAAATGATCCCCAAGAAGGGTTTTTCTCCGTGATCACGCTACTGGATGAGTAATACCAATCGGTATAACCTTTTATCTTATAATAAAAAAGCGCGCCAAGAGGACTCCTCCGGCGCGCTTTCATTAAGCACAGTTTATTTAACCTGAACTCGGGATAACGAGTATCGGAAAATCTAAATTTAACAAGCTAATTCAATGCTATAAAGGATTAATTCGAAAAGGAAAGTCTATTTTCTAACTGAATGCGCAGATTTTTGAGCATATCAAGGGCGCTCTGTCGTACACCATAGCGAACTATGGTTAGGCAGAGCAACGCAGAGAGGCACACAAAGATGCCTATTCAGCGGCTCTGCTTATCCAGAGCTCAGGTTATTTAGATGCTTTTAGACCTCGACGATAAATCAACAAATAAAGCGCTGGTAACACGAATAACGACAACAAGGGAGCCGTTATCATGCCACCCACCATAGGCGCTGCAATCTTCTGCATCACATCGTTACCCGAACCGGCGCCCCACATGATAGGTAACAGGCCAAAGAAGATGGTGGCAACTGTCATCGCCTTAGGACGAATACGCATCACAGCACCTTCGATCAAGGCATCTTTGAGATCGCTCTCACCATGGTATTGACCCTGTTCGCTACGGTGTTTAATGGCGTTATTGAGATACACCAACATCACCACCCCAAACTCGGCGGCAACCCCAGCCAAGGCAATCATACCCACTGCCACAGCAACCGACATATTAAAGTCGAGCAGGAACAGCAACCAAGTGCTTCCGACTAAGGCAAACGGCAGACTCAACATGATGATCGAGGCCTGCATGGTTGAGCCAAAAGTCATCATCAGCAGAATAAAGATCACCCCAAGTGCCATAGGGATCACCTTTTGCAGCTTGGCATCTACACGCTGCATATATTCATACTGACCCGCAAAGTTGTAGCTATAACGCGGCGGCACGGTTAATTGTTCATCCAAGGCAGCCTTGGCTTGCTCTATATATTCACCGATAGAGATATTATCGATATCGACAAACACCCAAGAGATCAGACGGCCATTTTCGCTCTTAAGCATAGGCGCACCATCGGTGATCTCGATATCCGCTAAATTACGCAAGGGCAGATAATGTCCCGATTTAGTGATCACCGGTAGTTCTCGCAGTTTCTCTATGTTGTCACGCAGAGCACGAGGATAACGCAGGTTGATCGGATAACGCTCGGCACCTTGCACCGACTCACCAATTTCCATCCCCCCAATGGCATAACGCACCACATCTTGAATATCAGTCAAGGTCATGCCGTAGCGCGAAGCCACATCCAACTTCGGCGTAATATCGATATAGCGACCACCGCCCACACGCTCGGCATAAGCCGATTTGGTATTAGGCAGCTGGCTGAGAATCGCCTCGATATCCGCACCAACAGTTTGTAGCTCGTTGACATCGGCGCCGGTGATCTTAATGCCCACAGGCGTCTTGATTCCGGTAGACAACATATCGATACGCGTCTTGATAGGTTGTACCCAAGCATTGGTTAATCCCGGCACTTTTACCGTTTGTTGTAACTGTTCGATAATGTCCTTCAGCTCAACGCCATCACGCCATTCCTCGCGAGGTTTAAGCATGATGGTGGTTTCCAGCATGGTTAAGGGTGCAGGATCGGTTGCGGTTTCAGCGCGGCCCACCTTACCAAAGACCCGCTTCACCTCTGGCACGGTTTTGATCAATCGATCCGTCTGCTGTAATACCTCAGCGGCTTTACTCGCGCTGATCCCCGGCAAAGCGGTTGGCATATACAACAAGTCACCCTCTTCCAGGTCTGGCATAAACTCGCTGCCCATGTGCGACACCGGATACCAGGCACTAGCTAATGCCACCAACGCTAACACTATGGTGAATTTAGGGAAACGCAACACCGCATTTAACGCCGGTTTATATAGTGCGATTAACACTCGACTAATCGGATTGCTGGTTTCTTTGGGGATCTTACCGCGAATAAAGAAACCCATCAGAATCGGCACAATGGTGATCGACAATATCGCTGCCGCCGCCATCGCGAAAGTTTTAGTGTAAGCCAAGGGGCTAAACAATCGTCCTTCTTGCGCTTCTAATGAGAACACAGGCACAAAACTAAGGGTGATGATCAATAGCGAGAAAAACAGCGCTGGCCCCACTTCAACCGAAGCCTTAGCCACAATCTGCCAATGCTCCTTATTGTCTGGCGCGCGCTGTTGCTCCTCCCTGAAATGCTCCAAGTGCTTGTGCATATTTTCGATCATCACGATGGCACCATCCACCACGGCACCAATCGCAATAGCGATGCCGCCTAGGCTCATGATGTTGGCATTCACTCCCATTTTGTTCATCACAATAAAGGCCATCAAGATAGACAATGGCAAGGTGATGACCGCCACCAGCGTCGAGCGAGCATGCAGTAGGAACAATAGGCACACGATAGTGACCACCACCATCTCTTCGATCACCTTGTGAAATAGATTATCCACCGAGTTTTCTATGAGGTGCGATCTATCGTAGGTCGGAACAATTTCGACCCCTTGTGGTAAACCCGCTTTTAACTGCTCTAGTTTGGCCTTAACCGCCTCAATGGTGGCCAATGCATTTTCACCATAACGCATGACGATAATGCCGCCGACTACTTCACCTTCTCCATCGAGTTCAGCAATACCACGGCGAGAAGCCGGACCTTTACGTATGGTGGCCACATCTTTTAGCAGTAACGGCGTACCCGATGGACTGGTGATCCCTAATGGGATCTCACGAAAATCGTCCAACGTTTGGCGATACCCCTTGGCGCGCACCATATATTCGGCTTCGGCCATCTCAATCACCGAGCCACCGGCTTCGGTGTTCGACTTAGTTATGGCATTTTTTATCGAAGCAAGATCAAGCTGATACAGAGCTAGCTTATCCGGCTCGACCACCACCTGATAGGTTTGCTCCATACCGCCCACGGTTGCCACTTCAGACACACCGGCAACGCTCTGCAATTCAAGCTTTAAATACCAATCTTGCAGGCTCTTGAGTTGAGACAAATCTAAGCTGCCAGAGCGATCCACCAAGGCGTACTCGAAAATCCAGCCCACACCAGATGCATCTGGGCCTAATGAAGGTTGCAATCCTTGAGGTAAACGACTGCTCACCTGGCTTAAATACTCCAGTACCCGAGATCGCGCCCAATAGATGTCGGTGCCATCTTCGAAGATGACATACACATAAGAGTCGCCGAAGAAGGAGTAACCTCGAACCGTTTTTGCTCCGGGAACCGCTAACATAGCGGTCGATAAAGGATAAGTGACCTGCTCTTCCACCAGCTTAGGTGCCTGCCCCGGATAAGGCGTCTTAATGATCACCTGAACATCGGATAAATCAGGTAAGGCGTCTAGCGGGGTGTTTCTTAGCTCCTGTACTCCCCAAAGGGTGATCATCAGGGTGACAATCAACACCATGAATCGCTGACGAATGGAGGCTTGAATAATATGTTTTAACATGTCGCCTCCTAGTGCTGATGACCACTGCTAAGACGCATCAAGCTGCCCTTAAGGCTGGCTTCTGAATCCAATAAGAATTGGCCCGAGATCACGACTTGTTCACCCTCTTCAATACCGCTAAGGATCTCCGCTTTACCCTGAGACATCATGCCAACGTTGACCTCTCGCGCCACAAAAGTGTTGTCACTCTGTTTGACGATAACTCGGTTATTCTGACCGGTTTGAATCAGCGCCTCTTGCGGCACCACTAAGCTTTTACGCTTGGCACCACCGAAGATTTCCACTTTCGCTAAGGTGTTAGGACGCAGAGTAATATCGGGATTTTGCAGCACAATACGCACTCGCAAGCTACGGGTAACGGGGTCAAGTTCAGGATAGATATAATCGATTTCACCTTCGATGCCTTTCAGCCCCATGGCAGGTACAGATACTTCAGTCTGTTGACCGACTTCCAGCCAACTCTGCTCGTTTTCGAACACATCGGCAATCACCCAAACTTTTGAAAGATCCACTAACGACAGCACTTCGGTCGCGGGCTGAATATACATCCCCTCTCTGACTGAAAGTTGTTTTACGATACCATCAGTTTTGGCATAAAAAGGCACGCGATACTGAGTCTTCTTGGTTTTGGCTAGTTGATCAATTTGCCACTGTGTCATGCCTAGCAGCTCTAAACGCAACCCCGCACGTCTCACCAAATCCTGATAATCTTTATTAGCCGAACTTTGCAGGCTACCTAGCGCTAATAGGTAATCGTCTTGAGCGTTAATCAAGTCAGGCGAGTAGATCTCATATAACAGCTGACCCTTTTTCACCGGATCGCCCACAGTATCGACAGCCAGCTTCTCAATCCAACCATTAACACGAGCATGCAGATGAATAATCTGACTCTCGTCATAACCTACCTGTCCCACGGTGCGAACAAACTTCCAAAGGGTTTCTCGGTCAGCCTTAACCACTTTAAGCGCCAATGCTTGCTGCATGCCACCAGATACATCCACTTGGATCTCATGCTGGCTGCCACCCACTTCGACCTTCTCAAGATTCATACCGCAAATAGGGCAAGTCCCCGGAACATCGCTGATAATATGAGCGTGCATAGGACAAACATATTTTATCGACGGTTCCGAATTCAGCGGAGCGGGTTTAGCCTGATCCAAGACGGAATGCTGACTATGATCGACTTGATTAGTCTTATCTAAGGCATCGCCACGCTCTTCTTCCTCTTCCACTTCAACCAAAAACATATTGCACTTAGGACAACGACTGCCCGCTTCGTGGCTGGTTTCTTCTGGGTGCATAGGGCAAGCATAGGTTTTCTGCTCACCTACAGCATGGTGCTGATGTTCGTCTGCCCCAGCTTCAGCTTCCTTAACCTCAACCAGAAACATATTGCACTTAGGACAACGACTGCCCGCTTCATGGCTGGTTTCTTCTGGGTGCATAGGGCAAGCATAAGTTTTCTGTTCGCTAGCATCATGTTGATGCACCTGCTGCTCAGCATTTAGCGTCGCACTCAATTGACCATGAGCCAAATGAGGGGCACCAATCAAGATAAAACTGAGCAAATAAGCAATGTTATTTCGCCCTTTTTTGATATTAAAACGGTTCATAATGCCTCACTTCCACTCATCGATTAGTGCTGATGTTGCATGTTATGCGCATTAGCACTCTTGCTATTGCTCTTACTGTTACTCACTTTTTCAAGGTTCATACCGCACTTAGGGCAAGTATCACCTTTGTCACCCACAACCTCTGGATGCATAGGACAGTGATAATCTGCAGTTTGCATTTGCTGCTTATGCTTAGGGCAATTTTTACAATTTTCACCCGCTTTCTCGGCCTTCATCGCCTCTAAATTCATACCGCATTTAGGACAAGTATCGCCTTTGTCACCCACAACCTCTGGATGCATTGGGCAGTGATAGGCCGCTTGATGTTTCTTATGTTGATGTTTAGGACAGTTTTCACAGGCTTTGCCGTCATGATGACCCGCAGCCTTAACTAGCTCTAAATTCATCCCGCATTTTGGACAAGTATCACCTTTCTCGCCGACAACTTCAGGGTGCATTGGACAGTGGTAAGTCTGCGCTGCATGTTCACTATGAGCATGATCCCCCGCTTGAACCATAGGCGCAGTTGAAACAAACAAAAATAGTGTAACCACAAGACTAATAAAGGTTTTCATTGATTAACTCCATCAAAAATCGCCATATTGCTACTTTGACTTACTCACAGATAAATACAAGTAAAGACTAAATAACAACTAACTGATACTTGGGTTATTGCTCATATTGGCAATCAAAATGTCGCCTTAAGAGACGGCTGAACTTAAGCCAGATAAGGCATAGCACAGCAATACTCGGCATTAACCCAATAACGTTACAAATAAATCGAATTGACTAACAAACAACAGAATAGAGATCTGTTATGCAATCGGAGGACGTAGGGCGGAGCCCAAAGTGATGGAGTGGAAATGAGGCATTTGAATGGCCATTATTGACTCTGAACCGCGAAAGCCCGACCAAGACTTCACGCTAAATAGTGTTCCTGTCACCGAAATCACCAAACAGTGATTACAATCTCCCTTACAAAATCCATTGCCTTCACAACAATGCTGAGTCGCGGGAAGCACATTTTCCTCAGTATCGCAGCAGTGAGATGTCTTCTCGGTTTGGGTTTCATGGCAGTTACTACTATCAGCCATCTGCATTACCGGCATCTCATCCGCTTGTGCATAAGACACCATAGCAAAACCATTAGATAGCATTACCTGACCCAACATAGCGAGCAAGGTAAAAACAACTAAGGTTTGGTGACGCAGCATTTTACGCATGACACTTCCTGATAATGAGATAGGTAAAGTCTATCACTAAAAAGTGAAATAACCCTGATTAAGTTCACATTTTATAACAAGCGATTAGCCTGTTTATGCAAGCTAAGCACTATGACACCTTGTTTGGCTAACAGTTCAACTTGCCATATCGCTCACTATGGATTAGCTTTAGTATTTACGCATATATATTAAGCAATAAGAAATTTTTTGCTTATATGAAATAGAGTTAGAGCTAGCTCTCATTTTACGGTTTTAAAGCCAGACCCTTATCCATGTTCTGGTTATACTCGTAATTACAGAGATGAAGTAATTACAACTAAATACAAAATTATATTTTGGAGATTGAGTGATGAACTGGCGTGCACTATTTAAACCAAGCGCGAAATATTCAATATTAGCCCTTCTTGTGGTCGGTATTGTTGTCGGTGTTGTGGGCTATTTCGCTACACAACAAACTTTACATGCAACCAGTACAGATGCTTTCTGTATGTCTTGCCACAGCAATCACTCATTAAAAGATGAAGTGTTAGCTTCTGCTCACGGCGGTGGACGCGCAGGTGTTACAGTACAATGTCAAGACTGTCACCTTCCACATGGCCCAGTTGACTACCTAATCAAGAAAATCATCGTATCTAAAGATCTATATGGTTTCCTAACTATCGATGGTTTCAACACTCAAGAATGGTTAGATGAAAACCGTAAAGAGCAAGCGGATCTTGCACTTAAGTATTTCCGTTCAACCGACAGCGCTAACTGCCAACACTGTCACACTCGTATCTACGAGAACCAGCCTGAAACCATGAAGAAGATGGCTAAGAGAATGCACGAAAACAACTTCAAAAAAGATGCTGACAAGCGTAAGACTTGCGTAGATTGTCACAAAGGTGTCGCTCACCCTTATCCAAAAGGATAAAAGCCTGAGCGCAACTTAAGCTTTCAAAACGAAAAAACCTCACTATCCTGTGAGGTTTTTTTATTCCTGAAAGCCAACACTAAGTCAAAGGCAGACTCACATAAGTGCCTTCAAACTCGGCGCAGCAGTTATCATCGCAATATAGCTT
Source organism: Shewanella sp. Isolate11 (assembly GCF_022398315.1). Taxonomy (GTDB): domain Bacteria; phylum Pseudomonadota; class Gammaproteobacteria; order Enterobacterales; family Shewanellaceae; genus Shewanella. The sequence continues at coordinate 108,132 of NZ_JAKEVF010000005.1, forward strand.
AACCGTCAATGTGACTTTCACTCGACGACCTTGTTTCAACACACTCATATCGACTTGCGGCCAAGTCACCTTCGCGACTGGTGATTGAGTAATTGGGGCCAAATAGCGAATATCGGCCTTCGCCAGCACGATATCACCTTGCACTTGAGCCAGCTGTTGATTCAACCAAACCGCTCCCCAGCCCGTTAACGTCATCAAGGTATAGATACTGCCGGCAAACATGGTGTGGTGTAGATTAATATTGGGCGCTAACGGGGCATTCACCGAAAATTGCTGCTCAATATAAGATTCTGGGCAAATTTGCATAAATTCACTTACCGGAATCGTGCAGTGCCAAGTTTGCTTTAGCTCAGTTAATAACTCAGCAATAGAGGGGGTCATTACTACACCTGCAAGTTAAAGGTGACAGGGCCATCGTTGACCAAACTAACTTGCATATCGGCAGCAAATTGCCCCGTAGCGACCCTTATGCCTTGGTTCTTACAATGCTCGACAAAGGCTTGGTATAAGGCTAACGCCTTCTCGGGTGCCGCGGCGCGTTCGGCGAAACTGGGACGTAATCCTCTTGAGGTATCAGCGGCTAGGGTAAACTGTGACACCACCAATAAGCTGCCCCCCACCTGCTGCACATTCAGATTCATCTTGCCATTATCATCATTGAATACGCGGTAGTTCATTACCTTGTGTGCCAATTTTTCCATCTTGACTAGATCGTCATCCTTTTCAACTCCCAGTAACACCAGCAAGCCTTGGTCTATGGCGCCAACGGTTTCGGCTGCAACATCGACTCTGGCTTGTTTAACCCGCTGAATTAACCCAATCACGACAACTTATCTCCTAGATCCACACTTGCTGTTGCGCAGTTTTAAACTGAATACACACGGCAGCACAACAGCTCAATTGATTAAATATTTAGCCACTCGTCACAAGGCTAGAGGCTTTTCACATAGCGCGCCATCTGCTGCACAGCTTCGGCAATAGCATTGCACATCGCCTCATTGGCAAAAGTATGCTCACCATCTCTGACGCGACGTGACGTCAAACGCTCTGGGCCAAATTGCTGTAAAAATTCATCCACTAAGGTTTGTGGACACACCCAATCAAACTCCCCTTGAAGGATCACGGTCGGCGACATGAGGTCGGCTCCGACACGCTGCAATAAGGAATATGCACCAAAATAATCATGCTTAGCATAATGCAGCTCTAGCCGAGCCAACGAACGTGCATTATCGATATTGAGCGTCTGGGAATCAATTGATGGGACAGCCAAAGCAAGCTCCCACGCCAACCAGCGACGTATAAATTCGTCTCTGACGTCACTCGATGGATGATGAAAACCCTCAGTAAAATGCTGAAATAACAGACTTAAATCTTCAATCCCTTCGGGATTAAACTCTAAGTATTTAAGAGGAAACTGCTTGGCTGCCCCCTTGAGGCCATATAACCATTGGGCACCAGCAACAGAAGGAATGAACATGCTCCAATAGACTTGAGAAACCACACGCCCAGGATAGATACAACTATAAAGATACCCCAAGCTGGCACCGAAAGAGCCACCCAGTAAGCACCAACGCTCCACTTCGGCCCAATTACGCACCTTTTCAATATCTTGCAGCAAACTCAACAAGTCATTACTGGCTAACACGCCGCTGGAACGTGAACGCCCCGCCGCGCGCTGATCTAACATATAGATATGAAACCCGCTGTCGATAAATAGGCTAATTTCATCGCCACTACAACCTTCGCCCGGGCCGCCATGAAGATACAACACTGGAATGCCTTGAGGATCGCCATATTGCGCCAAAAACAGTTGATGACCATCCCCCACCTCTAACCAATCATGACGAATTAAGGGGTGAACGCTCACTTAGCCTTCTCTTGCATTACCGACTTATCTTCTGTTTTCGAGCCTGTTTCAACTGCATCTTTAGCTTGACTATTAGATGCGGCTTCCGCTTGAACATCTCCAACTTCGTCATCTTCTTCGATAGATAACAAACGTTTATCGAGATATTCCGGCATGGCTGCGGTGATCTCGGCGCCAATTAAAACGATCATCCACGACAGATATACCCAAACGAACAAGATAGGAATCGTCGCCAGTGCGCCATAAATCGCTTGATAGGTGGGAAATTCGGTCAGATAGAGTGCAAAACCTTTCTTACCAAATTCAAACAAAACGGCGGCGGCAATAGCACCGAGAAGGGCATGAAAAAACTTAACTTTGGTATTAGGCACTATCATATAAATCAGTAAGAAGGTCGCTGCCGAGAAAATCATCGGCAAGCGTTCAACCACTAATGGCACAACCCCATTAAGGTCAGTACCGCTAAAGAGTTTCAGTGACACTACATAAGAGCTCGCCACTAGGCTGCCGCCCATCAACACAGGTCCTAAGGTCAACACCATCCAATACATAGAAAAAGACACCACCAAGGAGCGCTTCTCAGATGTGCGCCAGATGCCATTTAAAGATTTATCAATATTAGAGATCAGCAAGATAGCCACAACAACAAGTGCACCGATACCCACTGCCGTACCTTTAGAGGCATTCGCAACAAATTCGTTAATATAAACCTGCACGCTATCCCCCGCCGAAGGGATAAAGTTCTCATAGATAAAGCGCTCTATGTGACCACGGATCCCTTTAAAAATAGGGAATGCCGATAACATAGACATGGTAACGGCGATCATGGGCACCAGCGACAGCAAGGTAACATAGGCCAAGTGACCGGCACGCATATTGATTTGATCTTCAGCCAAGCGCTGCTTGAGGTGGATCAAAAACTCCCAGATACCGAGAAAAATGGAGCGAAATAAGCTAACATCGATTCTGTTTATCACTATATTCTCTTGATTCAAGTGGTATTAACTACGTAATCTAGATTACAAGTTAAAAGATGTTAGATACAAGTGTAGGGAACAAATAGATGTCACAACAAGGTTCTGCAGGCAATGTCATTGCCGCTATTGCGAGTTTTTTCTTCCCCGGATTGGGGCAATTAGTACAAGGGCGCATTTTAGCTGCACTGCTGTTTTTTGTTATCACCGTCGTAGGTTATGCACTTTGGTGGCTTATCGTTCCAGCCATTATTGGCGGTATCGCACACCTATGGAGCATTATCGATGCGGCCAAATTCAAGGCAGACAGCATTTAAGGTCAATACCATTTAAGCCCATTATTTAAATGGATTTATCAAAGGATTAATCAGGATGAAATATCTTCTCAGCCCAATACTTATCGCCGCTATGTTATTACTCAGTGGTTGCCAGAGTGCCTATTACGGCGCCATGGAAAAAGTGGGCTACCACAAGCGCGACATTATGGTCGACCGCGTGACAGCCGCCAAAGAATCACAAGAAGAAGCCCAAGAGCAGTTCAGTTCGGCATTAGAAGAGATGCAGGCGCTGCTTAATCATGATGGTGGCGATCTCGAAAAAGCCTACAACAAGGCGAAAGATGAATATGAATCTTCTCAGGAAGCCGCCGATGATGTCAGTGAACGCATCGACAAGGTCGAAGATGTCGCCGAGGCACTGTTCGATGAGTGGCAGATGGAAATAGCGGAGATCAGTAAGGCCAGTCTGCGTCGCAGCAGCGAGAGCAAATTGCGCGAGACCAAACGCTCTTACAATCAATTGATGCAATCGATGCGCCGCGCCGAAAGTAAGATGCCGCCGATCCTAACCGCCATGAAAGACAATATGCTCTATCTCAAACACAACCTTAATGCGCAAGCTATTGGCGCGATTAAAGGTGAGTTCAGCAACTTAAAAACCGATATCTCCGATCTCATCAATGAGATGAATCGCTCTATCGCCGAGTCTAATAAATTTATCTCCTCCATCGAAGGGGGCTAATTAAATCAGCCAACATTTCGGCTAGATTAAAATGACTAAAGCAGGCCATCAGCGTCTGCTTTTTTATCTGTCTTTCTTATCTCTGTCCATCCCATTAACGATTAACTGCTAGTGATTGAAATGTCGATAAGCATCACAAAATAAACACCATTTTCGCCGATTTCGAGAGCTATGCCTCACTATCCATCCGCTGTAAGAACTTTCCTGCACGATACAGGCTCTGAGAGTTATACCCACCTCTCAGCCGTTTGTTGATTATGACAATTGTAGAAACTTTAACTCTGATGTTAGCGCTGGTTTATAGCACCAGCTTACTCTATTGGAGCGGGAAAAAATGGGGCGCAGCGATCAGCGCTGGTCTACTGTGCGCCGCATTTGCTATCACACTTTATTGGCCGCTGTTAATTGGGCTTATCTTGGCCAGCATCACGCTGTTTATCCTGAAAAAACGTCAACCTGAATTAGCACAAGCCGAAGTCAGGGCCAACCCGCTACGAGAACTGATTCAGCATACCCTTGCACTATCTATGTTACTGGTCGGCATTCAATTTGCCGCCAACAGCGCCATGCTCTACATGGGCAAGACACCTTGGCTGATGCGTCCCGATGTGGGCGATGCCTTTCTACCCATTGCTGGCGGTATCGAACTTAAAGCCATCATCAGCTTAGGTATTTGGGATCAAACCCATCCTGCTGCGGCAGTAATGTTAACGGTTGTTTTACTCACCGGACTGCTTTGTAAACGCGCCTTTTGCGGCTGGGCTTGCCCTTTGGGGCTCGCGGGTGAATATCTTTATAAGCTCAGAAAGCGTGTGATCAAGCAAGAGTTTGCGCCACCCGCTTGGCTCGATTGGCCGCTACGTATGGTGAAGTATCTAATATTAGCTGGGTTGCTGTTTATCATCTTAACTATGCCATCGGCAGCGATCCCCCATTACCTAAGCGGTAATTATCATAAGATTGCCGACCTAAAAATGGCGCTGTTCTTTGTTACTCCTGGGCTTATCACCTTAGCCTGCTTCGGCTTTATTCTGTTTCTTGCCGCATGGCGACGCCAAGGATTCTGCCGTTATATCTGTCCTTATGGCGGCCTACTGGGCATCGTCAGTTTTGCCAGCCCATTTAAGATCCGTCGTAGCAGCAAACACTGTCTTATCGAGTCCAAAGGAATGAACTGCGACAAATGTACCCGTGCCTGCCCTGCCAATATTAAGGTGCACGACCAAGGGGTCATTCGCTCCGATGAATGCCAAGCCTGTATGCGCTGCGTCTCGGCTTGTCCAAAGAAAGAGGCTCTGCATTTCAGTACCCGCAACGGCATCAAACTCTCGGCTCGCGGACTAACCATCATGCTACTGAGCCTACTATTTATGTTGCCCTTACTGGCGTATGTTTGTGGTTTTTGGGTTAGCGAAACCCCAACTGATATTCGGATGTATTTGATTCAGCATTTAAATTCGATTGGGCATTAGGGTTCAATACCTTGAATGGCTTGCCGCGGGCTTGCGTTAACATTGACCTTCAATGTTGTAAATTGCCTGCGGCAGGCTTATGTGCAAGCACTCTTTTGGCACTGTGAGTGAAGCGAAGCTTCGCGCTCGAAAGCGAGATGCATGATGCCGAACGGGCTGTTAAACAGGGAGTTATTTGCCATGGGTCTTTACTTGTGACCCCACAAGCAACAGCGGCTTGTGTTTTAACTCCTAGTTTAAATAAGTTTTGCACCTTAGTCCGTGGCTTTCGCCATTGACACCGCTGCATATAACCCACAGTCACATACGCACTCGACGGCGAATCCAATGGTCACTCTAATATAATTGGCGTCACACCCTTAGTAAGCGTTAGCGATGCCAAAGTAGTTGATCCTGCCTTGCATGAATTAACGCATTTTAAGTAGTTGATCCTGCCTTGCATGAATTAACGCATTTTAAACAGCTGATACCCCATACTCACGCCCCAGCTCTGTTTTGTTAGTCGCCTCATCTTTTATTTGAAAGTGTGCAATATCAATCAGTATAAGGAATTGATCTACAACGATTGAATCACTACAGGTTTGGATCATCCCACCAAATAAAAATGCCCTAAACTGGTAGGCTTAGGGCATTGTGTTTGCAGTGAGTAAGCGAATTATTCAACCTCTTGTAAGGCACCATTACGCCAAGGCTCAATCACTACCTTGATGTGGTCATTAGGCGACAACAACTGCTCAAATGCCTGCTCTACACCATCGATGCCGACTTTACCGGTTAACATCTGCTGCCAAGGAATTTTTCCTTCGGCGATCGCATTAAGACATTCGGTAAACTCCTGCGGCTGATAATAATAAGAGAAGCGCAGATCTAACTCTTTCACCGTGGCGTAAGCATAATTTACTGAAGCAGTAGCAGTATGTATCCCGGTTACCACTATGGTCGAATTGGCCGGTGCACGGCGAATAAAGCCATCGATTAAGGTATGAATGCCGACACATTCAAAGATCACTAATCGACTATTAGCGCCATGCTCAGCGGCAGCAGTCACTTCATCTTGTTTGCTAGGATTAACCGTTAAACTGGCGCCGAGTACTTCGGCTTTTTGCAGTTTCTCAGCTTGCAGATCCGCAGCAACGATATTGGTGATACCACGCAATTTCAGCGCTGCGATAACCGCTAACCCTATTGGTCCACAACCGACAACTAATGCCGTTTCACCAGCAGCAATGTCACTGCGATTGACCGCATGCAGTCCAACCGCCAGCGGTTCAGTTAATGCAGCAGCCTCGGCAGGCACATTGTCTGGTACGGCTAGCATCAAGACTTCATCTAAAATGAAATACTCAGAATAGGCACCGTTTAAACCGGGCGTCACTCCAATGCCTGCACCGTTTTGGCTCATCAAAATCGGCACTGAGGTCACTCGACTACCAATGGCTAAATTTTGCTCTGTATTAGGCCCATATTCTACGATTTCTGCACAAAACTCATGGCCAAGCATCACCTCAGTGTGATCGTCCATACTCTCAGGCATCACGCCTATCTTACGATAAAAATCAAAGACTTCATTTGAGTGACGGGTAATATGTAGGTCAGATCCACAGATGCCACAGGCAAGGCTACGAACTAAAACCTGACCATCACTGGGCTGCGGTCTTGCCACTTGCGTCAGGCTAACGGTGCCATCTTGCATGACAATTGCTTTCATTTGGCTCATGGTTTACCCCTTAAGCTTATCACTCATCGTCGATAATCCACCGGGTTTAATATAACGAGGCACGATACCTTTAGCTTTAGCCACTGCAACAATAGTTTGCTCAATCCAGCCAGCATCCATGATATTCATGAAGTTACCGTCAGCATCGAAGTTAATATTGGCACCAGAAATCACCATAAAGCCATCGGCTCCGCCCGAGTCTTCTGGGCAATGAAAAGTATGGATCGAGCCACCTGGCTCATATAAGTAGCTACCCGCGGTTTGTGGCTGATCTGGGTATTCAAGATAGTTCCATGTGCCGCTTAAGGTATAAAAATGCACCGCGCCAGTATGGAAATGTTTCGGCAAGGTAACGCCAGGCTTAAAGATGGCGCGAATAACCCAGGTGCCATTTTCGGCATCGATAAACAGCGGATAAACATCAACTCCGGGCAAGGCATCTTTAATCAAAGACTCTTCATTGGTATTGAGAGTTAACAATAAATCTTGGTGTAGTACTACGTCAGGTAAATTCATACTTCTATCCTTGTTGTAATTATATTTTTATAAAAGTTTAGCCCAATAAGGGATATTTAAAATTCTCAAAACCATCGGATGCGCTTACGGTACAACCGTTAATACAATTGGCTTCATCACTCACCAAAAATGCCACAATATTGGCTATCTCACTGGGCTGAGTGAAGGTCTTACGCATCTGCTCTTTGCTGATATGGTTCCATAATCCAATCGCTTCATATTGGCGTAGCATAGGCGTATCGACTCGTCCAGGCGCTACAGCACAAACACGAATCCCTAATGGCGCGAGTTCTAGTGCTGCACACTTAGTCATCATGTCAACAGCGGCTTTGCTGACGTTATAGCTAAAGGTCATTTCAGCTGCCATTTGGGCGTAGACAGAAGAAGTGTTAAGGATCACTCCAGGAGTCGCCTGTGCTTGGAACTGTCGGCCAGCGGCCAAAATGCCATAGTAAACACCGTTTTGATTAACCTTAGAGATGGGGTCAAAATCGGCATTGGGCTCATGCTCAAGTAACGGCTTAGCGGCCCCAATACCGGCGTTATTGATCATGATATCCAGCTTACCAAAACGCATGACAGCACTATTGACCATAGCTTCAACTTGCTGAAAATCGCTGACATCTGCAGCAAACGTCTGAACAAGCTCAGGATCAAAATCGGCAAAGCATCCCAATGCTTTGTCATTCAGATCCACAGCCAAAACCTTAGCGCCTTCTTCTATCAGTTTATTAATAATTGCTTGACCAATGCCGCCCCCTGCGCCAGTGACCACTGCAACTTTATCCGTTAATCGCATTTCAACCTCACGTCTTTATTATTAGTATCCCGCCCAACCTAGTGTAAAAACCCGCCAGATACTTGACATCTTACGATTAAAACTTGATATATTACGAAAGTCTAAAGTGGGTTACACCAGAGTAAAATTATGTATTTGGTAAGAAGTGGCGCTGTAGATCAGTTTGAAAATACGGTATTGGAAATGGGACAAAACCCGATCAAAATCCTATTACAAGCCGGACTATCACAGGCACAATTGCGCGATCCCAACACTTATATTGCCTATCCAAGATTAGCCGAGCTATTAGAGTTGGCAGCACAGCAATGTCAGCAGCCCCTATTTGGCGCCAAACTAGCGCAACAACAAACTCTTAAGGCGTTGGGCGATCTCCCCATGTTGGTGTCCCGCTCCGCAACCGTGGCCGATGCGCTGAGCAAGGTAAATGAATACTTGTACTTGCATGCTTCTGGTGCTGCCCTCGAATTACAGAGCCAGCAAGAACACACCCGTCTGGTGCTAGATATCAATATTTACTCACCATTGGGAAGTGACCAATTAATGCAGATGAGTATCGCCCAATTAGCAATATTTACTGCAGGGCTACTTAATATCGACGCCCACAGTTTCATATTACACCTCAACCAACAGAAACCACTCCAGCTAAACAGCGATGATTTAATCGGTTTACCCACGATTCGTTTTAACGAAAAATTTAATGGCATAGTGCTAAAAAACACTCAGCTTGCTAGCAAAAATCATCAAAATGAGGAAGCGCTGAGTCTACATTTGCAGAATCATCTACGCTATTTACAGAGCCAGTATCCCGACAATTTAGTCGACCAAACCCGCGACCTTATTAACCATCTGTTACCCACCGGAGAGTGTCGAATTGAACAAGTCGCGTTGGCCTTGAATCTACATCAACGCAGCTTGCAGACGCGTTTAAAACAGCAGCATCAAAGTTATCGCTCATTACTGCAACAAGTGCGTCAAGACCTAGCGCAACAACTACTCAGCCGTAATTCACAAACCATTACCGAAATCGCCCTGCAACTAGGTTATGCCGAAGTCGCTGTATTTAGTCGTCATTTCCGTAGTTGGTTTGGGCAATCCCCGAGACAATGGCGCCAAGCACATCTGCGCAAGTAATTGCCTTATAGCAAGCAGTATAAAGACGTGATCGCTCAGCAAGAATTTAGCGCTTAAGAGGCAAGGAGTGGAGGGCATAGTTGTTTTACTGTCAGACTCGTTAACACTGCATCAAAAATCCTAAAACTTGCCTTTTAGGCGTGTTTTGGCCCTGCCCACCGGGGATATATTCGCCCATGTATAAAAAAGCCCCGAACATTTTCATGTTCGGGGCTTTTTCATGTCTACTTAAGGCAGACGATTTATCGCACCTAAATAGAGCGGATAAATTATGCGTCTTTCGCCGCGCGGTTATGACGCTTACGATCATTCTCAGTTAAGTGACGCTTACGAACACGAATGCTCAGTGGTGTCACTTCGACTAACTCGTCATCATCGATAAATTCAAGCGCTTGTTCTAGCGTTAAGTTGATTGGCGGAGTCAGTACTTGCGCTTCATCAGTACCTGATGCACGCATGTTAGTTAGCTGCTTACCTTTCAAACAGTTCACTGTTAGGTCATTCGAACGAGAATGAATACCAACAACTTGGCCTTCATAAACTTCTACCGCATGACCAATAAACAAACGACCACGGTCTTGTAAACCAAATAGAGCGAAGGTCAATGCCTTACCCGTAGCGTTAGAAATCAATACACCGTTAGCACGTTGACCGATATCACCGCCCTTAACTGGACCATAATGATCGAAGGTGTGGTAAATCAGACCTGTACCTGAAGTTGCAGTTAAGAATTCAGTTTGGAAACCGATTAGACCACGGCTTGGGATAATGAAATCGATACGCACACGACCTTTACCATCAAGCTGCATATCTTTCATTTCAGCCTTACGAGTTCCCAGCTTCTCGATAACGGTACCTTGGTGCTCTTCTTCAACATCAACGGTTACCGTTTCGTATGGCTCACATGTTTCGCCATCGATCTCTTTCATGATCACTTCAGGACGAGATACGGCCAGTTCGTAACCTTCACGACGCATGTTTTCAATCAAGATAGAAAGGTGAAGTTCACCACGACCCGATACACGGAAACGATCTGGACTGTCAGTTTCTTCAACACGTAATGCAACGTTATGAACTAATTCCTGCTCTAGACGCTCAAGGATGTTACGTGAAGTAACGTATTTACCTTCTTTACCTGCAAATGGAGAAGTGTTGACCTGGAAGGTCATCGTCAGAGTCGGCTCATCAACAGAAAGTGGCGGCAATGCTTCAACAGCAGTTGTGGCACAAACAGTATCAGAAATTTTAAGCTCACCAAGACCAGTAATAGCAACGATATCGCCCGCGTTAGCCACTTCAACTTCGGTACGCTCTAGACCCATGTAACCTAATACTTGACCCATTTTACCGTTACGAGTTTTGCCGTCAGCACCGACGATTGTCACTTGTTGATTGGTCTTAACGCTACCACGCTTGATACGGCCTACACCGATAACACCCACATATGAGTTGTAATCAAGCTGTGAGATCTGCATCTGGAAATCACCTTCTGCATCGGCATCAGGAAAAGACACTTTCTCAACGATAGTTTCAAATAATGGTGTCATATCAACACCAGTTTCTTCTGGATCTAATGTAGCGTAACCGTTTAATGCAGAAGCATAAACGATAGGGAAATCTAGCTGCTCATCGGTTGCACCTAAGTTATCGAATAGATCAAACACTTGGTCTATAACCCAATCTGGACGAGCACCTGGACGGTCAATCTTGTTAATCACAACGATTGGCTTAAGGCCTTGAGCAAACGCTTTTTTAGTTACGAAACGCGTTTGCGGCATTGGACCATCAACCGCATCAACCAATAGTAATACGCAGTCAACCATAGAAAGAACACGTTCAACTTCACCACCGAAGTCAGCGTGGCCAGGGGTATCAACGATGTTAATACGGTAATCATTCCACTTGATGGCAGTATTCTTTGCAAGAATCGTGATCCCACGTTCCTTTTCAAGATCGTTGGAATCCATCACCCGCTCAGCGGCCTCTCCTCGAGTCTCAAGGGTTCCAGACTGTGCCAGCAACTTATCAACCAGGGTCGTTTTACCATGGTCAACGTGTGCAATAATGGCGATGTTACGTAAATTCTCTAACACGGATAAACCTCTATACCATCAAAAAAATAGGATATTGCCCATAGCCTTAATAATAGCTATTGCAATAAAAAACGTGCCATTCTACTCTAGCCGAGGGCTCTCGCACAGGATTATTTTTTAGTCAGCAATGAATCGCTATGTTTATCTTGGTGCGCACCACAATGGTGAATGCACCATTAAAAAGCAATCACCGCACCATTACGGTGCAAATGTGCGCATCCCGCTCAGTCCCCTCTTTCTCAAAACACCAATAATCAAGGAGTTAAAACTTTGGCATGACTCTGGCTTATCTCTGTGCAGAACAGCCTTAGGCGCAACCTTGAATTATAGTAAGAAGGGCATCCCCTCTACCTACTTGGAGAATTAAGCATGTCAGTTGAATCTGTTTTACAACAACTAGAAGAGTTTGAAGTTAAGTTTGTTGATTTACGTTTTACCGATACTAAAGGTAAAGAGCAGCACGTTTCTATTCCGTCTCATCAAGTTGATGCCGATTTCTTCGAAGACGGTAAAATGTTCGATGGTTCTTCTATTGCTGGCTGGAAAGGCATTAACGAATCTGACATGGTACTGATGCCAGACCCATCTTCATTCCTTTTAGATCCTTTCACTGAAGAAACTACAGCACTGATTCGTTGCGATATCCTAGAACCTGCCACTATGACAGGCTACGATCGTGACCCACGCTCTATAGCTAAGAAAGCTGAAGAATATCTTATCTCTACGGGTATTGCTGATACAGTGCTTATCGGTCCAGAGCCAGAATTTTTCCTATTTGACGACGTACGCTTTGGTACTGACATGTCAGGTTGTTTCGTTAAAATCGATGCTAAAGAAGCAGCTTGGAACTCAGGTACTTCTTATGAAGATGGCAACACAGGTCACCGTCCATTCGTTAAAGGCGGTTACTTCCCAGTTGCACCGGTTGACTCTTCACAAGACCTACGTAGCGCTATGTGTCTTATCCTTGAAGAGATGGGTCAAGTTGTTGAAGCACATCACCACGAAGTGGCGACTGCAGGTCAAAACGAAATCGCAACTCGTTTCAACACCCTAACTAACAAGGCTGATGAAATTCAAATCCTTAAGTATGTGGTTCACAACACGGCACACGCTTACGGTAAGACAGCAACTTTCATGCCTAAGCCAATCGTTGGTGACAACGGTAGCGGAATGCACGTTCACCAATCTCTAGCTAAAGACGGTGTTAACTTATTCTCTGGTGACAAGTATGCAGGTCTAAGTGAAACTGCGCTTTACTACATCGGTGGTATCATCAAGCACGCTCGCGCGCTTAACGCTTTCACGAACCCAAGCACTAACTCTTACAAGCGTTTGGTTCCACACTTCGAAGCGCCAGTAATGCTTGCATACTCTGCACGTAACCGCTCTGCTTCAATCCGTATCCCAGTGGTACCAAGCCCTAAAGCGCGTCGTATTGAAACTCGCTTCCCAGATCCAACGGCTAACCCATATTTAGCATTTGCTGCACTATTGATGGCAGGTCTTGACGGTATCCAAAACAAGATCCACCCAGGCGAAGCAATGGATAAAGACTTGTATGATCTACCTGCCGAAGAAGCAGCAGAGATCCCACAAGTTGCGACGTCTCTAGAAAACGCACTAGAAAATCTAGCTGCTGATCATGAGTTCCTAACTAAAGGCGGCGTATTCAGCACAGACTTCATCGAGTCTTATATTGCACTGAAAACGGCTGAGTCTGAGAAAGTATCTCGCACGACTCATCCACTTGAGTTTGAACTTTACTACAGCTTGTAATCTTCAAGTTGATTAGCAAAAACCGCCTTAATTGGCGGTTTTTTTATGTCTGACAATTCTTATCAGGCAGCCATAAATACTCACCCATCAAACGGCCAGTGCTTGTTATTAGCAAACAGATGTACCAGCCTGTTTTTAGCCTAATTTTTGCTATTTAGCGCATTTAAAATGATTTATCTTTAATGACAAACTGCTATCATGGATGAGCCGTTAATCTACAGTAGAATCCATTATGTCGAACCGTAATCCTTTCGAATGTTTCACTTGGAAAAGTGATGTTTTTAGTTGTGAAAGTAATGATATTGATACCTTTTATGAGCGTTTAGCTGAACAGGTTTCAAGACTCGGATTACAGGAAAGAAAGCTTGGAGAAACTGGCGATTACCCCATTAACTTCTATCAGTCACCAGCGCAGAAGTCGGGGCAACCTTCCATCTTAATTAGTGCAGGTTTCCATGGTGAAGAAGCCGCTGGCCCTTGGGGGATGCTGTATTTCCTCAATGAACTTGAGCCCGAACTATTTAGTCAACTTAACCTCAGCCTATTGCCGTTAGTTAACCCTACGGGCTTTAAGAAGGGACATCGTTTCAATAAATCGGGTCAAAACCCGAATCGTGGTTTTGTGCTCGAAAATGGCCGCGGTAAAACCGATGATGCTTCTACCGAAGGCAAGCTGTTAATTGAACACTCACAGTTACTACAAGCCGCCAGTAAAAACGGTATCCTGACCTGCCATGAAGATGTGCTTCAAAAACACACCTACATCTATTCTTTCGAAGCCAATCAAACACCGGGGAAGTTTAGCCGTAACCTACGCGACGCCTTAGGCCATTATTTCCCTATCGCTGAAAATGGCTTGATTGACGATTGCCCTATTGAAGATGGCATTATTTTTAACCACTTCGATACTTCGTTCGAAGCGTTTCTAGTACGTCTCGGCGCCAGTGTTGGCGTGTGCAGCGAAACCCCAGCATTACAAGGTCTCGATCAACGTATCATGGCCAATGCCGCAGTAATGAAACGTTTCGTTGAACTAACCCTCGAAAATAGCTAATTCGCCACACCTTAGCGCAGCTGCACTGCAGCATGCGCTAAATTAGCACAAAGAGTACACCTCAGATTTAATACTAACTCTGTTGTAATTTTGTAGTCTCAAAGCGGAAATATTCGCTACTCGTTCACCAGAGAATTGATAGCTCACTTCTGTTTCATTGAGCTCGGCCGAGGTTAAGCCATAAAAATGAATACTCAGTGATAGTATGCTGTCATTAGCCCAACTATTTTAAGCATGATTTTTCACTCAAATGCAGCTAATCTGATAAAAGGGCTCAAGTAAAAGGAACTATTTATGCGCACGCTGCTACTCATCACTATCATGCTGCTAACTGCGTCTGCATCGGCGACCGTCTACAAATGGGTTGATAAAGACGGCAAAGTTCACTATTCAGATACCCCAGTAGAAAACTCTCAAACTGTTGAATTTAAAAGCAGTACTGAAAACAACATCAAGCTTCCACCTCCTGTAGTCTTGCCCAATTCTCCCAAGGGTCAACCTCAAGATGAACAAGCGCCTTACCAGATTTCGATCACCAGCCCCTATGAAGAGGAAACCCTGCGCGACAATAACGGTGAAATTACCATTACCGCCAGCATTGAACCCGAACTCGCCACCCGTCATAAACTCGTGCTACTCATGGATGGCAAGCGCGTCGGTGTTCCCCAGTCTAACGCTATATTTAAGTTAGAAAATGTCGATCGTGGCGAGCATGTTTTTGAAATACACGCAATCGCACAAAACGGCAAACAACTTGCATCTACTCCTCCAAGAACCGTATTTCTTCATCGAGCAATTATAAACTCAGCCACCAGGCCAGCCGTTACCGGTCAATAAAAAACAAATACTATTGTTTTTTAAAGGGTTACAAAGAGTGCATTTCTTTTCGCTTCGATGAAGTTCGCTTGCACCACGCACCAAATTGGTGCACCATATTGGTGCAGCTTATTCCTTGGAGTCGTAAATGAACACAGACCCATTGCTCAATCATCTAGTGACAGCCGTCATTGTCATTAATGGTGATCTCAAACTGCGCTACGCCAACAGCGCAGCCGAGCAATTATTGGGATTGGGCAGCCATCGGCTAACCGAACACAATTTTGATGATTGCTATCAAGAGTTAAGTGTCGAATCGGATCTTCTCACCGCAGCCATTAACGAACATCAAGGGCTCACAGTTAACGCGGCAACCATCATTACTCTTGATGGTCAACAACATACGGTCGATGTCACCTTAACACCTATAGAAATTGGCGGTGATGAGGTTCAAGGCTTATTAGAGCTGCGCCAAGTGGATCAGCAACGACGCATTTTGCAACAGCTCACCATAGATGCTCAACAGCAGGCGGCACAGTATCTGGTGCGTAACTTAGCTCATGAGATTAAAAATCCGCTTGGCGGCTTACGAGGGGCAGCGCAGCTGTTAGCCAGGGAGTTAGAAAATGATGAGCAAAGAGAATTTACCGACCTCATTATTGAACAAGCGGATCGCCTACGTAATCTCGTCGACCGCCTACTGGGACCGCAGAAGCCTTCGCAACACAGCATTCATAATATTCATGAAGTGATCCAGAAGGTGATCAAATTGGTGCAGGTAACACTGCCAAAAAATATTGCGCTGATTCAAGATTATGATCCCTCAATCCCTGATATCGAAATGGACCAAGAGCAGCTTCAACAGGCGGTACTCAATATCGTACAAAACGCGATTCAAGCCTTAGAAGATGGCGGCGAGATCCGCATTAAAACCCGAACCCAACACCAAGTCACTCTCGGTTCCGAGCGACATAAACTGGTATTGGCGTTGTCGATTATTGACGATGGTCCGGGGATTAAACCCGAATTAATGGACACCCTGTTTTATCCCATGGTAACCGGGCGTGAACAAGGTTCAGGGCTGGGACTTTCCATCGCCCATAACTTTGCCCGTTTACATGGAGGCCGCATCGACTGCACCTCGGTAGTAGGGCAAACCGAATTCACCATTTTATTGCCCGTGAAAAGCTAAGTAGGTAACCAACTAGTGAGCATTCAACTTAAGAGAGTATGCGTATGACAGAAAAAGTTTGGGTTCTCGATGATGATAGCTCTATACGCTGGGTCGTAGAAAGAGCGCTTAAAGGGGCAAAGATCAGTTGCGCCAGTTTTGCCGCTGCCGAGTCATTGTGGCAGGCCCTCGAGCTCAGCCAGCCTCAAGTAATTATTTCCGATATTAGAATGCCTGGCACCGATGGGCTCACTTTGCTCGACCGATTACAGCTTCATTATCCCCATATTCCGGTCATCATAATGACAGCACACTCAGATCTCGATAGTGCTGTTAGCGCCTATCAAGCTGGTGCATTCGAATACTTACCTAAGCCATTTGATATCGACGAAGCCATAAGTTTAGTCGAACGAGCCATAAGCCACGCCAAAGAACAAACCCCTAAACGTAAGAGTGAACCCGACGTCAAAGCACCAGAGATCATAGGTGAAGCGCCTGCCATGCAAGAAGTGTTTCGTGCCATTGGTCGTCTGTCTCGCTCATCCATCAGCGTGTTGATCAATGGTCAATCGGGGACCGGTAAAGAGTTAGTCGCTGGCGCGCTTCATAAACACAGCCCACGTAAAGAGAAATCGTTTATTGCGCTGAATATGGCAGCCATTCCTAAAGAATTAATCGAATCTGAGCTATTTGGTCATGAAAAAGGTGCCTTTACTGGTGCAGCAAATGTGCGTCAGGGACGATTCGAACAGGCCGATGGCGGAACGCTATTTCTCGATGAGATAGGTGATATGCCACTGGATGTGCAAACCCGTTTATTACGGGTATTAGCCGATGGTGAGTTTTATCGCATTGGTGGTCATTCACCAGTAAAAGTGGATGTGCGTATTATCGCCGCAACCCACCAAAACTTAGAATCGCTGGTAAGCAAAGGCGAGTTCCGTGAAGATCTATTTCACCGCCTTAACGTGATTCGAGTGCACTTACCACCGCTATCACAGCGCCGTGAAGATATTCCGCAGCTCGCGCGTCACTTCTTGGCGACCGCTGCCAAAGAGATCAGCGTTGAGCCGAAAATCCTTACTAAAGCCACGGCGGAGATATTAGCCAGCCTACCTTGGCCGGGGAACGTACGCCAGTTAGAGAACACTTGCCGTTGGTTGATGGTCATGGCCTCTGGGCAAGAGATTTTGCCACAAGATCTACCGGCAGAATTGCTAACGCCAACGGTGAATAACAATAACAGCGCCGAAAGCGAATCTGGCTCATGGCAACAAGCCCTGACCCAATGGATTGATAAACGCCTTAGCGACGGTGAAAGCAACCTGCTGACCGAAGTCCAACCTGCCTTCGAGCGTATCTTGCTACAAACCGCATTGAAACACACCAACGGCCATAAGCAGGAAGCGGCTAAGCGTCTTGGCTGGGGCCGTAATACTCTGACGCGTAAACTCAAAGAGCTAGAGATGGATTAAACCATCCTAAATTGCAGTCAAAAAATAACCCAGCCTAAGCTGGGTTGTTTTTTATTTGCCTGAAGCTTGTGCCGTTGGGGTCGCAGCACTTTGCTCTTCGGCTTTTTTAACTGGCATGGCCGCTTGCCATAAAGCGCCCACCCATAAACTTTGACTCTGACTCATCATCATCTCCTTTGTGTTAACAAATTCAAAGTATTCCATGGTGAATAATTAGTAAAATGAATAAATACTATCAAATGGATGCCTTTTAGGAATGAACATTTCAATTAAGAATCTACAATACTTTCTCACCTTAGTGGAGAGTGCTAATTTCACTAAGGCCGCCGAAAAGAGCTTCATAACTCAACCAACTTTAAGCAAAATTATTCAACGACTTGAAGATAATTTAGGTGAGAAATTACTGCACAGAAATAATCAAAAAGTGGAGTTAACTCAAGCGGGACAATTGCTGGAACAAAGCGCACGAGAAATCGTCGGCCAATGGCATAGATTGCAAGAAGAGATAAATAATTTAAGTGGCTTAAAATCAGGGCGATTGCGCTTGGGCGTTTGCCCCATGATGAGCAGTTTGTTGATCGGCATGCTGACCGAGTTTCGCCAACGTTATCCGGGAGTCGAGCTACAAATGCAAGAATATGGTGGCGGCCTAAGCTGTGAGCAGGCGTTATTAAGCAACAGTCTGGATATCGGTTTTACCGCACTGCCCGTTAGCCACGATAACGAATTAACTCATTATGATTTGACCCGTTATCCCTTAATGGCCTGTTTACCCGAAGGTCACCCACTCTGTGATCATTCTCAAATCAGTTGGCAAGATTTTGAGCCCTTCCCATTTATCTTATATAACCAGCAATTTTCACTGAACAAGCTCATTAGTCGAAGCAGTGAAGCCGCTGGAGTTAAACTCAATATTGCCTTTCGCAGTGGCCAGTGGGACTTTCTCGCGACCATGGTCGAAGCTAATATGGGCGTGGCACTGCTGCCGGAGCCAATTTGTCAGCGACTCTCAAGCAGCAAACTAATTTTTAAACCCGTAGAGCCAAGCTTGACCTGGGACTTGGCGCTGATCTGGCGTAAAGACCTACCGCTAACCCCAGCGGCAAACGCGCTAGTGTTACTCAGCCAAGAAAGCCAAACCTATACCTGAATAAGCAGGCTAAACCGGGTCTTGATGGACTATCACTTCCACGTGTTCAAACAGTGCCCGGACTCGTGCTTCTGCGGCATCGGCAATGGCGTGGGCTTCGACTAAGGGTAATCGTCCATCGAGCTCTAAATGACACTGCACGAAAGTGGTCTTGCCCGATTCTCGGGTTCGCAGATCATGAAAACCGTTAATACGAGGATCTTGTTCTAAGGCCTCGACAATTTTTAGTTTGGTATTGGCGTCTAGCTCTCTATCGAGCAGGGACTGCACCGAACGATAACCTAAATCGATAGCCTGCTGACCAATAAACAACGCAATAAGCACAGCAAATAAGCCATCGGCCCACCACCAGCCATATTGCGACAATAGCAGAGCTAACAACACCGCGGCATTTAGAAGTAAGTCGGATTTATAGTGCAGTGAATCGGCTTCAACCACTGTACTAGAGGTTTCTGCTAACGCCCGCTTTTGCAGCATGACTAATGCAAAGGTCAACACGATGGCTATGGCAGAAACAATCACGCCTACCATGGCATGGTTAACCGGGGTAGGATTGATTAACCGATCTCCGCCATGAAATAGCAGCAAGAAGGCGGAGCCCATAATAAATGCCGACTGCGCCAAGGCGGCTAGCGGTTCAGCCTTGCCATGACCATAACGATGATCATGATCCGCTGGTACTATGGCATAACGAATCGCAATAAAATTAACCACTGAGGCTAAGGCATCGGCGAAGGAGTCTGTGAGCGAAGCCAACATACTGGCGGAACCGGAATACATCCAGGCCGCCAGTTTGATGGCGATCAGGGTAAATGCGGTAGCCACTGCGGCGCGGCTGGCCAATTTCACCCAAAAATCATATCGGGAAGTGTTTGTCATAAGGCCATATTACTACTAATAAAAGTAGGGGAAGAAATATGACCCTAATTGTAACTCAGTTGAATCTTATGGGCGATCTCCTTTACGTTCTCCACGCTTTTCACGCTTGCCAAAGTTCTCTTTAAACTTAGCTTGCTGCTCTGGGGTCAACAGCTTGTAGATCTCACGATGGACCTTGATCATCTCAAGAGCACCTTGCTCACGCTTAGCTTGTCGTTGTTGCATCGCTTGCTTTGCTTTTGCTTCATCGAACTTATCAGCGGTCACATACTCAAGCATTTGCGCTTTACGCGCCTGGCGGTCTTCTTTCGATGGACGCTGATCTTTACGGGCTTCACGGTGTTGTTCCATCAAGGCTTTGATATCCGCTTGCTGTTTCTCCGTCAGTTCTAAGTCACGGAACATATGACGCATATGACCTGGAGCGCCACGTTGCTCACCGTGTTTCGCCTTGCCATGAAATCCATCACCATGCTCACAAGCATAAACGGCTGGTGCCATTAATGCGGCTGAAGTGACTAAAGCCAGTAATCCTGATTTTAACCTTGTCTTATTCATAATATGCCTCTTTCGCTATTAGCTAGTCGTCGGTAACGGTTAGCTCTTCAGTTGAGCCTCAAGTTGATATTCAGTTTATACCCTGCAACGTAATCCTGAGTGATGGCTAGGTAAACCTCTGTAAAGTTTGCACATACATCGTCAAGCTAGCCTTTGAGATAGGCTTTACGTAGACTTACACTCATAGACTGCAATTGACATCGAAACAGGTATACTCAAGCAGTTACAGAAGCATTAAAGGCACAAAATGAATCAAATACTGTTAATCGACGATGACTTAGGACTAGCAGAGTTGCTAGCACAGTTACTTGAGCTGGAAGGATTCAACTTAACCTTGGCGCATGATGGGCAAACAGGCCTTAACTTGGCTCTCGAAAAAGATTTCAATCTGATCTTACTCGATGTGATGCTGCCTAAGCTCAACGGTTTCGAAGTGTTAAAAGCACTGCGTAATAAGAAGCAAACGCCTGTGTTGATGCTTACTGCCCGTGGTGACGAGATTGACCGTGTCGTTGGTCTTGAAATTGGTGCCGACGATTATCTGCCTAAGCCTTTTAACGATCGCGAATTAGTGGCGCGTATCAAGGCAATCATTCGCCGTACCGGTCAGCACAACGATGAGCAGCAGCCTGGCATTATCGAATTTGCAGACATAAAACTCGACCCTAGTCGCCAAGAGGTGATCTGCCAAGATCAGCTACTTATTCTAACTGGCACCGAATTCGGCCTGCTTTATTACATGCTTCAACACAGCGGCGAAGTACTCAGTAAAGATAGCCTTAGCGAAAATGTACTAGGTAAAAAGCTGATGCCTTTCGATCGCAGCTTAGACATGCATTTATCCAACCTACGTAAAAAACTGCCAGAGCGGATCGATGGCCGTCCACGAGTCAAAACCCTGCGTGGCAAAGGCTATATCTGGTTAACCTAATGAAACTCAGTAGTCTTCCTAATCGTATTTTTATTAAATTACTGCTCAGCTTTTGGCTCTGCAGTAGTTTAATTATCGCCATTGTCGGTATTTTGCCGATACTGCAAGAACACCATGACAACGCCAAAATAGAACCGCAACTACTTAAGGTGTTGGAGCAGGCAGCGGTATATATCCAACAGCGACCAGAGCTAGTCGAGTACAACCCTAATCGTCAGCAATTTCACCGCCTCAAAGATATGGAAAATAAGCCAGTGCGCTTCTATCTGCTCAATGATAAAGGTGAAGTGCTCAATACTGACCGTATCGCACGCCCCATGAGGCGCTTCATGCTGCTGGCAGAGGATGCAGGCCATCCTATCAGTCATCATTTTAGACATGAGATCTTGTTTGGTCCCCACGAATTTGAGGTTCAAGGCAAAAAATACAGCCTTTATGGCCGTCTTGGTGAGATGCATCCTAAACCTTGGTTCTTTTTCTTTGCCGAAAATATCGTACTGACCCTCGTCTTTGCGATTATCTTGTCAGGGTTGTTATGCGGTATTCTCGCTTGGCATTTGGGTAAGCCTTTGTATTCATTAAAGCGCAGCGTAGAAGCGGTTGCCCGCGGTGAACTTAATCACCGTGCCGATCGATACACCACAGAGCGCAAAGATGAAATTGGTCAACTGGCGATTGCCTTCAATGCCATGGCCGACTCAATTGAATCTATGGTCTGCAACCAGCAGCGATTGATCAGTGGTGTGTCTCACGAACTGAGAACACCGCTGACGCGGCTACAATTATCGCTCGCGCTAGCACGTAAGAAGGGGCAAAGTTCCACCGAAATGGAGCGAATCGGTTACGAAGCCGAGCAATTAGAAACGATGATCAGCGAGCTATTGGAGTTATCTCGCTCTAAGCTGCATCTACATGAAGTCAAACATACACTGTCTGTTAGCGAAACCTTGGGCCAAGTGCTCGATGACGCCGAGTTTGAAGCCGAACAGATGCAAAAGCAGTTAATCATAGATATCGATGAACAACTCAGCTTCCCACTGGCACCGAGACCCTTAGCCAGAGCCATCGAAAATTTACTACGTAATGCGATCCGCTATGCAAAGCAACATATCTGCATTCGTGCACAGATGATGAGTGACCACTTACTGATTGAAGTGACCGACGATGGTCCGGGTATCGAAAACGAAAGTGACCTGGAAGATATCTTCAATCCGTTTTATCGCCCACAAACGGCGAGGGAACGTGAATCTGGTGGTTGGGGATTAGGATTAGCCATAGCCAAAGCCGCGATTGATTCTCACTATGGCACTATTGAGGCAAGTAACGTCAAGCCTCACGGACTTAAGGTGTCGATTAAACTGCCCTTCTAGCTCAAAATCAGCTGAGCAAATACAAAAATGCCAACCTGAGGTTGGCATTTTTATTGGGCGATAAAATCGCGAGCTACTGCGAAGTTTGAACGCTGGGCTAGAAATAGTAACCGAAGTTAATATTCACGCGTTTATCCCAACCATCATAAACTTCAGGCAGTCCCACATGATTGGTCGAGCGGGTAGATGCATACATGTTCTTACCCATGATGAAATCAACCATGGTGTACATAGGACCAGATGAGATAGCCGCGCCAGTGATATTTTGATAACTGGTGTCGAAGCTTTCATCATCAACATCTGGCGTTACAATCCCTAAATCATTATAGAATTTGATATTGCCCCAGGTGAAATCCACCGTTTTAGTCAAGTTAACGCTGTAAGCCTGCGCTTTTGAAGCAATCTCATACTGCCAAGCATACACAGACATGGCAATCTTGTTACTATCGATAGCATCTGCAGCGTCATATTCGTATTGCATCACCTGCAATTGCAGCCCCCAACCTTCATAGGTGCTATCCATACTCAGCGCCACACCGTAACGGTCACCATTATTGCCGGTATTGCTGTTATAGATCTGACCCACCATAGCCGATGCACCAAATAGAGTTCGGCCGCCTTCATAGGTCAATTCATAGGTTTGGCGAATATTGAATGAGTTGGTTTCTTCGTTGTAATAGTCGGTACCATTGACATTACCACTATAAATATCTGTCGCGTAACGTTCGTTGCGTGATGCACCGTATTCGGCATTCTTAAATACCGCTATTTCTGTGCCCCAAGCGCCGCTGGAATAGACACCTTTGACACCCAAGTCATAATCATCTTCAAAACCAAGATAGTAAGGCACACCAAACCAGTAGCTGTTTGATGCAAAACCTGGATTACCGAATGGCACTTGAGTCACACCCAGTTGAATTTGCCACTCAGGGTTCACATCATAGTAACCATAACCATAACGCAGCATGTTCCAACCATCTAAGAAGCGATACTCACTGGCGATACCCCAATCACCCAGCTTACCGTTGAACTTAATCGCCGCCATATCGAAAGTGAAATCACCCAACTTATCTTTCGAGGCTTCATCATAGTCTTTGTAACCATAATTGACTCTGAGAGTACCAGAGATATCGATACCATCTTCACTAGCTTCTGCCTGAGCAAAAGATGTAACTAGCGAAGTCGGCGCTAATAGAACCAAGGGAAGAATTTTAAAAATTTTCATCATACAACCAATTTTTGTTGAGTATAGATTGACATCTATATCGAAGAATTTGTTGATTTACATCGGGATATTAAGCCGAGCTAAATCAATTCAGCGCAGTTTTTTAACATTGTAAAAAAGCACGTAAACAGGAGTTGCAACATAAGTGCATTAAGCCATTAGGCTCTTGATGGACAGTTTTACAGCGACTTTAACACTTAGGCAGAAATCCAAACCTAAGTTAATAAGATTAGTCTAAAACTGCGTTTTTCTCTTAAAATCAACATTGACGTTCACAGCAGTACACATCTCTGTATAACGTCTGTCATGGAAAGTAAGAGAAAACATAAACACTGCAACCTAGCAGCAACATATTATGCGACCTAGGATTTGGCACAGCAATTAAGAGGGGGAATCTAGGTGCTATTTTGCGATCAAGTGCAAATTATCACAACAAAACAAATAATTAGATATCTATTTATATCAAACTAGTCTACCGCTATAAAATCAGCAATTTCAGTAATATTGCCAAACAAATAAGGTTTCAGTCATACCTATAATAAAGTTACATCACTAAGTAATTTTAGACTATTGATAACCCAGCCAAGCTCCGCACTACCTCTGCGTGTACTCGGCGGTAAAGCGGATCACTAACCTTTCAGCAGTGGGCAATACCCGCTATAATTCCAGCTCATTTTTTCAAGGTACGTCAGCATGTTCCATATCGCCCTTTATGAACCCGAAATCGCTCCAAATACAGGTAACATTATTCGTTTATGTGCCAACAACGGCTGTCAGTTACATCTTATTGAGCCACTAGGGTTTGATCTGGAAGAGAAAAAATTGCGCCGTGCCGGACTCGACTATGCCGACCTGACAAGGGTGACACGTCATAAGGACTTTCCCAGCTTCCTCGAAGCTATGCAAGGCAAACGCATCATGGCCTGCACCACTAAGGGCAGTCGTCCCCATAGCGAATTGAGCTTTGCTAAAGATGATGTGTTGTTATTTGGCCCTGAGACTCGTGGACTACCGATAGAAATTATCGAATCCCTCCCCACCAGCCAGCGCCTGCGTATTCCTATGGCTGAAAGTAGCCGTAGCCTCAACCTGTCAAATGCGGTGGCAATTATAAGCTATGAAGCCTGGCGCCAAATTGGCTACCAAGGAGCTTTATGACCCTTCTTGCTTAGGCGATAAAAACAAAAAGGCCGCTGCAAACATTCGCTTGCAGCGGCCTTTTAATTAATCGAGCCTATTACTGACCGAAACCAACGGCCTCGATTTCAACTTGTTTCACTTCTCCGTATTGCGCAGCAATATCACCTATCTTGGCGGCATTACCAATCAACACATATTGCAGGTTATCTTTCGGGAAGTAACTGCTAATTAAGCGCTGAGTATCGGCCAAGGTTAAACCGTCAACTTGAGACTGAAAGTTATTAATAAAGCTGTCATCGAAACCATATAGATACATATCAGATAACAACTCGGCTAGCTGACCATTAGTTTCAAACTTAGGAGGGAACTGGCCTTTGACATAGGCTTTGGCCGAATTCAGCGTTGCCTGATCTATGCCCTTTTCAAACAATCGACCATAAGTTTTTAATGCCAGATCAATCGCTTCTTTCGTGGTGTCACTCTTGGTAAAGGTACTGATCCTAAATACACCACCTTGAGAATAAGCACTAAAACCAGAACGCGCACCGTAAGTCAGACCCGCATTGACTCTGAGTTCGTCATTCAGCCAAGAGGTAAAACGACCGCCTAAAATAGTATTCACCACTTGTAAACCCACATAGTCAGGGTTATCACGTGCAATCCCCTTACCACCAATCAAAAAGGTGGTTTCGATAGCGTCACCTTTATTGACCAATAGCACTCGACTGCGACTCAGCTCAGGCTGTTCTTTATCTAGGGCTAAGCCTTGAATCTCCTCACTGTTTTTCCAGCCAGCAAATAGCTGCTCTAGCTTGGCTTTCATCTGTCCGGAGTCGAAATCCCCCACTATGGAGATCGAACTGTTATTAGGCTGATAAAAGCTCTTATGGAAGGCACGTAGCTGCGAGTTAGTCATCTCTTCTAATGAGCTACGAGTTCCCGAGCTAGGATTGCCGTAGGGATGCTGACCAAAAACCAGCTTATCAAAATAACGGCCAATCACATTACGTGGGCTTTCTTTCGCTTGAGCTAATCCCGCCATTTCACGCTGCCGTAACTTATCAAATTCGGCGGCATCGAAATCGGGAGAGACCAATAAATCGCGAACCAGTGGCAGCATCTTATCGACATCTTTCGCCATAAAGTCGGCGCCCACATAGCTACCCTCTTTACCCGCATCGGCTTGAATCGAAGCGCCGAGGAAGTCAACCATCTGCTCAATATCAGACTTAGTTTTACCGTTAGCCCCCAGTAGCAGACCTTGTGCTGTCATCGACGCGACACCCGCAGTGGTATCGTTAACGGCACCGGCACGCACCACTGCATTAACCGTGATCAGCGGCACTTCTTTTTGTGGCATCAAGTACACATTAAGCCCATTAGCAAGCTGATAATGCTCGTAACCAGGGACCTTAAAACTGCCGGTATCGACACTAGTAGCTTTCTGAGTTTGAGCACAACCTGACAATAAGGCTGCCGTACTCATTAACACAACCGAGGCCAACTTAGTCCAAGTTCTTGGGGTTCGAATTAATAACTGCTTCATTCGTCACTCTCCTCTGTAGCCGCCAGAACTGCAACGGTGCGATTGGCGCGACGTAAATAGGTTTGCGCGACCCGCTGAATATCTTCAGCTGTCACCTTGTTATAAGCTTCGGGTGCATTAAACAACTTGTCATAGCTACCAAAATAGAGTTCGTAAGTACCTATGGTATTGGCCTTGCCATTGATGGTTTCCATGGTGCGATAGAAACTCATTAGCTTAAAGTTTTTCACTTTTTCCAGCTCTTGCTGGCTTACTCCTTCGCGGGCAATACGATTGACTTCGGCAATCATGCCTTTTTCAAGTTCAACCGCAGTAATACCAGGATTAGCCACCCCCATGATATAAAACAAATTAGGATCAAAGCTCATTGGCATATAGGTTTCGACATTAATCGCGACCTGCTTTTCGACTAAGCCTTGGTATAAACGTGAGCTATTACCAGTACTAAGGATCGATGACAACAGATCCAGCGCGTAATAATCATCATTTGAAGTCGCTGGCACATGATAAGCCAGCATCACATTCGGCGTGCTGACCGATGCTTTTTGAACATAGACTCGACGTTCGCCCTTTTGCAGCGGCTCTACGGTTTTCACTTCACGCGGTGGGGCCTGAGCAGGGATAGGCGCAAAATACTTGTTAGCAAGCGCTTTCACTTGGCTAACTTTAACATCGCCCGCAATCACCACCACGGCGTTGTTCGGCGCATAATAGGTCTTATGATATTGCACTAAATCATCTAAGGTCCAAGCGGCAATATCTGACTCATGACCTATCACTGACCAGCTATAAGGGTGTGCTCTAAAGGCCGCCCCTTTAATCTCTTCTTGAAGCGTGCGCCAGTTTGAGTTTTCAAGCCCGGTAGTACGCTCTGATGCGACCACACCACGCTCACTCTCAACCATTTTGGCGTTAATATCGAGATGGGCAATTCGGTCGGCTTCTAGATCAAACATGGTTTCCAGCGCATTAGCAGGGAACCAGTCGGTATATACAGTCACGTTTTCGGTGGTATAGGCATTGTTTGCGCCACCAGCGGCTTCCATGGTGCGGTCGAACATCTTAGGGCCGTATTTTTTCGAGCCATTAAACATCATGTGTTCGAAGAAATGTGAGATCCCTGTAATGCCCGGAACTTCGTTACGTGAACCCACTTTCCAAAACAGATACATATTGGCGTTGGGGATAGATGAGTCCTCCAACACCATGATCTTCATACCATTATCAAGCGTAAAGCTATTAATATCTTCCGCCTGAGTAGCCTGTGCCGTCATGGAGGTTAATAACACTCCCGTCGACAAACACAGTGCGATTATCTTGCGCATCATCCGTCGTTCCCTCTTAGTGAGCAGATATAAATAGTGGCAT
Organism: Shewanella sp. Isolate11; assembly: GCF_022398315.1. Lineage (GTDB taxonomy): Bacteria > Pseudomonadota > Gammaproteobacteria > Enterobacterales > Shewanellaceae > Shewanella. The sequence continues at coordinate 136,183 of NZ_JAKEVF010000005.1, forward strand.
TAATTAGCTGAGTTAACCGTCAACAAAGCCACCTAAACCAGACTATAAGAGGGGAATTCACCATAAAGATCAAGTGGATTATGCCAATTTAACCTCAGCATAATTGTAACCGATTGCAATGAACGCTAGACGATCAACGCTAAATCGGCATCACTGGGAAAATGCCAGGATTGCCAAGGTGAGGAATAGAGAGGCCTAGGTGCGGGTAAAAAACACCACATCCTTGTCGATCACTTCAAGCTGCCACTGAAAATGATCGGCTATCCATTGAAAAGTGTCGATACTGTAAAAACGGATATGGGTCTGGTCACTCTTATAATGCCAGCGAGCAAAAGCGGCCTCATCGAGCACTCTTTTGGTCATTATGGCCAACACACCTTGGGGTTTCAGCATGCCATGTAACTGTTGCAATAGCGATTGTGCATCGCCCACATGCTCAATCACTTCTGTCATAGTGATAAAGTCATACTGTCGCTGCAATAACGCTGGACGATGGAAGTAATACAGATCGTAATTATCCATTTTCAGCCCCTGCTCTGCCGCCATCACACTGATGGTCGGTCCGGGGCCACAACCAAAATCTAACCCCTGCATTTCAGGTGTTAAACGTTCTGACAATGGTAACCAGGTACGGCCTAAGAAACGACGATAGCCCATATCTTCGCTGTTGTTTTGATGATGATCGTAGAAGGCTTTTTCGTCGGCAGCACTAAGCAGATATTCATCAGGCACCGACACTAACTTACATTGGCCACAAATCAGATAGGCACGCTGTTCATCTTGATGAAACGGTGACAGCTGTTGGCTACGACATAAAGGACAGGAGTTCAAAAGGCTTCCTATGATTAACTCAGGCTCGATTGGGCTGCCACACTAGCGTTATCATCGCCAAAAATCCACAATCATCGCCCACAGTTTTAAGGTTTAGGGATTTTACGTTCTTTGGCTGCCGCTTCTTTTGCCTCACGTAAGTATTTCTCTTCACGGCTCTCGCGCTGGTTAAATTGCTGCTGCGCCTTTTTAAGTTGCTCCTCTTCCCAGCCCGAAGTCTGCTGCTTCAGAAGTTCCTGATCTCGACTCTCGGTCGCCTGTGCCGCCTGACGCGCTTTTTCTAATTGCTCTTGCTCGGTCTTTTGCGAGATAGCTTCGGCGGCATCGGCCTTTTGCAACAAGGTTTTATGTTCTTTCGCGCCGCTACTAAAGGTTAACAGACTACAAACTAGCCCACTCAGTAACAGGCTAAGTCGATAAAATTTGCGATTCATGGTTCCCTCTCATGTTCGGCAATAGCAATACAAACGGCTTGTGATCAAATACTAGCATCACTGAAAAATCACTGCGGTGCAAATAACAGAGGAAGAAAACGAGTTAGAGCCGAAGAGGAAAGATAAATTAAAGCAGAACCGATAGCAGTGCCAGCTTGCTCACAGCGGTACTGACTCCCTGCAAGGACAGTACACTGGCACAACTACCAGATCACTTGTGCCCAAGTGACGGCCATATTAGACCCCATTTTGATCGCCAATATCGTGATCTAGCCCCTACACTGATCTTCCACTACTGATATAGGTCACAAGTTTTATAAAACTATTTTTGGCTTAAATATCGTTGCCTTACTACGCTGGGCATAGCGGTTAAATGCTGTTCAACCAAGGCGGATAATGCATCAGTTAAAGGTGACACATCGCTATTGGGTTCGAGTGCTTTTATCGCCATCGCGGCCGCTTCGAGAGTCGATAAACTATCTGCACGCTTGGCCTTGCGTATGGTGTAATTCGAAGGTGCATCTACATTCAGATGTACCGCCTGATATTCTAATAACCAAGGATTAAGTTGTAGCAATTTATAGGCTTTGCGCCAGGTACCATCAAGCAGTAATACAATCACTTCTGCAGGCAATGGCAACTCATTGATATTCTGGCTTTGTTCACTGGGGTACAAGAGCAAAATGGGTTTACTTTGCCGTTTTAAGTAGGCTTGCAACTGGGTAAAATCCGCTGGGGTTTCGCCAACCACCACCTGTAACTTATCGCACACCGCTTGCATCAACTTAACGCTGTTTTTTGCCTGTTTAACTTCACTGGGGTCTTGCAACACGATCAATTCGACTCGAGTTGCCAGCGGCCGTAGCTGAGCACACAGGCAGGCCGTTTGCGGATAATGGCATTTAGGACAAATTGGACGACTCAAAACATGGCTCAAAAAGTGAGTGGATTATCGACTATTGTACACCAATTCCCGCTTTACCCTCTAATACCAATCAGCATAAGAAAGTGATCTACTCAGCCTGTTTTTTGGCAACTAATGTGACAGTTGCATTGCAGTCCATAAACAAAAAAGCCTGCATTAAGGTCAATTAATACAGGCAAAGGGTGGATCAAATTTGATTTAATGAGCGTGCTGCTCTTGATGCCAATGATCGAAACGGCTCAGCATCATAATTAACAGTAACAGCGTGGCTAAACCGCCCATCACCAATGCCACTGCATCTGGCGCTAACAGGTCAGTTTGCTGCACTAACGCAGCGATTAATGAAGCGCCACTCATCTGAATAAAGCCCAGCATTGCGGTTGCGGTTCCGGCACGTTCACCAAAGGCAGATAATGCCATGCTGGTTGCAGGGCCTAATAACAAGGCAAAGCCAATACACAGCAGCATCATGGGTAACATAAAGCTAAAGGCGGCGGCTAATCCGTTTTGTGGCCCAAGCCATTGCACCAAGACTTGCAATAAAGCCGACACTAACAAGGCACCTAACGCCAAAATCACCGTTGGACGATTACCTAAGCGGTTGATCACTACCGGCGCAGCAAAACAAGCGATAATATTGACCACGGCATTAAGCCCAAACAGGCCACTAAAAGCCAGCTCAGACACACCAATTCGATCAATAAGCCAAACCGGAGAATAGGAAACATAACAGAGTATCGCAGCCATGCCTGACATACAGGCGATGGCATAGAACATAAAGTGCGGCTCAGTTAATACTGGCTTGTAACGCGCCCAGCGATAAAGCGGCCCTGAAGTCACTGTGTTCTGAGGACGTGTCTCGGGTAGACGATAGCCAACAATCAGCATGATCACTACGGCGTAGAACATCATAAAAATAAAGGTAGAACGCCAACCAAACTGTAGGGCTAACAAACCACCTAATGTCGGTGCCAGTGCAGGGATCACACAGATCACGCCATTAAGATAACTGTAGTAACGCGCACCTTCTTTAGGGGTGAAGCAGTCGCGCACCGCGCTAAACACCACAATAGAGGTCGAGCAAGCCGCGAGGCCTTGCAACACTCTGGCAAACTGTAGCCATTGAAACTCCATTGCCACTGCCGCCATTAAGCTGCTGGCGATATAGAGCAATACACCACCCAACGCCACGGGACGACGGCCATAACGGTCGGCAAGTGGACCAATTAAGATCTGACCAACCCCCATGGCAAACAAGAACAACACTAATGTCGATTGCACCTGGCTAGATGACACGGCAAATTCGGCTGCCATAGTTGGCAGAGAAGGCAGGTAAATATCGATTGCCAATGGGCTAAGCACCACCATCAACATCAGGATAGGTAACAAATTGCGACGCATGAGTTCTCTTTTAAATTCATTAATTAAACTAACAGCAGTAGGCTTATTTTAGATAAGCAATGTTATGAACAGAAATGGTATAATTTCAAAAGCGAATTTCCCCTGAGGAATATCTTATGAATCTAGACAATCTGGCTCGCATCGATCTAAACCTGCTGGTGATATTACAAGTGCTATTAGAAGAGTGTAGCGTAACCCGTGCCGCCAACCGTCTGCACCTCAGCCAATCGGCACTGAGTAAGAGCCTTAATCGTCTACGGGACACCTTGGGCGATCCCTTATTTATCCGTACTGCTCATGGCTTAAAACCCACTGCTCATGCGGCGCAATTAGGGCAGCAGTTACCTAGCATGTTGCAGGGACTTTATCAGCTAACGCAGCCACCACAGTTTATACCAGCCGAAAGCCACAGACAGTTCTCATTCGCCATGGTGGAAAGTGCCTACGAAACCCTCATTCCCTACTTCATCGGCCCGCTGCTTGATAACGCACCTAATCTGCGGCTAGACTCCTATCTGTGGACCGAGGCCTCTATTGCAGGCTTGCAACAAGGGCAGATAGATTTCGGCATCACTGGCCGTGATATGCATCCACAATCTGATTTGATCATCGACCGTCTGCCCGAAGGTATAGCGCATCAAACTCTATTTACCGATCATCAAGTCTGCTTGGTTCGCCAGCAACATCCATTGCTTGACCATATCCAAGCGGGACATTGGGATCTTGAGCTCTATCTGAGCATGTCTCATGTGCAGGTGCGCTGCGAAGGCAACGAATGGTGGGCGTTGGATTATCATCTGGCAAACTTGGGGCATCGACGTCACTTGAGTACCACAGTGCCTGACTTCTACGGCGCCGCCAGCGTATGCGCCCATAGCGACCTGATTTTCACCTTGCCATCGAGCTTCGCTAGTCACGCGCAGAAACTGTATTCCTTAGTCGAACTGCCCATGCCGATCCCCTTTTCTACTCTAGCCTATGTGCTGCTATGGCATGAACGTAATCACGACGAACCGGGACATAAATGGATTAGGGAAACCATCTGTAAGAGTGTTGCCCAAGCCTTCGACCGTACAGAGCGACTCGATTCAGTTTAGAGTCAGTTATTATGATGACCGATAAATCGATTTATAAGTCATGGTAAAGATTAAGCCGAATTAACGTGAATTATTGCTATTTTTTAGGCAGAATCGAGTCTTAGCAAGTACAGGAGACATTATGATTTATCATCAATTTCAACAGCGCCCATTTCAGAGTCGTTTTTCGGGTGGTAGAGGTTGGCTGACATTTGCTATTGGATTACTTGTGATGACATTGGCCTTGCTAGCGCTTCCCTTTGTTATTCTTTTTGGTGCAATTAGTTTTATCTGTTTGAGCCTATTTGGACGCGTATTCTTGAAGCGTCAGCTGGCAAAATTCCGTCAGCAAACTCAAGCACAACAAGAGTTCCAGCCTCAGCCAAGCCATAAACAGGCGAATCGTTTTTTTAACGATACGCCTTTTGCACGCCAGTCGGCTCCCCGTCAGGGACGCACCTTCGAGCATGATCCCAACGCCTAAGCGGCACTAAACATTAAGCACAAAAAAGGCCTTACGATGTAAGGCCTTTTTTAATTCATTCTGTCTTATACCAATCGCAGTCATTACCTGATCATTCTGGCTAGTTAATATCGCCAATAACCGTGTTGTAAATTTTGCAATTAGAATATTTACTGCAATTTACGCCTTATTCTCGACAATTTTTCCTGCGCCCTTTTCTGTTACAAACGGGCTGTTCACTAATTTACTTTGATTGGTATTAAATCGGTTCTGCCAATAGCTCTTGGGCGCGATTCAATGCGGTGATTTCATCAGGGTTGTCGGTAACCTCAAGCACCTTCTCTATCTGTAACACCAAGGATTGCCACAAGGGTGCAATGACTTCTAGCTCACGCTCATTGCCTCGCTGACGCGCCATTTTTAATAATGCTGCCGAACCCACCACATCGATACGACCCAAGATACCGTCAGCTAAGGCAATACTCAGCTCAATCATCGCTGGGACACTATGACCATACTTAACCACTTCACGCAGATAATGCTCAGCCACGGTAAAGTCATTACCTAAAGCATTTTCATTATTAAGCATATATTGGGCGCGATTGAGCATGGCATCCAGCTGGCCTTGTTCTGCCGCCTCAGCCATCCATTGTTCGCTGGCTAAAGGATCGGCTTTACAGCCTTCGCCACGCGCCAACATCAACGCCAAATGATATTGCGCATGGGGGAACCCAGCCTGAGCCGCAGAAGAAATATAATGATAAGCCTGAACATAATCGGCCTGCTGATAAAACAACACGCCAAGGTTCGCCATCGCCTCAGATTGCTCTAATGCTGCCGCGGCCTGCAAGTAATGCAGTGCATCGCGTTGGCTGACTTCGATATGCTCGCCACCGACCAGGTAGAAATAACCCAGCAGCGCCATCGCATTCGCGACTCCGGCCTTGGCGGCGCTGATTATCGCATTTTCACCCGCGGTTCTGTCACTCTCACCGCTATAGCCGTGCAATAGACTCACGCCGTGTTCATGCATGGCATCGGCAGAGAAAGGCGCTGCCTGAGCAAACCAATGCGCAGCCTGTTTAAAGCTCTCATCACTTTGATTAACGACGGTTTGCTGCTCATTAACGTCATCGGCAAGGGCTTGCTCTTGCTCTCGCTGCATTAACGCCCGCGTCTTGAGTGACATCCCCACCAAATATTGCGCCTGATGATCATTGTCCATCACCGCGCGATAACAGAGATCGCGTCCGGCAATAGAATCGAACGGCTCAAATTGATAATCCGGCACATCAAGCTGATGCAAAGTAGGGAAAAGATCGGCAACCAGCTTAGATAAACGCTCGATAGAACGTTCGGCTAAATCTTGCAACGCCTCTGCGGTTAGGTGATATTTTTCGGGATGTGCGCCACGATTGCCATCGCCACGAAGTCGATGCAAAGCCCGGGTGATACGCACATTAATCACCTTTTCGCGATTAAGGGTCTCGATACGATCATACAGATTAGGGCTGTCGAAAATCACATGTTGTGATTTAGCCAACCGCTCGGTGAGCTTATGGGTAAAACTACGGATATGTAAAAGCGCTTGTGTCGGAACATCACGTACATAGCTCTTAGCTACACGATAATCTTCACCAAGCTCTGGCGAAAACTGTGTTACCAACTGAGTATCTGTTAACACTATTTCGACTCCACAAACGCCTTAGAAACCAATTAACAACAACTTAGCTTATGCGCGCTCTTCAACTTTTGAACGAGTGACCATATAAAGACGAAATAAAGCGACATTAATAAACAAGCCAAAGAACGCCACTAACACCTCTACAATCAGCACAACTGGCAAGCCAACATTCTGTGCTAACGCAGATAAGCTACCGCCCACCAAAGACAATGGAATATAGAGTAGTAGCACCATCAAGGTTTTAAAGGCGATAGGACGACTGAATGTAAAGCTACCTTTAATCGCCTGAAGCGGTGTTAGGCGCTCAACTACCACCATAAAGTTAACGTAGGCCAAGCGAGAAAACAGATAGATACTGATAGCCATTCCGACCAATAATAGCGGCCCTAAGGTACCTAATATCATGGTTGGCGCGATGATCGCCATTCCCGAAAATACACCAGCCAGTAATAAGCCAGGAACAAAATTTAGGCTGGTTTTTAATAGCATGCCTGTTGAAGGCTCGTGCCCATGAGAGCGAACTTCCATAAACAGTGTTAAGGCCGCGATCAACAGCGAAAACACCAATAGTAATGCCATCATGGCGACCATGTGTGAGGCGCCAAATTGCGGGTTTTCGAGATCGGCGTTACGGATCTCCATCCCAAGCCACAACTGAATACCAACTTGAATAAACAAAAGCGGTACAGTCAAAATAGCTAACTGACTAATATGATTGCGAAAGAAGTTATATGCTTCGGTCAAAATCGCAGATAATGACATAGGTCTTTCCATTAGATAATTATAAACCAACCAGTAAGTCAGACAGGATACCGAAATTTCAATTTCAATGCACAACTGATGTCTAAAAATAGATACAAAATCTTGTACGACTTACGCTAATATAGGCGTTAGATTTGGACAAATTAACCATAGGATGGAACAAGATGAAATTATCCACTGTTATTCCTGCTGTATTGGCAACATTATTGCTCAATATCGCTCCCGCTTCTGCAGGCTGGCTCGACGCAATCACAGATAAAACCACCACAGAAACCAAGGCAACAGCTACAGCTTCAGACAACCAAAGCAGCGACTTGGTGAGTTCTGTGATGTCACAATTAGGATTAAATGAAACCCAAGCCGAAGGTGGATTAGGCAGCCTGTTTACCCTGGCAAAATCGACGTTAGGCAATGACAGCTTTGCCCCTATCGCCGACGCGGTTCCTGGTATGGACAGCTTATTGAGTGCGGCTCCGGCGACTGATTCGAGTTCTGGTATGTCAGGGCTATTATCTAAGGCCGGTGACTTAGGCTCATCACTTCAAGGTGGCGCTCAGGTATACGATTCTTTTGAAAAGCTTGGCATCTCAAAAGAACTAGCCCAACCTATGGTAGATATAGTCAAAGGTTATTTAGATACTCATGCTGGTGACGGCACCACAGACCTGTTGATGCAAGGGCTTGGCGCAATAATGTAAGCGATTGATGAACAAGAGTTCATTTAAACTAGGTGAACTCTTGTTAGCCAGCTGGCTCTAACTATTATCAATAATGACAAATAAGGATGAGCTATGCTGGCACAATTAAAACAATTTTTGACCTCTCAGACTCAAACCATCTCACCTGAAGAACAAGAAAGGCAACTGCACCTCGCCGCAATAAGTCTGCTTATCGAAGTCGTTTATGCCGATGAAACCTTAGATGATGCTGAAGCCCAACTATTGCCGAGCGTGATCACCTCTGAACTGAATATCGATGCAAATGAGGCGTCAGCCTTAATCGAAGAGGCGAAAAACGCCCAGAGGCAATCCACCTCTCTGTATGAATTCACTAATGAGATCAACGCACAGTTTAATGTTGAACAAAAACAACAGCTGATATTAGCTATGTGGAAACTGGCTTATGCCGATGGTCAACTCTGCCGCTATGAAGACCAAATCATTCGCCGTACGGCCGAACTCTTGTACCTCAAACACAGTGAACTGATCCAAATGCGTAATGCCGCAATCTCTAGTTAAACGGCTCGATTAAAGCATTTCACCTTCGGCCAATAACGCCTTTTTTTGCAAATAATATTGCTGCCAAGCCAACATAGGCGCGACAAGTAATACTAGGCTAATGGCATATAACATGCTCCAGCCAAGGCCTACCGCCATCATGGCACAAAACAGTACGCCACAAGCAACTAATCCCCAATAACGCTTACCTAACAGCTTGGCGGCGGCCAACATGGCGGCAAGATAAATCAATACAAACACCCCATTAGTCCAGGCTATAAGGTGTTCCAACTGCTGACCCGAGAGATAGGTCAACACGATAACCAATGCCATCGACAGCAATACCACCACTAGGGCTCTAACGGGAACATGATGCTGGTTCAGTTTATCAAAGTAGCGCGGTAACACTCCTTCTCGGCTGAAACTCCAAATCAACCTTGCCACACTGGCGGTATAAACATTAACGGTAGATAAGCCACCAGCAATACCCAAAATGCCTATCACTTGTGCGCCATGGCCGCCGAGTAAGGTATCGAATGCCGCCACCATAGCTAAACCATCTGTCGCTGGAACAAACAGTAATAACAAGGTGCAAGCGATATAAACCATGCCCACCAATACGGTGCCAATCATCATCGAGGCCAACATATCTTTGCGAGGGTCTTTAAAGTCATTAGCCAGATGGGTCATTGCCTCGATACCCAGAAAACTCCAAAACGCGATACCCGCTGCGGCCATGATTAAGCTGACATCAAGCGGGGTATTTTCAGCGGCAAACTCCAACTGTGCTAAATTCCCGCCACCAGCACCAAACATCAGCACCACTACAGAAACAATGGCCAGCGTCAACGCAAACTGCAGCTTGGCGGACACTTGTATGCCCTGAAAATTGAGCAGCAATAATAAGAGTAATAGCCCAAGTTCGGTTAACACTTGCATCCAGCCCGATAGCACGACCAGTTCATTGATAAACTGAAAGGTCATCAAAATCGCCGCCGGAGCACCAAGAGGGATCACCAATAAAAAGATTAGTCCTATGGTGCGCCCCGCAGTGCGACCAAAGGCTTTTTCAACAAAGTAAGCTGGACCTGCGGCATGGGGTAATACACTCGCCAGACGCCCAAACACCAAAGCGACCGGGAGAATCGCTAAGGTCAGCACAATCCAAGCCACTAAGGCACCGCTACCTGCCAATGTGATGGTCATTTGCGGCAAAATAAACACCCCAGTGCCCAACAGGGTTGTCGCCATCAATCCTGCACCTTGCCAGCGCCCAATACTGCCTTGAATTTGGTTCATCTCTGCTCGACTTGTCATCCGCCTGAGGCGTACTGCTCATTAATAGCGGCTATCTTAACTGAATCTGCGACTTAAACCGACTAGCACTCGGCATCATCTTTAGTTTTCTACTTAGCTCCGCTATTTTGCTGGTAAATACGCCACTAAACTAGCGTTCATTAACAGTTTCTTATCTGCATTTCCCTTAATATTCAGTTCAAGATAAACTAAAACAAATCATTGGGTTGGCCGAGCAATTTATGCAGATCGAAAAAACCGCCGAACTGAACCTGTTGTGGGGTTCTCTGATACTTGAGGAACTGGCTCGTCTTGGAGTGCAACATGTCTGTATGGCTCCGGGCTCACGCTCCACACCGCTGACCTTAGCCGCAGCCAAACAGAGTAAACTCAAACAGCATCTGCATTTCGATGAACGTGGTCTGGGCTTTTTGGCCTTGGGATTAGCGAAAGCCAGCCAAGCGCCTGTGGCTATCATCACCACCTCAGGCACTGCGGTCGCCAATTTATATCCGGCTATTGTCGAGGCTTGGTTAACTCATGTTCCCTTAATTGTGCTGTCTGGCGATCGACCACCAGAACTGCTCGACTGCGGCGCGAATCAAGCTATCGTTCAACCCGCCATGTTTGCCAATTACGCCAAACAGATAAATCTCCCCACTCCGGATCTGAATCTGCGCCCAGAAGCGTTGCTCACCACTCTGGATGATGCTGTCAGTAATCAAATTCAGCCCGTACATATCAATTGTATGTACCGTGAACCACTTTACCCTAGCTGTATGAGCAGTGATTTCAGTGAATATTTGAGCTCACTGGGCAACTGGCAACATACTGCTCATCCATACTGCCAATATGCCAAGGCTCATGTTGAAAGTGCGCCCACCACAGATGCTTTAGCTAGGTTCGTCCATGGCAAGGGCGTCATAGTGGTCGGTACATTAAGCCCGCATGAACAACCAGAACTGATTATCGAACTGGCACAGAAACTTGGTTGGCCCGTATTAACCGATGCCCAGTCTCAACTAAGACAACATGGCGGCGCGATCAATAATATCGACCAACTGCTGCACCAGCCTAAGGCGATTGCACTGCTGAGTCAGGCGGAAAAAGTCCTAGTTTTCGGTGGTCGCTTGCTATCTAAACGTTTGATTAGTTTTCTTGCAGAGCAGAGATGGAAAAGCTACTGGCAAGTGTTACCTCATCAGCAACGGCTCGACCCCAGCCACTCGGCTAAACAAGTTTGGCTCAGCTCATTAAGCACCTTTGCAGCCTTGCCTTGGCCTCGCTCCTCCGAAGCTAACTGGGCAACGGCGTTAATTGAACAAAACGATAAACTGGCTCTGCTATTTGAACAACAGATCGATCAGGGCGAATTTGGCGAAGCCCAAGTGCTGCGTTCAATCGCCTATCAAACCGATCAACAACTGTTTATAGGTAACAGTTTGCCCGTGAGGTTGTACGATATGTTTGCGCCCATTACGGCTAACTCGGCAAGCATTTTTACTAATCGCGGCGCTTCTGGCATCGATGGCTTACTCGCCACGGCTTGCGGTATTGCCGCTCACAAGAAACTGCCCACCACCTTAGTGATTGGTGATATTTCCCAGTTGCATGATCTGAACTCATTAGCTATTGCCGCCAAGAGTAGCGGCCCAATGGTGATAGTGATCCTCAATAATGATGGCGGCAATATCTTTAACCTCTTACCCGTGCCCGATGAAAAGCTGCGTAGCAACTACTATCGTCTCGCCCATGGTTTTGAATTTGGTTATGCCGCCGCAATGTTTGGTATTACCTACAACCGCTGTGACGACATTGTTGGTTTTAACGAGATCTACCGTGACGCGATTAGCTTCGATGGTCCTTCCATTATCGAAGTCTGCGTCGCCCAAGATCAGGCCAGCAATCAGATAGCCCAAATAGCAACTTGGATAAAACAAAGCTAATGCTAGCCTCAAGCTGCTTTGGTGACACTAACAAGCCAGCCTTAGTGTTGTTACATGGTTTTCTGGGAGACAAGCACGACTGGCAAGACTTAATGCCTCTACTAAGCCAGCATTTTTACTGTGTTTGCCTCGATCTGCCCGGTCATGGTGACAGCCCAGATCTCAAGCCAGTAATCGACAGTGGAGCTAAAACTAGTGGCTTTATGCTTGCCGCCCAGCAGATAGCGCAAACCTTAGCTGTACTGCAGATAAACACTTTTCATCTGTTAGGCTATTCCCTCGGTGGCCGTATCGCCCTGCATCTTAGCCAATTAATGCCGCAGAAAATCCTTAGCGTCACACTGGAATCCTGTCATCCTGGCCTCACCGATGAGACACTCAAGCGGCAACGACAACTTAATGATCAGCACTGGAATCAGCAACTGAGTAGCCTCTCTATCGAAGCCTTTTTGGCTCTTTGGTACCAGCAAGGCGTATTTGCCGAACTCTCACAGCAAAAGCGCAGTGCCTTAATCACTCGCCGTCGTCATAATCGCACCACGGGATTGCAGTCGATTTATCTGCCGACCTCATTAGCCCTGCAGCAGGACCTGCATCAGTTGCCGAATCAAAGCCCTGTGCCGTGGCACTATTTTGTCGGTCAACAAGACGGTAAATTTTCTGCCTTAGCCGAGCGCTGGCAGCAACAAGCCAGCATTGCAATTCACTACTTTGCTGACGCCGGACACAATGTTCACCTTGCATGCTCCGACGCCTTTTGCCATACCTTGATTAACAGCCTGTTAAAGGAAGACTCATGATATTGCGTAGCCTTAGCCTTTATCGTTACCAGATCCCGCTAGATAAACTGCTGCCGGTTGGCAATCAACGTATAGACCAACGTGAAGGGCTAGTGCTGCAAATTGACACAGATACCACGCAGCAACAGGTGGAAATCGCTCCGCTTTCGGGAGTCGATATTGACGGTCATCCACTGCATGGTTTTAGCCGAGAAACACTCACAGAGGTCAGCCAAGCGTTAATTAACCTGTTACCTGATTTACAGGGGGCCAAAATCGATGCTTTACTCGATGCCGCAGACAAGACTGCTCTGCCCTCGTTGGCTTTCGGTCTCAGCCTAATACATGCCAAGCTATCGGGCACTCTGCCGTCGCCAAGAAGTACACCTCAAGTGGTGCCGTTAATCTATCGCCGTCAGGATGAAGACTTGGCCACACTGCAACGCCGTGTCGATAGCCTTAGCGTGCATGTTCACACCGTAAAAGTGAAAGTGGGTCAAACCTCTATTGAAGATGAGATCCAACTGATCCATCAAATTTTGGGGGTACGTCCCGACCTAAAACTCCGTCTCGATGCAAATCGTGCCTTCACCCTACAACAAGCCATCGACTTTTGTGCCTGCTTGCCCCTTGATGCCATCGACTATATCGAAGAGCCTTGTATCCACAGTGGAGATAATCCACAGCTGTATAAGGCGCTGGGTATTGCTTATGCGCTCGACGAAAGCCTTAACGATCCCGGCTATGATTTTATAATGCAGCCAGGGCTCAAAGCCCTAGTACTCAAACCTATGTTGATCGGTCACCTAAACCGTTTGCAAACATTGATAGAACAGGCCAATGCCGATGGCGTTAAAAGCGTTATTAGCTCAAGTCTTGAAGCCAGTCTAGGTATTGCAGCACTAGCCGCCATCAGCGCTGAATGTACCCCAAATGAGATCCCCGGTCTGGATACGCTAAATGCGTTCAGTTGTGATCTTTTAGTCTCTACCGGCAAGCCCCAATGCCTAACAGTGGAGCAGTTAACCCTTCTCAAACAACTAGGTTAAAGCCAGAATGAGCCAAACTATACCGACAAGCATGATGTCTCCACTTGCGAGTGCGGCTATTGCCGCCCCAGAGCTGATTGCATTTTACCAATGGCAAACAACAGGCTATCAAGGCATCAGCTATCAACAGCTTCAGCAAAGGGTTGCAGCTTGTGCTGACCAGCTCAAACAAGCAGGAGCAAACCAAGGAACACGGATCGCCTGCATCGACAATAACTCACTCGCATTAGTGATCCTCTATTGGGCCTGTATCGATATCGGCGCGGTTTTCTGTCCGTTATCACCACGTTTTCCTAAAGCACAAATTGCTCAGCTTGCTCAAGATTACGGCTTTAATCTCTTCTGGGCATCGGCTTCATTTCAACATCTACTGCCCAGTGCTAGCCTTGAAATCAAATTCAGCGCCATTGCTGATCGCCCTACAACAGCATGTGATACCCAGCGTGCCTGTAACCTAATTCTGACTTCAGGCAGCAGCGGCCAACCTAAAGCAGCGCAGCACAACTTAGCCAATCATATCGCCAATGCCAAAGGCTCAAGCCAGTTGATTTCGATTCAACAAGAAGATAATTGGCTACTGTCACTACCGCTGTTTCATATCGGTGGCTTAGCCATAGTAAACCGCTGCGCGTTAGCCAAGGCAGCTATGACTCTACCTGCACCAGAGTATTCTCTAGCAGAGCAGCTACAAGCCTTGCCCTTGACTCATCTATCGCTAGTCGCAACTCAATTAGCCCGGGTGCTTGAGCAAGACCCTAACAGCCTAATTGGCATTAAAGCCTTGCTGCTTGGCGGTGGGGACATCGCATCCTCTTTGCTGGCGCAACTTCGCCACTTAGGGATTAAAGCCTACACCAGCTATGGCATGACGGAGATGGGCTCGCAGATCACCACCGGCCTAGCAAGCGACAAAGGCAGTAGTGGCAAGTTACTCCCCTATCGTCAGCTTAAAATTATCGATCGGCAGATTTATGTTAAAGGTGATACTTTGTTTATGGGCTATCTCAGCGCGGACGGCGGTCAGTCACTGAATAGCATGCGTGATGATGACGGCTGGTTTGCCACCAAAGATTTAGGAGATTGGGATGATGAGGGAGATTTAATCATTCTTGGCCGCGCCGATAATATGTTTATCTGTGGCGGTGAGAATATCCAGCCTGAAGAAGTTGAAGCCGCGCTCAAGCGACACCCAGATATCCACGATGCCATTGTTTTTCCCATCGAAGACCAAGAGTTTGGCTATCTTCCCGCAGCAATTATCAACGGCACCATTAGCGATCAACAGCAATTAGACCAGTTTGTCTGTCAGTATATCGCTCGCTTTAAACGGCCAAGATATTATTATCCCTGGCCTGAGGTGCAATCCACTAGCCTTAAAGTGGCGCGGCAACAGGTGATTGCCGCCGTACTCAATCCCTATTGATATTCATCGCTAGCAGCTGCTGTTCCTATAATTCAGCCATAAAAAAACCTGCTACAAAGCAGGTTTTTATTTTATTGAGCGTCAGCTGGGTTAGACTTCCATCCGCCCTTTAAGCTTGTTCATAGCGTTCTTTTCAAGCTGCCTAATTCGCTCGGCAGAGACTTGGTAAGTAGCGGCCAGATCTTGCAATGTCGTTTTCTCTTCGTTCAACCAACGCGCTTGTAAGATGTGTTGGCTACGCTCATCAAGAGTCTTGATGGCCGCTAACAGACGAGTTTGATTGTCAGATTCGAAATTGTCATTTTCAACCTGCTGCGCCAAATCTGAAGAGTGATCTTCGAGGTAGTGCACAGGTGAATAATCTTGGTCATCATCGTTATCGCTGGCAAGATCAAATGCAGGATCTTGTGCCGCCATACGTGATTCCATCTCGGTAACATCGGCTTTCGATACACCTAGATTTTCAGCAACCATAGTGACTTCTTCATCACTAAACCAGCCAAGACGTTTCTTCGCCTTACGCAGGTTGAAGAACAACTTACGTTGCGCCTTAGTGGTCGCCACTTTAACGATACGCCAGTTCTTTAATACATATTCATGAATTTCAGCTTTGATCCAATGAACAGCAAATGAGACAAGACGCACGCCCACATCAGGATCAAAACGTTTTACCGCTTTCATCAGACCAATATTACCCTCTTGAATAAGGTCAGCCTGTGGCAAGCCATATCCTGAGTAACCTTTGGCGATATGAACTACGAAACGAAGATGAGACATAATCAACTGCTTCGCAGCCTGAATGTCACCGGTCTCTTGCAGACGCTTCGCCAGCTCATACTCTTCCTGTGGCTCCAACATGCTAATGCTGTGCGCAGAATGAATATAAGCCTCTAAGCTACCACTGCTTTGAGGTACCATGAGTGCCATTGATTGCGTTTGATTTGTCATTAACGCTCCTACTTCTTATCTTGCAAAAAATTTAACGCTTAACGGTCTTGGACCGAGCTGCCTTGTCACTTTATTCAATGAATAGCAGTTTTACACAAGGATAGGCTGATGAACTATCAACGATCTCACAGGCTATGTCAACAACCTATCTACGACCGCTGTTTTTTCACCCAATCTATAGACCACACGGGAGTCAATTAGTTCATAAATCCTACGCCAAACAGCCTATGAAGGCTCGATGGCTCTAAGGTGTTGACGTACCGAAAGATAGGAGCCTAACCAACCTAAAAATGAGGCTAACAGCATCAATTCGGCAAGCTCGACTAAGGTGAGTGACTGCATCTCAAGATCGCTGCCATAGAGCCCTAACAGCTCGGCTAAAGCCCCATCGAGATACCACACCAGCACATTGATGATCAGCCAAGCTAACACGCCACCAATCACCCCAAACCAGATCCCGGTATACAGGAAGGGGCG
Source organism: Shewanella sp. Isolate11 (assembly GCF_022398315.1). Classification (GTDB taxonomy): domain Bacteria; phylum Pseudomonadota; class Gammaproteobacteria; order Enterobacterales; family Shewanellaceae; genus Shewanella. The sequence goes on from NZ_JAKEVF010000005.1 coordinate 152,894, forward strand.
CTGGATAAAGCTTTCTGTAGCGCCGACTAACTTCATCACTTCAATTTCGGTGCGACGATTCATAATCGCTAAGCGTATGGTATTGCCAATCACTAATACCACGGCTAATACCAACAGCAAAGCGATGGCTAACACGGTTCGCTCTAGCAGCTTAACCACAGCTTGCAGGCGCTCAAGCCACTCTATATCTAAGCGGCCAAAGCTGACTTCGGGCTCCAACTCAAGTTTCTTTAACAGCTCCCGGGCTCCATTTGGACTGGCATATTTAAGGCTAGGCGTCACGGTAATCACCGCTGGCAGCGGGTTATCATCCAGATAATCCAAAGCCTCGCCAAAACCTGAGAGCTTCTGAAACTCTGCCAGTGCCTGATCGCGATTGATATAACTAACCGCGCTGACCTCAGGATAGGCGCTCACACGGGTTAACAAGCTCTGTATCGTACGCTCGCTGCGATCCTTATCGATAAACAGTGAGATTTCGGCGGCGTTGTTCCATGACTGGGTAATGGTCTCGGCATTTTTAACTAACACTTGTAGCGCGGCAGGCAAGCTCAAACTCACCCCTAATACCGCCATGGTCATCACAGATGAAATAGGATTGCGCCATAATTCGCCCATGCTGCCCATCGCATGTTGGATATGACGAATAAAAAACATCACAATACGGCCGGTAAAGGGTAATTTGCTGCGGACTAATTGAGGTTGTTGACTCATGGTATCTTCCTCAATTATTGGCTAAATACAGGCGCTGTCGATAGCTCATTACCACCGAGCACCCGACCTTGCTTCAATGTTAACGTACGATACTTCATTCGCGCGATAAGACCTAAATCATGGGTCGCAATCAATACCGTGGTGCCCGAATCATTAAAGGTTTCAAACAGGCGCAAGATATCCATCGACAATTTAGGATCTAAGTTACCCGTTGGTTCATCGGCCAACAGTAAAGGAGGTTTATTCACAATGGCTCTGGCGATGCCGACTCGCTGCTGCTCACCACCAGATAACATGATGGGATAATGACGTTCTTTACCGTACAAACCCACCATATCGAGTGCCGCGAGCACACGCTTTTTAATCTCATGCAATGAAAAACCTTCGATAACCAAAGGCAAGGCGATGTTGTCAAACACACTGCGGTCCATCAATAGATGGTGATTTTGAAAAATCATGCCGATATCTCGGCGCAAAAAAGGCACGTCTTTAGCACGAATATTGGCAATATCATGGCCGTTGATCGACACTCGACCAGCGTTGGCACGTTCAATCACAGTGATCAGTTTGAGCAAGGTACTCTTACCCGCACCAGAATGGCCGGTTAGAAATGCCATTTCTCCACGTTGTAGATGAAAACTGACGTCCGTCAGCGCCTTCTGGCCACCGGGATAAATTTTACTGACTTGCTCAAATCGAATCATAAATGCCCTAGCTTAATTATTAGAATCGTTTGCCAGCCTATGAAAAGTGTTATGCAGGCCAACAGCTTGACCTGCTAGTCTGATTACTGCTCTTCACCTTCATGACTAAATAGTGCGTCGATAAACTCTTTGGCCTCAAACGGACGCAGATCATCAATCTGCTCACCAACGCCAATATGACGAATAGGAATACCAAACTTATCAGCAATCGCAAAGATAACGCCACCTTTTGCTGTGCCATCGAGCTTGCTAATGGTGATCCCGGTAACGCCTACCGCCTCTTTGAATAGTTGAGCTTGGCTGACAGCGTTTTGGCCAGTGCTTGCATCTAAGGTCAACATGACCTCATGAGGCGCGGTCTCATCCTGTTTTTTCATCACCCGAACGACTTTCTTCAATTCATCCATCAAATGGGCTTTGTTCTGCAGACGACCGGCAGTATCGGCAATCAATACATCAATTTTGCGCGCTCGTGCCGCTTGCAGGGCATCAAACAGTACCGAGGCACTATCGGCGCCAGTATGTTGGGCAACTACAGGAATATCATTGCGCTGACCCCAAACTTGTAATTGCTCTACCGCCGCGGCACGGAAGGTATCACCCGCCGCCAACATCACAGATTTACCCTGCTTCTGATATTGCTTGGCTAACTTACCTATGGTGGTGGTTTTACCAACACCATTCACGCCCACCATCAAGATCACGAAAGGGCCATCGGCATTTTCAGGTACTAATGGAATACTGACCGGCTCAAGGGTCTTTTGCATCTCTTCACGCAACAGCTCATAGAGCGCTTCACCATCTTTAAGCTGCCTACGGCTCGCCTGCTCGGTTAAACTACCTATCAATTTAGTGGTAGTTTCGACACCAACATCGGCAATTAATAACTGCTCTTCTAGCTCTTCGAATAGATCATCATCGATCTTCTTGCCCTTAAACAGACCGACAAAACCGCTACCGATATTTTCGCTGGTGCGCTTTAAGCCACGCTTCAAACGTGCAAAGAAGCCTTCCTTCGTTGGCTTAGCCTGTGGCTCAGGCTGCTCTTGCTCAGCTTGTTCAGTAGCCAGACGTTCCTGCTCGGCTTGCTCCGCAGCCAGACGTTCCTGCTCGGCTTGCTCCGCAGCCAAACGCTCTTGCTCGGCTTGCTCTGCTGCCAAACGCTCTTGCTCGGCTTGCTCTGCTGCCAAACGTTCCTGCTCGGCTTGCTCCGCTGCCAAACGCTCTTGTTCGGCTTGCTTTGCTGCCAGACGTTTCTGCTCGGCTTGCTCTGCTGCCAGACGCTCTTGCTCGGCTTGCTCTGCTGCCAAACGCTCCTGCTCAGCTTGCTCCGCTGCCAAACGCTCTTGCTCAGCTTGCTCTGCAGCCAGACGTTCCTGCTCGGCTTGCTCTGCAGCCAAACGTTCCTGCTCTACTTGCTCTGCAGCCAGACGCTCTTGTTCGGCTTGCTCCGCTGCCAAACGCTCCTGCTCAGCTTGCTCCGCTGCCAGACGTTCTTGTTCTGCCTGCTCGGCTTGCTCCGCCTGAGGCTGCTCAGTTAGAGATGCATCTTCTACTTCTGGTTGCTCGACATCCTGTTTAGGAGCCTCTTTACGGAACCAAGAAAAAAAACCTTTTTTTGCCATGTGAAATACCAGTACTCGACTAACTGATTTAAAGTTCGCTTGAAGTCAATTTGTTCTCGTCATTATAACCAGATAGCCTGCTCAAATATGCAGGTAAAACAGCCATTTTTTCGCGAAATCAAACATCGAAGCACCCTTTTTTGATGCTTTGGGTTAAAATAGTCACTTCAATTTAGCGCAACAGTCTATCACTTTCTCAAGTCAGACCAAATTAGTGCTAAATTTATCCAGCAATATACAGGTATAAGATGGCTAAAAATCGTCCAGCAAGCGGGCAAGTAAGAATTATTGCCGGGCAATGGCGCTCCAGACGCTTACCGATTCACGATCTTGAAGGTCTGCGCCCCACGACAGATAGAGTAAGAGAAACCCTATTTAATTGGCTGGCGGGCGACTTGGCAGGAGCAAGAGTGCTCGACTGTTTTGGTGGTAGTGGTGCTCTAGCGTTAGAAGCCTTATCTCGTTATGCCCGTTACGCTAAAGTCTTCGAACTGCAAACCAGCGCCGCGAAACAACTGCAACAGAATCTTGTCACTCTTAAATGTGATTGTGCCGATGTGATACAAGGCGATAGCTTAACCTTATTGGCACAGGCACCTGAGCAAGGATTCGATGTGGTCTTTATCGATCCTCCATTTCGCAAAGGGCTGGCCGAGCAAAGCATCAGATTATTAAGCCAGCAACATTGGCTCAACGATAATGCACAAATCTACGTAGAGACCGAAAGCGAATTAGCTCAAATAGAGGTACCAAGCGATTGGGTACAGCTAAAAGAGAAAAAGGCCGGTCAGGTGATCTACCGTCTATACCAATATCAACCTCAGCAGTAAGGCCATAGGTTCACCATGAAAATCTTTATTCTCGGCGGCAAAGTCGTCACCTTATTCGCTTGGATTGTGATGATTTATAACCTCTTTATGCCAATTGAAGGCAATATTGGCATCCTGCTAAATATGCTTTTTGCGGTGACGCTATTGATGCATTGCGTGCAGGTATTAATATTTCACACCTTGTTTAAATCATTAATGACGATCCGTAAAACCGACTACCTATCTGTGCTACTGTTTGGTGTTTTTAGCCTGTTAGCCTATCGGCAGCAGATCCTCGCTAACGGTAAATCAGCATAGATAAGCCTGCAGTGATAGATAAGCCAGCAGTAAAAAAGCACCTTTAAAGGTGCTTTTTATTATCAATGAATCAAATAGGTTAAGAGTATCAAACTAGAGACCCGGCACCTGACCTTGGTAAGTAATAGGGTAATAGCCTTGGCTGTCTTTTTTACCTAAGAAGCCCAATGCTTGTTTAAGATCTTTCGGCTGTGCATCGGTCTCTTTAATTTTTGCGCTGACTTGAAACAGCTTATCGGCTTTCAGTAATGCATTACCGTCTAAACCAAGTGCATTCATATTCTCATTGGTCGCCACTTTAATGTTGCCATCTTCACAGCTTAATCCCACTTCGATGTTGCCCAGCGGATATTGGCCAAACTGGTTGTTGACTTGTAGCTGCTGCGCGAATAACTTGCCGTTGAGTTGCTCACACCAAGGCTGACCTTGATCGAACTGCTGCACAATCAAACTAAAGTGACCTTCAACATTAGTTCTAAAGGGTAAACGTGCGGAGCCAAGAATAAACTCGCTTGGCGCATCAAAACGTAATTGCTCAACATTGATGCTGGAAAGTGACAAGGATACCGAGCCTTTGCCATTCACCACATTGGCACGATTACCGATCACTAGATCCAAATTGGCTTTGCCTAGAAATAATCCCCAAGGACTCAGCTGCCAATGCACTCGCTCTAACTGACGCGGCCCGATAGCAATCAGTTCGGCATTACCCGACCACAGTGTTCCTGAAACACCCGAAACCTTAATATTATTAGGTAACGGCGCTAGGCTCACCGCCACGCTAGCCGGAAATAATACGATTAGAAACAGTAAATAAACGGCGACACCAATAATGATTTTTTTCACTAAACTCACAACTACACCTTAAGCCATTAATTACTGTGATAATTGAATTCGACGTACTTTAACAAAACCTGGGGTGTCCGATTGTGCTAAGTCGATACTGTCTAACGACAGCCCTTTTTGCTGTACCAGATCACTTAAATACCCTAGTAACGAGTCGAAGGGAACTTCATCCATCCACACTTGCAGTTTATTGCCTTGTGGCTGCATACGCGTGATCTCAAGACCAAAGCTTTTTGCACCTTGAGTCGCTGCCGTGCTCAAACTCCCCGAAAATGCCTTCGCGCCGCCACTTTGTTTCAGTCCAACAATTTTATTTGCCGTTTGCTTAACGTAGTTGAGGGTATTTTGTTGTGACTGCAATGAACGCTCTGCATCCGCCTCGGTGTTACTGATCGGCGTCCAGATCCCCCAATAGAAGATACCAACCACCAGCATAACACCACAGGCTGCAACTAACTGTTGTTCACGCAGAATTAACCCATTCCACCAAGTTTTAATGTTGTCCATCTTACTTGCTCCTCAGGGTTAAGGTACTAGTAACCTGATCTTCACCGCTATTCATCGCACCTGCATCCACGTCGAATCGATCTGAAATTAGCTGAGTAAACTGCTCGATTTGCGCATAACTCTTCGCCGTGATCTGCATCCGTAATTCGTTGCGGGTACCTTCAAAACGTAAGCTAGTGGGTTTTAAATCCGGTACCTTAATAAAGGCATCTTTCAAATCATCCAACATAGTGAAGAAAGCCGCACCACCACCTGAGCCTTGAAGGCTACGTAAGGTACTGTCCATTTGCGAGCGAACATTAACGACCCTTGAGCTACCAACAACCTGTTTAAAAATCGCCGCACTCTGCTGCTGTAGTTGTTCGCTCTGACTGTTCATTTGATGAATGTTAAGTCCTTTATTCACCAAGGCTAATACCAATGCCACTAAGAGCACTATCGCGCTGTTGCGCCACAACATCAGGTGTTTGCCATACTCGCGCTTCGGCGTATAGATACCCGATAATAGATTCAGCGGCGCATTCAAAATGCCTTTGGCCAGCACCAGCATAGGCAGATCTAATGGCTGCTGCTTCACTTCAACGCCATCGATATCCAACTCGCTGTAGCTTGCTAACGTTGTAGGCTCAGATTGCTCGGCATTAGCTAACTTAGGTAAAGCCGCTGCAAACCAAGTCGCATCTAAACTGACACCTGCACCATTACTGGTACGCAATAAATAGTCCTGGCCAAACTTCATCGCCGCCCACTGACAATCTTGTAGTGGCAGCGCCAAGCAATCAGGTACAATTTGACGAGCGCGAATACCAGCCTCGGTTAACCATTCTAACCAGCTCTGCATCTGCTCATGTGCTACCACAGCAACACTCAATGATTCACCATCACGCGGACCGGTAACGAAATGCAGTTCATCTACATTTTCGGCAAGATTCTCTTCAAGCATAAAAGGCAGCGCTTTAACCGCCTGACGTTGACCCTTTTCAGGTAACGCAACCGAGGTCAGCGTAATCGCCGATGCCGGCACTAAGATATCAACCGGACGGTTACCCGCACGCTCAGTCAGTGTCGACAAAGCGTTAGCATCCGCGAGTTCACCCGAGGCGATGATCTCTTGCTCTTGCTCAGACCAAACCAGCCACGAACAGCTTTGATCTATGCTTCTTCCTAAACGGATAAATAATCGTTCACTCAATGTCTTTCTCCACAAGTCTTATCAAGTCTGGCTCGAGCAACTTGTTTATTCTACTTAGCCTGTCATTCTCTCTGACTAGGCTGATTATTTCTGCCCGCCATATTGGCGCGTCAAGACTTCTAATTTGGTTTTACCCGCTACACGCAACACGCTTTCTAAACGAAACGTTGCGCTATCCACTTTGGCGCCCGCCTCGAGTAAAAAATAACTACTCTTAAGGCTAAAACTTGAGGCTAAGTTTTTTTCACTTTTAAGCCCCGTGATCGAGTTATTAGCCCAAAAATCATCAATTGAGTCATAACCATCTGCAGGCCTCTGATTAATAATGTTCTCGGCTTCACCAACGCTGATCTTATTATCAAACATTCCGGCCAGCAGTGCGGCATGTTCAACCTCTAGCGTATTAACATTCAATACCTGTCGGTCATAACCCGGTATCGCACACACATAAGGCGCTATCTTTTGATAAATATCCTGACTAAACCCTAACACCGCACGTAACTCACTACGGTGATTCATCAGGGTATTTGCCGCTCGGTATGGCACACTTCGAGACTCATAATCCGCATCTTCGGCGCCATACGTACTCGCCACGCTATCTTCATCAATATAATCTTTTAGGGTATGGGTCAGCCGCTCGGCGGAAAAGTCATCCATCCCCAAGGCCACTAACAGGCCTTTAAATTGTGTGGCAGGCAAAGGCAGCTTTGGCTGACCATTTTCCACTTCTGTGGTTTTCATCGACAGCGCATTGATATTAAAACAAGACTGCATATCGCTGATCTTACCTGCAATTTCACCCAATTCTGTAGGAAACACCACATTGGCCTGAGCCCAATATTGTTGTAGATGGATCTTGCCATCGTCAGCATCTTTTAAATCTTGCTCTAATACTTTCTTCGCCAGCTCTTCGGCAGACAGCGCATACCAATAAGCCTGATCATACTGCGCCATATTAATAGTACGACGCACCGAAATCTGATTACGGCCATTGATATTAGTGGCAATAATGGCAATCATCGCCACAATCAACAGTACGACAATTAGCGCGACTCCACGCTGTTTTCTCGGGAGATTAACCATTGTTCTCTCCCGTTTCCTCTTCTTCAGTCTCGGTGCCATCGCCATTAGTGTCGGTATCGTCTTCCGACTCAGTGTCATCACCTTGCTGCTCTTCATCATCACTTGGAACGAGCTGCGCACCTAAAGGTAATAAAAACTTACGCTGAACCCTACCCAGATCTTCGACTTCAATCTCCATCGCTATCGCCTTGGGTAGTTCAGTTGCATCTATCTTACGTTGCCAACTATCGTTGACAAAAAACGAATATTCCACCGACAACACATCTTTAATCACTATGGTCTTAATCGGCTCAGCACCAAATTCAGGCTCGGGATAAGGAAAATGCCAACGCTCTAAATTATGGTTTTGTACAACATAGGCCACCGACTGCAAACTGCCTCGGGGTAAAACCCCATCGGGATTTAACCAACCTATACGGTAAAACACTATGGCTTCAGACTCTGAATCAAACAGATCTGAACCAGTTTGTAATACCGTACTGCCGCGACCACCTTCGAGTAACCTTGGTGTACGCGCCACCATTTGGCCAAAATCTCGCTCTAATGCGCCGAAGCCTTGCTGTAATGATTTCAGTTTATTAGCAAACTCTTCGGTAGCGATATCATTTTTCATCACGGTATGCAGTACGGCATTGGCCGCTAAACCCAACATGGCGAAAATGGCGATAGCTATCAGCATTTCTAACAGGGTAAAACCCTGTAAGGATTTAACTTTCCTTGAACACATAACTACTTACCTGAGCAATAATTCGCTCATAACGAGAATCGTCACTGACACTGATTCGGATCATGCGGAAGGTGTCATCTGTGGTTTTCACCACTTCTTTACGCCAATACCACTCTTTTCCCGCCAGTTCGACTCGTCCTTCTTTCTTTCCTAATTCCGGAAATGCTTTCTCCAGTCGAGCATCAACCATCTGATTACTAGCCACCCATTGAGCAAAAGTACGCTCTTCTAAAATGGGTAGGTTGGCTATCTGATCGCCCAAGCTCTTAGTGATTGATACCGCCGCAATAGAAAACACGGCTAAGGCAACAATCACTTCAAGTAAAGTCATGCCGTACTGCTTACGATGCACCACAAGACTCCCAGCGAGAGATAGCAATAGAGAGACTTAAGCCATTTACATACAATCGATTAATCATTAAATCCATCGTCTCTCCCCAGAGTTAAACGGCCTAAAGCATCACCTACAACCAATGCTTCTATGTCGTTGCCCATCTCATCTTTACTGACAAAAGTCAGCTCAAATGAGCTCATTTCACCGCTAGGGAATAACAAGACTTGCGGCACAGGAAACTTCTTTTTATCTTCTTCACTCTGCTCAATAAGAGGTTCATCGAACCACGACTCATTGTCCTCTTCATCTTCCTGAACTAGGGGTAAACCATCTAGCACTAAGTGCATCTCAACCCCATACTCCATTTCGCGCTCAGCCAGTAACCTATCGTGTTCTAATGGCTGCCATTTACCTTGGTCGTAATAGACAAACTTATATTTAGTTTTATCGATTACGATACCAATAAACTGGCCACTGAGTACGGTTTCATCAAGTACTAACTCAGTTGAAACCATAAACTGTCGTGCCACACGTTCCAGCGTCTGTTGTTTGTCAGCACCACCTGTCGTGTATGTCACTGCCGCAGCCGTTAATCCCATGATCAACACCACTAACAACACTTCCATCAGGGTAAAACCTGATTGGCGCGACACTCGCATTAAGTCAATCTCGGCTTACTGAAAGTCTTGTAAATTCCAGTTACCGATATCATCTTCGGTACCTGGTTGACCATCTGGACCGGCACTGAAAATATCGATCTTACCTTGTTCGCCTGGGCTCAATAGCAGGTAGTTATTTCTCCAAGGATCTTGTGGCAGACGTTTCACATAACCATCGCTACGATAGTTACGTGGCTCTGGTGAAACCGTTGGTTTTTGCACTAACGCTTCAAGGCCCTGATCCGTAGTTGGATAAATACTGTTATCTAGGCGGTACATATCCAAAGCATTTTCTAATGCCACGATATCAGATACCGCTTTTTGCATATCAGCCTTGTCTTTATTACCCATCAAGTTAGGTACAACCAAAGAAGCAAGGATCCCTAAAATTACGATAACCACCATCACTTCTAATAGGGTAAAACCTTTTTGCTTGTTTCTTGCTTGCATTACTACATCCTCTTTTAAGTGCCTAACGCTTAATCGTTAGTACGCTAATACCATGGTGATGCCTAATGGCATCAACCACTAATCATGTTATTCAGTTCTAAGATGGGTTGCAAAATCGCTAGAACGATAAACAACACCACGGCAGCCATACTGACCACCAGTAACGGCTCGAATACCCCAAGGGCGATATTGACGTTTGATTCAAACTCACGATCTTGGTTATCCGCTGCCCGTTCAAGCATTTGCTCAAGTTGACCACTTTTTTCACCTGAGGTGATCATATAGAGCATCATAGGTGGAAAAAGTTTAGTATTGGCCAAAGCAGCCCCTAAACTTGTGCCCTCTCGCACACGAGCAGTAGCATCTTCAACCGCAACCCTTACCCGCGCATTCATTAATACTTCACTGGCAATCCGCATCGCATCGAGAAGCGGTACTGAACTGGCAGTCAAAATACTTAATGTTCGCGCAAATCGCGCCGTATTAAGCCCTTTACTAACGCGACCAATCACCGGCATTTTTAACAGTAAAGTGTCGAACCACATCCGATTGGCACTTTTTTTAAGAAATTGCTTGAAGCCGACAAACGCCCCAACCAATACCAGCAATACGATCACACCATAATCACGAATAAAGTCTGATGATGCGATAAGCAGTTGTGTGGTCCAAGGCAATTGTTGCCCCATATGTTCGAACTGACCCACCACTTGCGGTACCACCGCCGCTAGTAAAATAGCAATCACACTGATCGCCACCACAGTTAGCACTATGGGGTAGATCATTGCCTGAGTCATCTTGCTCTTAAGCTGTTGACGACGCTCGGTGTAATCGGCGAGTCGATTCAGTACCACTTCGAGGTGACCCGATTTCTCCCCCGATGCCACCATGGCACGATAGAGATCGTCAAAAATATGCGGGAATTCAGCCATGGAATCGGCCAAGCTGTAACCTTCGACTACCCGAGAGCGAACCGCCATGACCATACTGGCAAGACGATCTTTTTCACACTGCTGACCCACGGCTTTTAGTGATTCTTCGATGGGGAGACCCGACGCCACCAAGGTCGCAATTTGACGAGTGATCATCGCCAATTCGGCAACCGAGATACCGCGCTTAAAGCTCAAACCACCACGGCTAGCTTTTGACTCTTTCTCAACGACCGCAGTGATCTCAAGCGGCATCAAACGCTGTTCACGTAGCTGACCACGGGCATGGCGTGCAGTATCTGCTTCCACAACCCCTTTCTGCTGTTTGCCCTTGGCATCTAGCGCCTTGTACTCATATGCTGGCATCGTTTACTCCTCGCGAGTGACGCGCAGCACTTCTTCAAGGGTAGTGACCCCAGCAAGCACTTTACTCATCCCGTCATGACGGATACTCGGCACAGACTTACGAATATGTTTCTCGATGGCCAGTTCACCGCGTCCGGTATGGATCAGTTCGCGGATATTATCGTCCACCAGCAAGAGTTCATGAATACCGGTACGACCACGATAGCCATTATGCCCACAGGCAGGACAACCGTTGGCACGATAAATACTGCGAGGATCATCGGCACTAATGCCCAGCAGTTCTCGCTCACGCTGATCCGGCACATGCTCAGTCTTACACTCTTTACACAAGGTACGGATAAGACGCTGGGCTAACACACCCAACAAACTCGAAGACACAAGGAAAGGTTCTACCCCCATATCTTGCAAACGAGTAATCGCGCCAGACGCCGTATTGGTATGCAAAGTCGAAATAACCAAGTGACCCGTTAACGATGCCTGCACCGCAATTTGCGCGGTTTCCAAGTCGCGGATCTCACCAATCATCACCACATCTGGATCTTGACGCAAAATAGCTCTTAAACCACGGGCAAAGGTCATATCCACTTTTGTGTTAACTTGCGTCTGACCGATTCCAGCCAGTTCATACTCGATTGGATCTTCGACGGTCAGAATATTAGTATCGACCGAGTTAATCTCGGTTAAGCCCGCATATAGCGTGGTACTCTTACCCGAGCCTGTTGGACCGGTCACCAAAATAATACCGTGCGGTTTGCGGATCAGCTCATCAAACTGGTGACGGATCATTTCCGTCATACCCAGTTGTTGTAGATCCAAATTACCGGCATTTTTATCTAACAGACGCAATACCACGCGCTCGCCATGGCTCGATGGCATGGTTGATACACGCACATCCACAGCGCGACCGGCGATCCGAAGCGAGATACGACCATCTTGAGGCACACGCTTTTCGGCGATATCCAGACGTGCCATGACCTTGATACGCGATACCAACAAAGACGATAACTTACGGTTAGGCTTTAATACCTCTTTCAGCACGCCGTCGACGCGAAAACGCACTACCAGCTGCTTCTCGTAAGTTTCGATATGAATATCAGAGGCTTCTTCTTTGATAGCTTCAGACAATAGCGCGTTAATCAACTTAATGATTGGCGCATCATCGTCACCTTCAAGCAGATCTTCCGTTTGCGGCAGTTCTTCGGCAAGGGTAAACAAGTCCATTTCATTACCAATGTCTTGCATCAGCTGCTGCGCTTCTGAAGAGTTTGCCTGATAAACCTGCGTCAATTTAGCTTCAAACACCGTAGGCGCAAGCACGGCTAAGGCCAGTTGTTGCCCTGTGTAACGTCTGACCTCAAGCATGGCTTCAATCGGCGTAGTCTCTGTATGAAACAGGGTCAATTGACCCTGCTCACTTTTCTCTAACACCAGTTGAAAGCGATGGGCGAAGGCAAAAGGCAAACGCTCACGACTGCTTGAGTGAAATACTTCGTCCGATTCGGTTTCTTGTGCTAACCCCAGCTCACTCGATACTTGGGCTAACTCATCGCTTTGCGCGGCTTGTTGCTCACTCATCGGTTTTTTCATCTTGGGTTTTGTTGTCAGAAATCGTTTTCAGCGTCGAGTCAGACTCGCGCATCGGTGTAGCTAGCCCTTGGCGATCTTTATAACGCTGTAATACTTCATTGACCTCAGGCGGTAACTGCTCAGCTTGATTCCACTCTTCCAACACGGGAACATCAGTGTTTGGCATCAAGTTAACCCCACGCTCTTGCTGTTCAAGTTGCAGCGCTCGGAAATAGTTATACTTGCGACCCGCAATGCCTTCCATGGTGATACCGTCACGAATAATGGTCGGCTTAATAAATACCATCAGGTTTTTCTTTTTCTTACCGCTCGAAGAAGACTTAAATAGATGACCGATAATAGGAATATCACCTAAGAAAGGTACCTTTTGCACACTTTCCTGAACTTCTTCATTAATCAAACCACCTAACACTACAATCTGACCTGAATCTGCCATCACAGTCGTGGTTAAACGACGAGTCGCAAAGGTCACATCGACACCGGTTTTACCATTAATACCGGAAACTTCTTGCTCGATAGTCAGTTTAACTGAAGAGCCTTCGTTTATCTGTGGTACCACTTTCAGCTTAACCCCAACCTCTTTACGCTCAACGGTCTGGAATGGATTGCTGTTGCCATTACTGGAGTTTTGGCTGCCGGTTAAGATTGGCACTTCATCACCAACAATAAACGAAGCTTCTTGGTTATCTAGGGTAGTAATTGAAGGCGTTGCCAGCACGTTGGATTTAGTATCACTCGACACCGCTTGGATCAGCGCACCGAAATCGCCCATTGCGACGCCCCATGCCATGCCATTCACTTTACCTAAGGCTTGAGCCAGCAAAGTAATATCGCCACGCACTTCAGGGTTAGTGGTGGTCACAGGATTACCATTACTGTCGATAGTGGTTACGGTATTCGCGTCCTCAGATTGAGCCTGCCAAATACCGGCTCCCACTTCACCAATGGTTGGGCCTAAGTTATTAAACTGAGTACCACCGCCAGCTTTGGTTGCCCACTGCACACCAAAACCAACATCATCACCTTCGGCCACTTCAACAATAATGGCTTCCACTAATACTTGTGCACGACGCACATCGAGCTGATTAATCACACTTTCTATGGTACGCATTTGATCCGGTTCAGCGCTGATCACCAAGGCATTGGTATCCGCATGAGCCATGATGTTGATGCCGCTTCGACGTTGACTACGGCCGCCTTGAGATTGACCTCCAGATGCAGCTTGTTGATCACTATCGAGTTTTTCAGCAAAGCCGGTTAACACCTCAACCAGCTCTTCAGCTTTGGCATAACGTAAGTAACGTACTTTGGTATTGCCCGTCGACGCCTGCTCGGCATCTAACGTTTTAATCAAGGCGACAACACGTTGACGGCTCTTCTCATCACCACTCACCACCACGGCGTTGGTACGCTCATCAGCCACCACTTTAGGTGCCTGACCGGGCATTTGTGCTTGGTTTGCCGATGCACGATAAAGAGTTTCGATAATACGGACAATTTCACCAGCAGAAGCATACTGCAAAGGCACCACTTGAACTTCGGTATCACCTTGCTTATCGACGCGGCGAACAATTTCAACCAACTTGTTAACCACTGCCGCGCGGCCTGAAATCATCAATACATTTGAAGGGTCGTAGTTGACCACGTTACCGCCGCCGGCATTATCGTTTAGCTGACGAAGAAGTGGCGCAAGCTGTTTAGCCTCTGTGTTATATAGCGCAACAATACGGGTGACCATCTCATCGCCAAGGCCAGGACTATTATCATCGGCAACACGGATGGCCGAGGTTTTGGCATCCTTATCCTTAATCACCTTGATAATATTGTTATCCATCTCAACGACGGCATAACCATACACCTGCAATACGTTTAGGAAAAATTGATAATATTGTTCATCGGTTAGCAGATCGTAACTGCGCACGTTGATTTTGCCGCGCACGGTAGGATCGACGATGATAGTACGGTTCAAGTTTTTACCAACGATATTGATAAATTCTTGAATATCTGTGCCTCTAAAATTAGCCGCATACTGCTCTGCCCACGCGAGCGATGGCGCTAGCAATGATGCGCCGATAACAACTCCCGCGATAAGATTGCGGCGAACTTTCTGTTTGTTCATTTAATAACTTCCCCTAAACCCTTTTTATTGCGGCAAACTAAACATGATCTCAACCAGCTGACCTTCTCTTTCAACCATCAAAGAGATTTCGGTCATCTCTGGCAACTGCGCCATCACTTCCAATGCCTGGCTCATATCAGTTAGATCATAGCCGTTGATTGATTTTGCTAAATCGTTGGCCTTTAAACCGGCTTGTTCAAATAATTCTCTGTCTTTTCCAGGATTTAAACGATAACCCTGTACTTCCCCATCTCGGTTCACTGGTGAGATTGCAAGATAATCTGTGATTTTGCTGGGGTCACTTAACAGCTCTTCACGAGACTGCTCTAGCTCTTCGGAGATTTCCTGATTACGGCGATCGACCTTACGTACATTATCGCGTTTCGCTTGTTGTAACTGCTCATTAGCCTGACCTTGAGTTTCATATTTCAAACCATCGAGCATCAAGGTCTCATAGCGACCACTATTGGAAATAATAATACGATCGGCATACACCTCTTTTAATGAAGCAGAGGTGCCTTTAATTTTATCACCCAAACTATAGGTATTTTGGCTACCACCAGACTCAATAACCGCCAAACCTTTCTGCTGCGCAGTCGAAGCGACCACACCCGTTAATTGAATTGAGAGAGATGTTTTAGGCGCATCAGTAATGATGTCTTCGACAGGAGCCGCTTTAGGCTTATCGGCATTGGGATCAGGCTTACCAAACAAAGACAAGCCTTCCAAGCTAGAGAGATTGACCACAGAAGAGCCACCGCTACCAGAGACTGGTGTCGGGGTCCAATTGGCAACCGGCTGATTTAAAGGGACTAATTTCCACGAAATTTGCGCAGATAAATAAAGCGCAACCAGCAGACCCACCCAGAAGGTCGCATTACTTAGAGGCTTATGAGGCACCCCTTTCGCCGCAGAAATAACTTTATCTAATATATCCATATGATATGGACCCTCGAATAGGTCTCTAATTTAATTTTCTTAATACTAGCAAGATATAGCTCATGCTAACCTAGACAGCTATTTGCAACAAGCCCATAACAGTTACGAGTTGGCCTATAATCGCGAAATATGCTAACTTTACGCGCCTAAAAAGGGTGTGAACTCAGTCTCTATTATGACCTCATCACACCGTTCAAGTTGCCACTTATTGTCAAGCTTGTGAACTTACCCCGCTTTATCGCCGCAACTGGAGAAGCATTTATCATGGTATCTGAACAACTTATTTCAGTCCGGCTCGACAAATGGCTATGGGCAGCGAGATTTTATAAGACTCGCGCCATCGCCAAAGAGATGATCAACGGTGGCAAAGTACACTACAATGGACAACGCACAAAATCGAGTAAAAATGCGGAAATTGGTGCGTTATTAAGAATAAGACAGGGATATGACGAGAAAGAGGTCGTCATTACAAAATTATCTGAGCAACGTCAGAAAGCCTTGGTCGCACAAACCTTGTACCAAGAAACCCCTGAAAGTATTGCTAAAAGGGAAACTTATGCCGAAGCGAGACGCTTAAATGTGCTCAATAATCCGGCTCCCGACACTAAACCAGACAAAAAGCAGCGCCGCCAATTAATGCGCTTTAAAGAAAGCTAACCGTGAGATTGAAATGAGTAAAGATATATTAAACCGCTACCTGTTTGATAACGCCGATGTGCGTGGTCAAGTCGTGCAACTGGAGAAAAGCTACCAAGATGTGCTATCTGCCCACTCTTACCCTGTGGCTATCCAACGCCTTCTAGGAGAGTTGATGGCGGCAACGTCACTACTCACTGCAACCCTCAAATTCGACGGTGACATCAGCGTTCAGGTACAAGGTAACGGTCCGGTTTCCCTCGCCGTCATTAATGGAAATAACCTGCAACAGCTTCGCGGCGTTTCTCGTTGGGAAGGTGACATTGCTGCCGATGCTGACCTTGCAAGCCTAATGGGTAAAGGTTACATGGTAATCACGCTAACACCAACAAATGGTGAACGTTATCAAGGTGTTGTTGAATTAGACAAGCCTACACTCGCCGAGTGTTTAGAGCAGTATTTCATTCAGTCAGAACAGCTGCCGACAACTATTCGTCTATTCGCTAATGGCCAACAAGCTGCCGGCATCTTGCTACAAGTACTACCGGGTGAAAATGAACAAAATGACGCTTACGAGCATCTCGAGCAGCTTACTGTCACCATCAAGGCTGAAGAACTGTTTAAACTTGAGGCGACCGAAGTATTACACCGTTTATACCACCAAGAAGCTGTGCGTCTATTCGATCCTATCGAAGTCACCTTTAACTGCACTTGTTCTCGCGAGCGCAGTTTACAGGCCTTGCGCACCATTCCTCAGGAAGAACTGGAAGCTATCTTAGCCGAGCAAGGCAAGATTGATATGGGCTGCGAATACTGTAATAGCAATTACAGCTTCGACTCTATCGACATTGCTGCGCTGTTTAAAAACGCCAGCTCGACCGATACACCACAGTGATCGGCATGCGGCACTTCCGCCGCTAAGATTCACTACAATAAGGGTGCCTCCAGGCACCCTTTTTTATTTCAACATTCATCGATCCAGTTCACACTTTAGTTATGGCTTAAGTTACAATCGAAAAACTGCGAGCCAATACGCAGAGCATATAAATCAAACTGGCATAGACCAGCAAATTAAAATGACCTAATGATGGAGACCTTAATAGATGCAAGATGGAACTAAACGTGTGCACAGAAACCCCTCGACAGCCCAGCTGATAGAACTTGCACTAGCCCGTGGCGAAGGAGAGCTTACGGCAAATGGTGCTTTAGTTGCCAAAACCGGCGAAAGAACCGGACGTTCACCTAACGACCGTTTTATCGTTAAAGAAGCCAGCAGTGAAAATGAGATCGATTGGGGTGCCATCAACAAGCCTTTCGAAATGAATGCCTTTGACGCACTTTGGCAACGAGTTACTAATTATCTCGCCGATAAAGAAACCTTTGTATCTGAATTAGAAGTCGGTGCCGATACTGACCACTATCAACCACTGCAAGTCACTACAGAAACGGCCTGGCATCAGTTGTTTGCCCGAAACTTGTTTATCGTACCAGAGCAATTTAATGCCGCCGATAAACCCGTGTGGCAGATCATCAATGCCCCCGGTTTTGTCTGTGAACCTAGCCGTGATGGAACTCACTCAGATGCCGCAGTGATCATCAACTTTGCCGACCGTAAAGTGCTGCTTGCTGGCCTAAAATACGCAGGCGAAATGAAGAAGTCGATGTTCTCGGTACAAAACTTCTTATTACCAGCCAAAGACGTATTACCGATGCACTGCTCTGCAAACGTCGGCGCAGAGGGAGACACCACTTTATTCTTCGGCCTATCTGGCACAGGAAAAACCACCTTATCTGCCGATCCTAAACGTTTTCTTATCGGTGATGATGAACATGGTTGGGCTGCTGGCGGAGTGTTTAATATCGAAGGCGGTTGCTACGCTAAATGTATCGATCTCAGCCAGAAAAATGAGCCGGTGATTTGGGATGCCATCCGTTTTGGTACTGTGCTGGAAAACGTCACCTTAGATGAACATCGAGTGCCAGATTACAGCAATACTCAGCTAACAGAAAACAGCCGCGCCGCTTATCCATTGGAGCATATCGCCCAGCGTAAAGCGGAAAACTGCGGCGCTGAACCCCAAGCCGTGGTGTTCTTAACCTGTGACGTATCTGGCGTACTACCACCAGTATCTAAACTCAGCAAAGAACAAGCCGCGTACCATTTCTTGTCGGGTTATACCGCTAAGGTAGGTTCTACTGAAATGGGTTCTACTTCGGCGATTCAATCGACTTTCTCGACCTGTTTCGGCGCACCTTTCTTTCCACGTCCAGCCGGAGTCTATGCCGAATTGCTGATCAAGCGTATCGAGTCGTTTGGCAGTCAGGTATATCTAGTCAATACTGGCTGGACGGGGGGGCCTCATGGTGTCGGTAAGCGTTTTGATATTCCAACGACCCGCGCCATCATCGACGCGATTGTTAGTGGCGAGCTAAAAGAGGTTGAAACCCTGCATATCGACAAACTTAACCTTAATGTGCCAGTGGCTGTCACCGGTGTCGATAGCAAGCTGTTAAATCCGGTCAATACATGGGCCGATAAGGCAGAGTACGACAAATATGCCCAGCAATTGGCGCTAGAGTTTGCCGCTAACTTTGAAAAGTATGATGTGTCAGAGGCGATTAAACAGGCGGGTCCCAAAGCCTAAGTTAATCATCTCAATCTTAATCGCTATCGGCTTAATCACTTTAGATTAACAACCCTAGTCTCCAGCTCGGCAGTGTTATCGCTGTCGAGCTGATTATTCTCCACAGCATTTCACTGTAGATGAAACAATACCAATCGCAGTCATTATCTGATCATTCTTGCTAGTTAAAATCGCAACCGTGTTGTGGATTTTGTAATTAAAATATGCAATTTACGCCTTGTTCTCGACAATTTTTCCTGTGCCCTTTTCTGTGACAAACGGGCTGATCACTCATTTACTTTGATTGGTATAACTCTCCTCTAAATGACTTTCCCAAAAAACTTTGTTAGCAGAAATGTTTGCTTTTTTTATCTAGACAATTCAGGTTTAAGTGATTGATGGCTAAGCTTGAACCTATCACAGTCTCTGCTCGCGACGGATGCTAGCATTAGCCCTTAAATATGTCGCTATACTGACAACTGCCCGAGTTCGACCGCATTGGCTCAGGTCTCCACTAAACAAATAATAAGACGAGGTCCCAGTGACAAACAAATCCAACAAATTGATGCGCAATATTGGCGTTCAAGTCGTTATCGCCATGCTTATCGGTGCTGCCGTAGGCTTTATGATGGGAGAAGACGCCAGTATTTTTGCTCCCTTGGGCACCATCTTTATTCACCTGATTAAGATGTTGGTGATCCCGCTGGTACTTGTCTCAATTATCGCCGGAGCAGCCAGCTTAGGAGACAGCCCTAAAGCGGGGAAAATTGGCATAGGTACCTTTGCCTTTTTCATTCTTACCTCTGCAGCGGCCGTGGCCTTAGCACTGATATTGGGTAATTTATTTCAACCTGGCGCAGGCATAGATTTTAGCACTCAAAATAGCGCGAACTTAATGACTGTCACCGAGGAGCAAGGCGCACTACCTGGGGTAATGGATACCTTTATCGGTATGATCCCAACCAATGTGTTTGAATCCCTGACCACTGGCAACATATTGCAGATCCTGTTTTTCAGTATCTTCCTCGGTATCGCCTTAACCAAGGTGAAACCCGAAGGTGCCAAGCCCATTATTACTGCACTCAATGCCCTTATCGATGCGTTCGTATGGATGATTAATTACGTCATGATCATCGCCCCAATCGGTGTCTTTGGCTTAATGGCTGAATCTGTCGGGACCTTCGGTTTCGAAGCATTAGAAGTGGTATTTAAGCTATTTATTTTATTTGTGGTAGCTATTTTGATCTTCGGCTTTGTGTTCTTCCCCGCACTGGTTCAACTTTTCTCACGAGTAAGTGCCAAAGAGTTTATCAGCAAGATGAAGAAACCTCAGGTCATGGCACTGTCTACCGCCTCCTCTATGGCAACGCTACCTGTGACTATGGAAACCTGTGAAGAAGAACTCAAAGTCTCTAAAGCCACCGCGTCATTCGTTCTGCCTCTAGGGGCGACCATCAACATGAGCGGAAATGCCATCTACTACGGTTTAGTGGCAATATTTTTCGCGCAGATGTATGGCATCGATCTGACCTTGGCCACCTACGCTGCAATCATCTTTACCTCAACATTAGGTGCTATCGGCCAAGCAGGGGTTCCAGGGCCTTCATTCTTGGTGGTTGCAGTGCTGCTAGCAGCTGGTATTCCCATCGACGGCCTGCCACTCTTGTTCGCCTTAGATAGGGTTTTTGACATGATCAGAACCTCGCTTAATATTACTGGCGATGCCGCATGTGCCCTGATCATGGATAAATACGCCGATCAGCCTGTGAAAGAATAACCGCTGTTTCAGACTAACAATCAGCGCAGGTCGTTAATCGCGTCTGCGCATTTTTGTCGCTATGGTTCCAATAACCCCGGTGCTTCAGCTCTGGCAAGACACCAAACCTGTACCTGAATGTAATCCACCTCAAATAGCTTAGCTATCGTCTGTGCCGTGGTTCCCGTAGTCACCACATCATCGACAATCGCTACTCTTTGATAGCCAAAATCAGCCTTAAGCCTAAATGCATCAGCTAAGTTTCTGCGCCGCTGCTTACCTGTTAATCCCTCCTGTGGACGGGTATCGACAATGCGCACCAATGCATCCTCGATCAGTGGAATATCGAGCTGACGACTCAGCGACTCGGCAATCAACCAGGCTTGATTAAAGCCACGCTGCCTTAATCTATTAGGATGCAAAGGCACTATAACTAAAGCCTGAGGCCTTTGAATCAAGTGCAATTGCTCCAATGCCAACACTCGCCTAACCAAGGCCGCAGTCATAGCTTCAAGCCCAGCAAGCTGTGCCTGATATTTTATTGCAGCCACCTGCTCACCAATACCGTGGTGATAACTAGCGGGAGCCACTACCTTTAGCGGCTGCTGTTTCATACAAGCACCACAATAAGCGGTTTGAACCACTAAGCTGCGTCCACAACCCAAGCAACTAGGCGTTTGATACAACACGGCATTGAGACAGGAAGGGCAGATACCCGAACCGAGTTCGATACCCTGATGGCACATCAAACAACGATTAGGTAGACTAGCGTCGATCAGCTGTAATACAGCACGATGAATCTGTGAGCCTAAATCGGTCACCGACAATATTCGCCGCGGCAAACTCGGCGTGAACTTCCACTGTTTATTTAAGGGCATTTTGTGAGCCAGCAATCCTTGCATATTGAAACTATAGGCCAAGGTCATCCCATAGTCATGCTTCATGGCTGGGGGGTAAACAGTGCGGTATTTAATCCTCTGCACGCAGACCTTGCCGATTACCAAGTTCACTATGTTGACCTGCCTGGTTTTGGCGACAGCAAAACCGTTGAAGGTGATATCGATACTTGGGTTGATAGCATCATGGCACAGGTGCCTGAAAAGGCTATTTGGGCAGGTTGGTCATTAGGCGGATTAGTGGCGACTCGCGCGGCAATACGCCACCCACAACGAGTCAAAGCCCTGCTAACCATAGCGTCATCACCTTGTTTTATGGCGCGAGAAGCGGAAGGCTGGCCGGGTATCGCCCCACAAGTCTTAGCTCAATTTGGACAACAATTAGATCAAGACTTAGCCAAGATGGTAGAACGCTTCCTCGCTATTCAGGCCATGGGCAGCGAAACGGCCAAGCAAGATATTAAGCAGCTTCGAGATCTGGTGCTCGCTAAGCCCTTACCCGATGCAATAGCATTGAAACAGGGATTACAAATGTTGGCTGAGGTGGATTTACGTCCACAGTTAGACCAATTAATGCTGCCTTGGTTAAGAGTCTGGGGACGCTTAGATGGGCTGGTTTCTCGCCGAGTCCCCCCTTTGATGCCCAAGCCAAATGACTTAATCAATGATGTCACCCTAACTAAGGCTTCACATGCGCCATTCTTTTCCCATCGACAGGCATTTTCTGAAGCAGTTTTAGCTTGGCTCAAACAAGTGGCGTAAAGGCAATCGCCTAGCTAAAAGTCGATAAACTAGCGCTTTTCATCATCCTAATTTTTGTTTAGTATTTAAACAGCCATCAAGGAGTGAATAGCATGTTAGTGGTGACCAACTACCCTCAAGTCCCCATAGCGACAACTAATGCCGCGACGGACAGCGCTCGGGTAGACAGCCAGCAACGCCCCCCTATCATTCCGGCTCCTCAGCTAGCCAAGAACCACGAAGAACGCGCATTTAACCCGCAACATGAACGGGTCGCCGACGATATTCACACTCAAGCTAAGCTGCACGAAAAAGTGCAAAAAAAGCAGCAAGGCGACAGTCAGCAGCAGAGCCAACAACAAAAAGAGCAGAGTCGTAAAGCGGCGATCACCAGCATGCAAGCGCAGCGATACAAGCCAGCGCTGCAGCGCCGAGATGTTAGCCTACCTCAAGGGACAAACTATCCATGCGCTGAAACCAAAGCTAAAAGCTCAACCACAAAAACCGCCTCTAACAATTTTTATCAAAAAGTGTCGGAGCACATTAACCACTTTTACCAAAATCAAAGTTTACCTAAAGGTGAGCCAGCCTTCTCAACCTTAGTGTAGCGCTAGCCCTCCCAGTAAGCTGAACACAAAAAAGCCGAAGCACAAGCTTCGGCTTTTAATTACTCTATTTATCTGACTATACCAATTGCAGTAATTATATGATCATTCTTGCTAGTTAAAATCGCCGATAACCATTTTGTAAATTTAGTAATTATTAATAACTAGTTACTGCAATTTACGCCTTGTTCTCGACAATTTTTCCTGCGCCCTTTTCTGTTACAAACGGGCTGATCACTCATTTACTTTGATTGGTATTACTTTTTCAATTTAGCGAATGCATCGGCAAAGGCGTTACCCATAGCGGCATTGGCAGGTGCTTTGGCAGCCTTATTACCCGCGTATGATGACTTGCCTTTAGACGACTTATTAGCATGCTGGGATTTATTCACCGCCGGGCCTTGACTGGCTTTATCGGCCGCTTTTTCATCCAAACGCATAGTTAAACTGATACGTTTGCGCTCAGCGTCCACCTCTAACACTTTCACCTTAACCACATCGCCCGCTTTCACCACTGTATGAGGATCGCTAACAAACTTGTCGGTTAATGAAGAGATATGCACTAAGCCGTCTTGATGTACTCCCACATCGACAAATGCACCGAAGTTAGTCACATTGGTGACCACACCTTCAAGCACCATTTCTGTCTTAAGATCTTTAATCTCGTTGACGCCCTCTTTGAATACCGCGGTCTTAAACTCACCACGAGGATCGCGTCCTGGTTTTTCCAATTCGCTCAAAATATCTGTGATAGTCGGTAAACCAAATGTTTCGGTCACAAAACGCTGTGCATCTACCTGCTTGAGCAGCTCAGGGTTGCCTATCATGCTAGCTAAAGGTTGCTGCTGAGCCTCGGCAATTGCCTCAACCACAGTATAAGCTTCAGGATGCACCGAACTGGCATCCAGTGGATTTTCACCATCAGAGATCCGCAAGAAACCGGCCGCCTGCTCGAAGGCTTTAGGCCCAAGTCGCGCCACCTTCAACAGCTGCTTACGGCTGGTAAACTGGCCATTTTGATCACGATAGTCAACGATATTGCGGGCCAAGGTTTTGTTCAAACCTGCTACCTGAGCCAATAGCGGCATCGAAGCCATATTCAAATCGACGCCCACACCGTTTACGCAATCTTCAACAACCGCTTCCAGTGACTGTGACAACTGGCTCTGGCTTACATCGTGTTGATATTGCCCGACACCAATAGACTTTGGCTCAATCTTCACCAGCTCGGCCAGAGGATCTTGTAGGCGGCGCGCAATAGATACTGCACCGCGAATAGAAACATCTAAATCTGGAAACTCTTCGGCCGCTAATTCTGATGCAGAATACACCGAAGCGCCCGCTTCGCTGACCATGATCTTAGTAAGCGAGGGGAGCTCTGACTTCATGGCGCCTATCAGCTCGGCGGCTAACTTATCGGTTTCGCGAGAGGCGGTGCCATTGCCTATGGCAATTAACTCAACCTTATGCATTTTGATCAAGTTTGACAGAGTACGCAGCGACTTTTCCCACTGATTTTGTGGAGCATGTGGGAAGATGGTCGAGTGCGCCACCAGCTTGCCGGTATTATTCACAATTGCCACCTTCACACCAGTACGCAGGCCGGGATCCAGCCCCAGAGTACACTTGGCTCCAGCGGGTGCCGCCATTAACAGGTCGCCTAAGTTACGGGCAAACACATTAATCGCTTCGGTTTCGGCACGCTCACGCAGCTTGGCGATAAACTCGGTTTCCATCTGCAAAGCGACTTTAATGCGCCAAGTGGACGTCACCACCTGCTTAAGCCACTGGTCGACGTCGCTATCAGTCAATTTAAGATTAAAGTGATCGCTGATGATCACTTCACAATAGCTACCTGACTTGGCTTCGCTATCTGGATCGGCATTCATGTTAAGGCTAAGCACACCTTCATTGCGACCGCGTAACATGGCCAAAGCGCGATGAGATGGGATCTGCATGAGTTTCTCGTTGTGCTCGAAATAATCCCTAAACTTAGCGCCTTCCTTTTCTTTGCCTTTGACCATGCGGCTTTCAAGCTGGGCATTTTGGCTCAAATGGCGACGCACTTTTTGCAATAGTTCGGCATCTTCGGCAAAACGCTCCATCAAGATAAAGCGAGCCCCATCGAGCACCTCTTTGACATCATTAAAGCCCGCTTCGGCATTAATAAATTTGCTGGCGGCGGCTTCGATATTCGCCTGTCGGTCTTGGAGTAACTGGTCGACTAATGGCTCAATACCCGCTTCAATCGCAATTTGGCCTTTCGTGCGACGCTTAGGCTTAAAGGGCAGATACAGATCTTCTAATCGTGTCTTGCTGTCGGCGGCATCGATTGCAGCCTGTAAGGCAGGCGTTAACTTGCCTTGAGCATCGATACTCGACAAGATCACCTTGCGTCTATCGCTAAGATCACGCAAATAACCCAAGCGGCTGAACAGGGTACGCAGCTGAGTGTCGTCTAAACCTCCGGTCACCTCTTTACGGTAACGGGCAACAAACGGAACCGTTGCGCCTTCATCTAATAAGGTGATTGTTGCGGTGACTTGCTGCTCTCGTACATTGAGCTCTTGAGCGATGATTTGCGCAATATTTTGCATAAATTGTATTGTGCCTACATAGAAAGATTTATTGTCGCCAAAGATACCACAGCAACAGCCTAAGTTGTACGGTCTATATGCCGTACAACTAGGCACTTGGCTAGAAATGACGACCCACTCTCAAATGTTAATCTTCACCACACAATGTTCGCCATTGTTCCGTTGCCAAAGGATCACCATTACGATAACCAATATAACAATTGAGCTTTTGGGTAACATCACTCTGGGCCGCAGATTCGAGACTCGCTGGCACCTCGATAAGATGTAAGCCCCCCTGCACGGCACA
This sequence comes from Shewanella sp. Isolate11, assembly GCF_022398315.1. Taxonomy (GTDB): domain Bacteria; phylum Pseudomonadota; class Gammaproteobacteria; order Enterobacterales; family Shewanellaceae; genus Shewanella. The sequence continues at coordinate 178,940 of NZ_JAKEVF010000005.1, forward strand.
GCTAGCTAAGATATCGACAAATTGATTGGTCGTTTCACATAAATGCCCTTGACCACCATAAGCCTGGACTAAGAGTTTAGGATCGAAAGCTTGATGATTACAGGCATAGATAGGCGCGTCACCCGCTTTCCCTAGATGGAAAATGTTATTACGCATATAAACGATCACCAGATTTGCCGCCTGCTTTTGCAGATTGATCAACTCATTAGCCTGAAAATTGAAACCACCATCACCGGTCAACACCACAATCGTTTGCTCGCTACCCAGTTCTGCCAGTTGGTCGGCAACCGCGCGGGCATAGGGCAAACTTGTCCCCATGGCCGCATACCAAGGATTAGCCAGATAACTACGGCCAATATCACTGGCGAAGGTGGTTAATTCAAAACTGGCGAACAGGGAATTACCTACCTCAGGAACAAATACAAAATTTCGGCCACTAGCTTGCTGTGCCTGATTAATACATGCGGCAAGTTGACGATAACCCAGCTCGCCCTCCTCAACTAAAACCTTAGACGATTGGGGTAAAGGCTGAAACTGGGCTAGCGAAATAGGCTCAGCAAGCAGCAAATCCATCACGGCCTCAATATCGGTTTCCCACTGAGCCGTACCCTTGAGCATGGTCTTGTTTTCATGGTTATCAATAGCATGAGTCTGGCTGCCAAAGGCATTATTGGTATCCGAAGGGAAAATTGCCGTGCCGAGTTCAAGCACATAATCGGCGCTTGCTTCGATATAATCCTGATGAGCAAGCTGACTAAATACGCCGTTATAACTGCCAAGACAAAGCGGATCGGCTTCATCGAGCATGCCCTTACCGAACCAAGTTGTGGCATAAGGCAAATGGTGTTGCTGACAGAAATGGACAATTTTATCCAGCAGCGACGGATTTAACCTAAGCTTCTCGCCCAGAAAAACCAATGGCGCTTTAGCTGAAGCCAACTTAGCGCGAATTTGCAGCGCAATAGCTTCTGCGCCGCACAGATTAAGCGTCTGCGGTTTAAGCTCATTGGGGCAACGGGGTAAACGCAATGCCTGAGTTGGCTGGCCGATAAGGTCCCGTGGAATTTCAATATAAACAGGCTGGCGATTCACAAACGCATGGGTCAATAACTGCAAAAACTGCTCGGCGGCAATATTAGGCTGCCCGCTGTGTCGTTGCCCTTGTAAACGCTCGGCGCGAACGCCTAAGGCTTTAAAGGCATTCAGGGCTGCATCAAGATCCGTATGCCAAGCCGTATGAGGATGCACAGAATGATGCAATGCCTGACTGTTAATTTCGGCTTCTCCCGGCGCTCCCGATATAAACACCACAGGCAAACATTCGGTTCTGGCCAAAGCCGCCGCCGATGTGCAGGGTAAACTGCCCACGGTATAAGTCGTCATACACACACCGAGTGCATTTAACTCGGCCTGAGCACAGGCACTGAACCCCGCGTGCATTTCATTACTCGATGGCAATACCGCCAGCCGTTTATCAAGAGCATTAATCAGATTAGCAACAAAGTCGCCGCCCACACCGTAGACACGCTTTACCCCAAAAAAACACAATAACTCACTAATACTGTCTCCCAGCAGGGGCAGCTGCGCGCTATACTCGGCACCAAAATTTGATTCAATAGAAACTGACACGTTAGGCTCTCAAATAACAAAAAGTACAACTAGCCTAAAGTGAGTCATTTCAGCGGACTTTGATCGAGATCATTAAGCAGAAATTAGCCTCTCGACCACAAATGAAAAACTATCGTTACAGCGAACACAGATAAAAACAATAATCTTTAAATTCAGAAGATTAAGAAAATAAATGTCGTAACCAACGGCTTACATACTCAGATTCAATGTCCCGATATTGGCTGTTAGCTTAATTAAACGTATATTTAGTGAAACATCTAGGCCATGTTCGCCAATAACCAGCGGAAAACCAAAGTTGAAAACCAATCTCATCACCCGTGAAGGGTTTGAAAAACTCAATAAAGAGCTTAATTACCTTTGGCGGGAATATAGACCAGAAATCACCAAAAAAGTGACCTGGGCTGCCAGTCTGGGCGACCGTTCAGAGAATGCAGATTACAAGGAAAACAAGCGCTTATTAAGACAAATAGATTCACGTGTACGGTTTCTCAGAAAGCGTATCGAGGCGATTAAAGTTATCGAATATTCACCAGAGCAAGATGGCAAAGTCTTCTTTGGCGCTTGGGTTGAAATAGAAAACGATAATGGTGACACCAAACGTTTTCGTATCGTTGGTCCCGATGAAATTTATGGCAGAAATGACTATATCTCTATCGACGCCCCCATGGCGCGGGCGCTGCTGAAAAAAGAGGTCGATGATGAAGCTGTAGTCGCGACCCCTGTCGGAAAACAGACTTGGTATATTAACGCTATCTCCTATTCAAGCCCTGCAGCAGATAGTGAATAACCGACTTTAATCCATAACAACTCGACACGCCTCAAAATCCTCTGTCAGATTCTCGATGCAGATATCTTCTGAGCCACAGCAGGATATCTCAACCTCAATCTTTAACTATCTAACAGCAATACAATCAGAGAGTTAAATTCTCCGATTGTTAGCTGGTTAGAAACCATTAAAAAGACTATCTTTTAAACATCAACCTCTGTTTAATTTTCGCGCTCACCTTGGTGAGCCGCTGCTATTCCTTATCCAAAGAGGCTGACTCAAGGATGTGCCCTATGCAGATGACCCTCTCTTTTCTCGGTGCAGCGCAAGAGGTGACAGGCTCTTGCCATCTACTCAATATTCAAGGTCGCGAGGTGTTACTCGATTGCGGCATGATCCAAGGGGGAAAGTCTGATGCTTTACGTAATCACGAACCTTTCGCCTTCGACCCCAAGGCTATCCATGCCGTAGTGCTAAGCCACGCCCATATCGATCATTCTGGCCGCTTGCCATTACTGGTCAAATCCGGTTTTAGCGGCCCCATCTATACCCATAAGGCAACTGTCGAACTGTGTGAGGTCATGCTGAAAGACGCCGCTATGCTGCAAGTCAGAGATGTGGAGCGATTAAATAAGAAACGCCTAAAAAATCACTTAGAACCTCTAGAACCCTTGTTTGACGAAACCGATGTTGATCAAGTCATACAGCAATTTGTACCATTGGAATACGGTCAACATCAACAAATCGTCCCATCCCTCACCGCCTGCCTTTCTGACGCTGGACATATCCTAGGCTCGGCCATTGTCGAATTATGGATGGGTGAAGCTGACGAGCGTAAAAAACTGGTATTCAGTGGTGATTTAGGCCGAGCGGGAATGCCGATCCTCGATGATCCCAGCTTGATATCTGAGGCAGACCTTGTGCTCATGGAAAGCACATACGGCGACCGATTACACCGCAGTTGGCAAGCCACCTTAGAAGAATTAAAAGCCATCTTCTCTACCACCATTCGGTCCAGCCGCGGCAATATTTTATTGCCCGCCTTTTCAGTGGGACGCGCTCAAGAGCTGCTCTATCTGTTTCACCTTTATGCAAAAGAGTGGGAGCTGTCCAAATGGCGGATCTGCCTCGACAGCCCAATGGCGATAAAGGCTACCCAGATTTATGTGGCTAATTATCAACTGATGGATGAAGACTTTAAACGCTTTACCCGCATGTCGCCGGGTAAACACCCACTACTTTCTAATGTCGATTTTATCGATACCACTCAAGAGTCGATGGAACTCAATGCCATTCATCAAGGCTTAATCATCATTGCGGGCAGTGGCATGTGTAATGGAGGTCGGATCCGCAGCCATCTTGAACATAATCTGGCGAATCCACAATCCGATGTAATTATCTGTGGTTTCCAAGCGCTCGGTACGCCCGGAAGGTTACTGGTCGATGGCGCCGAGTCACTGACGATACACGGTAACTCAATTAACGTCGCCGCTCGTATTCATACCGTGGGCGGCCTGTCGGCACACGCCGATCAGCAAGAGCTGCTGCATTGGTACCGCCAATTTAAATCGGCGCCGCCGCTTATTTTGGTTCATGGGGAAATTGAAGCACAGAAGATACTGTTGTCGAAACTCACTCAGGAGCAATCACCGGCGCCACATGTGGTCATTGCCGAACGTGGCGACACGCTGGATCTCACCGCGCTGCCAGAATTAGTCTGGTTGCCATAAGCTGACATTTAAAGATATCTGATGTTAAATCACTTTTGGACATTTGTGAGTTAGAACTTTAGCTCTATAGATGTGAGTTTCAGAATAATATTTCTATGGGCTAACGCCGTTTTAAAAGGCACAATTAAAGCTGGCTAAAACAAGCGACGAAGGAGCAAAGCCAGCTTTAATTGCGTCCTTTTTTAAAGCCTTGTTATGCGTTTATAGCAACTCTAGAATTTCGCCGTGTCTATGATAGCCCCAAACCCTTACTCCTGAGTTTATTACTGACACTTTAACATTATGCTCATTGCAAATTTCTAATATTGCCTTAGTTACATCCACTATTTCGGGTTCTAGTAACTTACCAATATCACGTTTAATTATTGTAATTACATCGACATATTCAATGGCTATAAAGTTACCCCAAATTTGCTGTAATTCAGGTGTGAATTCATAGCTAGTCTCATGGTCAGGGAACATTGAACCATCAATGTAATGCGCCTTATATTGGATCATCTCCTCAATTAGGTTTAGTTCACTAAAGAGAGCATTCCATTTAGTATTATTCATCAAACCAATGAGTCGTTCTTTTTCAATAATCTCTGTAAATTTAGAAATAACCCAATCTCCAAATGACGCATAACAGCTTATTAGTGAGACCTTGCAAGGTACGCTACCTTGTAAGATAGGAGGCCAAGCATGTATAGACACACTAGTAAGACTCAAAAAAATTATCGTAAATCATACAGTAAAGTAAATGCTGCTTCAGCACAATACGAACAGCACGATGTATCTGTGCAACGCATTCCTGAGCTTCGTAGAGTGATTGAAATTACCGATTACGACAATGGTTTACCGACTACGCACACGTTAGAGTTATATAAAACCAATCGTATTGACTGCTACAGAGTAATAGTCGATGGCAAGCTTTGGAAAAAGCGTATTGGCTGGAGCAACATTCTTGCAGGCATTAGAAAAGCACAACCAAGATTAGGTAGAGGGTAAGTGTCCGTTACTCGCTCAAAGCCATCCTTAAAATAATTACGTTAACAAACTTTGGGGCAAAGACGTGCTAGCAGCGGCTTTGTTTCCTAAATCGATGGAACTAAATCTGTAACGAGTGATCAGATCGGCATCATTCACAGTCCACTAATCAACCGTGCCAAAGCCTCGCTATAAGACAACCAACTGGAAACATTACAATCAAGCCTTGATTAACCGTGGTTCATTGACCTTCTGGATTGACGAGGATGCTATCGCCCAGTGGAAAGCCAAGGCCGAGCAACCAAGGAAAGGTCGCCCACCCGTATTTAGCGACTTAGCCATTACCACCGCGCTGATGGTTAAACGTGTTTTCTCTATGCCACTTCGAGCGTTACAAGGCTTTATCAACTCGGTGTTTAAACTGGCTGATATTCCGCTTTCGTGCCCACATTACACTTGCATCAGCAAACGAGCTAAAACCGTCAAGATTGCTTTTAAAACCAAGACTCGTGACACCATTGAGCACTTGGCTATCGACTCAACAGGCTTAAAGGTTTATGGCGAAAGTGAGTGGAAAGTAAAGAAACATGGTACAGATGGTAAGCGCCGAGTGTGACATAAACTGCATATTGCCGTTGATACACATAGCCACGAAATTATTGCCGCAGAACTGAGTTTATCCAGTGTGACTGACGCTGAAGTGATGCCGAATTTGCTCAAGCAAACCCATCGAAAAATCCGCAGTATTTCAGGTGATGGATCTTACGACACGAGACCCTGTCACGATGCCGTTCGTAGAAAACGGGCTTTGTTCGCTGAATCGATTTAGGAAACAAAGCCATTGTGAGCTTCAAATTAATATTTCTCTATAGGTATTAGTGCGTTGCGAACAAATGTGACCCGTCAATACAAATATTGTGGTTATAACATACTTAGACAGATTTCAAATATGTACTTTCGAATCGTAATCTCCGCTTGCATGTAAACGTTTACATCAATATATCATACAAAAGGTGTTTGGTTGATGTTGCCGTCTAACCATTTGAGATGTTGCGGCTTAATAAGCCAAATCTTCCATTTATTGTTATGAGTATTTGCTGATGAAACGTTCTTCGCTGTGCTTGAGTTTGTTTATTCCGTTGCTGTTAGTGCTAACAAGCTGTGCCAATAATCACGCTCAGCCGGTTTACGCTGGTTACCTGTTTAGCTACTTCAGTGGCAATGGGGAAGGAGAAGAGCAGGTACATTTTGCCCTTAGCGCAGATGGATTTAACTTTCGAGCATTAAATCATAATCAAGCTGTGCTGGATTCTGCTGTTATTAGTCGCTCGGGCGGTGTGCGCGATCCGCATTTGTTACGTGGTGAAGATGGTCGTTTTTATATGGTGCTGACTGACCTACACGTACCAACAATGGGCTGGCAGAACACCGCGATGGTGATGTTAACATCGAAAGATTTGATTCATTGGCACCACAGTGTGGTGGATATTCCAGAGACTTTTCCGCAGCAGTTTGGCGATGTGAATCGTGTCTGGGCACCGCAAACCATATACGACGAACAAGCCAAGCGTTATATGGTGTATTTCAGTATGCGCCAAGATAACGATTCTGACATTATCTATTATGCCTATGCAAATGATGATTTTTCAGGATTAATCAGTGCACCTAAACAGCTGTATTTCCCGCCTAAGTGGGCGCAGAGCAAAGCCTCAATTGATGGTGACATTGTTAAAAAAGACGGCAAATTCTATCTGTTCCATAAATCTGAAGATGGTCAACCGGGGATTAAGCTGGCGGTGTCTCATCAGCTTACCAAAGGTTACCAATTACTCAGTAGTGACCGTGTTGACCGTGAAACCAATCCAGTAGAAGGCAGTGGCACTTTCAAATTGATAGACCGTGATGAATATATGCTGATGTATGACGTTTACACTCGCGGCCAATATCAATTCACCACCAGTCGCGATCTCAAACATTTCTCTGTGGTTGATAACGATGTCAGTATGAATTTTCATCCGCGCCATGGCAGTGTTATTCCGGTAACGCAAGCTGAAATTGATGCCTTGGTGAATAAATGGGGCAGCTTTGATGGCGCTATTGCATCATCAACGTCACCTTTGGTCAATAAGATGAATATCGTGGTAGATGATGCGGCGCGCACGGTGTATTTACCGCTGAAAGATAGTGCTGATTTGGCCGCATTCGATCCTAAATTTTTAATGTCGCCAGGCGCAAAGATTGCACCTTTAGGCCCACAGAATTTTAGCCTCGGGGCTGTAACTTACCAAGTCAGCGTCAACGGCCAGCAACGTGAATATAAGGTAACGGCTGCTGTTGTGCATAATCCGATTATCGGCGGCTACTACGCTGATCCTGAAGTTATCTATTCGCATAAATTGCAGAAGTATTTTCTCTATCCCACTAGTGACGGCTTCACCGGGTGGTCAGGTAGTTACTTTGAAACGTTCTCCAGCAATGACTTAGTCCATTGGCATAACGAAGGCAAAATTCTGCAGTTAAGCAAAGATGTCAGTTGGGCGGACAGTCGCGCGTGGGCACCGACGGCCGTTGAAGTAAAGCAAGCACAAGGATATCGCTATTATTACTATTTCTCAGCAGGACAAAAAATTGGGGTGGCGAGCAGTGATAATCCGCAAGGTCCGTTTGTTGACTCAGGCAAACCGCTGATTGACCAACTACCTCAAGGTGTCGCTGGCGGTCAGCAAATTGATCCCGATGTTTTCACCGACCCAGTTAGCGGTAAACATTATTTGTATTGGGGTAACGGTTATATGGCTGTCGCAGAACTGAGTGACGACATGCTTAGCCTCAAACCTGGCACCACCAAATTGCTAACCCCAGACGCAACATATCGCGAAGGTACCGAAGTGTTTTATCGCAACGGTACTTACTACTTTATGTGGTCGGAAAACGACACCCGCGATCCAAGTTATCGTGTCCGATACGCTACCGCTAAATCGCCGCTTGGCCCATTAACAGTCCCACAAAATAACTTAGTGATCGAGCAGGATGCTACGCAGGGGATCTTTGCTACAGGCCATAACGCAGTCATCCAACAACCGGGGACCAATAACTGGTTCATAGTTTACCACCGCTTCAGTCGTCCACACGGTATCACCATGGGTAAAGCAGCGGGTTATCACCGAGAAGTGTGTATCGACGCGCTGCGCTTTAACGCAGATGGCAGCGTTCAAGAAGTTAAACCATCACTCACGGGTATTGCACCAGCAATCCCAGTACACCTGAACAAGTAAATGGAACCGATTAAGTAGGGAATGACTATGTTTGTGAAATTTTTATTGAAGTGCAGCTTGCTAACCGTTGCTACATTGGCGTGCTCAACCGTATGGGCCAAGGATTGCAGCCAAGTGAGTTATCCTCTGTCCACGCAGCAGCAATATATTGTTGATGCGGCAGGCTGTAAGGTTTTGCTTAAAAGCGTGAACTGGTTTGGTGGTGAGGCTGCTGCATTAACACCAGGTGGGCTAGATAAACAACCGCTCGCCAAGATTATCAAACTCATCAAAGACGGTGGTTTTAACTCGGTGCGCTTGCCATGGGCGAATGAAATGGTGGCCAAAAATCCTGTTGTTGAACGTAGATTACTCAAAGCGAATCCGCAGTTGCAGGGCAAAAAAGCACTCGTAGTATTTGATGACATCATTGATGCGCTCGGTAATGCGGGGTTGATGGTGGTGTTGGATAATCACCGGAGTCGCGGCGATTGGTGCTGCGACGCTGACCATGGGGATGGCTTGTGGTACTCCCAGGAATATTCACCAGAAAGTTATTTCGAACACTGGCTTTTTATGGTGAAACGCTATCAAGACCGCCCGTTTGTTGTTGCAGCAGAACTGCGTAACGAGATCCGTCCCGATCCGACCATGGGGCTTGAACCGACTTGGGGCAGTGGCGATGCTAAAACAGATTGGAAAGCGGCAGCAACGAAAGCGGGTAACCTTATTCTGAAACAGAATCCCAATTTGCTGATCATGATTGGTGGATTACGTTGGCAAGTTGATTTAACAGAGGTGAAAACCAAGCCTGTTAAGCTCGATACTCCCCATAAGCTTGTTTATGTAGCACACGATTATGTTTGGAATCATCCTCCAGAAAACCTCTCCAATCCTCAATTATTTGCTGCTACCGCATACAAACGTTGGGGCTTTGTTTTAGAGCCAAATAAGCCATACACCGCACCACTGTATTTAAGTGAATGGGGCGGATGTACTCAACTCGGGGCAGAAGGTAAGCCTTGCCCAAAAGACCGCTATCAGTTTGTTGAAGCCTTTAAGACTTATCTCTGTTCTCTTGGCAATGATGCGCCGGTGAGTTGGGCCTATTGGCCACTCAATGGAACTCAAATGGCCGGGTATAAACGTACAGAAGGTGAAGTGGAAGCCTACGGTTTACTCAAACCGGATTGGCAAACTTGGGCGTCACCTAAGGTAATGAAACAGCTTAATGACAAGCAATGTGGTCCAGTATTTCCATAATATAAACGGGGAAAACGAGTGTTAGCAGTCATCAATAAACGCATAGTGCAACATCTCACGTTAGTGTTTAGCGTTATAGCGTCCGCTTTGTTTATGGGGTGTCAGAATGGGATGATTAGTGGGAAGGAGCATCACGCAATGGCTTTATCTCAGTCGTCAACGTCTCCAGAGTGGCAAGATTTAAGCGTGTTTCGAGTAAATACCTTACCCGCCAAGGCGAGCTTTATTCCCTATGCGAATGAGACACAACTGAGCACTGATCAGCCCACACAATCACCTTATTATCAACTGCTTAATGGTCAGTGGCTGTTTAAGTTATTTGCTAACCCACAAAGTGTGCCCGCTGAGTTTTGGCGCCACAGTCGTGAATGGACTACGATACCAGTGCCTGCCGACTGGCAGATGCACAGTACTGATTATCCAATTTACACCAATATGGAATACCCATTTCCAATTAACCCGCCTTATGTACCAGCAGAACAGAATCCAACCGGTGCGTATGTCACCAATTTCAATGTGGATAATCCACAGCAGAATATGCAACAAATTTTGCATTTCGGCGGGGTGAACTCGGCGTTCTATGTGTGGCTCAACGGTCATTACCTTGGTTACAGCGAAGGCAGCAAAACACCGGCAGAGTTTGATATCAGCAAGGCGTTAACATCTGGGAATAACCAGTTGGCAGTAAAAGTATTGCGCTACAGCGATGGTAGTTACTTGGAGGACCAAGATTTTTGGCGTGTCAGCGGGATTGAACGAGATGTCTATATTTACCAACAAACACCACTGCATGTTGCCGATTATTTTGCGAAAACCAGTTTAACGGATGACTATAAGCAAGGCGTTTTAAATTTGTCCGTCACATTGAGCAACCACAGTAACCAAGCCCGCCAGCATCATACACTCATGGCGAAGTTACTCGATAGTAACGGCCAAGTGGTTTACCAACGGCAATGGCCATTTTCTATTGAAGCCAATAGCCGTAAGGAATTACAGCAGAAGTTAACCCTGCATGGTATTAAGCCATGGACAGCTGAAACGCCTAATCTGTATCAGTTGGTGCTAAGTATTATTGACAGCAGCAAAACCGTATCTGCTCAGCAGTCATCACCGCAGTTTGTCGGCAGTAAAATTGGATTTCGCCGTGTAGAACTGAAAGATGGACAAGTACTGGTTAATGGCCAACCTGTACTGTTTAAGGGCGTTAATCGTCACGAACATGATCAACATGAAGCTCATGTCGTCAGCAAAGCGTCTATGCTGCAAGACGTTCTGTTGTTCAAACAAAACAACATCAATGCCGTACGCACTTCTCATTATCCTAATGACCCGTATTTATATCAGTTAGCCGATAAGTACGGCTTATATGTGATTGACGAAGCCAATATCGAAACTCACGGTTTCGGATATGATTCGGATAAAACGCCAGCCAACAAACCAGAGTTTGAAGCGATGCATCTCGATCGCATTGAGCGTATGGTCGAGCGAGATAAAAACCATCCATCAGTGATTTTCTGGTCACTGGGTAATGAAGCTGGTGATGGCCCTGCATTTATTAAAGGTTATCAGTGGACTAAAAGAAGAGATGATTCGCGCTTAGTGCAATATGAACGCGCAGAACGTCATCCAACCGATTTTCATCAGCCACATACTGACATTTACAGTTGGATGTATGCACCGCTGGCCGATATTCAACAGTATCTCGACAGTAAACCCAACCGACCGTTTATCTGGATTGAATATGCGCATGCAATGGGTAACAGCTCCGGTAACTTAGTAGAAGATTGGCAAATGGTACGCAAAGAACCGCAGTTCCAAGGCGGTTTTATTTGGGATTGGGTCGATCAAGGATTGATGAAACAAGATGCTGATGGAAAATCGTTTTGGGCCTATGGTGGTGACTTTGAGCCGCAAGGTGTGCATAACGATGATAACTTTTGCCTCAATGGTTTGGTGAACCCCGACAGAACGCCGCATCCTGCGTTAGCTGAAGTCAAAAAGGTGTATCAAAATCTGCATTTTCGTCAAATCAAAGACATGACATTTGAACTTTATAATGAAAATTTCTTCAGGGATTTAAGTAGTTACCAACTGCAATGGCGATTAGTAGCTGATGGTGTGACAACCAAAAAAGGCGAGTTAACACTAGAGGCCGAGCCGCAACAGCGAGTGCAGTTTAGCCTAGCTAAAGAAGTGGGAGAACTCACAACAGGAAGGGAATATTTCATCGAGTTTTACGCCAGTAATAAGGCTGATGATGGATTACTTAAGGCTGGAACTTTATCGGCAAAAGAGCAAATTCTATTGCAGCAAGGTTCGAATCCGCAGTGGCTGACCGCTAACAACGGCAAACTGACGTTGCAACAACACGAGAGTCATAGTATCACCGTTCAAGCGGGACCAGTGGAGTTACAATTTAATGCGCAAGGTTTTTTAAGTCGTTACGCTGTGCATGGTAAAGAGATGTTGATGCAACCGCTTAAATTAAATTTTTGGCGAGCACCGACTGACAATGACTTTGGTAGCAGCTTCCAACAACGAGCTCAAATGTGGCAACAAGCAACGCGTGAGCAGCAAGGGTTAGGTATAAAACTCAGCAAACAAGCTGCCAATGAAATTGTGCTGACACAGCAGATAAAACTGGCAACGGTAAATAGCACGGTGAACGTTACCTACCATATTAATTCGGCAGGCGAATTGTTGTTGCAGCTTGATTTGCCGCTCACCCAACAGGCTCAGCAACTCAGTGAATTGCCGCGTATCGGTACCAGTTTGCAAATGCCTGCACAGTTTGACCAAGTCAGTTATTACGGACGAGGCCCATTTGAGAATTATCAGGATCGCAAGTCCGCGGCCTTTGTCGGTTTATACCAAGGTTTGGTGGATGACTTAGGTTTTGCCTATATTCGGCCACAAGAAAATGGCAACCGCAGTGATGTACGTTGGAGCGCCATAACAGATCAACTTGGCGAAGGGCTTAAATTTACAGGCTATCAAACCTTTGATTTTACGGCACGACACCAAACCATTGCCGATTTTGATGCTGGGATACACAAAGCGCAGCGTCATTACACTGATATCAAAAAACGCCCGTTAACAGAGGTCTATATCGATTATCGCCAAAGTGGTGTTGGTGGTGACGATAGTTGGGGCGCTAAAGCTCATGCGCCATATTTGCTGCCGCCAAAACATTATCAGTTTAGTTTTAGTATTGGCCCAATATTTGACCGTAGCGCTCGACAACTAGCAGCGACTCGTAATCAAGCTGCGCCGATAACCAACGTAGACCCGATGTTTTTGGCTGAAACTGAGGATTGGCAGGCAATCACTGAAGGCGATACTGTGTCGCATGACCCATCACGACTCATTGTCTCAGATGGACGTTTATATGTGTATAGCACCCGTTACGAATATGCCAAATCATCCGTAGATGGTATTCATTGGCGTAATGAACCCGCACCGCTAAAGGATGGATTTCCGGGGTGGGTCAACACAGTGATCCACGGTGAGAACCAGGGCTTGTGGGCACCCGATATTATCCATTACGGTGGTCAGTACCTGTATTACTATTCGCTATGCGGTAAAGGCGCTGGAGCCCCCTGCGCCATTGGCTTGAGCACCAACAAAACGCTTGACCCAAGTGCGGATAATTATCAATGGCAAGACCGTGGTCTGGTGGCTAACAATACCCGTAATTCGGCCACTATTCAGTTTTCGGCGATTGACCCGGCACCTATAGTGGATGCCGATGGCAATCTGTGGTTGTTGTGGGGCAGTGGCTACGGTAAAGACCCAAGTCGTGATCAGATTTTCGTTACGCGGCTAGAGAACCAAACTGGCTTGCCATTGATATCGGATGCTGGTTATCAACCGCCTGAACAGCAAGGTTATCCGTTGAAACAAGGCATCAAAGAAGGCGCCTATCTACATTATCGGGATGGCTATTACTATCTGTTTTGGAATGAAGGCGGTTGCTGCTTTGGTACTGACAGTGATTACACGGTTTACGTCGCACGTTCAAAGGATATTACTGGACCGTTTACAGGAGATCGTCTGTTCTTTGCAACAAAGGCTGGACGCCATGGCCCTGGGCATATCGGTATTTATGATGCGTGTGGAAGTGATTATTTTAGTTACCACTATTACCCAGATAGCACACCACGGCTAGGGATAAACCACTTACATTGGCGAGCCGACGGCTGGCCGCAAGTTGGCGTGCCGATAAGAGAAGCATTACCAGTATGCGCACCACATTAGTCTATTTACTTAATGCGAGGGCGGAATTCTCCCGCGGCGTCCTTAGGTTGGATAATAATAATGGTCACTATTAAAGATATCGCTAAAGCAGCTAACGTATCGATAGCTACTGTCTCTCGCGTAGTCAATAACAATGGAGCAGTAACAGATACTACTCGCAATCGTGTGCTTAAAGTGATTAGCGATTTGGGCTACCGGCCGAATTCAAATGCACGAGCCTTGGTCAAGCGTCAGCCTCAATCACTAGGCTTAGTGATAGCTGATTGGCATGGGCCTTTTTTTTCAAGTCTTGCTTGTGGTGTGGAACAGGTGGCGCGTGAACGTAATGCGTCATTGTTGGTGAGTACCGGTGCGTTGCAAGCTGAAACCGAACGAGCAGCTATCGAGTTGTTACTAGAGCAGCAATGCAAAGCATTAGTAGTGCATAGTAAGTTTCTGTCTGATAAAGAACTCATCGCATTAAGTCGTGAAGCGCCGATGGTGTTTATTAATCGCTATATTCCAGTACTTGCAGATCGCTGCGTCTGGTTAGACAACATCTTAGGTGGTCAGTTAATGGCGGAGCATCTGTTAGCACTAGAACACCATAAACTACTGTTACTAAACAGCAATCAGACTATTTCAGATGCAACAGATCGCCAAAAAGGGATTATGATGGCACTTAATAAAGCTGGGGTTGAATTGCCTGAAACACACATTTTATCGATTAATCCGAACTTTGATGGTGGTGAACAAGCCATCACACAACTATTAAGAAAAGGTACTGAGTTCAGCGCTATTTTGGCATACAACGATGCCGTGGCCTGTGGTGCCATGGCAAAGCTACAGGATGTGGGAATCGACATACCGAATGATATATCCATTATTGGTTTTGATAACACTATGATGGCGCGATACAGCCGCCCTGCTTTAACGAGTATGGAATATCCGATTCAGGAGATGGCGCAGTTAGCTGCAAATCTTGCTTTGGATTTTGCCTCCGCAGAATTAACAACAATAGCTAATTTTTCGGCTGTTTATCACGGCTTTAATCCTATGGTTATCTCCCGTAATTCAACAACTCAAAAAAGATAAACGCTAACATAGCCGTCACTTTTTAGCATTACTAAAATTTGGTCAACATGAGCGAACTAGATAGCTTGGGCTATGTTAGGTTGCAACTCGCAATGGGGCATAACTACGTTAGCGATGTCCGTCTAACGTAGTTAAGATAAACACATTAGTCAGTTAGTCCCGCGAGTTGTCGAGATACCTCAGTTAATGCACTCCAGTCTTTTTGCCCAAGTCCGTTTGCATTTGCTGCGACTAAGTTATCTTTAGCCCCCAGAATTGCTGACGGTTTTACACCACAAGCGGTGAACGCGGTTTCGAATATTAGAGCGTCTTTTAAACCCGCTGTAAGATCGAAGCCAACCGTATCAAAATCTCGCGCTGCTATTTTTTCTGCATAGGAACTCATGGCTTCATTTCCTGCAAAAAACATCTGAGCAACAGCCAATACTTGTCTTTTATCTAGCAGACTTTTCTCTGCAAATGTAAATACTTCACCCAGCATTGCCAGTTGCGCCATAGCCATGTAATTAACACATATTTTCATTCCATTAGCTGAGCTAGCGGTATTGCCAACAGGTACTTGTTTCACTGTATACGACTCTATTATCGGTTGAGCGACTTCTATAGCTGACAACTCTCCTGCAAGGAAGGTAATAAGCTTACCCGCCGCTGCTGCATCAGGACGCCCAACAACAGGGGCTGCTATATATTGGCAACCACGTTTTTCATGCTCTGATTTTAGATGGTCTGCTGTTGAGGGTTGAATTGTCGTTAATCCAACATGGATTTTCCCCGTTGTCATCGAATCAAGAATGCCATCTTTAGCAAGAGATAACTCAATAATGGAATTGTCATCTAACAAGCTGGTAAAAATGATATCGGATTGTTCAACGAGTTCCCTGATACTGTTAGCGACCGTTGCACCCCGCGCCTGAAACGGTTGAGTTTTCGATATCGTTCTGTTGTAAACCGTTAATTGGTATCCCGCTTTTTGAATATTTTCACAGATACCCGATCCCATTTTACCAAGACCGATAAAACCTACTTTCAGATTTTTTGTATTCATGTTGTGTTCACCTTTTATTGTCATAAGCTAGGAACACTTTATCGATAGACAGATTTACAGCCTTAACAATTGTTAACGGATCACTTATTTTTTGCTTTGATTCGACTTAACGACACAGGTGTCATACCTAAGTATGTCGCTATGTAGTGATGCGGAACTTTATCAAAAATATCAGGTTGAAGGTTGAGTAGCTCTTCATATCTTTGCTGTGGATTATTCTTTATCCGAGAAATGAACAGCGCTTGGTAGTGGTACAAACGCTCTGCAATGTAGTCATCAACCGCCTGTTTTATGCTGTTATCTCTATCTAGTAATTGAACTAGCTCATTCTTAGATATAACGCGTAAACGAGCCTCTGTAATAGTTTCAATATTGTACAAAGCAGGAAGATTGCGCTTAAGGCTTTCAAAAGAAGTGACTACATCCCCTTCAAAGAAGAACTGAAAAGTCACATCATGACCATCACCATTAAACCAAGACCTCACGCAGCCCTTCTCGATAATAAAGACCGAATCGCAGATATCGCCATCGTTAAGCAACGTCTCTTTCTTTTTAAAATGATGAACATGTCCAACTCGGATAAGACTCGGAAACGTTGAGATGATTGAAGTACTCATAACCTTGCTCACTAGCAGTAGAAGAAAACTATGAAGGATTTAGGCTACCACATTGTAAACGTTGCCGTCTTTAAGGACGGTTTTGTCTTCGTGTATACATGAGAATAATTTAGTCAAAATGATAACTATCATATGAGGTCCGTATGTGGTCTCAACACGGAAAGGGGCAAAACCAAGTTAGCTTTTGAATTAGTGACTCGCACCAAATGAAGTAACATCGAAGAGATGAAATAACCCTGTGTAGATACAACTGCGGACGTTGATGGCATGGCCGTTCCTTGACATCCATGTCATCACGGCATTTGTGAATCCCTTCACATCAGATGCCATCGTCGAGCCTCCAGGGATGGATTTACGGCGTTGAGCAGAAGTATCTGCACATAAGCCTGCTACAAGCAATTAACCCCGATTGAAGGCACACTTTCAACCCCCCTTCCCAAGTGAAATGAAAAGAGGTTTTTACTGCCTACTCGGCAGATTGTTGCATTAACTTAAACATCGAAACGATTGTTTTTATTAAGCCGCCTATTCAGCAGGTCACAAGACTTACACCATGGCCGCTTTGACATAGACATCGAAGCGGTTTTTCTTAGTTTCAATACGGGTACCGGGTTTAACCCCATCAAGATCTTCGGCGTAATCAGGACGTTTTACTACCACTCGTTTGCTGGCCAATGCCATCGCAGGCGCCAGTAGACCATCGGCGTCGAGATCGGCACCGACCAAAGATTGGAATACTCGCATCTCTTTTTTCACTAGCGCCGACTTTTCACGATGAGGATACATAGGGTCGAGATAGACCACATCCACCAACTGTCCTAACTCGGCTAAGGTAGTCAAACTAGAGCCATGAACCAAGGTCATTCGTTGCTGCATCCAACTACCAATATCGGCATCGAGATAGGCGCGGCGTAGACCATCCTCAAGCAACGCTGCCACCACAGGATTACGCTCGACTAAAGTGACTTTGCAGCCAAGACTCGCCAGTACAAAGGCATCACGTCCCAGTCCTGCCGTGCCATCAACGACCGTAGGATTAATCCCTTGTTTTAAACCCACCGCTTTCGCTATTGCCTGACCTCGGCCACCACCAAATTTGCGGCGATGCGCTACCGCACCAGAGACAAAATCAACCGAAATCCCCTTTAATTTTGGCTCATCACGCTTATTGAGAACTAAGGTGTCATGCTCGAAGACCAACTCAAATTGGGAGTCGGCATCGAAGCTTAATCCCCAACGGGCACAAATGGCTTCTAATGTGGGAAATTGTCGATTAAAAAAGATGCCTGTGGTGGGCTGAGGATGGGATGTTGAGTTCACGTTCGCTCTGGTTTTAGGAAATCGCCATCCTATTATGCCAAAAGCAACCGACGCTGAACATCGGATTTATGGCGTAGACTCACTAGCCATTTGGGCTTTCGTTTTACCTGACCAGACTAAACTCTTATAATTGCGCCTATAATCAGCCTTTATGGCAATCGCCCACCCTTTGGAATATTCATGTTAAGTTACCGCCACGGTTATCATGCTGGCAATTATGCCGACGTACTCAAGCACACCTTATTGCTGCAAACCCTTAAACTAATGCACAAGAAGAACAAGCCCATGGTGTACATAGATACCCATGCGGGGGCTGGCGGCTACAGCTTAGAAGATGAGTTTGCCCAAAAAACTGGGGAATACTTACAAGGGGTGGCAAAGTTATGGGATAAAACCGATCTGCCTGCGCCACTGAGCGACTATATTGCCGATGTAAAACATTTTAATGCGACAGGCTCGCTTGAGCTTTATCCCGGCTCTCCGGCATTTGTCGATATGAATCTGCGTCAAGATGACCGCATGGTGCTGCATGAGCTGCACAGTGCCGATCATCTGCTGCTGGATGAGCAACTGGGTAGCGATAAAAAAATTAAGGTAATTAAAGGCGATGGCCTTAAAGGCTTAATCGCCGCCGTTCCGCCTTTGGAGCGCCGCGCCGTCGTATTAATCGACCCTAGCTACGAGATGAAAAGC
Organism: Shewanella sp. Isolate11; assembly: GCF_022398315.1. Classification (GTDB taxonomy): domain Bacteria; phylum Pseudomonadota; class Gammaproteobacteria; order Enterobacterales; family Shewanellaceae; genus Shewanella. The sequence continues at coordinate 197,554 of NZ_JAKEVF010000005.1, forward strand.
GATTATCAAGAGGTCGCTAAAGCCGTGATCAAAGCGCATAAACGTTTTGCCACTGGAGTGTATATGATCTGGTATCCAGTGGTTAACCGTGCGCAAACAGAGGCGATGTTTGATCTCCTAAAACAAAGTGGGATTCGCCGCCAACTGCGTATAGAACAAGGCATAAAAGCCGATAGTGATGAATTTGGTATGACGGCTGCAGGACTTTGGGTAATTAACCCACCTTGGCAATTAGATGAGCTTGCACAAACCACTCTAGATTATCTTCAGCCGCTATTAAATCAAGGTGGCGGCCATACTCAAGTCACTTGGGAAGTGGGCGAATAGCCTAACCGGCTTGCTGATAACGCTTTAAGAGAATTTTAACCCGCTTAACATAGGCTTGGGTTTCAGGATAAGGCGGAATACCTTGATACTGGGCGACTCTTGTTGGCCCAGCATTATAGGCGGCACAAGCCAAGTCGAGATCACCATCGAAGCGCGCAAGCAATTTTGCAAGATAGCGCGCTCCCCCTTCAATATTTTGATCTGGACGATAGGGGTCTTTCACTCCCATCGCCTTGGCCGTTTCTGGCATCAACTGCATCAATCCCATAGCACCAGTGCGCGAAAGGGCAAATACATTAAAGGCCGACTCGGCGTGGATCACGGCGCGGATCAATGCGGGATCAAGTTGATGATTTTTCGCTGCACGACCGATTAATTCATCATAATCGGCGCTAAACAGCGGGATTTTTTGCCAATCGAGTTTGGAATCCACCTGACAGGCATAACAGTCATACATCAATACGGTAAAATCTTTGGCGTTAGGAGCATGGTCAGAAAACGCCATCACACCATTGTTTTGGGTGTATTGGTAAACCTTCACTTTGAGATCGTCGGTGGTATTGTTAACAGCCACAGGGGCATCACTGTTATTCAAGATACCGTGCTTTGAATAGCTGGCTTTATAGCGAGGTTTTTCTTTGCTGGGTTGCTGAGCCCATGCCATTGTCCATGCATTGAAAAGCAGCAGCGACAGCAGGCTGAATTGAAGTAACAATGACAGTGAGCGCCGCACAAATTTCATTACAATCCGATATTAACGTCGAGTTTGAGTACTTCAATAATAGCAAACAGTTGTTTCATCTCGCGGTTTATTTGACTGAATTCATACTCAAATGTCGCCGGATTGAAAATGGAACCTAATTCGAAGCGATTCTCCCGACTGGCGAGCATTATAAGCAGGCTATCGGCATAGAAAGCACATTGGATCTTATTATTAAATAGTTTAGCCAGCTGCTGTAAGCGCTCCATAAAACTAACCGTCAGCAGATATCTGGCTTCAATTTGATCGGTAGAAAACACATCAAACTGCTTTTCAAAACGGGGATCTTCTAGCTTAACCCGACTCAATCCCCTAAAACTGCCAGAGAAAAAATTAACTAAGCCGCCGCGATTTTTGATCACCACGGTATGACCTTTAAAGTCCTTGTGGCTGCCCAAATGCACCATCACCCCCTGAAACTGAGTTTGGGTTTCGGTGCGTTTATCTCGGCGAACCTCTTTAGTTAGCTTCAGCTCGTTAATCGTGATAGCTACCCCTTTATGGCTGCCCTGAACAAAATCATCAAAATGGGCATCATCATAATCGGGCAATAATTTAGACAGTTTCAGGTGTGCCAGACTCATACCCTGACGCGGACTAAAACTAAAGTCTTCACCGAAATAGCTAAAAATATGTGGAAAAACAATATGCTTTACATTGAATTTATAGTCTTTCACTGGACGACTACACCACCAACTCAGCACGAGCACAGGCAATAAAAGCAACGGCCAGGGCAGATCAAGATTGCCTTTAGCGCCGAAAAATAAACTGGCTAACAACATAACAGCAACGATCACTAGACTGATGTAGATCCGTTTACGTAGGGTGGTTAAACAGGTGATTCTATCTTTTTCAAATAAACGGCTCAGCGGCGCAATATGTTGCTCATAATGCGCCTTAAATTGCTCAAGTTCATGTGGAGATGCGGTTAAGCTAGGACGTCGGCCTGCCTTTTTCAGCGAGGCGCCCAATAGAAAATTAATGATATTCACAGAGTGACTCTGAAGTCGCTATAAATAATCGGCGGCGTCAACGCTCTCTTTTGCCGCTTCATCTGCCTCATAAAATGGCATCACTTTCACTTTAGCCATAGAAGCGATAATCGAACCAGGGAAGATTTCAACGGCGGTATTTAGCTCAGACACGGCCGAGTTATAGAAACGACGAGCAGCGGAGATATGTTCCTCCACCTCGTTATAGGTTTGCATCGCCTGTAGCATGGTGATGTCAGATTTAAGCTCAGGATAGTTTTCCACATTGACCATTAGCTGGCCCATTTTGCTATTTAGCTTTTCGGCAGCGGCAAGGTGCGACTTAATCGCTTCGCTGTCGCTCTGGTCATAGCCTGCGGCCACTTGAGCTCGCAATGCTGTAATTTCGGTCAGCAGCGACTTTTCATGTTCCATGAATTTTTTGGCAATTTTAAGGATATTCGGCACTAGGTCGGCGCGCTTTTTCAGTTGCACATCGATACCCGATAATGCTTCGCGCCCGGTATTACGCTTTTTGATTAAGCTGACATACCAAAGGTAAGCAATAATCACCACTATTCCTAAACCCAATAGTAAACCTTGCATCCTAAATCCTTGTTAATTTCTTGCACAGCGCCATTTTCGCCCCACACCTTCTCTGATTTTACTGCATTTTTCCAGCTATTTATCAGTACCCGAACCGAAAGGCTAACGGTGACAAATTGCACACATTTCAGAAAGTGGCACGACAAAAGCGCTTTTATAGTGGACTAAACTTATAATTAATTTCGCTTCTAACCAAATTGAAGGCCAAACGACAATTTAACCCAATAAAAAGCAATAAAATAATTTAATTGCATTAAATACAGCAAGATAAACATCTAACATATATAAACAATAAATTTAAAGCTTCATTTTTTTAACAAAATAGCTAAATATTTTATACATAAACAGCAGCAAGCTAAAAATCCATTGCTGATACCGAGATTAATAACAGATAACTCTTCTTTTGGCGGTTCAGCTTGTATACAGCTAAAAAGGTTATAGTTAATTCACAAGGTAGATCCTTTTGTTGAGAAGTACGACCTACCACTTTTAGCCTCTTAATCTCCCCTAGATTGAGAGGCATTTTTTTATCTGCAGCAGATTATTTCGACCACAACATCTGCTGTTATCCCCCCTTAAAAAAGCAATTTAAGCTTCAGTTAAAGCTGATACGGCATCATGCCGGGTTTACTTGAACAAGCTTTGTTCTCGCAAATTTAGGGCCCGAAGAGGCTTATATCGAAGGAAAAACCATGAGTGTTAATCAGCAAAGTGATCGAGAACTCGCATCAGGTTCGACAATCTCACCACAGGGACAAAGTGGCCTATTTGTCCGTTTCTTAAATGTTGTCGAACGTCTAGGTAACTTACTTCCCCATCCTATTACCTTGTTCGCCCTATTCTGTTTAGCCGTGATCCTCATGAGTGGTATCGCCGGCTATTTTGAATTAACGGTGCAAGATCCTCGTCCCCTTGGTTCCCCCGGTCGCAGCGCCGACGGCCTTATCCACGTAGTCAGCCTGATGAATGCTGAAGGTCTGCGGATGATTGTCTCCAACCTCGTGACCAACTTCACCGGGTTTACGCCTTTGGGTACCGTATTAGTGGCGCTTCTGGGCGTTGGAATTGCAGAACGCTCAGGGCTATTATCGGCAGCAATGCGCACCTTAGTCATGGGCGCCTCAAAACGCCTAGTCACCCTTACCATCGTATTTGCCGGTATCGTTTCTAACACCGCCGCCGAGTTGGGTTATGTGGTGTTAATTCCCATGGCGGCACTGATTTTTCACTCATTGGGACGCCACCCATTAGCAGGTTTAGCTGCGGCATTCGCTGGGGTTTCTGGTGGTTACAGCGCCAACCTATTGCTAGGAACGGTCGATCCTTTATTGTCGGGCATTACCGAAGCGGCAGCGCAAATGATCGATCCTGAATACTTGGTTGGCCCCGAGGTTAACTGGTATTTCATGTTTGTTTCTACCTTCGTGATCACCCTACTTGGCGCACTGGTTACCGAGAAGATTGTCGAGCCAAAACTAGGCAAATACGATGCCAGTGAGGCCAGTATCGATCTCGGTGAGCAAAAAATGGATGGCGTTACCGATATTGAAAAGCGCGGCCTTAAGGCTGCTGGGTTATCGGTACTGATACTCGGCGCTATCTTAGCCTTAACCGTTGTTCCCGAAAATGGACCTCTACGTCACCCAGAAACGGGCTTAGTCGCAGGCTCACCCTTTCTGAAAGGCATAGTGGCATTCATCTTTATCTGTTTTGCCATCCCGGGTCTGGTGTACGGTAAAGTAGTTGGCACCATGAAGCGCGATAAAGACGTTATTGATGCCATGTCTCACAGCATGAGCACCATGGGCATGTATATCGTATTGGTGTTTTTTGCCTCGCAATTTGTCGCTTTCTTCAAGTGGACTAACCTAGGTGCCGTTTTGGCGGTGACTGGTGCCGATGCCTTAAACGCCATTGGCTTAACCGGCCCCATAGTCTTCCTGTTGTTTATTATGATGTGCGGCTTTATTAACTTGATGCTGGGCAGCGCCTCGGCGCAATGGGCGGTTACCGCACCGATTTTTGTCCCCATGCTGATGTTGGTGGGCTACGCCCCAGAAACCATTCAGGCGGCTTATCGAATTGGTGATTCTGTGACTAACTTGATCACGCCGATGATGAGCTACTTCGGGCTGATTCTGGCAGTGGCATCGCAATATAAGAAGAACTTGGGTATTGGCACTTTAGTGGCAACCATGCTGCCTTATTCGATTGTGTTCTTTATCGGTTGGACCTGCTTCTTCTTTATCTGGGTATTTGGTTTTGGCCTGCCTGTCGGCCCAGGTGCCGCCACTTACTACACTCCGTAATCCTCGCTGTAAGTGCATGAAAAAAGGCCAATCCCTTCGGATTGGCCTTTTTACGATATTAGCTAAATGATTAAGCCTGAATGCCCGAATGTCTCAGTAGCGCATCGATTTTCGGCTCACGTCCCATAAAGCGTTTGAACAGTGTCATCGGCTCTAAACTTCCGCCCATTTCTAAGATGTTTTCTAAGAAACTGCGGCCAGTATCGGCATTGAAAATCCCTTCCTCTTCGAAGCGAGAGAAGGCGTCAGCAGACAAGACTTCGGCCCATTTATAGCTGTAATAACCGGCGGCATAACCACCAGCAAAGATATGAGCAAAGCTATGTTGGAAGCGGTTAAATTCGGCCGGTTTTACGACAGCAACCAAGCTTCTCACTTCATCCAGTTTCGCCTGAATCGCCGCGCCCGTTGCGGGGTCATATTCGTGATGCAAACGGAAATCAAACAGTGAAAACTCCAATTGACGTAACATCATCATGCCCGACTGAAAGTTTTTCGCGGCCAGCATTTTATCCAACATCGCCTTAGGTAACGGCTCACCTGTCTCGAAATGACCTGAGATCTGCGCGAGCGCTTCCTCTTCATAACACCAGTTTTCCATAAACTGACTCGGCAACTCTACCGCATCCCAAGGCACACCATTGATTCCCGATACGCCTGCGACATCGATTTTCGTGAGCATATGATGAATACCGTGACCAAATTCGTGAAACAGTGTGGTCACTTCATCATGGGTAAATAGCGCAGGTTTGCCGCCCACAGGGGCATTAAAGTTACAGGTCAAATAGGCAACCGGATGTTGGATCCCGGCAGCTGTATGGCGGCGCACTCGGCAGTCATCCATCCAAGCACCACCACGCTTACCTTCACGGGCATACAAGTCGAGATAGAAACTGCCTCTGTGGTCGCCATTAGCGTCTTTAATCTTGAAAAAGCGAACATCTTTATGCCAAGTATCGAACTGCTTTTGCTCTTCGATACTCAAGCCAAATAGGCGTGAAACCGTGTAGAACAAGCCTGACAAGACGCGGTCTTCAGGGAAGTAAGGTCTTAATTCTTCTTGAGAGATCTCATATCTATGATGCTTAAGCTTTTCGGCATAATAGCTGAGATCCCATGGCTCAAGTTGGCTCACACCACAATGTTCGGCAGCAAATTCGGTTAGCTCTGCCAGCTCAGTTTCGCCCTGAGTCTTAGAGCGGGTCGCCAGCTCATTTAAGAAATCCAGCACTTGCTGTGGCGATTGCGCCATCTTAGTCGCCAGAGACTTATCGGCGTAACTGTCAAAGCCCAATAGATTAGCCAGTTCGTGGCGCAGCGCAAGGATCTCATCCATTAATGGACCATTGTCAAACTCACCTGCATTAGGCCCCTGATCCGATGCGCGGGTAACGAAAGCGGTGTAACATTCCTGTCTCAGTTCACGGTTGTCGCTATAGGTCATCACCGGAAGATATGAAGGGAAATCTAAGGTAAATAACCAGCCGTCTAACTCTTTGGCTTCGGCCATGGCTTTCGCCGCCGCCACTGCTGACTCAGGTAATCCTGCAAGACCCGACTCTTCGGTGATTAATTTGGTCCAAGCCTGAGTCGCATCTAATAGTTGATTAGAGAAGTTACTGGTCAATTCCGACAGGCGTTTTACTAACTCGCCGTACTGCTTTTTGTCTGCATCGCTTAAACCTATGCCTGACAGCTCGAAGTCACGCAAACTATGTTCGATACTGGTTTGCTGCGCCTGAGTTAGCTGACTAAATTCATCGCTTTCTTTTAGCGCTTTGTAGGCTTCATATAAGCCCTGATGTTGACCAACATAGGTGCCATATTCAGATAAAATAGGTAAGCAAGCATCGTGGGCAGCGCGCCATTCATCAGTGCTGAGCACTGAGTTCATGTGCGAAACTGGCGACCAAATCTGGCTCAATTCATCGTCCACTTGCTCCAATGGCTCGATAAAATTATCCCAAGTGTAAGGCCCGCCTGAGGCTAAGACTTCATCAATTTTGCGGCGACAATTTTCAATCCCCTGCTCGACAGCTGGCTGAATATGCTCTGGTTTAATTTGCGAAAAAAGCGGTAGCTCACTGCCGCTAAGCAAAGGATTACTCATTTTACCTTCCTTAAAAATCGTTTAGTTCTTCTCACTTATAGCTTACTTAATATGGGCATTGAAGGCTTGATTCAAGGCCTGTCCCTAGCGCCAAGCCTAAATTGGCGAATAAATGCCCAGTTAGCAGGCTTGTGAGCCAATTACTTTGATCTATCGCAAACAATATCTTTACACAAGATTTACGAATTCAATATTGCCGAGCTGATCGCAAATACAACTAATTATCATTTGTATCAAGAAGGTCGGGATCTATGATGCAAGAGCAGACCAAGATCAGATGATATTTCGCCTATGAAGACTTTAGCTCGCCTCACCTTAACCTCCAGTTTATTGCTGTGCAGTACTTATGTGTTTGCCGATGATGCCTCGATGGCAACCGCAATGGATGATGGTCACATTACTAATGTTATTAGTCGAATTGATAGCACAGAGACGGCTTGGATTATCGATTTAGGCTGGGATTCAAAATACATTTCCGAGGGGCGAAATAACCTCGACAATAGCGGGATTTATTGGGCGACTGGCGCCTATCAATATGACAGCCTCACGGTTTATGCCAGCTTAGGTCGCGGTGACAGCAATAACTATATCGAGTGGGATCTTGGCCTAGAATATGGCTTTGAGCTGACTGAGAATCTTGAGGCTGCCGTAGGATATCAACGCATTCAAGGTTATGGCGACAGCGATTGTCGTGACAACGAGCTGTTTGCTTCTCTAAGTTACAGCCCATTTGAATGGCTAACGCCTTCGCTGGCCTATACCTATTCCACAGAAGCGGCAGGCTATTTTATCGAAGCCAGCGTACACAGCAGTTGGCCAATCACAGCGCAGCTAACCCTGACACCATACGTCACACAAACCTTTGATTTTCAATATGTCACCGAGGAACATGATGGCGCTAACCACCTACAGCTAGGGCTAGAAGCCGAGTACCAACTACAGCCTCAACTTGTCGTTTCTGGACACGTTAGTCAAACCTTCGCTCAACAAGATATCGAGCAAGAAGCAGGCTATAACAACAGGGATTTAGACCAAACCTACTTCGGCTTCCACCTGACTTGGGAGTTTTAACCGCTTTATCTCAATCGCTATAGAGTCGTTGAAAGATGACCAAGGTTGAACTAGCTTTAATTGACTCGCGGCATGGAACGCCGACCACTTGCCTGAACTTAAGGACACGGAATGTCTTATTTTACTCGCCCGACTCTCTGCCTGCTGTTTATTAGCACTCTAGCTTTATATGGACATCAAACTTTGGCTGAAACACCTCAGCCCCAATCAGATGAAATTAAGCCCAGTAATAACAAGTTGAGCAATCAAACTCAGATTATTATTCCACAAGACAGCGCTCTAGACAGTGACGGCAAACCACTGCATATCCCCAAGCAAGCTCAAAGCGCCATCCATTACCAAGCCAGCGAAGCTGCAACCATTGCAATCAGCCTCAAGGATTCCGAGCCACCAAGGCGCAAACACAAAAGCAAGTCGAAGCCATTGAGTCGAAAACAACAACTGGCCAGTCGTCTCCACGTAGCTAACGACCCCAGTTGTCGCTGGCTCAACAAGCGAATGCAACAACTGGAGCACAAAATAAAACAACAAACCAAGCCCAATTATGGCTTTCACAGCGATGAGCTGAGCATAAGAAAGCAAGAGTGGATTTGCATGAAATGTGGCGCCGAAGGCCCACAAGTTAATGACCATGCCAGCTGCCAACACCGGCGCTAAAACTCCCCCTTGCCCGTTACTCTTTTTTCGGCAAGTTTCGGTTGAACTAAACTGCACTGGTTTGACATGCCGTTTCCCCCTACAATGACCGCAATATGCAATCATTCGAATTCGGAGATGATGATGTCCCAACATTTTGACTATATCTGTTTAGGCGCAGGCAGCGGCGGTATTGCCTCAGCAAACCGCGCAGCCATGCGCGGCGCTAAAGTGCTACTAATCGAAGCTAAAGCCTTAGGCGGCACTTGTGTTAACGTTGGCTGCGTACCTAAAAAAGTAATGTGGTACGGTGCCCAAGTTGCTGAAGCGATGCACCTTTATGCCAAAGATTACGGCTTCGATGTCAGCGTTAACCAATTTGACTGGAGCAAGTTAGTCGAAAGCCGCGAAGCTTATATCGAACGAATTCACGGGGCTTATGATCGCGGTCTGGAAAGTAACGGTGTGACTTTAGTGCGAGGCTATGGCCGCTTCGTCAATAACCACACTATCGACGTCGATGGCGTGCAATATACCGCCGACAACATCTTAATTGCCACGGGCGGTTCTCCTACCATCCCAAATATTCCCGGTGCGGAATATGGCATAGATTCTGATGGTTTCTTCGCCCTCAATGAGCAACCTAAGCGTGTTGCCGTGATCGGCGCAGGCTACATTGCCGTAGAAGTGGCTGGCGTACTTCATGCGCTCGGAAGCGAGACGCATCTGTTTGTGCGTAAACATGCACCGCTACGTAGTTTCGACCCCATGCTAAGCGAAGCCTTGATGGAAAGCATGGCAACAGACGGTTTAAGCCTGCACACCAATAGCGTGCCTCAGTCGGTCAGCAAGAATGCCGACGGCAGTCTGACACTCACCTTAGAAAGCGGTGAACAATATGAAGTGGATACGCTAATTTGGGCGATTGGCCGTAAACCTTCAACCGACAAGATCGGTCTGGAGAACACCGATGTCGCCCTTAATGAGCAAGGTTATGTCATCGTCGATGAACAGCAAAACACCAGCGCCAAAGGCATCTACTGTGTTGGTGACATTATGGCTGGCGGCGTCGAACTGACTCCGGTTGCAGTTAAGGCGGGTCGTCTACTATCGGAGCGCTTATTCAATGGCATGCATGATGCCAAGATGGACTACAAACTGATCCCAACCGTGGTCTTTAGCCACCCAGCCATTGGCACCATGGGACTGACTGAACCGGAAGCAGTGGCACAATACGGCCAAGACCAAATTAAAGTCTACAGTTCAGGCTTTACCTCTATGTACACTGCTGTGACAGCTCACCGTCAAGCGTGCAAGATGAAACTGGTTTGTGCAGGTGAAAACGAAACCGTCGTCGGTATTCACGGTATCGGTTATGGCATGGATGAAATTTTGCAAGGTTTCGGTGTCGCTATGAAGATGGGCGCCACCAAAGCTGACTTCGACGCGGTTGTGGCTATCCACCCCACTGGCGCCGAAGAATTCGTTACCATGAGATAAATTCAATACTGAGATCAGCCTCTCAAGTTAATTTTTTAAAGGTGATATCCCAGCAGGGATATCACCTTTTTTATTAGTGTTAATGGATCTTTCTTCAAGCAATTTTAGTTATTGTGACGACAAAAATTATTTGCTTTAAATCCCTCTGCTTAAGCCCTATGGTCGCGTCCTAATTTTGATGAAAGTCGAAGCCATAACAATCGAATGAAATCAAAGGCCAAAATGGGGTTTGCTCACTAGAGTCACTATTTATGACTATAGTTACAGCTGCGGAGTCATCACCCCGTTAAAGCAACAAATCAAGGCTTAAGGCGGTTCTGCCTGGCCGATTAATTTTTTATTACCTACTGAAAAAGTAGTGTATTTATACCCTTAACAGAATTTAAAGGCGTTAGACATGCGTATCGCAATTTTGTCTCGTAACGAAAACCTATATTCGACCCGTCGTCTTAAAGAGGCTGGCGAGGCCCTAGGCCACACAGTTGATATTATCGACACGCTGCACTGCTATATGGATATTACCAGCAGCAACCCTACGGTGCGCTATATGGGTAAAGTATTACCTAAATATGATGCGGTGATCCCCCGTATTGGCTCATCGATCACCTTCTATGGTACCGCGGTAGTGCGTCAATTTGAGATGATGGGCACCTTCTGTGTTAACGAATCGGTGGCGATCAGTCGTTCGCGCGACAAATTACGCTCACTGCAGTTGTTATCACGTAAAGGTATTGGCTTGCCTCGCACCGGTTTTGCCAGCAAGCCCGATAAAATTCAAGATTTGATCAAGAACGTCGGCGGCGCTCCGCTGGTGATCAAGTTACTTGAAGGAACTCAAGGTATTGGCGTGGTTTTAGCCGAAACCAATAAAGCAGCAGAAAGTGTTATCGAAGCCTTTATGGGACTCAAAGCCAACATCTTGGTGCAAGAGTTTATTAAAGAAGCAGGCGGCGCCGATATTCGCTGCTTCGTGGTCGGCGGTAAAGTGGTTGCAGCAATGAAACGTCAAGCGGCGGAAGGCGAATTCCGCTCGAACCTTCATCGCGGTGGTATTGCACAGTTGGTAAAACTCACTAAAGAAGAGCGCGCCACTGCAATTAATGCCGCCAAAGCTATGGGACTTAACCTATGTGGTGTCGATATCTTACAATCGAACCACGGCCCAGTAGTAATGGAAGTTAACTCCTCTCCTGGCTTAGAAGGTATTGAGCTAGCGACAGGTAAAGATGTCGCCGCTATGGTGTTTGACTTTATTGAGAAAAACGCCAAACCTAATGCCAATAAAACTCGTGGAAAAGGCTAAATGGAAACGCCATTAAACATTGCTGGAATTGATATTTTTCCTGGTGAGCAGCGTCAGCTAGAACTGCCTGTGGCCAGTTTATATACCGATACCCAAGTCTCGATCCCTGTGCATGTTATCCGCGCTAAGAAACCCGGCCCTCGGGTATTCATTAGCGCGGCAGTGCATGGTGACGAGCTCAACGGCATCGAGATTATTCGCCGTTTGATCCAGCAGCAAATCAAGCTCACCAAAGGCACCTTGATTTTAGTGCCTATGGTAAATGTTTATGGCGTGCTGAATCAAAGCCGTTACATGCCCGACCGACGCGACCTAAACCGTTGCTTTCCCGGTTCGCCTAAAGGCTCATTAGCCGGACGGGTTGCACATACCTTTTTGCATAGTATTGTGCGCCACTGTGATTACGGTATCGATCTGCATACCGGGGCTATTCATCGCTCTAATTTGCCGCAGGTTCGCGCCAATTTAGATGACGCCGAAACCCTAACCTTAGCGCAAGCTTTTGGTGTGCCGGTGTTATTAAATGCCAATGTACGTGATGGCTCTCTCAGGGAATCAGCGGTCAACAATGGCGCGCGAGTGTTGTTATATGAGGCGGGGCAAGCGCTGCGATTCGATGAATTATCAATTCAAACCGGCGTGCGCGGCATTCTTAATGTGTTATCGACACTGACCATGATCCGCAAGCGCCGACTCAAGCGCAAAGTGGAGCCGTTTGTGGCTAACCGCAGCGATTGGACTCGCGCTGCCGCCAGTGGTTTTGTGTGTGAGTTTGCCAAGCTCGGCGCCTATGTAGAAAAAGGCGAGGTGCTCGCCGAGATCAATAGCCCCTTGGGCGAGTTGATACAACAGGTGACCTCAAACCGTGCCGGTATCGTTATTGGTAAACAAAATATTCCCTTGGTTTTGGAAGGCGACGCCATGTTCCATATCGCCTATTTTGGCAGTGCCGCCGATGAAGTGGTTGAGCATATTGAAATTATGAACGAGCAGATCATGCCCATTGCGACCCCAGTGATCTAATTAAGGTAAATAAATGAACAAAATTATCATTGGCAACCTCGAGTCTTGTAATCTACCTGACTTAGGTATCAGCGATCTTCACGTACGTATCGACACTGGCGCCAAAACCTCTTCCTTGCATGTGGATAACCTTAAGCGCATCAAGGTAAAAGGCCGCCCCTATGTGTCATTCGATTTACATCCTGATATCTACAACTTAGAACAAATCGTCCACTGTCAGGCGCCGGTATTTGATTCACGTCGAATTAAATCTTCTAATGGTGAAGTCGAGCAGCGCTGCGTGATCCAAACCACCCTACAGCTTGGTGACAATCAATGGCCTATCGAACTCACTCTGAGTAATCGTCAAGATATGACCTACTTGATGCTGCTTGGCCGTGAAGGCATGGGTAACCGTGTGTTGGTCAATCCTGCAGAAAGTTTTTTGGTTAACGATCCTACAGCAGAGTAGTTGTCAAAACCTTGCTCGCTATTGCATGATATTTAAGAATTAGTTGTTTAAATAAAGGAAAGACCTATGACAATACCCGAGCAGGAGCCACTGATCGAACAGAACCATCGCGACGATCTACTCGCTCGGGTCATTGATATTGTCAGCCATCCTGAACAACAGGAGGTCCCCTCACTCAGCTTTATTAGCGAATACAGCGACAACGACCTTGCCCATCTATTAGAGTCGATTCCGGCACAATATCGTTCGAGAGTGTGTCGCAAAATCCCCGTAGATCGCGGCTGGCCCATCATGCACCTGTTGCATTATGAAACGGCGCGCCACGTATTAGATATGCTGTCACCTGAGCAGCTACAAGGCTTGCTCAAGCGCATCAGCGAAATAGACATCCTTACCTTCGCCGAGATCTTACCTAGCGATTTTGTCGATGATTATCTCGATCAGCAAGCGCAGCTCACCACAGAGCAGATGCTACAGGCACTGAGCTATCAAGATGAAGAAGTGGGCCGTTATCTCAACAGTAATATTTTACGTTCGCGGCCAACGGCGAAAGTCAGTCGCGTGCTCGAACGACTAGCCAAACACTCCGAACGTGAATTTGTTGCCGTATATGCCGTCGACGCCCAAGGCGAATATCATGGTGCCTGTACCTTAGAGCAGCTATATCATGTGGATGGTAATACGCCACTGAGCGAGGTCCTCACCGAACTGGAAACTGTCGGCGATGAACAGGACATTACTAAGGCGGCTCAACACCTGAATCCGGTGGCTGGTTTCGCTTGGTATCCAGTGCAGAAAGAGGGCAAAATCATCGGTGCAGTAGCCGTGTCGACCTTGATGCAACGCCTTAAAGAGCGAAGCTTAGAAGTGCTGGCCTCTGAAACAGCCCAGGATGAGGAAGATCTATTCACCCCAGTCACCGTCGCTGCCAGAATGCGAGCCATTTGGCTGACAACCAACCTACTCACCGCCTTTTTAGCCTCTTGGGTGATCGGTTTATTTGGTGATGCCCTGCAACAAGTGGTCGCGCTGGCCATCTTAATGCCAGTAGTGGCTAGCATGGGTGGCATTGCCGGCAGCCAAACCTTAGCGGTAGCTTTGCGTGGTATCGCGCTAAACCACTTAAAACGCAGCAACTTAAGGCTATTACTTGATAAAGAACTTAAAATTGCCGCCTTTAACGGTATTGTGCTCGGCGCGTTGATTGGTGTGGTGGTGAGTTATTGGTTTGAGTCGATGGCGCTCGGCGGCATCATCTTCGTGGCGATTGTATTTAACAGTCTGGCTGCGGCATCGTCAGGCACAGTCATTCCTTTTGTACTAAAGCAGATGAAGATAGATCCTGCGGTGGCGGGGTCGGTTATCCTCACCACTGTGACCGATGTGGTCGGCTTTTTTATCTTCCTCGGCTTAGGCAGTTTGTTGCTTCTGCCGTAAATCGATAAAGCGGTTGACCAAATTCGAAAAAATTAATCGTCATAACTCGGTTGATGAGTTTATTCAAATCTGTGCCGAGGGTATACTGCCAAGCTAGCCAGTAACACGCGACCCTGTATTGATGAGATCTGTTGTTAAATCATTTATCGATGAGCCCTCTAAGCTCATCTTTATTGTGTGTGGTCTCATCTGTTTATTGCCGCAAATATCCTCTCCCATCGCCTTAGTATTAGGCTTTACTCTCGCAAGCCTAGGGTTAGTGCCTCACTCTTTTGACCTTAATCGGCTCACTAAAAAGTTGTTAGCCTATTCGATTGTTGGTCTTGGGTTTGGCATCCAACTCGATAGCGCATTGCAGGCCAGCGCCGATAACTTAACCCTAATATTAGGCTCGATCATATTTACGCTAATATTGGGCGGCATATTGACCAAGTTGCTACAACTGGATGTCAAACTCGGCCACATGATCTCCTCTGGAACCGCCATCTGTGGTGGTAGTGCTATTGCCGCCGTATCTCCGGCAATTAAGGCGGATAGTCAGCAGACGGCTATTGCGTTAGCCACAGTCTTTGTACTCAACTCTATCGCGCTATTTCTGTTTCCTGCCTTAGGGCATCTGCTTGAAATGAGCCAATATCATTTTGGGATCTGGAGCGCCATCGCGATTCATGATACCTCCTCGGTGGTGGGTGCGGCGGCGGCTTATGGTGATGAAGCCTTAACGGTAGCTACCACAGTAAAACTGGCCAGAGCCTTGTGGATTATTCCTCTGGCATTGATCAGCGCCATGATATTTGGTGGTAATCGCCGTGAAATTGCTATTCCCTACTTTATTTTGTTCTACTGCGTTGCGATTGCTATTGGCCATTTTCTGCCACAAGGAGATGCGGCCTATGAACTGATTTTCGCCATTGCTAAGCGAACCTTAGTGGTGTGTTTATTCTTGATTGGGGCGGGAATCACCGTCAGCAAGATGAGGCAGGCTGGAGCAAAACCTATGATATTAGGTTTGCTACTCTGGGGGGCTATTGGTGCAGGATCGCTAGTGTTTATCCTTAACTTTAGTTGAGTCGTGCAGCTCCCAAGCTAAAGCTAAAATAGAGATAAATGCGATAAGGTCGATAAACGAGCGGGCCATACCGCTAGTCAGCATCGATGCCACAACAGAGGCGCTACAGCACAAAACAATCAGCCATTTTTTCATTTCGCCTCCTTCTTCTTTGGGCAAAAAAATAGATGACTATTATTTATCTGCAGCACAAAATCGACAAATACCCGTTTTCACTATCAAATAGCGCAATCTGATAAGGCGACGATTTGTGAGCATTTTTATACCAATCGCAGTAATTATCTGATCACTAATTTACTTTGATTGGTATTATGATGCGCGCAGCCTATCCCTGCGCATTTAACACAGCAGATGATCTGCACAAAACGGGTAATGCTAATAGAAAGGTGTCGGGTCGACTTCGAGGCTACTTGGAGAAATACCGCGCTCAATATTGAGATCACTCTTGAGCAAGTCGATCATGGTCACTTCGGTATAGCGCTTATGTTTCACCGAGTAAAAACATTTCAGGATCGGGTGTAATGCATCTCGACCTTTGGCATCCCACACAATACCGATCCGCCCGTCAGACAACTGCACCAAAGAGCCCACGGGATAGATGCCAACACAGCGAATAAACTCATAAACCAGCTTTTGATCAAGATGAAATGGCGTCAGACTCAGTAAAATTTTAAACGCGGCGGCTGGACTCATGGCCTCTTTATAACAACGAGTGGCAGTTAACGCATCGAAAATATCGACAATACAACTCATGCGGCCATAAAGGGTAAGTTCATCACCTTCAAGTCCATTCGGATAGCCTTTACCATCGAGCTTCTCGTGATGCATAAGGCACACATCTCGGCTGATTTTCGACAACCCTGAAGTCTCAGCCAGGATCTGTTGAGCATACACCTGATGCAGCTTCATATGCTCAAACTCTTCCGGGGTTAACTTACCCGGCTTATGTAACACCTTGTTATCGACTTTAATCTTACCGATATCATGCAATATGCCGCCCACGGCTAATTGCTTCAATTCTTCCCGTTGCAGGTTCAGATATTTACCAAAGGTCACTAATAGGAAGGCGACATTAATCGAGTGTTCTAATAAGTAAGCATCTTTGGATCGCAGCGCCGAAATACATTTGAAGGCATCAGCATCGAGCATCACCGACTCAATCATGTTGTCGGCAAGATCTTCAAATGGTGCAACTTCAATTGCCTTGCCTTCAAAGGTTTCTGACAGGACTTTTTGCACTAAGCCTTTGGCTTCGGCCATCAGGCGTTTGGCTTTCTCTTGTCCTTGCTCTCGGGTAGGTTTCTTGGGCTTAATTGCCCGAAGTGAAGTGGATTTAATCAATCCACAATTGTCAGTCGAGCGCGCAGCGTCAACCCAAACATGATTAATGCCACTGGTCGCTAGCTTTTTTATATCATCATGGCTCTTTATCTGCCCCGGCTTGCTGATGTTTAATTTTCCCGCTTTATCTATCGCGGTAATAAACATACCTAAGCGCAGCTTTGGCACGGCCAATTTTATTATGTTGGTATCGCCCACTTTGCCATCCATATCGATAAAAAATATCGATACCTACAAGATGAAAAAATAAAGCATGAAAAACTGCCGATGGTATTCATCGACAAAAATCATACTTTCGAATGGTGATATAGTATGTCTAGAGTTCAGAGATCACCAGAAATTTTAACAAAATGGACATCTCAATTTAAAAAGTGTCAACACTCACAAAGGCAAATTGCCGACGAACTCGGCAATTTATCAATAATAAATAAGACTTTAAGTTGCTAAAGCGGTGCACTCAATGCCATCGGTTAACCAGCGGCGATAAGCACAATTGACACAAGAGCGAGTGACATCATCTACCTGCTCATCTTCATCGTCACCGACAAAATGTGGACAATTGGCCGCAATACTGCGACTCGCTCGATAATCTTCGGCGACAATCGTCAGTAACCATCTTTGTTGCTTAAGTTGAAATTGAGTCTGCATCTGGGTTCTCTAAGCTAGGTTTACCCTAATAATGTTTAAGTTGCTGCTTAATCGCATTGCGCCACACTCCCTCTTGCTGATACACCAACAAGGACACTTGATGATCGCGATAGACAGCTTTTAATTTACCCGACAACACCAGTGGGGTTTTGATGCACAATGACTCTCCCGTATCGCTAAGCACTCTGTCGACACCAGTTTGTTCAATCACTTCGGCGACGCTTAGGTTAACTTCACCATCGGCAATGCCTTTGATCTTAAACTGGCCTTTAATACGACCATCGTTGCCATGCAGTCGCAATCCTAATCCGGCCAGTGCACCGATCACTCCTTGTCCAGTGCCGCCATGCTCAGACAGATGGATCCCCAATTGCGCGGCTAATTGATAGGCATCGGCTTTGGTTTTCACTTCCTGCTTTGTCTGCAAACCAAACTCAATTAATGCCTGATGATCGACATCGGCGTATAGATCTAACAGTGCAATTCCTGGGTCGGCAGCCTTAGCGCTCTCTCTGACTAGGTGGGCCACGGCAATACTGAGGATCTCTTCTTCAACCAAGGAGGTTCTCACCTGAAAGCACATAGCGCTGTTATGAGAAGTATAAGGAATATCAGGATGAACATAGAGTTGATGCCGAGTGACAAAGCTACAACGACTTAACTGCTGATCATTCGACAATAAAACCGCGATCTCTTCGGCTATTTCACCAGTGCCTTTAGTACCTATATCATCGGTATCATCGATACACACCAGCCAAGACTTCAACCCTTGGGAGCTTTTCATTATCTTTCCTTATTATCAATCAAATCGTGGCTGCGAAGACGACCCAACACTGGCGGCACCAACAGGGCGCCTAAAATGGCAAAACCACTGCCAAATAGCACACTTTTACCGAGCTGGAATAACGCCACTTGAATACTTAAACCCACGAGTAAATCTTCAATAAATCCTTTGCTTGCCCAAGCGAAAGTCGCGACTACCGCTAAAATGATGCAGCGCCATTTCAGCGCCAAAACAGTGGGAAGCACAAATAAACACAGATCCATAGCGACCGCTGGTAAGGCAAACTTCACCAAAATAAAGGGGCCGCCTTTACCTACGCTGAGCATCATGGCAATCAATCCCGCTAACAAACCGCAGACGGTGATCGCGCCTTTTTTTCCTACAGCACCGTAGCAAATTAAGTAGAAGAAACTCATCAGAAACATCGAATGACCCGTTAACCCAAGTTTAAGCCTGAGCATACCTTTCAGCGCCACCAGCAAGGTGGCGCAAAAGCCAATGAATAACGCATCTTGTAAACTAAAGCCTTTATTTGTCATCTTATTATTCTCTATGGTCACACTCATTATTCAGGCCAATGTGTCGGCTTTTTATGTTGACCAAAGCTGCGTAATTGCGCCGCTAATGCCATCTGTTTCGACAGTTTCAATAACTGAATCAATAGCGGATACAACACACAATAAGCCAGTTCACTCCAATTTTTGGGGCGACTTAAATCCTTGGGCTGAATCTGTGCCCCCCGCATGACCTGCATCTGATAAATCTCTTTCACTTCTAAAGTTAACCGTGGCAACAAACTAAAACACGCCGCCAAAACAAACGCCCATTTATGGGGTAAACACCAACTCAGCACCTCACCAATTCGGTGAGGTGAACAAGTGATAGATAACCACCAGCCGGGAATAATCGCTAGCAAGATACGCACAACCGCAAGTACACCTTCATTAATTCGCTCACTGTCATGAAACAACATATACAGCAGTAGCGTAATCGTCAGTTGAGTACTAAATAGGACAATCAGTCCTTTTAATTTGCCTCCGAGAAAATAACCTTGGATCAGCAAAATAAAATTAATCAGCGCCAATATTGGCAGCTGCGAATTTGGTAGAAAAAAGGCACAACTAGAAAGGCTTAAACAAAAAACAATGCACAAGGCACACAAAGAGGGACTATTCACCCAAAATCGGCAGGAATCCACGCTAGCACTGGCATTGAGATCGGCATATTGCTTACGCTGTTTAGCCCACACAAGCATATCCCATCGCTCTTGTTGATAATGCTTGCTTAGCAACTTGATGCTGGGCAAATTCATTAGGGCTATAGGTATGCAAACGTTTATCGCTAATGTGCCAAACTTTATCGATAGGCAGATGGGCTATCGGTCTATGGCTGGCGATCACTATGGCACAGCCCTGCTCGCTAAGCTTCAGCAATAACTTAGCCACCAGTAAAAAGCTGCTGTCATCTAAGCCCGCAAAAGGATCGTCAAGCAGTAACACCTTGGGCTGCAAACACGCCAATGAAGCCAAAGCCACCAGATGCTGTTGACCATAAGATAAGGTATGTGGCGATAATGACATGAGATGCATAAGCTCTAAATCCGCCAATAACTCGGCCGCACGCTCAAGGGGTAGACCATAGCGTTTGAGACTAAATTGCATCTCATCTATCACACGAGTTTCAAATAACTGCCGACTCGGTCTCTGATGTAACAGTGCCAGCTCGGCGCCGTAAATACCTAACTTGGGCTTTTTGCCCAGCAATTTAATATTGCAACTGTCCACATCGGCTTGAATGCCTGATAAGCACTTGAGCAAGGTGCTCTTGCCGGTTCCATTCTCACCAGTCAGAGCGACTATCTCTCCCGAATTGAGGCTGATTTGTTCACTTTCCAGCAAGCAGGTGTTATCGCTAAAACGTACCGCAAAACCTGGACTCACAAGCACTTGTTCTGCAATTTGTGAAGGGCTATGTAATGCTCTAATATCAAGCACTTGATTCACTGGCTGCTGGTTAATATAGGGGATCAATTGACCCGCTTGCAGTTGCCATCTATGGGTTGAACAGGTCAAAAATGCCGACTTTTGATGCTCAACGATCACGATCGCCATAGCTTGAGATTGCAGTTTTTGGATCAGTTGCGAGAGTTCTTGTACACCTTGATCATCAAGTTGTGCCCAAGGCTCGTCGAGTAACAAAATATCGGGTTTAAGTACTAATTGGGCGGCAATCATCAATCGATATCGCTGACCTAATGACAGGTGTTGAACGGGTGTATCTAGACTGATATATAAGCCAACCTGGCGTAATGCCTTAGTCACTTCGGCGCGCATCAAGTCAGCAGCAACACCTAGATTTTCTAAGGCGAAAGCCACTTCGGCACCAATATTTTGCCTTAACAGCTGCACATTAGGATCTTGCATCACCACCCCAAGCGTGAGTCCTTCGCTGCTACAGCGCTCACCACTAAATGGCTGTTCTAAAATCCCTAGCATCAGCTTTAACAGGCTCGATTTACCCGAGCCCGTTGGGCCATAAATCAACTGGCAGTCGCCTCGATTAATCGTCAGCTGCAGCTCATCGAACAGCGGAGTTGCCGCCATTCGATAATTGAAACTGATATCCTTTAAGGCTAATAACTGCATAGTGATTTAGTTATAACTGCCAGGTAATACCCATAAACACTTGTCTACCCGCTTGTGGCAGACTCTCGCTCTGATAGTAGTTTTCATCAAGCAAGTTAGTGGCTCGTACATAAACCGCTAGGTTGTCACCTAAAATCGGCTGACTGACATTGATATCAACCAAGGTGTAATCATCCAACTCTTGCTCGACTAACATATTTTGGCCGCTCACTTTCTGGGTTTGCTGATAAACCTGTCCCATGATGTGCTCAACATTCAGATTAATACGTGTCTGGAAGCTGAACTCATAATCGGCTTGGAAACGCAATTGATGACGAGGACGGTATTCGAGGGTATCGAGCCCAGGAGCTGCATCTTCATCTTCGGTATCGAGGAAGCTATAAGCAAAGGTCAGCTTAAGGTCGTCGATGCTACGATTTTGCAAGGCAACATCCACCCCTTTAAACTTATAACGCCCCATGTTTTGGTAATAGCCAAGGCTATCTTTAGCGATATAGTTTTCGGCATCAGTGTAATAACCGGCAATATTCAAATCTGTGTTAGCACCTATGCCTTGATCTAAACTCAGTTCAACATGTTTAGAGGTTTCCGCTTGTAAATCTTCATTACCCGAAGACAAGGAATACAGGTTTCGCATCGAGGGGAAACGTACCTTACGTGCCACACCTAAATTGACTCGTGTCTGCTCTAATGCCTGCCAATAAGTCGCGGCTTGAGCCGAATAATCAGACTCATC
Source organism: Shewanella sp. Isolate11 (assembly GCF_022398315.1). GTDB lineage: Bacteria > Pseudomonadota > Gammaproteobacteria > Enterobacterales > Shewanellaceae > Shewanella. The sequence goes on from NZ_JAKEVF010000005.1 coordinate 219,281, forward strand.
ATCGACTACGCGATCTTGCTGATGTAACGCTGCGCCCAAGGTGTAACCGACAGTGTCATACTCATGTTGATACTCGGCCGCGACCGTGTACAACCAAGAAGCATCATCGAACTCTTCACCGCTGCCACCGCCAGTACCGCTACCCGATCCTGAGCCACCACCCGAGCCAGAACCGCCACCTGAACCTGAGCCACCGCCCGAGCCAGAACCACCGCCTGAACCTGAGCCACTGCCTGAACCAGAACTCGCAGTCACATCTTTATTGATTGACTCCCAGCTTTGACGCTCGGCAATCACCGAGCCAGTGAGTAATTGACCTTCGCTAAAATCGGCAATCAACTGAAAATTACCACCTCGAACAATCGAGCGACCCTCTTGGCTCTGCTCTAAAGTATCGAACTGTTCATCAACATAACGGTTATCTAACACATCATCTTGGTTTTCATAGATAAAACCACGCAGTGTGAGTAAATCATTGAACTGATGCGCCATGCCTAACTGAATCGTGTGAGAGTCATAATCATCAACACGATCATATTTAGCCTTGGTGCTCATCACACCATCAACCGCAGGCTTACCCCATTCACCTTCACGATAGCTCAGATTCGCCATTAATTGTGTGCGGTCGGATAACCAATATCCGCCTTGGGCGAATACGGAAGTCACTTCCTTATCAGAGTTCAAGCGCGTGTCACCGTATTGTAGGCTAGTATCAACTTGATCATCTGATACCGCCCACCCATCGGTTTGTTGACGAGAAACAGAGATTAATCCCTGCCACTTATCACCTGAACCCGCGGCAGTGATATCACCATTGAAGGTATCATTTTCAGCCCCTTCTAAACGGCCTGAGAGCATCGGTGCGTTATCACCATTTTTGGTGCGAATATTGATAACACCACCGGCGCCGCCTGGACCATATAAAACAGACGAAGGACCGACAGAGACGGTCACAGATGCAATTTGGCTAGCAGGAATAACACTGGGATCGAATTGACCATCTTCGGCGCCATTGGCTGGCACACCATTGATCAGATAGATAACATGACGAGATTTAAAACCACGAATATCAACTCGAGGCGTACCTTGTCCACCCACACGAACAAATACGCCTGGCACATTCTTCAAAACTTGATCTAAGGTTTGTGCTCCGAGCGCCGCGATTTCATCTTCGCTGATACTCCAAGTGGTTGTCGTTTGCTGGATTGTTGTCGGCTTCTGACCTGTCACGACTATCACTTCAGATACGTCTAAAATCGGCGATCTTTCCACATCATCAGCGAAAGCCCCTGTGCTGGTACCTACCGCCAATGCCACTAAAGATAATTTGATTACTTTCTGATCTATCTTCATTTTTTCTACTTATTAATGACCGGATACACGTCATTGTTCAGCGATAACGATCACACGACAAGTAAAGGAAAAACAAAAAATGACTTAGATCGACTAATTTAGCGTTCGTCAGAATAAGTGGACTGGCAAGGTGGACAATTTGTCCATCAATGACAAAGTGTCGGACAAAATAACTCAATTTTAGGCAGAATTGAAAAGTGGTGATAAAGCAGAATTGTTGGCCAAGCTCACACCTTATTAGGCTGTAACTTGACACATTTTTGCTGGCACATTAGTTTGTGCTAAAGATTCTTAATACCAATATGAATAAGTCTCAGTGTTGAGAGCTATAAGCTTACTCGCCATCAAAACACGAAATTGTCGATAACGTTGGAGTTTTATTTGAGCGTTCCCTCGCTGCATCAGGCTATACAAACCTTAATCAGCAAGCTTAAAAAACTGGACATCCACCAGCATGGAGAGCCGATCATACAGCTATCCGAGCCTGTATGCCCCTTGCCGTCTATCGCTTGGTTAGCCAGTCAACCCAGTTATCCAAGAGTCTATTGGAGTGGCCGTGATACCCAAGAGGAAGTGGCAGCCATCGGCTCATGTAAACATTTTATTTTCGAAGATGCCGTCGACGATAATCAGCTGAGTGCCATTTATCAGCAGCAACGTAGCTTATCCACTAACCAAGAGATCCGTTACTACGGCGGTGTCGCCTTCGATCGACATACAGATTGTTGGCCTGAATATGGCCGAGCTCACTTCATTCTACCGCGAATAGAACTCCGCAGAAGTGGTAATGAATACAAGCTGTTGGTTAATTTAAATATTGAGATGAGTGAGATTGAGCATGAACGCCAACTGGCTGTCGATGCCCTAGAACAACTGGCACCACCGGCGCCATTATCTCCGCCGAATAAAATTAATCTGTTAAGCCGAAGCGATCGCCCCGACCATCATCGCTGGCGTGAGTTGATTGAGCAGATCACTCAAGAGAAATTTATTAAGCAAACCCCAAAAGTGGTGTTGTCACGCTTAACTCAATTAGAGATCAACGAAAAAGTCGATCCTTGGATGCTGCTGGCCAGCTGGCAAGGACGTAATCACAACAGCTTTCAATTTGGCTTCCAGTTTAATGCCGATAGTGCCTTTATCTCCTGCACACCAGAACGACTCTACCGTCGCTGTCAGCGAGAAGTGTTTACCGAGGCCTTGGCTGGAACAACGACTCGCGGTTTAAATGAGCATGAAGATGCTCTATTAGCGCAGCAACTGTTGGACGATAGTAAAAATAGCCATGAAAACCAGCTTGTTAGACAACACATTGTCGATGCACTGACGCCTTTAAGTAACTATGTCGGTGCCGATGAGTTAGCTAAAATTTTCAAGCTTAGTCATATTCAACATCTACACCGCTCTATTCGCGCCGAACTCAAACCCGGTGTGAGCGATTTTCAAATCCTGCAAGCGTTACATCCCACTCCGGCAGTAGGGGGCTTACCTAAAGAGGCCGCCATCAACTTTATTCGCCAACGTGAAGGTTATACCCGAGGTTGGTACGCTGGCGCCTGTGGCTATTTTAATAAATATGAAAGTGAATTCGCCGTTGCCATTCGTAGTGCCTTGATTGAACCAGGTAGAATAAACTTGTTTGCAGGCGCGGGCATTGTCTCTGGCTCTGAAGCCGATGCCGAGTGGAATGAGTTGGAAAACAAGCTTACCACCATCATGTCGATCCTGACCGAAGTCTAGGCCTTACCCGAGCTTTGACCGTTTATTTATCGATTAATACAAAAATTGGCCGAATATACCTTGCTCATTTCAACTAATTCTCTATAATCTGCCGCCCAAATTAATTATCGCTATCGGACATAAAGCATCGCCAAACGGCTAAGCTTACTAATACTAAAAACGGCTCGATAGTCACGATTCACTTTAGCGGGTTCCCTCACCCCGCATTAACCACCAAAAAGGCCACAAGATGTTAATGTTATCTCAAGCGCAAATACAGCGCGCACTATGGCTATTAGTCAGCTTTCATATTCTGATTATTTCAGCCAGTAATTATTTAGTTCAGCTTCCTTTTCAACTGTTTGGTTTTCATACCACTTGGGGCGCATTTAGCTTTCCATTTGTCTATTTGGCAACCGACCTCACTGTTAGAGTATTTGGCCAGCAAAACGCACGTAAAATCATCCTCAAAGCCATGTTACCCGCACTGGTGATCTCTTACTTAATTGGCGTACTGTTCCATCAAGGCGGTTTTCAAGGCGCTCAATCACTGGCCGAATTTAACAACTTTGTATTTCGTATCGCCTTTGCCAGCTTTGCCGCTTATCTGGTCGGCCAACTCATGGATATTAAAGTATTCGCCAAACTCAGAAGTGCCAGAGCCTGGTGGATTGCCCCAGCGGCCTCGACGGTAATTGGTAATCTTGTCGATACCTTAGTGTTTTTCAGTGTCGCCTTTTACGCTTCGACCGATCCCTTTATGGCAAGCCACTGGCCAGAAATAGCCACTGTTGACTACGGGTTCAAGCTACTGGTGAGTTTGTGCCTATTCCTACCAGCCTACGGCGTTTTACTGCGCGTATTGCAAGATAGACTACTGCGAGTCAGTTCAACAAATCGCGACAACACACTGGCCTGACCAGTTGTTTTAGACTATCATCGCGGCACTTTTAATTAGCCAAGTGCCGCCTTGATGGCGTCGTTATTTGGAGAAATCAGATGTACACCATAGCTATCGAACGCCACACTCAACTCGACAATAGCCTGTTACAAACCATCATTGAACTCGCTAAGCAAATTCCTGAGTTCGAAAACCGTTACCAAGTAGAAGATATCCAACAGCGCCTACAAGATAGGCCCATGCTGCTGCAATTTATCCGTGTTGAGGGTGAGTTAGTGGGATTTAAGGTTGGCTACAGCGAACAGCAAGGTCAATTTTATAGCTGGTTAGGCGCAGTCTTACCTGAGTTTAGACAGCTGGGATTAGCCACCCAACTCCTTGCCGATCAGGAAGCTTGGGCCAAAGCCAATGGCTTTAATCAAATGCAAGTTAAGACCTATAACCGCTTCGCCGCCATGCTACAGATGTTGATTCAGCAGGGATATAAGATTGCAGGATTACAAAAAGAGGGTGAAACAATTAATGATAACAAGTTGTTTTTAAACAAAGTTTTAAATTAACTAGTAAATATTTACATATTTATCGATTAATAACTTGCCAACGCGAATGATAATGATTACTATTTAGATGCGTTCCAAAGCTCAGTTCATTAAGCACTTCATCTCTGCTTAATTCCTTGAGTTCGCAAGCACAACATTGCTCACACACTCTTTGTGGCCGGAATAGAAATATTCCGGCTTTTTTTTCGTTTTTTATTAATTAGTTATTGGCTATTAAGACTTCTTATCTATCCCGCTGGAAAAATGCAGGCCTTCATAAGGGGGGTTAAACTGATCATCTTTGGCCTTGTGATACAGACCCACAGTAAACAAGGTGCCTTTACCCACGGTCGAGCTGACTTCTATTGTGCCGCCAATTCGTTTGATAATGCCGTAACTCAGCGAAAGTCCGAGGCCAGTACCATCTTTACGAGTGGTATAGAAGGGATCGAAAATACGCCCAAGTTGCTCTTCCGGTATCCCCTTACCTTCATCTTCTACCTCAATTTTAACGCCAATGGGCTCACCTCTTTGTAGCCAATCATAGGTGCGGATCCAAATTTGTCCCTTACCATCCATCGCATGTGCCGCATTGACCACCAAATTGATCAACACTTGCAGTAATTGAGGTCGATTAACTTCGATGGGGTAACTAGCATTGAGTTGCTTATTAAGGATCACTTCTTGTTTCTGTACCGAATGGCGCACTAACAGCAGCATCTCTTCGATAATCGGAGTCAGTTGATGCATCTCCAACGGGGCATTAAATTCACCGGGCCGGCTGTATTGCAACAAGCTGCGAATAATGGTGCTAATGCGGCCAACCTGCTGAATAACAATATCGATCTCCTCTTCGACATCTTCTGCCTTGTCACCCAGCTCGAATTTCAGCAGCTCCATATTGCCCAGAATCACTGCGGTAGGATTATTGATTTCGTGGGCTATACCCGCAGTGAGCTCACCCAATGCGGTTAACTTTTCATTGGTCACCAACTGCTGACGTGTTTCATTCAGCAAGGCCACATTACGCTGCAGTTCATCGGTTTTTTCTTGCAGACTGCGAGTACGCTCTTCCACTTTGACTTCAAGCTGCTCAGCCGCAGCCTGGATCTGAGTATTGCGTCTCTGCAACAGATCCAACATACGGTCGAATTGTTCCGCCAGATTGGATAACTCATTGTCTTGCTCTAGCCCCAGCGAACCGATACGCAGATTACGCCCCGACTGTACTGCTTTGACCACATGATGGATCCGTTCAATCGGTTGCAGCAGACTATAAGCGCCACGGTAAACCAACAAACCAGAAACCAGTAAGACCAGCATCAGAATCGTGCCGAGCTCGATAATATTTAGCAGATAATTGTGAATAAAAGGCGACTCTGAGAAGCCGGTATAAATCATACCGATCCGCTCACCACGGATATCTTTTAGCGGCGCATAAGCCGAGATAAACCAATCGTTATACACAAACGCTCTGTCAACCCATAGCAAACCTTGGATCAACACCTTTTGTCTGACCTCTTCCGACACCAAGCTACCTAAGGCACGCCCTTGAGCTTCAGTGCCTTGAGGAAATTGGTTCAAGGGAACATTGGTACTAATGCGAGTGTTATCGAGGAAGATGGTTACCGCGCCAATCGAGCGTTCAGGCAGAGTACCTTTGTCATAAACCAGATCACGAATATGATCGACAATCCGCATGTCGCGATTCAATAAAATACCGCCATCAAGATACCAGCCTAAACTGCCATCGGCACCGTAGATAGGCAACAGGCTACGGCTTAACATGCCACGCTTCTCTACCTCTTTGGCAGGCTTTTGCGATCTTGGCGTGTCCACCAGTTTGATAATCGCTTTGCTTTCTAATTCAGCAGAGAGTCTGCTCAGACGTTGTGGTTGTAACACCATTAATCCTGAGACTGCGCCTTTATTTTCGATTTTAGGCAACATCACTCGCAAATCAGGGTCGGCCGCGGCATCGGCAATGCTGATCAATCGTAAAAAGTCTAGATTTAGCTTGGCTTTTTTCTGTTCCAGTAAGTTTTCAATCTGCTTTCGGCTGGTCTCAGTATCACTATCAATATTGCGAAACTGATTTTGAAACTCCCAAGAACCCATGACTAATTCAAGCTGGTTTTCCTGCCTTTCTTGCACCGCAATCAAGGTATTGCTCGCCACAGTAAGGTCAGCTTTTACTTTCATAAACAGCTGCTTACCTGTGTAGCTAATGTTCCAATAAATGGTGATAAACACTAAACTGACTAGAGTCAGTAAGATAGGCAACAGAGTAAGGATCAGAATGCGATAACGCACCTTCGCCTGTAACTGCTGCCAACTTAGCCCAAATAGTCCAGAGAACAGTGACAACTTAGTCGTCCTCGCTATGTTGAACGTCAAACCACTCTTTATATTTACGATCTAAGGTTTTCCGTGACACCCCTAAATCTCTCGCTGCTGCCGATTTATTGCCCTGATGCAGATCAACCACCGCAGTAACATGATGTTTCTCAACTTCTTTTAGAGGCCAATCTAAGGGGTAGCCCGACTCGGTCATTGCATCGGCTTTAGGCTGCTGCTTCCAATATTCGGCAGGGGGTTTACCCAACAAGATACAGCGCTCAATCATATTTCGCAGTTCACGAATATTGCCCGGCCACTCGTGTTGCTGCAGCTTAAGCATGTCTTCATGGCTCCACACCACTTCCTTCACTCCCAACTCAGAAGCCAACTGGCGGGTAAAGTGATGAGTTAACTCTACGACATCTTCGGGGCGCTCCCTTAACGGTGGAATGACAATATCCAACACATTGAGGCGATAGAAGAGGTCGCGCCTGAAATTACCCGCCTCCACTTCATCGGCAAGCTTACGGTTAGTTGCCGCTAACACACGCACATCGATGTTAGTCTCTTTCTCACTGCCCACAGGACGAATCGTGCGCTGCTCTAACACTCGCAGTAGTGCGGTTTGCATCTTCAGCGGCATCTCACCAATTTCATCGAGGAAAATGGTGCCGCCAGAGGCAAAACTGAATAAACCTTCACGATTACTCTTAGCGCCAGTAAATGACCCCGCCGCATGACCAAACAGTTCACTCTCCAATAATTCAGGAGCAATAGCGCCACAGTTAACAGGAACAAATGGCCCCTGACGGCCACTTAATAAATGTAGCTGGCGCGCCACCAACTCTTTACCAGTGCCAGACTCACCTTCGATTAAAATCACCGCATTGGTTGGAGCCACGCGCTCGATAACCTGCTTAACTTCTGTCATCGCATCACTGCTGCCAATAATCGTCGAAGAGTGGCCAATGGACATCTCGCGGCGCAGCATTAAGTTTTCTCGCTTCAGCAGACGTCGTTCGATACAACGATCTACCGCCTTCATCATCTGCTCGAGATGGAATGGCTTCATAATAAAGTCAGAGGCACCGGCTCTTAATGCCTTAATCGCCACATCCATATCGGCATAGCCAGTCATAAAGATAATATCGGAGCGCCGCTCTTGATCATTAAGCGCCTCATCCCATTCGATCCCCGAGCGTCCCGGCAGGCGAATATCGACGATCAACAAGTCGAAGTGACAACGGCTGCGCAATTGTTCCGCGTCTTCGACGCTGCCAGCGGTTTCGACTAAGGCAAACTTTTTCGACAGGGCTTTCTTCAAAAAACTGCGCATGCCTGGTTCGTCATCGACGATCAATACCGATACGGCAGAAGGAAGCGGCTTCATCTCTTTATTCGATTGGCTCATATTGTCTCGTTTGGACATTTTGACTCATATTGGTTTGATTCTAGCATCAAAGCTCAGCAAATTGGTCATGCTGAACCATAGGAATCAGAGTCTGGGACATTATGTCTGGGCTAATTTTACCTAGCTTGGGATCTAGTTCACATTTTGATATCAAGCTGTGATGCTTTTAGGTGGAATTGTCTATTGGCACTGTTTTTGCTGTTTTTAAGCTGCAATTAATAATCCAGCCGACGTGAATATGGCAAATCGCGTTATCTTAATCATGCCAAGGAGCAACAATGTTAAACCTTAAAACCATTTTTAGCGTAGCGTTAATCGCTGGCGCAATAAGTCTTTCAGCACAAGCGCAGGAAGTGATCAAACTTGCGACGACCACCAGCACTGAAAACTCGGGCCTACTCAAGCACCTGTTACCTAAGTTTGAAGCCGAAAGTGGCTACAGCGTTCAAGTAATCGCTACCGGTACAGGTAAGGCGCTAAAACTTGCACGCCAAGGTGACGTTGATGTAGTGATGACTCACGCTCCAGCCGCCGAAGCTAAGTTTGTTGCAGAAGGTTATGGCACGACTCCTCGCGGTATTATGGAGAACGATTTTGTGATCTTGGGCCCTAAAAATGACCCAGCTAAGATCCGTAGTAGTAAGACAGCAGAAGAAGCCTTTGCTAAAATAGCCAGCTCAGGCTCAGGGTTTGTTTCTCGTGGTGACAACTCTGGCACCAACATGAAAGAATTGATTATTTGGAAAGCGGCGAAAACAGAACCAAGCTTCAGTGGTTACCGTTCCGTAGGTCAAGGTATGGGTAAAACACTGTTAATGGCAAACGAACTGCAAGCCTATACCCTATCTGATCGTGGTACTTTTGTAGCCTATAAAGCCAAGTTAGATTTAGCAGTAGATTATGATGGCGGCGCAGCATTAGCTAATCCATACCAAATCATGCTAATCAACCCAGAAAAATATCCTGATCTTAACCACAAAGGTGCTAAAGCATTGAGTGATTGGTTAATCAGTGATGAAGCACAAAACATGATTAACAGCTACACCGTTCAAGGTGAGCAACTATTTAAGGCAACTTATAAAGAATGAGTGAAGGCTGGTTAGCCCTGATACAGCAGGCATTGCGCCTGCTGTTTTCTTTAGACCCTGATGTATGGTCTATCGTAAGCGTTTCTTTTTTTGTGTCATTTGCAGCATTGGCTATCACTTTGCTGCCATCGCTGATCCTGGGTTTCATGCTGGCATTTGCCCGCTTTCCCGGCCGTTGGTTTGTCACTAACTTAGTACAAACTTTGCAATCTATTCCCACCGTTGTCATCGGCTTATTAGGTTACCTGCTACTTACTCGCATGGGCCCGCTAGGCGATCTTAAATGGTTATTTACTCAAAAAGGCATGATACTGGGTCAGATGATGATCTGTGCCCCCGTCTTAGTCGCCATGAGCCAAGCCGCATTTACGAGCGTCGACAAACGCGCCTGGGAAACCTCGCGTACTCTCGGAGCCTCTTGGTTAAGATCGATTTGGGTTGTCTGCCGTGAACTGAAGGTGCCACTTTTGATGGCGATTGTGGCGGCATTTAGTCGAATTGTTACCGAAGTCGGTTGCTCTATGATGATTGGTGGTAACATAGCCGATGTTACCCGTAATATTCCGACCGCTATTGCATTGGAAACCAGCAAAGGCGATTTTGCCCAAGCGATTGCCTTGGGTCTTGTATTACTCATCCTCTCATTAATACTTAACTTTACCTTGGGTACGTTAAGAGGCAAAGCCGAGCCGAGGAGCCACTAGCATATGGTCAAAGTGACGGCCAACCAGATAGAGATGCGTTTCGGCGATCGCTTGTTGTATCGCTTCGATAAACTGTGCCTATCGCAGCAGCAAACGATCCATCTTCAAGGCGATAATGGCTCAGGCAAAACCACCTTGATGAAGCTGTTTGCCGGTCTGCAGCAACCTAGCCTAGGCAATATTAAGGCCGAAGGCTTTGGCGCTGATAACTGGTGGCGACGAAATCCGCTACTAGGTAAAGCCGTTTATTTACACCAACATCCTTATCTATTTGATGGTTCAGTGGCCTACAACCTAGGTTATGTGCAGCCATTTTGTCAGCTCTCTAATCAAGAGATCCACCAGCGTACACAAATCGCCATTGAGATGGCACAGCTGGGTTCGTTAATGTCACAGCAAAGTGCCGACCTTTCTGGTGGTGAACGCCAGCGCTTAGCCATTGCCAGAGCCTGGATAATGCAACCTAAGCTACTGATGCTGGACGAACCCACTTCCAATATGGATAAATACTCGCAACAACTGGTGCTAAATATGATCAGTAATTTAAAAGATCAAGGAACGGGAATGCTGATCAGTAGCCACCAAAGCTGCTCGCTCACCAGCCTGTGTGATCAGGTTTGGCTGATTCACGCCCAAGGTATCGATCATTTTGACTCAGCCACAGAGTCTCTCTCCGTCGTGGGTCAAACTCAACAGGAATTAAATTATGTCTCAGCAAGTTGATGCGGTGATCCTCGCCGGAGGAATGGCAAGGCGCATGGGTGGTAACGATAAAGGTTTAGTCGAGCTTAATGGCAAACCTATGATCCAACACGCCATTGACAGGATACAACCTCAAGTTAAGGAGATCCTGATCAACGCAAATCGTAATCAAAACCATTATGCTGAGCTTGGCTTTAAAGTATTAAGCGATGAAGATTCGGGTTATCTCGGGCCACTGGCTGGCATGATCACCGCAATGGGTCATACCCTAGCTGATTATCTGTTAGTCGTACCTTGTGACTGCCCCTTGCTACCACTGGACTTGGTCACTCGAATGCTAGAGGCAATCAAGCAAAATAATGCCGAAATGGCAGTCGCAAGTGATGGTCAACGCGAACAACCCGTGGTGTTATTGATGAAGCCAGAATTACGTGCATCGATGAAGGCCTTTTTAGATGCTGGCGAGCGAAAAATCGACTTTTGGTATGCCAAACATCATTGTGTGGTATGTGAATTTTCTGACCAGCCAAATGCCTTCGTCAACGTTAATACCCCAGAACAAAAACAACAGCTATCTGAGGCAATTGCCCACTAAATTTAGAGGTGTACATGAGCATACCGTTTAACAATCCACTGTCGATCCCGGTTCTCGGATTTTGTGCCTATAGCGGCACAGGCAAAACAACTTTACTCAAAAAGTTGATCCCCGAACTCAATCGCCGTGGCTTACGTTTAGCCGTCATTAAACATGCTCACCACGATTTCGACGTCGATATTCCCGGTAAAGACAGCTACGAAATGCGCAAAGCGGGTGCCAGACAGATGCTGGTTGCCTCTCATGTTCGCTGGGCGCTTATGACTGAAGACTTGGTCAAAGAGGCCCCGTCTCTGCCTCATCTGCTACAACAAATTGAGCAAGATAAAGTCGATATCGTGCTAGTCGAAGGCTTCAAAAAGCTGGAGCTTCCCAAAATCGAACTGCACCGTGCTTCCCATGGCAAACCTTTTATCCATACTCATGATGCCAATATTCAGGCCATCGCCTGCTGTGATGACACTGTGTTACCAACAGAATTAACCCGTCTGGACATTAATAATGTCGGCCAAATTGCCGATTTTGTTATCGATTATGCTAAGCAGTGGCAACCCACCACGACTCAATTACCATTGCAAGCGGCGCCAGAATGCGGTTGCGAACTCGATAGCAATAAGACCTTATCGGTCAAGCAAGGGATAGATAATATTCTTAGCTATGTAAAGCCAGTGACAGATATTGAGCAACATGCTATCGATGACTGCAACAACCGAGTTCTGGCTCAAGATGCCATTTCACCTGTGGATGTGCCGCAGCACACCAATTCGGCTATGGACGGTTATGCGTTCAAATTTAGCCAGCCGATGCAGACAGAATATAAGATTGTTGCCGATGTCATGGCTGGCCACAGTTATCCAGCGACACTACTCGATGGCGAAGCTGTACGTATTATGACTGGCGCACCGGTACCCATTGGTGCCGATACTGTGCAGATGAAAGAACTCGTACAAGAGCTTGAAGATAAAGTCAGCTTTTCAGGTGACATCAGCTTAGGCCAACATGTTCGCCAAGCTGGTGAAGATATTGCAAAAGATCAGACCGCACTTGCCGCAGGGCATCGTCTGCAAGCGGCCCATCAGGGCATGCTTGCCTCTTTAGGTTTTGGCCAACTGCCTGTCTACCGTAAACCGAGAGTCGCAGTATTCTCAACCGGCGATGAAGTCTGCCAGCCGGGCGAACCTTTAAAACCTAACTGCATTTATGACTCCAACCGTTTCACCATTAAATCTATGGTGAAACAACTAGGCTGTGAAGTTATCGATTTAGGCATTATCCACGACTCAGAAGCGGCGCTTATCGATGCCTTAACGGGTGCAGCCGAACAAGCGGATGTAGTGATTAGCTCTGGCGGCGTATCTGTTGGCGATGCCGACTTCATCAAGCTGGCCTTGGCAAAAGTGGGCCAAATTAATTTCTGGCGCATCAATATGCGCCCGGGACGTCCGCTGGCCTTCGGCCAAATTGGCGATAGCCTGTTCTTCGGCTTACCCGGCAACCCCGTGGCAGTAATGGTGTCATTTATGCAATTTGTTCAACCTGCGCTGCGTAAGCTAGCGGGTGAAAATGAATGGGCGCCTAACTTAATACCTGCGGTTGCCGACTGCACATTACGCAGCCGCATCGGACGAACCGAATTTAGCCGTGGCGTTTATCACTTAGGCAGTGACGGCAAATTGCATGTCACCAGCACTGGAGCTCAGGGCTCTGGCATGCTCAGCTCTATGGTAAAAGGTAATTGCCTAATCATTATCGGCGAGCAAGATGAGCAACTACAACCGGGCGATACCGTTTATATCCAGCCCTTTGCCGATCTATTGTAATCATGATGCAGTGAGCTGAGCTTATGGCTCAGCGCTTATAGGTAATTTTAAATGAGTTTGATTGTCGATACTTTTGGCCGCACCGTAGAATATTTACGCCTTTCGGTGACTGACAGGTGTGATTTTCGCTGCGTCTACTGCATGAGCGAAGATCCCTGTTTTCTCGACAGAGAGCAGGTATTAAGCCTAGAAGAACTGGCCTGGATTGGCCAAGCCTTTACCGAACTCGGCGTCAAAAAAATCAGACTCACTGGCGGCGAGCCACTGGTTCGCACCGATTGCGACCAGTTGGTCAAACTATTAGGCGAGCTTCCCGGCCTTAAAGAGTTGTCGATGACCACTAATGGTTCCAGACTAACTAAGTTTGCCGACAAGATGCGTCAGTCGGGGCTAAGTAGATTAAATATCAGCCTAGACACCTTAAAGCCTGAGCTATTTACCCAGCTGACACGTAACGGCAAACTCGACCGCGTCATCGCCGGAATTGATGCTGCCAAAGCGGCGGGCTTCGATCGTATCAAGATCAATGCCGTCATTTTACGCGGACAGAACGACGATGAAGTATTGGATTTGATCGAATTTTGTCGCGGTCGCGAACTGGACATTGCCTTTATCGAAGAGATGCCACTAGGGGTCATCGATGAGCGTAAAAAAAGTCGCCATTGCAGCAGCGATGAAGTTAAAACTATTATCAGCCAGCGCTATCCATTAAGCGTGTCAAATAAGCGTACCGGTGGTCCAGCGCGTTATTACACCATGCCCGGCAGCAATATTCATGTGGGCTTTATCTCGCCACACAGTAATAATTTCTGCCATGAATGTAATCGCGTGCGCGTTACCGTTGAGGGGCGATTACTGCTCTGTCTTGGCAATGAAAACTCGGTCGATCTTAAAGCGATAGTACGCCAATACCCAGGCGACATAGAACGTCTAAAACAGGCGATCCTCGATGCCATCAAGCTTAAGCCGAAAGAGCACCATTTTGGTCAGGAAAATGATGTCCAAATCCTACGATTCATGAATGTGACTGGTGGTTAGCAGTCACTTTTGTCGCTAATGGGATTTCGGTGATAAACTCGACTCAATAACGAGTGAAAAGAGTGATTGCCAACATGGCTTTATCCCGTAGGAAATGGAACAACATCATTATTTTAGCCTCCGTCAGCATGGTGGCTATTCTGACGTTTTTGGATAATCATACTCCCAATATTCCGGAACAAGCTCAGCCACTCTTCGATAAGGCGGCGCCACTTTATCAGCTGCAATATAATGATTTATGGCTCAGTCAGGGTGGTTTCTCTTGGCACTGCGAAGCAAGCGTTCTCAACTGCGACGAATGGGGTGAAGCCTGGAGCAATATTTTAGTTTCTCCCATCGAGAAATTAATCCCTCCAGAATCCACTCCCCATGAACTCGTTATCCAAATCGAACTGGTCGCCACACCTCAGCTATGGTTAATGTACCCGCAGCAAGGCTTATTAAAATCCCCTGCAGGAAACTGGTATCAAATCCCCCCCAGCTTACGTGGCGCACTCGATCCCATATTAGATGCCAAACAGAATAACGAGTAACCTATGCCTGAATTACCCGAAGTCGAAGTCACCTGCCAAGGGGTTTCTCCTCACCTTGTCGATCAACAAGTTACTAAGCTCATCGTCCGTAATGGATCACTGCGTTGGCCTGTCCCTGAGATAGCTCAGCAGATTGTCGGGCAAACAATCCGCAACGTTCGCCGCCGCGCAAAGTACCTGCTAATCGACACTGATGCGGGCACAACGATAGTGCATCTGGGGATGTCGGGTAGTCTCAGGATCTTGCCTAAAACCACCCCGCCGGAAAAGCATGATCATATCGACTTAGAAATGGCCAGCGGCAAGATTCTCCGCTTTAATGATCCTCGACGTTTTGGTGCTTGGCTCTGGTGTGAACTACCAGAACAAGCTCATCCCTTGCTGTCAAAGTTGGGACCAGAACCTTTATCTAATGCTTTTAATCTAGAACACCTGGCTCAGGCGTTGAAAGGTAAGAAAAAAGCCATAAAGCTATGTTTAATGGATAATCATATCGTGGTGGGCGTGGGTAATATCTATGCTAATGAAGCCCTTTTTGCAGCAGGCATTCATCCTCAAACCGAGGCTGGTAAGGTCGATACCGAACGCTTAACGCTATTGGTGGTCGAAGTTAAACAGATCTTAGCCAATGCCATTAAACAAGGGGGAACCACCCTCAAAGACTTCACCAATGCCGAAGGTAAACCCGGCTATTTTGCGCAGAAGCTACATGTGTATGGCCGCGGTGGTGAAACCTGTACTCAATGTGGTCATCTGCTAAGTGAAATCAAGCTAGGACAGCGCGCTACTGTGTTTTGTAGTCTGTGTCAGACGAAGTAATACCAATCGCAGTAATTATCTGATCATTCTTGCTAGTTAACCTTTTCTGTTACAAACGGGCTGATCACTAATTTACTTTGATTGGTATAACTCATACAAGTTTCTCCATAAAAAATGCCTGCAATTGCAGGCATTTTTAGTACTAACTCAACCAGCTTACTCTACTGAGCACACTACTCTTTTAACCAATGGCCGGGATGATCGGTAAAATACTGATATTCCCTCTCAGGTTTAGGGCATTCGGGTTGCATATTGTCACTCGATAATAAAATCCACTCGTCGCGATGCGCTACACCCATACTACGTCCTCCAGCCACATCGAAACAACTCAGCTCGCCATCACTACGTACCAATACATAGCGATTCGGAGCCTGATTCATCCAGGCCCAGGCATTGCGTTGCTGCTCTTCCACCGAACTCAGGTAACTGAAATGGGTCACGCTCATGGGCGAAAACAAAATAAATTGTTCTTTAAACTTAATCAGCCCTAACTGCGCATCTTCGCCAATGACTTCAGCGGTATGTTTCATCAGCTCTCTTGGAGTACGCATATCATCGAGTAGACTATAACCCCAAGTGCTGATCAGCACCCAGCCCAAAACCGAAACAACACCCACTTTAATTAAGGCAAACTTAGCTCTCAATATCCAAAGCAGCCCCAGCCACAGCACACCCAAGGTGATAAACAAATAGCTAATATAAGTGAGATCGGCACTATAATCGGCAAGTGCCTTAGCCACAGCGGGATGATGAATGTAGGCAAGTACGCCAGCCACAAGCAACACCACACCAAGGAACCACAATAAGCCACTGACTAGCTTTTCAAACCAGACCTTAGGCGAGACCCCAGTTAAAATTGCCGAGCTAGCCAAGGCCAACATGGGCAGTGCCGGTAAAATATAGACGTTACGTTTACCCGGACTAATACTGAAAAACAGCACCACTAATGCGACCCAAATCAGCAAAATTGCAATAGTGGGTTCAGCTTTCACTTTCTGTACCCAAGTTTTCCAATAAGCAACCACCAACAAAGAGATAGGGAACCACATCCAAGGGATCACGCTAAAAACAAAAAAGTACCAAGGCTTGATATGATGCCAGGCATTGGCATAACGCTCGCCGGTCTGTTTAAACAAGATATTGTTTTGATATGCAATAAGCTCAGGAGTACCAACCGATTGCACCGTTAACACCATAGGCACTAGCCAACAGGCGATGACTGCTAACATCACCAATGGCCCCACCAGACACAACCAGGTTAAGCGCCCTTGGAAACGTGTACGGTCTTTAAAGGCATACAGAGCAATAGGCAGTAACATCAATAAAGGCAAGAAACCCACGCCCTTGGTAATCACCCCAAGCCCCATAAAGCCCCAGCCTGCAAAATACCAACGCCAATGAGCGCCCAGCATAAAGTGACGAATTAACCCATAGCAGCCTAAGGTTATCCAGCACATCACCATGGCATCAATTTGGGCATTCTTAGCCTGCATCAAAAACTGGGGTACGATTAATAATAATAACGCGGCATTACGTCCGACACGGACATTCCACAATCTCGAACCCAGGTCATAGACCAGAAACAGAGTAATGAATCCACATAGCGCATTGGGCAACAGAAAGGCGATTTTAAGATCGCCCGTTAATTGGTAAAACAACGCAATTGCCCACATAAAGACAGGCGGTTTATCGGGATAATACTCGCCACCTCGAGTAGGAAATAGCCATTGACCAGAAGTCACCATTTCACGTGCAACTTCGACAAAGCGGGGTTCATCAGCAGGCCAAGGCGAACGAAAGCCGATGCCAACCAGTAATATCAGAACCGCCATTAACATTAGCGTCCACAGCACCTGATAATAATCATCGCTATTGAAACGACGAGCAAAAGATTCCATTTTAATCCCTATTCCTCTTCTACCAACTCATCGACTTGCTTACGCAGACGCGAGCGATAGAGATATGCGCCAATCACGCTAGAAACGATAAACAACCCGATGCTGACCACCAGCTGATTATGGTCTGACAAGCCTACACCTGCACCGGCAAAGCTAAAGATAAACATCTGCGGCAGATAACCGATAAAACTGCCGAAAATAAAACCTCTTGCAGGCACATGAGTCGCCCCCGCAAATAGGTTAGTGAGCAGGTTACTTCCTACCGGCAACAGGCGAATTAACAGCACCTTAAGCCAGGTTCTTTCCACAATAAGCAGCTCAAATTTATACAACTTGCGACTAAAGCGACGCTGAAGAGTGGAGCGAATTGTTAACCTTGCAAAGTAGAATGCAAAAACGCAACCGAT
Source organism: Shewanella sp. Isolate11 (assembly GCF_022398315.1). Classification (GTDB taxonomy): domain Bacteria; phylum Pseudomonadota; class Gammaproteobacteria; order Enterobacterales; family Shewanellaceae; genus Shewanella. The sequence continues at coordinate 237,148 of NZ_JAKEVF010000005.1, forward strand.
TAAGGCAGCAACCGTTGACAACAAACCACCCAGAGCACCACCTAAAGCGAAGCCAAAGACAAAGGCAATCATTTGCCTTGGACCACCTACGGCAGTAAATAAGGCGCCGACGAACAATAAACCCCATAGCGCCATAACGCCATTTTCATCGATCATTTGAGCAACCCAGTTGCTGTCGGTCACATGCTCAAATAGCCCTTGCTGAGTAGCAAAGGTCAGCAGAAGCAGTAAACATACGATCAACAGGGTTTTATAGAAACGCTTTCTCTTAGCCATGAGAAGTGGTTTCTTGCTTGGCGATCTTAGCCACTTTTGCGCGGCGTCCTAACCACATCACACCAAGAATATCGACAATGCCCACCCAAACGCGGTTCCAAGCTGTGTATTTCGACACACCTTCTTGACGGTCTCTATGATTGACCACAGAAATATAAACTTCTCCGCCCATACGACGTACTAAGGCAGGAATATATCTGTGCATATGATCGAAATAGGGCAAACAGAGAAAGGTTTCACGAGGAAATAGTTTTAAACCACAGCCAGTATCTGGCACACCATCATTCAATAATGCGTCTCGCACCTTATTGGCAAAACGAGACTGAAAGCGTTTCCAAGGAGTGTCTTTACGATTTTTACGATAGCCAGCAATGCAGAAATGTTGTGCTTGTATTTGTGATAGCTGCGCAAACATGGCCGGGATATCGGCAGGATCATTTTGTCCATCCGCATCCAAGGTGACAATATACTCACCACTGGCGTGTTTTACTCCAGTTAAGATAGCCGTACTCTGACCTGTACTTTTTTCGTGACGAATCGCTTTCGCTACACAGCCCATCTCTTTTGCCGTGTTAATGACTTCGCCAAAAGTATCATCCTGACTGCCATCATCTACGACAACAATCTCAAATTCGGTCAGGCCCTGTAAAGCTTGGCAAATCTCTCTCATAAGCGGGCCAATATTGCCCACTTCATCTTTGCCAGGTATCACTACTGAAATCAAATCGACGCTCCAAAAAAATTAATCGCCAAGGATAATAACAAGCTTGGCATGATATTAATAAAAGACATTATAAATGCCTCAGACACTCTATGGTGTCTTAAATTTACATACCGTTAAAAACGGTATTCATAAGTTCCAAATAGCGTACCATCAGTATCATTGTCAGCCGTTTCAAATTCAGACTGAGAGACGGTGCCACCGACACTCATCATCCCTTTCCAAATAGGCATACGATAGCTCAGTTCTAACATCAGCAGATCTTCTTTCGGAGGCTGTGGCGACCAGAGCCCACCTCGATTAACCCCATCATTATTGAGTTGTGCGTAACGCAATATAGAAGTAAAGCCACGACTGTTAGCAAACTGCCCCACCACACCTAAGGCGTATACTTTGGCATCACTATCATAAGTACTACCATAGCTGCGACCATAATAACGTGAGCCACTCTGATAAGTACCATGCTCGTAAAAACAGTTAAAGCTGTTAGGGTCGAGACCACAGGCCACTGTGGTGTTAGAATATTCAAAGAACAATTTATATTGCTGACTATCGAAATCTAAACGGGTATCTGTACCCACTAAATAGCCACAATCTGCCAGTTCCCAAGGCATAGGACCTTTTGAATCTTCGCAAGTTCGCTCGAGATAAATTCCCACCGGAATATCAAACCAAGTATCGCCATAACGAATATCGAAACCCGCCATCTGATTACCCACGGCAGACTTCAATGCCGGATCGCAATTAGTTGAACCATCAGGACAAATACTTTTGCCTGCAAATGCATCCAATAAGGTGGTAAATCCACACTCCTGACCATCACCACAGAACATAGTGGTCCAAGACAAACCAATTTCTATCTGCTGAATAGGTCTAATCGTGCCGCGAAAATTCCACAGCAAGGGATTTTCAACCGCACGATCATCATCGTTCAGCCAGGTTACCCCAGCGGTAAAGGTCCAAGGGCCAATCCAAGACAACCAAGGAGTTTCAAATGCGGCGGCATTATTGCGACTTATCATCAAAGAAGGGGCGGGTCGCGCATTATTAGACTTGATTAATCCAGTATCGAAGCCGGGTCCCCACCACTGCTCGACGCTTCCCAGTGTGACCATCCAATTACCGAGCGCCATTGCAACATAAGAATCATCGAGGCGAAATGACTGATCATCCTCGGCATCGAAATTACCTGAGCCACTGATCTTAAAGGCAAAACGGTCACCCATATATTCATGAGAGGCTTTTAACTCGCCACGCTCACGATAGTCTGAACCGAAATGCTGAAAACGAGCAGCATCGGTGGCTCCCGCCAACTTAATACCCGTATTGCCCCGATTAGTTAGTGCATTTTGATAATAAAAATTCACTCGCGCAAAGGCCTCGGTTAAGGCTGGACTCAGAGTCGAAGGCTCAACTTTACTCAGGTCAGCACCAATACCTGCCCACATCAAGGGGTAAGTATTTATCGGCACGGTAATAACACCTTCATCGGCTAATGCTTGAATATCGGCGCGTAAATAGATATCTGAAACATCAACCCAAGGCGCAGCAGAAACCAGAGAGCTAAACCATAAACTCACGACCGAAATGGCCGTTAAAAGATAAACTTGTATTTTTTTCATTAACAACTTAATCCTGTTGTTGGAGCGCTTTTGTCACTTCCGGGTGAACAAACTGACTGACATCGCCGCCATGCAATGCGACCTCTTTAACCAATGTCGATGAGATAAACGAATTTTCTTCTGCCGGCGTTAAGAACACGCTTTCTAAATCGGCATTTAAACGGCGATTCATATTAGCGAGTTGAAACTCATATTCAAAATCAGATACCGCACGTAAACCGCGAACCAGTACGCTGGCATTTTGCTCTTTGGCAAAGTCTACCAATAAGCCTTTAAACCCCACTACTTCGACATTATCTAAATGCGCAGTGACCAATTTAACCAGTTCGACTCGTTCAGAAAGACTAAATTTGGGTTGCTTAGAAGGATTGGCTGCAATACCTATCACCACATGCTTAAATAATTTAGCCGCCCGCTCGATGAGATCGGTATGGCCATTCGTGATAGGGTCGAAAGTTCCAGGATAGATAGCTCTTGTGTGCACAGTTTCACGACCTAATTAACGCCTTAGATGTAGCATAGTGTAGCGAGTTTACGCAAAGGATTGAACAATAAAAGCATTGTTTTACCAAATCATAACTTCGACATAATCACTTTGCAGAGCTCCTTCGCCAATAGTGTGATACTCAGTCATCGGCAAGCCCTTTGAAAGAATGACCGCAATTTAGAATAAATTTATGTTTAAGCAGAATAAACTCACTGCTGCAAATCATTTATCACTGTCTCTTTGGTCATAAATCAGCATAGGTATTTTGAGTGCCATGTCATCTTAGCAGTGCCAAATCACCTTAAATACCAAACAAAAACACATCAGATAGACTTTCTGGTAAAATATGCTGATGTGTCATCAATAAGCAGCAAGTACGTCTTTTAAGTTAATTACGCCTATCGTGCTGATCTGAGGTTTAGCTCAACAGCGGTAATCGGCTCAAAACAAGTACCAGTTTGCATCACTCAACCACTTGGAAAGTATTATGATTATTGTCACGGGTGCCGCAGGATTTATTGGCAGCAACTTAGTCAAGTCACTCAATGAATTAGGACGTCGCGATATTATCGCGGTAGATGACCTAACCGACGGCACAAAAATGTTTAATCTTGCCGATTGTGAAATTGCCGATTATCTAGACAAAGATGAGTTTCTTAGCCTAATCAAAGCCGGTGAATTTGACGGACAAGTTGAGGTCATTTTTCACCAAGGTGCATGCTCTTCCACCACAGAATGGGACGGTAAGTTCATGATGACCAATAATTATGAATATTCCAAAACCTTACTCCATTTCTGCGAGCGCAATGCCAGTCAGTTTATCTATGCTTCATCAGCTTCGGTCTACGGCGGTAGCGATAGCTTTATCGAAAAGCGAGAAGTCGAAAAACCGCTGAACGTATATGCCTACTCTAAGTTCTTGTTTGATCAATATGTTCGCCAGCATTCATTCAAAACCCAAGTCGCAGGATTACGCTACTTCAATGTTTATGGCCCACGAGAGCAACACAAAGGCGGTATGGCCAGTGTCGCGTTCCACTTTAATAACCAAATCAAGGCAAATGGAATATGCCGCTTATTTGAAGGCGTCGATGGTTATGAAGATGGCCAGCAATTACGTGATTTCGTTTATGTAGAAGATGTGGTCAAAGTCAATTTATGGCTATGGCAAAATGCCAGCGTCTGCGGGATTTTCAACTGTGGTACCGGCCAGGCTCAAAGTTTCAACGATGTGGCCAATGCAGTGATTGCCTATCACGGTACTGGCAGTATCGAATACATTCCCTTCCCCGATAAGTTAAAAGGCGCGTATCAGAGTTACACTCAAGCCGATCTCAATAATTTACGCGCTGCAGGCTATCAAGATGCCTTTAAGACTGTAGAGCAAGCCGTACCCGAATATTTAAACTGGCTAAAAGAACAGCATTTTATCGGCCAATAAATACGCTTATCTTGACGACAAAAAAGCCCCAAGCAATTTGCTTGGGGCTTTTTATTTAATCCATGGCAATAGGATTAGCTGACCAATATCAACTCTTAGGTGTGAGATTCAACTTTTGCTTCAACACCGTTGAACTGACATTCGGGGTGTAATCAAAATAGACCATTTCACAGGTCACTGGAGGGTATTTACCTTTCCAGTCAGAACCGACCGAAATGGCATCTATTTGATATTGATCGACGACATCCTGCTTATTTTTATCGACCTGAGGGATCACTTCATCCACATAACGATTAGCCTCTAGAATCGAAATCCGCTCTTCAAATGGAATTATTGGTGGCCTGCCCTTAGATTTGATAATCAGCTCATCGGTCGACACACCAACAATAAGATAATCACATAACTCTTTGGTCTTTTTGAGAATATTTAAATGACCTTGATGGAATATATCGAAACAACCTGAGGTATACATGCGGCGATAAGGTTTACTTGAGCTGGCATCTTGTTGTGATAAGCCTATGCTACAAAAGTCGCTTTTTAAAGTTTTTAGCAACTCGTCACGGTAAATGGTTTCAAGGGCTAAATCATCACCTAAACTCGGTGGCTTAGGCCACTGGCTATCGAGAAACTCTTTGCCGCAAAACTCCACGGCAAACTCATAGCGAGGAATAACATGAAAATGCACAGCAGGATCAACCATCATCAACATTAAATAATTGATTTTGCTATACTCAAAACGCTGTGATAGTACCTTTTCTATGTCAGCAATAATTAATTTTTGCTCATCGGCGGCCAGATCGGATATCTCAGAATAATGATGTACGTTCTCCTTGCAGATCAACACCATTGAACCCAATGTCGGTTGACCCGGTCTAAGCAGCAAATGCCAATATTGGTAAGATTTAATCAGGCTAGACGGGTAATCAAATTTTCTTAACGTCGCGTGAGGCATAGGGATAAACTCTTAAAAATTCTAGTCAATATTTTACGCTATTCGCCTTATAGCGTCCATTTGTTCTATTGATAGCCTTGATTTGAGGTTATCTATTGCTCCCCAAGCACTCATTTAGGTAAGTTATGATTTGCGGAGCCGTTTTAACCTACTTTATAATCCAGTCGTCCATTAAGAATGACACTGACTAAGAGAGTCTTATGTTAATCGCTTTTGATCTACTCAATATTTATTACCTGCCCCAATATAGCCCGATCATTGAACGGCTTAAGGCGCGAGGACATAGAGTTCAGATCATAGGTTACGCCAATAAAAACGACACCCATACTTATGGCGATATTTTAAAGCAACTCGATGTCGAACTCTTGTGGGTTAAAGACGATAAGGAAGCTGCCAGTCTTTATCAAACCAATAAACCTGACTGGGTTTTCTTTGGTAATAAATTTAACTATTTAGATGAAGTACATCTGTATTCCAAAACCGCTCAACTGGGTCACGGCATAGGTCCCAAACCCAGTTATTATCATAAATCATGTACCCCAATGACGGTAAGATTTATCGAAGGCAGCCTGCGTCTAGAAAAAATTAATCAACTTTATCCCAACGATAACTTCGTTCAGGTCGGTTTTTCTAAGTTAGACCCCATTATCAACGGTCAAGAACCGGGATTAGATTTAATCAAATTAGGACTCGACCCAACTAAACCTACATTACTCTATGCACCCACCTTCAATCCAAGTTCTTTAGAATGCTTTCCTGATAATTGGCCTGCAGACTTTGCCGAGTTTAATCTTCTGATCAAGGCACATTCGATCACATTAACTCGAGAGCAATATGCTAAACAACGTGAAAAGCTCGCTCGCTGGACCACATTCGATAACGTCTATGTTGCCGGTGATCATGATCTTTCGCTACTCCCATTCATGCACAATGCCGACCTATTAATCAGTGAAGCATCAAGCACACTGTTTGAGTTTGCCGCACTGGATAAACCCGTTATCGTGTGTAACTTTTTCAAGTTAAAATGGAATTATCGCGGAATATTTAGGTACCGATTCTACAAACGCTTCGGCAAAGATAACGTACTCTATAACAATATTGGTGCGCATATTAACGCATACTCAGAACTACAGCAGTGTGTAAAGCAGCAACTTGCAGAACCACAGCAATACCATAAGCAACGTCAGCAATATACCCAAGATCATGTCGGGCCTACCGATGGCAAAGCCTCAGACAGAATCGTCGATTATTTGGAAAGCCACTAATAACTTTCAGCATCATTGGCGCCTGAATTAAGCTCGCCAAATCACCACTTAATACAAGGTATAGGCACAATAATGTCTCTTATTACTCAGCACCAAATGGAAAGCGCCAAGAAATTATTATTCATCTCCCCTTTGGCTCTCGGTGACTTTCTTTACCTGAAAACATTTCTTATTGGCCTGAAGCAGCAATATCCGGCATTGGAAATCGATGTTTGTATCGATGATATCCGCAACGATCAACAAGCATGGCGTCTGTCTCGTAGTAAAATCATGCAGCAATGGATCACCTCTGATCCCGCCTTTACGCGCTTTTATGGTTGCTGTGGCTCTAAAGCAGAACAACAGCAACAAATCGATAAAGCCGTTGAGCAAAACTATGACCTAGTGATCTGCCATTCTCGCAGCAAGAGTGCGCAGTTTTCTGCGATATCGAGGAAAATGGCTCCAAATGCCTTTATCGTCTCTAGCGTTGGTGACTCGAAATTTGCCGGCTTATTAGATTGGTGGCTATTCCGCCATAGCAATAAGCTATTTCAACTTGATCCTGCCGCGATGCCAGCGGAGCACCACATCACTGATAGGTTTTATCAAGTGATGAACAGTATCGCTGGATTAACCATGGCTAAATCTGAATTTATGCCAGATCTTAGTGTGCCTGCCGAAATAGAACCGTTAACCACTCATTGGATTTCTAAGCATTTTAGTGACCCAGAAAGACAAGGAAAGCTACTATTTTTAAATCACCTCTCAACCAACACCAAGAAAGACTGGCAACTTGAGCAATTGTTAGCATTAATCGAAAAAATAGCAGAAGAAGACAAACGTCAGCGCTTTGTGATTAATGTGACCCCAGAACACTATGACGCAGTGTACCAACGAGCGCAGCAGTTCGTTGCAGAGACACAATTACAAGTTGCAGTATTTACCGTAAATAAGAACTTCTTTGAACTGCCTTCATTAATTGCTCAAGCAGACTTCGTGATCACTGTCGATACCGCAATTTTGCATTTCGCTTTTGCGGCTAAGCGGCCGCTACTGGCCTTGATGCGCCAAAAGAAACCTTATTGGGCACCACCGGAAAGTCCGACTTCTCACGTGATGTATGCTGTTGAGGGGAAAGGACATATTTCAGATATACCGGTAGAGCGAGTATTTCAGCAATACCAGAAAATGAATCAAATGGTTGGTAGTTAAGTTTTTTAAACTAAACCTATTAAACCAAAGACTTTATTAACTAAAAGCTTTTTAAACTAAGGCCGCTTTCATCAAGGCTTTATTGGCAGCCCAAGGTTGCCAATAAAGACCGCTAAAACAGCTTAAACATCACATAATGCCACATAGTTGTGCACCACTTTTTCAACATTGATATGAGCAAAAATCTCAACCTGATCAATTTCGGGATAATGAGCTAAGGCTTCATCCAATTTATTGGCTAAGGCGCCGACATCTCGTCGGGGCAACAAATAATCGGTTAACTCACCTGTTAATATCTCATCGGGTCCATGAGGACAAAGTGTACTCACAACAGGCGTACCACAAATCAGCGATTCGATTAACACCGTAGGCAAACCTTCATAATCTGAGCTTAATACTAATAATCTGGCCTGTTTTATCCAAGGAAAAGGATTCGCTTGAAAGCCGGGGCAAATAATCCGCTCGGCCACGCCATATTTGCGCGCCAATTTCATCGCCTTCTTCGGATTATTACATAGCAAAACTAAAGGCAAATTATGCTGCATCTTGGCAAGGGCCTTAAACAAAATGTCATGACGCTTCTGTCTTGCCACTCGTCCAACGTGGATTAAATAATCCCCTTGAGGAATATCAGGGCAATCTTGCAGAGCCTGCTCCCTGATGGCGCTAAAATCAAAAGGGTTATAGATGGTCTGTAGTGAAAGTGGCTGAATGCGCTTGTTATCGAGAATCTCACGCTCAATCCCTTTAGAGACAGCGACCAAACGTTGTCCATTTAAGGCTTTCTTGGCGCGCAACATCCGCAGATATGACAAGGGGCCGAGCTTACGCTCGCGTTTAAGCTCCTCTTCGATAGAGTTATGCACCACTATGTATAACGACGCGACATTGGCTTTAGTCAGCAACAAATTACTCTTGTCGAGATTGGAGAGAATAAGATCGAAGTGGCCAAATTCGATTTGGATGTTAGCCAACCAACTGCGCACTCGCGTAACTGAGCGAGGTAAACGCCATAAACTATCGATATGTCGCTCAGCTTTAGTGAAACAAAAATGCACCGGAATCGCTTCAGGGAGCTGATAATCACAGTTTGGCATCATCACTAAAAGGTGAGGTTCATGCCCCTGCTTTTTTAGCTCGTTCGCTAAGGTCAACACTATCTTTTCTGCGCCGCCACCAGCAAGACTGTCTATGGCTAGACCGATGCGTTTACTCACCATCTTATTGTCCATTTTAGCCAAGTAACCTGTTTATTTCTGCCATACAGATATCTAGGCCATTAGCCTCACCTTCACTGGCCATTTGTTGAATAAGCTGCGCCGAGACATCGGCTTGTGTTAAGCGTTCAACTTCAATCGTCATCTGTTCTACAGTCGGTTCGCAACTAATCACTAAGCCTCTAGCAAGACAGCGTTTAATCCGGCTAGGTTGGTCCTTAGATACCGAGACAGTCAGTGTCGGCACCTTCAACGCTATCGCTTGCAGCAGAGTATCACCACCACTCAATACCGCCCCCTTAGCGCCCACCAATAAGTTAATAAAATCAAAACTACTTAGCTGCTTAATGGCAATCACACCTTGCAGTTCTGGTAACGGCTTAGTGTAATTGGGACCAAACACCATCACACTGACGATCCCCGTGTTCAAAAAATTCGCTTCGGCGACCTTAGCGAAACGGTCCGCGGCGAGCTCATCATCGAACAAGTGGCCACCCGAGCCCGCACTATAGAGCAGATATGAATTAGCTTGGAGCTGATACTTCTGCAACAAAGCCTGCTGAATCTGAACATCGGGACGAGCAAATACAGACCCGGTAAAAATAGGCAGATCGCACTTAAACAGGTTAAGTTTAAATTTATCGAAAGCAGTCACATCGCCAATCACAAACTCAGGCTGTACGACCCAATGACTATCGGTCACTAAAGCTCGTTCTATTTTCATGCCCCGAGCTCGTTTACGTCGATGCTGACTGATAAAAACCACTTTCGCGCCATTGCGGTGCGCATGCTTGAGCTGTGCCTTGCGGCCTGCAGCATCAAAAATCACCATATCGGGTTTGAGCAAAGAAACGAGGTCGTTGACTTCTTTAACGCGTTTGGTCGGTGTGTCATCCACTAGATGAGCGGGATAAGGACAATCTTTGGCATAAAGAGTGTGGCTATTAAGCACAAACTCAACCTTCGCCTCGGGCCAATGCTTGATAATTGCATCGGCAATAATAGTAGAGCGCATATATTCGCCAATACCCTCTTCACAGGATACTGGAACAAATAAAAACCTTGGCGCTTTTGGCATCAAATATATCCCTAGAACTTAGTATCTTGAATGATTAAGGCTTAACTTACTGCCATCCTTTGTAAGCTGTTTGAGTCTAACATTTAACATTCAGACGTTGCGAGACTTGATTGAATTTTTCAATCACTGCCTCGGTGCTGATCAGCGCCATTAAATGCTCTCCTTTTGCCCTAGTGCCCCAAGGGATCTCTCCCGAGCGCTGCGCTGCAATCGCCTCATCATACACACTGACCACATCATTGAGACAAGTATAAGGCCCAGTTCTCCCGGGGTTAGAATGTGCATATAGTCCAATCACTGGTGTCCCTTGAGTCACCGCCATATGCGCAGGTCCAGTATCGGGAGCCAGCACAATGGAGGCTTGCTTCAAAACAGCTAATAGCTGAGTCAAGCTGGTATTGCCCACCTGATTTTCTATGTCATGCTGAGCAGCAGCTTGAATATCGGCAGCGAGATTTTTTTCCAAAGCCGCAGGACCGCCGCATAAAATAACGCGATAACCTTGCTCTACTGCATGATCGGCAACCGCTGCGTAACGTTCGGCTAACCAATTACGCTCCGCCTTACTCGCAGCGGCACAAATCACTAAGGTTTTATCACCAGCAGGGATCAATTGTTCAGCGAAACGACTATCAGCCTCGGGAACGGGAATATGCCATTTTGGGGATAAATCATCGACACCTATGGCTTTAGCAAATCCCATGAATCCTTCTAGCACATGAGGCATAGCCAAAGGCTCAACACTATGATTGGTTACTAACCATTGCCCCTCCTTAGCACGGGCTTTATCGAAACCCACTCGCTTTTTGGCAGAGATCATCAACGAGGCAAGCGTGGCACGTAAAGCCACTTGCATGTGCAATAACACATCAAAATGTTGTCCCGCCAAGGCTTTCTTTAAATTGAAATAGCTACGCCAACCTTGAGATTTATCGAAAATAACAAACTCGATACCTTCGAGGTGTTTCAGTAGTTGATACTCGACCTTGCCGATAATCCAAGTAATTTTCAACTGAGGATATTGGCGCTGAATCGCTTGCACCATGGCCACCGCGTGGCACACATCGCCAATCGCCGATAAACGTAATAAACAAATGGACTGGGCCGACTGCAAATTTAAGCGCATAAGGTTTTTAGAATCACTATGTTAAGAATAAGAGATGAAGGCATATAAGGTTTCACTTCGAGTTTAATGGAGATTCTGATCCGGTTCCATGTTTCACACCAATTCAGCGATAGATTCTTGCTAAATTAGCCATCACAGCCTCAGAGTAGAGTAACGCTGTACCTTGATAGTCGATAATGTGATTTCAGCACTAAAGTTAACGAGTTAATATCTAAAAATGCTGAACCAGAATAAAGATCGAGTACAATAAAGATATTCGCTTCGCATCTAGAGCCCTACGAACTAACTATGCAGATCAAACGTACCCAAGCAGGTTATATCGCCTTTTATCAATCCGAGCTGAAATCAATCACTCCTGACTGGTTTACTTTCGATTACTGGCAAGAGCTGGGTGCCGTTACGGGGTCTTCCAAAGGTCGCTACACCACTTGGTTCGTGTCACCACAATCGATAGTTCCAGCCCCCACAGCTGAATGGGTGCTGCGTCATTATTATCGTGGCGGACTCATGGAGAAATTTAGCCGCGATGCTTATCTTTATACTGGCCTAAAACGTACCCGAGCTATCGCTGAATTCTCCTTATTAGCTCGGCTTCATGAAGAAGGGTTTGCGGTACCTAAACCGATTGCGGCACAAGTTCAGCGCAGCGGTATTCATTATCGTGCCGATATCATTATTGAACGTATTGAAGGCGCACAAGATTTAGTCGCAAAGCTTGCCGCTAGCGAAATGAGTCAAGAGGAATGGCAAGCCTTAGGCGCTCAGATTGCTAAATTTCACCAGCGCGGTGTTTATCATGCTGACCTCAATGCCAAAAATATTTTAATCAGTGATCATGGTTTCACGCTGATTGACTTTGACAGAGGCGAGATCCGCCCTCCTTCACCAAAATGGCAACAGGCAAACCTTGATCGCCTATTACGCTCTTTTAACAAAGAAAAAAACAAACTGCCTGCACTACAATTTAATGAACGCAACTGGCAACAGTTATTGGCCGGTTACCGCAAATCCTAAAGCAGGGCTATTGCTCTATCAGTTGGCACGCAACAGCAAACTGTTTAGCCAATGCCCCTTTATTATCTTCGACCACTTTAAGACCTGCCTGACGAGCCGCTAAATAGGCGGCTTTATCATCCCACTTTTCAATCAAATGTAACGCTAGCTCTTGCGCCGAACTCACCATTGACAAGCCGCCCGATGCTTGTAATAACTGCGTAATTTCAGCAAAGTCCCAATGGTGAGGGCCAACATAAACAGGTAAGCCTAACGCTGCGGGTTCGAGCGGATTATGGCCACCATTCTCAATTAAGGTGCCACCAATAAATGCTTGATCGGCCGCGCCATAAAAACTTAACAGCTCGCCCATAGTATCGCCTAACAACACCTGAGTCTGGCCATTTACATCATCACCTTGACTGCGTCGAGCCAAGGTTAATCCCGCTGCCTTAATATGCACCGCCGCATTCTCAAACTGCTCAGGATGTCTGGGTACCATAACCAACAAGGCATCGGGAAAACGGATCAGCAGATTTTTATGAGCCGCAAGCATAATATCAAACTCTCCGGGGTGAACACTGCCCGCAACCCATACTGGCGCATCCTGTCGTTGCCACTCACTTCTCAGAGACAAAGCTTTATCGATATGGCGCTGTTCAACACTCAAGTCAAACTTTAAACTGCCACAGACTTTAACCACATGATTCGCTACACCCAGAGATATAAATCGCTCTGCAGCCTGACTCGATTGCGCAGCTATCACATCTAAGGCCTGTAACATGGGCAGTGATAATTGGGTACGGCTAGCGTATTGCTGCGCCGATTTCTCCGATAAACGCGCATTCGCCAGCATTAATTTACAACCACGACGCTTCGCCTGATAAAGCAAATTAGGCCAAAGTTCCGTCTCCATAATAATGCAGACTTTAGGCTGTACCTGCTGTAAAAATCGCGCGACACAGATAGGCAGATCAAAGGGCAAATAACAGTGCTGTACCCTGTCACCAAAGGCCTGTTTAACCTGCGCCGATCCGGTAGGACTTGTCGTGGTTACCGTCACAGACAGTTGTGGGTATCTATCCATAACCTGATTAATCAGTGGAACGGCCGCCAAGGTTTCCCCCATTGACACAGAATGGATTAACAGATCCGTCGACTGTAAACGGCTCAAACCGAAGCGTTCGGCCCAACGACCACGATAGTCAGGACTTTTGATTGCTCTAAAAGCCAAGTAAAGCAGTAACAAGGGCGAAATAAGATAAAGTAGAGCAGAATATAAAGTTCGATTCATGAAGTTTATGCTTATGATCAGTCAATTAGGCTTGAAACAACCATTTTAGCACGCTAACTAAGCCCTGACACACTCACGCTTACAACTGCAAGTCGATGTCGAAACATGACTGGTCTGATTAGGGTTTAATTGACATTTACCATGGGGCTGTTTAACTTGCAGTTCAAGCCTTTACTCTAAAATGCCTGCACTACTGCAAGCATTAGACATTCGATTTATCATCATTTGATGTATCTAGGATCTGCATGAAAACCCGCGAAAAAATTATTCACGCCAGCTTGGCACTCTTTAATGAACATGGCGAACGCAGTATCACGACTAATCATATCGCCTCACATTTAGGGATTAGCCCGGGTAACCTTTATTACCACTTCCGTAATAAAGAAGACATTATTCGCTCGATTTTTTCGCTCTATGAACAGCAATTGGAATCAGGTTTTCAACCTTACGAAGGCAAAAAAGTCGATGTTGACCTCTTAATCGGTTACTTCGATGCACTATTTGATACTTTATGGCAATTCCGTTTTATGTATGCCAATTTGGTGATCATCCTCAGCCGTGATGAAACACTGAATAAGCAATATGCGATCACCCACAAGTTGGTACTCGAACGAGCCAGCAATATTTTAAAGCAGCTGAAGCAAGATGGCTTATTGGTTATCAACGACACCGAAATCACACCACTGGCAGATACCATCCGTATGATAGCCTGCTTCTGGATCAGCAATTGTTTAACCCATAGTGAAACACAAGTCATCACCAAAACCTCTGTCTATGAAGGGCTACTTAGAGTGCTGATGATTTTCAAAGCCTATGCCAGTGAAGAAGCCTGTGCGACATTTGCCCGTATCGAGCAACACTATCGCGAGCTAGCATCAAACACACAAGAAGATTAACCCTTGCTCAGGGATGACTCCGCCCCCTGAGCGAATACTCAACATCCATTTTGCATTAGTTTTTATTATGCGAAACCTTACTTAGCACTAACTTAGATAATAGCGATAAAAAAGTGTGTGGTACTTGACCTATTTAAGGTTAGAATTCGCCCAACTTAATTACTCTACATGGTTCATATTGCTGTTTCTGTCACAAAAAAATTATCTAATAACAGCAGTAAACAACCACCCAATTAAGCTAAACTTAGGCCTTAAAGCATTAAGCCATATCTATGCTAAGACAAACATACGCTATCGCCTCGGCGGAACATTCAACATGACCGTCAAGATTTGCAGCCTAGTCATCGGCCAAATAGATGAAGCTTAAATAAAAATTATACAAAAGAAGGAGACACAAGGTGGCAACGACCTCATTCTACGATCAAATCAATCAACAGCTTGCTGAAGTAAAAGCAGAAGGCTTATATAAAAGTGAGCGCGTTATCGCCTCTCCGCAACAAACCGAAATCGAAGTTAACGGCACAGAGGTAATGAACTTTTGTGCTAACAACTACCTGGGTTTAGCAAATCACCCTGAACTCATTACCGCTGCTCAACAAGGCTTGAGTGACCACGGTTTTGGTATGGCATCGGTACGCTTTATTTGTGGTACCCAAGATATCCATAAGCAACTGGAAAGCAGCTTAAGTGAGTTCTTAGGCATGGAAGATACCATTCTTTACTCTTCTTGCTTCGATGCCAACGCAGGTCTTTTCGAAACCTTACTTAGCGCCGAAGATGCTATCATCTCTGACGCCCTTAACCATGCTTCAATTATTGATGGTGTCCGTTTATGTAAAGCAAAGCGTTTCCGTTATGCTAACAACGACATGGCCGATCTCGAGACCCAGCTTAAAGCCGCTAAAGAAGCCGGTGTTCGCCATATTCTGATTGCCACCGACGGCGTATTCTCGATGGACGGCGTTATCGCCAACCTTAAAGGCGTGTGTGATCTTGCTGACAAGTACGGCGCCTTGGTGATGGTTGATGATTCTCATGCCGTTGGCTTTATCGGCCAAAATGGTCGCGGTACACATGAATATTGTGACGTCATGGATCGTGTCGATATCATTACCGGTACTCTCGGTAAGGCATTAGGCGGCGCATCAGGTGGTTTCACCTCAGGCAAGAAAGAAGTGATCGACTGGTTACGTCAACGCTCACGCCCTTACCTGTTCTCAAACTCTCTGGCACCTTCAATCGTCACCGCATCAATCCACGTGCTTGAGATGCTCAAATCAGGTCAAGCATTACGCGAAGCCGTGTGGGAAAACAGTCGTTATTTCCGCGAAAAAATGACTGCAGCAGGCTTCACTTTAGGTGGTGCAGACCACGCCATCATCCCGGTGATGATTGGCGATGCCAAACTTGCCGGTGATTTCGCCAATAAATTACTAGAAGAAAACATCTATGTGATTGGTTTCTCCTTCCCAGTAGTACCCAAAGGGCAAGCACGTATTCGTACTCAGATGTCAGCGGCACATACCCGTGAACAACTCGATCGCGCTATCGATGCCTTTACTCGCATCGCCAAAGAGATGGGCATAATTTAGGATTAAACATGAAAGCATTAAGTAAGATAAAGCCTGAAGAAGGCATCTGGATGGTCGATGCACCTAAACCTGCAGTAGGCCATAACGATCTATTAATTAAGATCCGTAAAACGGCAATTTGTGGTACCGATGTGCATATCTACAACTGGGATGAATGGTCACAAAACACCATTCCCGTACCTATGGTTGTAGGGCATGAATATGTGGGCGAAGTGGTTGAAATAGGCCAAGAAGTTCGCGGCTTTAATATTGGCGATCGCGTATCGGGTGAAGGTCATATCACTTGCGGCCATTGTCGTAACTGCCGCGCGGGTCGTACTCACCTGTGTCGTAACACATCAGGTGTCGGTGTGAATCGTGAAGGTGCCTTTGCGGAATACTTAGTTATCCCAGCTTTTAACGCCTTTAAAATCCCCGATGATATTTCAGATGATTTGGCCTCTATCTTCGATCCTTTCGGTAACGCAGTACACACAGCACTGTCTTTCGACTTAGTCGGTGAAGATGTGTTGATCACAGGTGCGGGCCCTATCGGTATTATGGCCGCCGCCGTTTGTCGTCATGTAGGTGCACGTCACGTAGTGATCACCGATGTAAACGAATACCGTCTCGATCTGGCTAAAAAGATGGGTGCGACTCGCGCGGTTAACGTTGCGAACGAGAAACTCGAAGATGTCATGCAAGAACTTGGTATGACTGAAGGTTTCGACGTGGGTCTGGAGATGTCTGGCGTACCAATGGCTTTCCATTCAATGCTGGACACCATGAACCATGGCGGTAAGGTGGCTATGCTAGGTATTCCTGGCGGCGAAATGGCTATCGATTGGAGCAAAGTTATCTTCAAAGGTTTGATCATTAAAGGCATTTATGGCCGTGAAATGTTTGAAACTTGGTACAAGATGGCCAGCCTTATCCAATCGGGTCTAGATATTTCCCCCATCATTACTCATCACTACAAGGTCGATGATTTCCAAGCAGGCTTCGATGCAATGCGTTCGGGCCAGTCAGGTAAAGTGATCCTTAGCTGGGATTAATCCGTTACTCGCAACAATCATGGGGCTGTACTCTCGCAGCCCCATGTTGCACACTTAATCTAATTCTCTATTTCAATACAGGTTGACCATGTCCGCTTTTCAACACCTTAGTGTGAATCAACTGATCCAGATGCAACAAGAAAGTGGCGACATACAAGTCGTCGATATTCGTGATAATGCCAGTTTCGAGGCGGGACATATTCCCAATTCAACCAACCTCACCAATGAAAATCTTGCCAGTTTTATTGGTAACGCAGATATGGATCATCCGCTTGTGGTGGTGTGTTACCACGGTATTAGTAGCCAAAATGCAGCGCAATACCTTATCGAACAAGGGTTTGATGACGTTTATAGCCTAGACGGTGGCTTCCAAGCTTGGCGAGACGCTAATTAATTAGTGGAGAAACACAGATGTTGGAAGTGGGTCGCTTACCCAATGCCCGTGCCGCACAGGCATTAATCGATTACCTCAAGGGACAAGACATTCAATGTCGACTGACTCCTGCTGAACAAGGCGTCATTATCTCTGTGGTAAAAGAGAGCGACTATAGCCGCGCCAGAGCCGAATACGAGCAATTTCTGCAACATCCCACCGATGAAAAATATCTCCAAGCATCTTGGGATAATGGCGGTATAGATACCAAATTTGATTACGGTGCTCCCGGTCTACAACTGTTAACTCAATTTGTTTCTGGTGCAGGTCCATTAACGCTGGCAATTATTGCCGTCTGCGTCGTGATATTCTTAGGTTTCAATCTTGGGTTTGCTAATCCCATTTTCGAGCATTTATCTTTCTTCGGCGCGGTCCCCGACAGTGGATTAGCGCAATTTTGGCGGGTATTCACCCCCAGCCTAATGCATTTCTCCGCGATGCATATCATCTTCAATCTGCTCTGGTGGTGGTATCTCGGCGGCAAAATTGAAAATAAAATAGGCGTCGCGCCATTGCTCATCATACTCGTCGTTGCTGGTACTCTACCCAATATAGTGCAATATTATTTAGCCGGTCCCAACTTTGGTGGCCTATCAGGGGTAGTCTATGCGGTAGTCGGTTATACCTGGATCATGGGCGTCAAACGGCCCGAATCCGGCATCGGCCTAGCACCCGCCTATATCGGTTTCATGTTGCTATGGTTAGTGTTTGGTTTTACCGATATGTTTGGTCTATCTATCGCCAATGGTGCCCATATTGGCGGTCTTGTGGTTGGGGTTATTCAAGGCTTTATCGACAGTAAAAAAACAGCCTAGCGCTTCTGCTAGGCTGCAGCTCCATTCACACACCGCTATGCCATCTCTAACACTTTTTTCACCAGTTTACTGATGCCAATATGAGCCTCGGCAATATTTTCCGCCAGCATATATGCAGGCGTACTCACCAATTTATTAGCCTCGTCGACAACGATTTGCTCGACATTGGCGATAACATGCTCACCGCCCATAAGATTAAAAGCCTGCATGGTATCGCCATCATTACCTATGGTGCCCTTGGCTCCTGCTTGATATAACTTAGGGATCATTACAGGTGCAATACAGATGAATCCCACGGGTTTACACGCACCGACAAACTCACTGATAAATGCTTTCACCTCTGGGTGCACTTCACACTCGCTTCCCGATACCGCAAAATCACACAAATTTTTAGCCGCACCAAATCCACCGGGGATAACTAAGGCATCAAACTTCTCAATATCTAATTCGGTAATAGCTTTAATATCGCCACGAGCAATCCTAGCCGCTTCTACCAACACATTGCGTTGATCGTTTCCATCCACTTCGCCAGAAAGATGATTAACCACATGCATCTGATCAATATCTGGCGCAAAACATTGATAACTCGCGCCAGCTTGAGTTAAACAAAGTAAGCTCAATACTGCCTCATGGAGTTCACTACCGTCGAAGACACCTGCGCCGCTCAATAAAACAGCCACTTTTTTCATTAAAAACTCCTTTTATAGATCCAACAGTTTTAACAAACAGCTAACAAACCTCTTGATCTGATTATTTTTCGTGCTAAGTTAGTTCCTCGACTTTATCAAGGCATTCAATTTTCGCCAAGATAACAGTGTGAAAATGGATTAAAAATAAAAAGTCCACAAATTAGGAATTTTTACTTGGAAGTAATACCTAGTTCACAAAAAAATTTAATACCACAATAAATCAAAGAGTTAAATCGAATCCAGCCGTTCGGAGCCTTGATACTTACTCAGATAATTATTTTTAGCTCACAGACTTATCCACAGTTTGCTGAGTATTTTTGCATGGCCGAAATCCCCTCGATATGGCATGCTAACCACATCATCGAATAGCGATAAATTAATTAACACTATGCCTAATATTGCTGAAAACCCACTCATCCTAGTGGATGGTTCCTCCTATCTTTACCGCGCTTACTATGCTCCGCCTCATTTAACCAACTCGAAAGGTGAAGCAACTGGCGCGGTTTATGGCGTAATCAACATGTTACGTAGCCTGCTAAAGCAATATAAGCCAAGCCAGATGGCGGTGGTGTTCGACGCGAAAGGTAAAACATTCCGTAACGATATGTACGCCGACTATAAGGCACATCGTCCACCAATGCCTGATGATTTGCGTAGCCAAATCGATCCGCTTCATCGCATCATTCGCGCCCTGGGCTTACCTCTAGTATGCATTCCCGGTGTTGAGGCCGATGATGTAATAGGCACCATTGCGACACAGGCCAGCAAAGAGGGACGCGCCGTATTAATCAGTACTGGTGATAAAGATATGGCTCAGTTGGTCGACAGTAATGTCACCCTGATTAACACCATGACCAACACGATTTTAGGACCTGATGAAGTCACCGAGAAATTTGGCGTTGGCCCAGAACTGATCATAGATCTACTGGCATTGCAGGGTGACAAAGCCGATAACATTCCTGGATTACCAGGCGTCGGTGAAAAAACAGCATTAGCTATGCTGCAAGGTTTAGGCGGTATCCGACAGATCATCAACGAAGCCGATAAATTGCCAGAGCTGGGCTTTAGAGGTTCAAAAACCATGCCTGCAAAAATTGCCGAACATGGTGAAATGCTACAACTCTCTTATGAATTAGCCACCATCAAACTCGATGTCGAACTAGAACAAGATTGGCATCAACTTAATATCTCCCCGGCCGACAATGATGAGCTGATCAAATGCTATGGCGAGATGGAGTTCAAACGTTGGTTAGCTGAAGTCTTAGACGGTAAAGGTACAAACAGTAGCACTAATGATGATGAAACTGACGATGAAAGCACTGCACCGGTCAATATCGATACCGATTACAGCACGATTTTAACTTGGGAAGCCTTCGATGAGTGGTTCACGCTGCTATCGAAAGCCGAACTTGTCGCATTCGATACCGAAACCACCAGCCTCAATTATATGCAAGCAAAATTGGTGGGACTCTCGTTTGCCGTAGAGGCAGGTAAAGCCGCCTATTTACCACTGGCACATGATTATCCCGACGCACCGCAACAGCTCGATAGCGAGCAAGTATTAGCCAGATTAAAACCATTACTTGAAGATGCCAACATCAAAAAAGTCGGCCAAAATCTAAAATACGACATGAGTATTTTAGCCAATGTCGGTATCACCTTACGCGGCGTGGCATTCGACACCATGCTGGAATCCTATGTGTTTAACTCGGTGGCATCCAAACACAATATGGATGACTTGGCGCTCAAGTATTTAGGCCATAAGAACATCAGTTTCGAGGAAATTGCAGGCAAAGGTGCCAAACAACTGACGTTCAATCAGATCCCACTGGAAACAGCTGCTCCATACGCCGCAGAAGATGCCGATATTACCCTACGCTTGCATCAACATTTATGGCCCCGATTACAGAAGGCATCCGAACTTGCCAGTGTATTTAGCGATATCGAATTGCCACTGCTAACGGTACTGTCGCAGATTGAACGCCAAGGGGTCTTAGTCGATAGCATGCTGCTTAGTCAGCAAAGCGACGAGCTGGCGCGAAAGATTGATGAACTGGAGCAGAAAGCCTACGAAATAGCAGGTGAAACCTTTAATCTCAGTTCAACCAAACAGTTACAACAACTGTTTTTTGAAAAGCTGGGGTATCCAGTCATCAAAAAGACACCTAAAGGAGCGCCCTCGACAGCTGAAGAAGTACTGGTCGAATTGGCCTTGGATTACCCCCTGCCTAAAATCTTGCTCGAGCACCGAAGTTTAACCAAATTAAAGAGCACTTATACCGATAAACTGCCATTGATGATTGATGCTAATACTGGCCGAGTGCATACGAGTTACCATCAAGCAAATGCAGCTACGGGGCGTTTATCATCCAGCGAACCCAATTTGCAAAACATCCCCATTCGCACCGAAGAAGGACGTCGAATTCGTCATGCCTTTATTGCCAATAAAGGTCGCAAGATCTTAGCTGCCGATTACTCGCAAATCGAACTGCGAATCATGGCGCATTTATCTCAAGATGAAGGCCTGTTAACTGCGTTTGCCGAAGGGAAAGATATTCACCGTGCAACCGCAGCCGAAGTCTTTGGTGTTAGTTTTGATGAAGTAACAACCGAACAGCGTCGGCGTGCTAAAGCGGTAAACTTTGGTTTGATCTATGGCATGTCGGCCTTTGGTTTAGCAAGACAGTTAGATATACCGCGCGCTGAAGCTCAGCAATATATCGACACCTATTTCAAACGTTATCCTGGTGTACTCAAGTATATGGAAGAGACTCGCGCTGCAGCGGCAGAACAAGGTTACGTCTCTACCCTATTTGGTCGCAGACTTTATTTACCCGCGATCAAAGATAGAAACGCCATGCGACGCCAGGCTGCCGAGCGCGCCGCGATTAACGCACCAATGCAAGGGACTGCCGCCGATATCATCAAAAAGGCCATGATTGCGGTAGCGAACTGGATCGCGTCAGACACCCACGGCGAAATAGACATGATTATGCAAGTGCACGATGAATTAGTCTTTGAAGTCGACAGTGATAAAGCCGAGAGCCTGCAGCAAAAAGTTTGTGAGCTAATGGCCAAGGCTGCCAAGCTTGATGTTGAGCTGCTTGCCGAAGCGGGCATTGGCGACAACTGGGAACAAGCTCACTAACTTAAGTTGACTCCGAATATCAATCTGAAGCCTCAGTGTTAACTGGGGCTTTTTATTTTCAACAATGCCATTTTCACGTCCAGGATTTACCCCTCCTCGAAATCACAATAAACCTCACCGATCGCACGGCTGGAAAATAGGATCTAAGAAGAGTAATGAGTTTGAAAACACCATTTTTTTGAGTTAAGCCACATTATTAGCCTAATTTATGAAAAACAGTTTCCCAAATTATGCTCAATAAGATATGATTCTCTGCGTAGGGTACAGAGGTTAAGATGTTCTATCTTTAAAACCTTTTTTATTTCACTGATTGAAAGTGATAGCCGAATTATGGCGCCTCAGCAATGTATGTTGCTGGGGCTTTTTTTCGCCCCAAATAATTTTTAGAGCAAATACTTTAATAGTGTTCTCTATCGCTGTATACTCCACACCGTTGAGAGCCATCGTTAAGTCGACGGATCTTGAGTCTTGTTAAATTTAGCGCTTTCCCAAAAGAACTAAATTATTTACCGATGGCAAATGCCGTCGGTTTTTTTTGTCAAAAATTCAGGCTTTATGGCCAGAACCTTAGCTTAATCTGATTTTTATTCATAAAAAACGCCGCCTATTTAGGCAGCGTCTTTAGCTAAAAACCTGATTAAGGTAGATATTACTCTTCACTTGCTTCAGCTAAGGCTTCCATCAACCAATCTGGATGGCACCATTCATTTAAAATACTCAATACCTTAGGTTTACCAGTGCCTTTTAACGATGAAAATGGCTCGACTTTCACCGAATCACCAAAATCGGCTAACTCTTTGCGCACTTGATTGACGGTTTTCATTCGTGCACTTTGAGCTAATTTATCGCATTTAGTGAGCAGCGCGAGCACCGGAATATCGCAATCCACGGCCCACTCGATCATCTGCATATCTAAATCTTTTAACGGATGACGAATATCCATCAGCACCACTAAACCACTTAAGCAATCTCGCTCCTGCAAATATTGCCCTAGAGCTTGCTGCCATTTTTTCTTCATGGCGAGCGGCACTTGAGCAAAACCATAGCCAGGTAGATCGACCAAACGACGATGTTCATCTAAAGCAAAAACATTGATCAATTGCGTACGGCCTGGTGTTTTACTGGTACGGGCTAAGTTCTTTTGCTCTGTTAGTTGGTTCAAAGCACTCGACTTACCAGCATTAGAGCGACCAGCAAAAGCGATTTCGACGCCAACGTCACCCGGAAGGTGTTCGTCGAGATGTGCAATATCTGGTGCACTGATCAAAAATTTTGCCTGCCGAAAATCGATACGAGAATCAGTCACTACCCACTCCAAAATTTGTTATTTCTTCAGCTTTAATATCGAAGAGTTGCTTACATTTGCACAATTTCGTGTAAAATATTACTCCGATCACATAAATCATATTTTATCACGCTTGCAGGTCACTCTCGTAAGCTCAGGACAAAAAATTTAACTAAAAGTTGGAACGCCATGAAAAAGTTCGCTATTGCGCTATCAATTTTAGCCACCTTATCCACTCCAGCTCTAGCAGCAGGTGATGCTGAAGCGGGAAAGACTAAAGCTGTCATTTGTTCTGCCTGTCACGGGGTTGATGGTAACAGCATGATAGACATGTACCCTAAAATTGCAGGGCAACACCAAGCTTATTTAAATAAGCAGCTACATGATCTGCGTAAAGCAGCCCACACTGGTGGTGCCGAAGGTCGTAACGATCCTATGATGAGCCCTATGGCTGCGGCATTAAGTGATCAGGATATTGACGATTTAGCGGCTTACTTCGCTTCGCAAAAGCATAATGAAAATGCGGCTACAGATGTTCCTCCACTCGGTGAGCAATTGTACAAAGGTGGTGACCCAGTGCGTGGTATCACTGCATGTATCGCATGCCATGGCCCTACCGGCCAAGGTAACGAAGCAGCAGGCTTTCCAGCTCTTGCTAGCCAACATGCTAACTACATTAAGATCCAATTGAATAAGTTTCATAGCGCAACTCGTAATAATGACTTAAATGGCATGATGCAAGATGTGGCTAAAAAACTGACCGCTGAAGACATGGAAGCGTTATCTAAATATATTTCAAGCATTAAGTAAGTAAGTAAACTCAATGCAAAAGGCGGCCTACGTCGCCTTTTTTACTACTCAAGCCTTACGTTAACGTAAACTAGATGAAATACACGCTTGACATGGATCACATAATTAGGTTTAATTATGCCCGTACTGAGGTAAACCCAACTGTTTAAATAAAAACGAGCCAATAACATTAAACAGATTTCAGTATGTAAAATCATTTAAGATATAAGAATAAAGAAAGACATAATAATAATAATTTTTGACCACTCACAAAAATAACAATGAGTCGTACTTCAAATTTGAAGTCAGGTCGTACACTTTTATGTAAGGAAATTTGGTTAGGAAGGCCAATACGCTATATAGCACTCTGCCTTACAGGTTCAGAAAAACAGTTTGACTGTTTACTGCTGAATGTTACATCAATGACAAGGATGGTTTATTTGGCGTCATAGAAGACGATATGGATTGTGATGTGTCATGAAGACCATCTACGGAAGCTGTGGTCAGGAAGGCAACAGGGATATCAAGAAAGTGTCGGGAAGACCGAAAACGATAAAATATGCAAGGAAAGCAGCTAAAAAATAAGATGGAATCCGACTGGGAAAGTCGCATAGCAAGTATGGATACTTGGAATCAGAATTGAGTACCTTTGGTACTTTTTGGAAGGCGACAGTGTACTGTCGCCTTTTTTTATTTGTCGTTGTAAACTAATTCAATCTTCATAAAGAGTGCTTTCCCATTCATGCGCAGATGTCCCTTATGTAGCAGCGATAAGACAGGCCCATTTTACCAAGATAGAAAACGCACTATACATCGCTGTAAAGTCTGCATGCTGTTATTTGCCGATGCCAGTTCTTACCTGCCCCCCGATGCCGAATTAAGCAAATATCGCGCAGCGAATAATAAACACAAACCCATGCAGCAACTGATCTCAAGCTTAGTCACTCAAGTTGAGCAATTAAATCCAAATCCACTGCTTGGTTTAAACTTCGGTCGATTGGTTAATTCCTCTACGATAGAGGCACTACGACAGCGCGGTCATCACCTACTGCAATATGATCCTTTTTTTGCAGCCGATCATAGCCTGCTAAAACAGCAATACGACTTTATTAGCTGCTATAAAGTGTTTGAGCATTTTCGTTTGCCGAGTAAAGAGTGGCAATTGCTTTGCTCGATTCTAAAACCCGGTGGCTGGATTGCTATCAATACCCAACTCATTACTGAGTTAAACGGCTTTGCCAAGTGGCATCATAAGAACAACCTCACCCATGTGAGTTTTTATCAACGCGCCACTTTTCAATATCTAGCGCAACACGCAGGCTTTAGGCTATTATTCGCATCAAATGATCTGATTTTGGTGCAAAAACCACCAGGATCTGGTATAACACGCGACCCAAGTTCACTTATCTCTTCCTAATCAGATAAGTTCACGATTTTTTGTAGTTGAGATTATTGTTATGTCCCGTAAGAAAACGCGCAAAATCAATGAAAATGCGCCAAAAAGAGCACCAAGAACCAAGAAAGAAGAACGCGTGGTTTCTGGTAAAAAGCAAAATTCGGGCAATAAAGCGGGTAGCCGTCATAACGAAAAACAGATCCAACAAAAGCAAGCCGGCGGCGCGCAAACAAAAGATCCTCGTCATGGAAGCAAAAAGCCGATTGCGCTTAACCTACCTGAAGCTAAGCCAGTAGAGCAAAAACCTAAGGCACTTAAGCTGAACGATGAACAGAAATTATTAAAGCTCGAGGAAGATCCACGTCTTAACTCGCTGCTGGATATGCTAGAAGAAGGACGTGAACTCAATGCAACCGATCAACAATGGCTTGAAAAGCAGCTAACCGAGATTGAACGTTTAATGGATCGCCTTGGTATCAGTGAAGCAGATGACCTCGATCACGTGATGAAGACCACGATTAGCTCAGATGATGATCTGCTCGAGAAGTTTGAATCTGGTGCCGATCTGCTTAAAGATTACCAAAGCAAAGACTAAACCCTCGCTTACTCCCCTGATGGCATCAATTTCGATGCCATTACTGTTTTAACTCTCCCCCAAATTTGTGGACAGCATTATGACAACTCCTGTAATTATTCTTGGCGCTATCATCATTGTTGCACTCGCAGCCTATGCAACCCACCTGCTACTTAAACTCAAACAACAGACAAAGCAGCAACAAGCAAAAATTGCCGCTCAACAAGCAGCTCAGCTCGTCCACGAAAATGAATTACTCGGGAATATCCACTATATCGCCGCAGCAATGCTTGAAGAACGCTGTGAGTTGTCTGAAGGCGTCATGCGGATCGGTAAGCTGTTCGACATTTTAGGCAAAACAGCAGAGGTCAGTGCTCACTACCCTGCGCTATTTAAACATTTCGATGTCATCAAAACCCATCCCATAATGGAACAACGTAAGGCACTCGAAAAACAGCAACGCATGAAGCTCGATTTAGCCAGAATGAAATCTGAAGCCGCCTTAGAAGCCGACATCAATCAAGAAGTCCAACAAATCCTAAAAGATTACGCCGCTCACGTTAACTAATCACAAGGCGTGAGTACGCGCACAAAATTGGCCATCTGCCACAGACAATTGGGCTAAATTCAAGGATAGTCACCAGCTATCATAAACTGCAGTGCTATTTTGCAACATGGATCAATGTTATTCATCCAATAACATTGCATACTTCGCTTGTTGCTAATTTACCACCTTCGGAGGACACGCCTTGAAGCAGCCCACCCAAATTAGTTGGGATCAGTCAATGATCGAAAAGTATAATTACAGCGGTCCTCGTTACACCTCTTATCCGACCGCATTGGAGTTTGACGATTCTTTCACCGAAAACGATCTACTTACTTCGATTAAAAATAGTAAGAGTGACAAGCTGTCACTGTATTTGCATATCCCATTTTGCGCCAAGCTTTGTTACTACTGTGGCTGTAATAAGGTGATCACTCGTCATCAGCATAAGGCTGACCAATATATTGAATATCTGGCTGCCGAGATCGTAAAACGCGCACCACTATTTAAAGATTATCTAGTAACACAGATTCACTGGGGCGGTGGAACACCAACCTTCTTAAGTCCTGAGCAGATCTTACGTTTGTCAGCACTACTACGTGAACACTTCAATATTGCTGAAGTTGGCGAATACTCTATCGAAGTCGACCCACGTGAAATCGAACTGTCTATGTTAGACACCCTAAAAGAAGCCGGCTTCAACCGTATCTCTATCGGTGTACAAGACTTCAATAAAAAGGTGCAAGTTGCGGTTAACCGTGAGCAAGATGAACAGTTCATTTTCGATCTAATGGCCAAAGCCAAAGAGATGGGATTCGTATCGACTAACATCGATTTGATCTATGGTCTACCACATCAGACGCCTGAGACCTTCGCTGAAACCATGCAGCGTGTGTTAGATCTGTCACCAGACCGTTTATCGGTATTCAACTACGCTCACTTGCCTGCACGTTTCGCAGCGCAGCGTAAGATTAAAGATGAAGATTTAGCTTCGCCACAACAGAAGCTAGAGATGCTGCATCAGACTATCGAGACCTTAACTGGTGCGGGTTATCAGTATATCGGTATGGATCACTTTGCTAAGCCTGACGATGAACTGTCTATTTTGCAAAATGAAGGCCGACTACACCGTAACTTCCAAGGTTATACCACCCAGGAAGAGTGTGACCTACTCGGTTTAGGCGTGTCATCAATCAGCCAAATCGGCGATTGCTATGCACAAAACCAAAAAGATATTCGTCCATACTACGAGTCTGTAGATGAGAAAGGCCACGCTTTATGGAAAGGCTGTAAGTTGAATCGCGATGACGAAATTCGTCGTGTGGTAATTAAGCAGCTTATCTGTCATTTCGATTTGGATATGGCTAAGATTGACGAACAGCTTGGCATTACTTTCGAAGAGTACTTTGCCGAAGATCTCAAATTGCTACAGACTTTTGTCGACGACAAGTTAGTCGATATTACTGATAGAAAGATCACCGTAGGCGACACCGGTCGACTATTGATCCGTAATATCTGTATCTGCTTCGATATCTATTACCGCGAAAAAGCGCGTCAGCAACAGTTCTCGCGCGTTATTTAATCCCTTAATCCTGCGGATTATCCATAAAAAGCCGATGATGATTCATCGGCTTTTTTGTTGCTGTCTTATCAGAAATAAGCGTTGTAATACTGAATATTAGACTTTGCTCGCGTAAAGCGCCTTACGCTCGGCATCAGAAATAAAGGCCATTTCAACGCCATTTCGCTGCAGCACACTTAATTGTGCATCACTCAGCCCCATCTCTTGCTGCACCACTCGATACTCGTGTTTAATATCTATTGCACTGACACCTGGGTCATCGGTATTTAGTCCTATCATCACTCCAGCATCCATAAAAGTTCGCAGCGGATGAGTCTGATAATCGCTGATTGTAGAAGTATGCAAGTTACTCGTCGGGCAAGACTCGATACCTATTTTATGTTTAACAAGGTACTCCATTAATTTCGGGTCGTGAATGGCATTCACCCCATGACCAATTCGGGTCGCGCCAAGCTGCTCAATGGCTTGCCACATGCTTTCTGCGCCCGCGGCTTCTCCAGCATGGGCGGTAATCGCTAATCCGGCATCTCGAACCTTTTTAAAATGATCATTAAACAGCGCTCCAGGAAAGCCAATCTCATCGCCAGCCAGATCCATCGCAACCAAATGTTGCTTATGCGATAGCAAAGCATCGAGTTCCTGCATACAGGCTTGCTGACCAAATGAACGCGACATGATACCAATCAAATTAATTTTGACATCAAACGCTTTTGTTCCAGCCTTAACACCATCGACTACCGCTTCAACCACCGCTTCCAACGGCAGTTTATGATTCATCGCCATGTAATAAGGGCTAAAACGTAATTCGGCATAATCTAAACCCGACTGAGCCGCATCGGTGACATTTTCATAGGCAACACGCTTCACCGCATCGAGATCGGCCAATACCGCGACCATCCAATCGAGTTTTTTCAAGAAAGCGACCAGACTCGACTCTTTGCCTTGGATCTGCACAAAAGGCGCTAAACCCTCAAGTGTATCCGATGGCAATGCAATATTATGTTGATGGCCTAACTCCCAGATTGTTTCCACCCTAACATTACCATCGAGATGACGGTGTAAATCGACTAAAGGTATGGATGTATCAATCATATTTAACCCCTTTTAAAATATTGCTGCCACACGACTATTGTTTTGATTATAACATGCCTCGTTTGTTTATACGCATAATTAGTGGCAAGGGCAATTTGTTTCAAATTTGTTTGCAACAATATGTGTCTATGTAAAAAATCGACCAAATCGGCTAATGACGAGACCTATAGGATTCTGCATAATGATTTAACACTAATAATGACAATTAAAGGGATAGTTCATGTACAAGCAATTTGTACCTTGCCTGCTAGTTTTAAGCCTCAGTGCTTGCCAAGTTAATCAGTCAGCGCCACAAGATCCAACGGCTCAACCAACCACAGCATCAACTAGCACCGAACATCAACAATTACAAAGCTATATCGATAGAGCATGGCAACTGCGAGTAGATGCTAGCCCAGATTTGGCCTATTCCAACGGTAATAAGCAAGCGGCGGGAAAATTAGTCGACTTATCTCCAGAGTCGTTAGCCAATATGGATACTAAAGAGCTCAAGTTGCTTAATGAGCTAAAACAACTCGATACAAGCAAGCTCAATAAAGAAGACAAGATCAACGCCCAAATCCTGCAATATCAACTACAAAACAGTGTCGATCAGTATCACTACAAAGAACATTACCTACCTATCTCTTCTGAGAGCGGCTTTCATGCCTATATCGCCTCTATTGCTAAAGGGCGTTTTAATACTCAAGAAGATTATCAAAACTATATTGCCAAATTAAAGGCATTGCCTACTTATTTTGCCCAACAAACCTACTGGCTAAAGCTGGGGTTAGCCTCAGGGATCACAGCGCCTAAAGTGACCCTAAATGGTTTCGAAGACAGTATCAGCGCCTTTATTGTACCCGTAGAAGAAAGTGGCTATTTCGCACCATTTACTCACTATCCAAAACATTTTAGCAAACAAGAAAAACAGCAACTCACAGAGCAAGGCAAGGATCTGGTTGCAAATACCGTTATGCCGACCTACCAGGCTTTCTTTGATTTCATGACCAAAGAATATATTCCGGGAGCTCGCACCACGATTGGTGCCTCGACGCTCCCTGATGGTCGTGAATATTATGAAAATCGCGTACGCTATTTCACCACGCTCAATATGACGGCCGATGAGGTTCATGAGTTAGGACTCAAAGAGGTCAAACGTATTCGCGCAGAAATGCAGGCGGTTATCGATAAAGTCGGCTTTGAAGGCGACTTTGCTGCCTTCCTAAAATTCCTGCGTACCGATCCTCAGTTCTACCCTAAAACACCACTAGAACTGTTGGAGTATGCGTCTTATATCGCTAAAAAAGCCGATGCTATTTTGCCTAAGTATTTCGGTAAACTGCCAAGAAAGCCCTATGGTATCCAAGAGGTGCCATTAGAAATTGCACCGAAATACACCACTGGCCGCTACTCTGGCTCTAATCGTGATGATGAACCCGGCTATTACTGGGTGAATACCTACGCATTAGATAAGCGCCCTCTGTATGAGATGGAAGCATTAACCCTACATGAAGCGGTTCCAGGTCACCATCTACAAATCTCGTTAAATCAAGAGCTCACTTCATTACCTAATTTCCGGCGCTACAGCTATATCTCGGCCTTTGGTGAAGGTTGGGGACTTTACAGCGAACACTTAGGTTTGGAAGCGGGTTTCTATAAAGATCCTTATAGCAATTTTGGTCGATTAACTTACGAAATGTGGCGTGCTGCGCGTTTAGTGGTCGATACCGGTATGCATGCAAAAGGTTGGTCTCGTCAACAAGCACTCGACTTCATGGCCAATAACACCGCACTTTCAATGCATAACGTCACCACTGAAATAGACCGCTATATCACTTGGCCAGGTCAAGCATTGTCATACAAAATTGGTGAGCTAACCATCAAACGCCTACGTCATAAGGCAGAACAAGCCTTGGGCGAGAAGTTTAATATTCGCGCCTTCCACGATGCCGTTCTCGCCAATGGCTCAGTACCAATGGAGCTATTAGAACAACAAATCGATGACTTTATTGCCGAACAAGCAGCTAAATAACATCGGCTATGTGAACTAAGCCAAAAGAAAGAACGAGCGATGAGTTTGTTATCAACTCATCGCTCGTAAGCCAAAATTAATCCATGCTACACTGAGCAACATCTCAACTCAGCCTTGATAATTTCATGTCTACTGACGTCAATACTGATATCAATCCCCAGATGCACTTTTCTTCGGAGTCACAATATGATGAAAAGCGCCTAAACCAGTTTTGGCATCAAGTAACACAAGCCAAGTTGCCAATCTCTGCTGATATTTCATTAGCCTATTGCTACATAAATCATCCTCAATCTGATAAAGCCATAGTGATCAGCAGCGGACGAATTGAATCCTACTTAAAGTACAAAGAAACTATTTTCGATCTCTACCATTTAGGCTATAGCGTTTATGCCGTCGATCATCGTGGTCAGGGCTTATCCAGTCGCCTCACCACCAATCCACATCAGGGACATGTTGGTAAGTTTGAAGATTATATTGATGATTTTGAATATTTTATCGATACAGTAGTGACTCCAGCGGCACACACTTCACTATTTCTGCTTGGCCACTCAATGGGAAGTGCCATTGCCACCCTATACCTAAAACGAGCACCGAAGACTTTTAAAGCTGCGGTGTTGAGTGCACCTATGTACGGGATACGTTTGCCGATACATCCCCACTTTATATACTGGCTAGCTAAGCTGTTGGATAATGGTTCGGCAAAGGAGCCTAATTTCGTTATAGGCGGCAAAAATTATCATCCAGCAGTATTTGAGCAAAATGAGCTGACCCATAGCCAGGTTCGCTATCAGCAGTTTCGCATGCTCTATCAGCAGAGACCTGAATTACAACTTGGCTCACCCACCAACCACTGGCTGCAGCAAGCCATTATCGCCAGTCGCAAAGCCCTTATTGCGGCTCAACAATCGACCACACCAATCCTAATTTTACAGGCAGAATATGATTCGATTGTTGATAATAATGCTCAGACACGCGCCATCAGCGAGCACTGCAAATTAGTAACCATAGCCAATGCCCGCCATGAAATATTTATCGAAAAGGATGCGGTTAGAGATGAAGCGTTAAGCCGTTTAGACGCGTTCTTTAGCTCACATTACTGAGCTAGTCAGGCTCATATTAACCTGAGCTTGAACAAGCAAAATCGAACGGAGTTTATCTGCAGCCAACGGCCGATAGAATAGATAGCCCTGGAACAAGTCACATTGATACTCCATGAGCTGTTCGTATTGAGATTGGATTTCGACGCCTTCAGCAACAAATTTTAAATCTAATCCGTGCGCCATATCGATCATTGCCTTCACTATCGCTCCAGAGGACTCATGACTTCCCATCTCACGAATAAAGCTGGCATCAAGCTTAAGCCGAGTGAGTGGTAAGCCTTGAATATAACTCAAAGAACTATAGCCAGTACCAAAGTCATCAACTGCAATACTGACTCCCGAATCGCGCAATACCTGCATTGATTCTCTTACCAACTGAAGATCGGTCAATAATGCATATTCAGTAAGCTCTAACTCGATTTTCTGCGGCGCAACTTTCTCATGTCGCAACAATTCTAAAAGCATCTGTGGAAATTCATGCTGATTAAATTGCCGTGCACTGACATTGATAGACACCATAGGAGCCTCAAGCCCTTGGGCCTCTAATGCCCGAATAAAACGACAAGCTTCTAGCAATACCCAATGTCCAATTTCAATAATCAGGCCACTGCCCTCGGCAATAGGAATAAACTCTGCAGGAGAAATTGCACCATGTTGAGGATGATTCCAACGCAACAGCGCTTCCACTGAGGCTATCTCCCCCTTTCGGTTTAACAAGGGTTGATACACTAAGCTCAATTGTTCTGCTTCGATGGCGCGAGCCAACTCTGTTCGGATCAGCAAGCTACGCTCGGCCTTTGCATCCATTCCCTTACTGTACACAATGAAACGATCACGTCCTTTATCCTTAGCTTGTTGCAACGCTAAATATGCTCGCTTAACCTGTTGTTCAGGCAGCAGCTTTTCAGCATGATCTATGATGGCAATACCAATACTTGTCGACAGATTAAAACTATGTTCACTGATATTAAAACTACGGCCAATCAATTGACGAGTCTGACTAGCCAACGCCTGAGCGCGGCGTTTAGCTAAAATAGGATCTTGCGGCAGACGTTTAACCAATACCACAAATTCATCTGCAGCTAAGCGGGCGATTAGCGCATCAGATGCAAAATAACTTGAAAGCCGAGCCGCTATCTGAATTAGCAGCCGATCACCGCCATGGTGCCCCAACGCATCATTAACTATCTTAAAATTATCTAAATCAAGTAGGAATAAAGCCGCACAATTTCCAGGAGCAGAACCTAGCTCGTAAAGTGCATCCATCAGCGCACGTCTATTGGCTAAGTCAGTTAAAGGATCATGTTTCACCAAGTGTGAGGCAGTTTTCTGATTACGTACATCTTCGCTAACATCGGATAAGGTGCCAATCATCCGAGTCGAATTACCATTATCATCCCAAGCTACCGTCATGCCACGATCAAGCACCCAGATATAATGCCCCTGTTTATGACGCAGACGATGAACCGTTTCAAACTCTTCCGTTTTACCCGCTAAATAAGCTTTAAGTGCATCTAAACTAGACTTTTTATCTTCAGGATGTAAACGGCTTTCCCACGTAGAATAATCACTCTCCAGTTCATCGGGTTTATAGCCCAACATATCTTTCCAGCGATCAGATAGAAAAAGCGTATTAGTTGTAATATCCCAATCCCAGATGCCATTTCGGGAAACTTCAACCGCAAACAGCCAACGCTGCTCACTATCCCTTAACTGCTTTGCTCCGTTAAGATACTGAGTTTTGAAAATCGACAAATTAGTTGTAAGAGACGCTAGTTCAGAGAAGCAACTTGACAAAGAAGAGTAACTATTATCTTCCTCATTGATATTAGCAGCATGTTTACTAAGTAGACCCAAGGGACGAAAAAGATACCTGTGAGCTAAATACAGTGAAAATAATAGCAGTGCCCCTCCGATAATACCGATCCGCAAAATACTCATCATCACTTGATAATCAGAGTGAGAAAGCGCAGGAGAAAGATCATACTCTAAGTATATAATTTCAGGTTTTTCAATCGAAAGATTAGATACCAGAGGCACAATGGGAAAATAGGCTTGAATCGACTCACGCTGCGGATTAAACCGAACAACTGGTGTACTGCTGCTTACTGCGTCACGGTGATATTCTTCGTCATAACCATCAATTACCAGACTCGCAGAACTATCTTGCCACACAGCATGATTAGCAAAATCGATATAGCCTTCATGATCGATCAGTGTATAAACGACCATCTGCATATCACTACTCACCAAAGCGATTTCCTCTTCAACCCGAGAGAAATTCAATCTCTCTGATGACTCAGAAATTAGATAATTCATCCTCATAAGCTGTTTAGATAACACTACAGTCTTATTCTGATACAAAATGCTACGTTGTTCTTTACGCTCGAGCATATAGGATGACAGCAAAAACACAGCAAACACTAATACGCATACAGTCGGTATGAATATTCGAAGTGAAATGTATTGGAAGTGCTTGTGCAAAAGTTATTTACCTAATTAAAACTCAATCTAACAACCGTATTCATCATCTAATCCCACATCGGTGATTAGCGATTATGCCACAGTTAAAATAGTCAGGTACAACAAACTGAGTTCTCAGCAATGCACAAAGATATTAAAGCCTCACCAGCAGAAAAAGTTGAAGCAACCATTAGCAGTGAAAAATGTAACTAAGCGCCAAACTGCTTTCTCCCAAATACAAAAAAGCCTCGTCATTTCTGACGAGGCTTCGATATCATTGGCGGAGCGGACATGATTTTGCAAGAGTGAACCCGCGTCTCCGGCGTGAGAGGCCATCGTGTCTAAATTAAATTCTAAAGAGAAGCTCAATCCACTGACCACCACTCTGCCTATGCTCCAAATACAAAAAAGCCCCGTCATTTCTGACGAGGCTTCGATGTAATTGGCGGAGCGGACGGGACTCGAACCCGCGACCCCCGGCGTGACAGGCCGGTATTCTAACCAACTGAACTACCGCTCCTTTAGTAAAACGCTCACGCGGGATACTAAATTAGGCGCCTGGAAATGACCTACTCTCACATGGGGAGACCCCACACTACCATCGGCGCGATTGCGTTTCACTTCTGAGTTCGGGATGGGATCAGGTGGGGCCACAATGCTATGGTTTCCAGACAAATTCTTACTGGTTAATTGTCCGTCTGACGGCATTGTTTCCTCGGTACAGTGCTCATGTACTAAAGTACACTCCGCGCTTCGCTCGTTACGGCTTTGTCAGCCAAACAATTACCTGCGTAATTAACCAAAATAGTAAAATTTAGAAAGCTGTTTTAAATTTGAGTCACACTCAATCAAGTGCCTGTATTCTTTTGTTCAAGTATCACCATCACGACCTCCATGGATGGAGGAAGTGCCGAGAAATGATTGGACTCATTTCCGGTAAAACCCATTAGGGTTGTATGGTTAAGCCTCACGAGTCATTAGTACAGGGCTCTTTAGARACCTTAAAGGTCTAGGGATGACTCATCTTAGGGCTCGCTTCCCGCTTAGATGCTTTCAGCGGTTATCGATTCCGAACGTAGCTACCGGGCAATGCYATTGGCATRACAACCCGAACACCAGCGGTTCGTCCACTCCGGTCCTCTCGTACTAGGAGCAGCTCCCTTCAATCATCCAACGCCCACGGCAGATAGGGACCGAACTGTCTCACGACGTTCTGAACCCAGCTCGCGTACCACTTTAAATGGCGAACAGCCATACCCTTGGGACCGACTTCAGCCCCAGGATGTGATGAGCCGACATCGAGGTGCCAAACACCGCCGTCGATATGAACTCTTGGGCGGTATCAGCCTGTTATCCCCGGAGTACCTTTTATCCGTTGAGCGATGGCCCTTCCATTCAGAACCACCGGATCACTATGACCTGCTTTCGCACCTGCTCGACGTGTATGTCTCGCAGTTAAGCTGGCTTATGCCATTGCACTAACCGTACGATGTCCGACCGTACTTAGCCAACCTTCGTGCTCCTCCGTTACTCTTTGGGAGGAGACCGCCCCAGTCAAACTACCCACCAGGCACTGTCCTCAACCCCGATTCAGGGGCCAGAGTTAGAACATCAACACTACAAGGGTGGTATTTCAAGGTTGACTCCACGAGAACTGGCGTTCCCGCTTCAAAGTCTCCCACCTATCCTACACATGTAGGGTCAATGTTCAGTGCCAAGCTATAGTAAAGGTTCACGGGGTCTTTCCGTCTAGCCGCGGGTATACGGCATCTTCACCGCAATTTCAACTTCACTGAGTCTCGGCTGGAGACAGCGTGGCCATCATTACGCCATTCGTGCAGGTCGGAACTTACCCGACAAGGAATTTCGCTACCTTAGGACCGTTATAGTTACGGCCGCCGTTTACCGGGGCTTCGATCATGAGCTTCTCCGAAGATAACCCAATCAATTAACCTTCCGGCACCGGGCAGGCGTCACACCGTATACGTCATCTTGCGATTTTGCACAGTGCTGTGTTTTTGATAAACAGTTGCAGCCACCTGGTATCTGCGACTGCCGTCAGCTTAGGGAGCAAGTCCCATCACCAACAGCAGCGTACCTTCTCCCGAAGTTACGGTACCATTTTGCCTAGTTCCTTCAGCCGAGTTCTCTCAAGCGCCTTGGTATTCTCTACCCGACCACCTGTGTCGGTTTGGGGTACGATTCCTGCTAACCTGAAGCTTAGAAGATTTTCCTGGAAGCATGGCATCAACTACTTCAGTTCCGTAGAACCTCGTCGTCAACTCTCAGTGTATGTGTACCCGGATTTGCCTAAGTACACCACCTACAATCTTAAACGCGGACAACCAACGCCGCGCTAGCCTAGCCTTCTCCGTCTCTCCATCGCAGTTAGCAGAAGTACAGAAATATTAATCTGTTTCCCATCGACTACGCCTTTCGGCCTCGCCTTAGGGGTCGACTCACCCTGCCCCGATTAACGTTGGACAGGAACCCTTGGTCTTTCGGCGTGGAGGTTTTTCACCCCCATTATCGTTACTCATGTCAGCATTCGCACTTCTGATACCTCCAGCGTGGGTTACCCCTTCACCTTCAACGGCTTACAGAACGCTCCTCTACCGCACAYACAAAAGTRTGTACCCATAGCTTCGGTGTATTGCTTAGCCCCGTTAAATCTTCCGCGCAGGCCGACTCGACTAGTGAGCTATTACGCTTTCTTTAAATGATGGCTGCTTCTAAGCCAACATCCTAGCTGTCTAAGCCTTCCCACATCGTTTCCCACTTAGCAATAACTTTGGGACCTTAGCTGATGGTCTGGGTTGTTTCCCTTTTCACGACGGACGTTAGCACCCGCCGTGTGTCTCCCGAGTAGTACTCATTGGTATTCGGAGTTTGCAAAGGGTTGGTAAGTCGGGATGACCCCCTAGCCTTAACAGTGCTCTACCCCCAATGGTATTCGCTCGAGGCGCTACCTAAATAGCTTTCGAGGAGAACCAGATATCTCCCGGTTTGATTGGCCTTTCACCCCCAGCCACAAGTCATCACCGCATTTTTCAACATACGTGTGTTCGGTCCTCCAGTTGATGTTACTCAACCTTCAACCTGCCCATGGCTAGATCACCGGGTTTCGGGTCTACACCTTGCAACTAAACGCGCAGTTAACACTCGGTTTCCCTACGGCTCCGCTATTCGCTTAACCTTGCTACAAAATGTAAGTCGCTGACCCATTATACAAAAGGTACGCAGTCACGGTCTCAAGAACCGCTCCCACTGCTTGTACGTATACGGTTTCAGGTTCTATTTCACTCCCCTCACAGGGGTTCTTTTCGCCTTTCCCTCACGGTACTGGTTCACTATCGGTCAGTCAGGAGTATTTAGCCTTGGAGGATGGTCCCCCCATGTTCAGACAAGATGTCACGTGTCCCGTCCTACTCGTTTTCATCATCGGTTAGTTTTCGTGTACGGGACTATCACCCTGTACCGTCGTGCTTTCCAACACATTCCACTAACACCCCAATGACTTAAGGGCTAATCCCCGTTCGCTCGCCGCTACTAGGGGAATCTCGGTTGATTTCTTTTCCTAAGGGTACTTAGATGTTTCAGTTCCCCTCGTTCGCCTCCTTAACCTATGTATTCAGTTAAGAATGACACCTTATGGTGCCGGGTTTCCCCATTCGGACATCGTTAGCTCAAATGCTTGTTACTAGCTCGCCAACGCTTTTCGCAAGTTACTACGTCCTTCATCGCCTCTGACTGCCAAGGCATCCACCGTATACGCTTAGTCACTTAACCATACAACCCAAATGAGTTTCATCT
>NZ_JAKEVF010000006.1 GCF_022398315.1 Shewanella sp. Isolate11
CGACTGGGCAGTTCCCTAGGCATTACTCACCCGTCCGCCGCTCGTCAGCAAAGTAGCAAGCTACTTCCTGTTACCGCTCGACTTGCATGTGTTAGGCCTGCCGCCAGCGTTCAATCTGAGCCATGATCAAACTCTTCAATTAAAGTTTTTGTGCTCCAAACCCCGTTAAGAGTTTAGAACGACTCAATGAATTCTACTGTTTCTCATTCACTGCGTTCATAAAGAAGCAGTAAACTCGATACTTACACTCTTGTAAAACATGAGCATAAGACATATTGCTATGAACACTCTTCACTATTGCTAGTGACAAATTGCATTGAGAAATAAATCGTTTTCGATTAACTCAATACCTGTGAGTGTCCNCGTTCATAAAGAAGCAGTAAACTCGATACTTACACTCTTGTAAAACATGAGCATAAGACATATTGCTATGAACACTCTTCACTATTGCTAGTGACAAATTGCATTGAGAAATAAATCGTTTTCGATTAACTCAATACCTGTGAGTGTCCACACAGATTACTTGATAAATTGTTAAAGAGCGTTAGCCCATCTCGTCTTTCCGAGTGGCTAGGGCTGCGTATTCTACGCATTCCCGTGGTCGCGTCAAGCAGTTTTTGCAAACTTTTTGATGCGGCATCTTTCGATGCCAGACAATTTGTAACCTAGGCTACATCATGCTTTCAGCTTCATGTTTGATGCTGTGCCGTGTCAGTGGATGCGCATTATAGGGTGTTCTAAAAAGGGCGCAAGGGCTTTTTAAAAGATCGGCGATCGCTAGCCGATCTTTTAATCATTGTGCTGTTTTTTGGGGCGTTATGAGGTTTTTTCAGTCAATGCGATTGAATTAATAGTTACATTAGCCATGATCTAAGTTCGTTTTTTCATCAATACACTAGTGTAATTTCAAATAATTCATTACCATATACGAGCTGTTAACAGTTAATTATCAATTCTTCAGAGAACATATATATGCAAAAGCCATTTCTTACTGTTTTGATTGTCGCCATTATTGGCGCATTGGCAATATCTCAGTTCACGCCAGACTTGTATTCTGCAATCGCATTTTTCACTGGTGCTATTATTGCG
The DNA here is from genome assembly GCF_022398315.1 of Shewanella sp. Isolate11. Lineage (GTDB taxonomy): Bacteria > Pseudomonadota > Gammaproteobacteria > Enterobacterales > Shewanellaceae > Shewanella. The sequence goes on from NZ_JAKEVF010000006.1 coordinate 1,090, forward strand.
AGCGTTATTTTCACCCTTCAATCTTCTAACTCAGCCTCAAACTCTAATGCACAATATAAAGGCCCAACCATGACGTTATACGTTGGGAATTTGCCTTACCGTGTTCATGAAGGCGAAGTTAAAGAGTTATTTGGTAAATATGGACCGGTTAATTCCGTTCGCTTAGTTCGCGATCGTAAGACCGGGCGTCGTAAAGGTTTCGGATTTATTGAGATGTCTGAAGCTGGTGCGAAAAAAGCCATGAACAAGCTTAATGAATTTGACTTCCAAGAACGCACTTTAAAAGTTCGTGAAGCCAAATCTCAGGATGCTGAAAAATCGGATAAGGAATAATTTAAGTCGTTTCATCCTTATTTGATATAAAAGAGCATTAGTCGATTTAGCCCATACTTCCTAATGGGCTTGTGTGAGTCAATCCATATTCGGCTAATGTTCTTTCCAACCCGCTGCAAATACTATTTGTCGTGTAAAGCGCTTTTGATCCCCTTTTCTGTCTATTCTTAATTGGCAGCTCGGCTAATAGGTTCTTCACTCTCGACGCTATTGCACTCGCCGAATCTAATAAGACAAGCTCCTCACCTAAATAACTTTGCAACTCCGCCTTTAAGATTGGGAAATGAGTACAGCCCAGTACTAAGGTATCGACGCCGGTTTGTTTAATCGGTTGCAATATCTGTTCTAGTCGTTGCCAATCAATTTCTTTTTGCGCCATTTTTGCTTCGGCCATCATGACTAATTCTGACGAGCCGAAACAAGTGACCTTACAGTCCGCAGCAAACTGCTTGATAAGCTGATGAGTATAATCTCGATTAACGGTTCCAGGTGTGGCTAACAATCCAATGCGTTTATTTTTAGATATTGCCGCGGCGGGTTTGATAGCCGGTACCACACCAACCACAGGCACATCCAGAATGTCACGTAAAGCAGGTAAGATTAATGTGCTGGCCGTATTACAGGCCACAACGACGATATCAGCCCCAAGTTGCTGTACCGCTCGGCCAATAATATCAACACACCCCTCGATTAAATGCTTTTCAGCCAGTTCGCCATAAGGCAATCGCGCATTATCGAACAAATAGATATAGTTTTCGTTAGGCAGAGTTTGCTTTATCTCTGACAAGATAGAGAGGCCACCCACACCGGAATCGAATACTAAAATATTTGCCGACAAACTCTGTTCTCCATAAGCCGAATTAAACAAGTACGGGAGTTTTTCCTCGCCAGAGCCAAATCAAAAAGTCTGATACTGGACATCAACGCTGGGTAGTATACTATTTGCGCCCCAATGATAGTAACGGTGTTTAAAAATGAATTTAGAAGCAATGGATCCTAACCAATACGAGCAGCAACTTAATGCTAAACGTGAGAAATTAGCACAACTATTTGCCGAATTTGACACCCCATCGTTGGAAATCTTCGCCTCAGAGCCAGAGCATTATCGTATGCGCGCCGAGTTTCGCGTTTGGCATCAGGATGAAGATCTTTACTACTATATGTTTGATAAGGCACTCAATCAAAAGGTCCGCTGCGAACAGTTTTTACCAGCAAGTCAGTTGATTAATCAAATGATGCCAGTCCTAATGGATGAACTTCGCCCTAATTCAGTGCTAAGACACAAGCTATTCCAAGTCGATTTTCTCTCTACACTCAGCGGTGAGATATTGATCTCCTTGCTGTATCACAAGCCATTAGATAGCCAATGGCAAGATGAAGCCATTGCTCTTAAACAGCGATTATCCACGCAGTTTAATGTCAATATTATTGGCCGGGCCCGCAAGCAGAAAATCGTTTTAGATAAAGATTATGTGGTTGAGTCATTACCCGTCGATGGCAAAACCTTGACCTACCAACAGGTAGAAAACAGCTTTACTCAGCCTAACGGCAAAGTCTGCATCAAGATGCTTGAATGGGCGATCGATATCACCAAGCAGAGCCGTGGCGATCTATTAGAGTTGTATTGTGGCAATGGCAACTTCTCTATCGCATTAGCGCCTAATTTCGAGAGAGTTTTAGCCACTGAGCTTGCCAAACCATCAGTAGATTCTGCGCAATATAATATTCAGGCTAATCAAATAGAGAATCTGCAAATTATCCGTATGTCGGCCGAAGACTTCACCGATGCACTCGCGAAGAAACGTAGCTATCGACGTCTCGAAGGTATCGACTTAGACAGCTACAACTGCAATACCATTTTCGTCGACCCACCACGTGCGGGTCTGGATGATAATACCTTGGCTATGGTGCAAGGCTACCAGCGCATTTTGTATATATCCTGTAATCCAAGCACCCTAATCGACAATCTGAAGGTGTTAGACAAGACGCATAAAATCACCCGCTTTGCTTTGTTCGATCAATTCCCTTACACCGACCACATGGAGTCTGGCGTACTTTTAGAGCTTAGATAACAATAAATTAGCAGCATAATGAGGCCTGCAAAATAACACCTGGGTACGGATCGGGGTACGGGAAACTAAAAGTATGAAAATCCCTAAGATATAAAGTTACAATCGTTAAGCAAGCTACTCAGCATTGTAAAATAGGAAAGGCCTGAGACTTATTAGACACTTGATACAGTAAATATTGAATAAAAAATACTTTATGAATCAAATTCAAACAAATACTATCTACACCTCTAGTGTAGATAGTATTTTTTGAACTCTTTCTTCATCGAGGTGATTTATCATTTCACGAATAGCATTATGCTCAATATCAATCCCCAAAGCACTTTTAGCAAGGTTTATAGCTTCATCTTTACAACCATGATGGTCATTTTCTAAAGTAACAATTATTTTTACTAGAGTTTCTTGCGCTGATCTATCCATGTCGATATTCCTACCTAATCTACTGATTATGCATAAGAGTGAAGATAGCACATTACAGAAATTATCGATTTACTCAATACAAATTGTCATCGAAAAGTGAAAGTTAACTCTGATACAATTAAAATTCACTAACTTTTCGACTATATCGCTCTCAATCTACCCGAGAGCATCAGTAGCTAGCGCACAATTTCTGGTATATAATGCCTATCAGCAAATTACTTCTAAAGGCTTACTGAGAATTATGACCATAGAAATCTATAAAGAATTTACCTTTGAATCTGCACATAAACTTCCAAATGTACCTGCAGACCATAAGTGTGGAAGATTACATGGTCACTCATACAGAGTAAGAATACACCTAACTGGTGAACCGAATGAGCAACTTGGTTGGTTCATTGATTTTGGCGATTTAAAAAAAATCTTTAAACCTATATATGAGCAACTGGATCACAGGTATCTCAATGACATCGAAGGACTAGAAAACCCTACAGCAGAAGTCATAGCTGTTTGGATATGGGATCGACTAGTTAAAAATTTACCACAGCTAAGTGCAATTGAACTAATGGAAACATGTACAAGCGGTGTTGTTTATCGAGGTAAATAATCTTGAAAGTTCATTTAATCACTAACTGCACCAATAACAAACGAAACCATCTTGATAACAAAATATCCTTTAGTGATATTTTGAATAAAGAGGCGCCAGATGTCCAAGACTGGGTTCAAGCAACTGCAAATAATCAAAGCAGAGATTTGGCAATAAATACATATGCAGGGGACCATTGGAAAGTTGTTAGAGACCTACACTCGAAAGATATTCCTGTCTGGGTGTTATCTGCTGGATTTGGTTTTATCTCTTCTCAAGACGAAATCTGTTCCTATGACGCTACATTTAGTACTGGTGTAACAAATTCAGTAAGTCGTTTTGCAAACACCACTAACAATCTTAGCGACAATATTACTTGGTGGAATCATCTTCACGCCAATAGAGAATGTAAATACCAATATGATCTAAGTTCCATGGTTAAAAAGCACAAACATGATTTTTTCTGTATTTCTGCTTCACCACAGTATTTGAAAGTAATCTTGCCAGAACTTTTAACATTAGCTGAAGATATGCACATAACAGCAGAAAACACAATTATCATTTCTAGTAAGATTGAATTGCCTCAGAAATTAAAGCCATTTCACATACTCTCTACCGAGGATTTTTGTGAGCAACTTCAGGGAAGTAGAGTATCTCTTAACATTCGACTAGCTAGGTATTTGCTCGAAAAAATTAAAACAAGTAATGAATTTAGCAAACAAGCAAAAAACGAATATCTAAAATTAAAACAGATATCACAACCTGCTAAAAAATTTGACCGCAAAAAAATGTCTGATAATGAGGTTAGTAACTATATCAATGAAAAACTTAAGTCCGCATCTGCGAAGCCTTCAGCAACAACCTTATTAGCTGAATTTAGAAATGAAGGCTATGCCTGCGAACAAAAAAGATTTGGAAAAATCTTTAAACACACAAGAGAGTTGTAAGTGAACAAAGTTAAATTTTACTTCCCTGATAGTCATGATTACGTAGATCCAACTTTTGACTTTGAAAATGAAACTAATAATGAACATAGAGTTATCCAACGAGATGACAAATATGCTCACGAAATTTTTTCTCGACCTGTTTATGATGGAATCCTAGTATCTAAAGCGGTCGTAGATGGAATTAGTGGTGTAAAGGGCAAGTATTCTGTAGCACAAAGACAGCGCTTTTTTAGAGAAGGTATCTATCGCTTCTTCAGACTACCAAAATCGTATTCAACAATCGGCGATTGTGGTGCCTTCAGCTATGCAAATGAAGAAGTTCCACCGTACTCCATTCATGATGTAGTAGAGTTTTATGTAAATGCAGGATTTACTAATGGTATTTCACTTGATCACATTATATTTGACTTTGCAAAATCAATAACTGAATCACAAAAAAAGTTCAGCCCCGAACAGTTAACTGAATTTAAAAGAAGGAAAGAAATAACATTAGATCTTGCACATGAATTCTACAACGAAAGTCAGTCACAATCATATGAAGCATACGGAGTTGCTCACGGTTGGAATCCTGAATCCTATGCTGATTCTGTTAGCGATTTACAATCCATGGGTTACAAAAGAATTGCTCTCGGTGGCATGATTCCACTCAAGACTCAAGACATTCTGTCTATACTCGAGAAGACAGCTGAAATCAAAAAAGCAGATACACAATTTCATCTTCTTGGCATCAATAGATTAAATCATATTCAAGAGTTTTCTTCTCTAGGAGTTAGTAGTTTTGACTCTACGGCCCCCTTAATGCAGGGCCTTAAAGATGATAAATTTAATTACCATACTCATGCTGATGACTATACATCAATTTCAGTCCCACAAGTTGAAGCAAATAATTCAATGCGCAAATTGGTTTCTTCAGGTACCGTTGATCACGATGAAGCCAAAAGATTAGAAAAAGCTTGTTTAAAAGCTCTTATTAGTTTTGCTAAGGGTGAGGTAGAGCAAAAATCAGTCTTAGATACCTTATGTGAATATGAAAAGTTGTATAACACTAAAAAATCACGTCGCGAAGCAATGGAAAAAGCTTTAACAGATCAGCCATGGAAAAATTGTAATTGCGATATATGCAAAGATATTGGTATCCATGTCATCCTCAAAAGAGGAGCTGCACGAAACAGGCGAAGAGGTTTTCACAATTTGTATATAGCATATCAAAAACTTCAACATCAGCTTTCCCTAATGAAATAGGAATATTCAATGACCGAATTACGAGTTCCCGCGCTAAAAATTAAGCAAGGGCCAGGACGAGAACTATTTAGCTTTTCGGTAAAAGGCAAAGATATAGAATCTATCGCTGCAATATCAAGAGTGAAAAGGCATGAGAATGAATTAGTTGGGTATCAACGACCAGAGGTATCTACGCATATTCGCGAAATAAAAAGATACTTGGAATCAGATAATCCTATGATTCCAAATGCTCTCGTTATTGCATTTGATGATAGAGTTAAATTCGAGCCTATCAACAATGGTAATAATGAGTTTGGATATTTAGTTATACCCATTGCAGTAAATGATGAAGATAAGCCAGGCTGGGTCGTTGATGGTCAGCAAAGGGCTGCCGCTTTGAGAGAAGCTGAAATTGGTGATTTTCAAATGCCAGTGAGTGCATTTATTACTAATGATGCGCAAGAACAGCGTGAACAGTTTATTTTAGTTAACTCAACAAAGCCGCTTCCTAAAGGCCTCATTTACGAATTATTACCATACACAGAGACAAAATTAGCCGTTGCTTTGCAAAAGAAAAGGTTCCCGGCTCAACTGCTAGATAGACTTAATCATGGAGAAGAATCTCCAATGAAAGGAATGATTAAAACAGCAACAAACCCTAGCGGATTTATAAAAGATAACTCTATTCTAAAGTTGATAGAAAGTAGTCTAAGTGAGGGAGCCCTTTATCGCTTTAGAGATCCTGAAACGGGAAAGGGCGATGTTGATAAGATGCTCGATCTTATCTGCAACTTCTGGGAGGCCGTTGCTGATGTATTCCCAGATGCTTGGGGAGTTAACCCAAAAAATTCGCGACTCATGCATGGTGCAGGTATCACCGCAATGGGCCATCTAATGGACGCTATTTCAGAAAGATATCATAGTGAAGAGCGTGAAGATGTCACATCTTATAGCCACTTCAAAGCAGATTTAGGGCAACTTAGCCAATATTGTAAGTGGACCAATGGCTATTGGGACTTTGGAACTGACCAAAAAGTCAAGTGGAATCAGCTTCAAAATATTAGCAAAGATATTCAAATTTTAACCAATTATCTACTTAGAAAATATCGAACTGAAGTTTGGGGTTAGCACGCACAGTTATATCAACGTATAATATAATAAGTATTTTTACATTTTACAGCTTATGGTTAAGATTAATCATCGTTACTTACGTAACGATGATTAATCTTAACGCCTAAGGCATAATATTTCTGATAAATAATATACTAATCGCTCTCTTCAACAGTCAAACTAGAGTTAACCTTCAGGTAAACGACTGGCGATTCAAAAAATAGTAATTATAGTTTCCTATTATCATGCTCATCCTCTATTGAAAAGAGTAAATCCTCGATTAATGCGTTCCTTTCTCGATTTGATTCTACAGGATTTAACCTACAGAACTTTACCGCTTGAGCAAACTTATCTACACCTAATATATCCACAGATTCAGTAAGCAATTGTTTATCTAATGAGAATATCTTTACATAGTGAATGATTGCAGATGATACATCTTTAAATTGTAAACCATCAAATTCAAAAGAATTAGTCTCATATTGAAAGTCTAGAGGCAAACTATCAATGCATAATTCCCAACCAGAAAAGTTGACCCTCTCTTTAGCTATTAAATACATACTCCAGGCACTTTGTCTAAAACCAGATAACGCAGCGCAATCAAAATCAGATTCTTGAAGTTCAATTTCAGTCCAATTAGCACCAATACCCAGTTCTTTTTGGTACTTTAGAATAATTTTATCCTTAACCTCCCTTCGTAATTCATCTACTGACAGAGCATTAATTTTTAATGATATTTGGTAACATTCAGTACAAGAAGGGATAGAGATTGGATCATGTGAAATACTTTCGAAATCAATTTCATCAGAAGGGAAGCAAACTGCCTCACCTGATGGTTCCCCACAAAACCAACATATATGTCTAAAATTAAATGGAGTATCAATTGGATTATGCATATTTTACCTTTCTTAGTTTCGCCACTCCAGTATCTAACTAAAAGGTGTCTAGGAAATCACTGGCGATTCAGTTATTAAATAGTTAGCTACATTTGACTCCACCTGTTGCCAAAGTTTTCGCAATGGTACTTGCGCTTTTATTGAAAGCTTAATTTTGACAGGCGATGCCTCAAGCCATTCATACAAACTCATCAACTCCAACTCATGGCAAGTTTGTGCATAATTCAGCACTCTACTAACAGTATGTTCTTGGTGTTCCAAATCGCTGACATCTAAAACTTCTACCAGCGTGATTTTCTGTGCATTGATGCTATTGTCTTGCTCAAGTAGGCTACTTAACCAAGTCTTGTCAACATAGTTACCAAGCTTTTCCATAAAGCCTTCGATATTTAAAGTGTATGCCAAAACAGCCCATAGATACCAGTCTAATTCAGCCTCAAAAGAGGGGGGCATAGTTAACAAAGGGGAAAACTCTTGTGCACTAACATAAAGAGCAGGCCAATCAATCTCAAAGCATTTTAGGGCTTCTTCATCTTCGCACGACTGATAAACTAGGGCATTCATAATGGCAGTCACCACACCACTGGAAATCACTTGGGACATCACGTTCCGCTCATGAGCAAATCGAACGATAGTTGACCACTTACTCTCTTTTTCAAGGAACATGAACTTCAATGTATCTTTGTTACGCCGTTCAAGTTCCTCTCTAGACATAATTTCACGATAGTGAGAGTCCATCAGGTCTAAATCACTATCTTTGTAAGCTTGGATAAACCCCTTAATCAGCATTCCTACCGATTTTTCTGAGTCATGCTTAATTACAGGCGAACTCTCGAAACGAGTGATCATTTCCTCTAGTGCTGATTGCATTTGTTCAAAGGCATACGGAATAAAATTCCAGTATTTCTCTTTGTCGAATTGAGTGTGTTGTCGGCTCCATATTGCAACCTTCAAGAAGCCATGTGGCCATTGTTCAAATAACACTGACTCGAATGGATACTCAGGAGATTTACACGGTCGTGCGTACTTGCAGCAAAACCTTGGCAATGCGCAGTTAATCCAATCTTTGGCGTGTTCCATCAACGCATCTGTTTCACATACCACATAAAAGGCAGGCTCTCCACCTTGTGGGTAACCAATGAGATACTTAATCTTACCAGGCTTAAGAAGAACTGATTTCGCTTGCTCGACTTTATCGTGATATTTGCTGTCAGGAGTAATCTTGTTATTACCTTGAAAAAAACCGAGCAGAATTGACTCAATACCAGTCATCATCGTCCTCCACACTTGTTTCCTTCGACAGTACTTCCTTAAAGTACAGATCCTCATAGGTATTTCTTTTTTCAGCAATTTGGGCGGGATTAGTGGTATACGTAATACACTCGTAATTTACCGTCGCTCCAAAATAAGTGAAGTTCATTGAGCCGCGGATCAGAGCGCAGTCAGTCAACAGCCCTTTTTCGTGTAGATCTTTCAGCTCCACCACTTTAAACCGAGAAGGATAATTGCAAAGATTTTGCTCTAGCTGACTCATCTTTTCTCTATTCTCTCTAATCGCTAATTTCAGCGTAGCGCCAGCCTCAACACAGTTTTGAAGAAGTTCGAAGAAATATACATGTCGGTGTCCCCATTTCGGGTTAACGGCGTCGAAGTTTCCTGTCGTGTTATCTAGAACCGGAAAATTGGAAATCCAAGGGCTTAATATATAGATCACACCAGGATTTATTGATTCCGCCACCAGCAAAGACGAAAGAAGATCCTTTATATGTGCTCGGCCAACTGCCTCTTTAGTTTCGATCGAGCGTTCATCTTGCACTATCATTGTAAAATGTCTCTCACTTCTACGGTCATATGAATCGAAGAGAATTGCGATTGCAATTTAGTTATACGTGGGTAGAACAGCATTTTGTTGTACTCCAGCATACTAACATTTAACAGGCTAACTACAGCCTTCACAGAACCTCTTTGCTTATCAGTAAACACCAAGGTACCTTTTCCCTTATCTTGCAAGGCATTTGACAATGTATCTTGCCAACCACCGCTCTCATCGTAGTTCACCAATGTTTCTATATTTGTAATAACTTTCGATAGCAATAGTCGCTCAGTTTTATTTTTGACGGCATTGAACTGGTTATAGAAGCCCAATTCTTGCTCACGGATCATTGCTCCCCGTTGCCACATGCGAGACTGAATACGATTTTTCTCACGGAAAATATCGCTATAAGTCCCACCCTGCTTGGCCGCAAGTAAGTAGGAAGCGATATGCAGTGGGATTTCCAGTTCACTTTGTTCCTCATAGTCAGTCCATTGCTTAAGGAGTTCAACCAGTAGCTGATCTGATTGTTTATTCGCACCACTTTTTAATACTCTCGAATATAAAACGCTCTCCCAAGTGTGAGTGGGTAATATGCCGAGTTTAGCGATCTCCTGCTTTAATCTTTTGGTGTTTTCAAAACGTTCAGCCAATGATTGCGCGCTACGCACCTGTTTAAGGCTGTTACGAAGTGAAACGTTACCTTTCAACTCATTTAGAAAATACTGCAGATCGAAATTCACTTGCTCGTATTCACCTATTTCAAAAGCATGTGTCAAATGACCAAGCGTGCGAAGTGGGTCTTCCTTAAACACCTCTCGAAACTTAGTGATATAGCCAATTCCACCAACTTCATTTTCGTTGACCCAGACGTTGAGTACATCGCCATCCCAACGATGATCCATGCAAAACGACTGTTCAGATACGTCTGATACTAGCTTCAGGAACATAGCATTAATACCACCGCACAAGGTTTGCCCTAGCAACTCTTTAGCCCAGGTGTAATAAGCAGCTTTCTCTGCATAATCAGGCTCAAGTCTTAATGCTCCTTTCATCACATGCAGGTTGTTTTCTTCGGCAAAGTACTCGGTTAGCCGTCTGTGAAGATCTTGTTCTTCATCGTTGCCATCCGCGGTTTCCCTCCTCTGGAAAAGCCCGTTAATAACACCGTTAGCAACTTGCTTTCCATCTTGAGAATAGAGGAACTCAAAGGTCATACCTAACGACAGCCCTTTCTGTTCACTCAAAACAAGCAAAGAACATATCAGGCACTCGAAAACCCAGTTTGCAAAGAAATAGTTATCCTTGTAGGCCTCTGAATTAACGAACTCATACTGAAGGTATTGGTAATATACGGCTTTTTTATTATGTTCGTGAAGAAGAAGACTCTTTATATCTTCCTCTGTAAATCTGAACGAAAACTTGACGCTATCTACCCATAACTTGGTACCAATGGCTGCAGGCTTTCCTTCAAGCGTCCATTTGAAATTGACGTTAGCATTATCACCATTAGTGAATGGAATACTCGCCTTTGCGCCTGTGCAGTAGCGCACGATCTCCAGAGGAGTCGAGTGGTCGTGAGTGAAAAACTCGATACCGCGCAGAACATTGTGCCACTCAGTATTTTCTGGTACTTCAATGCGACTATGTGAATTAGGTTCTGATATATCAAAATGCCATTGCAGAACACTACTGCTTTTGTTACCAAGCGCCGGATTAGTTGAGCGCTGAGTTCGAATAAACCTCGGCTGATATACCGGGATCAACTCACCATCAAACAGAATATCTTCCTGGTGAACCTGTTTACTAATACTGCCAAATGCTTCTTCGATATTGAACTCAACATCCAACGTCGTATCTGGCACTTTATTAAAGTCTGCCGGAATTAGCCAGTCCGGTACATTCCAAGCTTTCACCGTATAGCGCTTAGACATTCGGCCTGGCGCAAACTCTTTTAATGCTTGGAAAAAAGCCATTGACTCGCTGCTTGTGCGCGGTTCACTTTTGGTTGAGCGATCCAATGCAATAGTTAGTGATTGCGTATCCAGTGCGGAAAACAACTGCGAAGAAATATACTTCGGCATAGGGCCAGACTGCTTCTCGACTAAACCATCCCAACGTTTCCCTTTAGCCCCCCACTTAAACTGCAAGTTCTGCCGAAGTTCAGGCAAAAAGGACATCATTATTGAACGAGGCGGAGACCACATGACCACTTTGGCCTGTTCATCACTTAGGGCAAGCGTGTCTTGTAGATAGCTCGTCAACTGGCCTATTTTCACCTGTGATGCCATTACATCTGTAACGGCATTCTTAATTTGCTGAAGGCTATTCTCATGCGCAAGTTTACCTTCTCTGTCGATTCGGTTTGGCTCTCTTAGCACTGACCAAACATTTATGCGCTCCAATCGGTACTCTTTCACTAGCCACTCAAGCGTAGCGAGCGCAGCATGCATTTTATGTATATGAGAGTTTTCAATTGGCAACTTTGTCGTTTTTACCTTTGGATCAATTAATTGCTCGTACTGCTGAAATGCAATTCGGTCTCTGCCAAAATCTGACAATATGGTATACATCCACGGACGCATACCACGGCGTCTACCAGACCGCCCCTTACGTTGTAAATAAGAAGCAACGTTACGCGGTGCTTTATGCTGAATGACAAGGCCTACATCAGGGTCGTTATATCCCACTTCAAGAGAGGCTGTTGCAACCACCACGTTGGCAGCTTGATTAACCCCACTGTCTTGGCTAGATGTTCTTTCTACCAGTGTTGATTCAGACAAATTATGGCCAATCTCTTCAGCAGAAGACCAATCCAGGCCTAACAACTTTTGAAGTTCTTGGTCATAGTTTGGGTGGCGAGATGAACGCAGCCAAGCAAGTGGCGAATCGTCCCCATCTCTGGGTCTTAATTCACCGTAGAAATCTTTCTTGCCTTCTGCATCGAGATAGTCGTTATAAAGGCGATTAATTACATCAAGGTCATCAGTAAACACAAATGCTTTCTGCCCAAAGATACCTTGAGATATGTTCTTATCTAGGCCTTGGTGCCTATCTAGCATACGACTTCCCAGCATGGTTGCCTGAATCGTGGCTGATAACAACCCTGTTTGAGATGCAGGATCCCCCCGTAGCGCTAACATATATTCAGCGCCTTCTTCCTCTAATTCATGGTCGAATGACTCTACCAACTCGGTGAAATGGGATTTAGTGCCTGTCAAATCTGCAAAAAAGTTCTTCGCGTCTGCCAAGGTTGCTGATAAGCCGACAAAATGCGGTTTGATACCACTGAACTTCATCCAGCGCTTTAGAAGATACGATGTTTGTGCTCCCGTACTCCCTGCATAGGTATGCACTTCATCTAGCAACACCAAAGGTATCGATTTTTGCTCTCGGGTGACACCGAAAAGATGATTGAAGTAACCGTCACTAAGACGCTGATTGAGCATTTCTGTCGTTGTAAAGAGGATATCAGGTGGTGACTTTCTCACGCGCTCTCTTGTAGCCAGAATTTCATCTTCGGCCAATACTGTGTTGCAGGAGTCGCAAACAACCTGTTTAGTGCCTTTGCGGAAACTAAGTGTGCTACCACAATGTTTTCCATTTGGTTTTTGCGGGCACACCATGACCTTAAACTCATCGCCATCTTTCGCAAAGTTTTCAGAAAAAGTATCGCCGTAGAAGGTGCCTATCGATATCTTGCGTTTGCCTTTCGAAAGTAAATAGTCATCCAGTTTGCGCGCTTCTTTGTAGGTCTCAGAAAACTGATCTTTCAGCAATTCCTTTCTAGGATAAATCGCTAGAATTCTAACTCGATGCTGAGCATCTTGGAGCAGATTTGCTGCCAACTTGGTCATAGCAGGGAGGTAGAAGGAGAGTGTTTTACCGCTACCCGTTCCGGCACAAACGATTGTTGCACTGGCTTCCAATGTATTCTTATATTTATGCTTATCAAATTTTTCCAGAATACGCTCAGTTGAGCGCACCTGAAAACCAGACAACTTAAACCAGTCATCTCCATTTTTTAGAAGATTACTAAGTATGACCTTCTCATCTGCTGTGTTAAATAATCGGTTTTGTTCCCAATTATCAATCAGCGTTTTAGCATGGTGATCTCGCTTTGGATATTTACGCGCCCGTTTTAAGAAGCGAAAGTCAGAGATCAGAGGTTTGGTGTCCTCCGGACCTTTATTTCTAAACCACTGTCGTGAAAGTACCTGTAGTCGAACGGTTTCAGCCATTCTTGAGCGGTATTTCCCAGAGTCGACTTCAAATATAAAGCAACGACTTTTCAAGGCATCAAAATACTCATCGATAAAAATATCATTGATACCGCAATCTCGGATACTTTCCCTAACTTCAGATTCAATTGAAGAAACATCGATATCCCCCCAAGCTAAAAGTTCAGATTCCTTATTCTCAATCCGATCAAGCGCTTCAATCAGTTTTTGTATATCCATTAGGTAACTCATTAACGCTGCTTTATCACTAAGCTATTCAATTTATTATTATCGGCTAGCCATTGCATGACTTCAGGAGTCAACAAGGAAACAAGCGCTACACCACCGATCCGGTTCAGCTCATCAAAAAGTTTCTTCACACCTTCAGGCAAATCTTCGGTGTTCATTTCGCCTTTTAATTCAGCGCACTTTTGTGCAAGTTGCTGAATACGAAGCAATCGAACATTGTCGAAGTTGAAACAATTGACTTGCTCATCAAATTCTTTTTTTGCCTTGACATACCGGTCATAGAGAGCAACGTTGCCGTGCACTTTTTTCTGCTGTTCCAGAATGAACTGATCTACCTGTGCAAGGCTTATTTTCTCTTCAGACCAATCACGCCATATTTGTTGGTGAGTATCCGAATACAATTTCGCTGTTTGCTTGAGCGCCTCGGTTAACAAATAGAGTGTGTTTTTCTCATCCGATACGCTTTCGTGTTCAACTTCCGCCCAGAGCGGTTTGAAGGCCTTCAGATTCTCAGTCGCTTGTTGTAAGACATCTACTCCGCCTTCAACGACCAAGTCAACATCTTGGATGTTTTTTAGACACTCGTTTTTTTTGACTTCAGTTTCTACCCCTCCGACGGCTCCATCAATTCGCTCTGAAATTGTCTTCATTGAGTCTTTTATTTGTTCTAAATTGGCTGCATCTCTGTAATAAACAATCTCTTGCTGCAATTGTGCGAGTTGCTCTTTAAGACTCATGCTGACCTCCCAATGCCGCTAGACTTGCTTCTAGCACCGTCAATCGACTATTGATCGCTTGTTTATATTGTTCAACCTTGGTTGAGCCATTCTCGTGATTAAATTTCTTAATCATTCTGATAACTAGAGGGAAGATTGCTTGCCAATCTTCGAGCACCTCTTTCCACTTTTTCAGTTCTTGACCACTTATTTTGTGCAATAACTTCAACGGGTCATTAGTGTTTTCAAGCCCCAAAACAGATTTAGGTGTCTCCGAGCTTACGACTTTTTGTAACCCTTTAACTCTGTTGCGAACTGTTGCTAGTTGAACATGGTAGTTGGGTCTCATCTCGTCCGGGATCTGCTTGTAAATCAAATCTAACGACTCCAGCAGTTCCGTTAACTGCGCTTTGGTCTCAGTTCCATCTAGATACTGAGCAAACAGTTGCGTTTCTGTTCTCAACTCGCGAATGATAGGCAGTAGTTCGGAAGTGCTACTCGGTACTTCATTTACTTGCTTGAAGGCACCTTGGAAATCAATCGGGTGAATCGCATTATTCGTCCCTACTGAAACAGTACGTAGCCAC
The DNA here is from genome assembly GCF_022398315.1 of Shewanella sp. Isolate11. GTDB lineage: Bacteria > Pseudomonadota > Gammaproteobacteria > Enterobacterales > Shewanellaceae > Shewanella. The sequence continues at coordinate 16,254 of NZ_JAKEVF010000006.1, forward strand.
TTGGCACGGTTGCTATCCCAGCCTTGAAGCCACCTGTCTAGCACCTCTTTGTGTCTGTCGTTGATCGGATCGGCTAGTCTATCCCTTATATGCTCAGAGCTAAGTAAGAGGTTACTGAGCCTCTGAGACTTAGCCGATAAATCAACGCCTAAATTTTTTGCTAGTGCAATTTGTTGCTCTAAAGGCCCAACACCCGATTGTTTAGCAACTCTGAGGCAAGTTTGCATTGCCGACGGTAGCCATTTACGCGCAAACTCCTGGTAATGAATGTAATCCTCAAAACCTTCTGGGTAGCCCCAACCTTTTGCTTGACCTGCTTTAGACTTTTCCGTCGGATTGTTTTCTGTAAAGCGTAAAATGGCCAACATCTGCCTTTTCAAATCCAATGACTCAAGCGAGACGGACAGTTCACTTGCTTCGAAGGCATTCACTACCTTCTTGTTGGAATTATTGGTAGCTGACCCCGGAACACCAATATTAATAATCGAGCGCTCTTTTAGAACAAATTCAAGCAAGCTCTTATTCTCTTGTGCCCCCCACTTGTTCGATTTATCAACGGAATAGTCAGCTAGACCTTTATGCAGTTCCAGCATTTGGTACAGGCCTTGTCGCAACTGATTACTCACCCGCTGATCTAACAGTGCTGTACCCGCAAACCACTCTTCCACTTTTTTCTTTAAGGGATCTTGTGCTTGGGTAGGCTTGGATTCCGCTTTTTGGAGTGTCCCCGGATTTTGATGTCTAGACGTAACAGGCGTTGGGGATGGTTCGACGACCGTGATTGTCCCTGTGGACTCCACGGTAGCATCTTCTTCAAACATTGACGTATCAAGACCAAATATTTGAGCTTGTCCTTTGCTTATTTGAGCAAAGTTATCCTCTGCGGAGTCCGCATCCGTATATAAAGACATAAAACCGACGAGTCTCTTCGCCATCTCTGAATTTGCAACATCACGTAAGATTTTTTGCGCTGTTTCGTCATGACGAAACTCATTCAATTGGCTTTCAAACCAGGCACTCGGATAATCTCCTTTTTGGAAACTCTTGTTGTGATCACGAAGTATGGCCAGCAAAACGTGTTGGATCGCGACGCGTGGATTGAAGCGATGACGTCCGCCACTAAAAACATGTTTTTGCGCCAGTTTTAAAATAGCCTGTCTATTGTAAGGAAATAACGAAATACCACTTGGTGAACATCCAAATTCTATAAGATTTTTTTCGTCAGAATCATTTAGTTCTTGATTCCAAAAAGGAATACCTTCATTTACTTTCGTTTCATCGGCAAACTTTGCAATACCAGCTAAACCATGACGAGCTGCGTTGATATATCGTGCACAAAAATCCAGAACATCGTCACCGGTAAAAGTCAGTTGCGGAAATTGCCGAATGTCATTATCTGACGGTAAGCGCCATTCATAGGTTCCCCGCGTCCAAATCGTACTTCTATGACTTTGATAGCTTTCCAGACCATCTGTTGCTGCGATAACAGACTTCATACGGCATAGAACCTGTTCGCCGTCGTTTTGATCTTGCTCCAACAAACTCTCAATCAAAACGTCATCAATTGCAGAAATCGCAGCAAGGTCTTCTACCAACACAACTAAGGTTTTATTTTCAGCCAAGAGGTGCTTACGGATCTCTTTAAACAAGTCCTGGAAGTTACCGGTACTAAACTGGAACAAGCGATTAAACATAAGCTTACATGCCCGTTCAATCGCCTGATTAGTAACAACCGCCGCCATTTTGCGTTTAGACTCATCAGACTCTAACTGAAGATTCGCGTACGCATTTTTTGCCTGACTACCAAGGTGAACCGAGACTTCTTCACTGGAAGAAAACAAAAAGTCGTTTTCAGACAAGTCAAAATGTTCGTTAAGAATATCTGCATAACTCTTACTTTCGATTAATCGCGAAACTCGATTATTGATAACAGACTTAGGCCCTGAAAACTTCGCCTTAATATGTGGATCAGCAAAAAAATGATCAAGTTGCGTCGCAAAATTAATTTGATCCCGGATTTGGGTCCTCTTTTCAGGCGTTAACTTCCCTTCTGTCTGAAGTGAACGCCCTTCATTTTTAAGTAGTTCAGGTTGAGCTTTTAATGCCTCATTGATGTGCGTAAATAGTAAGTCCCGGGTAGCTTCCTCGCTTAGTGAGTTACTCACCTGACCTATACGCTCACGGGCTTGCTCGAAAACCTCGCCTTCTAGCCCTTTCAACATGATATTCAGCACTTGAGAGAGGCTGGCATTTTTGGGTACACGAATAATGTGCCAGTTTTCTTCGATGGCCTTCGGGTGCGTCTTCGCTACAGCATGAAGCCAACGAATAAGGTGTGACTTACCACTGCCAGACTCTCCCAAAAGCGGAATGATGTCGTTCGTGCGAAGCAATCTCTCTAACAAATCTTGCTGAGTTTTCACTTCAGGTGTTTGGGTTGCATAGTCAGTTGCAATTAATTTTGTTGGATGGTGAACAGCAACTAGGAGTTTATCGCTCAGACGCTCAGCTTCACTAAGGATACAATCGTGAACATTGGCTTCGGTCGGCCAATAAGCTTGAATACTCATTACGCCACCTCACCAACAAATTGAATGTGTGTCACTTGCTTTACTGCAGATGTCGGGAGACTTAAATCAAAGCGTACAGTACTGTCTGAACGCACTTCCAGCCGAAGTAGTTTCAGATTTTCAAGCCGGAATAAGGCTAGGCTCAACGCAGACGACATTAACACGTTTCCATCGTTAAAGTTCATAGAAGGTCGAGTTGTGTTCAGATACTTAGGAAGCGCTTCTTGATAAGGCCCAGTATCAAATATTGGAAGTATGTGGTTTAACTTGTCCAGAAATTCCTGAATTGACAATGCAGATTGGTTTTTAAAGATGTCATTCAAGTACCACATTACAAATCTTGTTGGATCAACAATATAAGTATCTTTTCCAACTACCTCAAAAAAACCGAGAAGATGGCCGTAGTCCATAACACCAACTTCTTCTGATTTGTTGAAAGTAATTCTGATATCGCCACTTTGAACTGCACCTGACATCATTTCGCGAGCTTTACTTTGGATAAGAAAATTCTGGTTTTGAAAGTTAGACTCTTCTTGATATAAGAAAAAGCACATGGCAAAAACAAAAGTACTGAAATCCCGTGAGAGTTCCGCGTTATTTCTAAACTCATCCAGGGTTATGCGCAGATTTCCATCAGGGTAGTAATGGCTAGATATCACATCCAACACCCGCTTAGGCAAGTTCCGGTGTGTGGCCGTAAGATCATTGCTGCGGTAACCTTTTTCACCATTATCATCAATTTCAGAATCCCACAGGCCATATTCAGACCAGAAATCCAAAGACTCAGACATTTTATCTTTTGCATTGGTATTTATGCTGTAAGTTCCTGAATCATCCTTCACATTTCTCAAATAGAGAGACTCTGGCATTGTAGCGGTCAGTAATTGCGAACGTGGAAAGTATTTTCCTAGGTTTTTAGCACGATATTTCATCAGCAATTCATCGATAAGTAGCAGTGTTGGGATATGACTGCCTCGATTTGCATTATTTATAATTGCCATAATTATGAATTCACTATAAATGATAATGGTTGTATGGAGTTGTCCGATTCCCACCATTTACGGTGAGGATGTTTTGGGTCGCCAAGTTGAGCGCTAGCCACAAAAATATTCGAGTGTTTCTCTTGCCAATCATCTGGTAACTTGAGAACTTCAAGGCCATTAATATCGTCTTGGATAATAAATTTGGAGTAATCGTTAAGCACATATTTGTCGTTTAAATAGTCTGAAAGAGGAGCATAGAACCAGACTTGGTGCTTGATTTTTTTTAAATAAGGCTCTGCACCTTTAAGAAAACTTTCAGAACATACAAGCATAGTAACTCTCTCATCAAGTAGTGCTCGTCTGAATGCCTTAATAATGTCTTCTACTGTCTTATTCGAAGAGTCAAAATAGAACAAACGGTTCTCAGGGAAGTCTTCAGTTGATTTTGTTACGCGAACTCTCTGACCTACGAGAGAATGTCGTCCGGGGGTATTGTTTAATACATCACAGGTTGCACATGCATTGATAGGCATGTACCCGTTTAGTTGATAACTTTGTTGCAAAATGCTGCAAAGTTTAGTCTGGCCATTTATCCAACTTAATAAGTTTTCCACTCGCTGTCGTTCAATAGCAATTTCCTGCTTGCGATGGGACTCTACAATGCTCTCCCAAGTGTCTTCCACTACATGCCGATCGTGCAAAGTTTCTACTAAAACTCTACCTGAATAATCTTCCCAAAAAGAAGCTTGCTCTTCTTTTTCACTCGGTATACTTGATACATCTGGATAAGAAAGCCTAATTAAACCAGCACGCTGCATCATTAATAGTGTTTTCCAGTTCCAAGTTTCATTGGCATCTGTGTTCCGCTCGATATGATTCGCCTGTGTATTGACAAAAACCTGGTAGATGCCTTCTGATACTTCTTTTCTGCGCTTCCACATAGACAGCCAACGGGAAAAACCAACTTCTGTACTGATTTTTTTATTTTGGCTTTGGCGGTCCAACTGCTTCGCGTGGTATATCACTTCACAATAAGCCGCTTTACCATCACGCCCACTACGACCGATTTCTTGATAGAACGAATCGATATTTTCACTGATGCCGGCGTGGATAACCGTACGCACATCACTTTTGTCCATACCGACACCAAAGGCTGATGTCGCCACTATAATGTCGACAGTATTTTCACTCCAATTACGAATGACTCGTTTTCTGTCATCATCTACTGTGTCACCTGTAAACAGACTAACCCTCACAATGTCTAGTCCAGTTAAGCGTTGGTAAAGGGCTCTACAATCTGCTTTTGTTGCCCCATAAACAATCAGAGGTTTAGGGCTAGATAATATCCTGCCAGTGATTTCGTCAAAATAGGTGTCCTCTGTCACTTTAGTCTTTCGCGTAATCAACTCTGGGCGTAAAAATGCGCCATTAACGAAAACAGGATGTTTCTCTGGTCGGCCATAGAGTGTGTTGATGGTCGTCAATGTTTGTTCTGAGAATGTCGCTGATAGGAAAACTGTTCTAAATACCCCTCCAATATCTCTTAGCGAATTAAGAAAGGCGCCTACCTTTTGAAACTCAGGGCGAAATGACTCTCCCCATGTATCAATCAGGTGGGCTTCATCAAAAATCACATTTTTTAGTTTTAGCGACTTTGTTACTTTAAATAGGGTTGGCAGAAGACTGCCTACCATTGATTCTGGAGAGACAAACAACACCCTTTGTTGACCCGACAAAATGTCCGCTTTTATACGTACTTTAACATCAGGCTTCAAATCACCACGCCAGGCATATTCTGGCGCGGCAGAAAAACCCAAATCTTGGATAAAAGTTTTCATTCTACGAGCCTGATCTAGCGCAAGTGCTGTTGTAGGTACAATAACTATGCTTAGCTCATCCGTTTGTGAAAATGCCGTCAACGTCTCTGCAACAAGGGTCTTTCCACACCCTGTTGGCAGATTAATGATAACTGTCGCATCAGCTTTTGATGAAAGCGCCGTTCTTACAGCTTCCTGTTGAGCCTGGCTGGTATAGGTCGAATAAGGCAAGTTTAAACTTTTCAGAACTGGATCATGAGGCGGTTCTACGGAGTAGCGCTTTTTGTTCAGTGCATATACTGGCTTTATATACTCTGACAGAACCTCATGATCTAGTACTACTGATGTTGATGCTGCATCAAACTTCAACCCACAATTCAAAGCAATCTGAAACTGCTCTGCGGTCGGTATTAACCCAAGAAAAAGGCTGGATTCGTTACCCTTATTATCGCCAGCGAGCAAATCTTTAACCAAATACCAAAATTCATTAAGATTCAAATTTGGAGAGTCTAGAGCACGCACTAAACGGCTCTTAAACTGCGTCTCATAAAACACAGCTATATTGTAAAGAAGTTCAGATTTTTTATCTTGCGGGTAAAAATCCCAAAAGAGCATTACGCAAGTCCTCCAAATAGGAGTACATATTTGATCGTTAAAAGCGTGACTTTCGGAGTAATATTTTCAGTCAACTCTGCGCCTTCGTAAAATGCTTGAACTGCATCTGCTTTACTGGATTCATAAGCCGAATCCAAAGCAGCATTAAAGCGTGTTTTATCTATCTGGTTTTCGACTAAATGCCAAATATCCACCAATTCCAGTTCACCTGCAATTGTAATATTGGTGTCTTTATAATTGACTGGTTGCTCCCCATGATACATGCGAGACCCTCTCTTGCTGTATGGGGCGGTAATTAGCGTGTTGATAATAGGAGTTGATTCTACCTGACCATTTTCTGTATACACGGCAGAATACGCAGCAGGGGGGGCAACAGAGTCCAATGCAATTTGCTCTGATTTCGATAAAGTTTCTGATTCAACTAACCATTGAGGGACGAAAAATAACTTTGGCTCAATATTTCCGCTAATCTGGCGGATTATCGCACTGCTATTGCCAAAAGGAGATGATTTAGAAACATCAGCAATGGCATCCACAAATGGTTGACCATACCTTAGAGGGTAACTGCCATTCTCAACACTGCGCCTTCTCGAAAACGACAATGCGCGAGTTACGGGTGCTTTGTAACATGAAGAGTCAAAGTCTATGCCGACAATACACTTACTTAGCAGGGTAGATGAGCGCAACTTGGTTCTTCCTGACTGGAAGCGAAAACGGTACAAATCTTCACCTTCTTTTAGTCTGTCAAAGAGAATTCCCGCAGTAATCCATTGACTTAGTGCACTCGACTCTTCAAAGACTTCGTCAGATTCGCGCAGTTGGGTTAAGATTTTTTCTGCTTTTTCAGCATCAAGATCAACCGTTGCCAATTTCGCGATTATCTCTCTATTTCGGTAGATCTCTTTTGTGCATAATTGTAAGTCACCAATTGCATCCTTTAAGGCTGCATAGCCTTTCTCACGAATATCCGGCCAGACCTGCCGCTCTAATTTCTGGTCTATCTCATCTTGGATATTGGCACGATAGTATTCAAAGCAGCCTACGCCTTCTTTCAACACTTCAATCCACTTACTATAAAAAGTGTCTCGTTCTGGTGCCAGAATAAAGGTATCAATGGGGCTAACACCTGTAGATAAAGCGCTGTATCGATTTAAGCGACCATTTCGCTGTTCTAGTCGGCTAAGCAAAATTGGCATGCCGTAGTGAACTGACAAACGTTTTTTACCTTGTAGGTTTAAACCATCTTCCCCTTTCTCATCACACACTAAAACTCGTATTTGAACATCTGAATTGAACGCAATAGCATCTTTGTCACCATGACGCTCTACACCTACATCTAACTGCGTTGATAGATACTGGTAAACGTCGTCCGCAGTCTGTTTTTCGCCACAGAAAATAACCGCTTTACCGTTTTCATTCGCTATTAACCAGCCTTCTAATGCCGCACTGAGCGCGGCATTTTTGTTGATTTGCTCATCATCGGCCTGTGCCAGCATGTGCTGCCAGTGTTTAGTTTCAATCTCTGATAACTTATTTTTTGCCAGATACTCTTTAATTTTGCTAGCGAAGCACAATGGGCTTGTTAACAAGGCTTCTGACCATTGTTTAAAGTCAGAGATGGGCAGTGCGAGAAATGACCCGTGGTCAAAAATGGCTTCACTGCGGTATTGCTCGAAAAGTTCATCCAGATAAGGTCCCTCTTCCGGCGCGCGCCAATGAATCAACTCTGATGGATTCAATCCTGGGAAGAGAGCCTCTATTTCACTGTTTTGGTCTGTCTCGAAGCCTGTTGCGCGTGAATTTCGCAACATTTTGTAATCGTAGAGGTATTTACTTCCCAGATGATTAGCAAGAGCCTTGATGACTTGGTCACGTGCAACTGAATCGACTTCGTCAGCGAACATATCTACTAGCGGTCTCAAAAGATCAATCAGTTGCTGCAACTCATCATCTTGTAAATCAAAATGTTCGAGATCATCCAGAGCACCATCTATCAAACCATCAACGTTTTCTGGTTTGAACAGACGGTAAATTTCCCTGAGTCGGCCCTGCTGTGGTAGGGTCTGATTAAATATTTCTATTGCTTGGTCGTTAAGCGGAAAATGTTGCTGATTAAGTAAATGTAGAAGAGCAAAATAAGCTGATTTGTGACCAGTCATTGGCGTTCCAGTCAATAACAGGGTGATTTCAGATTGATTCGAAAGTTCGGCAATCGTACCAAACAGTGCAGTTTCCTTAAACCTACTACTGAAAGGGAAGCTTGAAATTTGGTGGGCTTCATCCACCACAACCATCGAAGGGGCATCAGAGTACATAAGTGCTTCGGTATAAGAGCAAATATGGACCTTAGGATCTGTGTTGTCAGGATTCGTACTTAGCAGATCACCAAGATGGAAACGAATTGATAATTCTGTATGCCATTGGTCAACTAGGGGCGGGGGGACCAAAATCAATACTCGACTGTCATGCCCACGCTCAAGAACATGTTGACGAACGATAAAACCGGCTTCGATTGTTTTCCCTAAGCCAACCTCATCACACAACAAGTACTTTTTCTCTGTGTCTTTGAGTACTTCATAGACAACCGCAAGTTGATGCTTCTCTAACTCCACAGAACTAGAAATCAGCGAAGAGATGGAACGACAAGATCGTCTTTGCTCATAATAGGCTTGATAGAATGCTGATAATGCATCGCAAATATAAGGAGATGAGGTCGCTTTTCCTTTGAGGTATGCATATGGATTGTATTCATTTTTAGGGTGAGCATTTGGGACAAACAACTCAGTAAAGTCGAAAACATCGCGCAGGTTGCTGGAGAAGGTGATCAATGCCTGATTACCTGGCCTTTCACCATCATAGTGACCAATTTTCCATGTTTGCGAATTGGAAAACTGAACGAATACCTCTGCTCTAACCCCCAAAGATGTAACGACCTCCAGGTCGCATAAAGCTACGTCAATAAGATTTGCATACGGAGTCAAGGGAGAACAAAAAAAGCCTACGCCTGCGGTCATCGAGTTTGAATCGATAGACTTAACCTTGCCTATTCCTTTGAAAACGTTGGAAGCAACAACTAAAACGCCAACCGTTAATTTCTCCATAAAATCACCAATTTAACCGTAATATGTGGTATCGGGGGTAGCTTATCACACCGAACTAAATTCGACTTATAATTCCGATGTTGTATCGGTGCTGTTCAAGTACTCATCTAAACCACGTTTCCTCAGTAAGCAAGATGGACAATCACCGCATCCATTACCTATAACGCCGTTGTAACAGGTTAAGGTTTCATTACGGATCAGCTCTAAACTTTGGTATTTATCAGCAAGTGCCCATGTTTCAGCCTTATTTAACCACATCAGAGGAGTAGAGATAGCAATATCCCTATCCATCCCTTTACATAAAGCCTCTTGCATAGATTTAACAAATTCATCTCTACAATCTGGATAGCCCGAAAAGTCAGTCTCACATACCCCCGTGATAACGGTATCAGCACCAACTTGATATGCATAAATCCCAGCAAGAGTTAAAAATAAAATATTTCGACCTGGAACAAATGTATTTGGTAACCCATTTTCCATTAGCACATGCGAAACAGGGATATCATCTCGAGTCAAAGCTGATACCGCTAACTCGTTTAGCATTGTTACATCCAAGACTTTATGACTAGCAACATTCAGCTTTGTTGCTAGGGCCTTAGCAACTTCAATTTCTTGCTTATGCCTCTGCCCATAATCAAATGTAATCGCATGGACCTCCTCATATAAGCTTAATGCTTGGACTAGACATGTTGTAGAATCTTGCCCACCGCTAAATACAACCACAACCTTTGACATAAGTGCCTCCATTCTTTATTGATGATTTTATTGTTTTGTCCCTAAACCTATCACCTAGTTAGTGCTGAACATAATCTGAAATTAAAATACAATTAAAAGTGTGATTTACCTATCAAATAGGTCGTAATGAGTTATTGTTTATTAAAGTAAAAATCCACCTTCATAGAAGGTGGCTTTGATTGGCCCCCTATAAGGGGGCTTATTCATTAATCAACGTTCAATTGTAATTGACGCTCGGCTTCTTCCTTCTCTTGTTTGTCTTGATGTCGCACATATCGCCTAATTATTTCTTCGNAAGCTGATTCATATCTGCTCATGCTATTTACCTCTCTTTATTTGCTGGTTACAAACAAAGTTAGTATTTAGCATGAGCAACCTTCAGGCATAGCCTAAATCAGACGTTCACCACCTCCATAGGAGGTGGTTTTAGAATGACAATAAAAATTCTTCCATCACTCGTGATTCCTACACCCCAATTCGCACTATAATCCTGTCTTCCACTTTACTTTCAACCTAAGCGACAACTTTTGGGCCAATCTAACTGGCTTTGGAAAGTCCCCTCCTCACTCATATTAGCTATAATTTTTAATTATCATTTATTTAAAACAGATGCCATACACGTTGAAAGCAATATATAACGAAATGTTTGAGTGCCGGAGCAGTATCAGGATGCTGCAGGACGATTGAATGGACTATTGGAGGTAATCATGCAGTGGTAAAACCAAATATAAGAAACCACTAATTAAATGCGGAAAGGATAGAGCCGTGATGAGCCAAGACTTGGGGCATGGCCGATTGCAAGTGGGAACTGTTTATTTGGGGTCTTGATGGTGATTATTTATTTCCTGTCTCAACATCATCCAGAACGTATACTCCAACCCTGCAAGGGTAAAAATCGCTAAACTCACACCAATGATTTGAACTGTGTTCATACGACCTCCAAATTAAGGATGTTTTTTAATGTCATCCACAATCATCCAGCCTGTGTAAAAAAGAATTGAAAAACCAGTGAAAGTGAGACACAAACCAAGGATTTGTACTGTACTCATATCCCATACCCCTCAAAATTAAGGATGCTTTTTGATGTCATAAACAATCAACCAACCAGTGCAAAAAAGAATTGCAAAAAGACTGAAGAGAAGACCTAAAGCAATCAATTGTACTGTACTCATACGTCCTCCAAATTAAGGGTGCTTTTTGATGTCATCCACAATCAACCAACCAGCGTAAAAAAGAATTGCAAAAGCAGTAAAGGTAAGACCTAAAGCAATCCATTGTACTGTACTCATACGTCCTCCTTTGATAGCCCTTTTTCTATAAGGGATTGTAAGCTAGTTCTAGTCATTTCTTTACCTTTCAATCTTGATTTTGTAACTTTTTCAAGGTGACTATTAATTATGGCAGATTCAAGTACAAAAAAACATGGTGGCGCTCGTGCTGGTGCTGGACGTAAAACCAAGTACGAAAACACTGTTGTGATACGTGTTCCAGAGAAATACAAGGACGCGATTAAGGCGCTAATTTCACATTTAGACGATACTGATATGGTGGATAAAAATTATCGAGCAGTGGAGTCTGATGGCTTAATGCTTCGCTCTCTACAGGACAAGCCGCAGAAGGTGTATTTCACAACGGAGGCGTTATGAATACTGTTCAAATAACATCGATACTCATCATGGTTTTTGGTATCGCCGCTTCGCTTTTTGTTTTTTGGTACAACACTAAAGATATCGAAGAAGATGAAGATTGAACTGCTAAATTCGAGATATCACAAACGTATGCTGACCTGAGTGCCAAGCCGTGATCAATTCGTCATGGTCACTAATTGATTGAGTATTCCCAGTCCCTTTATCGGAAATGAATATCTGATGTTTTGGATTGAGAATAGCCGCGCTCATACGTCTTACCCAAAATGTTTCAGTCCCTTTTGTTTGTTCCTGCGAAATGACAATGCTGCATGACTCTAAAACCTGTTCAAGGTACGCCCTGATAAAACGACTACGGATCTCATCGTAATTATCCGTGACACCTCTCCAAACACTGATCTCCACGCAGTTATCAAAGCCGTTCAAACCTAACACCTTCTGCGATTTTACCTGATATAACACCTCTGTTATTTCTGGGTCATCGGTATTGGAAATGAGGTTGATTACTTCGGTGTCATCTGTTTTTGATGCAAGCAATGTTAGCTCACCAGAACAAGCGAAATTCGATAATGAACACTGATAAGGGTTGGATTCTAGGAACCGCTTCGCTTCAGCTCTGTTGACGCTAGGTATATCAAAATTGATAGGCATGGCACTCCCTAATTCATAAACACTTTTTTTAATAAACAGGTGTCTTTATCGACCACGAACTTTTGACCTGGAAGCAGCTGATCCTTTCGTAGATGGTTGGCCGTTTTCTCCATCCAAGCCTGTACTCTTGGGCTTTCTACAGTAAGTTCCGTTGTTACCAGGTATTCAAGTTCCTGCTGGATCTCTTTGTTGATGCTTTTGTCAGTCATACGGTTCTTAAACTATCAAATATACAGCGTTAGTCATTGATTTTACTTCAAAACAAACAGCACTACAAATCGAACCTCTTCTAGCATTTTTCATTACCTCACCTCAAAATTTAACCAATTCCTATGCGAGATCCAATACACTGAAAGATATCAGTTAACAGTCGCTGCAATCAGGTTAATATTTATGAAGGAGACATTTTCTCCTGATTACGGGTCTATTCCGCCATTTCTTCTACATTTACCACATCTCTTTCTTCAATCCGCTCCATTATCCAATCTTCCACTTCGCTTTCAACCCAAGCCGACACTCGTGGACCAATCTTAACTGGCTTTGGAAACTCTCCGGTACTCATGTAATTATAAATAGATGAACGTCCAAGCCCAGTGCGTTCCATCACCTGATTTAATCGTAATAGTTTCATGATGAGTGTCCTTCGTTATTGACTCATCACATATGCCTTCCGAGTAATTTTTAACTTTTTCTCCATTTCCAATCTTTTACAGATATATATCACCCCTGTGCATATACCGATTAGCAACCTTAGGAGGCGCTATGCACAAGGTCATAACCCTACCCAGCGACAGCTGGTCACAAACCTCATCGCAAATTCTCGAAACCGCAGCAGGTATCGTCGCCGAGCGTTTCGTGCGCGGTGATGCTTTTTGTAATCCCAACGCTACCCGCGACTTTCTACGCTTTAAGCTCCACCAGCATCAAAGGGAAGTGTTTGCCGTGATGATGCTCGACAATCAGCACCGTTTGATTGAGTTCAATGAGATGTTCTTTGGCACGATTGATGCGGCCAGCGTCTATCCCCGCGAAGTCGTTAAGGCGGTACTGCTATGTAATGCCGCAGCGGTGATCTTGGCCCATAACCATCCTTCAGGCTGTGCAGAACCCTCGGCAGCAGACAGGCTGATCACCGAGCGATTGGTGTCAGCGCTTAGCACCATCGATGTCCCAGTGTTGGACCATATCGTCGTCGGCGATACCTGCGTGTCATTCGCCGAACGTGGCTGGCTCTGACAGCAAAACCTTACCCAAGTCATACCGGCATAAAGGGCTGCCTTGTTAGCAGCCCTATTTATTTTGGAGACCTTCATGATTGAATTTACTGACAGCTTTTCTCAGGCCGCAGTGGCAGAAGCCTGCAGCGCATTTCCCGATCTGCTCAAACGCCTTAGCCTGGAATTAACCCTGCCGATATTTCTCCGTCCGAGAGATGAGTGCGGCGACATCTGCGGACCGGCAGAGATCAGTCCACCAGAGCGATTGCGTAAGCTTCAGCTGTATGTCAGTAACCATGACATGGCGGATAACTTGCCCAAAGAGATTGGCTTTTGTCATTTTGTCAGGGACTGCGATAAGTACGGCATGCCCCATGGCGAGTGGCGGATGATCTTAAACGGCAGCTACTACAACCACGGTGACAATACCCATCCACAATGGAGCAGTCACACCTAATTTTGTTTAACCGCTAACAGCAACCTTTAACTAACCCTTACCTCAACCTCGCCCGCAACGCTTGTCGTTGGCGGGCTTTTTGTTTTGGAGTCCACCATGAACATACACCGCGAAACCACAATCCAATTACCAGAGCCCTTCTATGAGCTACTGGAACGACAACTAGCAGCCATCAACATTCAGGAATTTAACATCGTCACCTTTAACTTCCACGATCCAGATTACAGCGCCGAAGAAGGTGGCTATCACCCGGTGGAGATCAACCTCTACCGACACGGTGACAGTTGGCAGCTGAATTACTTCACCGACTTTGCCTATTGTGGGGGTCCCTTCCCTGAGCTGGAAAAAGAGATGGATGTGCAGTTTCGCCAGCAGGAGGTCTACAACAGCTTCTTTGGCCGTTGTTACCTGAGCCACGCCGACCACCTAATACGCCAGTTTATCGAGAACTTCTGTAGTTACGTCGACATGGAGGTGTACCGGGTGCAAGTCAGTGTTGACTAAATCCGGTTCTCAAAAAGGTATTGTGGGAAGCAGCGAAGCTAGGCCCCATGCGGGTTTACGCAAGGCGGGTTCCCATATTCACGCTATAGCAAAAAGAGGGAACCACAGATGAAAGAAGTCGAAGCGGTGAAGAGCCGCGACACCATCAAGCTTATCAGTTATCTGCTGCAGCGCCACTTTGGTCAACAGATGGCCGATGTGTGGAACATTGGCCTTAACCTGGCGCTGCGGATCTCCGACTTACTGGCGATCAAGTTCAGTGACATTCAGGGCGATCGCTTAACCATCACTGAGCAGAAGACCGGTAAACCCGCCAGCATCAAGCTCAACGATAAGACCCTTGCGTTGATTGAGACGATCCAAGCGCGTCACCCAGGTCACATCTATCTGTTTCAATCCCATCGTAGCAGGCAAATGCAATATGCAACCCCTAAGCCGCTCAGTCGCCGTGCAGTGGCCAAAGCCTTTGCCTTTGTAGGTGAAGACATCAAGGTCGCATTAGGCACCCACTCGATGCGCAAAACCCGTGGTTATCACCTGTATCAGTCCTGCAAAGATATTGGCCGAGTGATGCGCATGCTCAGACACGGCTCAGAAGCGGTCACCCTGCGCTACATCGGTATTACTCAGCAGCAGATCGATAAGGACTTTGTTGAACTAGAGATCTAATCCCTTCCCTAAATCCCCCACTTGAGAGCCGTTGCCTTGTCGGGCCCGGCTCTCTTTTTTATTTGGAGTTCACTATGAAGAAATTTAAAGCCGGTGATCATCTGGTGGTCAATATCGACCCTTTAGGACTTACCGAACATCATGGCCTATGTGTCGGCGCTGATCAGGTGATCCACCAACGCAAAGATGGCGTGATTGAGCAAATCAGTATTGCGATGTTTGCAGAAGGTGGCCACATCAGACGTAAAGCCATCGCCTACGATCGTGAAACGGCTATTGCACGTGCTCAAAGTCTACTGGGATACCAGCCCTATCACCTACTCAACAGTAACTGTGAGCATTTCGTCAACTGGTGTATCGATGAAACTGACAGATCTGAACAGGTGAGTAACAGCCTGCATCTTTCCGCGCAGCTCAGTGCAAGAGCAGGCTTACTGGGCCGCGCAGCTTCAAAGGTGGCCACAGGCACAGCTGCTAACGTTGCACTCGTTTCTACCGCAGCCAAGATGACAGGTGAACACCTCGGCCTACCTGACTCAATCAATACGGTTATCGGAACACCAGGTGACCTAATAGCTAAACCCCTTGAAACACTGATCAAAGGCACCGGTGACACCTTAAGTACTTCAGCAGAACATGTTAGTGATGGTGAATATGGAAAAGCGGCAACGTCATTAGTAACAGGTGCAGCCAAGACCACCGTTAAAGCAACGGTTGTCACTCCAGCTAAAGTCATTGGTGATGGCATGATCGCAGCAGCGGAAGTTGGTAAAGATCTCTGGTATTGGTTACGTCATTAAGTCTTAACATACGACAGGGGCATGAGGCCCCTGCTATTCCTCTTTATTTTTTCACCTTTTCGATGATGACCTAAGCCACAGACAATCAACATTGACTACGACTGAATGAACGGGCTCTATCACCATAATGCTTAGTCGCGAGCTTAGCTAAATAGCTCAGGCGATAAAAAGCTTGAGCGAAGATCTGAGGATAATCAAGGGCATTTTTATTGATGTAGTGCATAGGTTTACTCTCAGGAAAATGCACTAAATGTCGACACTCAAAATCATCGAGCCCTAAGGCACTAGCCCATGCTTCGACGATCTTAGTACTCAGGTTGCGTCCATCATAATTGTAATGGCCTAAGTGGTTATAAGCATCGTTATTGAGAAAGATGGCCACATGATAATGGTCCGTAGCAGCATCAGCCCGTTCCCTAGCCCATACGTACCGCATGGAACACGGATGCACTCGCTTACCCTCACGCGCCTTGATATCCCTATCATTCTGAATTTTAACATTTAAAGATTTGAAGAACTTACCTATGACACCTGAATCGTACCACATTGGTGAATCATCAAAATTAAGCTGAGGTAGATGTAAATCAAACCTCACCATCAAGGTTCTCGGATGCTCGTTAAGTGCAGCATGAATGGTTCGTAAAGAAGCATCCAAATATTGGGCGCTTAATGGCTTAGCATAAACGGTTAAACCTTGATATTGACCATCACTGATAACTGTTAGGTTAGTGTTTGATGAATGGCGTTTTGACATGTCGATATTCCATATTGGTTATTGTTCATAACCTATATGGTCTGAGTAATTTTTAACTCAGGAGCCCTAAGGGCTTGATAACTCTAACCTGGTAACCCTCTATGTAGTTTAGGAAGGAGAATAACAACCTACTGACTAAACAACTATGTACGAGTATGATAATCGTAACCAGTTAATTAGTATTAGTTTAGTATTAGATAGCATTAGTATTAACAAACAGACAATTTCAACAATAAAAATCCAAACAGAGACTTAAAAAACCTATCGATCATATCAATACAAAAAGCAATATTGTTACTCGATAGTTAAACCATCAGCAATAGCTAATAGAATTTGCTATTTTTCAACTAATTGCACTTCTATTGGCGCGTGCATTGTTGCTGAAAGATACTTCATAGGACTAATCGTTAGCACACTAATTGTATCTTCCGGTTTATAGTCAGCAAACTCTATTAAATCTTTATAAACTAATCTTGCTAACCCGAAACTGAGGCAAAGAACTGTTTCACAGATTACAGCTGACATTTCTTGTCCACTTAGCTTCACATCTAGGGGTTGTAATTTTTGCGGCACACTCATACTTCCCAACAAGAAATCATCATTAATCTTGTACTTGAGATTATCCGCAATTGCGAGCTCGCTGCATTGTAAACTTCTCTTTGAAAACTGCTTCCAATGCTGCTTGAGCATTAAAGACGCATAAGAAACTAGCTTCAAATTTAAGGCTTCAAATTTCTGTTTAGCTCTGAAGTTTTCATAATAAAAACCAGAACACATCCATGCATTTTTGTAGCCAATGAGACTACTAAACTCAGAACATATATCTAAATACTCCACTTTAGCTAAAGACTTTTCGGAAATGGTTGAATCGCCACAAAGCCTCAGACTTACATTTCGCTTAGCTGTCTCTATTGCCCCGGCTAACTCAAGTAACATAAATGGATTCACTTCCCAATGTCTCAAAAATAAAGATTTTGGGGGCATTCTTGTTATCGCAGGGTATCTTGTAAGACCGGTGTTTATTGAATACGTGCTTTTACGGTGTGTGAAATTCTGCTCTGTGTTTTCTAACGAACCTGGCTCATAGCCTTTAATGTAATCCAGACGGCTTAACGTTTTCCGTTGTGAGGCCAATTGCTGCTTGGACATACCAGTGAGTTTATTCAATTGTGAATACCCAAGATTACACACTTGCGCACCTTTATCAGCATGGAACAACAGGACGACAAGTAATAATCGGTTTGCCAATTTTAATGAATGCCGTCGCGATTCATCATTCTTTTTGCCACAATCATCTAACAAGTCATCAATTAACACCTTCCAATAACATTCTGACGTCTCTCGCTGTAATAACTCCTTCAATGTATCCGTAGGAATGTAAACACATGTTGGCCGACCTTTAGTATAAGAACTATCAACTTTGCCTAATGACTTGCTGTAGAAGCCTATCTGACATAGCAATAACATTCCCTCAACAACAGTATTTTTCGATACGCCTAAACCATTCGCTAACTCGTTAACACTCAACTCTCGAATTTCGTTAATTTCATATCGGTATATCAGTCTAATAAAGAAAAATTTCAACTCTGGTTTTGCGAAAAACCGCCCCTTATAACCACCTTTTACAAGATGACATTCTTTAGGCAAAGATAGCTCAATACAGATGGCATTTAAGTACATATAACTTTGAGTCTGTTGGTAGTAAATCAAATTTAAGATATCAATAAATACGTATTAATTAAAGTACGTGACTAAGTAACACACCTAAGCTTTATTGCTAAGTCACAGATTTAAGTTAATATACATAGTAGTAGTACTTACTTTAATGAAAATTGGACGACCTATGACACGCAAAACCAGAGGGCCCTTCGATTGGATAAATTTCGCTAACAAAGAGATGGTGAAATGGGCTAAACAGTACTTTTTAGAGAAGGGGGTCCTAATTCAGGAGCCTTTAAATTCAACATCATTTCAACAAGGGCTCGATATATACAAAGCGTCATATGGTAACGAGCTGCTATTAGTTAGAAATATGAAAGATGCTTGGCGTGGCGTTCTTCAAAGAAAGTCAAACCTGAGCAAAAACAGGGTATCTATCACCCACTCGATTAGCTCAACACACAATAGGCAGCTAAGAAAATTAGCATCTACTAAAGGTACCCCGATAAATAAAACGCTAGAATCTCTGATTGATGGCAATTACTCCAAATTACAGGAAGAAAAATTACCGAAGAGCAACAAAAATCAACAAAATACTCCAGAAAATTACAGCCTCATAAATTTAAATAACGTAATAATCAAAAAAGAAAAAGAAATTAATGAGTTAAAAAAAAGGCTTGGTGAGCTAGAAAATCTGAATAATGAACTCTTAAACTTAATTCAAAGGGCGTCATCTCTTTTAAATAAAAAAGAAAAAAAAATCTATCTACAGATAAAGGCAAAGCTAACTCAACTAGAAAACCAGCAAGGGTAGCTATGTGGTAAGCCCCAGAGAAATTTGAACAACCTCTTGTTAACTACTTTTTGCGCTCTCAAAGGGCACGACATTCTCAATAGCTAAAGCATTTAATTTCTGCCCCCACTCCTGCAATACTTCTCGCTGCTCGATAAAGTAGTCATGGTGATTGTAAACCTTCAACATACCAGGCAGCTGGTGGCCTACAGCTTTTTCTATTGCAACAATATCTAGCCTCATTTCATTACACCGGCTAATGAATGTACGACGTAGGTCATGCGGCGAGTAATGCTCAACACCTGCAGGTAAATTTCGTTTAATCAGTGTGCGTACCACAGAGGCTTCTTGAGGTTTATCAGAACCAATTTGCGGCCACACTAATTTCCACTTTGTCGGTACGCTCTTTCGCTGCTCTTTTAATAACTCTACAAGATAATCACTCAGTGGAATTTTACGACTTTCAGGACTCTTGGTATGACGTTCTTCAGAACTCGCCGGTAACAACCAAACCCCTTCCTCTAAATCTAACTCGCTCCAGCGCATTTCAAGCACAGCACTAATCCGTTGCCCACACCCTAATAAAAAACGCATCAAACGGATATAAATAGGATCGGTACGCCAATCATTCAAACTGGATAGCAATATCTTCAGCTCAGAAAAACTCAAGTTTCGCTTAGAAACTTTGGAACCACCGCCAACATCTTTTGCCTTCAACAGCGGCGCAGGGTGAACCTGCAACATATTTAACGCCAACGCGTGATTAATCACTTGATTGATGATTCTATGGCAAACACCTATAGCACCTGCCATGCGCCTCCCTTCTTTATCTACTTTGGCATCAAATACTTTATTAAGATCAGCTATGTTTAAGTCAACTAACTTAATACCGCCAATCACTGGCTTTATGTCTCTGTGGTAGATACTCCGTGACTGTTCTCCACGCAACTGCTTAGATAATCGTTTCTCATCAAAACTCTTAAATGCGTCATTAAAAGTCTTAGCTTCTTCTTTTTCTCGCTTCTCTTTTTCAAGCTCCTGCTTGGGGTTCTTATTATTTTCCAACCAACTACGATAACGGCCAGCCTCCTTTCTTGCCTGCTCTAATGTCATCCCAGTCTCAGGTTTTATCTGAACATAGCGTCCCATTGAAATTTTTTCGTGTTTCTTTCCAATTTGAAAACGAAATGTCCAAGTCATGGTACCTGTTTTCCTAACTCGAATATTCAACCCCTCAATTTTTTTATCTGGGACAAGATATTCTCTCTCACGCGGACGCAGCGCTTGTAATGTAGCATTACTATTTATTCGGTCTTTCATTACAAGCGATTCTCCATTCTGGGTACGGCGTGGGGTACGGCGTCGTTTCAGTTTTTATTGTACAACCAAAGACGCTAATGGACACTAAATTTTAAATAGTGCATATATATCATTTGGTTACCAAACAGTAACGAACGTTAATGGACACCGTTGGAATCAGCTAATCTTTTACCGACCACATGGAGTCTGGGGTGTTGTTGGAAAAACGAGTCTGATAAACCAGTATTCGGATAATCTACAAAAAGTAAAAAAGGGCCAATGGCCCTTTTTTATTGCTATAAATTCATCAATGTCACAATTAACGCTTTTCCATTTTTTGCTGCAGTGACTCAGCCCCTTTGGCGACCATACGCAGCTGGATCACTAGGTGATCGGCCAATATTTTTCTATCAACCCGCTTCATGTCTAACGCTGCTGCACCGGCATTAAACACTAATGTGACTAACGCTTCGGCCTGCGCTCTAGCCAATTCTGGAGTGCGCTTGGCTGTCGCCTCGGTGTAATGAGCCAGCTCAGAAATAAAATGCTCTATTTCACGGGCAACTGCAGCACGAAACGGTGCCGAAGTGCCTGAACGCTCATGTAGCAAAATACGAAATACGTTAGGGTTCGATTCGAGTACTTCCATAAAAGTATCGACTGAAATACGGATGACACTCCCGCCCGCTTCTGCACGCTGACGTCCCTTACGCATCATCTGCCGCAACGTTAAACCGCCTTCATCGACCATAGTTAGGCCCAGCTCGTTCATATCTTTAAAGTGACGATAAAAAGAAGTCGGAGCAATTTTGGCTTCACGGGCCACTTCACGCAAACTCAGGCTAGAAAAACTGCGCTCAGCACTCAATTGATTAAAAGCGGCGTCGACTAATGCCCGCCGAGTTTTTTCTTTTTGCTGTGCTCTGATGCCCATCATTATGAATCCACTAAATAAACATATGCACAAGATGATACCTGCTTTGATCGAAAAACGCAGCCTGTCTTGACCAATGTGATCTAGCAAGGTAAATTTGCGTACAGATGTACGCTCAATTTCAGTTGTTGGATATTATAATGAAAAAACCACCCCTCATCTGGACCAATATTACTCTGTTTGCCACCACCTTTTTAGGTGCTGTCATCTTAGTTCCTTGGTACGGAATTACCTATGGTTATGGAATAACCGAATGGGTTGCCTTTGTCGGCTTAGCTTTTGCCAGTGGCCTGTCTATTACTGCTGGCTATCACAGATTATGGTCCCATAGAACCTATAAAGCACATTGGTCAATGCGCTTTCTTTTCGCCCTTGGTGGCGCCTTAGCATTACAAAACAGTGCCTTGCATTGGTCGTCAGATCATCGTGTGCATCACAAGCATGTTGATAACAATGATCGAGACCCCTATTCAGCGAACATGGGTTTCTGGTATAGCCATATCGGCTGGATGCTTCGCGAGTATCAAGCGCAGCGATACCACGATTATAAGAACGTACGTGACCTACAAAATGAAAAAATTGTGATGTGGCAGCATAAATACTATCTGCCCTTGCTGATCATTATGAATATCGGCTTACCGATGTTTTTAGGTTGGTTAAATGGTGACGTGTGGGCGATGCTATTAATGGCAGGGTTATTGCGATTAGTTGTAGTTCACCACTGCACCTTTTTTATTAACTCACTGGCACATATTTGGGGTAAGCAACCTTACACAGATAAGAATACCGCGCGTGATAATGGTATTTTGGCGCTGTTTACCTATGGTGAGGGTTATCATAACTTCCACCATATCTTCGAAAATGACTACCGTAACGGCATTAGATGGTGGCATTACGATCCAACTAAATGGTTAATCAATGCGATGGCATGGACCGGCTTAGCCAGCCAGCGACGCGTAACGCCACAAGAGCGTATCGAAAGCGCCAAATTGCAGATGCAACTTAAGCAAACCCAGCACAAGATCCAACAGCGTGCCGATTATGAAGAAGTGCTTGAAAAACTGCACCATGAATATGAACTGTTAAAAACCCATATTGGTGAATACTATCAAGCCAAAAAAGAGTTAATAGAGGCTCGCCGTAAACAGATTTGTATTCAACAGTTGATGACGCGTGTTGAACAACTACAACAAGATCTGCTTATGCGTAAGAAAAATTGGAAGTTGTTGACCGCCAATTATTAATCTAGCTCTGCTAGCAAATTTAAAGGCCACATCACAGTGGCCTTTTCTTTGGCCGCCGTTCGCTTGATAAACATCAGGCTTCTATATATAAATTTCGCCATCACACAGACTGGTAGAGCCGATTGATGTGCCTAATAGATAGGTCTATTATGACGGCTATTGATCCCATTTGAGAATCCAGCTGTCGATGTCAAACTCTACTATCAAGCTTACCGAATATAGTCATGGCGCAGGCTGTGGCTGTAAGATCTCACCTAAAGTCCTCGGCACAATTCTAGCCTCACAGCTACCTCAATTTGATGATCCCAATATTATCGTTGGCAATAGCACCCGAGACGATGCCGCCGTATATAAACTCAATGACGAAACAGGCATTATCAGCACCACAGATTTCTTTATGCCAATTGTCGATGATCCTTTTACTTTTGGCCGCATCGCCGCGACCAATGCAATTAGTGATATCTATGCAATGGGCGGAACCCCCATGATGGCCATCGCGATCCTTGGCTGGCCAGTAAATAGTTTACCTGCAGAGGTCGCTCAACAAGTGGTCGACGGCGGACGTCAAGCCTGTAAAGATGCCGGAATCATGCTAGCTGGCGGGCATAGTATCGATGCCCCTGAACCCATTTTTGGGCTAGCGGTCACAGGACAAATACCACTCACCGAACTAAAACAGAACAATACCGCGCAAGAGGGTGACAAACTCTATCTCACTAAACCTCTTGGTATAGGCATTCTCACCACAGCGCAGAAGCAAAAAAAGCTCGCAGAAGCCGATCTCAATATCGCCCCTGATGCCATGTGTCAGTTAAATAAACTCGGCCCCGCTATCGCCAAAATCCCTAGCGTGACCGCTATGACAGATGTCACCGGATTTGGTTTAGCCGGACACTTAATAGAGATGTGTCTGGGAGCAGAATTAGCGGCCACAATCGATATTGACGCCCTGCCCTTACTCGACAAAGCTAAGTCTTATTTGCAAATGGGCTGTATTCCCGGTGGCACTCATCGTAATTATGACAGTTACGGCGAGCATTTAGCCGAACTCGATGATGAGCAAAAAGCGCTACTTTGCGATCCGCAAACCAGCGGCGGTTTATTAATTGCCGTTTCACCTGCAGGCGAAGCGCAATTAATAGAACTACTCAGCGCGAACGATATTGCCCCTATCAGCATTGGACAAATGGTGGCGCAATCTAGCACGACTCATCTTGTGGAACTACTGTAATGGTTTTAACAAGCGGCATGACTCAAGTTGTTCCTAAAAGTGACTATGCGCGACTCTTTATCAGCGATCATCCGATTATGGATGTTCGCGCACCGGTAGAATTTAATAAAGGCGCCTTTCCAGCCAGCCATAATCATCCGCTGATGCAAGATGAAGAGCGGCGTCTAGTGGGCACCTGTTACAAACAAAAGGGCCAGGATGCAGCTATTGCTTTAGGTCACTCTTTAGTCTGCGGCAGTATTAAACAACAACGCATCGAAGCCTGGGCGAATTACATTAAAGCCAATCCCAACGCTTACCTTTATTGTTTTCGCGGCGGCTTACGCTCTAAACTCACCCAACAATGGCTCGCCGAAGCTGGGTTAGATATTCCCTTTATCGAAGGGGGATATAAAGCGATGCGTCAATTCTTAATTGACACCATAGATACCGCGCCACAGGTCAAGCCGATGCTGATTATCAGTGGCATTACCGGCAGTGGTAAAACCGAGTTTCTTTTGCAACGAACTGAAGCGGTCGATCTTGAAGGCATAGCTCACCACAGAGGCTCCAGTTTTGGGCGCTATCATGAACCACAACCCACTCAGATCAATTTCGAAAATAGTTTGGCCGTCGCGCTTCTGAAACATCAACACACTGATGCCAAACACTTACTTCTCGAAGATGAAAGCTACCTCATAGGACGCTCTGCCTTGCCGCAAGCTTTCTATAAAGGCATGCAAATGGCTAATATTGTCGTGCTGGAAGAAACTCTCGATAGCCGTTTAGATAGACTGCTGAACGAGTATGTTCACAAGATGGATAAAGGTTTCCGCCAGCGTCTAGGTGATGAACAAGGCTTTATCGCGTTTGCCGAGTACTTAAGTCAAAGCGTCAACGGCATTAAGAAACGTCTCGGCGGAAAACAGCACGATGAAATTCAATCTCTCATCGATAGTGCATTATCAGCGCAGCAGAGTCGCGGCGATACCCATGCTCACCTTGAATGGATTAGCCTGTTATTGTGCAAATATTACGACCCTATGTATCAATACCAGATCAATAAAAAAGCTGAGCGCATTCTGTTTCGCGGCGACCATCGGGCAATGCATCAATGGCTAGATGATTTAGCAATAAACCAGCCGCCACAAGATTAATGCTGCTGTAGCAAAGTGCTGATTTTTGCTTGCACAATATCATCATCGATAGCTTGATCGATCAAAGCATCATCTATGCTGAGCACTATTTTCGTTCGTAAATTACGGCTCTGGCGCCCAGTCTTGACGGCTCTCTGAGCTGATGCTTGGCACAGTAGCATAGGGATAACCGCAACTGGACCGTTCGCCAATAAACGTTCAACATTTATTTGTGGGCGTTCTTCTGTGATGGCCTCATCGGTAAACAGGCACACTAATTCATTATTAGCTAAGGCTTGATGGATCTGCTGATACGCCGACTCGAGGCTTGACTCATTTTCAGCGGTATCATCGACGACAATGAGGTCTGTCTCAGAAAAAAGTAATCGCAGCAAAGACGGATTAAGCTGCGAACGACGCAACACGAAGCGGATTTTACGACTCGAGGTTGCCAGAACAAATAATGGCGATAGATAACCCATAAATTGACAAACCAAGATGCCCGCCTCGAGCTTTGGCAGCTTTTCTTCCCCAGAAATCGTTAACTTAAACAAGCTATGACGCAGGAGATAACTGACGAATCGCAGCCTAAATTCAGCGACCTTGTAATATAAAAACAGGCCAACTAACAGATTCAGCAGAGCTAACAAGATAAATAACTGTAGAATACTCCAGCCCAAGGCTTCCAGCAGCGCCATAGCTAATAACGCCGAACACACCATAGATAATGCATTAACAATATTATTGGCAGCAATCGCTTGGGCACACTCTCCTCTTTGGGACCGAGCCTGAATAAAGGCATATAAAGGAACGATAAACAGCCCACCACTGGCTCCTATCATCAGCAAAGCAAACATCAAATGATAATGTTGAGGCTCACTAATAAAACTAACTATGCCATAAATTGATTCAGGTGAGGCTACCGCAGAGGGCACAGCCCAAACCAGATCAAGACCAAAAAACGCTAGTCCCATCAGCCCGAAAGGCAGTAATCCCAGCTCAACATGACCGCAGGAAAGACGCGAGCTTAATAGTGAGCCCATGGCAATCCCAATGGAAAACAGTGCCAGCAGTAATGACACCACACTGGCATCGGCATGCAAATGCAACTTGGCAAAGTTGGGAAATTGAGTCAAATATGTCGCGCCAAGAAACCAGAACCAACTAATAGCTACAATCGCCATCCAAATACTGGGCTTGGTTCTCACTTGTTTAATCGTGCGCCATGTTCCCCAAAAAGGCTTCCAAGGAAGTTTTCTCACGAGCCCTTGTGCCGGCAGCGACGGAATATAGCGACTTGCAACATAACCCAAAAATGATAATAACCAGACTAATGCCGCGGCTACTACTGCACCGTCTCGATTAGCAATCAGTAACCCAGCCATTAATGTACCCAGCAAAATTGCTAAAAAAGTGCCAGTCTCAACCCAAGCATTACCCTTAACTAGCTCATCTTCGAATAAGGCCTGTGGCAATAATGAATACTTCACCGGACCGAAATATGCCGACTGACTACCCATGAGAAATAACAACAGCAACATCACCAAATAGCTTTGGCTTAATATTGCTATCGTCGCGCAGGACATGATGAACATTTCGAGCAGTTTAAGATTGCGGATTAATCTGGCCTTATCCATGTTATCGGCCAACAAGCCCGCATGAGCGGAAAACAAAAAGAAGGGTAAAATAAACACCCCAGCAGCAAGATTCACAAACAGATTAACGCCTATCGGTAAAGACTCAACCTGACTATAAGTCACCATAAGCAACAATATATTCTTATAAATATTGTCATTTAATGCGCCCAAACATTGGGTCACGAAATAGGGTAAAAAACGTCTGGTTAACAACATGTCCGTCTGTGTATTTCCAATTGTTAATATTTAAGCACTGAATTTATTAACTGGCTTTTTCGGTCATAACACATCAGCACCCGAGGCTCCCCAACACCAAAGTAATCCGCCTCAAGATCCTGCTCGGTAAAACCTAAGGCCAAATACAGTTGTTTAGCCGGATTAGTCGGTGCAACCGTCAGCTTTACTTGAGTGACCGAGTCCGGCAGATTATTAAGCGCAGTTGTGATTAAGCGTTTACCTAACCCTTGTCCTTGATACTGAGAATCCACTGCCACAGACAATATTCAGCCACAATCGCTTTGCTCACTTGTGGTCATTAACAGATAACCTAACACGATTTGCTCGCCATCGAGCGCCACCCAAAAGCCTTTTGGCCAACAATCGAAACTCTGGCGAAAGAAGAAATCGGGGTAACAATGATCACCAAAACAGCGCTGCTCTAGTCGATATACGGCATCAAGCTGATGCTTACCGACAGCACAAATGGTTATTGCCCCAGGGTTATTCACTGATCAGTAGCTCATCCCAAGCTAATTGAGGTGACCCCACTACGATAAAATTGGGGTTTTCTAGAGTTTCACGCTCATTGTAGCTCAGCGGCTGCAACTCTAAATCCATCACCTGACCGCCAGCCTCTTCGATAATGATCTGCGCGGCGCCAGTATCCCACTCACCTGTCGGCCCAATACGTACATAACAATCGGCACGACCTTCGGCCACCAGACAACTTTTTAATGCAGCCCCACCTAAGACAATCAGTTCACAATGGCTGTTGCGATTAAACAATTTTAAAACTGAATGAGGATCTTGACGACGACTGACCGCTAAACGCAGTGAAGGCGTATCATCCGGCGTTAACTGACGGCTACAGATCCTCAGCTCGCCTTTATCTGAACGTTTATAAGCTCCTAGCCCAGCAATGGCGTAATAGATCACCTCAGTCATCGGCACATAAACAATTCCCATAACCGGACGATTATGTTCAACCAAGGCGATGATCACCGAAAAATCACCACTTCCGGCAATAAACTCTCCGGTACCGTCTAAAGGGTCGACCAGCCAATAACGTTGCCACTGGCTACGCTGCTCGAAAGGAATATCGGCGTCTTCTTCGGAAAGAATGGGGATATCAGGAGTAAGCGTTTTTAATGCTGAAGTAATGATATTGTGGGCGGTGAGATCCGCAGAAGTCACAGGCGTATTATCTGATTTAACCTCTTTTTTAAAACTGCCTTTGAGGTAAATATCTTTAATCGCGACGCCTGCTTCAACGGCAATTGAGATAGCCTGCTCCACATAATCTTCTGGGTTCATCACAACTCCAACAACTTAAAAACAGCCAATGTCGATATAATAACTTGTATTTATTACTTTAGTTTTAGATGTTTCTGAGCTAAAAACAAGGCACTAACACTTCTCGATTCAGAAAAATCTTGCTCAGATAGCAGCTCGAACCATTGAGATAAGGGCCAGCTAACCAACTCTATTGGCTCAGGTTCATCACCTTCTAAGCGGCTTTCATACAAATCTTCGGCGACAAAAATCTGCATCTTACTGGCAAAATAACCCGGTGCCAGACTCAGCTCCATAAGATGAGTTAACTTTTTAGCACCATAGCCTATCTCTTCTTGTAGCTCTCGATTCGCGGCTTCGATCGCGGTTTCACCGGGATCGACTAAGCCTTTAGGAAAGCCCAATTCGTAACTGTGAGTGCCCGCGGCATACTCGCGGCCAAGAAGCAAATTATCGCCTAATACGGGTACAACCATAACGGCACCGCGATTATTGCCTTTCATACGCTCATATTGACGCTCAACCTGATTTGAAAATTTCAGATGCACTTGTTCAATCTGAAACAGACGACTCTGAGCAACCACTTCGGTATGTAAAATTTCTGGCTTCTTGTCCGACATGAATGTCCCTGATAAAAATGGCATTTGCTTCACCACTCAATCTTACTATGATGTGCTTAATCCACAACTCCGACTATGGAATTTTTTCACACCCTATATGTTTCCTTGGAATAACATAGATACTGTGCTGCTAGATATGGACGGCACACTACTCGACTTACACTTCGACAATCATTTCTGGTTGAGTGTGGTACCACAAACCCTGAGCCAGCAATTACGGATACCGCTGCAGCAAGCACATGATCGAGTCGAAGCCGCCTACGAAAAAGTGTTTGGTACCCTCAGCTGGTACTGCCTAGATTATTGGACTGAAGAGTTACAACTGGATATCACCGCCCTGCATCGCACTATTGTTGACAGAATTCAGATGCGTCAAGACAGCATGCCATTTCTGTTAGCTCTGGGCGATGTGGGTAAATCTCGCATCTTAGTCACTAATGCTCATCCAAAAAGCTTAGCGCTCAAGTTGGAACACACTGAGCTGGAAACGGGTCTGGATCATATTCTCTCCAGCCATGAAACGGGTTTCGCCAAAGAGGACCCAGAGTTTTGGCTAGCGCTTTTTAGTCGCTTTGAAATAATCCCCAGTCGCTGTCTATTTATCGATGACAGTGAAGCCATCTTACATGCAGCCAAAAGAGCCGGTGTAGGTTATCTGTTAGGGATCAGTAATCCTGACAGCCAGAAATCCCACAAAACCTTTACCGACTTTCCTGCCATCGATGACTATCACCAATTACTGACACAACTTCAAACTAACCAATAGGTTAGGTAAATATTTATCAGTAAAGTCGTTATCAGAGCGACAAAAACTTGGTTAATACTTGCACTGCATAAAATACTGTATATACTAACAGTTACTGTATGGAAAGACAGGATAAGTAATGAGACCCTTAACCCCAAGACAAGCTGAGATTTTAGATCTCATCAAACGTAACATTGCCGAAACGGGTATGCCGCCGACTCGAGCCGAAATTGCTCGCCGTTTAGGTTTTAAAAGCGCAAATGCCGCCGAAGAACATTTAAAGGCATTAGCAAAAAAAGGCTGTATCGAAATCATGCCCGGCACTTCTCGAGGCATCAAATTAACTCAAGAAGATGAAGTCGAAGAGTTAGGCCTGCCGCTTATTGGCCAAGTCGCCGCAGGAGAACCTATCCTTGCCCAAGAGCATGTAGAGCAACACTACCAAGTTGACCCGAACATGTTCAGACCCAGCGCGGATTTTCTTCTACGTGTACGTGGTGACAGTATGAAAGATATTGGCATCCTCGAAGGAGACTTACTCGCAGTACATAAAGTGGAGCAGGCTCGAAATGGCCAAGTTGTTGTTGCCCGTGTAGAAGATGATGTCACGGTAAAGCGTTTCGAAAAGAAAGGCAGTACTGTCTATCTGCATGCAGAGAATGAAGAGTATTCCCCTATCGTCGTTGACCTCGCAACCCAAAGCTTAAGTATTGAAGGATTGGCTGTTGGTGTAATTCGAAATGGAGATTGGCAATGAACAACTTAATCGGTAATGCACCGCGTCATCCGGGTTTATGGGTAGACATGGACAATCAACTCAAGTCTGCTTCTCAACATACAGTGACTAGTGTATCCAGTGCGACGCAAGGTAAGAAAGAGCTGCAGGCACTGACACCACAATTAGCCAGATTAAGCCAACAAGGCCAATGGGTGGTTCTCATTAGCCCGCCGAATATTGGCTATAAACAGATGTTAGCCGATGCCGGTGTACGCATGGATCGTATTCTTTTGGTACACACTAAAGATGAAGTGGAAGCTATGTGGGCCATGGAAAAAGCGCTCACCAGTGGAACCTCTAGCGCCGTCATTAGCTGGACTCAATCGCTTGATGCCAGAGATAACCGCCGCTTACAACTGGTCGCCAAAAGTTCTCGTGCACTCGGTTTAGTTATCGAAGGTGATAAGCCACATATAGCGACTCACCTACAACAAGAGATGAACTTACCACCAGCAACACACTTCAGCGCTTATCACTAATCCTCGCATCTCTTTCCATACAAAAGCCCCGTAAGGGGCTTTTTAGTCACTATTTTATTTGTAGATATTTAACTAAAGTGATCTTGATCAATATTTGAACACAGATTAAGTTAGTAACAGATATCAACGATTATTTGTTATATCCGAACAATTTAGTTGTCGGCTTTTCACGGTGAACACCTGTACATCCTCGCCAAACGAAGCTGAAATTCGCCTGATATATTCAGCCGTAAGTGCAAGTGTGGACATCAGTAGCAATAACAATATATACACCACCAGCGCACTTTGAAGTCATCGTTGCTTTTTTGGGAACTGAAGAGTTTGCATAGAGCAGAGACATACTGTGTGGCTCTTCTTTGTAGTTGCCTTCGCAATTGACAGAGGAGAAGTCTAGTGAAGCAATTGTTGTATTGTTTGCTGGCGTTATTGTACACGCCGAACCTGTTAGCAACCGATATGCCCCTAAATATGACCAAAGGGGTAACAGAGATCAGCGGCAGAGTGTTTGGACTGCACATGACGATCTTTTATATCTGTTGTGCCATCGGTGTCGTTGTGTTTGGCGTGATGATCTATTCCATCATTAACCACAGACGTTCAAAAGGTGCCGTCGCCTCCAATTTCCACGAAAGTACCAAAGTGGAAATAGCTTGGACCATTATCCCCTTTGTTATCTTAATTATTATGGCGATTCCCGCCACTAAGACCCTCATCGCCATGGAAGACCCTAGCGATGCCGATCTCACGATCAAAATTACCGGCTCACAATGGAAATGGCATTACAGCTATTTCGATAAGGACATCGAATTTTATAGTTTACTCACCACCCCAAGAGAACAAATAGAAGGTACCGAGAGCAAAGGCGAACACTATTTACTTGAGGTCGATAAGCCGCTGGTGTTGCCAGTAAATAAGAAAGTCCGCTTCTTGATGACCTCGGAAGATGTGATCCATTCATGGTGGGTTCCCGCCTTCGCAGTTAAGAAAGATGCTAACCCTGGCTTTATCAACGAGGCATGGACACGCATAGATAAACCAGGAACTTATCGCGGACAATGCGCAGAACTGTGCGGTAAAGATCATGGCTTTATGCCCATAGTAGTCGAAGTACTAAGTGAAGCAGATTTTGATATCTGGGTTGAAGAGCAAAAACAACAAGCCAATACTGCCGCTGCTCAAGCAGAAGCAGCACTCGGCCAAACCCTTTCCATGGAAGAATTGATGCAACAAGGCGAACAAATTTATATGGCGAGATGCGCCGCTTGCCACCAGCCAAATGGAATGGGTCTGCAAGGTGTATTCCCCGCCCTAAAAGCCAGCCCGGTTGCCACAGGTCCTATTGATGCCCACTTGGAAATAGTACTTCACGGCACAGCTGGCACTGCGATGCAAGCCTTCGCTAATCAATTAAGTGCACAAGAACTCGCCGCTGTTATTACCTATGAGCGTAACGCTTGGGGTAACAATACCGGCGATACCGTTCAAGCTGCCGATGTGAATCAACATGGAAAATAGGGAGGCATTATGAATGCAATAACGCGTGAACAAAATATCGATGCCACTCAAGTTGATGCTCACCACGAGGCACATCCAACGGGCATAAAACGCTGGCTATTTACTACAAACCATAAAGACATTGGCACGCTCTACCTTTGGTTCAGTTTCATTATGTTCCTTATCGGCGGGGCGATGGCTATGGTCATTCGCGCCGAGCTATTTCAGCCAGGATTACAGCTGGTAGAGCCGAACTTCTTTAATCAGATGACCACAGTGCATGGTTTGATCATGGTCTTTGGTGCGGTAATGCCAGCCTTTACTGGGCTGGCAAACTGGTTAATCCCAATGATGATTGGCGCGCCGGACATGGCGCTACCAAGAATGAACAACTGGAGCTTTTGGATTTTACCTTTTGCCTTCGCCATTCTCTTGAGCTCATTATTTATGGAGGGTGGTGGGCCTAACTTTGGTTGGACTTTCTATGCCCCACTCTCCACAACCTATAGCCCGGACAGTACAGCCTTATTTGTCTTTGCCATTCATATCATGGGGATCAGCTCAATCATGGGCGCAATCAACGTGGTGGTTACCATAGTCAATATGCGAGCGCCGGGAATGACCTGGATGAAGCTGCCGCTCTTTGTGTGGACTTGGCTAATCACCGCATTCCTGCTAATTGCCGTGATGCCCGTACTCGCTGGTACAGTCACTATGGTATTAACCGATAAATACTTCGGCACCAGTTTCTTTGATGCCGCGGGCGGTGGCGATCCTGTGATGTTCCAGCATATATTCTGGTTCTTCGGTCATCCCGAAGTTTACATCATGATATTGCCTTCATTCGGTATCATTTCGGCAATTATTCCCGCATTTAGCCGTAAACCACTCTTCGGTTATGCCTCCATGGTATACGCAACAGCGAGTATCGCAATTTTGTCATTCTTGGTATGGGCTCACCACATGTTTACCACAGGGATGCCAGTATTTGCCGAGCTGTTCTTCATGTATTGCACCATGTTGATTGCTGTTCCAACCGGCGTGAAAGTATTTAACTGGGTCGCGACACTTTGGCGTGGTTCACTCACTTTTGAAACGCCGATGTTATTCGCACTGGCATTTATTATCTTGTTCACTATAGGCGGCTTCTCTGGCTTGATGCTAGCCATCACTCCTGTGGATTTCCAATATCACGACACTTACTTCGTGGTGGCTCATTTCCATTATGTATTAGTGACTGGTGCCATCTTCTCGATTATGGCTGCGGCCTATTATTGGCTACCTAAATGGACGGGGCATATGTATGACGAGAAACTCGGTAAGATCCACTTCTGGTGCTCGGTCATCTCCGTCAACGTGCTATTTTTCCCTATGCATTTCTTGGGGTTAGCTGGTATGCCAAGACGTATTCCCGACTACGCGATTCAATTTGCCGATGTAAATCAAATTGTGTCTATTGGCGGGTTTGCTTTTGGTCTATCACAGCTAATCTTCTTGGCAGTAGTGATCAAATGTATAAGAGGTGGAGAAAAAGCGCCGGCCAAACCTTGGGATGGCTCAGAGGGACTGGAATGGACCATCCCCAGCCCGGCACCTTATCATTCATTCTCTACGCCTCCCGAGGTGAAATAGCAATGAACCAACCAAGTGTAAAATCGAATCGAAAACTGATCTTGTGGCTTATTTCGGGGTCAGTGGGTATGTTCGGCTTCGGTTTTGCCTTGGTACCACTCTACGATGTGCTGTGTCAGCAGTTAGGTATCAATGGCAAAACCCAGTCAACGGCGACCATTTATGAACCTATGACAATCGACACATCACGTACAGTGACGGTGGAGTTCATAGCACAAACCCAACAGAATATGCCGTGGAAATTTACTCCTGAAGTGAACCAAATCCAGGTTCATCCCGGAGAATTAATCCGCACTAACTTCAATGCTAAGAACCTCTCATTAGCCCTTACTGTCGGACAAGCCATACCCTCGGTTTCCCCCGGTCAAGGTGCGGCTTATTTCCACAAGACTGAGTGTTTCTGCTTTAACCAGCAGCTGTTAGAAGCAAATGCCGATGCGCAGCTACCGTTAATCTTTTATGTCGATCCCGACCTACCTGAATCGATATCGACGCTGACACTTTCCTATACTCTCTACAATATCACCGATAAGGGATACGTTGGTGCTGTTGAACAAGGAGCAGCAAAATGACTACAAAACATGAACACTATTATGTGCCAGCACAAAGTGCTTGGCCCATCATAGGCGCTATAGGATTATTTCTAATCGCATTTGGTGCCGGCAGTTATGTACAACAATTAGAAACCGAACATACTAGCGGCGGCTACATTCTTATCGCAGGTATCGCCGTTATCATCTATATGGTGTTTGGCTGGTTTAGAACCGTTATCCATGAATCCATGTCGGGACTCTACTCTAAACAAATGGATCGATCGTTTCGCCAGGGAATGAGCTGGTTTATCTTCTCTGAAGTGATGTTTTTCGCTGCTTTCTTCGGCGCCCTATTATACGCGCGCACCATTGCCGTACCTTGGCTGGGTGGAGCCTCAAATAATGCCATGACCCATGAAGTGCTTTGGCCGGGTTTCGAGGCAGTTTGGCCCTTAGTTACCACTCCCGATGGCAGCAAAACCGAGGCAATGGGTTGGACAGGGCTCCCCCTATATAACACCATCATATTACTCACCTCTTCAGTAACACTGCATTTTGCTCATATCAGCCTGGAAAAAGGTAAACGAACTGCACTGACATTGTGGCTAGGCGTTACCATTTTATTAGGCTTGTCCTTCCTACTTTTGCAGGTTGAAGAATATGCCCACGCATATCAAGAAATGGGGCTGACACTCTCATCGGGGGTTTATGGAAATACCTTCTTCCTGTTAACCGGATTCCACGGTATGCACGTCACCCTAGGAACCATTTTCCTATTAGTACTATTTTTTAGGGTGCTCAAGGGTCATTTTAGTGCAGACAAGCATTTTGCCTTCCAAGCCGGTAGCTGGTATTGGCATTTTGTAGATGTGGTATGGCTGTGCTTATTCGTCTTCGTTTACGTACTCTAACACCATCAATATGGTCTTGGGTTTGGAGTCATTAACCCTAAGCCTAAGGCCAGCAATAACAGCAAAATTACTAGCACAGAGAACAACACTCGTCGCCCAAGATAACGGCTCATGGGGGCTTTGGAGTCTCCTTTTACTAACACCACTAAAGCGCGGCCTAAATTAAAAATAATGAAAAGTAGTAGCAGTACTAACACAGACTTAAATAGCAGTAGACCTGTCATACAGTCTCCTCAAAAGGGATTGTCGTGGACCATGTTGTTACTTGTCTGTATTACTGTGCTGGTGTTTAGCATCTTGGTCAAGCTTGGTTTTTGGCAGCTCGATAGAGCCACCGAAAAGCAGCAGTTACAGCAAGCTCTGGTCGTTCGGCAACAAACCATGCCCCTAAGATATCAGCAAGTGCTCAAGGCAAAGGCGCAAGACCCCCTTACTGGTTACCGACTATCCCTCGAAGTCAACGCAAAAGACCCACGGATCATTCTGCTTGATAACCAAGTCTATCAGG
Source organism: Shewanella sp. Isolate11 (assembly GCF_022398315.1). Lineage (GTDB taxonomy): Bacteria > Pseudomonadota > Gammaproteobacteria > Enterobacterales > Shewanellaceae > Shewanella. The sequence goes on from NZ_JAKEVF010000006.1 coordinate 51,897, forward strand.
GCGTCGTTGGCTATCTTGCCTTTCAAGCGGTAGAGGTCACCGCAAATCAGCCCTGGCTGCTGATCGAACTCGGTTTTATCTCCGGCACCCAAGATAGACGTATTCTGCCGCGCATCGACGGCTTAACGGGTACCCAAGAACTCTCTGGTCGTTTATATCAAAAATCGATAAATCCTCTAAGCGAACATCTATTGGCAGAAACCGGTAATCCACTACGAATTCAAAATCTCAATCTGACTGAACTAGCACAATTACTGCAGCGTCCATTGGCTCCGGCAGTGCTGCAACCACAACGTATTGGCGACAAGGTTTTAAACCAATTACCTCGGCCATGGCAGCCAATTCCCATGGCAGCAGAAAAACATCAAGGCTATGCAGTGCAATGGTTTTCGATGGCAGGCGCCTTTCTAATTTTAATGATTTACCTTTTGATAATTAAAATAAAAAACAAACACACATTGGAGTAAATATGGCCATAGTAAGCAGTTGCTTAAAGAGAACAGACCTTGTAGGTTAAAGTTTAAACACAGATAAAATAGACGTTAGTTAACGCTTCCTAGCCGTTCCGGGAAGTTGGCAATTTGTAGCCCTAGGTTGCAAGTTAGTGATCAATAAGAGGAGCGCGCATGAACTCCCAGAAATACAAAAATACCAAACCACTATTACTGCTGTTACTGGTTTTTGTATTACCTGTTATCGGTGCCAAAGTGGTGCTCAGCATGAACCTGTATCATGGCGGGGCGACAAATAAGGGGGAGCTGTTAGATCCCAACACTAGCTACCAAAGCCTTGCTATGACTAATCCACTACCTAAATCTTGGCAAATCATCTATTTATTACCCAAGCAGTGCGATAGTCAGTGTCAAAATCGTCTCTATATCCTCCATCAGAGTCATATTGCGCTTGGACGAGATCAAGACAGAGTCATTCCTATTATCTTACTGCAACAAGACAGTGATATCAGTGCGCTCGGTTCATTCGATTTCAACACCGCCAATATTAGCCCTCAACTGGCAGGCTTAATGGCACAACAACAATTGATCATTGTCGATCCTCTTGGCGCCTTAGTGATGCGTTATCAACAAGTGGATGATAAACAACAGCAAATTTTATTGGGCAAGGCCATGGTCGCCGACCTGCGTAAAATGTTGAAGTTATCGAGGGTCGGCTAATGCAACTATCTCCACTACTAAAACTCACCATCGTTTTTACTCTCTGTGTCATTTTGATGGGGGCATACACTCGGCTTTCCGATGCAGGCCTAGGTTGCCCCGACTGGCCAGGTTGTTACGGCATGATCAAGGTTCCTACTCAGCATCATGAACTCTCCCATGCACAGACACACTTTCCAGAACATACGGTCGAGCCTGAAAAAGCCTGGTTAGAGATGATCCATCGCTATATTGCTGGAACACTCGGACTCTTAGTGGTCTATATCCTATTTATCAGTTTCAAGCAGCAAGAGGCGCCGAAGAAACTCCCCAGCGCGATTGCCATCTTGATCCTATTTCAGGCGGCGCTCGGTATGTGGACCGTCACAATGAAATTGATGCCCATCGTAGTAATGTCGCATCTTCTTGGAGGCATGGCGTTAATCTCACTACTGTTATTACTATTTTTGCGCACTAAGCCACTTCGCATACCCGGCGGTGACCCTAAGCTACGAAAGCTGGCACCATTGGCATTAATCGGCCTTGGGGTCCTTGTTATACAGATCATGCTTGGGGGTTGGACGTCATCTAACTATGCGGCATTGGCGTGTACCGAGCTGCCTTTCTGTGAAGGCGACTGGATTAACAATCTGCAACCCAGCCATGCCTTTTATCCTCTACACCTCAGCGATGACAGTTATGAGTTTGGCATATTGGATTATCCATCACGGATGACGATACACGTCAGTCATAGGTTCGGCGCAATAATCACTGCCACGGTATTGCTCTGGCTCGCCTATCGAATGTTAATGTTATCGCAATCGGGACTCATGAAACGCAGTGCCTGGCTGCTGATTGGCTTAGTCATCGCGCAGGTCGCATTAGGGATCAGTAATGTTGTTTTAAATTTACCTTTGGGGATAGCCGTTTCACACAACGCAGGGGCCGCACTACTGCTGCTGACCCTAGTCTTCATCAATTACGCCATTTGGCGAAAAGCATAGGCGGGACAAGGCAATGGAAAAACCTCTCATCTTGACCGAACAAAGCAGTAGCTTGCTGTGGCGTGACTATTTGGAGATGACCAAACCTAAAGTCGTCGCTCTGATGTTATTAACCGTATTAGTCGGCATGTGCTTAGCCGTACCGGGCGTGGTGCCGTTACAGCCTTTATTGGCAGGACTCGTGGGGATTGGCATGATGGCTGGCAGCGCTGCGGCATATAATCACCTTATCGATCGCCGTATCGATGGATTAATGGCTCGCACTTATAATCGCCCTCTCCCCAAGGGACGCGTTTCATTAACTCGCGCGGTGATATTTGCCACCAGCATGGCAATTATCGGATTTGTCCTCTTATATACTGCTGTAAACCCGCTAACAGCCTGGTTAACCTTTGCCAGCTTGATAGGTTATGCGGTGATCTATACCGCCTATTTAAAACGAGCAACACCGCAAAATATCGTCGTTGGTGGGCTGGCCGGCGCCATGCCACCACTGTTAGGCTGGACGTCAATCACCGGAGAATTTCATCCCCACGCCCTACTACTGGTGATCATTATTTTCGCTTGGACTCCACCGCACTTCTGGGCACTGGCTATCCATAGAAAAACCGAATATGCCAAAGTCGATGTGCCTATGCTTCCGGTGACCCATGGGGTTGAATTTACTAAAACCTGTATCTTGCTTTACACCATATTACTGAGTATTGCTTGTCTCTATCCTGTGTTGGTGGCAATGTGCGGCCCGCTATATTTAGTCGGTTCCACTCTGCTGAGCTGTGGCTTTATTTATAAGGCGTGGCAGCTGAAATATCGTGATAAACCCGGATTGGCAATGCAGGTATTTCGCTTCTCTATTTATCACCTAATGGCACTGTTTATTGTATTGTTGCTCGACCACTATTTATGGAACTAGAGAAGGTTATGCAATTAAAGAAGATAAGGGAGCTATATGAATAAAAAGCTTTTAGTCGCAGCAATGCTACTGTTTGGCATTTTAGGCAGCTTGGTCGCTATCGGCTATCATTCTTCCTCCTCTGAGCCTCCTACGTTGGCCACTAGCTTTCTCTATCCAAAGCAGCGTAGTCTGGCACCATTTGAACTAACCGATCAATATGGTAATCGCTTCGATAACGCACGATTACAAGGCAAATGGAGCCTGATTTTTATCGGCTATACTTCCTGCCCCGATGTCTGCCCAACCACCATGGCCAAGTTGGCCTCGGCTTATAAAATGTTAGACCATAAAGTCGATCTACAAGTGGTATTTATTTCTGTCGACCCTGACCGAGATAACCAACAAAAACTGTTGGATTACATCAATTTTTTTAACCCTGAATTTGTCGCAGCAACAGGGCCTCACCAACAAGTTTTACCTTTAACTAGACAACTGGGAATGGTCTATTCCATGGTGGGAGAAGGAGAGAATTATCAAGTGGATCACAGTGCGTCTATGGTACTGATCTCCCCTGCGGGTCATCGCTACGCCACGATTAAACCTAAAGCGGGCCAGATAGGCGATATTCCGCAAATATCCATCACCAATCTGGTTGGCGATATCGACAAGCTCAACCACTACTATCAGGCACAAGGTTAGACCCAAATAAAAAGGGAGCGATTTAACCTCGCTCCCCTATTATCAACACGATTACCGACTGATAGTTATTCTTTAATCCAACTTCCGTCGTCTTTAGTGCGAACCCAAGCCTGAGAGTACCAATAATATTGCCCCTTACTTTTACTGCGCGCCGTACAGTTATAACGTGAACGCCCGGCAGGTAAATCTTTATCGGCCTGCACACTAAATTCATCAGCACTAATCCAAGTGGGTTTTACCGCTTGGCCTAAAATATAACAAGTCACTTCGCTGGCGTTGATGTCACTCATATCTAATTTAACTTTCATCTCGGGACGCCACTCTCCCATGGCAAGCTGAGTGTTAAGCGGAGACATTTCAAGCACAGGCATATTCAAACTGTTTATCTTCACCTTCAGGCTGGAAAAATTCGCATAAGCACCCGCCACAGGGAAACGAGGTAATGCCGTTAAAGACGAGTAAGGCCCCGCTGCTCCAGACTGTTGGCCAAAGCCAACGAAGCCATGTTTTTGCAACAAGGCTTCTAGCTTCACGTTGTACTCACCGTAGGGGTAAGCCAACATCTTATGATTCTGCCCCGTTTGCTTTTTAATTGCAGCTTCAGTGCTCAATAAGTTTTTCTCGATGCGCGCTAGCCATTGCTCCTCAGTTTCACCGTCTAATACACGGATTAGATGTTCATGCCCCCAACTATGGTTGGCTAATTCCGCCCCGCCTTCGACTAGACGATTCAGTGTCTGCCAATCCATGATACTGTGAAAATGACGCTCAATCGGCTCTACCGAGATAAAGATGGTGTAAGGGAAGCCATATTGACTTAAAATTGGCTGAGCATTTTCAGCAATACTTTTATAACCATCATCGAAAGTGATCGCTACGGTTTTAGGAGGCAACGCCTTGCCCTGTTTGATCGATTCAACCACTTCAGATAGCGGGATCACCTTAAAGTCATTATCGTGCAAATAAGCCATCTGCTGGCTCAGTTGCGCAGGCGTAACACTGGTCACTTTGGGTGTATCTTCAGCAACATGGTGGTATTGTAAAATCACCACAGCTTGAGCCGATAGGCTCATACAGCACAGCAATGTAAATAAAACCGATTTCAACATATTGATTAACCTCTGAGAGTCTATGTCATCACGCCATTTACTGTTCGATAAGCAAAAAAACAGGCAGTTACTCGCGCTCGCTTTACCAATGATTTTATCGAACATCACAGTTCCACTATTAGGCTTGGTGGATACCGCTGTAATTGGACATTTAAGTAATGCTTATTATTTAGGGGGAGTTGCCGTCGGGTCAACGATAATTACTCTTATTTTTTGGTTACTTGGCTTTCTGCGCATGTCGACCACGGGACTAGTTGCTCAAGCCTTTGGCGCTAACGACATCCAAAAGCAATATCGATTACTGCTGCAGTCCGCGAGCCTAGCACTGTGCTTAGGCGTCTTCGCTATTTTGTTACAAACGCCAATTATGATGCTCGCTAGTCACCTCTCCGATGCCAGCACAGAGGTACAACACTACAGTCTAGTCTATTTTCAGACTCGGATCTGGTCGGCACCATTTGCCCTGCTTAATCTTGCACTTTTAGGCTGGCTGCTCGGCAGGCAGCAACCTAAGGCAGCCATGTGGCAGTTAATTGCGGCCAATCTGACCAATATCGGACTCGATTTGCTGTTTGTTATTGGCTTGCAGTGGGGCGTTCAGGGAGCGGCATTGGCATCTGTGATCGCCGATATCGTTGGCTTTCTTGTTGCAGCGACTATGGTGTATCGCGTCATCGCTAAACAAGGTGGATTTAACTTAGATCGGCTTTATCGCAGCCTTAATTTCAATAGTTATAGGCAGTTGCTCGGCCTCAACCGCGATATTTTTATTCGCAGTCTATGCCTGCAGCTAACCTTCACATTTATGACATTTAAAGGCGCCGCTTTGGGCGATAATGTAGTTGCTGCCAACGCGGTATTACTTAACTTGGTACTACTTATCTCTTATGCCTTAGACGGTATAGCCTACTATGCCGAAGCCGAGGTTGGACGAGCTTATGGCGAAAATAACCGTCAACGTATGACCGAATCCGTAAGCTTGGCCTTCTATTGGTCAGCCATTGCCGCCCTCTTATTTAGCTTAACCTTCGCCCTTTGGGGGGAACAACTTATCGCACTACTCACTAGCCTGTCGTCGGTACGTGAGTATGCGGAGCAATATCTCGACTGGGTGATTTTGATGCCACTACTGGCATTTGCTTGCTATCTATTTGATGGCGTATATATCGGTGCAGCAAAAGGTAAAATCATGCGTAATAGCATGATGCTCTCAACCTTTATGGTATTTTTCCCTGTATGGCTACTGCTGCAACCAACGGGAAATCATGCACTATGGGCAGCAATGAGCCTATTTATGTTGGCTAGAAGTCTCAGTCTGGCACTGCACTATCACTTACGCCTCAAACAACAATTAGGATAAAAAAACGGGATGACAATTATTGTCATCCCGTTTTTTATTTAACCTGAACTCGGGATAACGAGTGTCGGAAAATCTAAATTTAACAAGCTAATTCAATGCTATAAAGGATTAGTTCGAAAAGGAAAGTCTATTTCCTGACTGAATGCGCAGATTTTTGGGCATATCAAGGCGCTTTGTCGTACACCATAGCGAGCTATGGTTAGGCAGAGCAACGCAGAGAGGCACGCAAAGATGCCTATTCAGCGGCTCTGCTTATCCAGAGCTCAGGTTATTTATTATCGCTGCTGAACGAGATTACTGGTAAGAGTGAGCACCATGTTCATGGTCTGTCACATCTCTTACACCAGTGAGTTCACCAGGGAAAAGATCTAATAGCTGCTTTTCAATACCATCTTTCAAGGTCACATCAACCATTGAACAACCGTTACAACCGCCACCAAATTGTAGAATAGCCACACCTTCGGCATCGATTTCCACTAACATGATATTACCGCCATGGCTGGCAAGTTGTGGGTTGATTTCTGATTGGATCACATACTCGATACGCTCTTTCAGCGGCGCATCATCGTTCACTTTACGCATTTTTGCATTTGGTGCTTTCAGTGTGAGTTGTGAACCCAGTTGATCGGTAACAAAATCGATACTGGCATCTTCTAAGAAAGGTGCGCTTTTTTCGTCAACCATGGCATGAAAACCATTAAATTCAAGTTCGATATCGTCAGTTTCAACTGCATCTGGTGGGCAATAAGAAACGCCACACTCAGCCGAAGGCGTACCTGGACTGATAACAAAAACGCGAATATGAGTTCCTTCAGGCTGATCCGCTAATAGCTTTACAAAATGTGCCTGAGCTGCATCGGAAATGGTGATCATTAAAACATGCTCCGTCAGGTTAAACCCGAGTGTTTTGGTAAGAATTAGGCTTATGATACTCTTACTGCCGTCAGCTTTGTAGCCCCTATGGCCTTTACGCAACAATTTTTTACCTAAAACCTGAAATACTAGTATCGCCTAACTATGGTAACTGACTACACTAACTGTTAATTTAATTTTATACACAACAACATAGATCCTGATCATGCTGCGACTTTGCATACTGCTGCTTTCTTTTTTTTCTTTTTATTCTAGCTTTGCATCGAACGCTCAAAGCCTGTCATCAACACCTATAGATGCTTTATCGGCTATCGAATCACCACAGCAATTTTTAGGCTACCCGCTGGGTGAATGGCATTTACGCCACGATCAGATCAACTATTATCTTAAGCAACTCGCCAGCCAAAGTCCCCGCGTCAGCCTAGAATCAACCGGCTATAGCCATGAGAGACGCCAACAACTTACTGCGGTGATCACTTCCAAGCAAAATCAAGATCGACTCGATAGCATCCTCGCCGAGCGCGCTCAAGTCAAAACGGGCACCAAGCAAACTGGTCCTCTGATTATCTGGCTGGCTTATTCGATACATGGAGATGAGGCCAGCGGCGCCCACGCTGCACTACAAGTGAGTTATGAACTCAGCATTAGCCAAGATCCTTGGGTAAAAGAGCTACTTGATAATGCCGTAGTATTAATCACTCCGACGCAAAATCCCGATGGTTTCGATCGCTTTTCGACTTGGACCAACAATTACACCGGTAAAATTAAAGTCAGCGATCCTAAACACAACGAACATAAACAAAACTGGCCCGCAGGCAGAGTTAATCATTACTTTGCCGATCTTAATCGCGACTGGTTATTCCTGCGTCACCCCGAATCACAGGGACGCATCGCGTTATTCCACAAATGGAATCCGCACTATGTGGGTGATTTTCATGAGATGGGACACAACAAGACCTACTTTTTCCAACCCGGCGTACCGAATCGCACTCACCCGCTAACGCCGTCGGAAAATCAAGAAATCACCAACAAATTAGCCCAATTTCACGCCAAGGCACTCGATAACCTCAAGCAACCTTATTACACCAAACAGGGTTTCGATGACTTTTATTACGGTAAAGGCTCCACCTACCCTGATATCAATGGCTCTGTGGGAGTATTATTTGAACAGGCGAGTGTGCGTGGCCAAATTCAGGATTCTGACAATGGCTTGATTACCTTTCAGCAAGCAATTAACAATCAGATAGCCACATCCTATTCAAGCCTCGAAGGCGCTTTTGCATTGCGACAAGAGTTACAGAACTATCAAGCTCGTTTCTATCAACGTAAAGACAAACATCAGCCTTCTGGACGTGAAATCGGCTTCTTAGTCAGCACCAGTGATGATCCCGGTAGACGTGACGATCTGGCTCAGCTTTTGGCTCAACACCAGATCCAATACTTTTACCTGCCCGATACGATCAAGCAAGGGCAACATAGATATCAGCCACAAGACAGCTTATTTATTCCAATTAATCAGAAACAAAAAAGCCTGTTGCTGGCGATGTTCGATCCGCGAACTGAATTTGAAAACCCGACGTTTTATGATGTTTCAAGCTGGAACCTTGGTTATTCCTATAACTTAGACATGATCCGAGACGCCAGCCTCAATGTGGATAACTTACTGACAACACACCCAGATTATGTGACTACGAATATAGACAAAGACAGTGTGGCAGTGCTGATAGATTGGCGACAGCAAAACGCCGCAGCCATGTTGCAGCAACTATTATCGTCTGGGGTCAGAGTCAAATTTGCCGCTTCAGCATTTAGTATTGAGACTAAACAACAAGTGACGCAATTTGCAGCTGGTACGTTGCAAATTCCATTGGGTGAACAGGAATTGGAGTTCAATCAGTTAAATGAGCTTATCCAGACATTAGCCAAGCAATATCAAGTGGCGTTTACTCCCCTTAACACGGGTTTATCCATTACAGGTATCGACTTAGGCAGTACCGATTTTTATAAGATCAACCCCATCAAGCCCTTGGTATTAACCGGTTATGGTTCCGTCGCTAGCGAGGTAGGCGAGCTGTGGTATTACATGGATAATCGCATCGGCGCACCTTTGACTCAAGTGGATATGAGCCGTGTTGGTGAACTGAATTTTGACCCATATAGTCATCTGTTTTTAGTCGATGGCAATTACCGTAATCTCGATAACAAAGACGCTCGCAGAATTTCGCAATTCGTTAAAGATGGCGGCATTATTGTGGCCCAAAAAGGCGCCCTAGAATGGTTAAGTAAAAACAACTTATTGCGCACCGATGTGAAAGGTAGCCGTTTCTATAGCCAGCTATTTTCCTCCGATGGTATGAGTTTCGCCGATAAAGATACACTCAAAGCGAGACGCGCTATCGGCGGCGCAGTGGTAGCATTAAACCTCGACGCCAGCCATCCGCTCAATTTCGGTATTGTCGGAGAACAACTTCCCATATTGAAAAATAAAGCATTGGGCTTAGTGCAATCTGATACTCCCTTTATCACTGCAGCCAGCTACGCCGACGAACCTCTGCTTGATGGTTATCTCGCCGAAGAGTATCAACGCAGTCTGAGTGACACTCCAGCGATGGTGGTCGAACGTCGCGGCAAAGGGGCCGTCGTTGCCCTGAGTGACGATCTGCTGTTTAGAAATATTTGGTTAGGCTCTGAAAAAGTTTACAGTAACAGCCTTTATTTCATCCCTAACCTGCATTAATTCCTAACTCGCTAATTTAAGCAGTAAGTAAAAAGCACAGCCTAAGCTGTGCTTTTTCAAATCATCGCAATGAATTATGTACGGGTGACAACCCACAACGAATGCAATAAGCCCGGGATCCAGAACAGTATACATAAGATGACGTTGATCAGTAGATCTTTGCCCACGCCACTCTTCAGAAATACTGCTACTGGGGGTAACAAAATAGCGATGATAACGAGTAATAATTTGTTGGTATCCATCTTATTTAATTCCTTGTCATTTTTTTGCTTTCGGCCAGTCTAACTTCTCAGGCTCACCCCAGCTTTGCAAGCCATTTTTCACTTCAGGCATTGCAAACTGCTCCCCAAGTGATGGGGTGCTACTAAATCGAAATGGCTTATCTTGATATTCAAACTGCAATGCATAAGCATGTAAATAGCCCCTATCGGAAGCTGCACCACCATAAAGGCTATCGCCCAATATCGGCACCCCAATACTGGCTAAAGCCACCCGCAATTGATGGGTCTTGCCACTCAAAGGTTTGAGTAAGTATAGCCTTAATCCTTGTGCCACAGATAACGAGAAGAATTGAGTGATTGCGGGGTTTTCTTTACTGCGAAGTAACTTGTACATGCTGCGGCGCGATTTAGCCATATCGCCGATAATCGCACCTTGTTTCTTCTTCGGCTTACCTTGGGCTAATGCCAGGTAATACTTTTGCACTTGGTGGGCGCTAAACATGGCGGTGAATGTCGCGGCAGCGGCGCTACTTTTTGCAAACAACAACAACCCTGAAGTCATGGTATCGAGCCGGTGTACCGAATAGAGCTTGATCCCTAAATCCAACTCCAACTGAGCCATCACCCCGGCTTGGCCATCCTGGCTATGAAAGTGAACGTTAGCAGACTTATCGATCACCAAAAAATCGGTTTCATCTGCGATGATTTGATACATATAGGCTCGTTAGTGTTATGCAAAAGTGATGGTGACAATTAAGCCAGGCTGATTATCACCTAGGCTGATACTGGCATTATGACGTTGTAGAATGGCTTTCACCAGCGATAGTCCAAGCCCTGTACCTTTATTATGTCGACTCGGGTCGAGTCGAACTAAGCGGTTAAATACTTTTTCTCTGGCATCTATAGGAATTCCCGGTCCAGTATCCATGATCTGTAGCTGATTTCCCTGCTGCACAATCTTAACACTGGCACCGTCGCCGGAGTATTTAATCGCGTTATCAACTAAATTAAATAAGGCCTGAAACAGTAAATATTTATCCGCCATCACAGTGTAATCATCGCTAGTTTGCAGCGATAAGCTTTGGCCATTGAGCTCTGCCATCGCCTCCGCCATCTCAAATAGATCCGTGCATAAATCGTGCAAGCTTAACGGCTGTAACTCAAGAGTCTGTTGTCCCTCTTCTATACGAGTTAGCGATAACATGGCATCGAAGGTAGCCAAACAATCATCGAGTTCTTCGGTTAAAATAGCGCAAGCCTCATCGAGTTCCTCGGCAGATTTTGTTGGCAGTTGCTCGATGCCTATACGTAAATGTGACAAGGGAGTCCGCAAGTCATGGGCAATATTATCTGTCGCGCCGCGCACGGCATTGAGGTTATTTTCTAAGGTATCGAGTACCCGATTAAACTTCACCGCAAGCAGATCAAATTCATCTTTACGCCAGCTAATTGGCAAACGAGTGGAATACTCGCCCTTCTCGATGCGGCGGCTTAAGCGGTTGTATTGCACAAGGCGTCGCAAAATCGCCTTAGAAAACAGATAGCCCAGTGCTAGGGTCAACACTATGGTCAACATCAATGCTGTGATGGCGGCATTCACAAAACGCTCAATTAAGGTCGCCAGCTGATCGGTTCGAGTGGCGATCAATACCGGGCCATAACGAGTGATCACTAAGCCACCGGTTAAGATATGTAGTTTATCGGCACCTCCAGCAAGAATAGGGAAATCACGGGTCTGTGGCAAAATGGGCATATCGTCAGGTATCAGACTCAGTGCACCAATCAGATCCATCGAGCTACGCCATGCCACCAAAGCGGTTTTAGGATCGGCATTACGAATTTGAGTCGCAAAGCTTCGTCGATCCAGCGTCAACGCCATCTGCTGATAACGGACTTTTTCCGAGGCTAAATGTTGATTAGTCTGTAACTCCTGCTCATTGATGAGCTGACGATACATACCAAATAATAAGGCGCCAATAATCAGGGTGACTAGGGCAGAAAAGATAATCGTAATGCGCCAGGCACTACTCTGATAGGGCTTAATGCCCTTGACATAGGCGATAGCCAGCCCCTCGAACCGTTTCGATCAAATCACCGTAACCTAGCTCTTCAAACTTGCGACGCAGCTTTGCTATATGTACATCGATCACATTGGTACGAGGGTCAAAGTGGTAGTCCCACACAGCTTCAAAAAGCAAAGTCCGGCTGATCACTTGGTTTGGGTGTTCCATCAGGTATTTAAGCAGTTGGAACTCTTTCGGCTGTAACATGATTTCGCTGCCATCTAAGGTCACTTTGCGGGTCAGCAGTTCCATCACTAAGTTCCCCACCGCAAGCTCGGTATGGGTCGGCTGCGAAGTGCCACGCTGCATCAATTTTTCGGCGCGTACTAATAACTCAGAGAAGGCAAATGGTTTAGTCATATAATCGTCACCACCAGCGCGTAAGCCTTTGACTCGTTCATCGACATGACTCAATGCAGACAGAATTAACACCGGAGTTTGGTCGCCTGTCGCTCTTAATGCAGCAAGGACCTTGAGGCCATCGAGCTGAGGTAACATGCGGTCTAAAATAATCAGGTCATATTGCATACTTGTGGCTAAAAGTAGCCCTTGGTGACCATCGCTTGCCGTCTCAATATTGTGCCCTTGCTCAATAAATCCTTTAACCACGTAATCGATAGTGGTCGCGTCATCTTCAACTAACAATACTTTCATTATTTTAGTCCCACTTCAACAAGGGTAACGGGCGCTGATTCTTTATATCGTATGCGACCTTACGCTTACCATTTTCGTCGATCAATTTTAGTTCTAAGTAACTAATGCCCAAGTCATGATCCAGTTGTGCTTCTTGAATATGAGCCTGACTATCCCCCATGGCTTGCTTAACTAATGTTGAAAAACTCAGCTGCATATTATTCAATAATTGAGCCGCCTTCAGCTCATCATCATTGGCATCCAGGTGTTGTACTTTCTGTTTGAGTAACTTGCCATCTTTGCCACTAAATTCGAGCTCAATTTCAGTATCATCTTTAATATTGATGACACTGACTTCATAAACCAACTCACCTTTGTGCTCTTCGGCTTCAATTTCGGTCACGATTCCGGGATAGTCTTGCTCAACTTGAGCAATCATCATCTGAGGAGTATAACTCTGGTCATCCGATAGCAAGCTTAGCAAGGTCGTATTTGCACTGGCACAACCTGTCACACTAAGACCTGTCACAAGCAAAAAACTGATAAACCAACGAGCCATAGCTCCTCCACAAAATTCTTTAATATCGCTATCTTAACTGCTGTTCTAGTTTATGAGCTAGTGTTATTCAGCGATCAAATTGATTTGCTCAATCTCAATTTCATTGCCAAACCAATCGTCATCGACTTCACCAAGCAGCGCCACCTTGGTGGTGTCGGAGACTTCAATTCCACGCCATAAACTATCATCAATCTCGACGGTGGCTTCACCGGTGCCATCACGGAATAGGTATTTTTCATCACCTAAGCTTTTAACTATATAACCAGTAAGCTCTAAGCGAGTATCGTCTTTAGCTTTCAGGGCTTCAATGGCTGATTTCGCTATCACTTCAGCGCTAGGTCCCTTATATCCAGCGAGCGCCGGAAACGCCATCAAACACAATAAAATCACCATTCCGCTTAATTTATACACCACCAATCTCCACATTAATTCGATCATCAATACGGACATGTTAATGCAGACGAGTTATCTACAAGATGGAAACCAGATTAACGATTGATCATTTTCAAGAGTCATTCTTGTGAATTAAGAATGTGGCTCAAGAATGTGAATTAATTCTGATTTTAGAGCGACTTCGGTTTCGACACCTTGAGCTAAAGCCAACTTCTGAGCTAGGTGCAATGGCACATCAGCATGAAGCTGATGCTTGACCCCTTTAATACTCGCCAACAGGCGCACGGTTTCGCCCATAATAAGCGTAGATTCTATGGTCACCACCAACTTATTAAAGCTGCGACAAAGACGCCCTTGAGTAATAGAGTTAAATCTCACCCCTTGATTAGGGATAACCCAGCGCACTCGATCGCCGACGTTGAGATGCTCAACATGCTGACAAGCTATGGCGTCATCACCAAACTGCAACCAAGTAATATTCCTTTCAGCCTCTTGCTGAACCACTTCGGCATTGAAAATATTACGTAGCCCCATCTGCTTAGCCACTGCCTCATTGCGGGGTTGATTCAAGACTTCTCGAGGGGTGCCACTTTGTAACAACTCGCCCTGGCTAATAAGAATCATATTATCGGCTAACAACAACGCCTCATTGAGATCATGGGTCACCATGATCACCGGAATCGACAACTGAGATTTTAACCGGGCCAATTCGAGGTAAAGACGCTCGCGCGTCTCACGGTCCACCGCGGAAAAAGGCTCATCCAGCAACAATACCGAGGGTTCTCGAGCTAAAGCTCTGGCTAAAGCGACCCGTTGTCGCTGCCCACCAGATAAATTGGCCGGTAATCTTTTCGGTAAACCATGCAGATTAACTCGTTCAAGCCAGTCTTGTGCTCGTGGCACCCGCTCAGCTTTAGGGATATGCCCCAAAGCCGCCACCACGTTTTCCAGCGCATTCATATTAGGAAACAAGCCAAAGTGTTGCGGCACAAATCCTAGATGTCGCTGTTGTGGTGTTAAACAACAGCCATTCTGGCTACTGAACCATTGACGATCACCATAGCGGATCTCTCCCGATTCAGGTTTGAGCAAACCGGCTATCATGCGCAGCAATGTCGATTTGCCGCCGCCTGAAGGGCCGACGACCGCCAACACTTCGCCAGCGCGACAGCTAAACTCGGCGTTAATCTTAATTTCTTTGATTTGCTCAATTCGACAATAGAGATCAGCGACGACTTGTTGCATTCAAGCCTCCGAGTCGGCGCGATAAACTGGTAGTTAGCGCGAGCGCTGTCACGGCAAATAGCAATAACACTAACGACATCTGCCCTGCACTATTAAAATCAAATGCCTGCACGCTGTCATAGATAGATATGGCAATGGTTTTGGTTTCACCTTCGATATTACCGCCCATCATTAACACCACGCCAAATTCACCTAACACGTGCGAGAAACACAGCACTAACGCCGTTAACACTCCGGGCCAAACCAGAGGCAGCTCAATACGCATCAACACTTTAAATGGCTGCATACCACAACAGGCGGCGGAGTCTCGCACCTCTTCGGGTACGGCTTCGAAGGCACGTTGAATGGGTTGAATGGCGAAGGGAATATTAACCAGTACAGAGGCTACCACTAGGCCTGAAAAATGAAATACTAATTGCTGACCAAAAAGCTGTTCAATAAAACGCCCCAGCCAAGATTGGCTACCTAAGCCCACCAGCATGTAATAGCCAATAACCGTTGGCGGCAAAACTAAAGGAACCATGATCAATGCTTCCACCCAGGATTTACCCCGAAACTGATGGTAAGCAAGAAATCGTCCAGCCCAGATAGCAAAAGGGATTAACACCAATACAGTAACTAAACTGAGCTTGACCGATAATCCTAATGCCAGCCAATCCATCAATTACAGCTCGGTCGATGCTAAAGGAGGTAAACCGAAACCAAACTCGCTAAAGACTTGGCGCGCGCGAGGTTGAAGCAAATATTGGTAAAATAGCTTGGCGGTATCACCCGCTTTCTCTGTTAATACCATGCGCTGATTCAGCGGAGAATAGAGCTCATCAGGCAAGGCGATATAATGACCCGCCGCTTGAAACTGTGGCGCCATGGCAAGCGACAAGGCAACAATACCGCCATCGGTTGAACCGCTCAGCGCAAACTGTGCCGCCTGAGAGACATTCTCACCATAAATAAGATGTGACTCCAGCTGCTGCCAAAGTCCAACATGATTTAATAATTCTTTAGCTCGCTCGCCATAGGGCGCATGTTCAGGGTTAGCGATAGCGAAGCGCTCCAACTTGCCCTGTGCCAATAACTGTTTTAATCCATTTAAATCGGCATCTAGGCTTAACTTGGAGCCCTTGCCCGACGCTAATGCCAGACGCCCAATTGCATACAAATCGCCGTCAGTGGTGGTAACGCCGAGTTGGTGCAATTGATAAATATATTTATCATCTGCCGACAAAAATATCTCAAAGGGAGCACCATGACGTATTTGCGCCACTAAGTTTCCTGAAGAACCATACGAGATACGCACTTTTTTACCCGTATCTTGAGTAAATTGAGTCGCAATTTTGTCCATGGCAAACTTGATGTTCGCCGCAGCCGCAATCGTCGGCACCTGTGCCAAGCACGGCAAGGTTATAGCCCACATAGATAATGCGACAAACAGGTGTCGGATAAAATGCATCTCGATGTTAATCCTTTAAACTGAATAGATTGCGATTATTTTTGCCACATCTTGGCCGCTTGTTCATCGGCATCTTTGGCTTCGACCCAGTTCTTACCCTTATCGCCGGCCTCTAACTTCCAGAACGGCGCCTTAGTCTTAAGAAAGTCGATTAAAAATTCACAAGCCGCAAATGCCGCTTTACGGTGTGCACTAGTCACCCCAATAAACACAATTTGTTCACCTAGGCTCATGGTGCCAACACGATGAATAATGGTCACTTCATTGAGCGGCCAACGTTCACGCGCTTGCTGAGCAATTTGCTGCAACACCGCTTCGGTCATACCGGGATAATGCTCTAAAGTCAGATCGGTGACCACGCTACCATCATTAAAATCTCGCACCTTACCGACAAAAGTGACTACCGCACCATCACTGTTATCCGTTGCTATACGAGCGTACTCGTCTGGCACACTAAAATCAGCATTCTGCACTAAGATGCGATCCATTGGCTGACTCATTTTAGCCTCCAGTTACTGGCGGGAAGAATGCCACTTCATCACCATCTTGTACTGGGGTATCCCAGCCACTAATGGTTTGATTAACCGCGACTAATAATTTGTCAGTGGCCAATACCTTAGCCCATTTTTCATCTTTAGCGGCAAGTTGAGCGCGTAAACCCTCAGCAGTATTAGTGGCGTCGGACGCCTCGACCATCAAAGCGCTTTCACCTAGCAGCTCACGAACCTGAGCAAAAAAAAGTACATTTATCATTTATGGTTTCACCTTACTTAATTTGGTCGTTATACCTTGAAGTGGCCCGATTTTCCGCCACGCTTTTCCAGCAAGCGCGTTTGCGAGATCACCATATCCTTCTGCACCGCTTTACACATATCGTAGATGGTCAAGGCCGCCACTGATGCTGCGGTCAAAGCTTCCATTTCGACACCGGTTTTGCCGGATAATTTACACAGGCTGGTAATGCGCACTCGATTACATTCTGGCTGCGCCTCAAGGTCGACCTCAACTTTGGTCAACATCAGAGGATGACATAACGGAATCAAGTCTGATGTCTTCTTCGCCGCCTGAATACCGGCAATACGTGCGGTAGCAAACACATCACCTTTGTGGTGACTGCCGCTCATAATCATTTCTAAGGTCGCAGGAGCCATCTCGATAAAGGCTTCGGCACGCGCCTCTCTTTCTGTGACGGCTTTTTCAGTCACATCCACCATGTGGGCGTTACCGTCGGCATTAATATGGGTGAACTCATTACTCATCTATGGCTACCTTTTTCACGTGCATCACAAAGTTACAGGGTCTGTGTGTTGCATCAATTTGTTCTTTAATGATTTTATTCCAACCAGTACGACAAGCACCAGTCGAGCCCGGCAAACAAAAAACGGCGGTTCGATTGGCAAAGCCCGCCAAGGCGCGCGACTGGACCGTTGATGTACCTAGCTCGGTATAAGTGATATGACGAAACAGCTCTCCAAAACCATCAATTTGACGATCAAATAAGGGCGTAACGGCTTCTGGAGTATTGTCGCGCTCGGTAAAACCTGTGCCGCCTGTCGTCACAATCACCTGCACATCATCACTGGCGATCCATTGAGATATTACCGCACGAATTTGGTATTTATCGTCTTTAATCAACTGACGGTCAATTAGCTTATGACCGGCTTCGACCACTGCATCGGCAAGAAACTGCCCTGAACTATCACGGCTAAAATCTCGGGTATCTGACAGGGTTAACACGGCAATATTCAGAGGGATAAATTGTGAATGTGTACAATGACCCATAACTTCTCTCTTTCGCTTAAGCTCAACTTACTAAAAAATAACTCACCAACGGTCAATATCTGAGTATACCCATATATTGACCGCTTATATTTGCGTTAGCTCAAGAAGTGAATTAACCACCGATAGATGCAAGATGCTGAGTCACGCCGGTAATGCCATCGTGCAGATAATGCGTCTCTTTTTTGGTTTGTAGCTGGCCATGTAAGCGTTCAATCAGCTCATCTCGCTGACTGCGCTGTTGCAGCAAGTCGCGTAAATCTACGCCATTTTCGGTAAATAAACACAGATGCAACTTACCTTTAGCAGAGACCCGCAAACGATTACAGCTAGCGCAGAAGTTTTTCTCATAGGGCATGATCAGCCCGATTCTGCCTTGATAATCATCATGACTGAAATTCTGTGCTGGCCCATCATCGACTGCAGATTGGTCACGCAGCCAACCGGTATCAATCAATTGCTGTTTGATATCGCTACCTGCAAGATGATGCTGATGGAAATAATCATGCCCTAAACCGGTTTCCATTAATTCGATAAAGCGTAGATCGATAGGCGTGTGTTTGATCCAGTGCAAAAAGCGAGGCAGGTCTTTATCGTTAAGGCCTTTGAGCAACACGGCATTAATTTTTACACGCTCAAAACCTGCCGATAATGCCGCATCGATTCCACGCATCACGTCATCAAATTTATTTTCACCCGTGATCTGGTAAAACATACGCGGGTCTAAGCTATCGACCGACACATTAATCCGCCTCAGGCCGGCGTCATGCCACTCTTTAGCATGTTTAGCTAAACGATAGCCATTAGTGGTGGTAGCAATAGTGTTGATTTTGTCGTTATCGGCAAGGATACGGATGATATCGGTAAAGTCTTTGCGTAACGTTGGCTCACCGCCAGTGATACGAACCTTCTGGGTTCCTACCTCAGCGAAAGCGCCCACCAGATTTTCGATCTCATTAAGATCTAAAAATTTGGGCTTACCATCGGGGTGATAACCATCGGGCAAACAATACGTACATTTGAAGTTGCAAACATCAGTGACTGACATTCGCAGGTAGTGAAACCTTCGACCAAAATTGTCTTGTAGTTGAGACATGATCACCTTTCCAAGTAAGGGGAGGTGAGTCAATTTCTTTTCTCACCCCGGTGGCACTATTGCCACGGCTAACAACCCGTATCTGTGGACTTAGGACTGGAAGCTCGGAGAACCGTCGTTTACTTATTATAGGCCTAAAACAATCTTTAATAATACCAATAAGCGTTTATTATTTGTGCAGAATAAATGAACCGTTAACATTCTGTGACAGCGCTCACGAAGATTATTACCCATAATTAGGTGATATCCACTGGTTAAAGTCTGTGCCACCTTAGCATTTTAAGGTAAGGTGATGGCAAACAATAAAACACCCGTTTCAATCGGGGGATAAGCAATATAGAGGTGAGATAATGGAACGCGAATCGATGGAGTTCGACGTCGTTATAGTTGGGGCTGGTCCTGCAGGGCTAGCAACGGCGTGTAGATTGATGCAAATTTCTCAAGACAGTGGGCAAGAACTCTCTGTCTGTGTGGTCGAAAAAGGCTCTGAAGTTGGTGCCCATATTTTATCGGGTGCCGTGTTTGAACCCAGAGCACTAGATGAGCTATTTAGCGACTGGAAAGAAGCCGGCGCGCCTCTCAATACTGCCGTGACCGATGACGAGTTATATATGCTTAGCACAGAATCTAAGTTTCGTGCCATGCCCAATGCCCTTATCCCCAAGACCATGCACAATGACGGCAACTATATTATCAGTGTCGGTAATCTTGCTCGCTGGTTAGCAGAACGTGCCGAAGCATTAGGTGTCGAGATTTTCCCCGGCTTCCCCGCCAGCGAATTGCTATTCAACGATGATGGTAGCGTAAAAGGCATCATCATCGGCGATATGGGTATTGGTGCCGACGGCCAACCCAAAGACAGTTATGAGCCCGGCATGGAACTACATGCCAAATACACCGTTTTTAGTGAAGGTTGTCGCGGTCATTTAGGCAAACAGTTAATCGAAAAATATCACCTAGATAATGGTAAAACGCCGCAACATTATGGTATCGGCTTCAAAGAGATCTGGAAGGTACCCAGCGAACAACACCATCAGGGCAAAGTCGTTCACACAGGTGGCTGGCCTCTCACCGAGGGCGCTTCAGGCGGTGGCTTCCTCTATCACTTAGAAGACAATCAAGTTGCCGTGGGGTTAATCATAGATCTTAACTATCAGAACCCCCACCTGAGCCCATTTGATGAATTTCAGCGTTACAAGACTCATCCGGTGATCAGCCAGTACCTAAAAGATGGCGAGCGTATTAGCTATGGCGCTCGAGCGATCACTAAAGGCGGCTTAAATTCACTGCCCAAAATGAGCTTTCCTGGCGGATTAATCATAGGTTGTGACGCAGGAACCCTAAACTTCGCCAAGATCAAAGGGACTCATACGGCAATGAAGAGTGGCATGCTAGCCGCCGAAACCATCTGTCATGCGCTCTTTGCCGAAGTCGATAGTGGCAAAGATCTGGATATTTATCAGCAGAAGTTTGAACAAAGTTGGCTACAACAAGAACTCTATTGCTCACGCAATTTTGGCCCAGCTATGCATAAGTTCGGCGCTTATCTTGGCGGCGCCTTTAACTATATTGACCAAAACTGGTTTGGCGGTAAATTCCCCATCACGCTCAGAGATGAAAAGCCCGATTATGCTCAAATGGCCGAGGTCGGAGCCTACAACAAGATTGATTATCCTAAGCCAGACGGCAAACTTAGCTTCGATAAGCTGTCTTCAGTTTACCTGTCTAATACTTTCCATGAGGAAGATCAGCAATGCCACTTGCGTCTAAAAGACTTAAGCATTCCGTTACAGGTAAACTTGGTTAAATATGATGAACCCGCTCAGCGTTACTGCCCTGCAGGCGTCTATGAAATTGTCGAAGAAGCCGGTGAGAAGAAGTTTATGATCAATGGACAAAACTGCATCCACTGTAAAACCTGTGATATCAAAGACCCAAGCCAAAACATCACTTGGGTAACTCCAGAAGGAGGCGGTGGTCCAAACTACCCGAATATGTAAGTTAGCATCAAACGCGCCGCAAATTTTTAATTGCGGCGCTTTTTTTAGGTCAAATCAGCTAAAGAATTTAATCGCCATAGGATATTGGTAACTGATCCCTTCAGTCGCTTTCATCGCGGCAATAATAGTCACCACAATATCGAAGATTGCCAACACACCTAGCAAAATAAGCCCGATACCGATAAACACAAGAATCGTACTGATCAAGATATAAATCATCATGCTGATCTTAAAGTTCAAACAGTTACGACCACAGCTATCAACAAAGTCGATTTCATCGCGTTTCATCAACCAGACGATTAACGGACCTAATACCGAGCCAAATGGGATAAGATAACCGGAGAAACTCGCTAAATGCACCGCCAGCCCCATATTCTTGTCATCCCTTGATAACACTTGATGCTCAGTCACTATTGTTCTCCTTTTTGATAGTGCTAATTAAGATTAGGCCAGGTGACCTCATTCAGTTAACTTTACTTGAACTACACACCAGTAATTAATTGCTATTGTTCTGCTGTTCAAAGCCGAATAAGCGTCGTTGCCAAGGTTCAATTTTTTGGTTCTGCAAACGCTGTTGTAAGCTATTCACCCAAGTCTGAGCCAAACCTTCACAATTGGCTAAACGCTGGTAAGCTGCGCTATCGAATTCGGTGGCAAAATAGATGCTCATAGCCTCTCGCACGCTCATGTCAGTTTTACGCTCCAGCAACTCGATACCATCACTCAGCTTGATTATTCCCGGCGTTATCACCCGATAAAACCAACCACATAAGCCACTGGTCTGCATCGCCAGTGCAAATTCAGGATGGCCAAATTGATGGTTTAACTTGAAGCAGGGAGATCGCGGCTGAGTCACCTGCAATACCACTTCACCGATAGCAACAATATCGCCAATATTCACTTGGGTTTCATCTAAACCCACAGTGCTGATGTTCTCGCCCATAGTCGGCGCATCTTTAAAGCCTTTCATCATATCCCAACGGCGATATTGACCGTAATGCTCTCGCGGAAAATGATGCAACACACGATCGGCACCACCATGATGTTGCGGATCGGCTTGAGCATCTCCTTCGACTGAGAGTAGACCAACCGAAAGCGACGACTGCGAAGATTTTCCATCGATCATAGTCGCACGACCTTCAAACTCAGAGCTTTGCTCACCAGCAAACAAACCCGATAGCGTTTTTATCATCTCGGCTGCATCACCTTAATCAGTATAATTAGCCATACATTGCCATATAACTCATCAAAATTTAAGCAAAAAAAAGCCTCTTCGATAGAGGCGAGAACAGAAAAGTGTTTAGCATCAGGAAGGAAAGTACGGAAGCTTGGTCTAACAATTTATCCCGACCAACAAGCGTAGTTTATCTTGCTCAAATGACACTTTAATGACAGTGTTCAAACTGATTAAGCGCTTTATTGACTGAGGTATTGATGCAATTGCTCACCGGGAATAGAGCTCTGTGTCGACACAGCAAAAGCAGCCCAGCGAGCGCCTTCTTGCATCGCTTCGACTTCACCAATACCGCGCAATAATCCATGTATTAAACCCGCGGCATAAGCATCACCAGCACCGGTGGTGTCGACCACTTCGGCCTGCTGCGCAACAACTAATTGCTGGCCATCAGCCTGATAAAGCGTCGCTCCCGACGCTCCATGCGTCACAATAAAGCCACGTAAATGACTGCCTGCAATAGAGAGTCCAAATTCCCAGGGCGAAAGTTCACTGCGCCCAGCAAGATCGGTCGCCGAAGTAATTAAATAATGGCATGGACGGGGACGACAATCTTTAGCTAACTGAGCAATCACCAGGGTCTGTGACATGGCGCTCAATGCCCAATCGTCAACGCCCAAAGCAGAAGAGTTAATATACAAGGCATCCCACTGCGACCAATTGGGCGGTGCGGATAATTGAAAACGTGGACGCTCAGGCCGAATAATGGTGCGCTCTCCATCTGGGGTCATCATTAACAGCATCTCACAGGTATTTTGTGAATAACGCTGCATCAAACGACAATCTATGCCCATGGTACTGGCTTCTGCCAGTAGCCAATCACCCACTTTGTCACGACCCACTTGGCTCACCAAGGCTACATCATGGCCCGCCCAAACCAATCCGATCCCCGTATTTGCTCCACCACCACCGAGTCGTTGGCCACCATCTTGATAATGATATCGTCCGCCCACTTGTAGCGGTTTGTTAAGTAACAACAAGCGGTCACAATTTAAATTGGCGATAAGGAGAATATTGGCCATAAAAAACTCCACAAAACTAACAGGTAAGGGAAAAGACAAGGTCCCAAAAAATATTGTCGCTGGTCTAAAACCCCACGCCAGCAGTTATTTATAACAAGCACACAGATTTGACTCAATCAGAGCCAAACTTTTATTGCGCTGCGGCAAACTCACTCGCCAATATGGCATAAACAAACTCACTGCCCCACTGACCTTTAAAAAAGATATTTTCAATATGATGTGCTTCACGGCGAAAGCCAACTCGCTCAAGCAAGCTCCATGATGGCCGATTATCACAATCTGTGGTGGCAACAATGCGGCGAACACCACGCTCAATAAACAAGTAATACAGTAAACCGTTAACCGCTTCGGTGGCGTAACCTTGATGCTGAAACTGCGGCGCTAAAGTAAAGCCGATTTCCATCTGTTGATCATCGATAAAATGTAATGCTAAATCGCCCAAAAGCTGTCGGGTCTCCCGACATTCTAAGGCTAATTGCACCCACGAATCAGGGGTCGCAAATGGCGTTCGCTGCATCTGTTCGAACAGGCCTAACGCATCCTGATAACTATAGTCGCTCCAGCTTTGATATTGCGCCACCTTAGGATCGGCACGGTATAGGCTAAAAGGCCGTAAATCCTCAGTTTCAAACTCGCGGCATAAGATACGTGTTGTAGTAAAAATGTTCACACCCTGTCCTTATTATTGGCAATTAAATACTGGCACCTGAATATCAATACTTAACCTGAACTCGGGATAACGAATGGCGGAAAATCTAAATTTCACAGGCTAATTGCTGTAGATACTGCTGCATAAAAGCTTGTCGTTTCTCAGCCTCTTCCTTACCCGCTTGGGTTTGCATGGTTTGGGCAAGTTGCAATAACTTAAGATAAAAATGATCGATAGCAAATTGACCATCATCAGGAATACGCCCACTGCAAAACGGATCCTCTAAATGATATAACGACCGACCTAAACTACAACTCACCTGAATACAACGCGCGATACCTATGGCGCCAAGAGCATCGAGTCTGTCCGCATCCTGTAACACCTTAGCTTCGATAGTTGTCGCGACCACATTGGCACTAAAGCTGTGTGCCACAATCGCATGATGAATATCGGCAAGATACTGCTCGGGATAATGGATACTTTGCAAGAAAATAAGCGCCTGATCGGCTGCCAGAAGAGAAGCCTGCTGACGTTGAGGATGATTTTTCGGTAAGGCGACACAATCGTGTAGCCAAGCGGCCGGAAGCACCACCGCCAATTCGGCTCCACTCCGCTCTGCCAAGAGTTTAGCTGTTTTTACCACACGTTTGACATGCTGCAGATCATGGGCAGCATCGGTTTGTTGAAGTGATGAAATATACTCAACACACTGCTGTTCTAGCAAATGCAAAGATGGCGAAACCGACAATCTTATCTCCAAAAACAAAAAAGGCTGACCTATAGTCAACCTTTTGCTTATCAAATGGCAAGTGCTTCTTGGCTTATACCTGTTACATATCGCAGGCTTTTAACGGTTTCCGCAACTGGGCCCGAACGTTATCCATCCCCGAATAAAACTCTTTCATCATCAACAAGCCCATCATCTTACCGTTATCGGTCACAATCAGATTATCCGGATCGGTCGGGTCATTCTTAATGGCACCGATAGCCTTCATCGAAGTCATCTCTTTAAACAGCGCCCAATCTAGGTTAACCCCGAACGTTTCACGGAAATATTTACGAGACAGACGGCCCGAGAACATACCCAATAAGAAACGATATTGCATCACATCTTTCTTATTGTAGTTTTTCTGCTGCTCAACACCCATACGCCCAGCGGCGATGTTTTCTTGGTATTTTTTCAGAGAGAAATTGTTCACGTACAAGGTATCGTTTAAGAAACTAAACGAGCCTGAGCCTACTCCCAAGTATTCATCATAATCAATAACGTATTCATCAAAACCTTCATTATCGGTTTTACCGAAAGCCCATGCCGATAACTGGTTATATTGACCGTTGAGGCTATTCAAAATTTGACGATATTGGCGCGCCATATCACCTTGAGGTGCAGCAAGTTTACCCTTAACACTCTTGCGCGTTTGATGGGTGATCATCAGCGGGTACGTGGTAATTTGACGAGGATCTAAACGTGATGCCATATCCAAGTCATGCTGAATGACCTCGTCAGTTTGACCTCGGAAACCAAAAATTAGATCGACGTTGATGATTGGGAACAGCTCTTTAGCCGCCATGATCTTATCGAACGTTTGCTGGCCTGTACCAAACTTCTCGATTCTATCTGTCATCGCTAAGATATCGTCATTAAAACTTTGTACCCCAATCGACATGCGATCCACCAAGCCCTCTAGCTGTTTAAAGCCAGGACTGTCGAGGTGTTGAGGATCCGATTCACAAGAAACCTCTTTAATACTCGGAAACAGGGTCTTAGCGTGTTCAATAGTGCGTGCCAGTTCATCTTCGAGTACTGTTGTGGTGCCGCCACCGATATACATGGACTCGAAGTCATAACCTAAGGCTTTGACCATATCCATCTCTTTA
Source organism: Shewanella sp. Isolate11 (assembly GCF_022398315.1). Lineage (GTDB taxonomy): Bacteria > Pseudomonadota > Gammaproteobacteria > Enterobacterales > Shewanellaceae > Shewanella. Next base: position 77,947 of record NZ_JAKEVF010000006.1, read on the forward strand.
CGTAGCGAGATAAAATAGGCGCGAGCCTTATCTTCCTTGAACAAGAAACGATGGAAGGTACAGTAAGAACACAGGGTGTGGCAGAAAGGTACATGTGCATAAAGCATGTACTTTTTGCCTTCGATAGGCGCAGGCATCATAGAGGCTGACTGCGTATCGAGACGCAAGTTCTTGTCGACATAGTACTGCATGACACGCTCCATTGAGCTTAGCATCCAGCTTGGGACGGTAATATTGGCTTGGTACGGCTTATTCAAGTCACTGGCAACCGTTTGAAAATTTATCGACATAATGCTTCCTAGCTAATTCTAGCCTTAGATTTAAAACCATTGAATAAATGAAATTAAACGCGGGTATCTGATTGTTTTCACGCTAAGTAAAACTAACATTTACGATCTATATAAAACGTGAACTGTCCTTCAGTTACAACACCTAACAGTATTTTGAAGTCATAATTGTTAAGCAAGTCATACTTTAGCGATTAATAATTTATTATAGCCACTAATAAATGTGTAGTAGAGGGAATGACTAAAAACCACCATGAGTCAGTCTTTCAGGATTAAGCAGTTCGGTGAGTTCCTGTTGACTTAACTCCGTCAACTCAGCGGCCACGTCAATAATAGGCCTATGTTGTTGATAAGCCTGTTTAACGATTTTCGCCGCTGTTTCATAACCCACTTTAGGGGTTAACGCCGTAACAAGAATAGGATTACGGCTTAAAGTCGCGGCGATCTGCTGTCGATTAACGCTAAAATTAGCAATCGCCTTATTGGCTAACAGCCTGCTGACATTGGCTAGGATTTCGATACTCTGCAATAAATTCGCCGCGATTAATGGCTGCATCACATTGAGTTCAAAATTTCCCGACTGGCCACCGACAGTAATAGCCGTATCATTACCCATCACTTGAGCGGCAACCATACAGGCCGCCTCGGGGATCACAGGGTTTACCTTTCCCGGCATGATTGACGAACCAGGCTGCAATGCTTGCAACTCGATCTCACCCAACCCCGCCAAGGGCCCTGAATTCATCCAGCGAAGGTCATTACTGATCTTCATAATGGCAACCGCCGTGGTTTTCAGCTGTCCAGACAAGGCCACCGCCGTATCATGGCTAGCTATGCGACTAAATAGGTTATCGGCTGGATGAAATTGCATTCGAGTTAACAAAGACAACTTTTCACAGAAGACCCGACTAAAATCAGCATGGGTATTTACCCCCGTTCCCACCGCTGTGCCGCCTTGTGCCAATGCCGATAACGCAGGTCGTATGGCCGTGATCAACTGCTGACATTGCACCAGCTGACTCGCCCAACCTTCGAGCACCTGACTGAAACGCACCGGCATGGCATCCATTAAATGTGTGCGTCCGGTTTTGATATCAGCATCGAGTTCCTCAGCCTTATTGCTAATGGTATCAATAAGCAATTTGAGCGAAGGCTGTAGCGTGTGTTCGAGGGCCAATAAAGCACTGATATGCACACAGCTAGGAATAATATCGTTGCTACTCTGCCCCATGTTAATCACATCATTGGGGCTAATCTCTTTCGACAACTTTTGCGACACCAAAGTGGCCAATACCTCATTGGCATTCATGTTGGTGCTAGTTCCTGAACCCGTTTGAAAAATATCCACGGGGAAATGGCGCATCAGATGAGGGTCGGCCAACAAGGTTTGTACCGCTTCAGCAATGGCCAGATAAGTGGATCTGTCGAGTAGTTTTAATTCTGTATTTGCTTCTGCTGCAGCCAACTTTGCTAACAGCAAAGCGCGAATAAAATTACGTGGAAGCGTTTGGCCACTCACAGGAAAATTTTTGATCGCCCTCGCCGTCTGGGCACCATAGAGTGCATCGACAGGAATGTCGATCTCACCCATGCTGTCATGCACCGATTTATATTCCATAGCTAAGCCCAAGGTTAATCACTATCGATAACTTGAGCTTAGGATAAATTCTAAGAAAATTCAGATGCTTTGAAACGGCATAAAAAAACACCCCGTTAGTAATCTAACGAGGTGTTTGAATTATCGCTGAGTTTGAACACTTCAGGCCTTGGCCTCAAATGTCTCTCTTGCGTTATTGTTTGTACTTAAGCGTACCGTTTTCTTTGATTTCATCAAACCAAAGGTTGTGATGCTGGGTCGCCCAGTTTTCATCACAGTAACCCGATACCATACACTCCATACCACCTTCAGACATTACAGTTGCCATAAAGATATGTACGATAGAGAAAGCACAGATAATGATAGCGCTGACAGAGTGAAGCACTAATGCGATTAAGCTTAATGTACGGCTAGGCTCGAACAAGTTCGGGAATAGCAGCAACATACCAGACGCAGAGATAATGAGGCCAAATAGCGCGAACGCCCAGAACCACATTTTCTCACCTGCGTTAGCAAAGCCCGCATCAGGGTGCTTACCTTTAAATGGACCAAAGTTGATGTAACCACCAACAACGAGGAACCACTTAACGTCATACATCTTAGGTAGCTGGTTCTTAGCCCACAATGTGGTCATAAGCGCCCAACCTATCATGAACGGAATTGCCATGAAATCGTGGATCTGCTTCGATGCGTAAACCATGCCCGCCCAGAAACCTTCACCTAAGTAAGGCTGGAAGAAGAAGCGACCCGCAAGCAGAGTCAAACCGGTCAAGATCAACAACAAGCAAGGGATAGCCCCTAACCAGTGGATAGACAAGTCAAACTTAGACCAACGGTAAACCATCTTACCCGAGAAGCCATGATGCAACTTCGAGATACCATTTACTTTAATAAACAGCACAAAGATGATGATCATGCCAAATAGCGCCAACATTAATGCAGGTGCTAACCAGTCACTACGTAACTCCAATACGCGCAAGTCGTAGGTGTTAATCGGCTGGTTATGGAACTGACCATGTGAAGAGGTGTATCCCGTTGCCCCAGCTTGTAGCTCAGACCAGATCTGCCCTTCAGTTGCCTGAGTATGGCTATGATCTGTGGCGCCATCATGCGCAAATGATAAAGCACTAAAAGTGGTGCCAATCACTAACGCTAAGATCACGCTAAATTGTTTGAACCATTTGTTCATATTACATCCTTATCGTCCACACCGAGCGAACTCGGCGTGGATTATAGTGGCGTTATACAAGTGAGGGATTAGCCCCAAATCGCATTTTTTGAGCCACGGTATGCAACACGCTCACGGAAGATGTTTGAGATAACCTCAGCATCACCAGCAAGCAGTGCTTTGGTAGAACAAAGCTCAGCACACATAGGCAGTTTGCCTTCAGCAATACGGTTTGAACCGTACTTCTGACGTTCTGCATCTGAATGGTTCTCTTCAGGACCACCAGCACAGAAAGTACATTTGTCCATCTTACCGCGAGTACCAAAAGCGCCCTTCTTAGGGAACTGAGGTGCGCCAAACGGACAAGCGTATAGGCAGTAACCACAACCGATACAGGTGTCTTTATTGTGAAGCGTTAAGCCATCTTCAGTCTTGTAGAAACAGTTTGCAGGACAAACCGCTTGGCATGGTGCATCAGTACAATGCATACATGCTACAGAGATTGAAGCTTCGCCAGGTTGACCATCATTGATGGTTACTACGCGACGGCGCTGAATACCCCACTCTAGAGCAGAGTCGTTTTCGTTTTTACATGCAGTGACACAGCCGTTACATTCGATGCAGCGCTTGGTATCACATAAAAATTTCATTGTAGCCATGTTGGTAATTCTCCCAGTACTTAGGCTTTAGTGATCTGACAAAGCGAAGCTTTAGTCTCTTGCATCTGCGTCACAGGGTCATAACCATAGGTCAATGCCGTGTTTGCAGACTCACCAATCACATAAGGCACTGTACCTTCTGGATAGTTAGGCGCTAGGCTTTCACCATGCATAACACCAGCAAAGTGGTATGGCATCCAAGTCACACCTGGTTTAACGCGAGGCGTTACCATAGCTTGGATCTTGATACGGCCACCTTCAGCACCTTCTAGCCATACAGTGTCACCATTACGGATGCCACGGTCTGCTGCGTCAGCTGGGTTAATTTCAACAAACATCTCTTGTTGAAGTTCGGCTAGCCATGGGTTAGAACGAGATTCTTCACCACCACCTTCGTACTCAACCAGACGACCAGAAGTCAAACCGAGTGGGTACTTGTCAGTGCTATCAACTTCTTGGATTGACTTGTACAACGTTGGTAGACGGTGTACTTGCATATCGTCATAAGTTGGGTACTTAGCAACAAGATCACGACGTGGCGTATATAACGGCTCACGGTGAACAGGCACTTGATCAGGGAAGGTCCATACGATACAGCGCGCTTTCGCGTTACCGAATGGGATACAACCATGTTTCATCGCCACACGTTGGATACCACCAGAAAGGTCGGTCTTCCAATTCTTACCTTCTGCTTCCGCTTTCTCTTCAGCAGTTAGGTCATCCCACCAGCCAAGCTGTTTCAGCATGTCTGCGGTGAACTCTGGGTAACCATCTTGGATTTCAGCACCTTTAGAGAAGCTGCCTTCGGCCAATAGATTCTTACCTTGGTATTCAACACCGTAACGAGCACGGAAGTTACCGCCGCCCTCAAGTACGTGTTTGTTTGTGTTATACAGAATTTGGGTACCAGGGTGTTTCTGCTCTGGTGTACCCCAACATGGCCAAGGTAGACCATAAGTTTCGCCTTTCGCTGGGCCGCCTTCAGCTTCAAGAGTCTTGTTGCTGAATGTACCCCAGTTTTGGGTGTGTAACTTCAGACGCTCAGGGCTTTGACCTGACATACCGATAGTCCACATACCGCGATTGATTTCGCGAGTAATGTCTTCGATAACCATTAGGTCGTTGGCATCTTTAGCGATGCGCTTGGTGTACTCTTTATCGAAGCCCAATTTTTGCGATAGACGGTACATGATCTCAAGGTCGGTCTTAGACTCGAACAATGGCTCAATGACCTTCTCACGCCACTGTTGGCTACGGCCAGAGTTAGAAACCGAACCTTCAGTTTCAAACTGAGTCGCTGCAGGTAGCAAGTACACACCATTTTGACGACGATGCATTACACCCGCCATTGTTGGGAATGGATCCACAACAACCACAGTGTCCATCTTATCTAGCGCTTCACGTACGTCATTTTGACGAGTTTCGGTGTTAACCGATTGCCCCCAGAAGAACGCCATACGAACGCGATCTTTCTGTGCTAGTTTTTCAGGTGTTTCAAGTACACCGTCATGCCAGCGAGAACATGGGATACCAGGAGTGTTCATTGGAACGCGACCTAGGTATTCGTTTTGGTCGAAACGACCTTTAACCCAGTCAAAGTCTAGATCCCAAACGTGAGACCAGTGCTTCCAAGAACCTGTCTTAAGACCGTAGTAGCCTGGTAGCGTATCGAACAGTAGACCTAAGTCAGTTGCACCCTGTACGTTATCGTGACCACGGAAAATGTTAGTACCACCACCAGAAACACCCATGTTACCTAGGGCAAGCTGAAGGATACAGTAAGCACGAGTGTTAGCGTTACCCACGTGATGCTGAGTACCACCCATACACCAAACCACAGTACCAGGACGGTTATCAGCCATTAGCTTCGCCGCTTGGTAAACATCTTGCTCACTTACACCTGTGATGTGCTCAACTTCTTGAGGTGGGAACTTCTTCACTTCTTCGCGAATAGTGTCCATCTCGAAAACGCGCTGCTCGATAAAGGTCTTATCTTCCCAACCATTTTCAAAGATGTGCCAAAGCATACCGTAAATGAATGGAATATCTGTACCTGGACGAATTGCACAGTGATGATCGGCTTTCGCTGCAGTACGAGAGAAACGTGGATCAACAACGATGATCTTAGCGTTGTTTTTCTCTTTCGCGATTAAGATATGCTGCATCGATACTGGATGCGCTTCAGCAGGGTTAGCCCCGATGAAGAAGATTGCATTTGCATTCTGGATATCGTTGAAAGAGTTAGTTTGCGCACCGTAGCCCCAAGTGTTTGCAACACCGGCTACCGTGGTAGAGTGACAAATACGTGCTGAGTGGTCGACGTTGTTAGTACCCCACATAGCCGCAAACTTACGATACATGTAGCAGCCTTCGTTAGAGAACTTAGCGCTACCCATGAAGTAAAGTGAATCAGGGCCAGACTCTTTACGGATATCTAACATCTTGTCGCCAACTTCGTTTAAAGCTTGCTCCCAAGATAGTTTCTTCCACTTACCGTCAACCAATTTCATTGGGTACTTAAGACGCTTCTCACCATGACCATGTTCACGAAGAGCCGCACCTTTAGCGCAATGGCCGCCAGCATTGAATGGATGGTCGAATGCAGGCTCTTGACCTGTCCAAACACCGTTTTGTACTTCTGCGTATAAACCACAACCTACCGCACACGCACTACATACAGTACGTTTAATTTCCGTTGGTGCATCATGTGGAATGTCTTTGGCCTCGGCGCGACGCATCATGCCAGTACCAAGAAGAGAGGCTGCTGCAATACCACCAGAAGTGATACCTGCATGCTTCATAAATTGACGACGACTAATACCTAAAGTTGGCTTAGCAACTGTTGGTGTCTCGTTTGATGTGCGAGTTAATTTCATCGCTGGAATCTCCTAAATTAGCTACGCAAGCTGTTGTAATAACTGCGGATATGTGCAGTTTCATGGTAGCTATCAGTACTTTTCGCACTGGTCTTTGTTTCTGCTGCATTCGCGACACTTACACCGGTAGCGGCGATGGCAACACTAGCTGTGCCACCTACAGTGATCGCTTTCAGCAATGATCTACGAGCGAGATCGGGCTGTTGCTTTTTCATTCTTTCTCCTAGAGAAATAAGGCAGTTCATAACTAAGGATGGTTTATGCAAATTAGGCCAGAATACGTTGCTAACAAATTGTTATGACTTAGTACTTGCTTGGTGAAATTTGTATCTTTAGTAAAAACATCCAATTAATTGCCCCTGCAATATAAGTAAGAAAAACACCACAGATATTGATCTAAATCGGGTTAACCGGTTACAAAAAATGGATAAATCACCAAAGTGTTAAGCTAATCATGTTTAGCGCAAAATAATTTGGTAAACCAAGACAAAAAATGGTCGAATTTTCTTCAACTTAGATGTGAAAATTTTGTTATTGTCGTCGAAGGAATACCGCGGTAATTGCCATTTTTTACTGCAATATCCACCAAGCAGAAAAAGCATAAAATTGCGCGAAAAGTTTTTAGAATATGTTTTGGGAATGAGATTTAGAAATATGTAAGAGCTTACGCGTAATAATCGTTATTATTTATTACTGCGCAAGCTGAGTAGATTTGAACGACGGCTTATTTTTTATTGGTATCAAGATTTGGTTTCATCGATAACAGAGCGACGTAAATTAATCCCAATATCGGAATAATACTCAGGAGAAAACCTATCAAGGCTGATATTTTAGGGGAACCGGTTTTCTTCATCCCTAAATAGTAACTCAACGCAGCTATCAACAGCATAACAACTATGACCGACTGACCAATTAGCGATGCATTAATATTCATAAACCACTTCCCTTTGCTGATATAACATTCTTATTTTGCTCAACAATGAAGGATTTAAAATGTTCAGTCAATCATGTGGTGATCTGAAGCTATCCAGCAACTCAAATTATCCCTCCTATATTCTGCCAATAAAAAACACCCCGTTAGTTACCTAACGGGGTGTTTTAACAAATTTGCAGGTAAGAAAAACTTTCCCGCTAATCCTTATAAGTCAAGCTGCCGTTTTCTTTGATTTCATCGTACCAAAGATTATGGTGCTGTACTGCCCAGTTCTCATCACAGTAACCAGACTTCATACATTCCATACCACCTTCACTCAGTACTGTCGCCATCCAAATATGAACGATAGTAAAGGCGATGATGATAATAGCACTGAGTCCGTGAATCAGCAGTGCGAACATCGACGCTTCACGTGGAAGTTCGAGGCCAGGCATCACCAACATGATCCCAGATACACCGATGAACAAGCCAAATAAGGTGAGAGTCCAGAACCACATCTTCTCACCCGCATTAGCAAAGCCACTATCAGGGTGCTTACCTTTAAATGGGCCAAAGTTAATATAACCACCGACCACTAAAAACCACTTCAGGTCGTACATTTTAAAGGTTTGCAGCGGCATCCACTTAACCACGCAAACAGCCCAAGCCACCATAAATAAGGGGCCAACATAGTCGTGGATAGTTTTACTACCATAGATTAGCGATCCCCAAATGCCAGAACCGACATAAGGTTGCAGTACGTGCTTACCTAGCATGATGTTAAGACCCGTGAAGATCAACGCCATGCACGAAATAGCCAGTACCCAATGGATCAACAGATCCGCCTTACTCCATCGCAGCACCATCTTACCGGAGAAACCATGACTCAATTTTGATGGACCATTAACAAAATAGAACAACAAAAATGCGCCAAATACACCAAGCACAGCAAGCGCCATCACTGGGGTTAAATAATCATTTTTAATGTTCGTCCCTTCGATGGCCGACACATTGATCATTACCCCACCTTCAGCACCTTTGGCTGTGGTGTATCCCTTGTCTCCAGATTTTACGGCTCGCCACAGATCGGCATCACTGGTATTTGCATTAGCCATCTGCTGGCTGGTTTGCTCACCCGAAGCAATAGCACTGGTCGTCAGACCCAGCCCCATTACTAATATCAGTGGTAAAACCAAAACCGTGAATAGGCTGCGCAGTGATTTTAATAACATAGTCACTCCTTTAACAGAGTGTGGGCCCGAAGACCCACAGTCCTATTCACTTTAGACGCCAGTCTTAGGGGTGTAACCCCAGATAGCATTTGGGTTACCACGTTTAGCCATACGTTGGCGGTAAATATCAGATACCACCTCAGCATCACCCGCTAGCAGTGCTTTAGTAGAACAAAGCTCTGCACACATTGGCAATTTACCTTCGGCTAAACGGTTAGCACCGTACTTCTTACGCTCTGCTTCAGAGAAGGTCTCTTCTGGACCACCGGCACAGAAAGTACACTTATCCATCTTACCGCGGCTACCAAAAGCGCCCTGTTTAGGGAACTGAGGCGCGCCGAATGGGCAAGCATAGAGACAGTAACCACAACCGATACAAGTATCTTTGTTGTGTAAAGTTAAGCCGTCTTCAGTTTTGTAGAAGCAGTTTGCAGGACAAACCGCTTGGCAAGGCGCATCGGTACAGTGCATACATGCCACTGAGATTGACGCTTCACCTGGCTGACCATCATTGATGGTCACTACGCGACGACGTTGGATACCCCACTCGAGAGCGGAATCGTTTTCGTTCTTACAAGCTGTGACGCAACCATTACACTCGATGCAGCGTTTGGTGTCACATAGAAATTTCATGACTGCCATAATGGCTTATCTCCTCATCAAGTTCAGTTAGGCTTTAGTGATCTGACACAAGCTAGACTTAGTCTCTTGCATCTGAGTCACTACGTCATAGCCGTAGGTCAAGACGGTATTGGCTGACTCACCAATGATGTAAGGTACCGTACCTTCTGGGTAACTCTTCTCTAGGCTTTCACCTTCGAAAACACCCGCAAAGTGGTATGGCATGAAGCACTCACCATTGATAACGCGTGGCGTCACCATAGCCTGCACCTTAATCTTGGCGCCTTCAGGACTGTGAACCCAAACATCATCACCGTCACGAAGACCACGATCCGCAGCATCACCAGGACTGATTTCAATAAACATCTCTTGCTGAAGTTCAGCTAGCCATGGGTTAGAACGGGTTTCTTCACCACCACCTTCATATTCCACTAAACGACCCGAGGTCAGTGCAAGTGGGAAGTCTTTAGCAAAGTCTTTATCTTGAATTGACTTATACAGCGTAGGTAGACGTGCAACCATACGGTCATCATAAGTAGGATACTTAGATACCAAGTCACGACGCGGTGTATACAGAGGCTCACGATGCACAGGGATATCATCTGGGAAGTTCCAAACGATACAACGCGCTTTCGCATTACCGTAAGGAATACAGCCATGTGCAATAGCCACACGCTGAATACCACCAGAAACATCTGTCTTCCAGTTTTTACCTTCAGCTGCCGCTTTTTCTTCCGCAGTCAGATCATCCCACCAGCCAAGCTGCTTGAGCATCTTGTCAGTAAATTCTGGATAACCATCTTTGATCTCAGACCCCTTAGAATATGAACCTTCAGCCAAAATGTTATTGCCTTCATGTTCTACACCGTAACGGGCACGGAAGTTACCACCACCATACTTCACTTCACGATCGGTACGATAAAGGATTTGAGTACCAGGATGTTTCATCTCTGGTGTACCCCAACATGGCCAAGGTAGACCATAGGTTTCACCTTTAGCTGGACCACCTGGAGCTTCAAGCGAGTTAATGTCGAAGGTACCCCAGTTTTCTTGGTGCATCTTCAAACGCTCAGGGCTTTGACCAGTGTAACCGATGGTCCACATACCTCTGTTGAATTCGCGAGTAATATCTTCAATCAACGGCTCATCGCCATTCACCTTGATATTCTTACAGAACTCTTTCTCGATACCCCACTTCTTAGCCAGTTTATACATGATCACGTGATCAGGTTTTGACTCAAATAGCGGTTCGATAACCTGAGTACGCCATTGGAGCGAACGGTTAGACGCCGAAACTGAACCGTAGGTTTCAAACTGAGTTGCTGCAGGAAGTAGATACACACCATCTTTACGAGTGTGCATAACACCCGCCATTGTTGGGAATGGATCCACAACCACCACAGTGTCCATCTTGTTCAATGCTTCACGCACTTCACGACCACGGGTTTCGGTATTAACAGACTGCCCCCAGAAGAATGACATACGAATATTATCTTTCTGAGCAATCTTAGACTTATCTTCAAGTACACCATCATGCCAACGAGAACATGGGATACCGGTAGAAGTCATTGGATCTTGGCCAAGGTATTGCGCTTGATCGAAGCGATTTTTTACCCATTCATAATCCAATTCCCAGACGTTACACCAGTGCTTCCAAGAACCAGTCTTCAAGCCGTAGTAGCCAGGTAGCGTATCGAATAGCAAGCCGAAATCGGTTGCACCCTGTACGTTATCGTGACCACGGAAGATGTTTGTACCACCACCAGAAACACCCATATTACCCAGAGCAAGCTGAAGGATACAGTAAGCACGAGTATTGGCATTACCAATGTGATGTTGAGTACCACCCATACACCAAACAATGGTGCCCGGCTTAGTTTCAGCCAGCATCTTAGCAACACGATACATCTGCTCTTGCGGAACACCAACTACATTCTCAACCTCATCAGGAGTCCACTTAGCCGCAGCTTCGCGAATACGTTCCATACCGTAAACACGCTGGTCGATGAAGGTTTGGTCTTCCCATTTGTTTTCGAAGATATGCCACAGTAGACCATAGATATAAGGAATATCTGTACCTGGGCGAATATGCACGTACTCGTCAGCTTTCGCAGCAGTACGGGTGAAACGAGGGTCGACGACGATAATTTTCGCGCCGCGCTCTTTACCTTCCAAGATATGTTGCATTGCTACAGGGTGAGCTTCAGTTGGGTTTGAGCCAATGAACATCATCGCCTTAGAGCTACGAATATCGTTGAAAGAGTTGGTTTGCGCACCATAACCCCAAGTGTTTGCAACACCGGCTACAGTGGTAGAGTGACAAATACGCGCTGAGTGGTCGACGTTGTTAGTGCCCCACATCGCTGCGAATTTACGGTATAAATAGGCCTGTTCATTAGAGAACTTAGCACTACCCATGAAGAATACTGAATCTGGACCCGATTCATTACGGATATCCAATGCTTTTTGGCCAACTTCTTCAATCGCTTGATCCCAAGAGAGACGTTTCCACTTACCGCCTTCCAGCTTCATTGGATACTTAAGACGTTTCTCACCGTGACCATGTTCACGTAGCGATGCACCTTTAGCACAGTGTCCACCTGCGTTGAACGGATGATCGAATGCGGGTTCTTGACCAGTCCACACCCCATTTTGCACTTCAGCATAGATACCACAACCCACGGAACAGTGAGAACAGATAGTACGTTTTACTTCGGTTGGTGCATCATGTGGGACTTCAGAGGCTTGCGCTTTACGCATCATTCCTGCGCCAAGCATAGAGGCCGCGGCAATACCACCAGTAGCAAGACCTGCTGACTGAAGGAATTGGCGACGATTGAGACCTAGGACGGGCTTTTTAGTAGCTTCTGCCTGGTCTGTTTTGCGGGTTAATCGCATCACACACTCTCCTAATGTTATTGAATTACTGCGTAGTTACTTTGATGTTTAAGTAGCAATACTGCTTTTTTACTTAGAACGTAACGACGCGTAATAACTACGAATATGATCTGTCTCTTTATAACCATCGCCAGTCACTGTTTCAGTAGTCTCAGGTGTCGCAGCCATCGCTTGGCCACTTACCGTTGCTACCGCACCAGCGGCACTACCTACAGCCAAGGCTTTCAGTAGTTGACGACGACTCATATCGGAAGCTTGCTTCTTCATAGTGTCTCCTTATTTTGACTCAACATTGACTCGCAACTCTTATCATCTCGATGAGGCAATAAAACAGGTTTTCCTCATCCTAAAAATTGCGAATCTCCTTTACGCTGAGGGCGAGCCCTCTGTTTTCTCTATGCCAGCAGGTTTTCACCTGCTGGCATATCAGATCACCACAAACTATGAGGCAAGCTCACTGGTCGATGGTGTAATTTTTTCCGCTTCACTACCTGGGCAGTTAACCGGAATATTTAAACTTAGTTGTTCAAACTCATTCGCTTCGATAACGAAAAAGGCTTTGGCTAGCTGGGCAACCGTTGCGTAAAAAGCCGCGCTTGGCGTGCGACTTAAATGGTCACAAAAACGCTCGATCCAACTACCAATATGACGTTGATAGAAGGCCAATTGGCGATAACCTGGTGCTTCCAAAATCAAAGTGCCCATCACTTCGCACAGCGCCGCCACATGATCTTCCGGCTCTTTGACATCTTCACTGCGCTCAAAACCTAATTGCATTAAGTCTTGGCGTAACAAAGCCAGCGGTTTATCCATTAATGAGCCCGTCATAAACCAGCTGCCATAAGGTAAGATTTCGCCACTTCCCACGCCTAAGAAGATATTAAAATATTCATCTTCGAGCTGTTCGCTAGTGAATTGACCCGCTGCTAATTTCAACGCCGACCAAGCTTTAGTCATGTCGCTATCATCATCGACATCGATTTCAAGGTTCGAAAGAAATTGCAACAACTCATCGCTTGGCTGGCTGCGCAACAGTGCTGCCAGAAGCTGATAAATATCGGCTCTTAACTGATCGTTTTCTGATACTTCTCTTACTAATTCGGTCATAGCTAAACTCTTATCGCAGTTGCTTTTCAGGATCTTGAAGGATGTCTTCAAACATATCTTTTACTCGGCAGTCACCACACATTTTTAATCTTTCTGTGTTGGCACTGAAGGCGCTATGGCCTCCGACTACATCCAACATTCTTTTCACCATAGATTGGGTGGCAAAAGGAGTGCCGCATCGGATACATTCAAATGGAGCTTCTTCGTTCAAGGTTTGACGTTGCTGACGAGCAGCCGCATCGAAATTCATTTGTGAGGTCAGGCTGATCACTTTCTCAGGGCAAGCCGATTCACATAAACCACACTGGATACAGTCTTGCTCAACAAAGTGTAGCGCAGGAAGGTCACCACCGTCGGTTAATGCTTGAGTAGGACAGGTAGACACGCAAGACAAGCACAAGGTGCAGTTGTCAGTATTTACCGTGACCTTACCAAAAGGGATATTGCTTTTGCTCAAACAAGTATCGGTCGATGCCGCTTGGCTATTAAGGTGATCGATGGCGGCATAAAGTGTCGCACGCTTAGTGGTGGCCGCAAATTCACCTGGCACAATTACTGGCCAGCTGGCACTGGTTTCTACCAAGGCTGATAGCTCACCAAGTTGATTCTGGTTGATCACGCTCACACGCTGCGGTTGACCCATTTCATCAAAAATATCATTGGCAAGTTGCTGTTCACCATTAAGCATTTGCGTCAATGTCGGCGCGGTCGCATCGGTATTAAGCACAATAATTTGTCGTGCGCCCCAAGCTAATGCCGACATCCAATGATCCATGCTGGCCACGGTGATCTCTTCAAGCTCAACAGGAAGAATCGCACCATGCAGCTCTTCGTTAATTAACGCAGCCCCATTGGCACCATCATGGAATAAGATCACGGGGGCCGTTTGTGCCTGCTCGCGAAAACGACTCACAATTTTATGTAAGTACGAATGCAAAGCTTGTGGCGTCGGTAAATCGTAGCTTATCGCACCGGTTGGACAAGCATTGGTACAGCTACCTGCACCATGACAAAGATAAGGGTCAATTTCGATTTTCTTGGCCACACTCGAGATTGCATCGGCTGGACAGAAATTGAGACAACGGTTACAGCCTTCAATGCCGTTACGGTTATGGGCACAGATATTACTGTTTACTTTGACATAACGCGGTTTGTCGAATTGACCAACCAAGTCAGGCAGCTGCGCGATAGCATCTGCGAGTTTGTCTTCATCCTGGCCGACATAAAAATAGCCCGGAGGCAGCATCTCAAGATTGATACAGGGTGATTGACTCAGGTCGAGGATTAAATCGAAATGGGCTTTACGAATCGCCACCAGACTTAAATCCGCGGTACCGTTTTCAATCTCGACCTTAACTTGGAATTGGCCTAGAAAACCTTTAATTTCAATTAGCTTGTTGTAATAGCTTTCGACATCTTCGGCGGCTGCCATCACCTTTTCGAGATGGGCTTCATCTTGGCTGGTAATGGATTCGTTGGCGAGAATCGCACGTTGGCCCATATTGGACAATTTGTCTGCCGCGAGGCGAGCTAAATCTTCGGGGCCAATGACTAATACATTGCCCTCAGTGGTATAGCTTACTGTTGGTGGGATCAGGTTTTGAAGAATTTGCGTCTGTCCCAACACTTGCTGACGAACCTGCTTTAGGTCGGTCAAACTCTCACTACTCTTAAAATGCATGCTCACATTGCGTTCCTGAACAGTTTTGGCTTTTGCTGTCAGCGAGGCGGCTGTTGTGCTCTATTGGCATGCGCTTAATGCGCCAGCTTCACCTTAAATATCAACAACAAACAAAGTTGTTGATTAATGTGCTTTATTACAGCAATTCACGTACCAAAATTATGGATTTAAAAACACTCTAAACTAACCTTAAACAACGGGAGGCTTAGGTGTAGCTTGTGGGTCTGGTTCATTTTGGGTCAATTCAATGCTTTCCGCGTCCAAATTGTCCGCAGTTATTGCATTGTCCGAATTGTCTATATCTTGCTCAGTTGCCGCAGTCATCTCTTCTGCTTCAACTTGTTCTTTATCCTCATCTTTAATGATGTGACGGAAAACTTTCTTGGCTAATTCAGCTGAAGCTTCGCTACTCAGCTTTGGTTGATTAGTGTAATCGAGAGCATATTCCAGCAAGCCATCAATTTCGTTGTAATGTGGCTGCTTCCACAAGGCTCTTAGGGCTGCGGTTTTAGCCGCAGGATCGACATTGTCAGCCATAAAACTCGCAAAACTACCACCCACCTCAATTTTTTCAGGATCAGGTAAGTCTGCTGCAGTTAAGACTCTATCTTCTGGCGTTTCGGTAACGCTTGTGTCGCTCTCGGGAGCAACGTCTGCCGCGTCTACAACCTGAACCGATTCATCGGTCAATTCAGCAGTCGCTTCGGCTTGCTCTTCTTGTTGTACTTTCTGACGACGCAAATTCCAGCGTGCCAAGAAACCTGATGGTTGATCAGTCATTATGAAACCTGCCCACGATTTGCATTACTACTCGGCCCTTCGTTCTTTCTGCGATTAACATGCTTACGACGATGGGCACAAATTTCAACTTCGCCGTGACGAGTAATGAAGGCTTCAATCCAACAAGCAACTGCATCAGGCATAGCAAAGTTCAGTACTGGGGTATCTCCTTCAAGACAGCCTGCGGCGACGTTTTGATCGGCAGAGATCATCGTTGGCACCCAAGTGCCATCTTCAAGCTCATCACAAACCACATACAACATGGCGTTATCCATATCGAGGTTGATGCGATAACTGCCCCGCTCATCTTTATGCAGCTCTAAAGCAATCAATTGCGCACCAGGGGGTGCATCTTGTGAACCGGGTAAGACTTGGTCGAGTTCCCAACTTTCAGCTATCCAACGCCCTACCTGCTTTTTCACCTTCTTCAGCGAAACATACATGGGCCATTGATTTTCAGTGCGTAGCATTGCGTCTCCGTTTACTGATTTAAAATCGGAATACAGCTATGTGCGTTTCCGATTACGGGTAAGCTCTATATGTCTTAAGTCAGCAAAAAGCATGCCAGCAAAGGAGTTACAATAGTTTGAACTAGATCATCAATTCCTCCTTTATAGTAGGACAAATTGTCCTACTTGGATTTTTTAGCGGGACATAAAAGGACGTTTTGCCATTGAGTCCTTATCTTGATCACGCATTTAAACAGCAATTCCGCCGCTGGGAATGATTATTGCTATGCTGCAAACAGCCCAATGAATAAAGATGATTTTCATGACAATCGATAAACAGCCCACATTCTTAAAAACTCAAGCCGATGCGCCATTGACCATTGCCGTTAAAGCGATTAATGAACAAGGTGAAGTCGTTGATAAACATATTGCCTGCGAACGGCCATTAACCGTATATCTAAACTGGCAGCCTATCGTGACCTTGATGACCCTTGGAGCAAGGCCTGAAGCCTTAGCATTAGGCTATCTAAAAAATCAGGGCTTTATTTCTGATGTATCCAAACTTGAATCTGTGATTGTCGATTGGGAAGTCAATTCAGCCGCTGTGATCACCTCTGAAACCACCGAACATTTAGCCGAAAAGCTAGCAGAAAAAACCGTCACTACTGGATGCGGCCAAGGCACGGTTTATGGCGGTTTTATGGATGGACTGGATGATATAGTGTTGCCAAAACCCCAGCTAAAACAAAGCATGTTATACAGCCTGTTAAACAACATTAGCGCTTATAACGAAACCTATAAAAATGCTGGAGCTGTCCATGGTTGCGGCCTATGCCAAGGCGATCAAATCAGCAGTTTCGTCGAAGATGTCGGCCGCCATAATGCAGTCGATACCTTAGCCGGAGAAATGTGGCTAAAACAAGAAATGGGCGGCAATAAACTGTTTTACACCACAGGTAGACTGACCTCTGAAATGGTCATCAAAGTCGCTAAAATGGGCATTCCAGTATTGTTATCTCGCAGCGGTGCGACCCAGATGGGACTGGAGTTAGCGCAAAAGCTGGGGATCACAATGATCGCCCGAGCTAAAGGGCGACACTTTCTGATATATCACGGAGCTGACAATATCGAATTTGATGCTCCACCCGCTAAACGCAATCAAGGTTAACCCCTTAGGCTCTGACAAATTTAAAGGAACATTGATGACTGAACCCAGTGAGCTGGTTTATATGAGCGCTAAACAGGTTGCGGAGTATTTAGATCTGAATGAAAAAAAGGTCTACGCCATGGCAAATGATTGTATATTGCCCGCAACCAAAGTAACTGGTAAATGGCTGTTTCCAAAAATATTGATTGACCGCTGGGTGATGGACTCCTGTCATAGCGGCATGTTATCCGATCGCATGCACATCACGGGAAGCGACGACCCACTGCTATCAATGTTAGTGTCTCGATTAATGTCTCGCATAGGCAAGAGCGATCTAGTGAGTTACAGCTCAACGGGCTCGCGTATGGGATTAGACCTGCTCTCGCGCGGTTATGCCGATGTTTGCACTCTGCACTGGGGCAATGTCGAAGAGCGCAATATTCGCCATCCGGCACTATTAAAGGGCTATCCCAACCACCAGCAATGGGTCATGGTTCACGGTTATACCCGTCAGCAAGGCTTGATGATGCGCAGCGAAATGCATCACAGATGCCAAGAAGAAGATAAAGTGATCGCCTTACCTTGGCGCTGGGTTGGCCGACAAACGGGTGCGGGCAGCCAACAGCATTTAGAGCATTGGTTGATGAAACAAGGTGCAAGCATCGAACAACTGGATATTGCGGTTACCGCCTATAGCGAACGCGAACTGGCAGGTTTTATTGCTCGTAATGAAGCCGACATCGGCTTTGGTTGCCAATCGGTTGCTATGGAAAGTGGCTTGAGTTTCGTGCCTTTAATCACAGAATCTTTTGACTTCGTCATGCCTCAGGGGATCTACTTCCGTCGTCAGTTACAAGCCCTATTCGATATGCTCGGTAGTACTCAAACGCGCCAACTTGCTGCTCAGTTAGGAGGCTATGACCTGAGTCAATGTGGCCAGATGCTCTGGACAGCCCATTAACACTCTTACTAACCTGAGTTCTGGATAAGCAGAGCCGCTGAATAGGCATCATTTATTGCATTCATTTAGCTCGTTAAATTTAGATTTTTCGACACTCGTCACCCCGAGTTCAGGTTAACTAAATCAACAGCTTTTGCTGTGTATCGCATAATCAAATAGGGTGAATGATATATACTAAACAGTTCAAATCGCTTCACACATAGTAGGGAACCCGATGGAAGCAGAGTTAAACGATATCCAAAATTTCTTACAGCAGTATCCACCGTTTAACTCTCTGCCCGAAGAGGTGGTTGCCGAGGTCTGCCGTCATGTAGAGATCTCTTACTACCGTAAAGACACGCCAATCATTCATTTTGGCGATTATATTCATGATCTATACATCATTCGCAGTGGCGAGGTCGAAGTTTATCGTCGCAAAGGCGAGCTCTATAATCGCCTCGATACGGGTGATCTATTTGGTCAAATGGGCCTGCTAACCAATAACAAAGTACGCTTCCCCGTAAAAGCCATTGAAGACACTTTGGTTTACTGTATTCCTGAAGCCATATTCCAACAGATTTATGATGAGCATGATGCCTTCGCCGACTTTGTCGAAGTTGAAGATAATGCTCGGTTGCGCCAAGCCGTATCGAACTCCAGCGACCAAAACGATCTCAGCACCTCTAAGGTACGAACACTACTCACCCGTGAAGCTCCTTATATCAACAAGAACGAAAGTATTCAAAATGCAGCCATCATAATGGCTCAAGACAATGTGTCCTCATTATTGGTGATCGATCCCGATATACTCGAAGATGATGAGAATGATACTTCCCCCTTAATGGGGATTATTACCGATAGAGACTTATGTACTCGTGTTGTCGCCGAAGGTATAGATCCCACGAACGATGTGACCTCTATTGTGTCGACCGAAGTGGTCTCATTGGATCATAATGCCTATGTATATGAGGCGATGCTGACCATGTTGCGTTATAACGTCCATCATCTGCCAGTGCTCAAAGGGCGTCATCCCATCGGCATTATTGAAGCCACTGATATTGTGCGTTATGAATCGCAAAACTCCTTACTATTGGTCAGCAGTATTTTCCAGCAGCAATCTATTGAAGAGCTTGCGGTATTGGCTTTACAAGTGAAGGATAGCTTTGTGCGTCTGGTTAATGAAGATGCCAATTCGCACATGGTAGGCAGCGCTATGTCGGTAATTGGCCGTAGCTTTAAACAGCGCATTTTAGAGCTCGCCGAGGAAAAAATTGGCCCTCCACCGATCCCTTACTGCTTTTTGGCTTTGGGTTCTATGGGGCGTGATGAGCAACTTATCGTTACCGATCAAGACAATGCGATTATTCTAGATGACAAGTTCGATAAAAAACTGCACGACCAATACTTCAGTGATTTATCCACATTTGTCTGCGACAGCCTAGATCAATGCGGCTATAGCTATTGCACAGGCGACATTATGGCGACCAATCCCACCTGGCGCATGACACGCAAAGAATGGGAAGCGTGCTTCGCTGATTGGATAGACAACCCCAATCCAAAAGCCTTATTAAATGCCTCTATCTTCTTCGACCTCGATGGGGTCTACGGCAAATTAAAATGGGCCGAACAATTAAATGGTTTTATTGTCAGGCGTGCCCGTAAAAACAACCGTTTTCTCGCCTGCCTCGCCCGAAACGCCCTGAATCGCACGCCTCCATTAGGCTTCTTTAAAGACTTTGTGATGGAAAAAGATGGGCGCCATAACAACTCGATTAACCTGAAACGACGTGGCACTGCACCGCTAGCCGATTTAATCCGTGTGCACGCATTAGCAGTAGGTTCGCGTGCTCGCAACTCATTTGAACGCCTCGATGACATCATAGAGGCCAACATTCTGCCTAAGGGACGAGCCCAAGACCTACGTGATGCAATGGAGTTTATCTCTATGGTGCGCATCCGGCACCAAGCCTATGATGTCGAACACGATATCGATCCCGACAACAATATTGAGCCGGAACATCTATCTGATTTTGAGCGCCGAAATTTGAAAGATGCGTTTCAGATCTTAAGCAATGGCCAGAATTTCCTAAAATTCCGCTATCAAGCCAGTAACCAATTCAAGTGAGCCACACATGCTAAAGAAGTTACTTTCACCTCCTAGCATCGACTGGCATGGCAAGTTTGAACAAAAGCTTAAGGTCATCGAACATCCGGTATTGCGTGAATATTATGCTACGCCACTTCCCGATGCCAGCCAGCCTATCGCTGACATCGAATTTCTCGCCATGGACTTTGAAACAACGGGTTTAAATGCCGATAAAGACGATATTATTTCTATCGGCACAGTTCCTTTTAACCTCAATCGCATTTTCGTCAATCGCGCCAAAAACTGGACTGTAAAACCACGTGAGAAGCTACAAGAAGACTCTGTCATTATTCACGGTATCACCCATAGTGACATTATGGATGCGCCGGATCTCTCGGCCATTTTCCAGCAAGTGTTACAGGAAATGGCAGGCAAAATCATGGTGGTGCATTATCAGCAGATAGAGAGACAATTTTTCCAACGCGCATTAATGACACGCATCAATAAAGGCATCGAGTTTCCTGTGATTGATACCATGGTATTAGAGTCGATTATTCAACATAAACATCACGGCGGCCTTTGGAATCGCCTCAAAGGTATCAAGCCGCCATCGGTAAGACTAGGCGCGTGTCGGACGCGTTATGGATTACCCATTTATCCACCACATCACGCACTAACCGATGCCATCGCTACTGCAGAATTGCTGCAAGCACAAATCGCTCATCACTATGATCCACAACTGCCGATAAATGAATTTTGGCAATAGTGGTCAAGTAAGCTTATCCACCATTCTCCAAAGAAAACCAATAAAAAAGGAAGCTCAAGGCTTCCTTTTCTATTTAGATTTCACTTTAGAAGCGCTCGGTACGCATCCCTTTAATCAAACTGACACACATCAGCAGCAATATCACGGTAAACGGTAACGCGGTAGAGATAGCCGCCGCCTGTAAGGCTTGGATGGCTTGTGTGCCACCAATCCACAATAGTGCGATGGCAATCGCCCCCTCGAGTAATGCCCAAAAGACCCGTTGTGGAATAGGAGCATCAACTTTACCACCAGCGGTAATACTGTCGATCACCAAGGAGCCGGAATCTGAAGAGGTGATAAAAAATACCAACACCAATATCACTGCAATAATCGATAACAGATTACCAAAGGGCAATACATCAAACATTTCAAACATTGCCAATGGTACATCGGTTAAGCCTTTAGCACCCAGCTCGCCAACTTTGTTGATCACTTGGTCAATCGCCATACCGCCAAACACAGACATCCAAATTAAGGTAACAAAAGTTGGTACCAGCAATACCGCGGTAATGAACTCACGTACCGTACGCCCTTTAGAAACTCGAGCGATAAACATCCCCACAAAAGGAGACCAAGAGATCCACCAAGCCCAATAGAATACAGTCCAACCTTGGAACCAAGCTTCATCTGTACGGCCATGAGGATTGCTCAAAGGAATAATATTTTCGATGTAGGCCATAAAAGTGGTAGGAATCGAACCTAGGCTAACGGCATAACCTATCATAGCCACCAGAATCAGCAGTAAGAAGGCGACGATCATATTAATATTACTGATCACCTTCACCCCACCGTCGATACCTCTCACAACTGACACTACAGCTAGCAGGGTGACCGAAACGATGACTATAATTTGTAGGGTAATATCAGCAGTAAAACCAAACACATGATGAATACCACTTGCGGCTTGCTGCGCCCCTAAACCTAACGAAGTTGCTAAACCAAACAGGGTAGCCAGTACGGCAAGAATATCGACAATATGACCCGCCCAGCCCCAAGCGCGATCGCCTAAGATAGGATAAAAAATTGAACGAATTGAAAGTGGTAAGCCCTTGTTATAAGCAAAGAAAGCCAGCGACAAGGCAACCACACCATAAATAGCCCAAGGATGCAGTCCCCAGTGGAACATGGTCGCCCCTAATGCCAATTTAGCAGCCTCAGGAGTATGAGCTTCAACGCCTAAGGGCGTTTCATACCAGCCGGTAAAATAAGCCACGGGTTCGGCGACACTCCAGAACATCAAGCCAATCCCCATCCCCGCGGCAAACAACATCGACAACCATGATAAGAAGGAATAATCAGCAGTAGCTTCATTACCGCCTAAACGGATTTTACCGTAAGGCGAAACGATTAAGCCTAAGCAAAACAAAACAAAAATATTGCCTGACCAAATAAACAACCAATCGAATGCGCCAATGATTTTCCACTTAATGCCATCGAGTACAGCTTTAGCCGTTTCTGCATCTGTTACCAATGTGGCAATCAAAAATAGGGCAATAAAACCTGCACTCACACCAAAAACAGGGTTATGCACATCAAAGCCCCACTTCTGCACATTGTCCTGACCAATCGTATAATCAGTACTGTCGATACTGTACTTATCAATACCTTTTGTCATCGATTCTCTCCGTTAAAGACTTAAAGAATCACCACCAGAAAATCATTTTCGCAATTATAAATGATTTGAACTCATAGTAATCTACAAAATAACACTACTTCCTAGTGTAACGTCCTAAAAAAAGACGTCCAATAAAAAGCTTTTTTTTGCGACACTTATTACTAATAACATTAAATATGAAGATTAAAAGAGCAAATAATCATCGACACCAACAGTATTGCATCATTAGAGCACTAACTAATAAGCGGTGAGATCCAAACAATTAAATAGACTCTTTTACCGTTTTTAGATGAAAGTCGGTACAGTTAAGTGAAATTTTGCTTAAATAAACCCACTCGTTATATAAACCCATTTAGCAAAATAAACCAAAGCATCAGCCAAGGAATAGTATGCAACCCACAATTCTAATTACCGGCGTAGGCAAGCGTATCGGACTTTATCTTGCCAACGCCTTTATCGAACAAGGCTATCAAGTTATAGGTACCTTTCGCAGCCATTATCCTAGTATAGATGCCCTCAGTGAATTAGGTGCTGACCTCTATTGTTGTGACTTCACAGAAGGTGAGCAGGTAGAAGATTTTATTCAAATCATCACCCAAAAATACCAGCAGCTTGATGCCATTATCCATAATGCTTCATTATGGCTGACAGATGACAATCCACTCGGTGCCAGTGAAATCATGTCTCAAGTAATGCAAGTTCATGTCACTGCGCCCTACCAAATTAACCTTGGCTTAGCCCCTCTGCTAACAAAGGGTGATCGCCTTAGCGATATTATTCATCTCACCGATTTTGTCGCCCAAAAAGGCAGCAGTAAACATATCGCCTATGCAGCAAGTAAAGCTGCATTGGAAAATTTAACCCTCTCCTTTGCTGCTAAATTTGCACCCAAAATCAAAGTCAACAGTATTGCGCCAGCGCTGATCTGCTTTAATGAAGGCGATGATGAAGCCTATAAACAAAAAGCCTTGGCGAAATCATTATTGGCTCGGGAGGCTGGCGAAATAGAGGTGTTAAACGCGGTGAATTACCTGTTAAGCAGCCACTACATCACAGGGCGATCATTAGCATTAGACGGCGGACGCCACTTAAAATAAACCGCAAGAATAATATCAACCGGCCATAACAAAAAGCCCTAGCGAGATGCCAGGGCTTTTTGACAAGTTAAACGGGTAAAATCAAATAAAACCGCTCAAATAGTGAGCACTCACTCTCCACAAACTGTACAAGTTTTCTGCTTTGCTAATTTCATTTCACGAAACTCCATAGTCAGAGCATCGATCATTAAAATTCGTCCCAACAAAGGTTTACCCATACCCGTGATCACCTTAATCGCCTCAACGGCTTGCAAGCAACCTATCATACCCACCACAGGCGCTAAGATCCCTGATTCGACGCAGGTAAGCTGCTGATCGCCAAACAGCTTGCTATAGCAGTGATAACAAGGGCTATCCTGCTGATAATCAAAAACGGTTACAGTGCCTTCCATACGAATAGCGGCTGCAGAAACCAAAGGCACACGATGGGCGAAACAACTTAGGTTTAACTGTTCACGCACCGCAATGTTATCGGTGCAATCCATCACTAAATCATGCTTAGCCACCAGAGCCTCAATCTCGGCGTCGTCGAGAACCGCATTGATAGTGGTTATCTCAACATGAGGATTAAGCTGGCTTAGTGTTTCTTTAGCCGATTCAACCTTGGGTTGACCCACATTACAGTCTTGATGCAACACTTGTCGCTGTAAATTGGAAATCTCAACAGTATCGAAATCCACTAGGGTCATGTGCCCAATACCCGCTACCGCCATATATTGACTGGCGGCGCAGCCTAAACCACCAACACCTATCACCAACACCTTGGCAAGTTTTAGCTTTTCTTGACCTTCAAAATCCATCGCCTTGATGGAGATCTGACGGCTATATCTCAAAATCTCACTATCGCTCAGAAGCTCATCATTATCAGTCGCTGATGTCATGATAAAATCCAATTAATTCAAGACGGCAGGAAAAGGTTCTACGGTGACAATACTGCCAGCCGGAAGATCCCCTTGTTGCTGCTGCAAAATCACAAAACAGTTAGCCAAACTCATCGAGGTCAACATGCCAGAGCCTTGGCCGCCAGTAATGGTTACCTCAGCTTGCCCCTGTGCATTTTGTGTCAAAATACCACGCTGATATTCCACGCGACCGGGAGATTTTCGTATATCACTCATCAACTTAGCTTGCACTTGCAAAGGCTGACTTGGGATTAGCCCTTGCATCTTATTAATCAAAGGCCACACCAACTTATAAAAGGTCACCATAGAAGAAACAGGATTACCGGGTAAACCGCAAAATACGGCTTTACCTAAGTGGCCAAACGCAAAAGGTTTACCCGGCTTCATTGCCAGCTTCCAGAAGGTGATCTCACCCTCTTCATCCAAAACCTGTTTGGTAAAGTCGGCATCACCCACTGAGACGCCGCCAGAAGTGATCACCATATCGGCTTGTGAGGCTGCGGTAAGAAATGCCGCTCGGATCGACTCTTTATCATCTTCAATCACGCCCAAATCGATCCATTCGACATTAGCACGACTCAGCAAGCCTTGGATGCTATAACGATTAGAGTCGTAAATTTGTCCTAGACCTAGCTCTGTGCCCACAGGACGAAGCTCGTCACCTGTGGAGAAGAAAGCCACCTTAACGGGACGCGTGACCCGTACCTGACTCGCACCTATGGTGGCTAGCACACCCATTTCGGCTGCACCAACCAAGGTGCCTGCCTGCAACACTTTACTGCCGCGCTTCACTTCCTCTGCACGCAAACGAACATTGGCGCCGATGCTTTTAGGGGGTTCAATTTGAATTGCATCGCCATTAGCGATCACTTTCTCCTGCATCTGCACTGTGTCATATCCCCGCGGAACTGGCGCACCAGTCATGATGCGAACACAGGTATTGGGTTGCACTTCCCCGCTAAAAGGATGACCAGCAAATGACTCACCAATCAGTGTTAACTGGGCATTATTTGCAAGGTCTTGAAAACGAAACGCATATCCGTCCATCGATGAATTATCGAAAGGAGGCAGATCAATACTCGATGCTAAATCTTCAGCTAATACTCGTCCTAACGCTTCAGGCAGTTGCACCACTTCAGAGTCATGTAAGGGTCTCACCTGCTCAAGCAGTTTGATGATGGCTTGGTCCGGATGCATTAAGCTTGACTGAGAACATGGATCGACTTTCATTGGGATCAGTACCTTAGAGATAAGTAAAAGCGAATATGAACTCATTATGCCACGCTGATTCCAGATGACTATGATCTTAACGCCAGTTTTTGACCTCAAACCCACTTCGATTAATAGCGACAAATCACCTCATAACCACTCGACCAAACAAAGCTAACAATCTTAATAGTAATTATTTGTATTTATAAAACATTAAGTTAAGTAAATTTGGTTGCAATTCACTAAGGGGTTTTACACAATAGTCGACCTAAAAAATGTACCGCAAAAGGATCTACTATGCTGGCCCAAACAATGATTGATCAGTTGAACGCCCAAATTAATGTGGAGTTCTTCTCCTCTAACCTTTATTTACAAATGAGCGCTTGGTGTGAAGATAAAGGCTTTGAAGGTGCAGCAAAATTTATGCGTGCCCATGCCGATGAAGAGATGCAACACATGCATCGCCTGTTCACCTATGTCAGTGAAACCGGTGGCATGCCACTACTTGGCGCGATCGAAGCACCGCAAGCTGAATTTGATTCATTACTGGCACTATTTGAATACACCTATGAACATGAACAAATGATCACGAGTAAGATCAATGCCCTAGCCCATGCAGCATTCACTAACCAAGACTACTCAACCTTTAACTTCCTGCAATGGTATGTTTCGGAGCAGCATGAAGAAGAGAAGCTATTTAAGTCTATCGTCGACAAGATCCGCTTAGTCGGTGAAGACGGTAAGGCACTGTTCTTTGTCGATAAAGATTTAGCACAAATGGCCATCGAAGAGTCAGCCAGTATCATGACCACTGGCGAGTAAGCGGCCATTATTTAATACCAATGGGCGATCAAAAAGGGCGGAATAATTACCGCCCTTTTGTTCATCTGTTTAACAAGCCAAGTTTAACTCGCTTGTGCCATCTGCGCTTTACGATACACCACAATATCTTCGATGGTTAATACTGGCATATTGTGCTTCTCACCAAAAGCGATGATCTCTGGCAATCTAGCCATAGTACCGTCAACATTGGTCACTTCACACAACACCCCCGCAGCTTTAAGTCCTGCAAGCTGCATTAAGTCGATAGTTCCCTCGGTATGACCACGACGAGTCAATACTCCACCTGGCTGAGCACGTAATGGATAAACATGACCTGGACGCGCTAAATCACTCGGTTGCGCATTATCGGCAATTGCAGCTTTAATCGTGGTCACACGATCCGCAGCCGAAACACCAGTAGTTACACCCACTTTCGCCTCAATACTCACGGTAAACGCGGTACCATACTGGCTGGAGTTATCTTCGACCATGGGCGGCAGTTGCAGCTGTTTCACTTTATCATCGGCTAAACAAAGACAAACAATGCCACTGCATTCACGGATAAGCAGCGCCATCTGTTCATTGGTAAGGTGTTCAGCCGAATAAATAAGATCGCCTTCATTTTCACGATCTTCGTCATCAACAACCAGCACACCTTGACCCGCCTGTAGCGCAGCAAGGGCATTTTCGACACGAGTGATCGCATCACCAAAAGGAGAGAGTAAAGACTGATTCATGGTTAAATCCTTAGTAATACTAATAAAATGGTTTTGTGCCAGAATCAGGGCGTACAGAAAATAGCGCAGTTCAGCCTCATTGAAGGCTGTGCGGCATAAGATAGGCGATAAACGGCAGTTGTCTAACATCAGACAGCAGAGCCATTACAACATCTTAATCTTCTCTTTCATCCGGACTTAGTGCACTAAGTGCTCATTACCGTCGGCTCTGGAATAACCTTAAAAGGTGCACCAGATCTGCTGACCCTAAAGCATTTGAACTTGCTTCAGGCGCTCGCGGGCTTAAGTTAAATAACTATCACCGCCGGTGGGGAGTTACACCCCGCCCTGAGAATTGCTACCTTGGTAGGTAGACGCGGCTATGGTGCGCCAAAATAATCAAAATAACAAGTTACAGGGTGACAAGTGCTAGGCAAATCACCTAACCTCATTGGTTTTAAAGTCACAAAAGTATTAGAGTCACAACAGCAAAATGATTGAGATGCAATTGCAAGTGATAATAGGTAACCGATACTATGGCTGATGCTATTTGGTTTCTGTATATGGTCCAATGTCGAAAAGGACAGCTTTATACTGGCATCACAACCGATGTTGAGCGCCGCTTTCAAGAGCATCAACAAGGTGGAGCAAAGGCGGCTAAGTTCTTACGTGGTAAAGGTCCGTTGCAATTGGTTTATCGAGAGACCGTTGGCGATCACTCTCAAGCACTAAAACGCGAAATCGCTATCAAGAAGCTCAGCCGCCAAGCCAAACTCGCAATAATCACAACAGCAATCACTACAAGCTAATCTGCCAGCATAAACCAAATAATAAATGGAGGGTGGGCGTTGGCTAACACTATCAAATCACCATCGAGTCGATAACAATTAGCCACCGCGCCGGGAAGCCAGGTTAATTAATTTAAACTCACAGGGCCATTGATGTTGTCAAAGCTAACATCGCCAGAACCCGATTCTGTGATAAGCAGACCATTACTGTTTTCAACACGAATGCTGCCTGAACCATCATCAATCGTCACTTTGCCAACCACATGTTTAATAGTCATAGCACCGGAACCATCGGTGATCATCACATCGCCATTAACATGACTAATCTCAATACTTCCAGAACCATCCTCTAAGTTAATTGCACCGTTAACATTGGTAAGCACTACTTCGCCAGAACCATCATTGATATCCAGAGATTTACCCCCGTCAATGGTCATGCTGCCAGAGCCATCGTTAATCTTCATATCGGCAATCACGCCTTTAATATCGATACTGCCCGAGCCATCATCTATGTCCAGTTTCATGGCCTCTGGCACTTTAACAATTAAATCGATATACGGAGAATTACCGCTAAATGACCACATACCATCAAAATTAGCCACCAACTTAGCCCGGTCCCCGTCACGGCTTAGAGTAAGCTCTGGCTCAATACCCTCATAGCCATAGATGTCGGCTTCTAGCTGTACTTGAGTTAATCCCGGCTCGCCTTTAATGATTAACGAACCTGCTCCCGTATTAGCCACCAAGGTAGTTAACTCATTGGCATCGATAGCCAGTTGTTCTTGATGGTGATAATCAAACGAGCGCATTCCAGCGCCATTAACGTTAATAATACAGCCGGAAAGTAAGCTACTGGCTAAGACTACAAATACCAATGGGCGAAGATTCATAATTCATTCCTTTTCAATACCCCTCATCTTGATGAGGGGGCTTATTCTTTTTAAAAACACAAATTCAATTAGATTCTGTATAAGCAGAGACTGTGCCAAAATCATATCACTCTGTTTTATAGGCAAATTATTAAAAACCCACCCAATTAGGAGATAAGTATTACTGATATCAATAGTGCGATTTACCATATATTGGTAAAAATCACCTTTTCCATGTCACCGAATAAAACCAATACAAGATTGCCAATAAAAAACGCAGACAATGCCTGCGTTTTTATAGGTTAACCTCACATAGCCTTACTAGACTTACTCACCCCGTAAAACCGGATACTTGAGATACTGCTGATCGTAATAAGGGCTACGCTCATAAAACCAACGTAATCTCGCCTTAGGATCGGCGGCGAATTCGCTATCTTGCAGCGCCTTTTCAAACTCTGCCTTTAGTGCGGGATCATCACTCAACATCTTTTGCGCCAGAGGCTCAACCGCATAATCCTCAATATATTCGGTACGAGTAAAGATAGGATTAAAGAAGCCCCACTGTAACAGCGAATCTGGCGACTGCGGCTCTAGCAACAAGATGGCTAAATCACCTAAAGGTTGTCGAGTTTCAACTTTAACGGTTCCCACTGGCAAAGTGGTTTTCAGTGAATGCGGCTCAACATCGGCAGAAACACGCTGACGACCTTCATAATCTTGGTCGGCAAATTTAACCGCAGACAAATGATACTGACTCAGAGTCAAGGTTGTTGGGCGAGTTAGGGTTTTCATTCTAACGCCATGTAGCTTAAGACGCTCAATCACCTGTTGCCACTGAGGTGGAATATAGTAAGCCGAGGGACGATTTACCTTAATATCGGCCACTGTATTGCCAATCACCGGCAGATTTTCATATAACTTAGGCTTACCTGTCCAGCGTACCACTTCTTCGCCACTAATCGGGCTGAGCTCCATCTGATACTCAATCCCTTTGAAATCCCAACCTTGCGCTTGTTGCTTACTTTGCCAAGTTAACGGGATAAGTTTGCTGTAACGGTGCTTATCTTGCTCAATTGCCGATTTCAGCGAGGTGGCTTGCTTACCGATAATCTCTAGGGTCGATTCAAGCATGACATAGGTGCCTAATACCCGCTGCTTAAACGGCTTCAAGCTATGATTTTCAATTAAAATCGTCGGCAAATGGCGAACATCACCATAGCCGTTAGAATAACGCGGGCTGGCATTCCACAACGACATGCCTTTGGTTAGATCACGATTATCCATTGCAAACACTAAGGGGCCAGGAATATGTCCTTGTGCCGTGAGCGCCTGTTCGACATAGGGGCGATATTTTTTATCTAACCAACGAAAACTGGATGGGCTCAAGCTATTAGCAAGGTTATAGCCGAAGGTAACATCATATTGATAATCGATGCCGTCGGTAACATGAACATCGATATATAAATCCGGCTGCCAATCATTAATCGCGCTGATCATATGCTGCATCTCTAGGGTGTCAGCTTTGGCATAATCACGGTTCAAGTTGAGGTTGTTCGCTGTGGTGCGCCAGCCCATATCTACCGGACCACGCTGATTCACACGGTTATACAGCCCACTACGCTCATGAGCATCGACACTAAAAATAGGCACAAACAGCAGATTAGCATTATCTAACAACGCAGCTTTATCACCCATAACTATGTCACGCAGCAACATCATACCAGCATCTTTACCGTCGATTTCTCCCGAGTGGATCCCTGCCTGTACCAACAGCGTAGGTTTATCGTTAGCCTGCAGTTTATCTGGGGTATCAGCACCATCACTTGAAGCGATCACCATCCAGATATCACGGCCCTGAGGGCTCTTACCGAGCGACACTTTATGTAATTTATCGCTGCTGGCAATCAATTTATCCAGCCAAACGAAGGTTTCATTGTAGCTAGGGCTAGTTTTTAAACCACCTTGCTCGAATGGTGTTGCCCACGCATCATCGGCGGCTTTGAGTAGCGATTCACTGTTACCATGCCAAACCAAACTCGGTGGCAAAACAGGATCGTTAACATAAGTGTCGGCAATTTGAGGAGTCGCGACCTTGCTGACATCGGCAACGGCCGAAGCGGTAAAGCAAGTCGCAAGCAAAATAGTAAGATAAGAGAATTTACAACGCATAGATGAGTGACCTTACGGCTTATTATTAGACCCTCATCTTTAATGAAATCGGGCTTGAGTGCAACACCCTAATAACAATAAAAAGCCCAGCAAATGCTGGGCTTTTAAGGATATAACAACTCAGTTACTCTTTAACTTCCGTAGCTGATGACTCGACTGCTTTTTTCTCTCGCTTGCTGAATAGGCGCTCAACAATCACGAAGAAAATCGGAATAAAGAAGATACCTAAGAAGGTCGAACTCATCATGCCACCAAGTACACCTGTACCAATCGCATTCTGACTTCCTGAACCCACCCCGGTACTAACGGCTAACGGTACAACCCCAAGACCAAACGCTAGAGAGGTCATCAAGATTGGACGTAAACGTACGCGAACCGCATGCAAGGTCGCATCCACCAGCGTCGAACCTTTTTCGTAATATTCTTTAGCAAATTCTACAATCAAGATGGCATTCTTAGTAGCTAGACCTACAGTAGTTAACAGACCAACTTGGAAGAATACGTCGTTAGGAAGCAAGCGACCATTCATCGCCAGCAGTGCACCAATAATCCCCAACGGAACCACCAAGATAACCGCAAACGGCACAGACCAGCTTTCATACAAGGCTGCCAATACTAGGAATACCACTAGAATAGACAAAGCATACAAGGCTGGGGCCTGATTACCCGATAGACGTTCTTCATAAGAAAGACCGTTCCACTCAACACCAAATCCTGGAGGTAATTTAGCAACCATAGCTTCGATATCATTCATCGCAGCGCCGGTACTGTATCCTTGCACCGAACCACCTTGAATATTCATTGCAGGTAAGCCGTTAAAACGCTCAAGGCGTGGCGAACCAAATTGCCAGCGACCCGTTGCAAATGCAGAGAATGGCACCATTTCACCATTGGCGTTACGAACATACCAAGTATCGAGATCTTCAGGCTGCATACGGTATTCGGCATCACCTTGTACATAAACCTTCTTCACACGACCTCGATCGATGAAGTCGTTGACATAGCTGCCACCCCAAGCCGTACCTAAGACACTGTTTACCGAATCAATATCAACCCCTAATGCGCGAAGCTTGGCATGGTCAATATCAATTTTGAACATAGGTGCATCTTCCTGACCATTGGGACGAACGCCCACAAGATTAGGGTTTTGTGCCGCCATTCCCAACATCATGTTACGGGCTTCCAAAAGCTTTTCATGACCCTGACCATTTTTATCCTGTAGATAAAAGTCGAAACCATTAGCCGTGCCTAGCTCAATTACCGCCGGAGGCACGAAAGCAAATACGAATGCTTCTTTCATTTGACTAAACATGCCCATGGCGCGTCCAGCCAACGACTGTACATCCTGCCCTTCGCCTTGTCGTACTGACCAATCTTTCAGACCAACGAAAGCAATACCCATGTTTTGACCGCTACCGGCGAAACTGAAACCAGAAACACTGAATACCGAGTTAACATTGTCACCTTCTTGGTTTAGATAGAAGTCTGTTACCTTTTCCATCACCTTCTTGGTGCTTTCTTGAGTCGCGTTTGTCGGCAAAATCGCCTGAGTAAACAAGATGCCCTGATCTTCATCGGGCAAGAAGGCACTTGGCATGCGCATAAAGATCCAACCTACAGCCACTGCAATACCGACATAAATCAACATCACACGGCCGGTACGCTTGATCATTGCCGCCACACCAGATTCATAACGTGCGGTCATGGCATCAAACTGACGGTTAAACCAACCAAAGAAGCCTGTTTTGATGTGACTTTCACCCTTGGCAATAGGTTTAAGCATGGTGGCACATAACGCCGGCGTCAGAATAATCGCCACCATAACAGACAGTGCCATTGCCGACACAATGGTTACCGAGAACTGACGATAAATAACCCCGGTAGAACCTGACATAAATGCCATAGGTACGAAGACTGCCGACAAGGTCAAGCCAATACCGACCAAGGCGCCGGTGATCTGATCCATCGATTTCCGTGTGGCCTCGATGGGGCTTAAGCCCTCCTCTTGCATCACACGCTCGACGTTCTCAACCACAACAATGGCATCATCTACCAGCAGACCAATAGCCAGAACCATAGCAAACATGGTTAAGGTATTTATTGAGAAACCCATGGTGTTCAAAATGGCAAAAGTACCTAACAATACAACAGGCACCGCAATCGTCGGGATCAGCGTGGCTCGGAAATTCTGCAAGAACAGATACATGATAACAAATACCAGTACCACAGCTTCCAACAGCGTATGTACTACGCCTTCAATCGATTTTTCTACGAATGGCGTTGTATCATAGGGATACACCACTTCTAACCCTTGGGGGAAGAAAGGTTGCATCTCGGCAATCTTCTCTCGCACCGCTTCCGCCGTTGCTAATGCATTGGCGCCAGTGGCTAACTGAATACCGATACCCGAAGCGGCTTTACCGTTGTAGTAAGATTCAACTGAATAGCTTTCGGCACCAAGCTCAACTCGAGCCACATCCTCTAAGTAAACTTTTGCACCAGAAGTATCAGACTTGATAATGATCTTTTTAAATTCTTCTGGGGTTTGTAAACGACTCTGAGCGGTAATGGTCGCGTTAAGCTCTTGACCTTGAACCGCAGGAGCACCACCCAATTGGCCCGCAGAAACCTGAGCATTTTGTTCACGGATCGAAACCAGGATATCGGTACTGGTCAAGTTGTATTGGGTTAGCTTTAGCGGGTCGAGCCATATACGCATTGCATATTGGGCGCCAAAAAGCTGAATCGTACCCACACCCGCAACACGACTGAGAGGGTCCTGAATGTTAGCGCCAACATAATCGGCAATATCATTCTTAGCCAAAGAGCCATCGGAAGAAACGAAACCCACAACCATCAAGAAGCCGGCGCTAGACTTTGCGACGTTCACACCTTGCGCCTGCACTTCTTGTGGTAACAGAGGCATAGCAAGTTGCAATTTGTTCTGAACCTGTACCTGAGCAATATCAGGATCAGCTTCAGCATTAAATGTCATTGTAATCTGCGCATTACCAAAACTATCACTGGTAGATGAGATATAACGTAGATGGTCAATACCCGTCATACGTTGCTCAATCACCTGAGTCACGGTATCTTCCATGGTTTTCGCCGATGCACCAGGATACGCAGCACTAATCACAACCGTTGGTGGTGCAATACTAGGATATTGCGACACGGGAAGCTTCATAATAGAAAGCACCCCGGCCAACATAACGATAATCGCGATCACCCAAGCAAAAATAGGGCGATCGATAAAGAAACGAGCCATAACTTTACCCTACTTTTACTGTTGTTTGTCGCTTACAGGCTTACCAACCACAGGTGCCCCTGGACGAATTTTTTGAAGTCCTTCGACAATCAATTGATCACCCTCTACTAAACCACTGGTGATTCGCCATTGATGATCAATCACTTCTGCAGTAGTCAAAACACGCGGTTCAACCTTATTTTCTGCTCCGATAACCATAGCGACGGCTTCGCCTTTGGTGTTACGAGTGACTGCTTTTTGTGGCACAAGAATCGCTTTAGGATCGGTTCCCGCATTTAGCACGGCACGAACATACATGCCAGGCAATAACACACCATCAGGATTCGGGAACTCAGCACGTAATGTCACAGAACCGGTATTTTCATCAACATTCACTTCAGAGAAACGAAGAGAACCTGTATGAGAATACTGACTACCATCTTCTAAAATCAGTGTCACATCGGCATTATCGGCGGCCTGTAGCGAGCCTTGCTTTAGCTTAGACTTTAAGCGCAACAGCTGAGCACTCGACTGAGCAATATCCACATTGATCGGATCAAGCTGTTGAATCGTCGCCAACACTAGGCTCTGATTCGCCGTAACCAAGGCTCCAGGAGTCACGTAAGACTTGCCGATACGACCAGAAATAGGGGCTTCGACTTGCGTGTATTTCAAATTAATTTTAGCGGTATGAATTGCGGCCTTAGCCACTGTCACGCTGGCAATCGCTTCTTTATAAGCCGCGTCAGCATCATCATAGTCTTGTTGACTAATGGCATTGGTCTTAATCAACTCTTGATAACGGGTCGCCTTAGCTTTAGTTGAAGTTAAGCTCGCATTGGCACGCGCCAAGTCCGCCTCAGCACTTGCGACTGCGGCTTCATAGGTCGATGAGTCGATTTTATATAATGACTGACCTTGCTTAACATCGGTGCCTTCCACGAAACTACGTTCAGTAATAATTCCTGACACCTGAGGGCGAACTTCAGCTTCAAGAAATGCTTTACTACGGCCAGGTAGTTCGACAAGGATTGCTTGTGGTTTTGCAACCACGTTAACCACACCGACTTCAACACTTCGAGGTGCTGCAGCGGCAGATTGAGTTTGTGCCTCTTCCTGTCCACAACCCGTCATCCATAACGCCACACTAATAACAGAGGCAATTTTCACTATCTGCCGCATGATAACTCCTAAATCAAAACAAAACGCCCATGTATAGCAGAACGCTATCGGGCTCTTTTTGAAAGCATAATTTGTATAAAAATATGAGACGATATTTATCTCATACCTTGTCGGACAATACACCCGCCATTTTGTAAGTTAGTGCAAATTATTATTTTAAACATGAAGCTAAGTTAACTTTAGGTTAAAACAACAATCGATTACAACAACAAACAGGCAACATGCGTGACTTTGTGTATCTTTTGCAGCTTAAATAACTAATATTGAGTCACTATGACAGATTAAATCATTTGAGCACAAAACAAGCTCAAATTGACAGTCGATTATCACCAACACTGCAGGCAACAATCCGACTAATTTCCGCTAAGGATAATCCTGACTCTTGTTGCCAACAATTAAACACCTCTTGCACCTGTTTAAGCCCTGCTTTAGAGGTAAAGCCGTAGTCGATTAACTTATGTGCTGTAAAATATCCTTTGATGTCATCGGTCAACAAAAAAGTATCTTTACCAATAGTACGTAAGAAATAAGGTCCTGTATTACCACCAAGGCGACAGCCCCGACGTTTTAACTCACTCCACAAGCCGGTAATGTCTTCTACAGGCCAATTGGCAATAAATTCGGCAAAACTCCCCTGTTTGAGCTGTATATCATGGATCATTAAGGCATTATCATAGATGGATTGGGTTTTCTTTAGATGACGGATCAAGGTTTCATCACTGGCCCGTTGCTGCAATTGCTCAGGCGACAACATCAATACTTTCTGCGGCTCAAAATCAAAGAATGCCTTCTCATAAGCAGGCCATTTATGATCCACCACACGCCAAACAAAACCACATTGAAATACCTTTCGGCTGATCTCAGACAAAAGTTCTGCGTCGGTATAATGCTTTATTGATGCCTTACTTGAGATCTGCGGCATCAATAACGCCAACGCCGCCTCACCACCTTTGCGCTCACAAGCGCGCTGATAAATCTGCTTAAATGATTCCAACTCACGCTCTCTTATAATCTCTTACTTACACCTTATTGTACGACAGTCAGATCTAAGTCGATCAATTTATCGCCGAACAACTTTCTAGCCATCCCCAAATAAAGCCTTACAGCACTATGGGCATTTTCGAACTAAAATTAACTGCATAAGCCTATGCTTGAAGACGATATTACGATGGAACTGTTTTACCATCCTTTGTGTCGCTATAGCCAGAAAGTGCTGATAGCACTATATGAAAAACAAGCCCACTTCTTTCCTAACAAGATTGATTTAAGTGACCCCTTTTCACGCCAAAAATTTGCCAAGCAATACCCACCAGGACAACTTCCTCTATTAAGAAAAGCCAACGGTGAGCTTATACCTGAGTCCAGCATTATCATTGAATATATAGATCATCATTTGCACACAGGCTCGCACCTATTGCCGACTCATTTTGAATCTCTACTTGAAGTTCGCCTTCTCGATAGACAAGTGGATATCGAACTGAATAATAAACTCTACGTCATAGAAAATATGCACGCGAATCATGGATTATTACCGATAAAAATAAAACGGATAGAAAATGAAATTAATATGACACTCGAACGCTTAAATCAGCGTTTAATTCAAAATCATTGGCTATGTGGCGACCATTTCACTCTGGCCGATTGCGCATTGATCCCCTGCCTAATGGATGCCAAAACGCAATTCCAACTTTACCAATATGATGGGTTAGACAGATATCTACACCAAGCAGAGATCCGTGGTGCTTGGATGCAAGTAAAAGAGGAAGCTGAACTGGCTAAAACAGCCAGTTGCTCCCTTGATCTTTATTGAGCTTGTTACTGATTTCGCTCTTTTTTCAATTGTAAAAATGCTTTCCACTGCTCGACTTCTGGCGGCAATGGAGGTGGATTCTGGTGATAACCAACCTCTGCTAACATGGTTGTGATTGGCACCTGCTTGCGACGACAAATAAACACCCCTCGAACATGCACGATGCAATGCAAGGTGTTCTCACTCACGAAGCGCTGCTCTATATAGAAATATTTCTCATCCCAACCGACAACCTTGCTCTCAATCTCAAATTTACGCAGCGGTTTAATATCGCGAATATAAGTAAACTCGACGGCATTAACGATTGGCATCCACTTCAATTTAATAAACCGACTCAGCAAGCCCATTTCGGCCAACATATAAGTACGAGCCAAGTCCATAAATGCGGGGTATCGAGAATTTGTCAGATGAAAATTGATATCGCAATCAGATGGCAAGGCACGATAATCGATTTTACTGGTACCAAGGAAGTCGATCTCTTGGCAGCGCCGAATACGCCACATCATCAGCCAAAACAATCGAAAATAAAGATTCATTACATTAGCATCCTTTGAAATGAGCCCCAAAAGGCTAACAGAGGTCATACCAGATAACAAGAGGGAGAAATCTTATGTTCTTCTCCCTGAATAGCCATAGATTAAGACGAAAAAAAAAGAGCCATAAAGGCTCTTTTTGCTCATAAAACTATGGGTTATTCCAAAGCGAAGTTATTGGGTAAGGTCAATAAGATGATCAGCGTAACAGTTAACATCTTGCCAAT
The DNA here is from genome assembly GCF_022398315.1 of Shewanella sp. Isolate11. Lineage (GTDB taxonomy): Bacteria > Pseudomonadota > Gammaproteobacteria > Enterobacterales > Shewanellaceae > Shewanella. Next base: position 116,382 of record NZ_JAKEVF010000006.1, read on the forward strand.
CGGTGTAATCAATCACCGCTTTAGGATCGGTTGGTCCATCTGTCATCTTCATGATCAATTGGATCATCCATCTGTCGTACCAACGCCATGAAGGATAATCAACCTTGCCGGCAATCACCTTTACATCTTTTGGTTTCCAGGCTGACAGTTCAATAAACTTCTGCAAATACTTATTATTTTCTGGAATACGTTTTTCAGGGTTACGAGCAACCACGTTAACACTGAAAAAACTGCTTGGTTTACTATTCAACTGCTGCTGATACTGATTAGCGAAAGCAAAAACCGACTTATCATAGCTGCCGTAAAGCACGCAGGCACCCAAGGCAAGGGTATCATATTTATCCCAATCAATAGCCTGTGCTTCTGCCACGGTAACCACATCACACAGATGTCCCTGCTGGCGAATATGCTCTGCCATCGCCTGAGTGATCTTAGCTGTGTGACCACCACGGGAATAATAAACAATTAATACAGAAGCCATACGCACCCATTTTGATAAGGACCATTAATAGCCAATATTGTGGCAATTATGAGACCACAATTCCCGCCCGTGGATCACAAATTAGTTAAGGATTTTGTGAAATACACCACCTAATCATAAATTTATTCACGTTAGAATAGGCTTATAAACGAACTCCTCCATTGGAGTGAATCTGGCTCCCCAAGGATTGGCGATAGACAAGTGATTGCTTTCTGGCTACCACTTAATTAGAATAAACTAATAAATAAGCACAAGAGAAGAATCAAATGCTAAAAGATATTGATGTAGAGGCAATGGTTATCAATGCACAGAGCGCGGCTAAATGGCTCAAGGCTATCGCTAACCCTTACCGCTTGATGATCTTGTGCCAACTGCTCGACAATGAACTCAGTGTCACCCAATTGAATGAAACCGTACCTCTGAGCCAATCGGCATTGTCACAGCATTTGGCGGTATTACGTGCTGAAGATTTAGTAGCGACTCGTAAAAGCTCTCAAGTGGTGTATTACACCCTCAAAAATGAACAGGTCACCGAAGTTATCTCCATTTTATATAAGCGCTACTGCGCTTAAGAAAAGAGCCAACTTAAGCGACTAAAGCCTTTATCTTTCACTAAAGGCTTTAGCAAATTCACCGACTTTATCCCAATCTGTAAACTCAAAAGTACCGCTTGTATCAGTAGGCCCTTTGGTCATCCACATAATAAAACGGATCATCAACTTATCGAACATTCGGTATTTAGGATAATCAATCTTGCCTGCAAACACTCCCAGCTGTTGCGGTTGCCACAAAGAGAGTTGTATAAACTTTTGCATGTAAGGATTAGTTTCTGGAGTATTTTTTTCCGGCTTACGCGCCACCACATTGACGGTAAAAAACGCATTTTTTTTGTTATTGAGTACAGCTCGATGACGATTCACATACTGAAACAGTTCTGGTCTATGTTTACCATAACGAATACTCGCACCAATCATCACCTTATCGTAATAAGACAAATTCACCGATTGCGCTTCAGCCAAAGAGACTAAGGTCACGGGTTTATTATCGGCCTCACAGATTTGCTTTATTTGCTGACAAATAGACTTAGTCTGTCCATCAACTGTCGAATAAATAATTAAGGTACGACTCATTAATTCTTCCAAAACGTCGGGGTAAACAACACCAATAGGGTAAAGACTTCTAGTCGGCCAAATAACATCGCCATGACTAAAACCCACTTCTCACCATCGCCAATGCTGGCGTAATTACTCGCGACCTCCCCCAATCCAGGCCCAAGATTATTTAAGCAAGCCGCGGTAGCACTGAAGGCGGTAATGTTATCCATCCCCAGCGCCATTAAAATCAACATACAAATCACAAATACTAAGGCATAAGCAGAGAAAAAGCCCCACACAGCATCGATCACTCTATCGGGCAAGGCCTTACCGCTAATACGAATAGAGAACATGCCACGGGGATGGATTAAACGCTTTAATTCTCGAGAGCCCTGCAATAGCAACAGCACCATACGTACCACCTTGATACCACCAGCGGTAGATCCACCACAACCACCAATGAAACTGGAAAAAATCAGCAACATAGGTAGAAACAACGGCCACATATGGAAACTCTCGGTACCAAAGCCGGCCGTGGTAGAAATCGACACAGCCTGGAACAGGGCGAAGTCGAATGTCTCTTCGGCGCTATCGTAAATGCCCGAATGATAAAGTGTCACAAAACAGATAAAGGTTAAAGCCAACTGAATTACGATCAACGCCTTAAATTCGGCATCACGAAAATAAACTTTTAGATTGATGCCTCGACGGGTAAAAGCCGCAAAATGTAGGCTAAAATTGAGCGCCGCGATCAGCAAGAACACCACACAAACCATATTGATAGCCGTGCTATTGAAATAGCCCATACTGGCATCATGAGTCGAAAACCCGCCAATGGCGATGGTTGAAAATGAGTGGCAAATGGCATCGAACACATCCATTCCCGCCACCCAATATGCAAATGCACAGGCAAGCGTGAGTGCAAGGTAGATATACCAAAGCGCCTTGGCTGTCTCCGCGATTCGCGGCGTCATCTTGGCATCTTTTACCGGACCAGGGATTTCTGCACGATAAAGTTGCATTCCCCCGATGCCCAATACGGGAAGAATCGCCACAGCCAAGACAATGATCCCCATACCACCAAGCCATTGCAGTAAGTGGCGGTAAAATAAAATTGCTTTAGGTAAGTTATCCAGCCCCACCAACACTGTGGCACCGGTAGTGGTTAGCGCAGAAAAAGATTCAAATACACTGTCGGTTAAGGAAAGATCGGGCTGACTAGAAAAAATAAAAGGCACAGCACCAATAGAGCCAAGTACTCCCCAGAACAGCACCACCAGCATAAAGCCTTCGCGAGTTCTTAAATCTTTCTTATGATGACGATTGGGATACCAGAGGAAAAAGCCGAGCACCAGACTTAAGAAAAAAGCCTGAATAAATGCAGTACCGCCACCATCTTTATAGATAACAGCAACCAGAGCCGGTGGTAGCAGTGACAAAGAAAAAAGGCCCATTAATAGACCCGTAATTCTTATTATTGTTCGATATTGCATCAGGGCTTTCTATTCATCCATATAGGCCATCTTACTCACACAGGCATTTTCGCACATATTTAAGCTCTAGTTATATAAAAGTTTATTGCGCTGATACCGCAAGCACCTTGATACATAACAAACCAGGATAAGATTTAGGGTTAAATATCGAAATCTGGCCGTAACCCACCTTGGCTCATGGTGGCTAATTCTTGGGTCAGTTGTGACTGAAAACGCTTAGGTAGCATAAACTCTATGAGTACTTTATCAGTAAACTGTTTATCGGTGACCAACGCCTCACTGCGAGCTAAAAAGTGCTCGACATCTTTTAGCTGATGATAGTCACATACTAGTCTAGCGGGATAACGAATCAACTTTAACTCGGTTTCAAGTTGTAGCAGACCCTGTTTTATTCCCGAACTATAAGCCCTTACTAAGCCGCCTACACCTAACTTGGTACCGCCAAAATAGCGCACAACAATCGCACCTATCTCGCCGATATTAGCGCCCTGTAACGTAGCTAACATTGGCCGTCCGGCACTTCCTGCAGGTTCACCATCATCGCTAGAGCCAATTGCCACGCCATTTTTAGGAGAATTGGCAATAAAGGCATAGCAATAATGGTTTGCTCCTGGATATTGCGCCTTAATGTTAGTAAGCGCACACTTCAACTCTTGCTCAGACGAGCAGTGAAACAAAGAAGAGATAAAGCGGCTATGCTTTATCTCTTCTTCAATGACCACTGACGCCGAAGGTATCAGGTAACTTTCATTCAAAACTTATTGCTCAAACTCAGTTATCGACCCAATTTCAAACAGGGGATTAACCGTGTAAACCGAAATCACGGGTCATATTCTCATTACGATCAGGATGCACAATCACGTTGTCTTCAATGCGGATACCACCGAAAGGACGCAATATATCGACCATATCCCAATTAATCTGCTTAGCGCGATTATCTTGGTTTAACTCTTGTAATAAACTATCAATGATATAAACACCCGGTTCGATGGTCAGCACCTGGTTTTTCGCCAGTGTACGAGTACAACGTAAGAAAGGGTGTCCTTCTGGTGCTGCAACATGGTGCCCTAAGTCATCATGGAGGAATCCCCCCATATCATGCACTTGTAAACCCAGCATGTGGCCTAAGCCATGAGGGAAAAACACATTGGTGATCCCTTGCTCTACTAGACTTTGTGCAGAACCAGTTGCTATGTTGAAATCCACTAAAATCTGCGCCAACTTATGATGAGTCGCAATATGTAAGTCGGCATATTTAACCCCTGGCGCCATCATATCGATGATCTCAAGCTGCAATTTATCCATTGCAGCAATCAATTCACCAAACTGATTTTTTTCAAATGCGTAAGTACGAGTAATATCTGCGGCATAACCATGAAAATTGGCACCAGCATCGATTAAGAAGGACAAACGCTGCGCCGGAGATTGATGCTCTTGTGCCATATAATGCAAAATCGATGCGTTACGATTAAGCGCGACAATATTGCTATAAGGCATGTCATTTTCGCCCTGATCCGCAGCGGCTAAATAAGCCTGCTGGATATGAAACTCACTACCGCCACTATAAAATGCACTCTTCGCCGCTTGATGGCCTTTGACAGCAATCTCATTTGCACCACGTAAACATGCCAACTCATAGTCTGTCTTGGTCGCTCTGTGGTAATGAAGGTAATGCAAAACGGCATCTGGGTTGAGCGCATCAAATCCCAGCACCTCGGCCACATCGATATGTTCGCCAATATAAGCCCAGTTTTGAATATCTGTAGGCAAAAAGTCGGCAATTTTATCGGCTTTAGTCAGCAATTTAATATCGAATTCACTCGCCCAAAAATCGCTTGGCTCATCGGCTACTTTATGCCAAAAATCTACCGGACGATAAAAAATCAATTGCGGCTTATCTTGACCATTAATAATCAGCCAACAGTTAGGGTTATCGATAACCGGCAGCCAAGCCTTGAAATGAGGATTAACCTTAAAAGGGTAATCCATATCATCGAGAAACTGACGATGGGGCTGTCCTGAATGAATCACCAAACCGCTCATATTTTCACGTTGCACAACCTCTGCAACACGACGATTCAACTCCATAATATGCTTGGGATACAGAGACGCTAAATTTTCCATCAATCATTTCCTATTATTGTTCTATTCAGACTTAGTGCAGAAATTACTCAGCCAAGTTGTGAGACTGCGACAACGATCACAAGAGTCTATCATAAAGCGTAAAAATCAGCCTAACCAAAGAAAATTAAACAACCGTTTAAATTGGGTGTTGAAATTTTATCGAATTAGACGCACACTGAGCAGCAACTGGTCAAATGATGGCCTGCTGTCACAGAGAAATTGACCTAAGCTATAACAAACCCTCAGCAGGTGCGCTCTTAAAGCAATAAGGAAGTAAGCAATGATCTACCAAAGTCCTACGATTCAAGTTACAAGACTTGAAGACAATATCGCTCGGCTCTGTTTCGATTCAGCCGGCTCAGTGAATAAGTTTGACCGAGAAACCCTCGATTCTCTTAATGCCGCCTTAGACGCAATAACCCAGGCGGGTGATATCAAAGGCTTGTTACTTACTTCGGGCAAAGAGACCTTTATCGTCGGTGCCGATATCACAGAATTTTTAGGTCTGTTCGCCCAAGAAGATGAAGTGCTTTTTCATTGGATTGAAGAAACTAACAAGGTTTTCAATAAACTCGAAGATCTGCCCTTCCCAACCATTTCTGCAGTCAAAGGTTTTGCATTAGGCGGTGGTTGTGAAGCCATCTTAGCAACCGACCTTCGTATTGCCGACACCTCGGCGCGTATCGGTTTACCTGAAACTAAACTCGGCCTCATCCCAGGTTTCGGTGGTACGGTTCGCCTACCACGTTTAATCGGTGCCGATAACGCATTAGAGTGGATAACCACAGGAAAAGACCAACGCCCAGATGCGGCACTGCAAGTCGGTGCTATCGATGCCGTTGTTACACCAGAAGCATTAGAAAGCTCAGCATTACAGATGCTGAATGACGCTATTGCAGGCAATATCGATTGGCAAGCTCGTCGCCAACGCAAACAGGCCCCATTAGCCTTACCGAAGCTTGAAGCCATGATGTCATTTGCAACCGCAAAAGGCATGGTATTCCAAGTGGCAGGCAAGCATTATCCAGCGCCAATGGCTGCTGTTGATGTAATTGAAAAGGCGGCTAAAGAGCAACGTGCAGAAGCATTAAAAGTAGAACATCGCGCCTTTATTTCTCTTGCTAAAACCGATGTAGCACAAGCATTAATCGGTATTTTCATGAATGATCAGCTTGTTAAGGGCAAAGCTAAGAAAGCTGCCAAACAGGCTGATACTGTTCACAACGCAGCAGTGTTAGGTGCAGGAATCATGGGGGGCGGTATAGCCTATCAAAGTGCCAGTAAAGGCACCCCAATCGTGATGAAAGATATCAACCAATCAGCCCTAGATTTAGGCTTAAGTGAAGCATCAAAACTGCTGACGGCCCAAATCAAACGCGGACGTTCAACTCCTGAAAAAATGGCAGCGGTGCTTAATAACATCACAGCATCATTGGATTATAGCGCCCTAGCCCATGCAGACGTGGTAGTTGAAGCCGTTGTTGAACATCCAAAAGTTAAATCCACAGTACTAGCCGAAGTTGAGCAATTTGTAGGGCCAGATAAAATTATCGCCTCTAATACCTCAACCATCTCAATCAACCTATTAGCCAAGAGCCTAAAGAAGCCTGAACGTTTCTGTGGCATGCACTTCTTCAACCCGGTACACAAAATGCCTTTGGTAGAAGTCATTCGAGGTGAAAATAGCTCTGACGAGACTATCGCTACCGTTGTAGCCTACGCGGCGAAGATGGGCAAAACCCCGATTGTCGTTAATGACTGCCCAGGCTTCTTTGTGAACCGAGTGTTGTTTCCCTACTTCGCAGGCTTTAGCGGCTTGCTCGCCGATGGCGCCGATTTTGCGGCTATCGATAAGGTCATGGAAAAACAATTTGGTTGGCCAATGGGTCCAGCCTACTTACTCGACGTTGTAGGCTTAGATACCGGTCACCATGCTCAAGCAGTGATGGCTGAAGGTTTCCCTGATCGTATGGCTAAAACAGGTAAAGATGCTATCGATGTGATGTTTGAAGCCGAGCGTTTTGGACAAAAGAATTCCATGGGCTTCTATCAATATTCTGTTGACCGTCGTGGTAAGCCCAAGAAAGATATCGATCCCGTCAGCTATGAACTCTTAGGCAAAGCATTTGGTGAGCTAAAAGAGTTCAGCAGCGAAGAGATCATCGCCCGTACCATGATACCTATGATCATCGAAACAGTTCGCTGCCTAGAAGAAGGTATTATTGCCACCCCAGCTGAAGCCGATATGGGATTGGTTTATGGTCTTGGTTTTCCACCATTTAGAGGTGGTGTATTCCGCTACATCGACACCATGGGTATTGCTAACTTTGTCGCCTTAGCCGATCAATATGCTCATTTAGGTGGTCTGTACCAAGTGACAGATAAGATGCGCGAACTCGCTGCTAACAACGGCAGCTACTACCAAGCCTAATCACCGGAAGGAACAAGATAATGAAACAAGCAGTTATTGTAGATTGCATCCGTACTCCGATGGGCCGCTCAAAGGCTGGAGTATTTAGAAACGTACGCGCAGAAACCTTGTCAGCGGAGCTGATGAAAGCCTTGCTAACACGTAATACCCAACTCGATCCCAACACCATCGAAGATGTGATTTGGGGTTGTGTACAGCAAACCTTAGAGCAAGGTTTTAATATTGCCCGTAACTCAGCGTTATTAGCGGGCATCCCAAAACAAGCAGGGGCTGTAACCGTTAACCGTCTGTGTGGTTCATCGATGGAGGCGATTCATCAGGCCGCACGCGCAATCATGACAGGCATGGGTGACACTTTCATTATTGGTGGTGTTGAACATATGGGCCACGTGCCAATGAACCATGGTGTGGACTTCCACCCAGGTTTGGCCAATAACGTGGCTAAAGCTTCAGGAATGATGGGACTTACAGCTGAAATGCTTGGCAAAATGCATGGCATCACGCGTCAGCAACAAGATGAATTTGCCGTACGCTCACATCAACGTGCCTATGCAGCTACCGTTGAGGGACGTTTCGCCAATGAAATACACCCTATCGAAGGCCATGATGCCAATGGCGCTTTGATTAAAGTGGTCCACGATGAAGTGATTCGTCCAGAAACCAGCTTAGCGTCTCTCGCTTCACTCAGACCGGTATTCGATCCGGCTAACGGCACAGTTACAGCAGGTACTTCATCGGCACTGTCTGATGGCGCATCGGCCATGTTGGTCATGGAAGAGGAAAAAGCCAAAGCGCTTGGGCTTCCTATCCGTGCACGTATTCGCTCTATGGCTGTCGCGGGTTGTGATGCAGCTATCATGGGGTATGGTCCTGTACCTGCTACTCAGAAAGCTCTTCAGCGTGCAGGCTTAAGCATTAACGACCTCGATGTTATCGAATTAAACGAAGCGTTTGCAGCACAGTCTCTACCTTGCGTAAAAGACCTCGGCTTAATGGATGTAGTCGATGAGAAAGTGAACCTTAATGGGGGCGCCATTGCACTGGGTCACCCTCTAGGCTGCTCAGGTGCTCGTATATCAACGACCCTAATCAACTTAATGGAACATAAGGATGCGAGCTTAGGTCTAGCGACCATGTGTATTGGTTTAGGTCAGGGTATCGCAACCGTATTTGAACGAACTTAGAGATTATTTATCCTTGTTCTGTAATCGACACGGAACAGGTTAGAAATCCACTTCAATGAGTCGCCAACGGGGCGACTCTTTTTTATCTGTTTCACGTGAAACCATCTGTTACTTTTCTCTACACTCGATCATCAAAAATCGTTATGGTATATCCACAGACAACTGTTAACGACACCCTTGATGACACCAGCAACCAAAGCTCTCGATAAAGCCAAAATCCAATATAGCATCCATGAGTACCAACATGATGCCAATAGCACAGCTTATGGTTTGGAAGCCGCAGAAAAACTTAACCTTCCCGTCGAGCAAGTTTTCAAAACTTTAGTCGCAGAACTCGACTCGGCCAAATTAGTGGTTGCCATTATTCCTGTCGCTCACAAGCTGAATATGAAACAACTTGCCAAAGCCGCTGGTTGTAAAAAAGCTGCCATGGCCACACCTCAGGATGTGCAGAGATCGACCGGATATATTTTGGGAGGCGTGAGCCCTATTGGTCAGAAGAAACGCTTAGCGACTTTTATCGATGCCAGCGCAGCTGGATTGTCGTTAATATACGTGAGTGGCGGACGCCGGGGGTTAGATATCGCCTTGTCGCCAACTGATTTACAAAATATCACCCAGGCAAAATTTACTCAGCTAACGGCATGAAACAAGCTTTTAACTCACAAAAGCAGGCTAACAACTTGGTTTCAATCGGTAGCTGACGTAACATTAGCATTCTAATTGAGGTGGTTATTTTATCAGTCGTAAGTTTCTATCGGATATCTCTATGAGCAATACATTTTCAGACGCACAACATCAACTCGATGCTCTTGGTCTTCGCTGCCCTGAGCCAGTAATGATGGTGAGAAAATCTGTGCGCAAAATGCTGGAAGGTGAAACCTTACTGATCATTGCAGATGACCCAGCAACGACCCGAGATATTCCTAGCTTCTGCGAGTTTATGGATCACACGCTATTAGCTAGTCAAACGGAATCGACTCCGTACCAATATCTGATCAAAAAAGGCTTGTAATACCAAACACAGTTAAAAGGATTTAATAACATGGCAAGTTTACAAGGCATTAGCTACAAAACAGTCAAAAAAGGCCCCATGCTAGAAACCTCTAGCGCCTTAGTGACAACCTCGACTGGCGTAGCACAAGATGTATATGGCAAACCCAGTAAGCGTCAAGTCACAGTACTTTCTTTCGAACAATGGCAACAAGCCTGTGAGACAGTACAAGCTGAGTTACATTGGACAACTCGCCGCGCAAACTTATTAGTCGAGGGACTCACCTTTAGTGAAACCGATGTTGGCAAAACCTTACATATAGGCGAACTTCAATTGCTAATCACCGGTGAAACCGATCCCTGCAAAAAAATGCAACAAGCTCACCCCGGTCTTGAACAGGCACTTCGCCCCGATTGGCGTGGTGGCGTCACCTGTAGAGTCATCAATGATGCCAGTATTAATGTCGGCGACGAGGTGAGCTTAGCCTAAGGCAAGTTACCGACCTTACTTTCTATTTCAGCAAGTAACCTTCTCCAGCTAATTAATGTAGGCTTGAGTCCACTTATAAGCCTACAACTTCAGTTTCAACTCATCTTTACCCTCTAACATTCAATTAATGTCACACATTGTTTGTTTTTCTGTTATAAAAACAGGCGACAAATAACATTACAATAACGATACCGCTAAGCTAACCGACTTCAGCAAATAGCGTCTCCACTCAAAAATAATAAACGGAAATGATAATGCTAAAACATAAAATCAAGCCCTTATGTGCAGCAATAGCCCTAAGCTTTAGTACTCCAACCCTGGCAGATGACAACAATGCTGGCGAAGCCAGTTGGCAAGTCAACGCCCCCGCAAACGCGCCTTTAGAACAAGTTAACATCGACGTTAAAGAAGGTACTTGGATGAACGTCAGTGTTAGCCCTAACGGCAAACACATTGTTTTCGATCTACTCGGTGATATTTACCAAATGCCCATCGAAGGGGGTGAGCCTAAAGTATTAGCTCAAGGTATTGCTTGGCAGATGCAACCCGTTTATAGCCCTGATGGTAAATATATTGCCTTCACCTCAGATGAAGATGGTGGTGATAATATCTGGGTAATGGAAGCCGATGGCAGTAATCCTCACCCAGTAACCAAAGAAACCTTTAGACTGCTTAATAGCCCTTCTTGGAGCCCTGACTCTCAGTATCTCATTGGTCGTAAGCACTTTACCGGAAGCCGTAGTTTAGGTGCTGGCGAAGTATGGCTTTATCATGTTGCGGGCGGCACAGGTGTAAAATTAACTGAGCGTCCTAACGAGCAAAAAGATTTAGGCGAACCCGCCTACTCTCCAGACGGCCGCTATGTCTATTTCAGCCAAGATGCCACGCCGGGTAAAACTTTTCACTACTCAAAAGACTCGGTCAAAGGTATTTATAAGATAAAAAGATATGACACCCAGACAGGTGATATCGAAGTATTAATTGAAGGAACGGGTGGTGCAATTCGTCCAACCCCAAGTCCCGATGGTAAAAAGCTTGCCTTCATCAAGCGTGACGGTTTCCAGTCTTCGCTTTATTTACTGGACTTAAAGTCTGGAGAAAAAACCAAGTTATACGACAAGCTTGACCGTGATATGCAAGAAACTTGGGCAATTCACGGTGTGTATCCAACCATGAGCTGGACAGCCGATAATGAAGAAATTGTATTTTGGGCCAATGGCCAGATTAATCGACTCAATGTTGATTCGAAGAAAGTAGCCCAAATTCCCTTTTCGGTTAAAACTCAACTTGCCGTTCAGCCATCGGTTCGCTTTAAACAGAATCTAGATCAAGATAAGTTTGATGTGAAAATGCTGCGTATGGCACAGGTTTCTCCCGATGGGAAAAAAGTGGTTTATGAAGCCTTAGGTAAACTCTGGCTAAAAACCTTAGACAATGGCAAGGTCAGCCGTCTTACCAAGCTCGATGAATCATTAAGAGAGCTGTATCCACAGTGGTCACGCGATGGTAAAAACATTGTATTCACGACTTGGGATGATGATAAGCAAGGCAGTGTACGCGTCATTAGCGCCCGCGGCGGTAAGGCCAAAACCTTAACCACAGAGCCCGGTAAATACGTCGAGCCCACCTTCTCACCTCAAGGTGATCTTGTTGTTTACCGAAAAATAAAAGGCGGATATATAACCCCTAGAACCTGGTCACAAGAACCCGGTCTTTATGTTGCAGACATCAAAGCAAAAACCAACACCAAAATAACTCCTGAAGGTCATCAGCCTCAATTCGGTGCTGATTCAGAGCGCATTTATTTTATGGACTATGGAGAAACGCCACAGTTATCTTCAATCAATCTGCATGGTTTTCAAAAACGCGTACATTACACCAGCAAGCATGCAACTGAGTTTAGAGTCTCTCCAGATGGTAAACAGCTAGCCTTTGCTGAACGCTTTAAAGTTTGGGTCACCCCTTTCGCTAAACATGGCGAAACCATAGAAATTGGACCAAAAGCTAATAATCTTCCAGTAACACAATTAAGTGTTCGCGCTGGTGAAAGTATTAGCTGGAACAACGATAGCGACCAACTTTATTGGACTCTCGGCCCTGAGCTTTATCAAGTAAAAGTTGATGCTCAATACCAGCAATATGAACAAGCTAAAACAGATAATCCACCGAAAATCACAGAGATTGGTTTCAGCCAAGATGCCGACGTTCCACGTGGAACCGTCGCTTTTGTTGGTGGTCAGGTGATCACGATGGAAGATGATAAGGTGATCAAAAACGGAACGGTTATTGTCAAGAATAACAAAATCATCGCTGTTGGAGATGCCAATACAACTATTCCTGACGGAGCCTTAGTTGTCGATATTAAAGGCAAAACCATAATGCCCGGCTTATTCGATGCCCATGCACATGGCGCACAGGGTGAAAATGAAATCATCCCACAACAAAATTGGGAGCTGTACTCTAACCTATCGCTGGGTGTCACCAGCATCCACGATCCATCGAACGACACCACTGAAATATTCGCGGCATCTGAGCAACAGAAAGCGGGGAATATCGCTGGGCCACGCATATTCTCAACCGGTACCATCTTGTATGGCGCCAACGTGCCAGGCTATACCTCGCACATCGATTCATTAGATGATGCCAAATTCCACCTAGAACGCCTAAAAAAGGTCGGCGCTTTTAGCGTTAAGAGCTATAACCAACCTCGTCGTAATCAACGTCAACAGGTCATTGCAGCAGCTCGGGAACTCGAAATGATGGTTGTACCTGAAGGCGGTAGTTTATTGCAACACAACCTGACTATGATTGCTGATGGCCACACTACGGTTGAACACTCATTGCCAGCCGCGAAAATCTATAGCGACATAAAACAGCTATGGAGCCAAACCGATGTTCACTATACACCGACCTTAGTAGTCGCTTATGGTGGCATCTCTGGTGAAAACTACTGGTACGATAAAACTGATGTTTGGGCACACCCACGCCTTTCTATGTATGTTCCAGGCGATCTTCTTCAAGCTCGCTCCATGCGTAGACCAACTGCACCAGATGAGCATTACAACCATTTTAATGTTGCGCGCGTTGCCAAAGAACTAAATGACCTAGGTGTTAAACCCAATATTGGTGCCCATGGTCAACGTGAAGGTTTAGCTGCTCATTGGGAAATGTGGATGTTTGCTCAAGGTGGAATGAGCAACCTTGAGGTGTTAAAAACCGCAACCATTAATCCAGCAACGACTTTCGCAATGGATCATCAATTAGGCTCTATTAAAGAAGGTAAGCTAGCAGATTTGATCGTTATCGATGGTAATCCATTAGAAAATATACGAGACACCGACAAGGTGACTCACACTATGGTCAATGGCAAACTTTATAATGCTGAAACCATGGACCAACTTAATGGTGAAAAAATTCAGAGAAAGCCATTTTTCTTTGAAATTTGATTCGTTTTTAATTTTAAAATCTGGCTAACTTTACAGCCAAATTTTAATTTCATAAAAATTTAAAAACAGATCAAAAATGACCTAAAAAAAGAAAAAAGGGTGTTTCACGTGAAACACCCTTTTTAATTATCTGAAAACTATCCAGCCGCTTTGCATCTAAATATAAATAAGCCTAAGCTGATTAACCAAAAATCTGCTCAGACCGAAGAGCTTCGCCAATAAGGAACTTGGAAATGAAATCGATAATCATCACCCTAGTGATTCTATTAATTCTATCTGCAATTACCTACTTCTCACTAAACAAGGATCAAGTGCCTGACCAAGCCCAAAAACAAATTCTGCTCACAAATACCGAAACTCGATTAACTGATACAGAGAAACAAACTGATATAACTCCATCTAGCGAAGTGCAAATAGCTCAAGCCAAAAGCAGCAATGATGATCAGACAGCCCAATCACTTTCAACCGAGAATATTTCGGCCAAGCAGTTGGTAGCAAAAATCATTGATGCGCAGGAGGTCGTTGATGGTGAGCAGATAAAAAAACTACTTAGTGAAGACTTGGAAGCCTATGTCGAGCTCATCGAGTCCCTCGACAACTATGATACCATCAGCCAACAACGCCTGACGGCACTGGCCGACAGACTCGCTCATTTGCCGGAGGCCATATATAGTGAAAAATATGCCTGCGCAGACAGAATCTGCGCCCTAAGCCTTACAACAGACACTATTAGCCAACAAAGCATTGATAAATTGAGTGAATTTGATAAGAACTATGCATTTATCAAGCAGACACAGCTCGACTCGGGAGAGACACAATTTCAGGCCATCTATCTACAAACAGATGACCCATCGACTATGCGTTTTAAAGGTTACTAATAGCCTTAGTTAGACTTATCCTGGTAACAGAAGCAATCTTGGGTATGGTCATTGACCATGCCCACAGCCTGCATAAAAGCATAACAAATCGTCGGCCCGACAAAATTAAACCCTAATTTTTTCAATGCTTTCGACATTGCTTCCGACTCAGGGGTTTGGGCTGGCAATTGCGCTAACGACTGAAAGTGATTCAACTTCGGTTCACCGCCTACAAAGCTCCATAGAAACGCAGAGAAATCATTTCCCTGCTCTACAAATGCGATGTAGCCTTTGGCGTTCTTAATAATGGAATTAACCTTGAGACGGTTCCTAACAATACCGGGATTTTGCAATAACGCCTCGACCTTTTGCTCGTCAAACGTTGCAATAACATAAGGGTCAAAATCGGCAAATGCCGCTTGGTAATTTTGCTGTTTCTTGAGGATGGTAATCCATGATAGTCCCGCCTGCTGACCATCTAAACAGAGTTTGGCAAACAGCTCCTGACTGTCATATACAGGCCTGCCCCACACGTTATCGTGGTAGTCTTGATATAAAGGATCTTTACTCACCCAGCCACAACGTTGTAAATCCATGCTAATTTTCCCAAATTTAGGCGGTTAACCTAAAAAATAACCTACATAAGCCGTTTTCAACAAGGTATAATCGAAACCATTTTCTATCACAAGCTGACAGTAGTAGACATGACGACGAAACACGACGTAAAAACATTCCAGGGATTTATCTTAACCCTGCAAGAATACTGGGCCCAGCAAGGTTGCGCTATCGTTCAACCTCTGGACATGGAAGTGGGTGCAGGCACATTCCACCCAATGACTTTTTTACGCTCTTTAGGCCCAGAGCCAATGAGCAGTGCCTATGTTCAGCCTTGTCGCCGTCCAACTGATGGCCGTTATGGTGAAAACCCTAACCGTCTACAGCACTATTATCAGTTTCAAGTCGTGTTGAAACCCTCTCCAAGTAATATTCAAGAGTTATATTTAGGCTCTTTAGAAGCGCTTGGGATCGACATGAACGTCCATGATGTGCGTTTCGTCGAAGATAACTGGGAGTCTCCCACGCTTGGTGCATGGGGGCTGGGCTGGGAAGTGTGGCTCAATGGTATGGAAGTCTCGCAGTTCACCTACTTCCAACAAGTAGGCGGTCTAGAATGTAACCCAGTTACTGGCGAAATTACCTATGGTCTTGAACGCCTTGCCATGTATATCCAAGAGGTTGACAGTGTTTATGACCTTGTCTGGACCGACGGCCCTATGGGTAAAATCATGTATGGCGATGTGTTCCATCAAAACGAAGTTGAACAGTCTACATACAACTTTGAACACGCTAACGTCGACGTATTATTTAAGCAATTCGACGACTGTGAGAAGGCCTGTAATGAGCTGCTTGCACTAGAAAAACCATTAGCATTACCTGCTTATGAGCAAGTAATGAAAGCATCACACGCATTCAATCTACTCGATGCCCGTCATGCCATCTCGGTAACTGAGCGCCAACGTTATATTCTCCGCGTTCGTACCATGGCTAAAGCCGTAGCAGAGTCTTACTACCAAGCCCGTGAGGCGCTTGGTTTCCCAATGTGTAAGTAAAGAGGTATTAAGATGAATTTTGAAAACTTACTCATTGAGGTGGGTACAGAAGAATTACCGCCAAAATCACTACGTAAATTAGCCGAATCATTCGTAGCGAATTTCGAAGAAGAGCTAAACAAAGCAGAACTAAGCTATGAATCAGCAACTTGGTATGCAGCACCTCGCCGCTTAGCCATTAACGTAAAGCAATTGGTTCTCGCTCAGGCAGACAAAACCGTTGAAAAACGTGGTCCTGCTGTTGCTCAAGCTTTTGATGCCGATGGCAATCCAACAAAAGCTGCTATGGGTTGGGCTCGCGGTAACGGTATTACCGTTGAACAGGCTGAACGTCTAAAAACAGATAAGGGTGAATGGCTACTTCATCAAGCTAAAGTCGTTGGTGTTGAAACTAAATCTTTAGTCGCTGAAATGGCACAACGAGCATTGGATAAGTTGCCTATTCCTAAGCCTATGCGTTGGGGTAGCAACAAAACTCAGTTTATTCGCCCTGTACATACAGTCACCATGCTGTTGGGCAGTGAGCTTATTGAAGGTGAACTATTAGGCATCAAATCAGCACGTACCGTTCGCGGCCATCGCTTTATGGGTGTCGACACTTTCGAGCTGGATCATGCAGATAACTACCTCTGCACCTTAAAAGAGCAAGGTAAAGTGCTTGCCGACTATGAATTACGTAAATCTATCATCAAAGCAGATGCACAAGCGGCAGCCAGTAAAATTGGTGGCGTAGCCGACCTTGAAGACGATCTTCTTGAAGAAGTCGCCTCTTTGGTTGAATGGCCAGTGGTATTAACCGCCAGTTTTGAAGAAAAATTCCTTGATGTACCGGCAGAAGCCTTGGTTTATACCATGAAGGGTGATCAGAAATATTTCCCTGTTTTCAACCCTGCAGGCGAACTGTTACCTAACTTTATTTTCGTGACAAATATCGAATCTAAAGATCCACAACAGATCATCTCAGGTAACGAAAAAGTAGTTCGCCCACGTCTAGCCGATGCAGAATTTTTCTTCGAAACAGACAAAAAACACAGTCTAGAATCACGCCTTACCAGCCTAGAGACTGTCGTATTCCAGAAGCAACTAGGTACCATAAAAGACCGAGTAGAGCGTATCTCTGCCCTCGCCGCTTTTGTTGCTCAAGGCATTAATGCCGATAGCGAACAAGCTGCACGAGCCGGTTTACTTTCTAAGTCAGATTTGATGACAAACATGGTAATGGAGTTTACGGACTTACAAGGCACCATGGGCATGCATTACGCACGCTTAGACGGTGAAACCGAAGCGGTTGCGTTAGCGCTTGAAGAGCAATACAAGCCAAAGTTCTCTGGTGATACTGTACCAACAGCCGATATTTCTATCGCCGTTGCATTAGCCGAGAAGCTCGATACCTTAGTGGGTATCTTCGGTATTGGCCAAGCACCTAAAGGTGCTGCCGATCCATTTGCATTACGTCGTGCCGCTATTGGTATTTTACGTATCTGTGTTGAGAACAAACTTCCACTGGATTTAGTCGACTTAATCGCTAAGGCCCAAGCGCTACATGGCAGCAACCTAAGCAATACAGACACTGCCGAGCAAGTACTTGAGTTTCTGATGGGTCGTTTCCGCTCTTGGTATCAAGATCAGGGTGTTAGCGTCGATGTTATCTTAGCAGTATTGGCGCGTCGTCCAACATCTCCAGCTGACTTCGATAGCCGTATTAAAGCCGTCGCTCACTTTAGAACCCTAGAACAAGCCGCAGCCCTCGCTGCCGCCAATAAGCGTGTATCTAATATCTTGGCTAAAGTCGAAGGCGAATTAGCGATCAACATCGATGAAAACTTATTGGTTGAACAGGCCGAAAAAGCCTTAGCCGCTAAGTTAAATGAGTTACAGCCTCAGCTAGCACCTCTATTTGCTAATGCCGATTACCAACAAGCATTAGCATTACTTGCTGGCCTACGCGAAAGTGTCGATACCTTCTTCGAAGATGTGATGGTGATGGCAGACGATGAAGCGCTGAAGAATAACCGATTAGCGTTATTATCAAACCTACGCGAGCAGTTCTTACACGCTGCAGATATCTCGTTATTACAGTAATAGTTAACGATTTATCAATAAAAACGCACCCTTAGTGGTGCGTTTTTTATGTCCGAGATTCATAATTCATCGTAACGCTTTGTAAGTCAATGGATCTTATAACTGCGCCAAGTTAGACTAAATTCATCAATCGCATCATTAGAGTCTGTTTTGAGATCACATAATCTTATCTATCCACTCGGTGAAAATGCCTTAGTTTTATCGCCAGCCCCAAAAAAAGCGATCGACTTTACCTTGCAAACCAAACTCTGCTGGATAGCAGAACAATGCCGACAGTCGACAGATGTCATCAATGCAGTAGCAGGAATGAATAACCTGACCGTCTATTATAGCCATGCCGAAAAACTGAAAGCGGCAGAATCTCACTTATTAACCCTCTATGAACAGGCACAGCAGCAAGAGTTCCAACAACGTCATATTGATATCCCTGTGATTTATGGCTGTCAATATGGACCAGATTTAGATAATGTCGCCAAACTCCACCAGCTCAGCACAGATGAAGTAATTAAGCGCCATAGTCAGGCCGAATATCGAGTGTTTTTCATTGGTTTTAAACCCGGTTTTGCCTATCTAGATGGTCTGCCATCGAGTCTGCATACCCCCAGGCTCGAACGCCCTAGGCTTGCAGTTCCAGCAGGCTCTGTTGGTATCGGCGGTGAACAAACAGGTTTTTATCCCAGTCAAAGCCCCGGAGGTTGGCAGCTAATAGGCCGCACCGAACTTAAATTATTTAACCCGTATAATGCTGAACCTTGTCTATTACACCCTGGCGATATCGTTCGTTTTATCGCCAAAAAAAGGGGCTACAAATGCTAACGATCTTGCAAGCCAGCGCCCATATCAGCATTCAAGACTTAGGTCGTCAGCGCGTTGCCCATTTAGGGGTTGCTTCTGGTGGTGCGGTAGACAAACAAGCGTTAACACTCGCTAATCGACTCCTTAGAAATCCAGATAACTGCGCCGTACTTGAGTTTACTGCTGGTGAAATTCAGATCCAATTTGAAGAAGATACCTGGATAGCCCTATGCGGGGCCGCATTTGAAGCAAAAATAGAATCTCGGCCACTGTGGAATGGCTGGCGAGCTAAAATAAATAAAGGTGAGCGACTCGCTATTCGTGGCCCTAAAACTGGCATGTATGGTTATTTAGCCATTTTAGGTGGTATTAATTGCGACTGTGTTCTCGGTGGAAAAGGAACCGACTTAACCGCTCAATTTGGTGGATTTGAAGGCAGATACCTGCAAGTTGACGACAAACTAGAGTTAGATCCTGCAGAAACCATGCTCTACAAGCCCATTGGCGCCGTACCGCGCGCCAATGATGGCATACTCAGAGCGCTCGCAGGCCCTGAACTCAACCAATTTGATAACCCAAGTAAAAAGCGTTTTTGGGACAACCAATGGAGATTATCAAATCAAAGCAATCGAATCGGAGCTCGACTCGAGGGTGAAGCATTAGCGACAGAATCACAACTCAGTTTACGCTCACATGGTGTAATGCCAGGAGCTGTACAAGTCCCCCCAAATGGTCAGCCAATCATCTTACTTGCCGATGCCCAGACAACAGGTGGCTACCCCATTATCGCCTGCATCATAGAGGCCGATCTGTGGAAAGTCGCACAATGCCGACCAGGACAGACTGTGACATTTCAGCATATCAGTCCAAATCAGGCCGAGAGCGCCAACTTTGAATGGCAGCAATATTTTTACCGATTATCGAGGGCTATCGATGCCAGTTAATCAAGACAACAAAGTGAATTATCCTATCGATTTAAATGCCGATTTGGGCGAAGGCTCCCTTAATGACGAAGCCTTATTGCAGATAATCACCAGTGCCAATATTGCCTGTGGCGGCCATGCCGGTGATAACCACAGTATGTTAACCACAGTAAAACTGGCTAAACAGAATCAGGTAACGGTGGGCGCTCATCCCAGCTTTCCTGATAGACGCAACTTTGGTCGTCAGGCCATGGATATTTCAACAGCGAAGTTGCAAGCTTCTCTACAGCAACAAATTACCGCCTTAAAGCAAATATGCGACGATTTAAACGTACCATTGCAATACGTTAAACCTCACGGTGCCTTATATAACTTAGCCGCGACTAATGCCGATTTAGGTCAAATTCTTATCGACACCATTAAAACCATCGACCCCAACCTCAATTTGATGATCTTAGCTGGCAGCAGTTTGGTCTTTCAGGCTCGCCAGCAAAACATTTGTGTTATCGAGGAAGCCTTTGCCGATCGCGCCTATCTTGCCGATGCTAGTTTGGCTCCGCGAAATTTACCCGGCGCCGTTATCGGTAATGAACAACAGGCTCTTGATCAAGTTAGTAAATTAGTCGCTAAGCAGGCAATTGAAACTATCGATGGTAAAACCATAATCATCAATGCCGATAGCCTTTGTCTACATGGTGATAATGAACACGCATTGGCATTTGCCCAATTAATTGCCAAACAGTTTCAGTAGAAAACAAAAAAGCCCTAGATTTCTCTAGGGCTTTTCTAAATGCTAATTTTATATGTTTAGGTTAAACGTCTAGGTTAGCGACATTTAGCGCGTTAGACTCAATAAAGTCACGACGAGGCTCAACCTGATCACCCATCAAACAAGTAAATAGTTGATCGGCACCGATAGCATCTTCAATGGTGACACGCAGCATACGGCGCGATTCTGGATCCATTGTAGTTTCCCACAACTGCTCAGGGTTCATCTCACCCAATCCTTTATAGCGTTGGATATAAAGACCACGCTTAGAGTCTGTCATCAACCAATCTAACGCCTCAACGAAAGAACTGATCTCTTTAACACGTTCACCACGCTTCACATAACCACCCTCTTCGATCAAACCATCGAGCTCTGCAGCCAACTTAGACATACGTTGGTAATCGCTCGACTGTAAGAAGTCATAAGAGAACAGATAATGAGTGTCGATACCATGCTTGCGGATAGTCACCTTAGGCAAGTAAACCTGACGCTCAGGATCGAGGAATGCTTCAGCGCTAAAGATAAAGCCACCTGATTCCGCTTCAGTTAATGCCGCGACGTATTTATCGCACCATTGCTTAACTTTAGCTTCGTCGGCTAACAGTTCAGGCGTTAGCCCTGGTTGATAAAGCATACGCTCAGTTAACATTAGCGGGAAACGCTGATTTAGACGCTCAAAAATACCTTCAACTTCACGGTATTGATAAACCAGCTTTTCAAGCGGCGCACCAGACATAGCTGGAGCATCTTGAGAAGGATGGATTTCACCACCGTCTAATGCCAAATTAGTCAGGTATTCGATCAAGGCTGGATCATCTTTTAAATACTGCTCTTGCTTACCTTTCTTCACTTTGTACAAAGGTGGCTGAGCAATATAAACATAACCACGCTCAATCATCTCAGGCATTTGACGGAAGAAGAAGGTCAACAGCAGTGTACGAATGTGCGAACCATCGACGTCAGCATCGGTCATGATAACGATGTTGTGATAACGTGTCTTATCGGGATCATATTCGTCACGGCCAATACCACAACCAAGAGCCGTAATAAGCGTTGCCACCTCTTGAGAAGACAACATCTTATCGAAGCGCGCCTTCTCAACGTTTAAGATCTTACCTTTCAATGGCAAAATCGCTTGGTTCTTACGATTACGACCCTGCTTAGCACTACCGCCCGCAGAGTCACCCTCCACTATGTAGATTTCAGAAAGCGCTGGGTCTTTCTCTTGGCAATCGGCCAATTTACCTGGCAAGCCACCTAAATCTAATGCGCCTTTACGACGAGTCATCTCACGAGCTTTACGTGCCGCTTCACGAGCACGCGCTGCATCGATGATCTTACCCACAATCATTTTAGCTTCGTTAGGGTGCTCCATCAGGTAATCACCTAACTGCTCACCCATCGTCTGCTCAACTGCGGTTTTTACTTCACTAGATACCAATTTATCTTTCGTCTGTGAACTGAACTTAGGATCTGGAACTTTAACCGAGATAACTGCAGTCAAACCTTCTCGCGCATCATCACCAGTAGCACTGGTTTTGCCTTTCTTATTAAAACCTTCTCGGTCCATATAAGTATTTAGGTTACGCGTTAATGCGCTACGGAATCCGGCTAAGTGAGTACCACCGTCACGTTGTGGGATGTTGTTGGTAAAACAGAAGATGTTTTCTTGGAAACCATCGTTCCACTGCATCGCCACTTCAACGGTAATACCATCTTCACGCTCTTGCACGAAATGGAACACTTCTTTGTTTACAGGGGTTTTATTTACGTTTAGATAGTCAACAAACGCGCTGATACCACCGTCATATTTGAAGAACTCATCTTTATTGTCACGCTCGTCAACTAGGCGAATACCTACACCTGAGTTAAGGAAAGACAGCTCACGTACGCGCTTGGCTAGAATATCGAAATGGAATTTGGTATCCGAAAAAGTTTGAGCGCTTGGCCAAAATCGGATCTCTGTACCCGTTGATGTTGCGTCACCAATCGCTTTAATTGGCTCATTTGGTACACCATGTGTATAAAATTGCTCATAAAGCTTACCATCACGGCGAATGGTCATTTGCAGCTTTTCAGACAGCGCGTTTACAACTGAAACACCCACACCATGAAGGCCACCAGAAACCTTATAAGAGTTATCATCAAACTTACCGCCCGCATGCAGAACCGTCATAATAACTTCAGCAGCAGAAACCCCTTCTTCCTCATGGATAGAAACAGGAATACCACGGCCATCATCTTTAACTGATACCGAACCATCTGAATGGATTTTGATCGTAACGTCACTACAATAACCAGCAAGTGCTTCATCGATAGAGTTATCGACCACTTCGAATACCATGTGATGTAGACCCGTACCATCATCGGTATCACCGATATACATTCCAGGTCTCTTACGTACCGCATCAAGGCCTTTTAGAACCTTAATACTCGAAGAATCGTAACTATTCTCTGACATATTATTCTCTCGTCGGTTATTCAATTACCGTTACCCGCCCTTGTTCCACATGGAACACCTTTGCAGGTGGCGTATTTAACGAATCTATTATTGCTGCAGGCTCGATGGCGGTGACAAAAACTTGTGCCCCGGTATCGCTTAGCTGCTGCAGCAATAGTTGTCTGTGTCTTGCATCCAGTTCCGATGGCAAATCATCCACCAGATAAATACTGTTTTTATTTATTTGTTGTTTTAGCAACTTTCCCTGTGCAATACGTAATGCACACACTAACAATTTCAATTGGCCTCGGGATAATGCATCCTGAACGGGCAAGGTTCCCACACGCAATCTTAGATCAGCCTTATGTGGCCCACTTGCTGTATGTCCTGCCGCTAAATCTCTGAGATATTGAGCTTGCAACAACTCATGATAATGAGTTTTGCTATCCCAACCTCGAGTAAAGGAAACTTTAACATCTACCTGAGGTAAAAACTCTTCGATTATACCCTTAAGTAGTTCATTTAACGAGCCTACATATTGCTTTCGTATCTGGGTAACCATTTCAGCATAACGCACTAATTCCTTGTCCCAAAATTGAATTTGCTGATAAGGCGTTTCATTTTTAAGCATCTGATTTCTATGCTTTAAAATTCTCCTCACATTGGCCCAAGCACTATAGAAGTTTTTGTCTGTATGGAATGCCCCCCAATCAATAAATTGTCGGCGGGATTTAGGTCCTTCAAAAAGCAAAGAAAAACTTTCAGGAGTGATCACCTGAATGGGTAAAGTCTCGGCCAAAGTCGATAAACGTTTCACCTTATCGCCGTTAATTTTGACTTCGATTTCACCACTGCGAAACCGACGTAAACCGACTTTTGCTTGTTGTTGCTGTTGTTCTAAATTGGCAAATAGGGTCAGTTGATCTTGCTGATTATTAATTACACGTTGTGACAGATGACTGCGGAACGATCGTCCCATTCCCAGAAAATAGATCGCTTCTAATATGCTGGTTTTGCCACTGCCGTTTTGGCCATAGATCAAATTAAGCCCATCGCCTAATTGCAGTTGAGCAGAAGTGATATTACGAAAAGAATCGATATGAAGCCGAGTTAAACTCATTAAATACTCAGTTTTGTCAGCCTAATGCTAGCCTAACATACACTTGGGTGATGTTAGGCTATGGCTAATAAGAAGCGGCTTATTAAAGGCGCATTGGCATAACAACATACATAGAATCTTCTTCGATATGGTTTTCAATCAAGGCACTGGAGTTGCCATCGATTAAGGTAATACGCACATCGTCTGAAGGTAAGTTGTTTAGCACGTCCAATAAATAGCTCACGTTGAAGCCTATTTCCAAAGGACTATTTTCATATTCGATATCTAAGATCTCTTCTGCCTCTTCCTGTTCAGGGTTATTGGCAGTGATCTTGATAAGGTTGGTTTCTAACTGAACTCGCACACCACGGAACTTCTCATTAGAGAGAATAGAGGCTCGTAACAGGGCCTGTTTTAGCTGGTTACGGCTGGCAATAACGATTTTATCGCCACCTTTTGGTAATACGCGGCGATAATCAGGGAAACGACCATCGACTAACTTACTGGTAAATACCGCACTCTGGGTGGTGGCTCTAATTGCATTATCACCAATCTCAATAGTGACATCGAGATCTTCACCTTCAAACAGACGCTGCAGCTCGAGAACGCCTTTACGTGGCACGATAACTTGCTTTTCAGGTAGTGATTCTTCAATCATACGATGGCTAAGGGCTAAACGGTGGCCATCGGTGGCAATAGCACGCAGTACATTCCCTTCGGTTTCAAATAATAAACCATTGAGATAGTAGCGAACATCTTGGTTTGCCATAGAGAATTGCGTCGCATCGATAAGTGACTTAAGCGTTCCCTGCTTGATAGTAAATTTAATATCAGCCTGGAATGCTTCGACGTTAGGGTATTCTTCCGCAGGTAATGTCGCCAAAGTAAAACGACTACGACCAGAGCGTAACAACAGGCGATTGTCCTGCTGTTCTATCTTTAACTCAACTTGATCGGGAAGGGATTTAACGATATCGAGAAACTTCTTCGCAGGAACTGTGGTACGCCCCTCTTGGACCTCTCCCTCAAGCGCCGCTTGACCAACGAGTTCTACCTCTAAATCGGTCCCGGTCAACTTAAGTGAGTGACCACTTACTTCAACTAAAAGGTTTGCCAGAATAGGCAAGTTATGTCGTCTCTCCACCGCTCCACTGACTAGCTGTAACGGCTTTAATAGGGCATCCCTATCAATTGAAAATTTCATCAGTTTCAATTTCCCAGATTTATGAAGATAACGTACGGATCAAGTTAGCATAATCTTCTTTAATGTCATGACTTTCTTCACGCAGCTGCGCAATTTTACGACAGGCGTGTAGCACTGTCGTATGGTCACGACCACCAAAGGCATCGCCGATCTCCGGCAAACTTTGGTTTGTGAGTTCTTTTGATAACGCCATCGCCATCTGTCTTGGTCGCGCAACACTGCGTGAACGACGTTTTGACAACATATCAGCCATCTTGATCTTGTAATATTCAGCAACGGTTTTCTGAATATTGTCTATAGTGACTAATTTTTCTTGTAGAGCCAAGAGATCTCTTAGGGCTTCGCGCACAAAATCGATAGTGATTGGACGACCGGTGAAATTAGCATTGGCAATCACACGGTTTAATGCCCCTTCAAGCTCTCGTACGTTAGAACGTAAACGCTTGGCTATAAAGAAAGCTACTTCATCTGGCAAATTAATACCACTCTCTTGCGCCTTACGCATCAAGATGGCCACACGGGTTTCTAATTCTGGCGGCTCAATTGCAACGGTTAATCCCCAGCCGAAACGCGATTTAAGACGATCTTCAACACCATCGATCTCTTTAGGGTAGCGATCAGAGGTCAAGATGATTTGATGATTACCTTCTAGCAAAGCATTAAAGGTATGGAAAAACTCTTCTTGAGATCTGTCTTTATTGGCAAAGAACTGAATGTCATCGATAAATAAAGCATCAACACTACGGTAGTAACGCTTAAACTCTTCAATCGCATTATTCTGTAGTGCCTTGACCATGTCCTGCACAAAACGCTCAGAGTGCATATAAACAACTTTAGCGTCAGGCTTGTTCTTAATGATGCCATTACCAACCGCATGCAATAGGTGAGTCTTACCCAAACCAGTGCCACCATATAGGAATAGTGGGTTATAAGCACCGCCCGGATTTTCAGAAACTTGTAGCGCAGCTGCTTTACCTAACTGGTTAGATTTACCTTCTACGAAATTATCAAATTGGTAAGTCGGATTGATATTACTTCTGTGATTGGTATTCACTGAAGGTTCATGGGTATTAAATGAAGGCTTAGCTGGAGAATGAGTTGCTGTAGGCGTAGCAGTGGTCTTTACCGCAGCTGTCGCCTTAACAGGCTGGCTTGCGGGACGACTACCAATGTCGAAACGTAACTTAGGTGCGTCACTTCCGAGCTGCTCAGTAAAGAACTGATTAATGGTATTAAGGTATTTGTCCCTGACCCAATCGAGAACGAATCGATTCGGTGCATATAATACGAGAGTATCCCCATCCATTTCGGCTTGCAACGGTCTGATCCACATACTAAATTGCTGAGCAGAAAGCTCGTCTTGTAGTCGTCCGATACATTGCTGCCAAAGTGAAACCGCCACGTATTTATCCCCAAAAGATCATATAGAAAGAGATGTATTCTATAGTGAGACAGCAAGGATCGCTATCCTTAAAATAGATTTATCCCCAGTAATATCATCATTATTTATTTACACAGATCCAAAACGATCCACCGCGATCAATTTATTTTAATAAAGCGCAAAACTCAGCTTTATTAAGGGATCGAGATCGATCTATAATTAGCGACCTTCGATCAATGCAATGAGTCCTAGATCCACAAGATGTAGTGTCCATTCACAGAGTTATCCACACTAGATAGTGTATTAGGGTCACTTTATAAGAAGATATAGTGGCAGAATTTGTTCACTTGTTGGTTTTGCTTATTGACGAGCATAACTAAAGTGATTACAATTCGGCCTCTTTTTTGCCCTTACCTCTTTTACAAGAGAGTAAGGTTTATTCACCTAACAAAGACGGATTGCCATAATGAGTAAACGTACTTTTCAACCTAGCAACCTGAAGCGCAAGCGTTCTCACGGCTTCCGCGCTCGTATGGCTACTGTAGGTGGCCGTAAGGTCATCGCACGTCGTCGTGCAAAAGGTCGCGCTCGTCTTTCTGCTTAATAAGTAGAAATGCAAGTGACCAGCTATACCTTTACGCGGGAGTTACGTTTGTTAACTCCCGCGCAATTCAAATCTGTATTCTCAAATCCCATCAAAGCTTCTTCGGCTGAAATTACCTTACTTGCTGTTCCTAACTCTGAGCAACATCCACGTATTGGATTAACCGTTGCTAAACGTTACGTAAAGAAAGCTAATCAACGCAACAGAATAAAACGTATCATCCGCGATAATTTTCGTTTGCATCAGCACGAATTACCGCCGGTGGATATTGTGGTTCTGGTAAGAAATGGTGTCTTGAATATGGATAATCCGGCACTACATAAATTGGTAGAGAAGTTATGGCGCAAACTCAGTCGCCGTTACAATGGCTAGCCAGCAAATTAATTCGTGGCTATCAAATCTTTATCAGCCCTATACTAGGGCCTAAATGCCGTTTTCATCCCACATGTTCCAATTACGCATTAGAAGCAATTCGATTGCATGGATTTGTGAAAGGGAGTTGGTTTGCAGGGAAACGCGTATTAAAATGTCACCCTTTACATCCGGGCGGTGAAGATCCCGTCCCCACTAAAAATAACAGGTGTAATAAATAGGCTATGGAATCTCAACGCAATATATTGCTTATCGGTCTGCTTTTTGTCAGCTTTTTGCTGTGGCAGCAATGGCAAACAGACAAAAATCCGCAGCAGGCTGCGACAACATCTTCAGTTTCAGCGTCTCCGAGCGTTACAGATTCACACAGTACTGACGTCCCCGATTCAGATGCTGCACTACCTGAGGCAGTTGCAGTTTCTAAAGAACTGATCAAGGTAACGACCGACCAGTTAATTTTAAAAATTAATCCTGTTGGTGGTGATATCGTATACTCGGCATTAGTCGATCATAAACTTGAAGAAGACAAAGAAGACCCATTTGTACTACTTCAACAAACTAACGATATCTTCTACACAGCTCAAAGTGGCTTGATCGGTCGTAATGGTATCGACAGCAGTACTAAAGGTCGTGCACATTATTCGGCTCAATCACAGCAATATACGCTGGCTGATGGTCAAGACACTCTTGAAATACCACTTACTTACCTTGCAGATAATGGAGTTACGTACACTAAAGTATTTACCCTGCATCGTGGTCAGTTCGATATCAATGTAGACTACCGAATCAATAATACTTCATCTGAACAGCTTCAAGTTCAGATGTATGGCCAGATTAAGCACAGCATCAAGAAAAGCGAAAGCAGCATGATGATGCCGACATATCGCGGTGCCGCTTTCTCAACGCAAGATACACGTTATGAGAAGTACAGCTTCGAAGATATGGCCGACAAAAACCTAGATAAGAAGACCCTAGGTGGTTGGGCAGCTATGCTACAACACTACTTCGTATCGGCTTGGATTCCACCTGCAAATGACCAAAACACCATTTTCACTAGCATTAGTGCTGGTGGACTGGCCAATATTGGTTTCCGCGGTGCAGTATATGACATAGCACCTGGCTCGCAACAAACAATCGGTGCCCAATTCTACGTTGGTCCTAAAGATCAAAAAGCCTTATCAGCAATCTCTGAGTCTTTAAACTTAGTAGTGGATTACGGTTTCCTTTGGTGGCTAGCTATCCCTATTCATTGGCTACTGATGTTCTATCAATCATTTGTGGGTAACTGGGGTGTAGCGATTATCCTCATCACCTTGACGGTTCGTGGTCTGCTTTACCCGCTGACTAAAGCGCAATACACCTCTATGGCGAAGATGCGTAACTTGCAACCTAAGCTAGCAGATATGAAAGAGCGCTTCGGTGATGACCGCCAGAAGATGGGACAAGCCATGATGGAGCTGTATAAGAAAGAGAAAGTTAACCCTATGGGTGGCTGTCTTCCTATTCTGTTACAGATGCCAATCTTCATCGCACTATACTGGGTACTATTAGAAAGCTACGAATTGCGTCATGCACCATTTATGCTTTGGATCAGTGACTTATCAGTACAGGATCCATACTATGTGCTGCCATTGCTAATGGGTGTATCTATGTTCCTAATGCAGAAGATGCAACCTATGGCGCCAACTATGGACCCAATGCAGCAAAAGATGATGCAGTGGATGCCTGTGGTATTT
This sequence comes from Shewanella sp. Isolate11, assembly GCF_022398315.1. Taxonomy (GTDB): domain Bacteria; phylum Pseudomonadota; class Gammaproteobacteria; order Enterobacterales; family Shewanellaceae; genus Shewanella. The sequence continues at coordinate 145,990 of NZ_JAKEVF010000006.1, forward strand.
ACCGTATTCTTCCTATGGTTCCCAGCAGGTCTTGTACTGTACTGGCTAGTCGGTAACTTAGTTGCTATTACCCAACAGAAGATCATCTATGCCGGTTTGGAGAAAAAAGGGTTAAAATAATCCTTAGCTCCAACTAGTTAAAAGCGGTCGGATACTCTGTATTGACCGCTTTTTTGCTTTTAATGAACAACCAAACTTCGCTTTTAACTTAGGAAAAACAGTAATGACTACAGATACTATAGTGGCACAAGCCACCGCTCCTGGACGCGGCGGTGTAGGTATCATTCGAGTCTCAGGCGACAAAGCCAGCGACGTCGCTATGGCTGTTTTAGGTCATCTACCTAAAACCCGCTATGCCGATTACTGTGATTTTAAAGACGACCAAGGCCAGGTGATCGATCAGGGCATCGCCCTATTCTTCAAAGGCCCAAACTCCTTTACTGGCGAAGATGTACTGGAACTACAGGGTCACGGCGGCCAAATCGTTTTAGATATGCTAATTAATCGCGTAATGGATATCAGCGGCGTACGTATTGCTAAGCCGGGTGAATTCAGCGAGCAAGCGTTTATGAACGATAAGCTGGATCTTACCCAAGCCGAAGCGATTGCTGATCTTATCGATGCAACCAGTGAACAGGCAGCAAAAAGCGCCCTCAATTCATTACAAGGCGAATTTTCTACCCAGATCCATGAGCTGGTTGAGCAAGTCACTAATCTACGTCTATATGTTGAGGCGGCTATTGATTTCCCTGATGAAGAGGTCGATTTTCTCTCCGATGGTAAAATTGCCGGTTCGCTTAACCACATCATAGATAAACTCGATTCAGTACAATCGAGTGCTAAACAAGGCGCGATTATCCGTGAAGGGATGAAAGTTGTTATCGCAGGTCGGCCTAATGCAGGGAAATCGAGTCTGCTAAATGCCCTTGCCGGTAAAGAGTCCGCCATTGTGACCGAAATTGCTGGAACGACACGAGATGTATTACGCGAACATATCCATCTCGATGGCATGCCACTGCATATCATAGATACCGCCGGTTTACGTGATACTACAGATACCGTCGAGCAAATAGGTATCGAGCGCGCTTGGGCCGAAATAGACACCGCAGATCAGGTGTTGTTTATGGTCGATGGCACCACAACAGATGCTGTCGATCCCCATGATATTTGGCCAGACTTTATCGACAGGTTACCTAAAAACCTGGGGATTACCGTTATCCGTAATAAAGCGGATTTAACAGGAGAACCTCTGGCGACCAGTGAAGATCATGGTCATAAAGTATTTAAACTTTCAGCCAAAACTGGCTTAGGTGTTGCGGAACTGAAAGATCACCTCAAAACCTTAATGGGTTATAAAAGTAATCTTGAAGGCGGCTTTATTGCCCGCAGACGTCATTTAGAAGCATTAGAACTGGCCAGCAGTCATCTACTACTCGGCAAAGAACAACTAGAAGTTTTTCAGGCGGGAGAACTATTGGCCGAAGAGTTACGCATGTGCCAACTGGCACTTTCTGAAATTACCGGTAAATTCACTTCAGACGATCTACTAGGTAAAATATTCAGCTCTTTCTGTATAGGAAAATAGCGCTGCACAGTAAACGGGCATAATAATTAAAATTATGCCTGTCATTATCTCTGCGTTTTAGCCCGCAAGCTATAGGTTATTTCCCAAATAAGTATGATAGATATCCTCTAACAAAGCCGATCCACCAAGGATCCCAGCACCATTTTAGAGCATGATAATCAATAAAAAGATCTATTTAATCAACAGAGATATCAACAAGTAATACAGTAAAGGATCTTGGCAGTTTTATTCTATTATACAGCCCTAACATACTGATTAATATTTGTTTTATTTTTTAACCTTATCTAATTGCTTGATTCAACCAATAATTTTTAGATCTCAAGCTAAAAGTTATACTCAAAGTCATTTCAACTAAAAATGTGCGATCTAACCGTAGATCCTAGCGCTTAAAGCTGCTAGGCAAATATACACTTAAACGATCATCCAATTTATAACTAAAGAACTTACGTTTATTGGGACCACTCGCATTACTGCTTATCTTATTTTCATGCTTATATTCATCCCAGCTTGCCACATTTCTTCCTCTGTTCAGGTGTGGAAATGCCGCTTCAGATGCGGATAATTGCGATGAATCTATCTCTAAAAACGCCATTAACGCTGCAAAACTATCAGAGTGACTAGGATCTAAAGCAATAAACTGAGATGAGTTTGGATCAATATCGGTAAAGTAATCAAAAACCTGTTGTTTATGAAACTGATAACAATGGATTAAATGTGCATCATCCATTGGGTCATCAACGCTGAAAATCCCAAAACTATGATTAAAACTACGTTTTAAAATGGGATGAAACCTGCCCTGTGTTTCATCTAAATGCACTAACATCCGACCAAGTAACATCTGCATCGATGGCAGCCAAACATCCAAGGCTCTATCGAGATAGATAAATTTCGCATTCGGATATAAGCGATGCAGCTGGCGATAATCACTAAAACATGGGGCATCAGATACAACATTGGCAAGCTCAAATGTCTGTTGAGTAAAGGCTTGATGAGCAACTTTAAATCCTAAATTCAACAAAGCAACACTCATGCTGGTGGTGCCGGTACGTGGCAAACCTATAATAAATATCTTGCTGGTGGAATTAGGATAACTCGCATTGATAAGATTAATGCTCATGTTCTCTGTCGCTCATCGCATAGCTTTATGCTGAATTTTAATTTTATTCGGAAGTATATCTAATTAGAAACTAAGCGGATATGGCTCGATTTAAGCCAAAACTTGCTTAAAGGTAACAAGAGACCATCAAATTATCGATTGGTATATACTGGATCCTATCATCCGATTGCAGTCTGTTTTTATGTTAGATAAAAGCCAATTAAGTGGAAAAATCTCTTCTATAGATCAACAAGCAGAAATTGCTAAATTTGATGCTCTTGCTCAAGAATGGCGAGATCCCAATGGCAAGTTTAAACACGTATTGCGCTTTAATCAGACTCGATTAACCGCAATAGAAAACGCCATTGCGATCCACTTTAAACGGGATCTGACACAAGATATTCCCTTTGAGGGCTTAAAGATCTTAGATATAGGTTGTGGAGTTGGACTATTATGTGAACCCCTCGCAAGCCAAGGTGCAGCTGTAACAGGTATAGATGCCAGCGCCCATAACATCACTATGGCGACTCAACATGCCAAAGCTTGGTCAATAAAAGTAGATTACAAACATTGCCTTGCAAGCGACTTAGTCGATATAGAAACCCAATATGATGTGATTTTAAATACTGAAGTTATCGAGCATATTGAAGATAAACAACAGCTTATTGATATCTGTTGTGAAAAACTTAAACCACAAGGTTTATTGATCATGGCAACGTTAAATCGCACGTTTGCCTCTTATTTAATAGCCATTATTGGCGCAGAATATGTGATGCAATATCTACCCAAAGGAACCCATGATTGGCAGCATTTCGTTAAACCTGAAGAACTGGATAAAATGATTGCAACTAGAGGGTTAGCCACCATTACCACTGAAGGAATGACTTTTAATCCGTTAACGACTAAATGGAAAATTGGTAATAATACTCGAGTAAATTACCTGCTTTACGCCTATAAACCTAAGTCGACGACATAGTGATATAACTCCAATTAACCGAATCACTATCGCGTATTCCACAAGATCCTAGCCATATTTTCACTTATCATTGTGACAATAATCTTAGTGATCTCACCTTTTTATTCAGCAAAACGTAGGAAATATCATGGCCAAAATAGAACTCATCGTTGGAACAACACTAGGTAGTGCAGAATATGTAGCCGATGAATTAGCCGCTCAATTAGAAAGCTTAGACCATGAAACAGAAGTGCATTTAACCCCAGAACTTAGCGATATCGATCCCAATAACCTTTGGTTAATCGTTTCATCGACTCATGGAGCTGGCGATTTACCTGACAATATTCAGCCATTTTTTGATGAGATCCAGGCTAAAAAACCCAATTTAAATGCAACAAAATTTGCTTTATGTGCCATTGGCGACTCCAGTTACGATACTTTTTGTCAGGGACCAGAAAAACTTATCGAAGCAATGGAAAATTGCGGTGCACAAGTTTATGTGGATAAGATCCAGATCGATGTTCAATACGATCCCATCCCTGAAGAACCCGCTCAAGCTTGGTTAGCCGAATGGCAAGATAAACTCTAAATGATCTATAACCAGTAAAACCCAACAATAACTCACAGATTAGATCTAACTTACCCACAAATTAGATCTTAATATAACAAATTTGTGGATAACATATTATTTATAGATGATCTAACTCTGTATTATTCAACAGGCGATCTGACGATAGATCCACCTTGTGGATAAGTAAGCGATCTATCCCCAAGCTTAAGTCGGTTAGATCGCGATCAGATCACAGGAATATTTAGTTGTTAACTATTGATTTAAAATAAAAATAAAGGTTATCCACCGTAATTAGCGATCCTAATAGTAAACATAATAAAGAGATCTATATAAAGATCTTAAGATCTATTAAGCCGATCCCATTGAGATCTAAACCTCTAAAATGATCTTTCACCTAATGCTATCCAAGTGCTAAAATGCTCTGCTACTCGATAAGTAGTTTTTCCAAATGATTCGATATCATTTTTAATTTAGATACGGTTTTTATTTAAGGTACTGTGATGCATTTTCATGAACGGTTTGATGTTATTGTTGTTGGTGGTGGCCATGCCGGAACCGAAGCGGCACTCGCATCAGCTAGAATGGGTTCGAAAACATTATTACTGACCCACAACATAGATACCTTAGGCCAAATGTCCTGTAATCCTGCTATTGGTGGAATTGGTAAAGGACATTTGGTTAAAGAGATCGATGCACTAGGCGGTGCTATGGCAACAGCTACCGACTTTGCAGGCATTCAATTTCGAACATTAAACTCCAGTAAAGGCCCTGCGGTACGCGCAACACGTGCACAAGCTGACAGAGCACTCTATCGAGCTAAGATCCAACAGATCTTACAAAACCAACCCAACCTTCGCCTCTTTCAACAATCGGTAGACGATCTAATTGTTGAAAACGATCGCGTTGTTGGTGTGGTTACCCAAATGGGATTGGCTTTCGAAGCACCAGCAGTCGTGTTAACTGCAGGCACTTTTTTGAGTGGTAAAATTCATATTGGTTTAGAAAATTACAGTGGTGGTCGTGCTGGTGATCCGCCATCAATTTCACTTGCTCATCGTTTACAAGAACTTCCTATTCGAGTCGGCCGCCTTAAAACAGGTACCCCGCCTCGAATCGATGCCAATACCATTAATTTTGATTTGATGACGGAACAGAAAGGAGATGATCCTCTCCCTGTTATGTCATTTATTGGAGATGTAAGCCAACATCCACGCCAAGTTTCTTGTTATGTCACTCATACTAACGAGCGTACTCACGATATTATTCGTGGCGGACTCGATCGCAGCCCAATGTATTCAGGTGTGATCGAAGGAATTGGCCCAAGATATTGTCCATCGATCGAAGATAAAATTAATCGCTTTGCCGATAAGACTTCTCACCAGATCTTTATCGAGCCAGAAGGATTAAATACCACTGAGATCTACCCTAACGGCATATCAACCAGTTTGCCTTTCGATGTGCAGTTAAATTTAGTGCGTTCTATCCAAGGGATGGAAAATGCACAAATAATTCGTCCTGGTTATGCCATTGAATATGATTATTTTGATCCCAGAGATCTAAAAAGCTCGTTAGAAACTAAGTCTATCAATGGTTTATTCTTTGCTGGACAAATCAATGGTACAACGGGTTATGAAGAAGCTGGTGCTCAAGGTCTATTGGCAGGGATGAACGCATCACTTCAAATACAAGGTAAAGAGGCTTGGTGTCCACGTCGTGATGAAGCTTATCTTGGCGTATTGGTCGATGATTTATCCACTCTCGGTACTAAAGAGCCCTACCGCATGTTTACTAGCCGTGCTGAATATCGCCTATTGTTGCGTGAAGATAATGCCGATCTGCGCTTAACCGAAAAAGGTCGTGAGCTTGGTTTAGTTAACGATGATCGCTGGGCTAAGTTTAATGCTAAACGTGAAGCTATCGAATTAGAACTACAGCGTTTACGTAGCCAATGGATCCACCCTAATTCACCTCTGGTCGATGCTCTGAATCCACATTTGAAAACGCCAATCACCCGTGAAGCGACTTTCGAAGAGCTGTTGCGTCGTCCTGAGCTAGATTATCCCAAATTGATGGATATTGAAGGTTTTGGCCCGGCAATTGAAGATCAACGTGCTGCCGAGCAAGTTCAGATCCAGGTGAAATACTCGGGTTACATTCAACGTCAGCAAGATGAGATTGATAAGGCTGTTCGTAACGAAAAAACCTTGATGCCACAAGAACTTGATTATCAAGAAGTACCAGGTCTTTCAAATGAAGTGATTGCTAAGCTTAACGATCATAAACCTGAAACCATAGGTCAAGCATCGCGTATTTCAGGTATTACTCCTGCGGCGATTTCGATCTTATTGGTTCATCTTAAAAAACGTGGTTTGCTTAGAAAAAGCGCGTAAATCCCCATGTGTTACCAATTGTTCGCCTAGATGAGAGGTTTGCTACTTCCCATCTAGGCGTCATCACTTCATAATATCCCATTGTTTATCGAGGATACTCCTGTGTTAGCAGCCCAATTAGATACCTATTTGGCCGAAATCGAAATGTCGGCCACGCCTAAGCAGAAACAGCAATTGCTGGACTTTGTCGCTATGCTGGCAAAATGGAATAAGGCGTATAACCTAACCTCTGTGAGAGATCCTGAGCAGATGTTGATCCGTCATATCATGGATAGTTTAGCTGCGAGTCGTTATTTAGTTGGCGATCGATTTATCGATGTCGGAACCGGTCCAGGTCTACCAGGGATCCCTTTGGCAATTATGAATCCCGATAAACAATTTGTGTTACTCGACAGCTTAGGTAAACGAATTCGTTTTCAAAAACAGGTTCAATTTGAACTGGGTATCGAAAATATCACCTCGATTGAAAGCCGGGTCGAAGCTTATCAACCACAAGACAAATTTGATGGCGTATTAAGCCGAGCCTTTGCATCCATCGAAGATATGTTGCATTGGTGTCAGCATTTACCTAAATCCAGTGGTTGTTTCTATGCGCTAAAAGGTCAACTTAGCGATGAAGAGATGGCACAATTACCTGATAATTTTAGTGTTACCGATGTATTTGAATTAAAAGTACCTCGTCTCGATGAGCAACGTCACTTACTGAGAGTGGTTAAAACCCAGTAATTTAAGGCTTATGAGTTGCATTCTTTAATCAGTTCAAGCAATTTGTTATAGCTGAATCAGCATACCAATATCTGCTAACGTGATAGACAGGATAATATTGTGGGTAAAGTGATAGCCGTGGCCAACCAGAAAGGTGGCGTCGGAAAAACAACAACTTGTGTCAATTTAGCTGCATCTTTGGCTGCCACAAAGCGCAAAGTATTGCTGATCGATCTCGATCCTCAAGGCAATGCCACTATGGGCAGTGGTGTCGACAAATACAGTGTTGAAAATACGGCCTATGAGTTGTTAGTCGAAGAAAAAAGCGTTGCCGAAGTCGCCTACCATGACACTGCGGGTAAATATGATCTGATCGCCGCTAATGGTGATGTGACCGCCGCTGAAATCAAGTTGATGGAGTTTTTTGCCCGTGAGATCCGTTTGCGTAATGCACTGGCTCCGGTAAAAGATGAATATGATTTTATCTTTATTGACTGCCCTCCTTCGTTAAATATGCTGACGGTTAATGCGATGTCTGCAGCCGATTCTATTTTGGTTCCAATGCAGTGTGAGTATTATGCCCTTGAAGGGTTAACCGCATTGATGGACACCATTTCGAAGTTAGCCTCTATGGTTAATCCTGGGTTAGCGATCGAAGGGATATTGCGTACCATGTACGATCCTCGAAACCGCCTAGCTAACGATGTATCTGATCAACTCAAACAGCATTTTGGTGATAAAGTTTACCGAACTGTGATCCCAAGAAATGTCAGATTAGCCGAAGCGCCTAGTTTTGGTGCTCCAGCCATGTATTATGATAAATCCAGTGCGGGAGCTAAGGCTTATCTTGCTTTAGCCGGTGAAATAATTAGACGCGCAGAGCAGCATTCAAAGTTAGAGCAAGTTTAAGGAAAAATAGATGACAGCGAAAAAACGTGGCTTAGGCAAAGGATTAGATGCACTTTTAAGTACTAGCCATGCCGCTGCAACACAGGCTCAAGCCAAAGATAGTGCTAACAGCTCCGGTGAAGAGTTAAAGATGATCGCGCTAGATCTATTGCAGCCGGGGAAATATCAGCCACGAAAAGATATGTCTCCAGAGGCATTAGAAGAGCTAGCTGAATCTATTCGTACACAAGGGATAATTCAGCCCATCGTTGTACGTAGAGTCTCTGATAAAACCTATGAAATCATTGCCGGTGAACGTCGCTGGAGAGCTGCTCAACTTGCTAAATTAGATAAGGTTCCCTGTATCATTAAGCAGGTTCCTGATGAAGCGGCTGGAGTGATAGCCTTGATTGAGAATATTCAACGTGAAGATCTTAATGCAATGGAAGAAGCGATTGCCCTTAATCGCTTAATTGAAGAATTTGACCTTACTCACCAACAAACTGCCGATGCTGTAGGGAAATCTCGTGCAACAGTGTCAAACCTACTACGATTAAACGGATTACAAGAGCCTGTGAAACGCATGCTTGAGTATGGTGATATCGATATGGGACATGCCAGGGCCTTACTTGCCGTATCCGGTGAACAGCAAATTATTCTCGCTAGATTAGTTAGTACTAAAGAACTAACTGTTCGTGAAACTGAACGGTTAGTTAATAAAACCTTAAGCCAACCTGAAATCGTCGAAAAAACCACAAAAGATCAAGATGTCGTCCGTCTAGAGAGCCAGTTAATTGATAAATTAGGTGCCAAAGTAACCATTACTCACAATAAAAAGGGTAAGGGAAAAATGGTAATTAATTATCAAAATTTAGCCGAATTAGATGGAATAATTGCCAAAATTGGATAAATATCACAAGTTAACACGATATTATGTAACTTTGTAACATCTGTTAATTTGCCACTTTTAGACTTTTGGCGTAGATCAAGTTAAAAGTCGCCATTTTTATCACCTTAAACTTGCTTTGAATGTGCGAAAAGGTATACTTTCGCAAGCTTTTTGTACCTAGTCATTGTTCGGATAATCGTTATCTGAACAAAGAAACAAAAAGTATGAATGCGGAGAAGGTGAATTGAGCAAGGTTTTAGCACGTCGTGGCCGTTGGTCTGCCTATAAATTGGTGATGATGCAGGCGGCGATTGCTGGGATTGTTTCGATTATCTTTTTCGCCGTGTGGGGAGAACAGTTTGGGCTATCCGCTATCGCGGGTGGTGCAATCGCTGTACTCCCTAATTTTGTATTCGCGACCCTCGCTTTTTCCCATACGGGAGCAAGTTCAGCAGGAAAAGTTATGAAAACTTTTTACTGGGGGGAAGCGGTAAAGTTGCTGTTAACCATAGCAATGTTTTCGTTAGTTTTTATCAATCTTAAGGTCGTATTTATGCCGCTTTTTGTTTGTTATATCTCAGCGTTAATAGTGCATTGGACAGCTCCTTTATACTTCAAGCAAAGTTAAGTGGGATGAATCATGGCTGCAACTGGTGAAGCGTTAACACCGCAGGGCTATATCCAGCACCACCTTACCAACCTAAGCGTTGGCGAAGGCTTCTGGACATGGCACATTGATTCGTTGTTCTTTTCGGTTGGGCTTGGTGTTCTTTTCTTATGGTTATTCCGCAGTGTTGGCAAAAAAGCAACGACAGGTGTTCCCGGTAAACTTCAATGTTTTATTGAGATGATCGTTGAGTTTGTTGACTCTAGTGTGAAAGAGACCTTCCACGGTCGCAATCCTGTAATTGCTCCGTTGGCACTCACAATCTTTGTATGGGTATTCATGATGAACTTCATGGATATGGTTCCAGTAGACTGGATCCCATCTTTGGCAGCTGCGGCTGGCATTCCATACATGAAAGTGGTACCAACAACTGACCTTAACATTACCTTCAGCTTAGCTATTGGTGTGTTCTTGCTGATTATTTATTACAGCATTAAGGTTAAGGGTGTTTCAGGTTTTGTTAAAGAATTGACATTACAGCCTTTCAACCATAAGGCAATGATACCCGTCAACCTCCTATTAGAGTCGGTTACTCTGATTGCTAAGCCAATTTCATTGGCCTTGCGTCTATTCGGTAACTTGTACGCAGGTGAGTTGATCTTCATCCTTATTGCGTTGATGTATGGTGCTAACATGGCGTTATCTGCCCTAGGTGTTGGTTTACAACTAGGTTGGTTAATCTTCCATATTTTAGTTATCACTCTACAGGCGTTTATCTTCATGATGCTGACGATCGTATATCTCAGCATGGCGCATGAAGATCATTAAGGGTTGCTGAAGAAATTTTTTTTAAGCTAAATCACTAACTAACTAAAGATTTAGAATACTGGAGATAGAGATGGAAACTGTATTAGGCATGACAGCAATTGCTGTTGCTCTACTGATTGGTATGGGTGCTCTAGGTACCGCTATCGGTTTCGGCCTACTAGGTGGCAAGTTCTTGGAAGGCGCTGCGCGTCAACCAGAAATGGCTCCTATGCTACAAGTTAAGATGTTCATTGTTGCTGGTCTATTGGATGCGGTAACCATGATCGGTGTAGGTATTGCACTATTTATGCTGTTTACTAACCCACTGGGTGCAATGCTGTAATCAACGCTTCTGTCTTTAATCTAACTAGGAGGCTGTTGTGAATATCAACGCTACCCTAATCGGTCAGACGGTTGCCTTTATTATCTTCGTGTGGTTCTGCATGAAGTTTGTTTGGCCGCCTTTGATGAATGCCATCGAAGAGCGCCAAAAAAGGATAGCCGACGGTCTAGCTGATGCTGATCGTGCTGTAAAAGACCTTGAGTTGGCACAGGCGAAAGCCACCGACCAACTAAAAGAAGCTAAGGCAACTGCTAACGAAATCATTGAGCAAGCTAATAAGCGTAAAGCTCAGATTGTCGATGAGGCCAAAGCCGAAGCAGACGCTGAGCGTGCAAAAATTATCGCTCAGGGTAAAGCAGAAATTGAAGCTGAACGTAATCGCGTGAAAGAAGACTTGCGTAAGCAAGTTGCTACTCTAGCCATCGCTGGCGCAGAGAAGATCCTTGAGCGTTCGATTGATGAAGCCGCCCACAGTGACATAGTTAATAAACTTGTTGCTGAAATTTGATAAGGGAGTTGAGTTATGGCTGAAATAACCACCATCGCTCGTCCTTACGCAAAGGCAGCGTTTGATTTTGCTCTAGAAAACAAAGCAGTAGAAAGTTGGGCAGAGATGCTTGATTTTGCAGCTCAAGTCAGTGAAAACGAGACGATGAAGCCACTACTGTCTGGCAGCATTGCCAGCCACCAGCTTGCCGACCTTTTCATTAAGGTTTGTGGTGAGCAGGTTAATGAGCAAGGTCAAAATCTGTTAAAGGTAATGGCTGAAAACGGTCGTTTGGAAGTACTACCTGCTGTGTATGAACTGTTTCATCAGTTCAAAAATGAGTGGGCGAAAGAGGTTGAAGCAAATGTTGTTTCTGCCACTGAGCTTAGCACAGAGCAACAGCAGCAAATTAGTGCTTCTCTAGAGAAACGTCTCACACGCAAAGTTAAGCTGAATTGCAGCGTAGATGCCAGCCTTGTGGCTGGTGTAATTATCACGGCAGGCGACCTAGTCATTGATGGCTCGGTCAGCGGTAAACTAAACCGTCTGTCTGATACCCTGCAGTCGTAATTGGGAGTTTGAGCATGCAACTGAATTCCACTGAAATCAGCGATCTGATTAAACAGCGGATCGAGCAGTTCGAAGTCGTTAGTGAAGCTCGCAACGAAGGTACTATCGTTGCAGTTAGTGACGGCATCATTCGCGTTCACGGTCTTGCAGATGTAATGCAAGGTGAGATGATCGAACTGCCTGGTAACCGTTATGCAATCGCGTTGAACTTAGAACGTGATTCTGTAGGTGCCGTAGTTATGGGTCCTTATGCCGATTTGGCAGAAGGTCAAAAAGTTAAAACAACTGGTCGTATTTTGGAAGTCCCAGTTGGCCGTGGTCTATTAGGCCGTGTTGTCAACACCTTGGGTCAACCAATCGACGGTAAAGGACCTATCGATAACGATGGTTTCTCTCCTGTTGAAGTAATTGCACCAGGCGTTATTGAACGTAAGTCAGTAGATCAACCAGTGCAAACTGGTTATAAAGCCGTTGACTCTATGATCCCAATCGGTCGTGGACAACGTGAATTGGTAATTGGTGACCGTCAGACTGGTAAAACAGCACTAGCGATCGATGCCATTATCAACCAAAAAGACTCTGGCATTAAGTGTGTATACGTAGCGGTAGGCCAAAAAGCTTCTACCATTGCAAACGTAGTGCGCAAACTTGAAGAACACGGTGCATTGGCTAATACCATCATTGTTGTTGCTACAGCTTCTGAAGCTGCTGCACTACAATACTTGGCGCCATACTCTGGTTGTTCAATGGGTGAATACTTCCGTGACCGCGGTGAAGACTCATTAATCGTCTATGATGATCTATCTAAGCAAGCAGTTGCTTACCGTCAGATCTCATTGCTGCTTAAGCGTCCTCCTGGACGTGAAGCATACCCAGGTGATGTTTTCTATCTTCACTCACGTCTACTAGAACGTGCTTCACGTGTAAACGTTGAGTATGTTGAGAAGTTCACTAACGGCGAAGTTAAGGGCCAAACAGGTTCTTTAACTGCACTACCGATTATTGAAACTCAAGCTGGTGACGTTTCTGCATTCGTACCGACTAACGTAATTTCTATTACCGATGGTCAGATCTTCCTTGAAACCGACCTATTTAACTCAGGCTTACGTCCTGCTGTTAACCCTGGTATTTCGGTTTCTCGTGTTGGTGGTGCTGCGCAGACTAAGATCATCAAGAAACTGTCAGGCGGTATCCGTACTGCACTTGCACAGTATCGAGAGCTTGCGGCGTTCTCTCAGTTTGCATCGGATCTAGATGATGCAACTCGTGCTCAGCTTGAGCATGGTGAGCGTGTTACCGAACTTATGAAGCAAAAGCAATATGCGCCAATGAGCGTAGCGGCTCAGTCTGTGTCTATTTTCGCAGCTGAAAAAGGCTACCTAAAAGGTGTTGAGCTGAACAAGATCGGTGATTTCGAAGCTTCTTTGCTCTCTTACATGAACAGCGAGCATGCTGACCTAATGAAGACTATCAACGATACTGGCGATTATAACGCCGATATTGAAGGTGGTTTGAAGGCTGGCCTCGACAAGTTCGTAGAAACCCAAACCTGGTAAAGACACAGAGGTGTCTTTAGGCACCTCAGGTCCAGATTGGAGAGTAAAGATGGCCGGCGCTAAAGAGATTAAAACCAAGATCGCGAGTGTACAAAACACTCAGAAGATCACATCCGCAATGGAAATGGTTGCAGCCAGCAAAATGCGCAAGGCGCAGGATCGCATGGCTTCAAGTCGTCCCTATGCGGAAAATATGCGTAAGGTGATCGGTCACGTGGCGCAAGGTTCTCTCGAATATAAGCATCCATATTTGGAAGTGAGAGAAGCTAAGCGAGTTGGTTACATTGTAGTGTCAACCGACCGTGGTCTTTGTGGTGGTCTAAACGTCAACCTTTTCAAAAAGGTTGTCGCAGACGTGAAGAACTGGCGTGAGCAAGGGGTAGATGTTGAATTCTGCCCAATTGGTGCTCGCAGTGTGCAGTTCTTCAATAGCTTTGGAGGCAAAGTGTCTGCTCATGCATCAGGTTTAGGTGACGCTCCGTCGTTATCTGATTTGATCGGAACAGTGCGCGTAATGCTTCAAGCTTACAACAAAGGCGAGCTAGACCGTCTGTATGTGGTATTTAACAAGTTTGTTAATACCATGAGCCAGACGCCTGTGATCGAACAGCTGCTACCTTTGCCTAAGTCACAAGATGATGAGATTACTCATCACTGGGACTACATTTATGAGCCAGATCCAAAAGAAATTTTGGAAACCTTATTGGTTCGTTATGTTGAGTCTCAAGTGTATCAAGGTGTTGTTGAAAACATCGCTTCTGAGCAAGCAGCCCGTATGGTTGCGATGAAAGCTGCGACAGACAACGCTGGTGAGCTTATCGATGACTTGCAGTTGGTGTACAACAAAGCCCGTCAGGCTGCGATTACGCAAGAACTGTCGGAAATTGTTTCCGGTGCCGCTGCGGTTTAGGCTAGGTAACGAATACAAGTTTTAGAGGATTAATCATGAGCACAGGTACTGTAGTCCAAGTAATTGGCGCGGTTGTGGACGTTGAGTTTCCACATGATGCCGTACCTCAGGTCTATGACGCTCTAGAGATCAAAAGTGAAGGCTTGGTGCTGGAAGTTCAGCAACAACTTGGTGGTGGTGTAGTTCGTACCATCGCTATGGGTTCTTCAGATGGTCTGCGTCGTGGTATCGAGGTAGTAAATACTGGTTCACCTATTACTGTTCCGGTTGGGGATAAGACCCTAGGCCGTATCATGAACGTATTAGGTCAGCCTGTTGATGAAGCGGGTCCTATTGGTGAAGAAGAGCGTTATGAAATTCACCGTGAAGCTCCTTCATATGAAGATCAGTCAAACACTACTGAACTTTTAGAAACAGGTATCAAGGTTATCGACCTTGTATGTCCGTTTGCTAAGGGTGGTAAAGTAGGTCTGTTTGGTGGTGCGGGTGTTGGTAAGACAGTTAACATGATGGAACTGATTAACAACATCGCTAAAGCACACTCTGGTTTGTCAGTATTCGCCGGTGTAGGTGAGCGTACTCGTGAGGGTAACGACTTCTACTACGAGATGGAAGAATCTGGCGTACTCGATAAAGTGGCCATGGTTTATGGTCAGATGAACGAGCCTCCAGGAAACCGTCTTCGCGTTGCACTTACCGGTCTAACTATGGCTGAGAAGTTCCGTGATGAAGGTAAAGACGTACTATTGTTCGTCGATAACATCTATCGTTACACCTTGGCGGGTACCGAAGTATCTGCACTGCTAGGCCGTATGCCATCAGCAGTAGGTTACCAGCCAACATTGGCTGAAGAGATGGGTGTACTTCAGGAGCGTATTACATCGACTAAGACAGGGTCTATTACCTCTGTTCAAGCGGTATACGTACCTGCGGATGACTTGACGGATCCGTCACCAGCAACAACCTTCGCTCACTTAGATGCGACTGTTGTATTGTCACGTAACATTGCTTCTCTGGGTATTTACCCAGCGGTTGACCCATTGGATTCGACTTCACGTCAGCTAGATCCACAGGTTGTTGGCCAAGAGCATTACGACGTAGCAAGCGGTGTACAGACTGTACTACAGCGCTATAAAGAGCTGAAAGATATCATTGCGATTCTAGGTATGGATGAATTATCTGATGAAGATAAGACAACGGTATCTCGTGCGCGTAAGATTGAAAAATATCTTTCTCAGCCATTCTTCGTAGCAGAAGTATTCACCGGTTCTCCAGGTAAGTACGTTTCTCTAAAAGACACTATCCGTGGCTTTAAGGGACTATTGGAAGGTGAGTTCGATCACATTCCAGAGCAAGCGTTCTACATGGCAGGTTCAATCGACGAAGTAATCGAGCGAGCTAACAAAAAATAATCGAGCATTAGCTTGATATTTTAAGGAGAACGGATGGCAGCCATGACAGTACAACTTGATATTGTAAGCGCAGAAAATAGCATCTATTCAGGTCTTGTAGCACATCTACAGGTATCAGGTGCAGAAGGTGACTTAGGTATTATGCCTGGTCATACACCTTTGCTTACCCATATCAAACCTGGCATGGCGCGCATCGTCAAACAAGATGGTAAAGAAGAAGTGTTCTATCTTTCAGGTGGTATCCTGGAAGTACAACCTTTCTCAGTATCCGTATTGGCTGACGTGGTATTGCGTGCCGAAGAGATTGATGAGCAGGCAGCTGTAGAAGCCAAGCGTCGTGCAGAAGCCCATATGGCTGATGCAGGTGCAGACTTTAACTATGCCGCTGCAGCGATTGAATTAGCTCAGGCTATCGCTCAATTGCGCGTTGTAGAAACCATCAAGAAGAACATTGCCAGATAAGGTTATTGTTTGATATTAAAAGGCGGAAACCGAAAGGTGACCGCCTTTTTTGTTGCTGATATTTAATTCTGTATGTCTTGGTATCACCAATCAACTTCGCTTTTATCGAGGTTTTACTTTAAAATCACTGCATAAAATTGACCTCTATTTTTATTTTTACAGCATTCGCTCAAGGATCATTTCATGGCTCTTAATGTCGTTATTCTGGCTGCAGGCAAAGGAACTCGCATGCGCTCAGATCTTCCTAAAGTTCTTCATCCTATTGCCCATAAAAGTATGGTTCAGCACGTTATTGATACCGCTCATCAAGTGGGCAGTGACGCTATTCAGTTGGTCTACGGTTACGGCGCCGAGCAATTAAAACAAAAGCTGGGCGAGCAGCAACTGAACTGGGTATTGCAGGCAGAGCAGTTAGGTACAGGCCATGCGGTGGCGCAGGCTAACGATAATATTAACGATGATGATACGGTATTGATCCTATACGGCGATGTACCTTTGATTCAATCATCGACTCTTGAAGCGTTACTCAAGGCTCGTGAAACCGATGGATTGGCGATACTTACCGTTAATTTGCCTAATCCGACAGGTTATGGTCGTATTGTCCGAGAAGCGGGCAAAGTTGTGGGAATTGTCGAGCAGAAAGATGCCAATGTTGAGCAGTTGAAGATAGATGAAATTAACACAGGTATCATGGCCGCTCCAGGTAAGCAGCTTAAGAACTGGTTGAGCCAACTGTCGTCAGATAATGCTCAAGGGGAATATTATCTTACCGATATCGTTGCCATGGCTCATCGTGATGGCGTGGCTATCACCACGGCGCAGCCTGAGTCAGCTATTGAGGTTGAAGGTGCTAATAACCGTGTACAGCTAGCACAACTCGAACGCGCTTATCAGGCTAGAGCTGCCGAACAATTAATGTTAGCAGGTGCTAATTTACGCGATCCTGCCCGTATCGATATTCGTGGTGATGTTACCGTAGGTATGGATGTGATGGTGGATGTGAATGTTATTTTTCAAGGTAAGGTTACCATAGGTAACAATGTTACCATTGGTGCGGGCGCTATTCTGATCGACTGTGAAATTGCCGATAATGCTGAGATTAAACCTTATTCTATCGTTGAAAATGCCATTGTCGGTGAAGCGGCGAGCGCGGGTCCATTTGCGCGTTTACGTCCGGGAGCCGAATTGAAACGTGATGCGCACATAGGTAATTTCGTTGAGATGAAGAAAGCCGTTTTGGGTGAAGGCTCTAAAGCGGGACACTTAGCTTATATTGGTGACGCTAAAGTTGGTGCTGGGGTGAATATTGGTGCGGGAACGATCACTTGTAATTATGATGGTGTTAATAAGCATCTGACAGTGATCGAAGATGATGTCTTTGTGGGGAGTGATACTCAGCTTGTTGCGCCAGTTACTATTGGCAAAGGAGCGACATTAGGCGCCGGCTCAACAATCACTCGTGACGTTGCAGCAGATGAATTAGTTATTACACGAGTCAAACAGCGCCATATTTCTGGTTGGGCGAGACCGGTTAAGATTAAAAAGTAACTCGACGAAGTGTAAGTGAAGCGACCTAAGGGTCGCTTTTTTATTGTTTAAAAATAGAGGTTTGTTTGAATTTTGACCATTTCAAATTGGAGAAGCAGACAGGGATCACAGTTGGAAAGTAAACATCTGTAAATTAGTTTAAATAAAAACGATTCTCATTTATAGTCGCAACAACTTAAAGGTTGTTGCCATTATCATTTTGAGGTTGTTATGTCTGTTAAGTGTCGTTGTTTTAGTTATTCGAGAGTGGGATTAGCGGTTTTTAGTGTCTTATCTAGCATGGCTGTCGCTGCAGATGAAGCACAAACTACAGCGGCTATTGATAACAAAATAGAACGTATAACCGTATCTGGCAGAACATTTAATGATTACAAAGTCGGTGTGGCTTCGGGCGCAATGCGCGGTGATATCGACTTAATGGACACTCCGCAATCGGTAGCCGTCATTCCCGATTTTGTTACCGACGAGCAGTTGGCAACTAACCTTTCTGAAGTATTAGTTAACGATTCAAGTGTGACTGGTGGTAGCGAAAAATGGAACCGCCAAGTCTTTAATATTCGTGGTTTTGAATTGTCATCAGGTTCGGGCTTCCTCATCAATGGTCAGCAGCAATGGTCGCACTATGTACAACCTATTGAAACATTACAGCAAGTGGAAGTGTTAAAAGGCCCATCAAGCATGTTGTATGGTCAGTCAGGTCCAGGTGGTTTGATCAATATGGTGACAAAGAAGCCGACCTACGATTCACTATTCGAACTGGGCTTTGATACCGATGAACATGGCTCTACTCGTTTTCAACTGGATGCGGGTGGCAGCTTAAATGAAGCGCAGACTATTCGCTATCGCAGCGTGTTAGTGAAGCAAGATACTGAATACTGGAGAGAGTACCAAGATAGCAGCAATCAAGAGCGTGATCGCTGGTTAGGTTATTTAAACCTAGAGTTTGATATTACTGACGACTTATTGCTGTCGCTTAAATATGATCATACTCAAGATAAGACAGGTATCGACCGTGGTGGCTGGTTAAATAGTGACGGTGACCTTATTGGGGGCAAAGAGATTATTTGGGACATGCCTTGGGCGTTTACCGATAACACCATTTCTAATCTAGGTGCCGAACTGACTTACCACATCAGCAGTGATTGGAAAGTCAAAGCGGGTTATAACGATCAGCAATTTAATCGTCAGCGCTTAGATTCATCACCAAGTTTAGTTAGAGGTTCTGAAGATCCATTTGCCGATGGTTACACCATAAGTGCATTTGACCGTTACGATGATTGGCAACATAAAACAGGCTTCATCGATTTTACAAGCCAAGTGGAAACCTTTGGGCTAGAGCATCAATTACTTATCGGTGCAAATATGCTGGAGTACTATTACGGAGTGCAGCGAGACTCCGGTCAACGTGGTCAGCTAGTTATGCCTGGTCAACCTGTAGCTAAGCCTGATTTAGATTATCACCGTGCTAGCCTATCTGAGAATGATTACAAGCATTATGGTTTTTACCTGCAAGATCTGATCACCATCAACGATACTTGGCAACTGCTTGCAGGTGTTCGTTACGATGAGCAGAAGAAAGACGGCGAGGGACAAAACAACTACGCGGTATCACCTAAAGTGGGAGTGATTTACTCTCCAGCGGAAAATGGCAGCATCTATTTCAACTACTCTAAAAGTTTTGTTCCACAAGGTAGCGTCAATAATGATTTAGACGTTAATGACGGGATGAATCTTGACCCTGAATATGGGGAACAGTATGAAGTGGGCACTAAATGGGAGTTGTTCGATGCTAGCTTGTTACTAACTGGTGCCATCTTCGACATAAAAGTTTCTAATGTTACCGTGACCGAAGATCTCAATGTTATTAATGCCGCTGGTGATCAAACCATTACTACTCAAAGTGGTGAGCAACACCATAGAGGTTTTGAGGTGGGTGCCCAAGGCCAGGTCAGTGAAAAATGGTTCGTAACCAGCTCAATGATGTATCTCGATGCCGAATATGTACGCCCTGCAAATGATAGCCTTAATGGCAAAACGCCAGTAGATGCTCCTGAATGGTCGGCTAATATCTGGACTCGCTACGAAATGACCGAAAACTTAGCTTTTAACTTTGGTGCAGTGTATGTGGGCGAACGTTTCGCAAACACCTCAAATGACATTACAAAAGAGGCTTATGTCCGTTTTGATTTAGGTGCGGCATACAATATGGATGTAATGGGAACAGATGTTAACCTGCGTTTAAACGTTCAAAATCTATTTGATACCGATTATCTTGCCGGTGGCACTAATACAGATGTGACTGTGGGTGAAGGACGTAACTTTGGTTTAGCCCTGCAAGCTAAGTTCTAACTTCTAACCTTCTATAGGGTGATGATTTCATTAAGCCAGTAGTTTCGACTACTGGTTTTTTTTGGCCGCTACTTAGGTAATTTGTAATCCCCTTTATTGCTAGGAATTAGTCACAATATCAGTATAAGTACTGGTAATAAAAGTTTCGATTCATTACTATATAACTTCCGAAACGAAAGTTAACTGAAAGATATAATGAACAAACGAAACACTCAACAGCGCAGACATAGCATTATTGCCATCTTAAATGAGCAGGGCGAAGTTAGCGTCGATGAGCTTGCCAATCGTTTTTCTACCTCTGAAGTCACCATAAGAAAAGATCTTGCCGCGTTAGAAAAAACTGGGCTTCTGCTACGTCGCTATGGCGGTGCCGTAGCGATTCCTGATGAAGTTACTCAGCAATTTAGCGCCAAATTATCTCCTAATAAAATGGCGATTGCTCAAGCGGCTGCCAAACTGATTAAAGATCATAATCGCATCATTATCGACAGTGGCAGCACGACATCAGGTCTAGTGCAGCAACTTAACGATAAGCGCGGTTTAGTGGTAATGACTAATGCATTGCAGTTGGCTAATGCTATTCATGAGTTGGAAAATGAACCCACATTATTGATGACCGGTGGCACTTGGGACCCACATTCAGAATCTTTTCAGGGACAGGTAGCTGAACAGGTATTGCGTTCATATAACTTTGATCAACTGTTTATAGGTGCCGATGGAATCGATCTCGAACGAGGCACAACCACGTTTAATGAATTAACCGGTTTAAGCAAGGTGATGGCAGAAGTCTCACGAGAAGTTATCGTGATGGTCGACTCAGATAAGATAGGCAAGCGTATTCCTAATCTTGAGCTAGCGTGGGAGCAAATAAGTGCTCTGGTGACCGACGATAGAATCGATGCAGCCATCGTAGAACAGATCACTCAGCAGGGCGTTAATGTCATTTTGGCGCCCTACTTTAAATAACTTTATTTTTAATTATTCAATTTTTAGGAAACGACTATGTGCGGAATCGTTGGTGCAGTAGCGCAAAGGGATGTGGCAGAAATCTTAGTAGAAGGCCTACGCCGTCTCGAATACCGTGGTTATGACTCAGCCGGTGTTGCGGTGATTAATCAAGGCCAACTCAGCAGTACTCGCCGAGTCGGTAAGGTGCAGGAGCTATCTAGCGCCCTTGATGAAAGTCCATTAATCGGCGGAACCGGTATTGCACATACTCGCTGGGCTACTCATGGTGAGCCTAGTGAGCGTAATGCTCATCCTCATTTATCCAGTGGTGATATTGCCGTCGTTCATAACGGTATTATCGAAAACCACAACAAGTTACGTGAGATGCTTAAAGGTTTGGGTTATGTGTTCGCATCAGACACAGACACCGAGGTTATTTGTCATCTAGTGCACCATGAACTTAAAAGCCATGACACCTTACTTGCAGCGGTTCAGGCAACGGTTAAACAGCTTGAAGGCGCCTACGGTACAGTGGTTATTGACCGTCGTGATAGCGAACGCATGATAGTGGCGCGCAGTGGTAGCCCGCTAGTGATTGGTTTTGGACTGGGTGAAAACTTTGTTGCTTCAGATCAACTTGCATTACTACCTGTAACTCGCTCTTTTGCTTTCTTAGAAGAGGGCGATGTGGCCGAGGTGATGCGCCGCAGCGTGTCTATTTTCGATTTAGATGGTAATGCTGTTGAGCGTGAAATCAAAGAGTCAGAAGTGACTCATGATGCCGGCGATAAAGGTGAATATCGCCACTATATGCTTAAAGAGATTTACGAGCAGCCCCGTGCGATTTCTCATACCTTAGAAGGGCGTATTGCTGGTGGACAGGTATTAGATTCTGCTTTTGGTGACAATGCCGCCGAGTTTTTAAAAGATATTAAACACGTGCAAATCATCGCCTGTGGTACCAGTTATCACGCAGGTATGGCGGCGCGTTACTGGCTAGAAGATTGGGCTGGGGTTTCTTGTAATGTTGAAATTGCCTCTGAGTTTCGTTATCGCAAATCGCATCTGTTCCCTAATAGCTTGTTAGTCACTATCTCTCAGTCAGGCGAAACAGCCGATACTTTGGCGGCACTGCGTTTGGCAAAAGAGATGGGTTATAAAGCGACTATGACTATCTGTAATGCCCCAGGTTCTTCATTAGTCAGAGAATCCGATATGGCTTATATGATGAAAGCTGGCGCCGAAATTGGTGTAGCTTCCACTAAAGCATTCACGGTTCAGTTGGCTGGGCTTTTAATGCTAACGGCCGCAATTGGTCGTCATAACGGTATGTCAGATGAAACATTGGCTGGTATCACCAAGAGCCTACAATCTATGCCAGCCAAAGTTGAGCAGGTTCTCGGTCTGGATGATGAAATTGCCGAATTAGCAGAAGACTTTGCCGATAAACATCATGCCTTATTTTTAGGTCGTGGTGATCAGTATCCTATTGCGATGGAAGGGGCGCTCAAACTAAAAGAGATCTCTTATATCCACGCTGAAGCCTATGCATCTGGTGAGCTAAAACATGGCCCATTGGCGTTGATCGATGCTGATATGCCGGTAATTGTGGTTGCGCCTAATAACGAACTGCTAGAGAAACTTAAATCAAATGTGGAAGAGGTGCGTGCTCGTGGCGGCTTAATGTATGTGTTTGCCGATCGCGATGCCGAGTTTGAATCTGATGACACCATGAAAGTCATTCCTGTGCCACATTGCGATGAGTATATGGCTGCATTGATTTATACCATTCCATTACAGCTACTTTCATATCATGTGGCCTTAATTAAAGGCACCGATGTAGATCAGCCTCGAAACCTAGCTAAATCAGTAACTGTAGAATAAGTTGTTGTTTTTAAATGGTTGTTGTGGATTCTAAATAAAGTTGGAAACGTCTGAATAAAGATGGAAACAACTGAACAAAGTTGGAAAGTGTAAAGGAGCTCAGTGAGCTCCTTTTTTATAATTTAATGAGTTTTGTAATATTGCGCTTATTGGAAATTTGAACTGCCACACCATATTTAATGGTTGGCTAGAGCCAAATTAGCAATAGATAGGTTCCAATCAGAAAATTGGAAGTTAAGGGAACACACTTTTGGACAAAAGTGAGATAGGGCTTTAGGTATACCTTTTTAGATTCGGATTAATTTTTGTATGACTAACCTTTGAGCACGTGGGCAGATTCTCATGACCTCTACATTCACAGATTAATTAATGGGGTAAAAGCCTAAGAAAGCACAGATTTGTTTGTCTACCAAAGAATAATGAACCTGGTGAAAAGTTGTGATTTTTTTAATTAAACACCACCCTAACAGTAACAAAATGTAACGTCCCAGCCTTATCTTTATCTCTATCAATATTGGTCATTATTAAGTTAGAATTTATGTCAATCCTTGAACTAAATTAATATTTATGAAATTATCACCAGACTTCTGATGAAGTTAATATACTAATTTATTTTTACAGTTCCACCATGCTCCCCAACAACAGCGTACATCAATCCATGAAAGGCCCCGTCTTCCTCAAACACTTTCAAAATACCACCTCTTAAGTGATTTCCAATTTTTTTATTATTGCTTAAATATTCGAGCGTATTAATAGCTGACACCTTATCATCTGAAAGGAAATTTATAATACACACTTGCATATCACAGTTTGCTTCTACTGCCGACCCTAATGAAATATTATCTAAATTCAAATTACTTAATTCATTATTTATTTTTTCTTCTGTTTCATAAGAATATTCATTTTTTTGCGTTGAGTATTTTACCGTGTCAATCAATAAGTTCATATCTTCCGCCCCCATTTCTTCAAAAAAATCACTTTTAATAACAACTTCTGACTTTTTCGCTTCCAAAATATCATCAACCTGTGATTTATTGATAAGGCTATCTTGAGGTGGAATGACTACATGCTGTATATCTCTTGAATCATTATAATTGTTTTTATTTTGGGGTTTTATTAATTCAGAACTTCCATTAGGTGTAACACCATCAGTACCATTCGAGTTATAGTTGAATTCTTTATCACCATTATCAACTTGATTTGTGTATACAGAAATTAATATTGTAATTGCAAAAATTGACAATAACATCAAAGTCCATTTTTTCATGAGAATTCGGCTCCTATTTCTTAAACATTCCATATGCTTTAGGCAACCATCACAAAATATATGATGGTTGCCATAATCGATAAAGCGTTATTCCATCATCTTCCAAACGCTCCCACCACAGCAATCAGTAACATTCCAATTGCTGTCAATGCTACATGCATTATCACATCGAAATGTTCCATATGGTGTTTTGTGGTAAGCCCCTAATATCTTAGACACTTTACATGTAAATTTGGAGTGGTAGATAATTAGATATCACTCTATTGAAGTGACATCTAAATATTACTTTAAAAAATAGAAATTATTCGCGACTTTCTGATAGCACACGATTGTTGCGCATCATCACATCCGCTTCACGTTTTTCATCCTCGCGTTGCTGGGCCGTTGTACAGCGACGGGTAGAAATTCGTGAACCCGTTTCGACAACTTTATCGCAACGATAACCATCAGTACGCTCTGGTTGAGTGCTAGCCGTTTTTCCTTCATTTGGTGAAGAACTACATGCCGCTAATAAGCAAACTGTCGCGGCTGATATCAGTATATGTTTCATCCTTGGAACTCCCATGTTCAGAAATTAAAAACGCTCATTTAATGTTTACCAATCAGTATAAAGAAGTGATAGCTCTACGAGAATTTAGCGTTTCTGAGGCAAGGAGTGGAGAGCATAGTTATTCTACGGTCAAACTCGTTAACACCGTATCATAAGTGCTAAAACTCGCCTGCTAGGTATGTTTTTGGCTTCCGACTTCTGCCTTGAGTTGCCTCACAAGGGAGTCACCATTCCATCATCCATTCGCCTTGAATGAGTTGCCAAAAAAATGCTGAGTCGACCACCTTCTTATATTGATAGGCAACTACGCTAGCTAGAATCGTTGCAACAAACAACTAATAAAATTTATCAATATGTTACAGCCTATAAAATGCGTTGCTTTAGCCTAAAAGTGTTTATTTTACTCTGGTGTATGAGTTAGGTAGGTATTTATATAGCTATCTATTTTATAAGAAAAATATTTTTACTGCTTAGGTTTGACGATTCGAAAATTATCAATCATCTTATAATAGGACTTTAGGATGTGCTAATGGTCCAATGTTAACTGACGAACAGGCACACCCGTTGTGAAACGGGGCCGCAAAACTTCGGATCTTAGTGTATTTGCTGTTATTAAGATGGCTGAGTTGCCGAATCAGGTGAAAAATTTAAGTGCTGCGCTAATGACAAGCAGTACTTATTTTATACGGAAATTTATTTTTTACCTTTCGGAGAGTTTATGAAAATTAAAAATACTGTAGTCGCTTTAGCATCTTTGTTTATTGCTCTTTCGGCTAATGCTTCTGTCACCTATGATGAAAATGGTGTCGGTTTTGTGGGGAAAGGAGATATTCAGTCGCTTTTTGATTGGAACAACAGTCAACTGCAGGAAAATGCCGGTGCGCTACAATTTCGCTTTATCAGCGAGGGAACCATTACCTGGAAATGTGAAAGGTATACAGGTGATAAGCTAACCAAAACAACATACCCATCAACGAGTACATCAGTCGATGCAGGGGCAACGCTGGATTCACGAAAAAATAAGAAGGGAATGATCACCGGCTTTAATCTTGAAGGTATGGATATTAACAGTAATCCAGAGTATGCCAACGTGGGTGAATGTAGCGGACCTGGCCAAGGCCAAAGCCAAGGTCAGACTTGGGTGTTAGTCGAAGGCAGCATCCAATACGTAGGCAGCGAAAGTCCGTTATTGCAAGTGATGTTTGCGCCTGCTGCTGAGTCAGGCTTGACGCCAAGTGAATGGATGGATCTACCCATAACCGAATAAGTACAGTAGAGCTCGAGCTTCAAGCATGCCACGCCCTCATCGGCGTGGCATTTTTTTCATATCAGTTAATTTTTTAAAAGCTCTTTTTATACCTTACAGCATAAGACTAAGTTATTGCTTGGGTGGCAGACGTGCTTGACTCGCTTGTTCGTAACCATATGCTGCTTCGATGAGCGTGGCTTCAGATTTCGCTGTACCAAAGAAACTCAGTCCAACGGGTAAAGGCTTGGCATCGCCTGCGGTTATTAGTCCCATAGGAACAGTAATGTGTGGGTATCCGGCAACAGCCGCCGGTGAACTGGCTGCGCCTAAATAATGGTCGCCATTGATATGATCTATTTTCCAGGCCGGGCCGACGGTCGGTGCTATTAATAGATCTAACTTATGTTCAGCCAATACCGCATCAATCCCCTGTTTTCCGGCTAATTGTTTAGCATCGCTTAAGGCTTGTTGATAGGCTTGTTGTGACTCGAAATGATTGTTGTCGGCCATCTCAAACAGTTCTTGGCCGAAAATCCCTAGCTCCTCATTGGCATTGGCTTTATTGGCTTCTATAAGGTCGGTGAGTGTTTTATAGGGCAACTCGGTACTATTTAAGTAATCTGCAATCCCTTGTCTAAATTCATGCAGTAAAATGGGTAGTTCTAGTGCTTGCCATTTGTTCATTTCGGGTAGATTTACATTATTAACCAGCACAGCTCCTTGGGCTTGCAGCAACTTGAGCTGTTCCTCAAAACGCGCATCTAATATAGGGTGATAACCCATTAAATTACGTACAACGCCTATTCGTTTTCCCTTCAGTCCTTCCAGCGTTAAATGTGTGGCAAAAGTTTGTTGGCTTGAATAACTGTCATGGTCATTTTTATCGTAGCTTGCCAAGGCATCTAACAATATAACGGCACCAGTGACAGAGCGTGCCATTGGTCCTGCCGTATC
Source organism: Shewanella sp. Isolate11 (assembly GCF_022398315.1). GTDB lineage: Bacteria > Pseudomonadota > Gammaproteobacteria > Enterobacterales > Shewanellaceae > Shewanella. The sequence continues at coordinate 172,972 of NZ_JAKEVF010000006.1, forward strand.
TTGGCTATGGGAAATTGGAATGATGCCGTCGCGGCTAATCAAGCCTACCGTAGGTTTGATGCCTACAACTCCGTTCATGGCGCTGGGGCAAACAACCGATCCGTCAGTCTCTGTACCGACTGCAAGAGAAACCAGATCGGCTGCGACTGCGACGGCAGAGCCAGAACTGGATCCACATGGAGATGTACTGGTGTCGTAAGGGTTACGGGTTTGATTACCTATGCCACTCCAGCCTGAACTAGAGCGTGTCGAGCGAAAGTTAGCCCATTCGCTCAGGTTTGATTTTCCTAGAATAATTGCGCCAGCTTTACGTAGCTGCTGGACTATAAATGCATCATCTTTCGGGTAGTTATCTTTAAATAATACCGAGCCTGCGGTATTAGCCAAGCCATCACCAGTATCAATATTATCTTTTAATAATACAGGAATACCCTGAAGTGGCCCGGTGAGATTGCCTAACTGACGCTGTTTATCGGCTTCTTTAGCTTGAGCGAGTGCATTGGGATTAATGCTAATGACCGCATTTAGCTGCGGCCCATTGTGGTTTAAGGCGTCAATTCGCTGTAAATAGTAACCCACTAACTGTTCTGAAGTTAGCTGCCCCCGTTGTAATTGCTGCTGAAGCTGGAGCAGATTTGCTTGAGATAGACTGATCGATGGATTGCTATTTTGACTGGCACAGGCACTTAGCCCTGATATGATGAGCGCGGTGGCAAATAGCCTAGTTTTAATCCCCATGACACTTCCTTAAATGTTATTTTTAACATTTTTACAACATTTAAGACTTAATAACAATCGTGACTGTGACGAGTGCAGTCATTACTGAGCCTGTTATGGCAATTAATTTATCCGGAACTTGCTCTATCCATGATGCTTGGCATACCAATTAGCCAGAGGTTGTGCCGATAGACCATGGGCGATGATACTCATCAATACCGTGGTGGTGACAACGGCATAGAGGGTTTCGAAACCTTTAATTCCGCCCATTTCATGAGCGACAATCAATACATATAAAATAGATGCTATACCACGTGGGCCAAACCAAGCGATAAATGCCATGGTAGCGAGATTAAGCCGACTGCCAAGTAGCGAGATGATCACAGGTAGCATTCGCAATAAAGTGAGGCTCAGTAGGGAATACAACAGCACATTGACAGTGACGAAAGGCAAGGTAATTGGCACAAACGCCAATCCAAAGATGAAAAAACTGATCAAGACTAATAACTCTCCTTCGCTTTCGGCAAAGTCTTCAATATGACCGCGGGTCATTTCATTGGTGTTGCCCGCATAAAGCCCTGCAAAGAAGGCGGCAATGAAGCCATTACCTGAGAAAGCCTCGGCTAAATAGAAAGCTAGAATTGCCAGCGCGATAGGGATTAGGTTGAGATAGGTTTCGACCATCCAATTGCGATTAAAGCATGAGGTTTGCAGCTTAGTGCCTAAATATCCCACCAGCCCACCGACGAGAGCACCGAAGATGATCTGCTGGGCTACATAGCCTAGCCAGCGATTATCTTGAGCATGTTCGACGCCACTTAAAATTAGCGCCACCACAGTGATCAAGATGGGGAAGATAATGCCATCGTTTAAACCGCTTTCGACATTAATAGTTGAGCGGATTTTTTCTGGGACTTTAGGATCTGAGACTACGGCTTTGCCCAATACTGCATCGGTGGGGGTTAACAGTAAAGCTAACAGTAAAAGATAGAAGCTGGGGAGTTCAGGGAAAAACAGCTTAGCGACACCGGCCCCTGCCACTATGGTGATTGGCAGTCCGATGAAGAGTAATCTGGCGGGTAATTTCCAAGATTGTTTTAGCAGTTTGAGCTCCAGTAACGCAGCATCACTAAACAGCACCAATACCAGTGCCACTTCCACCAGCAGGGTGACAAACTCAGTATCAACTTCGACCTGGGTTATCCCTAGGCCTATGGGCGATAATGCGAGACCCAGCCCGGTAAATACCATGGGGCCGGAAATATTAAAGCGCGCTAACCATTTAGAGATGTAGCCATAAACTAAGACGATTAAAGCGATTAGCAATATGACTAGATGTTCATCCATAGTGAGCCATTCCCTGTGTTTTCTCAATGGAAGTCAAAACGGCGATTGCTATTTACTATTCACTATCAATCGACTTATGTCGTAAGTAACAATTTACTCCATCCGTTAAGCTAGCAGAAATAATGGGCTGTAGCATGTGACGATTTGTTTTACCTCTGATTATTAATGACTGTGGCACATCGCTTGCGATGCAATACACTCCTCCAGTTCCGAGATACAACTGCCACAGCCGCTGCCGGCCTGAGTGGTACATATTAATGACTCCAGACTGATCCCTTTTTCGGCTTTTATGGCGTTATTTATTTGGTTCTCACCCACTTGCTTACAGGCACAGATGATTCTGCCTTTGGCTAAGTCACCACTGGGTTGGTTCGACAGCAAACTGGTAAATAACTCGGTTTGGTTTGGTGTGCTAAGCAGTTGTTCAAACCAGCTATGAGAAGGTAAATCAATTTGCTTGGCGACCGTGAAGGCAAACTGTAACTCTTGTTGCACACTAATGGCCAAACGATACTCATGGTGACTCTGATGCGCGTCTATTTGCACCTCAGCTTGGCTGCGATACAGGCTCTTGAGCTGAAGATGTAATGCCTCTGGTGCTAGTTTACTGGCAACAATATAACGATAACCGCCTTCAATACCTTGTCTTACCCAATAATCAAATTGTTGCGTGTCTATGTTGGTTTTACTGACCACTAAAGCCTGACTGTTAGGTTTAAAGGATTGCAATTGCACTGGGGTATTTTTCATTTCAGGCTGGCCTGACACAGGATCGGTTATCGCACAGCTAAGACGACTGATTTTGGCTGCGCTGGAGTTAGCATCACTCCAATGTATCGGTGCGAATAGATCGCCCTGTTTTACCGAATCATCAACTGAAACGCGCATCATGGCCTGACCCGAGGCACTGGATATGTGGGCGATATCATGCTGGGTAAAGTTGTAGCGTTTGGCATCGACAGGATTAATGCTCAATAACGGCTCAGGCTGGTGGCTATTGAGGCGTGCGGCTAATCCGGTACGTGTCATGGTATGCCATTGATCTCGGTTTCGGCCATTATTGAGCCTGAGCGGATAATCTGGGTCACAAGCCTGTTGAGAGGCAATATAGCGAACTGGGATCAACTGAGCTTTGTGGCTCTGGGTATCGAATTGACCGTCTTTAAATAGGTGTTGGCTAATGGGTTCGCGTTGAAGCTGATCAACAGGCCATTGTTGAGGCGGCAAATTAGCATATTCATTATCAGAGATATCCGCGAGCTGACCTAAGCGTAATGACTGGCCGGTGAGCGCGTGGGCTTTGTTGGTGAGTGCCGCGTATTCGCGAAAGATATCGGCTTCATGACGATAATTAAAGGCCGACTGAAATCCCATCCGTTTGGCCACTTCGCTGATGATCCACCAATCGGGACGCGCTTCGCCGGGCGAGGTGGTTATACGTCGCTGACGAGAGATACGGCGCTCCGAGTTAGTTACTGTGCCAGACTTCTCAGCCCAGCCCTGAGCGGGTAGCTGTACCGTAGCCAGCTGTCCTGTATCGGTATTGGCGACACAGTCAGATACCACGACCAAGGGACATTGGCGTAGAGCCTGTTTGATTTTATCACTATTAGGCAAGCTAACCGCCGGGTTGGTGGCCATTATCCATATCGCTTTAATTTTTCCATCGGCAAGGGCATCAAACATATCGACGGCTTTTAATCCGGGTTGGCAGGCTAAGTTATCGGTCTGCCAGTGCTGACTTACCAGTTGCCTTGCTGGTTGAGAAAAGTCGAGGTGCGCCGCCAAAGTATTGGCCAGACCGCCCACTTCCCGTCCTCCCATGGCATTGGGCTGGCCTGTAATGGAAAACGGGTTACAGCCTGCCTTACCGATTTTGCCTGTGGCGAGGTGACAATTGATAATGCTGTTGACCTTATCTGTTCCTTGGCTGGACTGATTGACGCCTTGGGAGTAAATCGTCAATACCTTTTCTGTATTGGCAAATAGCTGGAAGAAGTGGTTAAGACTTTCAGCATCTATACCTAATTGTTCGGCAAGTTGTGGTATTTCGTTGCTGTCAGCCTGCGCCGCTGCGATTGCTTGCTGCAAGCCTTGAGTGTGCGCCTCTATATATGAGTGATCTAATAGATCTTGCTGAGCAAGAAACGTCAACAGGCCATTAAAAAGTAATACATCGGTTGTGGCGTTAATGGGGAGATGTAGATCGGCGTAATGACTCGAGGCGGTTTTCCTAGGATCAATGACCACCAGCATAAGCTGAGGATTTTGTTGCTTAGCGGCTTTAATGCGTTGGAACAGAACCGGATGGCACCAGGCTAAGTTGGAGCCGACTAAGATGATTAGCTCTGCAGCCTCAATATCACTATAAGTGGCGGGCATACTGTCGGTACCAAAAGCACGTTTGTGACCCGCAACACTGGATGACATACATAATCTGGAGTTGGTATCGACGTTGGCGCTGCCAATAAAGCCTTTCATAAGTTTATTGGCAACATAGTAATCTTCGGTGAGTAACTGACCCGACAAATAGAAAGCCACAGATTCGGGGCCATGCTTCGCTATTGTGTCGCTAAAGCCCTGGGCAACTTGAGACAAGGCTTGCTCCCAACTCACAGGTTGCTGATCGATTTGAGGCTGAATAAGGCGTCCTTTTTCTACCAGAGTTTCTCCGAGCGCGGATCCTTTTGAGCATAATTTACCGAGATTCGCCGGATGTTGTTGATCGCCGCGCACCGATACTGCTCCATTTTTGAGCGGTTTAGCCTCTACACCACAACCCACGCCACAATATGCACAGGTCGTTTTAATCCAAGGGTTTATAGGGTTATTACTCATTCCACACCTCACAAAAATTACCGATTTACTTATTTTGTAAGCAATGCGCGAGCCAGTTTGTATTGCATCAATGTTGTGCGTTTTAATTTGTTGATTTAATTTATTTAAATTTTTTATAAAACAAAATATACCTATTTAGAGGTATATGTTTCGTCCTTTATTTTTCAATTAGATAGGTTGTTTTCACTTTTTTGAACTTTGCGTGCACCCATTAAGTGCGATTAATTACTTTGTTTAGTGATTAAAAACTTATGTTTTGTTTTTTGCCCCAGCTTTTTATTGTTCTATTTTGTTGATTTTTATTAATTAAATTATTTTTTAAGTTGCTGTTTTTTTGTTTGGCACTTTATTTGCTGAATAATTAACCATAGTCGAAGGGATAGTTGAGCGGGGCAAGTAAAGTGAACAGCAAACTGCAAATGAGACAAGAGATCATCGATCTAAAAAGACGAGATACTAACCGAGCTAAAAATAAGGGGAAGGTGAGTCTAGTTGGTGCTGGACCCGGAGATGCTGATCTATTAACGGTAAAGGCATTAACCATTATTCAATCGGCGGATCTGATTATCTATGACCGGTTGGTGAGTGATGATATCCGCGCGCTGTTTCCTGCATCGACCCCCGCCTTATATGTAGGTAAAGCTAAATCCCTTCACAGTGTTGACCAATCACGTATTAACGAAGTGCTTGTTGAGCAGGCCTTATTGGGCAAGCACATTTGCCGTTTAAAGGGCGGTGACGGTTTCATCTTTGGTCGTGGTGGTGAAGAGGTGTTGTCGTTAAAACAGCAGAATATCGCAGTTGAGGTTGTTCCAGGGATCACTGCAGCTTCGGGTTGCTCGACTTATGCAGGGATTCCTCTAACACACAGAGGACTATCTCAAGGTTGCACCTTTGTCACCGCTCATGCCGAGACAGATCTCAATATCAATTGGCAAGGATTAGCCTTATTAAATCATACCTTAGTGTTTTATATGGGCTTGAGTAAGGCCGGAATGATTGCCACTGAGCTGATGCAAGCCGGTTTGGACAGTCACACCCCTGTCGCTCTGATCGAGCGTGGTTGCTCACGCCAGCAGCGGCTAGTTAAAGGTGAAATTGCCAATCTCGCCGAGTTAGTTATAGAGCATCAATTAATCTCGCCGACGCTGATTTTAGTGGGTGAGGTGGTCAACCTTTCTGAGCAACTGAGTTGGTTTGAATCTCAAGTTGAGCATGCCCTTGACGGCAAAATGGAATTCACTTCTGTACGTATGAGTGCATAAACTTTTTTGGGGAAAACTAATGGATAAAATCAATGTATTGGTTGTAGGTAATGGCATGGTTGGCCATAAATTTATCGACAATATGTTAGCAAAAGAGGATGGGAACCAGTTTGGGTTAACGACCTTTGCTGAAGAGCCGCGTTTGGCCTATGACAGGGTGCAGTTGAGTAGCTATTTTAGCGGTAAGACAGAACAAGATTTAGCTTTAACCGATGCCAATTATTATCAACAGCATGGGGTTAAATTTTTGCTGGATACCAAGGTGGTGGATATTGACCCCTTGGCTCATACCGTTACCACAGACAATGGCGAGCAAGTTAGTTACGACAAGCTGGTACTGGCTACGGGCTCTTATCCTTTCGTTCCTCCTATTGCGGGTAACGATGGGGAACATTGCTTAGTTTATCGCACGATTGCCGATCTTGAGGCGATCACCGAGTCGAGTTGCCATAGTGAAAAAGGGGTGGTGATTGGTGGTGGCTTATTGGGATTAGAGGCGGCTAATGCCCTTAAAAACTTAGGGTTAGAAACCCATGTGGTTGAGTTCGCACCAAGATTAATGGCGGTACAGCTCGATGATGGTGGCGCCAGACTGTTACGTCATCAAATTGAAGATTTGGGTGTATGTGTGCATACCGAGAAGGCGACCACAGAAATTGTTGCAGGTGATAAAAGTCGTTATCGACTCAATTTTGCCGACGGCTCTCATCTTGAAACTGACATGATAGTTTTCTCTGCGGGAATTCGTCCTCAAGATGAATTAGCGCGTCAGGCTAAGCTAGAGGTCGGTGAGCGCGGTGGTATCGTGATTAACGATTATTGCCAAACCAGCGATAAAGATATTTATGCCATAGGTGAATGTGCCTTATGGCAAGGACGTATCTTCGGTTTGGTTGCTCCTGGATATAGCATGGCGGCTGTCGCGGCTGGACACATTGCAGGTGATGATGCTTGTTTTAGTGGTGCCGATATGAGTACCAAGTTGAAGTTACTCGGCTTGGATGTTGCCAGTATTGGCGATGCCCATGCACAGACAGCAGGGGCGCAATCTTATACCTTCCAAGATGAAGTGGCCCAAGTTTATAAAAGGCTGGTGGTTAACGCCGCTGGCGATCGCGTCTTAGGTGCCGTGTTAGTGGGTGATGTTGAAGCCTATGGTCAGCTGTTACAGATGATGTTGAATGATCTGCCTCTGCCAGATCATCCTTCGGCATTGATATTGCCTAATATAGACGGTGACTCGGCTGCCATGGGAGTTGAGGCATTGCCTGCAAGTGCACAGTTATGCTCTTGCTATGATGTCACTAAGGCGGATGTTGTCGATGCGGTGGCTAATGGCGCTACCGATATGGCGGCGATAAAAGCATGCACTAAAGCGTCGACGGGTTGTGGTGGTTGTAGCGCTTTAGTGAAACAGGTGATGGACTGCGAATTGACTGCAATGGGTCATCAAGTGGATAACAACCTGTGTGAGCATTTCAGTTATACCCGCCCTGAACTCGCCGATATCGTTCGTATTAAGAAAATTAATAGTTTTGATCAGCTGCTAGAAAGTCATGGAACTGGCCATGGTTGTGAAATCTGCAAGCCGACAGTGGCGTCTATCCTCGCATCTTTCTGGAATGAATATGTGTTAGAAGAGCCACATGTGGGGCTACAAGACACTAATGATGTGTATCTCGGCAATATGCAAAAAGATGGTACCTATTCAGTGGTGCCTCGCATTGCCGGTGGTGAAATCACTCCTGATAAACTTATCGTTCTCGGTGAAGTGGCTAAAGAGTTTGACCTCTATACCAAGATCACCGGTGGACAACGAATTGACCTTTTCGGTGCACAACTACACGAACTACCCTTGATTTGGCGCAAGCTGGTGGATGCGGGATTTGAAACCGGACATGCTTATGGCAAGTCGGTACGAACGGTGAAATCTTGTGTTGGCGACAGTTGGTGCCGTTTCGGTGTGCAGGACAGTTTAGGTTTCGCCATCGATATTGAGAACCGATATAAAGGCCTGAGATCACCTCATAAGCTTAAGTTTGCGGTATCGGGTTGTACCCGTGAATGTGCCGAAGCGCAGTCGAAAGATGTTGGTATTATCGCAACCGAAAATGGCTGGAATCTTTATGTGGGCGGTAATGGTGGTATGCGTCCGCGTCATGCCGAATTGTTTGCCTCTAATCTCGACGATCAAACACTTATCAAATATGTCGATCGCTTTCTCATGTTCTATATCCGCAGCGCCGAGCGTTTACAACGCACCTCAGTATGGATTGAAAACCTAGAAGGTGGCATCGAATATCTTAAATCTGTGATTATCGACGACAAGCTTGGTCTAGCCGAGGAGTTGGAATCCGAGATGGCCCATAGCATCGCTCAATATCAATGTGAGTGGAAAACCACAATAGAAAGCCCTGAAAAGCTTAAGCGATTCCAACATTTTGTGAATAGCCAGGCGGGCGACAGTGAGCTGGCTTATGACATCAAGCGGCAACAGCGCATGCCGGTGCAGATCCATAAAATTCCAGTATTAGAAATTGTTGATTAGGGGGTAGGTATGAATACTTGGGTCGATATTTGTCAGAGTGAAGATATTGTTGCGGGAACCGGAGTGTGTGCCTTATTGGGCAGTGAGCAAGTGGCCATTTTTCGATGTCGGCAGAGTGATCGTTTGTTTGCGGTATCTAACTATGACCCTATAGGTCGAGCCAATGTGTTATCTCGGGGGATCATGGGCTGTATTAAAGGGGAGTTAGTGGTGTCTTCGCCTTTGTATAAGCAACATTTCAATTTACAGACGGGTGGTTGTTTACAAGACCCGAACTATCAACTTAAGACCTATGAGGTTCGGCGTCAGGGACAAAGCATACAGTTACTTAAAGTGGCTTAACCTACTTAGTACCGAAACAGTCAGTGTCGAAATTAGTTAACCGATACTGAAATATTTAACGATTTAATTTAATTGCTACTTAAAGTAGCAGGGACTTGTGCACCTAAAATTTAGGTCATAGCCAATTTAGGTTCGAATTTGAGTTACCTTAACTGCAGATATTTTGCCGTTATAAGTCGGTTAAGGGTAACCAGAGAATAACGTTAATTGGCGGCAAGTTCTCATTAGGGAGAACCCGTTATGAGTACAGTAAATCGATTCAACCTCTTCTCATTTAGTGGGAATATGAAAATACTCCACCTGAGCTGGATGGCCTTTTTTATCACCTTTGTCGTGTGGTTTAACTTTGCGCCATTATTACAATCGGTTAAGCAATCCTTAGGGTTAACCACCGCCGAAATTAAAACTCTGCTCATTCTGAATGTGGCATTTACGATTCCTGCTAGGGTCATCATTGGCATGCTTACCGACCGCTTTGGACCGCGCTTGGTATATTCCATGCTATTGGCGATCTGTTCGATACCTTGTTTTGCTTTTGCAATGGCCGATAGTTTTGTTCAAGCGGCTATTGCTCGATTCTTACTGGGCTTTATTGGCGCAGGATTTGTGGTGGGTATTCGTTTAGTTTCCGAGTGGTTTCCTCATCATCAGTTAGGTACTGCAGAAGGCATATATGGCGGCTGGGGTAACTTTGGCTCGGCGGCTGCGGCATTTACCTTGCCGACAATCGCGCTGATATTTGGTGGTGACGATGGTTGGCGTTATGCCATGGGGCTTACAGGATTAGTCAGCTTAATGTTTGCGTTTGTTTTTTATCGTAATGTTGAGGATACCCCTAAGGGCGCTACTTACTTTAAACCCAAGAACCTCACCGCCATGGAAGTGACCTCTAAAGGAGATTTCTATCTGTTATTGCTGATGAAAATCCCCATGTACGGTGCCTTGGCATTATTGGCGTGGAAGTTATCGCCTGCGGGTGTTGCTATGTTAACGGATACGGTCGTTTGGGCTATTTATCTTGGGTTGGGGCTACTGTATTTGTATGAAGTCTCGCAAGTATGGAAAGTGAACAAAACGGTGTTTGAAGGGCCGGTACCAGAAATCCACAGATATAAGTTTAAGCAAGTGGCTGTGTTGAATGTGCTTTATTTTGCGACTTTTGGTTCAGAGTTAGCTGTGGTTTCCATGTTGCCGCTGTTTTTCGCTGAAACCTTCGAATTGACCCCTGTGATGGCGGGGATGGTCGCTTCGGCTTATGCGTTTATGAATCTTATGTCACGCCCTGGTGGCGGCTGGATTTCTGATAAGTTTGGTCGTAAACCTACGCTACTGATTTTGACCGCGGGTTTAGCGGCGGGCTACTTTTTAATGGGGCAGGTGAACAGCGAATGGCCGGTGTGGATAGCCGTTGCTGCAGCGATGGCCTGTTCTTTCTTTGTGCAATCAGGTGAAGGCGCGGTATTCGCCACAGTGCCACTCATTAAACGTCGAATGACAGGACAGATCGCAGGCATGACCGGAGCCTACGGTAACGTGGGTGCCGTGTGTTATTTAACTGTGCTCTCTTTCGTTGACTACAGTACCTTTTTCTATGTTATTGCCATCACTGCTGTGGTGGGATTTGTGGCGCTGTGGATGATGGAAGAACCCAAAGGGCAGATGGTGGAAGTCAATCAAGATGGCAGCGTTACTCTTATTGACGTATCGAGCCGATAAACTGGAACGCCGATGACAGTGAATATTCAAGCGCAACCTCTTGTTTCTGGACAGATAGAAACCACAAAAAAATCACTGCAGGTGAGTTTTGGTGGGCAATCTATTGCGGGGGCTCGAAGTCATAACCAGGATGCCTTTGCTGTGTATCGCAGTAGCGATATGCAGCAACTGATGCACAAAGGGGTTGTTGCTTGTATTGCCGATGGTGTGAGTTGCAGTAGTCATGCTCAGCAAGCCAGTCAGCTTTGTGTGACTCAGTTTATCGAGGACTATTTGAGTACTCCTGAAAGCTGGGGAGTAAAGCAGTCGGCGCATAGGGTACTCAGTTCATTGAACTCATGGTTGTATCATCATAGCCAGCAGTGTGATTTACAACATAATAGTTTTGTCTCCACCTTTAGCGCTTTGGTGGTTAAGTCTAATAGGGTACATCTGTTTCATGCCGGAGACAGTCGTGTCTATCTCTATCGTCAGGGGGAGTTGCGGCAGCTGACTCGGGATCACTGCCAGCATCAGATGGGGAATAAAAGTTTTTTGACTCGAGCTTTAGGGATGGATAGCCATCTTGAGGTGGATTATCAAAGCCATGAGGCTCAACAGGGGGATCTGTTTTTACTCAGTACCGATGGCGTGCATGAATGCTTGTCTCCCAGCGAAATTAGCCAGTCGTTACAGCAAGTAGAGCAAGCTCTGCCGTTAGAGAAAATTGCCGACACGCTTGTGCAGCAAGCCTTTCGGCAAGGTAGTCAGGATAATCTAAGTTGTGTGCTGCTAAAGGTAGAAGCATTGCCTTTTATTGAGGCGAATGAATTAGTGCAGCAATACCAACAGAAAGTCATTCCGCCAGTGATGGATGTCGGTAATAAGATCGATGAGTTCGAGGTGGTAAAAGTCTTATATAGTGGAAGCCGGAGTCATATTTATCTGGTCGAGCACAGAGACAGTAAAGCGACTTATGTGATTAAGGCTCCCTCGTTAAATTATGCTGACGACCCTTTATATCTAGCCAGTTTTGTTCGTGAGCAATGGATCGGACAACGGACGCAACATGCGAGTTTAATGAAGGTTTATCCTTATTCGACGCCTTTTTTGTATCACCTTTGCCAATATGTACCTGGGCAGACCCTGCGCCAATGGATGCTTGATCACCCCCATGCGGAGATCAATCAAGTTCGTTCGATTGTTGGCGAGGTAGTTATTGCGATTCGAGCATTGCAAAGATTAGCCGTGGTGCATAGGGATCTAAAGCCGGAAAACTTACTGCTGACGGAAGATAATAAAGTGGTGTTAATCGATTATGGTGCTGCACAGGCGATGGGGTTAGTAGAGTTGCAGCAAGAAGATAAAGAATGTCCGTTAGGTGCTAAAGGCTATATTGCTCCTGAATATTTGATGGGGCAGGAGGCCAGTCATCAATCTGATATTTTTTCTTTAGCTGTGATGATTTATGAAATGTTGACCGGAGAGTTACCTTATAAACTCGAAGGTGCTAATTATGTCGATCACTTCCGTAGCCATAAGTGGAACTATATTTCGGCACGTTGCTTTAGAGATGATATTCCAGTCTGGTTGGATTTAACCTTACAAAAGGCCTGTCATCCACAACCACAGTTACGTTATCAAGCGATGTCTGAGTTACTTGTCGATCTGACTACACCGAATAAAACCTTGTTAGCCCAGCGACAACACTCACCATTAATAGAGCGCGACCCTATACTGTTTTGGCGTACATTATCGGTACTATTAATGCTCGTCATCTTAATACAAGCTTTGCTGTTATAACCGCAATTACTCAGGTTAGGCTAAAACTGACTCGGAGCGATCTTCGATACGCTTCCATATTTTCTCATGAAAGTAGAACACAACAGTATTAATAGCTGGCTCGACTAGGGCGACGGCGCCTCCGATAACGACACTACCTGTTAATAAGTAAGTAATAGTGAAAGCAACGCCAAAGTGTAAGATGGCAAAGGTTAATGTTTTAGTCATGGTCGAACTCCTTTTGAATTTATGTAAATGATAATTGTTATCATTATCAGTGTAAATCCATTGAGCTTCGATAGTGTTGATTGTAAAAATCGATTGTAATTTAATTTTGTATCTATTTTATGGTTTTTGGGGAAAATAGAAAGCCGCTAGTGATAGCGGCTTTTAATGGTCTAACTACAATTCACCATGCCAATATTAATAGTGCCAAGGGAACTTAGAAAAGTCCTGATCACGTTTTTCTAAGAAGGCATCTCGGCCTTCAACTGCCTCATCTGTACCATAGGCAAGGCGAGTGGCTTCGCCAGCAAATAGCTGCTGACCTACCAACCCATCATCTGGCAAGTTAAAGCCATATTTGAGCATCCGCATGGCGGTGGGCGATTTAGAGTTAATCTCTTTAGCCCAGTTTAAGGCTTCAGTCTCAAGTTCGGCATGAGGGATTGAGCGGTTGACCATGCCCATATCGAAAGCTTCATCGGCACTATAGTTAAAACCTAAGAAGAAGATTTCGCGAGCACGTTTCTGGCCGATCATCTTAGCCAAGTAGGCGCTGCCATAACCTGAGTCGAAACTGCCGACATCTGGATCGGTTTGTTTAAATACCGCATGTTCTTTTGAGGCCAAGGTCAAGTCGCACACAACATGCAAGCTATGGCCACCACCTACCGCCCAACCGGGTACCACGGCAATCACCACTTTAGGCATAAAGCGGATCAAACGTTGTACTTCTAATATATGTAGTCGTCCCATACGGGCAATATCGGGAGTGTCGGTTTCAGCACCCTCATATTTATAACCATCTTTGCCACGAATACGCTGGTCGCCACCGGCCGAGAATGACCACTGTCCTTTTGCTGAAGGGCCATTACCTGTAAGCAATACGCAGCCCACATCTGACCATTGTCGCGCGTGATCCAGTGCGATATAGAGTTCGTCTACGGTTTTAGGGCGAAACGAGTTAAGGCAGTCAGGACGATTAATGGCGATACGCACAGTGCCTTGATCTTTCGCCCTGTGATAAGTGATATCTTCAAATTCAAATCCTGCTACTTCATCCCAAAGGCTAGGTTCAAAAATATCAGAAACCGTGTCTGTCATGTTAGTTACCCTGTATTTGTAAAAGACTAATTTGCCAAGGCTAGGCTTATTATTTATAGAGGTCAATTTAGGATATGAAAACCGTGTTTGAGCGCGATTTCATATCCTAAATAAGCTGATTAGTGAATTTTATCGCAGATGAAGGTTTGGTTTTCTTTGCTTAAGGCGGTAAAGCGTTTGCTATCATCGCCGCAATACTGATCTTTAAATTCGAGTACCGACTCTTTGGTCTCTAAAATACCATCTAGTGCTGCCAACTCTTTGCGATCGAGTCGGTCGGCAATTTCAGATTTTAGATGCGAGATGTCGTGTTCAACTCTGATAATTCTTGTGCCTGTCATCGAGTCGAGTTTGCGCTCAATTTTTTTCAGTAACGCATCGGTCTGCGCAATCGGTTCATCAAGTTTATCTGTTTGGGTCGCGAAGTAGTAAAGCACTGCTACTCCAGCCGCCACAATAATCCATCCTTTCATTATTTTATCCCAACCTTGGTGAACAATTTGTAATAGAAAATGTATAATAAGCCAGTTTTCATGAAATATTAAAGCTGTAAGGCTGTTAAATATGGACGCAGAATCAAATAAAAAGGATTATTCGAAAGCTGAGCGGATTAAAATTCATCAGCCTGATGTGAATAAATCCGATAAGTTTAATCCTCGCAATCGCATCTATGTCAGAGCCATTGAGGGCTTTTGGACTCAACTGCGTCGTCGCCTTGGTTGGATAGCCATGTTGTTCTTCCTGTTGCTGCCTTGGATCCCTTGGGGAGATAGGCAAGCCGTTTGGTTCAACTTAGGCGAACAAAAATTCCATATCTTTGGCCTTACTATCTGGCCGCAAGATCTCACCCTGTTAGCCGCACTGTTTATGATAGCCGCATTCGGCTTGTTTTTCGTGACTACTTATCTCGGCCGAGTTTGGTGTGGCTACACTTGCCCGCAAACCGTATGGACATTTATTTTTATCTGGTTTGAAGAGAAGCTGGAAGGCGCCCGTAATAAGCGGATCAAATTGGATCAGATGCCTTGGAGCTTTAATAAGGTTTGGCGAAAAACCGTTAAGCATATTTGCTGGCTGTTAGTGTCATTACTGACGGCGATGACTTTTGTATCTTATTTTGTGCCAACCACAGAAGTCTATGTCGAGGTATTTAGTGGCGCGGCATCAGGCGTCATCTATTTCTGGGTCGCACTATTTACTATTGCTACTTATGGTAATGCCGGTTGGATGCGTGAAATCATGTGCTTGCATATGTGCCCCTACGCCCGCTTCCAATCGGTGATGTTCGACAAGAATACTTATATTGTTGGCTATGACGCTAAGCGTGGTGAATCTCGTGGTCCTCGTTCAAGAAAGGCCGACCATAAAGCCCTCGGCTTGGGTGATTGTATTGACTGTGACTTATGTGTGCAGGTTTGCCCTACGGGGATCGATATTCGTAATGGATTGCAATATGAATGTATCAACTGTGGTGCTTGTATCGATGCCTGTGATAACACCATGGAGCGCATGGGTTATCAAAAAGGTTTGATTTCCTATACTACCGAAAACAAATTGGAAGGCATTAAAGAGAAAGTATTACGTCCTAAGTTAGTTGGCTACGGAGCCTTGTTAGTTATCATGACTAGCATCCTTGTATATGCTACTGCCACTATTGACCCAATTCGTATCGATATTATTCGCGATCGAAATCAACTGTTCAGGGAAAATGATCAGGGATTAATAGAAAATACCTTTACTCTAAAGATCCTAAATAAGACCGAAGCCGCACATGAGTATCAACTCAGTGTCGATGGATTACCTAATTACCAATGGTATGGGCCACAAACGGTAACAATCGAAGGTGGTGAGGTGCTTACTTTACCTATTAGTGTCGCGGTAGACCCAGTTGATCTTTCTCGCTCTATGGTAAAAGTGAAGTTTAAAGTAGTTACTACTGTTGACGGTGACACATTAGCAGCATCACAAGAGTCGCGTTTCTTTAGTCAATAAAGCGAGTTTGATAGGTAAAAAGGGGCTTTTAGCCCCTTTTTTACGCATATTGCATGATAAGTAATCGCTTAAACGCCAAAGTGTCATTTTCTTCAAAAAAGCCCTTGCGCCCTTTCAATAACACCCTATAATGCGCATCCACTGACACGGCAGGCAGCGTCGCAAGGCGAAGTAAAGCTAAGTCAGGGCAGCAAGTGAAACAGGTTTTTTTAGCTGTGATTTACCGCCAGGCTTTAAATAGTCAGCGTAGTAAATAACCACTTAAAAAACTTTTTAAAAAATCACTTGACGCCGACCAAGGAAAGCGTAGAATACGCAGCCCTAGCCCGCTGGACTCCAGTATGAGGCGAACGTTCTTTAACAAGATAAAACAAGAAATCTGTGTGGACACTCACAGGTATTGAGTTAATCGAAAACGATTTATTTCTCAATGCTTTTCTGTAACTAGCAATAGTTAACTAGAGATAGTGAATGTCCATAGCAATATGTACAAACGTTTTATAGATTCTTCCGAGTCTTTAAAACGAATCAGAATTCATTGAGCCGTTCTAAACTCTTAACGGGGTTTGGGACACAAAAACTTTAATTGAAGAGTTTGATCATGGCTCAGATTGAACGCTGGCGGCAGGCCTAACACATGCAAGTCGAGCGGTAACATTTCAAAAGCTTGCTTTTGAAGATGACGAGCGGCGGACGGGTGAGTAATGCCTAGGGAACTGC
>NZ_JAKEVF010000007.1 GCF_022398315.1 Shewanella sp. Isolate11
AAGCTGATTCATATCTGCTCATGCTATTTACCTCTCTTTATTTGCTGGTTACAAACAAAGTTAGTATTTAGCATGAGCAACCTTCAGGCATAGCCTAAATCAGACGTTCACCACCTCCATAGGAGGTGGTTTTAGAATGACAATAAAAAGGCCGCTTAACGCGGCCCTTATCATTAACTAAACGGATTCACTAGAATCATGGTCTCGTTTCTATCGGGACCCGTTGAGATAATGTCGACTGGCGTTTCCAGTAACTCTTCTATGCGCTTGATATAGTTGATCGCCGCTTGTGGCAACTGATCAATTGAAGTCGCACCAAAGGTGTTTTCACTCCAACCTGGCATAGTTTCAAGTACAGGTGTCACTTGCTCATAGCCTTCGGCTGCAAGTGGCGTTACTGTAGCAACCGTGCCGTCAGGATACTGATAACCAACACAGATCTTCACTTCTTCTAAGCCATCTAAAACGTCTAGCTTAGTTAAGCAAAAACCACTGATGCTGTTAATCTGTACCGCACGCTTCATCGCAACGATATCTAACCAACCTGGACGACGCTTACGACCGGTAGTCGCACCAAATTCGTGACCTTTAGTACCTAAATGATCACCAATTTCGTCTTGCAATTCAGTTGGGAAAGGACCCGCACCCACACGCGTGGTGTACGCTTTCATGATACCCAATACGTAATCTAGATGACGTGGGCCAAATCCAGAACCTGTTGCAACACCACCGGCAGTAGTATTAGAAGAGGTTACGAATGGATAAGTACCGTGGTCGATATCCAGTAATGTACCTTGAGCACCTTCAAATAGAATTGGCTCACCCGCCTTACGTGCTTTATCAAGCATTTCAGTGACATCGGTACACATACTTTTCAGATAATCAGCAATAGCTAATGCATCTTTCAATGTAGCTTCGTAATCAACAGCTTCGCAATCATAATACTCAGTCAACATAAAGTTATGATATGACATCACTTCTTTAAGTTTGCTAGCAAATAGCTCTGCATTGAATAGATCGCCAACGCGAAGTCCACGGCGAGAAATCTTATCTTCATAAGCAGGACCGATACCACGACCGGTTGTACCGATAGCTTTATTACCGCGCGCTTTTTCGCGAGCAACATCTAAAGCACAGTGGAATGGTAGAATCAAAGGACACGCTTCAGAGATAAGTAGACGTTCCTCTACAGGTACGCCACGCTCTTTAAGCATGTTGATCTCTTTCATCAGTGCGTCAGGTGCAAGCACCACGCCATTACCGATAATGCATTTTACATTATCACGTAAAATCCCTGATGGAATAAGATGAAGAACGGTTTTGTCACCATCGATTACCAGTGTATGACCCGCATTGTGGCCACCTTGGTAACGAACGACATATTTGGCCTGTTCGGTAAGAAGGTCGACGATCTTACCCTTTCCTTCGTCACCCCATTGGGTGCCGAGAACTACGACGTTTTTGCCCATTGTTTGCTGCATGGTAGTGATTAAAACGGGATTCTAGCAGATTTTAGGGGGGAAGTGGCAACTAATTTATGAAAAAATAATCAACAAAACCACTCCTGCGGTAACTAAAGCACCACCCAATCTTTGTAAAACTCGCTGATTTTGGTTGGAAATTTCACGTAGATACGCCTGCCAACGATTAGGAAATAATAGAGGACCAATTCCTTCGATGATCAATACCACTGCTAATACCAGCATGACGAGTTGAAAAGACATAGATTTTGCTTCCTAGCTATGTAACCTGAGTTCTGGATAAGCAGAGCCGCTGAATAGGCATCTTTGTGTACCTCTCTGCGTTGCTCTGCCTAACCATAGCTCGCTATGGTGTACGATAGAGCGCCTTGATATGCCCAAAAATCTGCGCGTTCAGTCAGAAAATAGACTTTCCTCTTAGAACTAATCCTTTATAGCATTGAATTAGCTTGTTAAATAGATTTTCCGACACTCGTGATCCCGAGTTCAGGTTATGTAGATTTATTTGAGATAACAGTCTAGCCGATTGTATCTCTAAAACACTATCCATAATTTGCCCCATATTAACCTCTGAACAACAGGCATAAAAAAACCCAGCAAAAGCTGGGTTTTTGAATTTTCGAAGCGAAATATTAACGCTTTGAGAATTGTGGCTTACGACGTGCTTTACGTAGACCCACTTTCTTACGCTCAACTTTACGAGCATCACGGGTAACGAAACCAGCAGCGCGTAGAGATGGACGTAGAGCTTCATCAAGTTCCATCAGTGCACGAGTGATACCGTGACGGATTGCACCTGCTTGGCCAGTGATACCACCGCCTTTAACAGTTACATAGATGTCTAGCTTTTCTGTCATTTCAACTAGCTCTAGAGGTTGACGAACAACCATACGAGCAGTTTCACGACCAAAATATTCGTCAAGTGGACGTTGGTTCACGACGATGTTACCACTACCTACTTTAGCGAATACGCGAGCAGTAGATGTTTTGCGACGGCCAGTGCCGTAGTACTGAGTTGCAGCCATTTGCTTAATCCCGTTTAGATATCAAGAACTTGAGGTTGTTGTGCAGCGTGGTTATGTTCTGTACCAGCGTAAACTTTAAGTTTACGGAACATGGCACGTCCTAAAGGACCTTTAGGTAACATACCCTTAACTGCTTTCTCGATGATCAATTCAGGCTTATGATCTTGCAGCTTTTCAAAGGTGATCTGCTTGATGCCACCGATGAAACCAGAGTGCGAGTAGTACACTTTGCCTTTCGCTTTATTACCAGTAACAGCAACTTTCTCAGCGTTGATAACGATGATGTAATCGCCAGTATCCACATGAGGTGTATACTCTGGCTTATGCTTACCGCGTAAACGGCTAGCAATTTCAGTAGCGATACGACCTAAAGTTTTACCTTCAGCGTCAACAACATACCAGTCGCGAGTAACGGTTTCTGGTGTAGCAGTAAAAGTAGTCTTCATTTACAAAAACCCAATGTTAAAATTCTGTCTCACATGCCGCCATTCATTATTAAATGACAACACAAAAAGTGCCATTCTACGCCCCTTCGAGCAAAGAATAAGGCTTTATAACTTCCACCTTTTCGGTGGAGTAACGAGGGCAGGTCGCGAATTATAGACAAAGCTGAGTTAAAAATCACCTAATTTTTTAGTTAAATTTAAATGATTAACTCATAGCTATATATAAGCAGAGCTATTTAGTTTAACCGAGGCTAAATTTTGATATCGCCAAACTTGTGTCAATGCCGAAATCACATGGGTTAGCGATGTTTCAATTAGTCCTTGGTCTTTGTGACTTAAGGTAAGTGTTCCAGCGCTAAATATTCGTGTGACTGCATTTCAGTCAAACGCGAACGGCAACGCCTAAATTCAAAAGAGAGTAAGCCTTCGGTATAGATCTCGGCTAATTCGACCTCGGCAGAGATAATCAATTTAACATTGCGCTCATAAAACTCATCAACCATGGCCAAGAAACGGCGCGCAATATCATCACCTGTCGATTGACTGCCCATCTGCTCAACATTACTCAGCAGCACGGTATGATACAAACAAGCCAGTTCCATATAATCACGCTGACTTCGAGGACCGTCACACAGATCCCTAAAATTGATCAGCAACACCCCTTGTGCCTCTACGCGAATATGAATATCCCGACCATCGATATCTATTGGCACGCTGGACTTATCAGACTCGGGAGCGAGTTGTTCAAAATAGCTTAATAAGTTTTCATCGGCTTTATCATCTAATGGATAGTGATAGATCTCGGCTTGCTCAAGGGTACGCAAGCGATAATCAATACCGCTGTCGACATTTAAGATCTCACAGTGTTGATTGATAAGCGCAATAGCCGGTAAGAAGCGCGCACGTTGTAATCCATTACGGTACAGCTCGTCAGGAATAATATTAGATGTCGCAACTAGGGCGACGCCTTCGGCAAATAATGCTTCAAACAAGGTGCCCAATAACATGGCATCGGTAATATCTGACACAAAAAACTCATCGAAACAGATCACTTGATACTGCTGAGCCATGCGCTTAGCGATCACAAGTAAAGGATCTCGCTGGCCTTTTAAGCCATCCAAGTCGATATGGATTTGGTGCATAAATCGGTGAAAATGCGCCCTGAGCTTCTTATCGCCAGGCAAGGCCTCATAAAAGGTATCCATTAAATAGGTCTTACCTCGACCTACCCCGCCCCATAAATACAAGCCTTTTACCTGAGCACGAGATTGCCCTAAAAACCCTAACCACTTCTTCAACCCTGACACAGGTTTCTGCGCCGCCAACAACTCATCATAAACACGTTGCAACGACTTAACTGCCTGCTCTTGTGCACTATCATGGGAAAATTCTGTGCGCTGTAAATCTTGTTGGTAATGCTGCCAGGGAGTGAGGTACGACACGGTAACGATTCTCTTCTATCCTTAAATAAACGGCCAAATAGTAGCATGACAACAGGCGATGCCATAGTCATCAACCCGATAATGCTACAGATAAAGATGAACGATACATTATGAGGCAAAACCTATGCTTAAGTGAGCAAATGCTTGAAGCAGTCTGTTTTTGCAATAGGCCAAGTTAAAAATTGAAAATTGTCTTCATGATCAGAAAATTAACCTTTGTTAATCCGAGTGAACTTTAGCTAAATCACTATAGTCCGAATCAATAACCTGATTTAAGATTTGCAACAGGATGTGAGGCTAAAGGCCTTGTCTCTAACGTGATCATAAGTCCATTATCCCAAATTTGGAGTCATGAATTGATGAAAACAAAATTATCATTACTTTCAGCAGCAGTATTAAGTGCCAGTCTTATGGTTATGCCAGCAGTATCGCAAGCCGCGATTCCATTAGCCGTTGATGGCCAGCAAATGCCAAGCTTGGCGCCTATGTTAGAAAAAACCACCCCAGCCGTTGTTGCTGTTGCGGTAGAGGGAACCCATGTTTCCAAGCAGCGACTCCCAGATGCGTTTCGCTACTTCTTCGGCCCTAACGCCCCACGAGAAAGAGTGCAGGAGCGTCCATTTAAAGGCCTAGGTTCAGGGGTGATTATTAATGCTGAAAAAGGCTATATCGTCACCAATAACCATGTTATCGATGGTGCAGATAAAATTTTAATCGGCCTACATGATGGCCGTGAAATTGAAGCAAAACTCATCGGCACCGATGCCGAATCTGATATTGCATTACTGCAGATCGAAGCGAAAAACTTAACCGCGCTAAAACGAGCCGATTCAGACGAATTAAGAGTGGGTGATTTCACTGTTGCCATTGGTAACCCCTTCGGTCTTGGACAAACGGTCACATCTGGCATAGTGAGTGCCATGGGCCGTAGCGGTTTAGGCATCGAGATGTTAGAGAACTTTATTCAAACCGATGCCGCTATTAACAGTGGTAACTCGGGTGGTGCGTTAGTGAACCTTAACGGTGAACTCATTGGTATTAATACCGCGATTGTTGCTCCTGGCGGCGGTAACGTCGGTATCGGTTTCGCCATTCCAGCCAACATGGTGAACAACTTGGTCGACCAAATTATCGAACATGGTGAAGTTCGCCGTGGTGTATTGGGTGTCACTGGGCGTGACTTAGACAACGAATTAGCCCAAAGCTTTGGTCTAGATACTCAACATGGTGGTTTCGTTAATGAAGTGATGCCAAACAGCGCAGCAGATAAGGCGGGAATTAAAGCTGGGGATATCATTGTTAGCGTGAATGGTAAACCGATTAAATCCTTCCAGGAATTAAGAGCGAAAGTCGCCACCATGGGCGCAGGCGCTAAAGTTAAACTTGGCCTTATTCGTGATGGCGATAAGAAAACTATCACCGCCGTATTAGGCGAAGCCAGCCAAGCAACCGAAACCTCTGCTGGCGCCGTACACCCTATGTTAGCGGGTGCGAGTTTAGAGAATAACGATGACGGAGTAGAAATCACCGATGTCGCTCAAGGCTCACCAGCTGCTGCAACAGGGCTTCAAAAAGGCGATGTGATTGTGGGGGTAAACCGCAAGAATATCGATGATTTGAAAGAGCTCAAAGCTGAGCTAAAAGATGCTCATGGCACCATGGCACTTAAAATCCTCCGTGAGGGTAACTTACTCTATCTTGTACTGAGATAAGCCATTAACTAATCATCTTTAACCGATAACAAGGCCATGGTTTCATGGCCTTTGTTTCTCTCAGAGCCACAACATCAGTTATCCTGTTAAATAGCCAATAGTGCCATATAAATAAACATGATAATCTAAGTACATCTTTCCCATAAGTTTGTTGACCATGACCCTAAAAGACAGTGTTTTATATGTTACCAAGGCCATATTTTTTGGTCTTATCATGGCTGCGGTCTTTCTGGTCATCACACCATTTCTAACCAACAATGGACAGCAGAATAGCTTTTTTCAGTCCCGTGGCAAAAATGGTATCGAACTGTCTTTTTCACAAGCGGTAAGACGTGCCGCCCCTGCGGTGGTGAATATCTACAGCCTCAGCGTAGACCAAGGTCGTCCACTTAATTCAGGCTCCCTACAAGGGCTTGGTTCAGGCGTGATCATGAGTAAAGAGGGATATATTCTCACTAACTACCACGTGATCAAAAAAGCCGATGAAATTGTTGTTGCTCTGCAAGATGGCCGTAAATTTACGTCTGAAGTCGTCGGCTCTGATTCAGTGACTGACTTAGCGGTCCTCAAAATTGAAGGCGACACCTTACCTGTAGTGCCAATTAACCTAGATATTCCTGCCCAAGTAGGTGATGTGGTTCTCGCTATCGGTAACCCATATAACCTAGGACAGACCATAACCCAAGGTATCATCAGTGCCACGGGCCGAAATGGCCTAAGTTCGGGTTATCTCGACTTCTTACAAACCGATGCCGCAATTAATGCCGGCAACTCGGGTGGCGCCTTAATCGATACCAGTGGCCAACTTATCGGTATCAATACCGCCGCTTTCCAAGTCGGTGGCGAAGGTGGTGGCCATGGGATTAACTTCGCCATCCCAATTAAGTTAGCTCACAGCATCATGGGTAAACTGATTAAAGATGGCCGAGTCATCCGCGGTGCACTGGGGATCACTGGTGAGCCAATTAATCCAGTAATGGCACAGATCCTTAATCTGCCCGATTTAACCGGTGTAATGGTTACCGAAATCGATCATCAAGGACCGGCCGCCAAAGCGAAGTTGCGTCCTCGTGACGTAATAACCAAGTTTAATGACGAAATCGTACCCGGTGTTGAAATGCTAATGGATCGAATTGCAGAAACACCACCTGGCACTCAAGTGTCCATGACGATTATTCGTGAAGGTAAAGCTTATCAAGTACCTGTCACTATTGGCGAGAATGTCGCCGATAACTAAAACGCTTCTCATAAAGTCCCATACCAAAAAGCCAGCATAAATGCTGGCTTTTTATCTGTAGTGGTAACTATTAACTAGCGCTATTTTCTGGTATTGGGTTTAAATAAACGCAGCCAAAACAGACACTCAAACAATCCGCCAAGCACAATAAGTAACAAGGCTTCGCTGTGCATGCCAATGCCATAACAGATAAAGGCTAGCAACAAACAACCTATTAAAAAGACAATTCTTTTACTCGATTCCATCTATTCAACTCTCCTTAGCAGCAATACAGCTTTGCTTAAATCATTCCATCGATATTGAGTACTATAGCATGATGCGGGTTAATTTCACTTCAGAAACAATTACGCCTAACACATTGTAATTAAATGTTTTTATTATTATTCCCTTTTGAGAGGCATAAAAAAAGCCATTAAAATTAATGGCTTTCTTATTCTGAAAAATTTTAAAAATATTGGCTTACTGAGTGCGAATAACCTCTCCACCTAAACCTTTAAATTTATCTTCAATATGCTCATAACCTCTATCGAGATGATAGATGCGATCAACAGTTGTCACACCCTCAGCCACAAGACCTGCAATCACCAAACTAGCAGAAGCTCGTAGATCGGTCGCCATCACTTGGGCGCCATTAAGCTTTTCAATACCGTGGATAATACAAGTATTACCTTCGAGCTCCATTTTGGCGCCCATACGGATAAGCTCAGGCACATGCATAAAGCGATTTTCAAAAATAGTCTCGGTAATGGTCGCCGTACCTTGTGCCAGTACATTCAATACACAAAACTGCGCCTGCATATCGGTAGGGAAACCAGGATATGGCATGGTTTTGATATTGACCGCTTTAGGCTGTTTGCCTTGCATATCAAGCTCAATCCAGTCTTCACCCGTGTCGATTTTAGCGCCAGCATCTTCAAGCTTGGCTATCACAGATTCTAGGGTTGAAGGGTCAGCATTAACACAACGGATCTTGCCACGCGTCACAGCACCAGCCACCAGAAAACTACCGGTTTCGATACGATCTGGCATCACACGATAATGACACCCGCTTAGTGATTCAACGCCTTGAATCACTATGGTATCTGTGCCCGCACCTTTGATTTTCGCGCCCATAGCAATCAAACAATTAGCCAGGTCAATCACTTCTGGTTCACGCGCAGCGTTTTCAATAATGGTCTCGCCATCAGCCAGCGCCGCAGCCATTAGCAGATTCTCAGTTGCACCGACGCTGATCATATCCATAAAGATATGCGCCCCTTTTAAGCGCCCATCGACACGCGCCTTGATGTAACCTTCCTTGACATCAATTTTAGCCCCCATCAGTTCCAGTCCATGCAAATGCAAGTTGACCGGACGAGCACCGATGGCACAACCACCGGGCAATGACACATCGGCAGTGCCATAACGAGCCAATAATGGACCTAAGATCAGAATCGATGCTCGCATCGTTTTAACTAATTCATAAGGCGCGCAAAAATGATCTAGGTTGGTGGTCGAAATGGTGATTTCACCATTTGCGGCGCGCTCAACGTCGGCACCGAGGCAACGAAGTAGTTCGCAGCTGGTATTAACGTCTCTGAGATTTGGCACATTACTAACCACAAAATCGCTATCGGCTAATACGCCCGCCATCAAAATAGGCAGAGCGGCATTTTTGGCGCCAGAGATAACGACATCACCGGCAAGCGCAGCACTGGCCTGAATTTTTAATTTATCCACAATTCATCTCTACGCTGGCATGTTGAAGATTTTTTCACGCTTCCATTGCGTCGGAGTAAATGCGTTAATCGTGATAGCGTGTAATGCACCACTTGTCACTTGTTCCATCAATGGGGCGTAAATCATCTGCTGCTGTTTTACTCGGCTCGCGCCATCAAAACATTCTCCCACAGCAACAATCTTGTAGTGTGTGCCATCTTGACTCACATGAACTTCTTCTAGGGAAAGTGCTTCCTTGAGAAGCTGTTCGATCTCTTTACATTCCATGAACTAATAACCTTTATTTGGCTTCTTCGACGAAGAAGTCTTGTAAATCATATAAATCAATTAATTTCTGTAACTGCGGCGGCGCCTCACTCAAGGCAAGCGAACCACCTGACTTTTGTTGTAATGCCACCAAATGTAGCAGCAAAGCGACTCCGGCAGAATCACTGGCGGCAATAGCAGATAAATCTAAGCGCTGTATCTGAGGCGCAATTAGCTGCTCCACATTAGGCCAAAGCGCAATCACCGCCTGTTGCGATAACGCTCCACTAATATGGCAAGTATTACCATCCTCGTTAAATTGCAACATCTCTAGCTGTCGCCCTTTTTCTTCTTCATGCTGATATGACTGCCAGTATGAACTTCAAGCTCATTAATCACATAGTCGATCCCTTTCTGGCGGATCAGATTCGATAGTTCTGCGCTCTTCGATGATAATAAGCTCACCCCTTCGGCAACCAGATCAAAAGCCTTCCAGCTATCATCTTTTAAGCGACGAACCCTAAACTGTAACTTAATCGGTGGACGTCCCTGCTCGATAATTTGTACGTTCACATCCACCATCTTTTCATCCGCAAATGAACTCCCAGGAGAGAACTCCACCTGCTGGTTGGTATATTCGGTAAATGCTTGAGCATAAGTTGCTATTAAATACCCTTTAAAAGCTTCGGCAAACTTTTCACGTTGCTCAGGGGTACTTTCACGCAAATAGCTACCCATCACTTTATAGGCCGCATATTTATAATCGATGTAAGGCATCAACTCTTCAGAGACTATCACCTTAAGATGGTCAGGATTGGCCTTAATTGTGTCAATATCCTGATGAAAACGGGCAAACGTCTTATTAGCTGCCGACTTCACCATTTCATAAGGATCTTTAACATTGACCTCAATATTTTGAGCAACTGCACCTATGCTAAATAACATTGCAATGGAACCCAGCATGATTTTCCATAAATGTTTCATAATACTTCCTGCCATTAATTATCTTTCGACTTCACACTATATAAAAACTGACCAATCAAATCTTCGAGCACTAATGCCGAATGGGTGTCATCAATCTTATCGCCATTTTCGAGCATAGCGATATCGTCCATCACGAAGCCGGGCGTCAAACCTAAAAATTGCTCGCCCAGTAACCCTGAAGTCAAAATAGATAAACTACTGGTTTCGGGAAATTGATCGTATTGCTTATCCATAGACAGCTCAACAACGGCCACCAGCTCCTTAGGGTCTAAACGAATATCGGTCACTCGACCTACGACCACACCGCCCACTTTAACTGGTGAACGTACTTTCAATCCCCCCACATTGGTGAACTTAGCATAAAGGGTGTAATGGCTCTGACCGGGCTTAACCTCGACATCGGCCACTTTAAACACCAATACCAAAAACGCGGCTAACCCCGCCAAAATAAATAAGCCAACTAACAGTTCAATTTTTCGAGTTAACATACTCTTCTTACCACTCTGTTCAATATGCATCACTTATTGTGATACTTAGGTTCATCCGTAAACGATAGCGATTAACTGCCAAACATGATGGCCGTTAACAGAAAATCTAATGCCAATACCGCGAGGCTGGCCTGCACAACGGTTTGAGTTGTCGCTCGGCTGATCCCTTGAGGATTTGGGATCACATGATAACCACGATAAAGAGCTATCCAAGTCACCACTACGGCAAATACACCACTTTTAATCAAACAGTTAACGATATCTTGTCGCCACTCTACCGATGCCTGTAAAATCGACCAAAAACTTCCGGCATCGATACCTTTCCATTCAACCCCAACCAAATGACCACCATATATACCCACAGCGGTAAACATTAAGGCAAGTAAGGGCAAGCTTATCACCCCAGCCCAAAAACGCGGTGCAATAATTTGTCTCAGGGGATCGATAGCCATCATCTCTAAGCTAGAGAGTTGTTCGGTGCTCTTCATCAAGCCAATTTCGGCCGTGAGCGCCGAGCCTGCGCGACCGGCAAACAGTAATGCGGTTACCACAGGGCCAAGTTCACGTAGCAGGCTGAGCGCCACCATAGGGCCTAAACTGTCTTCGGTGCCGAAGCCTACCAAAATATTATAGCCTTGTAAGGCTAACACCATGCCAATAAACAATCCTGACACTAGGATGATCACCATAGACTGAACCCCGACCACATACAGCTGGCGGATCAGTAAGGGGATCCCTTTTCTCGGACGAGGAACTCTGGCAATGGCGCCCCACAGCATTAACCCAGCACGGCCGAGTCCCATCACGCTATTAATGGCATTGCGGCCAATGTCCGCAATTTGATCAGTCAAGCTCACCTAACATCTCCTTTTGGTAATCTTGAGCGGGAAAATGGAATGGTACCGGACCATCTGGCTCGCCACCAATAAATTGCTTTAACTTTGGATTATCAGTCAGCTTGAGTTCAGCCGGAGTGCCATGTGCAATCACGCGCTTATCGGCCAACACGTACACATAATCGGCAATACTCAACACTTCTTGTACATCGTGAGATACCACGACAGAGGTTAAATTCAACGCATCACTCAGTTCACGGATAAGCTTCACCAACACCCCCATAGAAATGGGATCTTGTCCGGCAAACGGCTCATCGTACAGAATCAACTCAGGCTCTAAGGCAATCGCTCTGGCCAGCGCAGCGCGTCTTTGCATCCCGCCTGAGAGTTCGCTAGGCATCATAGATGCCGCCCCGCGCAAACCTACGGCTTCCAATTTCATCAAGGCGATACGCTTAATGATCACTTCAGGTAAACCAGAGTGCTCCCTTAGGGCGAAAGCAACATTATCGAATACGTTCATGTCGGTAAACAAGGCGCCACTTTGGAACAGCATACTCATACGTTTTCGCAGCTCAAATAGTTCACTGCGATTGCATTGATGCACATCGATACCATCGACGGTAATGCTACCTTGCTCAGGCTGCAATTGACCGCCAATCAATTTGAGTAAGGTGGTTTTACCTATACCACTGGGACCCATAATCGCCGTTACCTTACCTTTTGGTATCGACAGACTAATATCTTCGTAGATGACATGGGAGCCACGGCTAAAGCTAAGGTTTTTTATCTCGACAAGTGACTTTACTTGCTTATTTACCTGTTCATTACTCATAGCAAGACCTAATGTGTTCCATGGTAAAACGCCAGAAAAAGAGACGAATTGTACAAATTTGACCTATTGCGCACAACTGAATCGACACTATCTTATCGCAATACTTTCAATTTTGTTCAAATCCAGCGAAAATGCGCGGCAGACTAATAAACATTAATGGACTTAAATGCTGTTTAATATTTTTTTACTTATCGTTGGTTTAGGTGCCCTAGTATGGAGTGCCGATAAATTTGTCTACGGCGCAGCAGCCTTTGCTCGCAACTTAGGGTTACCTCCAATGCTCATCGGTCTAACCATTGTCGCGATGGGCAGCTCCGCACCTGAGATGTTTGTGGCAGCAACCGCATCAATGGAAGGTATGACAGATACCGCGATAGGCAATGTATTAGGTTCGAATGTCGCTAATATCACTTTAATATTAGGTATCACAGCATTGTTTGGTGCCATCTCGGTGAGTTCTCAAACGCTTAAACGTGAAATTCCAATGATGTTAGGCGCAACCTTATTAGCCGGTTACTTTCTGTTTGATGGTCAACTCACTCGCATCGAAGGGGTGATCTTAATGGGATTGTTTTTCGCTTTAATGGGATATCTTATCTGGCATGCCATTAGAAACAAAGAATCTGACCCTCTGGTCGAAGAGGCTGAAAGCGAGATCCCTAAAGATGTGCCAACCGTAAAAGCCATACTATGGTTAGTTGTAGGGCTGGTTTTATTACCATTATCAGCCGACTGGATGGTACAAGGTGCAGTAGGTATCGCCAAAGCCTATCATTTATCAGATTTAGTGATCGGCTTAACCATTATTGCCGTCGGCACCAGCTTACCTGAACTAGCAGCCTGTATTGCTGGGGTACTGAAGAAAGAAGATGATCTGGCCATTGGAAATATCGTCGGTTCAAATCTATTTAATATTTTAGCGGTACTGGCTTTACCCGCATTAATCGCACCGGGTGCCGTTGATGCCGCTGCCAGTTCACGTGATTTTTATATGGTATTAGCGACCAGTAGCGCCTTGGCTATATTGGTTTTATTAACGGGTAAAGCACGCCAATTAAGACCTTGGCATGGCGCAGTATTATTAGCGACCTTTGTCGCTTATCAAGCGTTACTTTTTCTATCCTAACTTGATGTTAGGCGCCGGCTAACAACAACGCTGGTTAACAACAAAGAGAGAGCAAAATGGTAGATGTAAATCAATTACGCCAATGGGGACGCAATGTTATCGATATCGAGCGCAATGCATTGGATAATCTATACCAGTATGTCGACTCCATTGAATTTGCTAAAGCTTGTCAACTGATCCTTTCCTGTACCGGAAAGGTGATTGTGATGGGCATGGGGAAATCGGGCCATATAGGCAACAAAATTTCCGCAACCTTTGCCAGCACAGGTACGCCAGCTTTTTTTGTTCATCCCGGCGAAGCCAGTCATGGCGATCTGGGTGTACTCAGTGAAAATGATATAGTGCTTGCTATCTCCAACTCTGGCGAGTCCGATGAGATCCTCACCTTAATGCCCGTAATTAAGCGCATGGGGCTTCCTGTGATTGCGGTGACGGGTAAACCTGAGTCCAACATGGCAAAGCATTCTGTTGTTCACTTATGTATTGAAGTGCCAGAAGAAGCTTGTCCGCTTGGCCTGGCTCCCACATCCAGTACCACGGCGACACTGGTCATGGGCGATGCTTTAGCCGTTGCGCTATTACAAGCTCGAGGCTTTACTAAAGATGATTTTGCCCTGTCTCATCCAGGTGGAAGTTTAGGTCGTAAACTACTCTTAAAAGTCAGCGATGTGATGCACACAGGAAACGAGTTACCCATGGTTACTCAAGATATCTGCATCACCGAAGCCCTATATGAGATCTCTAAGAAAGGTTTAGGCATGACCTCAGTTACCGATAGTCAAGGTAAGTTAGCGGGTATCTTTACCGATGGTGATTTACGCCGGGTAATAGATGCAGGCGTGAACTTACGTACGACTCCAATAAGTGAGGTGATGACCGCGGGATGTGTCACTGTCAGCGATGGCATTTTGGCCGCCGAAGCGTTAAAAGTCATGGACGAGAAAGAGATAAATGGTCTTGTCGTTATCAACGAACAGCAACAACCAATCGGTGCGCTTAATATGCTCGACTTGGTCAAAGCGGGGGTTATTTGATTATGGCTCATCAAGGTTTTTACGGCCCCATTAGCGATACTGTTTGGAATAAAGCCAAACAGATAAAACTACTGATCTGCGACGTCGATGGCGTGTTTTCCGATGGTCTGGTGTACATGAGTAACTCAGGTGATGAACTTAAAACCTTCCACACCCGCGATGGATATGGCGTACGCTCTTTGTTAACCAGCGATATTCCAGTCGCGATTATCACCGGCCGCAAATCTAAAATTGTCGAAGATCGTATGACCGCATTAGGCATTACCCATATCTATCAAGGTATCGACAATAAGATGCAGCCGTATGAGGAGTTACTCAAACTGTATCAGGTCAGCCCGGAACAAGTGGCTTATATTGGCGATGATATGGTCGATCTACCTGTCATGCAGCAAGTCGGCTTATCAGTATGTGTGGCCGATGGCCATCCGTATGTTAAGCAACATGTTGATATGATAACAAATATCAACGGCGGCCATGGTGCCCTAAGAGAATTGACAGATCTTATTTTATTGAGCCAAGATAAGTTCGATTCGGCCCATGGTATGAGTATATGAATAGAGTTACCCTGGCAATCATTGCGTTTTTTGGCGCCGCATTAATCCTATATTGGCAGGTTCAAGTTAAGCGCAGCAGCCATGATGCCAGCTTAGATAGCATCGATCGCCCTGATTATGTTGTTAATAATTTAAAGAGTGTACAGTACAACGAGAAAGGGAATGTGAATAGTCGAGTATCGGCAAGCCATATGGAGTTTTACGCCGATAAGAACATCACCTACTTTTCAAAACCCATATACTTGGTTTATCCCGATAAAGGTGATGCCCAATGGCGTTTACGCTCCACTAAAGGCACCTTAGATAAAAACAGCGGACGAGTGACATTAGAAAATGATGTTATTATTGATGCCATCAGTCCTAATGAACCCATCCAGACAATAGAAACCACTTATCTGGAACTGGATTTAAATACGATGATCATGACCTCAGATAGGAACATCCGTATCACTAGCCGCGATTTTTTCATTACCGGTCAAGGTTTACAGGCTGATCTCAACGCGCAAAATGTACGACTCTTGAGTCAGGTAGAAGGAACATATGAAACTAAATAAATTGATTCTTGCTGGTGCACTAGCCCTTGCTAGTCTTAACGCCACCGCCAAGGAAAATGACCTACTGCAAGAGGTTAAAATTTCTGCTGCCAGTCAAGAGGCAGATATAAAAAACAATCAGGTCATCTTTAATGGCCCGGTAGAGATCACTCAAGGTTCAATCAAGATTAAAGCCGATGAGCTACGAGCCTTCAGCAAAGAAAACGACGGCGGTAAAATCCTCATTGCCGTGGGTAATCCTGCCACCTATTCACAAGTCATGGAAAATGGTCGCCCAGCATCTGCAAGTGCGAAAGAGATCCGTTATGAACTATCCAATCGCACTTTAACTCTGATTGGTAATGCCACCCTAGAACAGGAAGGCAGCCAAGTGACGGGTAACCAAATCCGCTATAACATTGAGCTACAACAGCTGATCGCCGAGAGTAAAGATGGCGATCGAGTGATCACCATTATTCAGCCTGAAAACTATCAAGAAGAGCAACAACCTCCTGCAAAAGAGCAGCCAGAACAGCAGGAGCAACAATGACAGATCTTACCCTCAAAGCCGTTAATTTAGCCAAGAGTTATAAAAGCCGTGCAGTGGTGCAAGATGTCAGTCTAACGGTAAAAACAGGCCAAATTGTTGGTTTGCTTGGCCCTAATGGTGCCGGTAAAACCACCACCTTCTACATGGTTGTCGGCCTCGTTCAAAGTGATAAAGGAAAAATCTTTATCGATCAAGACGATCTCACTCTCGACCCTATGCACCTTAGGGCTCGAAAAGGCATAGGTTATCTCCCCCAAGAGGCGAGCATTTTTAGAAAATTGTCGGTTCACGACAACATCATGGCTGTGCTGCAAACTCGCCGTGAGCTTAATAAAGCAGCCCGTGAAGAAGAGTTAGAACATCTGCTTGAAGAGTTTCACATTACCCATATTCGCGACAGCTTAGGCATGGCACTTTCTGGTGGTGAACGTCGCCGTGTTGAGATTGCCAGAGCCCTAGCCGCTAATCCTAAGTTTATTCTGCTTGATGAACCCTTTGCTGGGGTCGATCCCATCTCTGTTATCGATATTAAAAAAATTATTGAGCAACTTAAGAATCGTGGACTCGGCGTACTTATCACCGACCACAACGTCCGTGAAACCTTAGATGTTTGCGAAAAAGCCTATATCGTCAGCCACGGTAATCTCATAGCCGAAGGCACACCAGCACAGATCTTAGACAACCAGCAAGTACGTGCAGTGTACTTAGGCGAACAATTCACGCTATAGTTATTTATATAACCTGTAGGGCAATGACGAAGATCTCTGCCCTGATAAATATATTAGCCTTAACACATAAGGCAAAACACTTAAGCTTTCTCACTTTATAAGTAGAAACAAGGGAATAGCAGTTAGATGAAAGCGTCACTTCAGCTCAAAATGGGTCAACATCTCACCATGACTCCCCAATTGCAACAAGCGATTCGTTTGTTGCAATTATCGTCATTGGAACTGCAACAAGAGATCCAACAAGCATTAGAATCCAATCCGCTTTTAGAGCTAGATGACGAGCTAGAAAACAGCAGCAATGACGCACAAGAAAGTCGTGATAACGACAATGACAGCTATGAAAACAATTTTGACGACAAGCTCAAAATAGACTCCAGCCAAGACAATTCTGGCATAGAAACTTCCGATGCACTGAATCAAGACTCTATGCCTGACGAGTTGCCCGTCGATACCACTTGGGATGAAGTTTATACCGCCTCTCCTAATTCCAGTTCAGGCGCCATGCGCGATGATGACATGCCCTTTCAAGGTGAAACCAGCGAAGGCTTGTATGAGCATTTAGAGTGGCAAAAAAATCTCACACCTTTTTCTGACAACGATTTAGCCATTGCAACCGCCATTATCGAAGCCATCGACGAGCGCGGTTACCTCACCCAAAGTTGTGACGATATCCTTGAAGCTATGGGCGATCCAGAAATTGAGCTCGATGAGATTGAAGCAGTATTAAAGCGGATTCAACACTTCGACCCTATTGGGGTCGCAGCACGAGATCTACGCGAATGCCTCATTATTCAGCTGGCGCAATTTAGCCACGATACTGCCAATATTGGCAACGCGAAAATGCTCATTAACGAACATTTAGATCTAATTGCCGGCAGAGACTTTCGCTTATTGATGCGAAAAACTAAACTCAAAGAAGATGAGTTACGAGACGCCATTGCGCTGATCCAGACCCTCAATCCTCGTCCAGGTTTGGCCATCACCGCCAGCCGAGATGAGTATGTGATCCCGGATGTCACAGTGACCAAGAAAAAAGGGCGCTGGGTGGTCGAGCTAAACCCGGATAGTATGCCTAAGATTAATGTAAACCAGCATTATGCATCTATGGCACGTAGCACTAAGAATCAAGCCGATAGCCAGTTTATTCGTGGACATCTGCAAGAGGCAAAGTGGTTTATTAAGAGTTTAGAAAGCCGCAATGACACCCTGTTAAAGGTCACCAATTGCATTGTGGACTTCCAACAAGGATTTTTTGAATTCGGGGAAGAGGCGATGAAACCTATGGTACTCAACGACATTGCAGAAGCCGTTGAGATGCATGAGTCGACCATATCCAGGGTAACGACACAAAAATATATGCACACCCCAAGGGGCATATTTGAACTAAAATACTTTTTCTCCAGCCACGTGGGGACCGACGATGGTGGAGAGTGTTCTTCGACAGCGATACGCGCCTTCATTAAAAAGTTGGTCGCGGCAGAAAATCAGAAGAAACCATTAAGCGACAGCAAGATGGCGCAATTATTAGCAGAACAAGGTATCCAGGTAGCGAGACGAACCATCGCCAAATACCGTGAAGCCATGCTAATCCCGCCATCGAATCAACGTAAGAGTTTGTAATCAACAATTGGAAACCGGAGGACTGATTTTATGCAAATAAACCTAACTGGGCACCACATAGAGATCACCCAATCGCTACGCAATTATGTTGAAGAGAAATTTACAAAACTTGAACGGCATTTCGATCAGATCAATAATGTCCACGTTGTATTAAATGTTGAAAAATTGATGCAAAAAGTTGAAGCAAAGCTACACCTTCGGGGTGGCGAAGTCTTTGCGACATCTGAGCATGCGGACATGTATGCCGCAATAGACTCCCTGATCGACAAATTAGATCGTCAGGTTATTAAACACAAAGAGAAGCTTACTAAACATTAACGATGGAACTTAGTACCATCCTGCGGCCGGAGTGCACAACCTGCGCCACTCCGGGCAGTAAGAAAAAGGTACTGGAACTTATCAGCGACTTAGCCGCTGCCCAGTACCCACCCCTTTCCTCTCAAGAGATTTTTGAAAGCCTTCTGGCTAGAGAGAAAATGGGCAGCACAGGTATAGGCAATGGTATCGCGATCCCCCACGGGAGGCTGACTAGCATTACGCAACCGTTGGCAGTACTCGTAAAATGTGCTGAACCAATAGCATTCGATGCCATTGACAATCAGCCTGTCGATATACTTTTTGCATTATTGGTGCCCGCAGATCAATGCGAACAACACCTGAGTACATTAGCGGCCATGGCCGAAAAGTTGAATGATAAGAGCGTCATGAAACAGCTAAGGAAAACCCAAGATGAAGCAGAACTCTATCAGGTGATAACCCAATGAAATTGGTGATGGTATCCGGGCGTTCGGGATCAGGTAAGTCAGTAGCACTGAGGGTTCTCGAAGACCTCGGGTACTACTGTGTCGATAATCTGCCCTTGCAGATGATGGAATCCCTGCTCACCCAACTTAAAGACAGTAACGAACTCGTCGCGATTAGCGTCGATGTTCGTAATATGCCTAGCCAAGATATCCAGCTTGATAAGCAGTTCGCTAACCTTCCTAAAGATATCGAACTGCAAAGCTTCTTCCTTGATGCTTCCGACGATGTTCTGCTTAAACGCTACAGCGAAACCCGCCGACTTCACCCTCTTTCGCGTTCAAAGGTATCACTCAAAGATGCCATAAAACTTGAAGGCGAAATGCTAGAGCCTATCGCTAAGATCGTCGATCATTATATCGATACTTCCCATCTTAATATTTATGATCTGAGTGACAAAGTAAGAGAGATCTTGCTTGGCACCGTAGATAAAGAGTTGGTGATTAACTTCGAGTCTTTCGGCTTTAAATATGGCATGCCCAGCGAAGCTGACTTTATGTTCGATGTGCGTTTCTTGCCAAACCCACACTGGGAGCCAGATCTACGACCGCTCACAGGGCTAGATGAACCAGTGCAATTTTTCCTGCGTCAGCAACCCTTAGTGCACAAGTTTATCTGGCAGATAGAAAACCTGATCGAAACTTGGCTACCACATTTAGAACGCAACAACCGTAGCTATCTGACTATCGCTATCGGCTGTACAGGTGGGCAACATAGATCTGTCTATGTCACCGACCAGCTAGCCAAGCTGTTTAGCAGCAGCAAGCATAAAGTTCAGGCACGTCACCGAGAGCTGAAACAAGATGAAACTTGAACGCCAACTCACCATCTGTAATAAGCTGGGATTACATGCCAGAGCAGCAACCAAGCTGGCAGTATTAGCCGCCACCTTCGATGCCGAAGTGACCCTTATACAAGGTGAAAAACAGGCCTCCGCAGCTAGCGTACTAGGCTTACTCATGTTGGAAACCGGCATGGGAAAAACCATCACAATCACCAGCGAAGGCAAAGATGCACAGGCCGCACTCGATGCGGTCAGCGCGCTTATTGACGCCAAATTCGAAGAAGCCGTATAATCTGCCCACTTTTGATCGTTTAGACTTAATTCGTTCTATAATAATCAATTGTTTATGCCATAAACATATCTTTGGGGAGAAGAGCGATGCCGCTCGAAGTGTTAGACAGTGAAACCACAGATCAACGTCTACATCAGCTAACTCAAGCCCTAAATAGCGGTATGTTCGTCCATGTACGTAAGATGCTACACGACATGGCAGCATCAGATATCGCCTTTATTTTAGAATCTTCCCCACCACGCACTCGCCAAGTGCTGTGGCAATTGATTGACCAATCCCATACCGGTGAGATCCTTGACGAACTCGGTGAAGAGCTAAAAGATCATCTGATCACTCAGATGAGCCCAGAGCGAGTCGCCAAAGCCGCTGAAGGTATGGATACCGACGATCTGGCCTATATTCTGCGTAGCTTACCTGACAGCGTATTTAATCAAGTACTGCAATCGATGAGTTCACAAGATAGAGCCCGTGTCGAACAGGCACTGTCCTATCCCGAAGATACCGCTGGCAGCTTGATGAATACCGATACGGTCACCTTGCGCCCCGACGTCAATATAGATGTTATCTTACGTTATCTGCGTATTCGCGGCGAACTGCCAGAGGCCACAGATACCCTTTATGTCGTCGATAAATATGACAGCTTATTGGGCGGGGTAAGTATTGCCGATCTGCTTACCTGCGATCCCAATGCTTCGGTACGCGACATCATGAATGATGATCTCGAAGGAATTCCGGCATCGATGGATGATGGTGAAGTCGCGCAGTTATTCGAACGTCATGACTGGATATCCGCTCCTGTGGTCGAAGATCAAACCAACCGCTTATTAGGACGTATCACTATCGATGATGTGGTAGATGTCATTCGTGAAGATGCCGAACATTCCATGATGGGGATGGCAGGTATGGATGATGATACCGACACCTTCGGTCCAGTATTAAAGAGTACACTTCGCCGCTCATTATGGTTGACCATTAACCTGTTTGCCGCACTATTGGCCGCTTCGGTCAGCAATATGTTTGAAGGGACCTTAGAGCAGTTTGCCACCATTGCGATTTTAATGACCATTGTTCCCAGCATGGGCGGCGTCGCTGGCAATCAGACCTTAGCCCTGGTGATCCGTGGTATCGCTTTGGGGCAGATTGG
Source organism: Shewanella sp. Isolate11 (assembly GCF_022398315.1). Classification (GTDB taxonomy): domain Bacteria; phylum Pseudomonadota; class Gammaproteobacteria; order Enterobacterales; family Shewanellaceae; genus Shewanella. The sequence goes on from NZ_JAKEVF010000007.1 coordinate 21,618, forward strand.
CCAGAGTAACTCTCGCTGGCTTATCGGCAAAGAGTTGGCTATTGGTTTCTTAAATGGTCTGCTGTGGGCATTGTTGGTATTTGCCGCTATCTGGTTATGGAAGGGGGATATGCAACTGGGCGCTTTAATTGGCGGCGCTATGCTCATCAATATGACAGTGGCGGGATTTGCCGGAGCCTGTATTCCCTTGCTACTCAAGAAGCTGAATGTTGACCCAGCCTTAGCTGGCGGCATGGTGTTAACCACAGTAACCGATGTCATTGGCCTATTTGCCTTCTTAGGTCTGGCGACTCTGTTTTTACTTCACTAGCTTGATTATGCGGTGGCAGATCGCCGCCGCTTTAGCTTCTGATATTTCCTCTCCCTCAACCCGTTTGAATCCGCTAACTGCACTGCCTTGGTGATGATTTATCGCCATTTTGGTGCGAACTCCCACCGACTAACAACTCGATAAGCCAGAAATACTGCTAAATAAATTGGCATAAGTTTCGCTTAATAATCTCCAGCGGGATATAAATAGCCTGAACTCGGGATAACGAGTGTCGGAAAATCTAAATTTAACAAGCTAATTCAATGCTATAAACGATTAGTTCGAAAAGGAAAGTCTATTTCCTGACTGAATAAGCAGATTTTTTTGCATATCAAGGCGCTCTGTCGTACACCATAGCGAGCTATGGTTAGACAGAGCTCAGGTTAAATACAACAGCAATAATTACCAGGGAGATGCCGAACATGCAGCTAGATGTACATGAATTTAAGCAGATGGTGGTGAGTGAGTTAGAAATGGGCAACCCATTGCCTTCGGAAGTAGCCAATCAATACGGCATCTCCAGTCATAAGGTCTATAGTTGGATGCGAGAACGTAGACAAACTAAACCGCAGGAACATTCGCTGCAAACCGAGATCACGCAAATCCAACGCCATCAACAAAGACTATGCTGAATCGAGTTTAGCTTAAAATAAATTCGGCTCGACTCAGATGTTATTACTGACAGCTATTGCGATAACTATTGCTGATAACTATTGCTGATAACTATCGAGACAAGAATACGATAAATTGTCGCTGTAGGGTTTTGCTGTCTTGGCGGCCATAACTCATCAAGAGATCGGCCTTGCCATCGGCGTTGAGATCACTGCTGATCACTAGCTTACCATCACTAGGCAATGACAGTTTAAAGCCGCGCGTTTTACTGCTGAAGATATCGCCACTGGCTTGTCCCCAAAATAGATTCAAGGCGTCATCGCCATCAGACAAAATAAGATCCTGATAGCCATCACCATTAAAATCGGCTAAGTGCACCACAGGACTACCACTCTGCCCCGAAGTCAGACTAAAACTCAGTTCTACCGACTCGCTGACATTGGGCTTTTTAGGAAACTGTCCCTGGCCATCTTGTTTAAACAGATACACATCTTGATCTATGCTACCCGACACTAAAGCCCCAATGACTTGTGATAAACCAATATCGAAGCCGGATACCAGCACTTCATCAACCTTATCATTATCAATATCGCGTAATTCAAATCCTGTCAGCGTGCCATCGGCGCGGATCACATTGTCAGCTTGTTTGGCAAAACTGACCGTTTTGTCCCCTTTTCGGCCCAGATAGATTTCATAGTCATTGACCCTATCCAGAACCCCCGAACTCTTGGTATAGCGCACCACCATATCGACCAAACCATCATTATTGGTGTCTTTTAACTGCTCGACCTTACGATAAGTCAGGTTACTCTGGTCAAGCGCCTCGCCATAAACGTCACGCTTATTCCACCAATCGAGCCCACTGATGGCGATGCTTACGGGTAAAAAAGTGGCTATGGTGGAAAACAGACCATCGGCCTGCTGAGGGTAAAACTCGAGTTCGCCTTCGGCAATTTTGATTATATCCTCTCGCCCATCAAGGTTAAGATCGGCAAAATAGCGGCTAGCCTCGATATATCGAGCGCCATCTCGATATTGTAAGACCTGCGGGGTGATAGGCAGCCATTGGCTCATAAACTGGCCATCGGCTTGCTGGATAAATAACTGAGTCTGAGTAAAACCGCCGATAATAAAATCATCCAATCCATCTTTATTAAAGTCACGTACAAAATGACTGCGAGAGATAAAATCGGCTCGAGACTTTTGCAATAAGGGCGTAACTGGGAGTAACGCTTTAAATTTTGCCTTTTGCTCAGTCACTTCCAGCTTAAGCAGTTTTGACTCGGAAAGAAAATAGAGTGCCTGTGGCCGACTTAATGTGTCATCTTCTGCAGTTATATCGAAGGCTAAAAATTCTGGTGGCAAAGACAGGCGATGTAACTGTCGATATAGGCCATTTTCGCTATCTAAGCCATAAATAGACAACCATGAACGCTGCTGTTCATCAATCGCGAAAATCAGCAGCTCTTTATTGGCATTCCCCAATAGATTAAGACTCAAGATAGGTTGTGTAAGACGAAATTCAGTGTCTATGGTTTGCAATGTATGGGAAATCTCTGGCTCGGCCGACACAGTAAAAATCGATCCCAGCAAGCATAAGCCTACGGCTATCGCTCGACTAAATTTTTTTTGATACCAAGACACATCTTTATTCATTTCTGTCACGGGGCGACTTCCTTATTGCTAAGTCCATTTATTAACCAATACCTTGCTACTGCATATCTGAATGATTAATGCTTAAATGTTAAATACCTAAATGTTTACCGATTAAGTATTTAATACCTAAGTGCTAACCCAGCCTTGAAATTAGGCTATCACCTTTTCCATGCACGGGTCATCTCTCGACGCCCCAAAGCCCCAGGGTAAGGTTTAACCTCAAAACCTGCCGCCTTCAAATTACGTTTAAACTGGCCATTGGCACAATAACTGACTAATAAACCCTCTGGCATCATCATAGGATATAGACGATCGAAATTGTCTTGCCTCCATAGCTCAGGTTGTTTACTGGGAGCAAAACCATCGTAGTACACCAAATTTATCGACGCTGGTACAGCCGTGTAATTCTCAAGTTTGCCATGAACTTTATGCAGCATAAATCCAGGTACTATCTCTACATCTTGATCCCATGGCGCCTGATGTAACTTATCAAACAGCGCAGCCACTTCGGCATTCAGGTACTGCTTATAGTTGAGCTCAGCAATCACCTCATGCGGCACAGGATAGGCTTCAACTGTCACAAAGCGTATCGGCTTTGTCACCTCGCCATCTGCAAGCGCTTGCTGCAACGTTAGCATTGCATTCATCCCTGAGCCGAAACCTAGCTCCAAAATACTCACTTGCTCAAATTGAGGCGATAACGCATTAAAACCTGCATCAATATAAACATATTCAGACTCACTGAGCGCACCATTATGAGAATGATAACTGTCATCAAACAGGCTACTCATTAAAGTGTGGCTCCCATCTTTAGTCATCTGTATATGGATTTTGTTCATAACACATCATACTTTTCAAAGTTAGCGGCAAGATAAAGTGACCGATTATAAGGGAAAGCCTAACCGAGTGAGAACAGGACTATTTAAACTGATTACGATTTGTCTAAATCAAGCTGCTCTGTAGCGGTCAGTAGCGCTTCAACGACTCGGCGACTGTAGATCATCGACAGATGTAACGGCACCTTGAACACTTGGTTATTCGCTATCGACCAGTGGGAACTGCGACTAGGCACTATGGTAAAATCCAGCGGCGTTCGAAACGAATACAGCGGAATATCGGCTAGCCCTTGTTGCTGTTGATTGAGCTGGTTTAATAACGTGCTTCCGGGTCTTAACTCGCGAAAAGCCTGAGAAGGATAAGGTAGATAGGCCATGTAACTACCGTTGTGGGGCGAAGAAATAGTAAACAGCGCTCGAGTCCTTTTATCACCCCCTAAACATTGCAGATAATAACGCGCCACAACGCCGCCCATGCTAAATCCAATTAATACTACTGGGGCGTCTTCACCTAGCTCAGCATCGATAGCCGCTTTTAGCATTTGCGCTCCATAGGCAATCCCTTTACGACCATCAAAAGGGGCGATTGTCGGACTAATACAGCGATATCCCTGACGCTCAAATCGATTACGCATCCAACTCATAACTCGACCCGTGTTAAAAATGCCATGGACTAATACAATTGTCATCGCCTTGCCTCTGCTTATAAAGTCAGCTCCATCAGCAGTATGGGAACTATTTCCTCCACATTAAAGCGATTTTTGCTATCATGTGCCACCTTAATCCCTCGCCCACAACGGACTGCAAACCATGTCGCTCAGCCAACTATTAACCAAGGCATTCGATCAGCGTGCACAACTTATTGCTGATGCCAAGGTCAATCGCACTGACTGTTATCGCGTATTTCATGGCACCGTCGAGGGTATCAGCGGTTTGAATATCGACAGATACGGTGATGCTTGGCTCATCCAAACATTTCACCAATCACTTACTGAAGATGAGCTAAGCCAAATCAGCCAAGTCTTAACTCAAACAGAAGCGCTGCCGATCGTTTACAACGACAGATCGGATAAAAACTCTCGTATTCTCAACCCGATTGATGAGTCACTCGAGCAATTTGCCATAACGCCACAAGTGATCGAAGAAAACGGCATTAAATTCACCAGCAAGTTACGCCACGAAGGACAAGATCCGCTGCTGTTTCTCGACATGCGTGTCGGCCGTGAATATGTCAAAGCCCACAGCCAAGACAAAAGCGTTCTTAATCTGTTTTCCTATACCTGTGGCATAGGCACCGCTGCCGCAGTAGGCGGTGCTCACAGAGTAATAAATGTGGATTTCTCTTCATTTGCGCTGGCTGCAGGGCGTGAAAATGCTCAGCTTAACGGTGTCGAGACAGTCTGTGAATTTGTCAAAAGTGATGCCTTTCCCGCTATGCGTCAGCTCGCGGGGTTAAAAGTCGGTGGTCGTCGAAATCAGAAACTGCCTACTTATCCTAAACTCAGCCCGACTCAATTCGACTTAGTGTTTCTCGACCCACCACGGTTTGCAAAGAGTCCATTTGGCACAGTAGATTTAATCAATGACTATCAAAGCCTATTTAAGCCAGCCATGATGGCCACCCGCGCTGGCGGCACTATCGTCTGTTGTAATAACGTCGCTAAAGTCGATGCAGAAACCTGGTTCCAAGCGTTAATTCGTTGCGTCGAGAAGCAAGGCCGTCAAGTGAGTCAACATCAATGGCTGGCTTGCCATAGTGACTTTCCCTCTTTCGATGAAAGCCATCCATTAAAGATTGTCGCGTTAACGCTAAATTAACTAGCGCTAGCTCACCATCTGCAAAATAAATGCAGATGCATTTAATTTAGCCACTAGAGCTAACTTGCCTTTACAAGTATAGTTATCAATAAGGTATTCATTACTAGCCATTTTATGGCTTCAATTTAGTCTTTGGTGCGTCCCAAAAGCACCGTGTACCGAACATTAAGTAACAACTACTTAGCATCAAACTAGACTAAATTGTGGCAGATCATCCAGCGAGATAAGTGAGCATTATGACAAGAATCCTGCAAATCATATTGTCATTACTGGCGTTGCAAGCCTTTGCTGCGCATGCAGATTGGGAACAAGAAACCCAACCGACAACGCCTGCGGTTTCTGAAGCAGCCACAGAACTAGCTGCAACCATCAGCGAGCTTCCCGATCCGCTATTTATTAGCGAATCAGATCGGCGCCGCGTCGATAGGTTATTAGCGGGCACATTACGCCAGATAGATAGAGATATTCAATCCTTCAAAAGTGCCTTAAGCCGCTATCATACCAACAGCGACAAGGCAAACTGGCTGGAAGTACAAAATCAACAGTTGACCTTAGTTAGCCTAAGTCAGTCTAAACAAACCCTGCTCAAACTCAGCTCTACCGATCTGTTTAATAAACTCACGGGTTTTGGCCCTCGAGGGGTTACCCAATTTAAAACCGAATTGAAACTGGCGCAGCTAAATACCGAATATTTAATCTTACTTCAAATTCAAAGTTTTAAAGCTTTTTTACGGGACTTAACCATTTCACCAGTCCCCATTCTCGCCGCCTTCTTTAAACTATTACTGGTCTATTTACTGCTTAACTGGTGGTTAAAACACAGTAAGAATATTATTCGCCAGCTAACCCAATCACCGACTCAAGGAATGTCGCCACCTTGGTGGGCAAGACTACTCTGGTACATAGGCTCGGCCAATCGCCCTATTGCATGGCTAATTGCCATCACCTTATCACTACGCATATTAAGCAGCTTACCCAGTTTGCAGCATCTGATCTTTCTCGAGATCATCATCTGGTGGATCCTCGGTGGTTCGATCATCATCAAATTCATGCTGGAATTTGCTTATCGCAACAGCCGTAACACTAATAAACCCATTACTGCACTGCGCCTCTCGACCATTCGTTACTATGTTTGGAGCGTGATCGTTACCGGGGTGATTTTGCAATTAGCCCAACGATCTATAGGCCAAGGTACTATCTATCATTGGATCACCAACCTGGTGTTCTTCTGGTTTATTTTCATTACTATTTTGGTGATCCATAAATGGAAGTCGCACGTTTTCAGCGCCAACCATGAACAACTCGACACACCGATTTGGATCACTTGGGCGATTAACAATAAAAACCATCTGGTTTTATCCACCTTTGCTACTGCACTAATGATGTTCTGGCTGGTCACTCGCAGCGCTAAACAATATGTTATCGCCAACTTGTCACAATACGCATTTTTCAGCCAAGCTTTGGCCTACCTCTTTCGCATTGAAGTGGCCAAACAAACCAATAATCATGGTGCTAACAATAACTTGGTACGCATCAAACGTGACGAGGTTTATCAGTATATTTTGCCGGGCCGTGAAGACAGTGAGCTTATCGATTATCCCGCGACTGAGCTCAAGCAGCTTTCGCAATATTTGCTGTCCGATAATCCTTCTATGTGTGTCGTCAGTGGTGAACGGGGAATTGGCACCACCACTCTGTTGAAGCAATTACACTATAAGGTGAAAAACGCTACAGCGATCTATATCAGCTGTCCAAATGGCGGTTATTGTGAATTAATTCCACAACTTGCGACCGAATTAGGTCTAGACAGTGATGCCAGTGAAATTCAAATATTAAGCCATCTGCGTAAGAGTGAAATCTGCTATTTCATCGCCATTGATAACGCCCAACGTTTAGTCAAACCTCGGGTTGGCGGCCTAGGCGACTTGATTAAATTTACTAATTTGATGCGTCGTTCGAAGAAAAACCACCGCTGTGTACTGGCTATCGAAAAATCCAGTTGGCGCTTTGTAGATCGCGCCCGAGGTGAACGCTTACTGTTCGACCATGTGGTGTTTTTACCCAGATGGAGCGAAGCACAAATTGCCGAGCTTTTAGCTTCACGGATCAATACCGATATCGAAAAACCGGTCACTTTCGAAGGTTTAGTGGTACCCAAACAATGGGATCAAGACGAGATCACCGAAGAGGAACGCGCTCGCATCGGCTTCTTCCGTATTCTCTGGCATTATGCCGATGGTAATCCAACGGTCGCGTTGCGCTTTTTCCGTTTGTCACTGCGACGAGATAAAACAACCAATGACGTAGTCGTGCGTCTGTTTAATGCTCCAACCAATGAGGACTTAGAGAAGATGCCCAAGCCGATGTTGGCTATATTACGTTCTGTAGTACAGCTGGAGGTCTCTTCTCCCGAAGAACTGTCGGAATGTACTCAGCTGACCATCGCCGAGGTGATCGGCACACTCAGGTATTTCGAAAGTCGCGGCTATATCGAATGGACCGATGATAAGGCCCGTATCTCAGATCACTGGTATCGCTATATTACCAATGCCCTCCACCGTCAGCATCTTTTGGTGAAGTAATATGAGTAAACTGTTATTAACACTCACACTTTTAACTTTGAGTTCAATGGCTTTTGCCAGTGAAGATCCTAATGCACATCTGGAAAACTTAACTCAAATCACGAGTCTTATTCGTTGGAGCGGGGTGATCTTCTCGGTTATCGTCCTGCTTGCGGCTTGGTTACTGCTACGCTTTGTCGGCAAGGTGGTCGATGGCGTCAGCAGCCAGTTTGTGCAATATCGAATGATGCTGCAAAAGCTACAATCCTTCTTCCAGTTCTTTATCTATATGACCGCCGGGATAGTGGTCTTTATGATGAGCTTTAGGATCAACGAACAGATCCTCACCCTGATAGGTGGTACGCTGGCGGTGTCTATCGGCTTTGCTATGAAAGATCTTGCCGCTTCTTTTATTGCCGGTCTCACCGTAATGATTGACCGACCTTTCCAAGTCGGCGATCGCGTTACCTTCGAAGGCCATTATGGCGATATTGTCACTATCGGCTTACGTTCGGTCAGAATGCGCACCTTAACCGATGACATCATCACCATTCCCAATAACAAGTTTCTCAGTGAAGTCACCATGAGCGGTAACTATGGTGAACTAGATATGCAATGTGTGATCCCCTTCTATGTGGGTATGGATCAAGATATCAATCTGGCACGTGACCTGATTCAAGAAGCGGCGTCATCGAGTCGTTATATTCACTTGCCTAAGCCGGTCGTGGTATTAGTGAGTCAATCTATGGCTGAAAACTACTTGGCGATTAAACTCACCTGTAAGGCCTATGTGGTCGATACCATATATGAAAAATTGTTCGAAACGGATATCACTCTTAGGGTAATGAAAGAGTTTAAAAAACATGGAATTAATCCTCCAGAAATTGCCGTTCGCAGCAAGATCAATAATGATTGATTAACCCTTTATCGCGAATAAGAGTGACTTTTTAAAGCCGTTTTACTGCTTTGCAGAGACAGATGATGAATGTACTGTTAGCCATGATCCCGGCTTTTTTCTGGGGTACGACTTATGCTGTAACCCAGTTTACTCTTCCCGAATGGCCACCTCTGTTACTTGGCGCACTTCGCGCTCTCCCTGCCGGATTGATATTGCTAGCGATAAAACCTAGCCTGCCACAACGACAAGATTGGTCCATCTTGTTCAAATTAGGCACACTCAATATTGCCGCTTTCTTCTGCTTAATTTTCGTTATGGCGCTGACGCTGCCTTCGGCCATATCCGGGGTCGGAATGGTTTCGGTACCCGTATTTGCCATGCTGTTTCACTGGCTGCTGAGTAAGCAGCGGCCAAGTAAAATTCAGACGCTCTGCGGCGCTGTTCTTATCGGTCTTGCATGGTTGCTGTTTGATCCCAGAGCCATCAGCCTCAATCCCATCGGCTTAGCGGCCATGATGGCTGCAATTAGCTGTATTATTATTGGTAGCACCATTACCAAAACTTTAGGTGGGCGCATCCATTGGTGGACCGTATTAACTTGGCAACTAATCATCGGTGGTGCTTTATTAGTGTTAGCTTCACTGCTGCATTGCATCTGGCAACCGACAGAATATATACAGGCATACGAAGGGCTCAGCCAGACCAATTTCATTGGCATCATCTGGATTATTTTGCTCAATACTGTACTGGGCTACAGCATGTATGTCTGGTTACTACAACGCATGAGTGTGGTCGACTTTACCTTTGGCGGTATCGCTAATCCCATTGCCGGTATTGTCTCGGGGATCTTGTTACTCAACGAGGCTTTTAGCCTACATCAATATCTATTGATGGCCGGGATGATTATCGCCTCTTTGGCGCCACAACTTATAGAGCGGTTAATCCAAAAACTACGGACAAATAGCAGCCGATAACTTATGCTGAACACGCTGTCTGCAATCCTGTGGTAAATACGTTATTTTTATTCAAGTAAAGGAGAAATCATCAATGAAGATCAGTGCACGTAACAACCTAACGGGTAAAATTAAATCTATCGATGAAGGTTCTGTTAACAACGAAGTGGTTATCGAGCTGGCACCTGGAGTCGAAATCACGTCAGTGGTCACTAAGAAATCATGCGAACAATTAGGACTGGTTGTAGGTGGAAATGCCTATGCCATTATCAAAGCCAGTAACGTCATGGTTGCGGTAGACTAAGACTAATTTGAACTATTTTTGGGAGTTGGGGCTAACCTTCGAGGTAGCCTCGGCTACCAAAGGTCCGGTAAAACTTACACTCTTAGCAACTTTGATGACGCTTCTTTTTATTCTACTTTGTGACTCAGATGAGTCATCAATACTGACTAATCAAAAACTGCCATCAAAAATCAGTTAGCTAAAAATCTCACCCTCTAGCCTGAAAGCTCAACCAAAGAGAGCATGAGCAAAGAAGCCCTTAAATCAGTTGTAGCCCAAAATATAACAGTCGGGCTCTTCATCTTTAAGGTCGGTCTCATTACCATCGAGCATCTTTTCTAAATATTGACTGCGCTGCTTGCGATAGCTATCAGACTCAACATCTTGCGGGATCTGTCCTTGGTTCATCTTGTGTTCCATAATACCAACCTATTTATTAACACATTAAAAAATCATTCCAAAATTTGGAGCTTTTGAAAGCCAATATTGAGAACAGCAGCAACGAATTAGATCGATTTAAATCAGATGCGAATAACCTTGCCTAAACAGCATCTCCAAATATCAATGATGTTTTATTTTTCAAACGCTCACCATTTGATTTAAAGACGGATAAGCGCCCTTGTCAATGAATTATATTGGTAATACAACTAGACCGTTAAAATATACTTAGCAAAAACCATAAACAGTAATACACTGTTTTAAAACAACTTACCAGGAATTTAAAAACAAAAAAAGAATAAACCAAAGGACTGTTTTTAATCTAAAATTTAATTTAAGAATCCCTAAAATAGGGTTTTATGAGTGCTCATTAAAACAAACAGGCGTTTATTTTAGGCTAATCAATAGGCTCAATCAGTCATAAAAAATCTCGAATAACCTGAGCTCGGGATAAGCAGATTAGATGAATTGGCAAGGCTTTGTTTTATCCCTTGCTCAAAATTTACCTGGCTAAATATCCCTAAATCAGCCAAACGCTGACAAGATAAACTGCAATCTCTTGGCCTCTTGGCGTTATCAGATGGCATTGATACAGGGGAGATATGATCGCAGCTTAGATCTAACCCCGCAGCCATTCGCTGCAACATTTGATATTTAGTCATACGCTCAAGGGCGCTAAAATGATAAATGCCTTTAACGTCAGCGCGTTCTTGCTGCCTATTGAGTAGCTTTTCGATAGCACCAGCAATATCTAAAGTCGATGTTGGACTTCGTATTGCCCAATCATCTTGCCGCTGAGGAGAGCTGTCCAACAGCTGCTTAAGTAACACCAATACCGCTGACTCTGCTAATTGCTCAACTGCACCATACAAGATAGGTAAACGCAAAATCGCAAAGCCGTTATCGACTGCAAGCACCGCCCGCTCGCCTTGCCATTTCGACTCACCATAAAAATTAACCGGACTTGGCTCAGCTGTCTCAGGATAATCTGGTTTAGTACCGTCGAACACATAATCGGTAGAGATATACAGCAACCAAGCCCCATTAGCCTTCGCAGCTTTAGCAAGATTACTTGATGCTCTGACATTAAGTGCCAATGCAGCTTCTGGCGACTGTTCTGATACATCGGGACGACGCTCGGCGGCGCAATGAATAATCATATCCGGTTGCTGGGTAGCAATAAATTGCTGTACCGCTTCAGCTTGGGTTAAATCAATACGATGAACACCGATTCCAGCTCTAGAAAAACCACAAGGGAGCACTCGATAGCTTTCACTTTGCTCAAGTTGTTTCACCACAGCTCGGCCTAGTAAGCCTGTGGCTCCAGTTATCATCACGTTTAATTTCATTAGTCCCCCCAAATACCCTGTCGCCCTAATATAAAGCTAAGATGCTCAATTATACTCAAGCCTCTCTATTTGATTAACTATCTGACAAACGGCAGCTTAATTCATCATTACTTTCATTTAATTTGCCGACCCGCTGCCGAAACGATATCCTCAATAGACACAATGGATTTGTTTTAATGCAGGGGATTCACCATGAACAGATATCTGCTATTACTCGTGAGCGCAAGTCTCTCACTACCAGGCTGCGCAACTGAGGTACCACAACCTAAACCTCAAGTGCAGCCATCACTCTCCGCCAGTTATGACTGTAGCCAACCGGGCTTAAGCAGTGCTGAAACCCTGATATGCAGCGATCCGCAACTGGTTAAGCTCGACAATCAAATGGCCAAGGTTTATGCCCAGGCAACGGAAAAAGCCCAAAATGAGCATCCATCAAGTCTAGCGGCTATGCAAAGAGGTTGGATTAAGGGACGTAATGAATGCTGGAAAAGCACCGAACCTAAGCAATGCATCAGCGACAGTTATACTCAGCGGATCACTGAGCTTCAAGCTAAATATCGTCTGGTTAATCACTCAGAGCCCGTCTATTTTGGCTGTGATGGCAATCCAGCCAACGAAGTCGTAGTGACCTATTTCAGTACTGAGCCAGCCAGCTTGATTGCCGAGTATGGCGATAGCAGTTCCTTAATGACACTTCAGCCCAGCGCAAGTGGTACGCGCTATCAAGGTAGAAATGAAAGCTTTTGGGAACATCAAGGCGAAGCCAGCATTACTTGGGGTTATAATGCACCAGAGATGAAGTGCAAGGTAAAGCAGTAGCCTGCTGATTTAATAGCAATTGAGCCGTAATGATTAAAGACATGGATGCCGAAACTGCCGACTTACCCCTGCTGATAGCAGGTCCTATGCTGCGTCACTGCGATCAAGATAATTTCACCCTTTGGCTGGTCAGCAGCAAACGGCTTAATCAGCTAGAGTTGCAACTCGGGAAGCAGCGATTTCAGATCCATGCCTCCTCGATTGCTCAAGCAGAAACTAACCCAGAGCATATCCAACGTGTCGATTGTTTTAAGTTAGGCGAGCAGGCGTTTCAATACTTGATTCACCTCAAGCGACCTCAGCTTAATCCAGTCGATATCGCCATTCCGTATCGGCTGCATGACGGACAATACGGCGAACTGTTTAGCAATATCGATAACCTCACTTATAGCGAGGCGTCTTGTCCCGAGTTTGTGGTAAAAACAGATATCAATAAGCTAATACATGGTTCCTGTCGCAATGCTCACCATCACAGTGACGATGCCCTAGTCGCCTGCGATACCTTACTCGAACAAAACAACGGCTTACTCCAACAAGATGACCCCCTAGCGCACAGACCCGCACTCTTGATGCTCAGCGGCGATCAGATTTATGTCGATGATGTGGCAGGCCCCATGCTATACGCCATAGGTAAAGTCATTGACCTGCTCGGACTTAAAGATGAGCAATTTCAACAGCAGCCATTGTTGAGCGCCAAACCCATAAGCTACCAAGCTGAGCAGATGTACCTCAGGCATAAACAGCTGTTGCCTCATACTGAGTATCCCGCAGGAAGTGCCTTAGTTCGTTGGTATATCAATCATCCGATTTTCACCTCCTCTATAGCCGAGAATCATTTGGTTAGCCTTGCCGAAATCTGCGCCCTGTACCTGCTCTACTGGTCCCCTGAGTTATGGCAGCTAATCGATATTCCGAAACAAGTTGATGGCTTAACTAAGACCAACCAGCTGCGATGGCAACGAGAATGGCAACACCTACTGGAATTTAAAGCGGGGCTCGCGCAGGTCAGACGCCTAATGGCGCACCTACCGACTTACATGATTTTTGATGATCATGACATTACCGATGATTGGAATCTCACCGCAAAATGGGAACAGGCAGCCTATAGCCACCCCTTCTCTAAACGCATCATAGGTAATGCTTTGATTGACTACACCCTATTCCAAGCCTTAGGCAATCAGCCTGAAAAATTTACTAGCATAATGCCGAAGATGAGCGAGTTATTAGCGCATACAGACACCCAGCATCCGCAAGACTTACATGATGAGCTGATAGACAATTTACTCCATTTCGAACAGTGGCATTACACTCTCAATACCCGCCCTAAACTCGTGGTGCTCGATACTCGCACCCAACGCTGGCGCAGTGAATCAAACCTCGCTAAACCTTCGGGGTTAATGGACTGGGAAGCCTTAATGGAATTTCAGCAACAACTGGTTGCTCAAGACAAAGTGATTATCGTCTCGGCGGCGCCCATCTTTGGGGTCAAACTGATAGAAGCGGTGCAGCGAAGCGCGACCTTTATTGGCGCCTCGCTGTTAGTCGACGCCGAAAACTGGATGGCACATCCCGGTACAGCAAACACCCTTTTGAGTATTTTCCAGCACAGGAAGACACCGGATCAATTCGTGATTTTATCTGGCGATGTTCACTACTCTTTTGCTTACGACATTAGCATTCGTTTTCGCACTATGACGCCAAAGATTTATCAAATTACTTGTAGTGGTATTAAAAACCAGTTCCCAGAAAAGTTACTGCCGCTATTCGATAAGCTAAATGGCTGGCTATATGGTCATTTTTCACCGCTAAACTTTTTCACGAAACGCAAACGTATGTCTATTCGAGGTAGGCGTCCTGACGATCATCACAGTCGCCGCTTAGTCAATAAAAGCGGTATAGGCATAGTGACCCTAGCAGCCAATGGTGCACCGACAGAGATCAGTGTGCTACATGCCGATTCCAGTCAGACCCATTTCAAACCACCAAGACAAAGTTAACGAGTACCAGAGTCTGCTAGCTGAATATCGGCTAAGGCAATATCAATCTGGCGACCGCAAATGGGATCGCTAAATTGCAGCCGCTGTGCCAGCAACATCAATGGCGAAGCGTAATCATCTACCGCCTTAGGCTGCAAACAGGGATAACATCTGTCGTTGATGATCGCCATACCTAGGCTGTGCATATGAAGCCTCAGCTGGTGAGTTCTGCCAGTGATCGGCGATAACTGAAATCGGCCTATGTCGCCCATGACTTCAACTAATGCAATTTCAGAATGACTATTCGCCTCACCCGCGACCAGCTGACGAGTAAAGCTTGGGCTTGCGGCTTCAATCCGGTTTTTGACCGTCCAGCAGCGTGGAGCTTGCAATATTCCTTGAGGGTATTGCTGTTTGAGTTCATCGGTTAAATAGGCCAGCGCCTGATAGGTTTTGCTAATGTGACCGTCACGAAACAGACTGTGGTAAGCATCGCGATATTGTGGCTGTTTCACCAAAAGAACCAAGCCCGCAGTCGCTCTGTCGAGACGATGAGCCGGTACTATGTGTTCATTCTCACACTTGATACGTAAACGGTTTACCAAACATTCGTTCACCACTTGGCCACTGGGACTCAGCGCGAGAAAAGCCGGTTTATAAGCGATAATAATCCGCTCATCCTGATATAGCACCGCCTCCTCAAGTGGAATTTTTCTCTCTTGCGGCACTTCACGGTAATAATATACTCGCTGCTTAGGGCGGTATTCACTGTCCAGTGTTACCCACTCGCCGCCATGCCAATACACCTTGTTATCGATAATACGACGTCGCCAAACCGACGCATCAATTTGAGGGAATTTTTGCACTAAAAACTCGAACACGGTAGCGACAGCAGATGACGTTTCGGGAAGGACAACAGATGATGCTTGGGTCGCACGAACCATAATTGTTAAAACCTAAGCCTAAAGAGCCCGCATTTTAGCAAATTATGAACGCTTTTGAATTAGGAGCTATTGACCTTTGCTAATGATTTTCGCCGATAAAGATTAAGTCGCATGGGACTTAATCAGTTCTAGCATAAAGTTCATGGTCTTATGACAATCGGGTTGATTGACTAATACTTGCTTGTCACGATTATATAAGGGCAACACTTCCAGCCAGCGCTGACTGACCCATGTGGCATCATCAAGATGCAGATCGGAATAAAGATCGACTAAGTCAGGATTCACCTGATAAAACTGTTCTAAGGCGGCACTGATCAACTCAAACTCGCCCTTAATCGGCTCCTCTTGCCAGTTGTGACAAGCCATGGTGCGAGCAATCCAGTTACCATCACGGCGCTGCGCGGTAGACAGAATTTTAACTCTCTGTTTCCCCTCTAAAACTAAGCCTAAAGTGTCATCATCGAGTTGATTAAAGTCGATGATTTCGCATTGGGTTGCAACGGGATAACAAGGCGGGGTCGAATTGGCTTTAGTCATGCCAAATACCAAGGGATAATGGCCCTTCAACACCTCAGCCATTAGGCTCAGCGCACAAGGACCAGCAACTCGAAACTCTAAGCGACCGCCGGGTAACAGCAAGTCATCACGCGTAATTAACGCCATCTCTTGAGTTAACATTACAACCTCCTCCCCTTGGTCGGTGTATGCTATTTCGCTTAGCCAAAGCGATTAACCGGGAGCAATAATAGTAAAGTGTAGCAGCTGGAATAATTACTGCGTGTCGACCAAATGACTTAAATATCAGATTAGATTTGGCCACTTTACCAGTCCCTAATTAGACCTTATTTCGGGAGGATTTGTTGCAACTGAGTAGGTTAAAAAATAAGAATCTACAACTATAAAGGCTCGATATATTTAAGGATATCTCCGCTTTTCAGCACCTTATCAAACTCTTCAGCCAATATCTGACTCTGCTCGACCGCTCGCTGCCAATAGGTGATACGGCTCTGAGTATCCAGTTCGATAAAATCTTTTCTATCGGGTAATTTGCCATAGGGTAATTGACGCAAATAATCCTCGGTTGGCGCGAGAATCAAGCCATTATGGTAATTCGCTTTTGCTCGTCGCCAAGGCAGTGATTTATCAAACCAACCCGGTAGCATATGTGGATAAAAGTGAGGGTATAAAGTCAAACCAGTAGCATGAGACAAGGGCAGATCAAAATGATAGTCGGTGATACCGCCGTCATAATAGGCGCCAGCGGGTGCCCCCACGATATTGCTAACTGGAGCTAATACCCAAGGAATAGAGCCGGTCGCCAACATCACCTGCGACAAATTATCTTGTGTCAACGTGGCATCGATACTGGGCAGATCGTTTAAGCCAGCAAAAGGAGACGATGTCTGTCGCTGAGTAAAATCATTTACCCCAAACGTGACTCGCTGAAAATGCAGTCCCAATGTTTTCCGACTCACAAGATTACTAATGGCCGTAGTCGCTAGCCCTGCGCCCAACGCTGTTCGGCTGGCAAGACGGTTCAAATGCTTACCACGACAGGTAACGAAATGACTATTGATCACCGGATTATCGATAATATCTCGCCCAGTCTGCTCGCCTAATATTCCACTGACAATCTGTTTAACCTGCTGTGACACCTCAATGGGCGTCGGCTTCACCTCATATATTTGGCCAATATAAAGTTGCTCTAAGCGAGCATAAGCCGCTAAAGGGTCTTGCTGGGCAAAACAGGCTAACCGCCAAGCGCCCGATGACGCCCCTAAGGTGTATAACGGCGCACTTCGGTGTTTAAAAAACTCGCCAAACAGATATTTATCCAGCCCAGCAATCCCCAACCACTTAGGCCCACCGGAAGCCGCTAACACCTGAGTGAACAGATCGGCATCTAGCCCTTGTTGGGTAATTTTTGCAAGGGCAGTGGGACCAGCAAGAAAGCGCAGTTTAAGAGTCAAAGCAGTACCTAACTATCGAGAAAATATAACTGAGACGGGTAATTAACCTCATAGGTAAATCTTAACGAGGCTGAAGCGGCATATTCAAACGTCGTGCTCAAACAACAAGTTTAAGTCGCTAATATAGATAACTAATATAAATGACTCACACAGTGAACTAAAGCCATTTCCACCACAAAAGCTAACCGATTACTGGCTTTGCCTGCTAAACTAGCGGCATCACTTCCGATAAAACAGATCAGAGTCTGATTCCATGATTGTCGACAGCCTAAATAATATCTCGCTTTACACTCACTTAAGCCCTCGAATCGCTCAGGCACTACAACATTTGGCCGATACCGACTTTAGTCAATTAGAGGTCGGCAACTATGAGTTAGATGGCAAAAATATCTTTGTTATCGTTAATGATTATCAGACCAAACCAAGAGAAGTCGAACCTTTCGAAGTTCATCGTCGCTATATCGATGTACAATATGTGGTCAGCGGCGAAGAGGAGTTTGGCTATCTACCATTTGCAGATCAAACCCCAAGTAAACCCTATCATGACAAGCATGATTACGCCGAGTTTGATTATGAAGCCAACAAAGCCGAAGCCGCCTTTATTCCGTTAAAGGCGGGAATGTTTGCGCTGTTTTTCCCGCAAGATATGCACATGCCGGGCACATCAGCTACCCCACAGTCGGTAAGAAAAGTCGTGATTAAAGTGAAGATCTAACTCAGGTTTAACAACAGCTTACCTTCTGTATAAAACAAAAAATGGCCGCCTATTATCAGGCGGCCATTGTTATTTAACCCTTAAAACCGCAACCCATTAATCATCCTCAGAGCTGAGATATAAGTAACGATATAAAGTAGGCAACACCAATAAGGTCAACGCCGTCGAACTAAATAAGCCACCAATAATCACCACAGCCAAAGGCTGCTGAATTTCACTGCCGACACCACTTGAAAGCAAGATAGGGATCAATCCCAGTGCAGAGGTCAGTGCCGTCATTAATACCGGTCTCAAGCGCCCTACAGCTCCTTCATAAACCGCCATAGACAATGGCTCCCCCGTAGCACGGCGCTGATTAATGGCATCCACCAACACAACACCATTGAGGACCGCAACCCCAAAGAGAGTAATAAAGCCGATGGAGCTGGGCACCGACAAATAAGTCTCTGTACCATAGAGTGCCAGCACGCCACCAATCAAGGCTAAGGGCACATTAGCCATAATCAAGCTAACCTGCTTAACCGAGCCGAAAGAGAAATACAGTAACAAAGCAATTAACCCGATAGCCACAGGCACCACCAGCAACAACCTTTGCTGCGCTCGCTGCTGATTCTCATATTGCCCACCCACCACTAGGGTATAACCCGCAGGAAGCTCGACTTTAGGTACTAAGGCATAAATATCATCCACGACAGAGCCCATATCTCGTCCAGACACATTCCCCTGTACCACCACTCGACGCTGCACATCATCACGGCGAATATTGGGCGGCGCCAGCTCAATCACCACATCGGCCACTTCGCCAAGACGTACAGTCGCACCATTAGCGCCTTCGAGTAATAGGTCGCGCAATACATCGGGAGAGCGCCGATACTCGGCAGCTAAACGTACATTGATATCGTATCTGGCATTGCCATCGATCACCTGTCCAGCACTGATGCCACCGACACCTTGGCTAACTAGGCTCATCACCTCATCGACACTGATACCGTAACGCGCGAGCAGATCTCGCTTAGGCCGAACCACTAATTGAGCTTCACCAGACACTTGCTCAAGTGATACATCCACCGCACCGGGGATCTGCGCCACCAGCTCAGTTAACCGCTGGCCTTTGTCTGATAATACCTGTAGATCTGGCCCAAACAGCTTGATCGCCAACTGCGCCTTCACCCCTGATAGCAACTCATCGACTCGGGTAGCAATCGGCTGTGAGAAAGTCAGCAGTAAGCCAGGAAATACACTCAGCTTTTGCTCCATTAAACGCTGTAACTGCAAACGATCAGAAGCTGACTGCCACTCATCGATGGGCTTAAGGCCAATATAGATCTCTATGTTACTCACAGGCTCAGGATCGCCCCCAAGCTCCGGCGCACCAATACGACTAAGCGCATATTCCACCTCAGGAAACGCTAACAGTAACCGTTCCAACTTAGGTGCAACTTCCAGCGCAGTAGCTAAACTTGCTGTCGGTGCCAATGTCACTCTGAGGTTAATCGTGCCCTCTTCTAGTTCTGGCACAAACTCAGTGCCTAACCGAGGCAATAATCCCATACTCAAGCCAAAGATAAGCAGTGCACCTAAGGCCAGCGATTTAGGTTTGATCAGCACAGCTGCAAGCAGTCTGCGATAAAGGGCTTCTACAGGCTTTAGTAGTAGACTCTGTCTCAAAGTGACGCCACGATGAAACAAGATAACCGCCAATGCCGGAACCACAAATAAGGCCACCAGCACAGCCGACAACATCGCCAAAATAATGCTAATCGCCATCGGTTGAAACAACTTACCTTCGACCCCTTGCAAGGCAAACAATGGCGCAAACACCACGATAATAATCGCCGTGGCAAAAAATATCGGGCTGGCAACTTCCTTTGCCGCCAACAACACCTGCGACATAAGATTATTTCGCTGTTTACCGCTTTGCTCTGACGTTGCTTCGCTCAGATGCTTAAAGATATTTTCGACCATAACCACAGAGCCATCGACTAACATACCGATGGCTACCGCTAATCCACCCAGCGACATTAGATTCGCCGACATACCAAAATAGGACATCAGCAACAAAGCCAAACCGATAGACACAGGGATCGATAACAGCACCAGCAAGGTGGCGCGCAGGTTAACCAGAAACAGTGCCAAAATCACCACGATAAAGATGAATGCCATCAACAAGGCATCGCGCACGGTTTCGACCGCCTTTGTCACCAAATCTGCTTGGTCGTAAAACACCTCGAAAGAAACACCTTGGGGAAGCGCCTGTTCAATCAAGGCTTTGCGGGCATCGATATCATCGATAGTCGCTTTTGTATTAGCCCCCATTCGCTTAAGCACCACACCCGCAATCACCTCGGCTAACGCTTGCGGTTGTCCAGCTTGGTCACGGCGAGTCATGGTCACCGCGCCCACACGAATTTCACTGCCGTAAGCGACTCGCGCAATGTCGGCAATTCGAATTGGTGTGCCTGCTACCTCAGTTAATGGGATCTGCCTTATGGCACTCAGCCCTGCATCTCCGGCGGGTAACATGCCATAGCCTCGCACCACCAACTGCTCTTGGCCTTGCTGCATAAACCAGCCACCGGCATTGCGGTTATTACTCTCTAATGCGGCAGTCACTTGCGCCATAGAAAGACCATAACTTCGCAGTTTATTAGGCTCAACCTGCACCTGATATTGACGCACTTCGCCACCAAAGGAGAGCACCTCGGTCACTCCGGCCACCGGCATCATGATCAATTTCACCAGATAATCATTCAGACTACGTAGCTCGAAAGCATCGATGCCAGAGTCTGGCTCAGCGCGTAAGATATATTGATATATCTGACCTAAACCGGAAGTATTGGGGCCAATTTCCGGCACACCGACTCCCTCGGGGATCATCTCCCTCGCCGCCTGCAACTGCTCAAACACTTGCTGACGCGCAAAATAGATATCTGTTCCCTCGGCAAACACCACGGTCACTATCGACAATCCGGTACGCGAAAGAGAACGCACTTCGGTCACCGCAGGCAAGGCATACATAGCCGATTCAACAGGATAGCTAATCAGTTTTTCCACTTCCTCGGCCGCTAAGCCTTGCGCCTCAGTATTCACAGTGACTTGCACATTAGTGACATCGGGAAAAGCATCGAGATTAAGTTTAGGCAACATCATGACACTGGCTACCACAGCACAAAGCAGAGCCAAAATCACCAAATAGCGATGGCGTAGCGCCAGCGCAATCAGAGTTTGCAACATAGCGGTGTCCTTAGTGGTTATGAATATCGAAGCCAGATTTAGCCTGTTCTGAGGCTAAGAAGAAGGCGCCGGAAACCACCACTTGCATATTGGGGTCGAGGCCTTGCACTAGATTCATGCCGCGTCGGCGCTGTATCACTTGCACTTCACGCGCGGAAAATCCCTGCTCTTCTTCGATAAACACCTGCCAGTCACCATCCCCACCACGGGTCAACGCCGCATCAGGCAACACTGTGCCCTCGAGGCTATCATCGGCGAGAAAGATTTCGGCGAACTGCCCAGCATGCAAGACATGACCTGGATTGGCAAACGCCAGTAACACTTTCTCGGTTCGGGTAAGACTATCGAGTTCATGAGATCGACCAATCACTTGCGCTTTTAAGGTATGCTGACCCACTTTCACTAGAGCATCGCTGCCAAGTTTCACTTTTTCCGCCTGCATAGGGGTTAACTGCGCCTCAATCCACAGATGAGATTCATCGGTTAACTGCATCAAGGCGGTGCCTCCGTTAAACACCTGCCCCAGCATGGCCACATCTTGTTGTACTCGTCCGGCAATGGGCGCAAGTAATTGATAGCTGCCGATGGTTTCTGGGGCAGACTCCAACGCTTTTATCTGCTCAGAAGTCATCTTTAAGGCTTGTAAAGTGGCGCGAGTTAACTCGGCATTCACTTGGGTTTGTAAGCGATGACTGTCACTCACAGTGCTTTTACTCATACGTTGAATTCGCCCCCATTCGGCGGCGGCATTGATGTAATCGGCCTGAGCTTGTGCCACAGCAGCGCCACCTAAGGTCAACAAGGCTTGGCCTTGACTAACCTCTTGTCCAGGCACCACATAGCGCTTTAATACACGTACATCCAATTGTGGCGCTAGGGTAATGGTGCGATCTCGGTCAACGGTTAAGGTGGCCGTTGCCACAGCGTCGAGACTAAACATCTGCTTACTGACAGTGAGCAGTTGAATATCGGCCAGCTTTTGTTGCGCTGCCGTTAACGAAATCTGCTCGTCATGATTATCTGTGTCTTGGCGAATTTGAGGTGTGGCACCATCGTCTGAGTGATCATGGTCGTTGCCAGCCCAAACAGACCAAGGCTGTAAAAACAGCAACATAAATAACAGAGTAAAAAACGATTTAAAACAGGCAAATATTGCCTTTAGCTTGATAAATTTCTTCATCATCTATCCTAATGTCGTACATCAGGCCACGCACTTCGATAAGTGACTCGCAGCCTAATAAAAAGTCATAGCAATTAGCGCTGATATGCATGATATCAACGACTAAAACCAACTAGGAAAACAGACAATTAAGCGATCGGAGGGCGGTAGCTGGGTTGATGCTCAGGAGGAAGATAATGCCAGCCAAGGTTGCTTGGTTGGTCGTCGTCGGGAATGACAGCTTCGAACATAGGTTGCGACAGCATGGTCACATGACCACCATGGCACTGGCAATCCAAACAAAGTTCGAAGTTTTGGGTCTCGGTCTTACTGATCTGATGTTGATGCGCAGGCGCCTCAATCAAGGTATCGAAGCCACACTGACAATCGACACATTGTTCGAAGCTCACCACTTGGGTGCTAAAAAGCAAGTGAGGATGATTATCGCTTTGCTGCTCATGGCTATCCAGATGCAATTGATGCGCGCCAAAGTTCGCCCCTGCAAATTGCAGCGTGACTATGGCGATGAGCAACAATGCGATCATCTGAAAACCTTGGCGCAAATATGACTTCAAGCTCATCCTCTAATGGTTTATCGATATCCGGTGTTATGAGTGCGAATTATCAAATAAGTTCCTGCCCTCATTGTGCAGCAAGGGTTAACGGACAACTCAATTTGGCGGTGATCCATTCGATGGCGCTGTGTTTCTCTTCCAGCGGATACCAAGCCACTTCACCTTGCATAAACGGGCCCATTAGACGCACGGCATTACCAAACCAGTCAGGCCCGCCCACAAGCACTAAGGCATCAAAACTGGGTAATTTCACTTCGCCAACTCCGGCAAGTGACTGACTCTCCCAGCCTTCAAGTAATACATCGGCCTCAATATATATACACGTCTTGCCCGATTGAGCTTGGTACTGTTCGATAATAGGTGCGATCTGCTGACAATAATCTTTGGTCGATAGGCGGCCACTGGCAAATAAACTGATCACGCCGTTGGTGATATCAGCGATTTGGCATAACATAGGCAAACTCCTAGGCGGTACTATGATGATTGTGCATTAATATGATTAGCATTTTGCCTCATTTTATTACTGCAATGATATGCCCCAGCGCAAATAAACGCTATTTAACCTTCAGTTCAAAATCAGATGATAAAGATCAGTAATCGTATACAGTTAGCCGACAATGAACTCGAATGGCAGTTTATTCGCTCCAGCGGTGCCGGAGGCCAACACCTCAACAAGGTCTCCACTGCGGCGCAGTTAATTTTCGATATTAATCAGTCATCACTGCCCGATTTTTATAAATCACGGCTACTAGCCAAAGCCGATCATCGCATCACTAAAAGCGGCAAAGTTATCATCAAATGCCAGTCCAGTCGCAGCCAAGACAGCAACCGTCAAACGGCGCTGAGCCAATTTATTGAACTGGTAGCTAGTGTCGGCCATATCGACAAGAAACGCATCGCCACCAAACCCACTAAGGGCAGCCAAAAGCGGCGCGTCGATGCCAAGAAGCAGCGCGGAGCCACTAAAGCCTTAAGACAAAACAAATCCGGTTTTTAATTTAGCCTATATTCCCTGCCAGCAAGATAACAAAAGCCCTGTTCGAAATAACAAAAGCCATAAAATTTGTGCTAACTTGCAGTTATCTATCAAAAATAATGATGCATGCGTTCTTGCAAAGGTGTTGTGAATGAGTAATCAGGCGAAAATATTGTTGGTTAACGGCCCGAATCTAAACCTGTTAGGTCGTCGCGAACCGGGTCATTATGGCCATCATACCTTGGTACAAATTGTCGATCAGCTCACCAAAATGGCCGCCGACGAGCATGTACAACTTGAGCACATACAGTCTAATGCCGAGTTTGAATTGATCGATGCTATTCACCAAACCGATGCCGATTTCATCATTATTAATCCTGCAGCCTTTACCCATACCAGCGTGGCACTCAGAGATGCCCTGCTTGGGGTGGCAATTCCTTTTATCGAAGTGCATCTGTCTAATGTCCACGCCCGTGAAGCGTTTCGACATCACTCCTATTTTTCAGACAAAGCGGTCGGGGTCATTTGTGGCCTAGGCGAGCAAGGTTATCAATATGCGCTGAGCTCGGCGATTTCGCGTATTAACGCCAGTAAATCGGCTTAGGTGGCAGCATGGATATTCGTAAAATTAAGAAGCTTATCGAGTTAGTCCACGCCTCAGATATTTCTCAACTGGAGATCACCGAAGGCGAAGAGTCTATCCGTATCTGTCGTGAAGTGAACCAACCTCAAGCAGGTGTTGCGACTTCTCACAACCAAGCTGGCACGCATCAACCAGTTGAGCAGTCACACCAACAGCTGTCATCGAACCCATCTTCTTTAAATCCATCCTCACCAAATCCAAGCAGCAGCCCTGAATACGATGAAGACGACCTGCTGATCTCACCTATGGTGGGAACCTTTTATCTGGCTCCTTCACCTGAATCGGCGCCGCTGGTAAAGGTGGGTCAGACAGTTGCAAAAGGAGATCCTGTGTGCATTATTGAGGCCATGAAGATGATGAACCAAATTCAGGCCAAACACAGTGGTGTCGTTAAAGCCATATTGTGTGACAGTGGTGACAGCGTCGAATTCGATCAGCCACTGATGGTGATTGAGTAAACATTTTGCAGCAAGGTATCGGCAAGATCCTCATCGCTAATCGAGGCGAAATCGCCGTCAGGATTATCCGTGCCTGTCGTCAATTAGGCATAGCCACAGTCAGTG
Organism: Shewanella sp. Isolate11; assembly: GCF_022398315.1. Lineage (GTDB taxonomy): Bacteria > Pseudomonadota > Gammaproteobacteria > Enterobacterales > Shewanellaceae > Shewanella. The sequence continues at coordinate 46,906 of NZ_JAKEVF010000007.1, forward strand.
TTTATTCTAGTGCCGATAAAGAGGCGCTGCATGTGAGCCTCGCCGATGAGAGTGTCTGTATCGGTGGACCGCAGGCCAGCGACAGCTACTTAAATATTCAGGCGATAATTACCGCCGCCGACATTACTCAAGCCGACGCCATCCATCCTGGATATGGCTTCTTGGCCGAAAACAGCGACTTTGCCGAACAGGTTGAACAGAGCGGCTTTATCTTTATCGGCCCCAGCAGCCAAGTGATCCGCCTAATGGGTGACAAAGTCAGCGCCATTGAGGCGATGAAACAAGCGGGCGTCCCCACGGTTCCCGGCTCTGATGGTTTGTTATCACAAGATGAACAAGCCAATCTCGACCTTGCCCAGCAACTAGGTTACCCACTGATGATCAAAGCCACCGCAGGCGGTGGCGGTAAAGGAATGCGAGTGGTCGAGCAAGCCTCAGAGCTTATCGATGCCATCAAGCTCACCCGCAGCGAAGCTAAAGCCGCCTTTGGCAACGATGGCCTCTACCTCGAAAAATACCTGACTCGGCCACGACATATTGAAATTCAAGTGTTGTGTGATCACCATGGTCATGCAATCTCATTAGGTGAGCGCGATTGCTCATTACAGCGCTCACAACAGAAAGTGATTGAAGAGGCGCCGGCACCGCAGATCAGCGCCGAGCAGCGACAACAGATCGGCCAGCAATGTAGCCAAGCCTGTCTTGCCATTGGTTATCAGGGAGTGGGCACTTTCGAATTTCTCTACCAGAACGGTGAATTCTATTTTATGGAGATGAACACCCGTATTCAGGTAGAACATACAGTGACCGAAATGGTTAGCGGCATCGATTTAGTCGCCGAGCAGATCCGCGTCGCCAGCGGCCAGAGTATCGCCCATCTCACACCAGTAAAACTGCATGGCCACGCTATCGAATGTCGTATCAATGCCGAAAATCCGCTGACCTTTACGCCATCTCCGGGGAAAATTACCCAACTCAGAGTACCGGGAGGACTGGGCGTGCGCTGGGACTCCCACCTCTATCAAGGTTATCTGGTGCCGCCCTATTATGATGCCATGATAGCTAAGTTAATCACTTGGGGTGATAATCGTGACGTCGCTATTGAGAGAATGAATAGTGCATTGGCCGAGCTTGCAATCGTCGGTATAGACACGAATATTCCTCTGCTGCAACGCCTACTCAAAGATGAGGGCGTTATCGCAGGGGCGATGACAATTCACTACTTAGAGCAGCAACTTTAGCAGAGTCTAAGGACTCTTCTTACGCCAGTTCTCAGGCAGATCAACCTGTTGCCACAACTGCTCACACAATTTATCCGCCGTATGCCACTGACCCTGTTTAAGCCAGGTCACTAAAGCATCGCCCACCTGAGGATAATTGATCGCCGCAGGGCGTGGCACTTTCAGCCAACGTTTAACAGTGTAAACATCTAAGCTCATCATGCAGTCGGCGGCTCCCAATAGCTCCAACGCGGCCACATTAGATAATTGCTCAAATTGACCACGCAGTGGTTTCACCAGCAGCTTTTTCCCCAGAAACAGCGCTTCGCTGGCTAACTCGAATCCGGCGCCGGAAATCACCCCACCGCAGTGCGCTAGCATCGCCTTAAATTTCTCACGACTAAATCCTGACCAGCGAATATTGGCACTACAATTGGCGGGTGCAGGTGAACCATGGAACACGTGGAATCGATAACCATCAAAAGAGTGCAATAATTGATTGATTGCCTCAGCTGACTCAAAGGGTAAATAAACTAAGATGTCATGGGGATGATAACTGACGGGATCATCATTAAGCTCAACAAAAGGCGGTAAAATAGGGCAGTCGAAATGATGCCAGTGACAACCTAAAGCCACATCAACTGGAGCAAAGTAGTTCAATAACATCTGATTAAACCAGCCATTACCCACTTTAGGCACATCGTACTGTAATGCAGCCTGGTGACTGACGCCGACCGAAGGAACCCCCTGACTCTTGGCCGCCCAAGCTGACACAGGTTCAAAATCATTAAGCACCAAGTCATAACCACTCAAATCTAAACTGCGTACATCTTTATATAGCGCCATCAAGGAGTTTTGAATGGCGGTTTTGGCTATGTTGACACTGCCGTTGTGAGTCGCAAAAGTCAGCCCAGCTTGCGCCCGATATTGGCCGAAACACTGCATATCGAAATAGTGGCTCACCTCTCGACCAGAAAAGAAAAAATCCACCTCAACATTCTGCGCCTTTAACGCCTTAGCCATCACCCTTGCACGGCTAAGATGACCATTACCCGTCCCTTGAACACCATATAAAATTCGCATTATCTCTCTCCTGCTCAGGATTGGCTATCCAACTTATATCCATGGCCTATAGACTCATTGCGATGAGCCTAACTAATTAACCCCATTGCTAAATAACCACTGGCAATGCCCAAAAGCGCGCCTGCGACAATATCTAACGGGTAATGCACACCCAAAATAATGCGAGATATACCAATAACGCATGCCCAGCTATAAGCCCACAGGCTCAGTGAAGGAAACACTGTGCTAACGCTGGTGGCCATGACAAATGCGGCGGCAGTATGGCCCGAAGGTAGACTGAATTTATCTGAGGGTTGGAAATCGAATTTACAGCTATCAAATTTGCGGCTTTGACCTTCAACCAATAACAATTGATCACAAGGACGAACGCGCCGAATGCTGTTTTTCAGCAAGAGATAACAAGGAAGCTCCACTAAGAATGCACTCAGCGCCGTATTAAATAGCAGCTCCCCCTGCTGATGTAACATGAGTAAAGACACACAGATAATCAGGTAGGTTGGGCCATCTCCTGTAGCAGAAACCCATTTAGCTTTCGTCGTTAAGTGATGCTTATGGCCAAAGCCATTAAGCGCAATAAAGGTCTGACGATCCAGTTTTGCGATGGTGGAAAACATAAAAGGCTCCAGATCAACACTAACTTGATCTGAAGCCTAAGAAGTGGCGGTGACGTCTATGTGACATCTAGCCTAAATTTTTGTGACAGTGACGACTATGCCTCTGCGGGAATGGCTTGCTGGGGTCTTGCACGAAATATCTTTATTAGGTGATAAACATTGATGCAGGCAACGAAGGCATTCATACCCGCTACTGGCCATGCGGAAATATAAATCCCGTAAATCACGAACAGTGTACAACCTGTAAAGTTAAGACATCTTAGCCAAACAATATCTTTCATCATCAAGGATATAGCCACCATAACCGAGGCTGAATATCCAATAAGTTCAATCGTATTTGAAGCTTCCATAAGGCACCTTTATTAGGCCCTCTGCCATCCGTAAGCTAACTGGGGGGTCCGTGCCCCTAAAGCAAATTAGAAATAAATGAATTAATGACGACGCAATGCTAGCAAACTTGCGCCAAAATTGTAATTTAAAAACGTCATTTAATGACCCTTGTCATATTTTTAGCTTAAATATTCACCAATGAAAGAAACATTACCACAATTGGTCTAATTGTTATTTTTATCGCCAATTGCGTGATTGATAACGCTTTTCTTTTTAAGAATCCCTTATATACTGGCTGGTAATAATCCCTTGCTGATTTATCCAAGCAAAATGCCTTTAACAGGAGTATGACTATGGAATACAACACCTCGGAACTTTGTGACACTTATATCGATGTGGTCGATGTTGTCGAACCTATGTTCAGTAACTATGGTGGCTGTAGTTCTTTCGGTGGTTCAATTAGCACCATCAAATGCTTTGAAGACAATGGGTTAATTGCTGAAGTACTCCAGCAAGATGGCGAAGGTAAAGTGTTATTGGTCGATGGCGGTGGCTCACTACGTCGCGCCCTAGTCGATGCTGCGATTGCCGAAATTGCTGTCGAGAACAACTGGGAAGGCATTATCGTTTACGGCTCAGTGCGTGATGTGGATGCACTAGAAGATCTGGATATCGGAATTCAGGCGCTCGCTTCAATTCCTGTCGGTGCCGATGGTCATGGCGTAGGTGAACTAGAGATCCCCGTTAACTTTGGTGGTGTCACCTTCCTACCTGCCGATCATGTTTATGCCGACAACACCGGTATTATCCTGTCGCCAGAACCGCTTGATATCGACTAACCGAACGCCGACATCGGCTTAGTGATTCAGTCATAACATGACAGCAAAAAGGACGACCATGAATCGTCCTTTTTTGTGGCATTTCAATTGCGACCCGCTCTCACCACCATCTTTAGTGCTTTTGAGCTACGCGGGGATGAAACACAGTATTATCAATTTAGGCATCAATCCTGATTGAAGTTTAAAAAGGGACTTTGAAACATAACTTCATGGTGTACTTATCAACTGCCGTGAGCTTTTCTTTATCGCTTCGATTTGACGATATTAGTTGGCTCTGAAGCGAAGCGGAACCGAAACAAGAGGTACGAATTCTACTTTAAGAGCCATTTCACGCCAGTTTCAATTCACTGCCAGAACTCCTCAGTCCCTCTTAGAACCATAGCTAAACAAAAAATTAAGACTTTCTTAAATAATATCCATTAAAATTACCCCAATCCTTTGCATCACTAACAAGAAATAAAATCACTATGCAAATTCTAACGCCTTTCACTGCCAAGCAATGCAGCCAATTGACTAGCCTACGTGACGGTGAAACCAAACTGGGACAAACCCTACACAGTTACCAAGGTAAAACCCCGTTAGCCGAAGCCCTAACCGAGGCAAAAAATAACGGTGCAAGATTTGCCATTATCGGCATCGGCGAAGATATTGGCCCTCGAGCCAACTTAGGTCGCGGCGGCGCAATCGATGCCTTTGACGCGAGTATGGCGCAATTTTGTAACTTACAATCTAACCAGTTTCTTAGCGGTGAACTCTGTCTCGTTTTAGGACAAATCAACACCCAAGATCTACAACTACCCACAGATGCCACAACTCAGGCATTGCGAGATAATGTAGATCAGCTCGACGGCCGAGTGATTGAAGTGGCTAAAGCAATTATCGATGCAGGACTAGAACCTATTGTCATCGGTGGCGGCCATAACAATGCCTATGGGCTATTGATGGCTACGCGTGCGGCAACACAACGTCCGGTCGCGGCGGTGAATCTCGATCCCCATTCCGATTTTCGTCCACGAGAAGGTCGTCATAGTGGTAATGGGTTTAGTTATGCCGCCGCCAGTGGTGCGCTGGGTTTTTATCATGTTTTGGGGATGCATGAACTCAAAAACAGCCAGCAGACCTTAGATCAACTCACAGCATTTGGTGGTAAATGGCATACCCTGCAATCTATCTGGGTGCGTCGAGAATACTCCTTAAAGCAAGCATTAAGCGAAATTGTCACCAACCTAAATGAGTCAGGATTGCCTGTGGCCATCGAACTGGATCTCGATGCCATCATTAACATGCCCAGCAGCGCCTCAACGGCGGCAGGCGTCCCGCTGATTGATGCGCTTTTTTATGTCAACCAAGTAGCCAGCCAAACTAACGCGACATACTTGCACCTCGCCGAAGGAGCACCCAGTTGTCATGTGGCCGGAGTCGGCGCAGGACAAAAAGAAGTGGGTCAAAGTATTAGCGAACTAATTTACGCTTATATTCAGGGACGTATGACCCAGCAACCCATAGGCTAATCCCCGAGTCGGTATTTGGAAAATTCAGCATATTATGATGTAATGCTGCGCTGGATTTTATAAACCTTGCGCTATCGCGCATTTTTGCAAAATCAGGCTATGGATTATTAACCTCGATCACAATGTGACCGCACAATGATTCAGCAATTTTAGTCAATCACTTACACTCGCTATATCAGTAGCAATGCACAGGAAAACACAGATGTCAGAGGGTCCACAAAACAGTACCCATTTCGGTTATAAGACGGTAGAAGCAGAGAAAAAAGCGGACCTAGTTGCCGACGTTTTTCACTCGGTCGCAGCCAAATACGACATTATGAATGATGTCATGTCCTTTGGTATCCACCGCATGTGGAAGCGCTTTACTATCGAAAGCGCCGGTGCGCGTCCTGGCATGAAAGTACTGGATCTGGCAGGTGGAACTGGAGACTTAACCGCTAAGTTTTCGCACATCGTCGGTCAAACGGGTCAAGTGACACTGGCTGATATCAACGAATCCATGCTGAAAGTGGGTCGTGAAAAACTACGTAATCGTGGCGTTGTGGGTAATGTGAATTACGTGCAGGCGAATGCCGAAGCCCTACCTTTCCCTGACAACCATTTCGACATCATCACCATCGCATTTGGTCTACGTAATGTGACCGATAAAGATGCGGCTATCCGCTCAATGCTTAGAGTATTAAAGCCAGGCGGAAAGCTATTAGTACTTGAGTTTTCTAAGCCACAGCATGAAATCATGCGTAAAGTGTATGATCTTTATAGCTTTAAGATTTTGCCTAAGATGGGCGACATCATCACTAAAGATGCGGGCAGCTACGAGTATTTAGCCGAGTCAATTCGCATGCATCCTGATCAAGAAACCTTGAAAGCCATGATGATGGAAGCCGGTTTCGAGCAGGTTGAATACACCAATATGACAGACGGTATTGTGGCACTACACAAGGGTTACAAGTTTTAAACTGTAGCCCACTTGCACCTTACCTATTAGGTTTAGCATGAAACGTGAAATTGCATTGCTGATCAGTGCGGCGTTAGAAACCGCACTACAACAAGCCGTTAAACACTCGCCTCAAGCCTATGCACAGCAGCATACGCTGCACGGCAAGGTATTAGCCGTTCAATTATCACAATTGAACTGGCCTATTTATCTGTTATTCGCTAAAGAGATCCAAGTCTTTGGTGAATACGATGGCCCAGTTACTACCAAAGTCGATGCCGACATCACTACCCTGTATCGACTGAGTGAAGGCGCCAACCTCACCGAATTAATCAAGCAAGATAAACTCAAGCTCGAAGGCGATCTCAATCTACTGCAAAGCTTCAGTCAATTTATGCAACAGATAGAGTTCGATATTGCCGAGCCTTTATCACGCTACATTGGTGATGCTCCAACACACCTATTAACTCAAGGTGCCAAGCAAGTTAAGCAGCAACTGCAAGATATTTTCCGCAAGAGTCGTGACCATGTTGGTCAGCTAACCACCGAAGAATACCGCTTAAGCCCACATAAAATCGAATTTATCCATTTTAGTGATAGAATCGAACAACTTAAGACAGATACCGATGTCTTAAGCCAAAGGATAGATCGACTACTCAGTGGGGCAAACAGCAAAAAATGACAGTCAAAAGCATCCGACGCGCATACCAAGTCATTAAAATAGCATTACATTATGGTCTCGATGACCTTATCCCTTCTAAGCTAAAACCTTGGTATTTTAAGCTACTGCGCTGGAGCTTTTTCTGGTTAACCAACAAGCATAAAAACAAGGTCGGCGGCGAGCGTTTAAAGCTGGCAATGCAAGAGCTCGGCCCCGTCTACATCAAATTTGGTCAAATGCTATCGACCCGTCGCGACTTATTAAGTGATGAATGGGCCGAAGAACTCGCCATGCTGCAAGACCGGGTTCCACCGTTCGATTCTGAGGTGGCTAAAGCCCTTATCGAGCAGGAACTGGGCACCACAATAGATACCTATTTCGACGACTTTGATGAAACGCCATTAGCGTCAGCATCGATTTCTCAGGTGCACACCGCCAAACTCAAATCCAACGGTGCCGACGTCGTGCTTAAAGTATTACGTCCCAATGTGGAGCAGAAGGTGCATGCCGATCTGCAATTAATGACTCAGAGTGCGCAGTTCTTGGAGTCACTGTTAGGCCAAGGTAACCGCCTGCGTCCTTTAGAAGTCGTCGAAGATTACCGCACCACCATCGAGGGTGAACTTAACCTCAAGCTCGAAGCGCTAAATACCATTAGACTGCGCAATAACTTCCTCGACTCTGATGCCCTGTATATTCCCTTTATCTATGAGGAATATTGTTATACTCGCCTGATCGTCATGGAACGTATTTACGGCATTCCGGTTTCCGACAAGGCCGCGTTAGAGGCGCAAGGAACCAACCTGAAACTATTGGCCGAACGTGGCGTTAAGCTGTTCTTTACTCAGGTATTTCGTGACAATTTTTTTCATGCCGATATGCACCCAGGCAACATTTTTGTCAGCACAGAACATCCAAACGATCCATTTTATATCGGGTTAGACTGCGGCATTATGGGCACCTTGTCCGATCAAGATAAACGCTATCTGGCCGAGAACTTCCTCGCCTTCTTCAATCGCGATTACACCCGCATTGCGCAGCTGTATATCGAGTCAGGCTGGGTATCAGCAGACACAGATTTAGCCGCATTTGAGCAAGCCATTAAAGTGGTCTGCGAGCCGATGTTTAATAAACCGCTGGATGAGATTTCTTTCGGCCACGTTCTGCTGGAACTATTTAGAACCGCTCGCCGCTTCGACATGGTGGTACAGCCACAACTGGTATTGTTAGAAAAAACCTTGTTGTATATCGAAGGACTCGGAAGACAGCTATATCCACAATTAGATCTATGGCAGACCGCCAAACCCTTCCTCGAAGGGTGGATGGCCGAGCAGATGGGTCCAAAAGGCACGGCGAAAAAAATTAAACAGCAGTTGCCTTATTGGGCCGACAAATTACCTGAGTTACCTGAGCTTATCTATGACAACCTCAAGATGGGTAAAACCTTCGTTCATAGTCAAAACCAGTTATTGGATAGGTACTTAAAACAGCAACAAAAAGTCCATAAAAGTAACTACCTTTTAATCACATCGGCAGTTTTAGTGATCTGCGGCACTATATTGTTCGCCCAAAACGCTACACTATGGGCCTCGTATGGTTCCATCGGCGTCGGGGCAATCCTATGGATGCTTGGATGGCGATCTAGACCAAAGAATCGCAAATTTTAGCTAGCACTAAATAACCAAAGGTTCATAATAGAACTTGTAATATTTTTAAAGAGGAACGTTTCATGGGTGGTATCAGTATTTGGCAACTTCTTATCATTGCTTTAATTGTTGTTTTACTTTTCGGAACAAAGAAATTGCGCTCACTAGGTGGTGACCTAGGTGGTGCAGTGAAAGGCTTTAAAAATGCCATGTCTGCAGAAGAAGAAAAGAAAGCGCTTGAAGACAATGCTGCAGAAAAAACCGCTCAGACTGAAGAGAAAAAATCTGAGTCCAAGGATAAAGAACAGGCGTAATTCCTTATGTTCGACGGTATCGGCTTTATGGAGTTACTGTTGATTGGCGTTTTGGGGCTAGTGGTTCTTGGCCCTGAAAGACTGCCAGTTGCAGTGCGCTCAATTTCCGGTTGGATCCGCGCGATGAAGCGCATGGCAAATTCAGTGAAAGATGAGCTTGAACAAGAGCTTAAAATTGAGCAATTGCACTCAGACCTAAAGAAGGCTGAAAGCCAAGGACTCAAGAATCTCTCTCCTGAGTTACAAGATTCAATCGATCAACTTAAACAGGCAGCTCAATCTGTTAATCGTCCATACAAGGTGGAAGAGATTGACGCCGGCGATAATGCCAGCGACAAGGCTCAGACTCCCGCTGATAACGCAGACAAGAAGAGCAATTCAACCGAAAAATCTGACGGGTAATCCATGTCGCAACAACAGCCATTAATTAGCCACTTGCTTGAGTTACGCAACAAGTTACTTAAAGCCATTGGTAGTGTGCTTTTTGTGTTTATCTGCTTAGTGTATTGGGCAAATGATATTTATCATTATATGGCTACGCCATTGATGAATGCGCTGCCAGAAACCAGCAGCATGATCGCTACCGATGTAGCGGCTCCCTTCTTTGCGCCATTTAAATTAACTTTAATATTGGCATTTTTTATTGCCATTCCTTACGTGCTATTCCAAATCTGGTCCTTTATCGCACCGGGTCTGTACAAACATGAGAAACGACTGATGATGCCGCTGCTCGCCAGCAGCACCATACTGTTTTATCTAGGTATTGCCTTTACCTATTACATCGTCTTCCCTGTGGTATTTGGCTTCTTTACCAGCGTCGCGCCTGAAGGTGTTCAGGTCGCCACCGATATCAGTAGTTATCTTAGTTTCGTACTCAAACTGTTCTTCGCTTTCGGTTTAGCTTTTGAGATCCCCATTGCGGTTATCTTATTATGCTGGGCGGGTGTCACTACCCCAGAAGACTTGAAAGCCAAACGTCCCTATATCGTAGTGGGTGCGTTTGTAATAGGTATGCTATTGACGCCACCTGATATCATTTCGCAGACCATGCTCGCGATACCAATGTTGATATTGTTTGAAGGGGGATTGATTGCAGCCCGTTTCTACAGTAAAAAGGACACTGATGAAGACGATGAGCAAGTCGAACAGGATCAACCTGGCCAATAGCTAAAACGATTTCCACATAACAGCTATCCAATTGGATAGCTGTTGTTTATTAGCCTATTGTTGCTCAAAAATAATAAAAAGGAACCCGTTATGCGCTTACGTTATCCCCAAGCATTAGGTTGGATAGCCCTCTCTACCCTCCTCATTTCTGTGTCAGCTTCAGCGAGTGTCGAGCAACAACTCGCTAAATGTGCCGCTATCGGCGATAAACTCGATAGATTGATCTGCTACGATGCCTTAGCCGCAAATGCCGCTCAACAAGCCCCCACAGTTGCAGCAAAGCCTACGGCAACTCAAGCGACTCAAGCGACTCAAGCGACTCAAGCAACTCAAGCGACTATGGCTAAGCCTGTACAAGCAGCGGTTCCGGTAGCAGCGACTCAACCAGCAGTTGTTGACACGCAAGCTGCAAGCAACAGTTTTGGTAAGGTCTATAAACAGGAAGCCGCCGAAGTCGAAAGAATCCAGCTAAAAGTCAAATCGGTGAAGAAAGGCCTGCATGGCGATCTCACAATCAGCTTCGAGAATGGCCAAGTGTGGAAACAAAGCGATTCTCGCCGTTTCAAACTCAAAGCCGGTGAAATGGTTTACATTGAAAAAGGTGCTTTGAGTTCATTCCTATTAGGCAAAGAAGACACTAATGCCACCATACGAGTGAAACGCATCGACTAATGCCCAGTCACATAGATATCGCTGTCAACTTAGTTGGCAGCGCCCTAGAAAAAGATCTTAATAACGTGATTCAACGAGCGGCGACACAAGGTGTTTCGCCGCTTATCGTTATAGGAAGTAGCTTACAAGAGAGTCGCCAAGCTATTGCTTGTTGTCAGCAATATCCCCACCAGCTCATTAGCACGGCTGGAGTTCATCCCCACCATGCCAGTGAATGGCACGACAACAGCACTCACGAATTAACTCTGCTGGCGCAGCAGCCTCAAGTGGTTGCTATTGGGGAGTGTGGTTTAGACTATAATCGTGATTTTTCACCGCGGCCGATGCAGCGTCGAGCCTTTGCCAATCAACTAGCACTCGCCGTTGAGCTACAGATGCCAGTGTTAATGCATGAGCGTGATGCCCATGAGGATTTTGTCGATATTCTAAAAGAGTATCGTCCTCAGTTATCTGGTGCGCTATTGCATTGCTTTACGGGAAATAGAGCTAGCCTAGAACGTTACATTGAGATGGACTTGCACTTAGGCATTACCGGCTGGGTGTGTGATGAACGTCGGGGCAGTGAACTGGCGCAGCTGGTAAAAGATATTCCGGCCAATCGCATCATGGTAGAAACCGACAGTCCCTATTTGCTACCACGCAGTATGCGACCCAAGCCTAAATCGAGTAAGAACGAACCTCAATATCTGCCCTATATCAGTCAATATATTGCATCATTAAGAGGCCAAAATGCTGCGGAATTCGCTGCTCAAGTCTACACTAACACTTGTAAGTTTTTCAGTTTAAAGGAAAACTATGAGCCGATTTAGTCGACTACTGCTGGCCTTATTTCTGTACGGTTTCAGCTTGGTTGGTCACACAGAATCTCTGCTAGCTGTTACCACTGATGAGTCTATTAACCTGACGACTTGGGCATACTATGTTCAAGACGAGCAGCTAGATTCTATTGAGCAGATTAGCCAGTTAAGCAATAATCGTTGGCAAAAGCTTACGCCTAAATTCAATCAGAAGCTGGCGATAAAACCCTTTTGGATAAAATTTAGCTTATACAACGCAAGCCCTAAATCGATTAGGCGTTATTTATCGTTGAATAACCCGCATATCGACAAGATCAGTCTGTACCACCTCGAGCGTGGCAAGCCGATGCTGACCACCGAAATGGGCGACCATTACCCGTTTTCACAGCGACCGATCGCCCATAACGGATTTCTATATCGTTTTAGCTTGGCCCCCGATGTGGTTAATACCTTTTATATTCGTATCGAGACGGAAGGCAGTGCAGCATTGCCGCTCACCTTGCTATCTCCCGTCACCTTATTCAAATCCACAGAGACTCAATCCTTGTATCAAGGGTTTCAATTAGGTGCATTGATGGCAATTGGAGTGTTTAGCCTGTTTATCGCCCTGGCATCCCGCTCCTATAGCTATAGTTATTATTCTGGTTATGTACTTTCCATGACCTTACTGGTCGCCAGTCTTCATGGTCTGTCCTTCCGCTATTTGTGGCCTAACTTTCCGTTTATGCAGCAGGTCTTTCCGGCATTAATTCCCTTAGTGGTGACCTTTGCCTTAATGTTTACCGAAAAGGTATTACAACTGAAATACCACAATCTGAATATGCTCAGAATATGCCGTTTAAGTGCTGCTATTTCATTGCTGCTGGCACTGTTAAATCCATTTATCGACTATGGTCTTGCCCTAAAGATCAATTTGTTTGATGTACTGATCGCTGTGTCATTGATGATGTTTTTTGCCATAACCTTGAGTCTTCAAAATCATAAACTGGCAAAGCTCTATACCTTGGCTTGGTCTGGGATGCTTATTGGCGCTTTCATTTCGGCGATGTTATATCTGGGTGTGCTATACCTGCCTATCGATCATCAGACTCCTATGATGCTTGGGTTAACCTTTGAAGTTGTGTTTATGGCGGCAATTTTGGCGATCCGCTATAACGATGAACGCAAGGCTAAACTAGAAAGCCAACAGGAAGCCTTAGCCCAAGCCGAGCGAGTCAGACAGAGTAAAGAAGATGCTCTCAAAGCAGAGGCACAGGCTAATGAGCGTCTAGAACAGATGGTACAGCAACGCACCCTAGAATTAGAAGTTGCTCTTCGCGAACTCAACGAAGCCAACCAAAAGCTAACCGAACAGACCACTATCGATAGCTTAACCGGGGTCAAGAATCGAGCTGCATTCGATAAACGCTTATCCGCCGAGGGACGAATTAGTCGTCGTCAGCAGACCCCACTGGCCATCTTAATGATTGATATCGACCACTTTAAAGCCATTAACGATAATCATGGCCACTTAGCAGGTGATGCGGCATTAAAGCTTATTGCTCAAGCATTAAATCAAAAAATAAGACGCCCAAGTGATCTGGTGTCACGTTTCGGGGGGGAAGAGTTTGCTATGATATTGCCTAACACCTCTGAAGAGGGCGCGCTCAGTGTGGCAGAATTAATGCGCGAAACCGTTCAACAACTGCCTTTGAGCTGGGAACAGCAAGCCATGCCTTTGACCATTAGTGTCGGGCTATGTGCCGAAGTCGTCACCGATGACCAACATGTAAACCTGCTGGTCGAGCGAGCCGATAAAGCACTGTATTGTGCCAAGAATAATGGGCGTAACCGCGTCAGCGTTTATACACCCGAACTCGAACAATAGAAATTACTCAGCTTAAACCTTAGCTCTTGGCAATTAGCCAACCGAAAAGGTACGAACTGTTAAAGTCTGCAACCCTAAATTAGGAGTCGAATGTGAACATCATTACCAGTGCCTTTCCTCAGCGCAGAATGCGCCGCATGCGTAAACATGATTTTAGTCGTCGTTTAATGGCCGAAAATAAATTGTCGGTCGATGACTTAATCTACCCAATGTTCGTACTCGAAGGTAACAACCGTACCGAGCAAGTAGCCTCAATGCCAGGCGTTGAGCGTTACTCTATCGATCTGTTACTCAAAGAAGCGGAAGAGTTAGTTAAATTAGGCATTCCATTGGTTGCCCTTTTCCCAGTAACCCCTGCGGAAAAGAAAACCTTAATGGCAGAAGAAGCCTATAACGCAGATGCATTGGCACAAAAAGCCGTGCGCGCGTTAAAAGAAGCCTTCCCACAATTGGGGGTGATGACAGATGTGGCACTTGATCCCTTCACGACCCATGGTCAAGACGGCATTATCGATGAAGATGGTTATATTCTTAACGATATCACCACCGAGATTTTAGTTAAGCAGGCATTATCACACGCCGAAGCGGGCGCGGATATCGTCGCTCCTTCAGATATGATGGACGGCCGTATTGGCGCGATCCGTGAAGCCTTAGAAGCGGCTGGTCATGTGAATACTCAGATCATGGCTTACTCGGCCAAATACTCTTCTAGTTACTACGGTCCTTTCCGTGATGCTGTCGGCTCGGCCGGCAATCTAAAAGGTGGCAATAAGCACAGCTACCAAATGGATCCTGCTAACAGCGATGAAGCATTACATGAAGTGGCATTAGATATCCAAGAAGGTGCCGATATGGTGATGGTAAAACCCGGTATGCCGTATCTGGATATCGTGACTCGCGTGAAGCGCGAACTTGCTGTACCGACTTTTGCTTATCAAGTGAGTGGCGAATATGCCATGCACATGGCGGCGATTGAAAATGGTTGGCTCGCTGAAAAAGCCATCGTAATGGAATCACTGCTTTGCTTTAAGCGTGCTGGTGCAGACGGCATCTTAACCTACTTCGCTAAGCGTGCTGCACAGTGGTTGAAAGAAGCCGAAACTAAATAAAGCTCACTTCGCTTAACAACAAAAAACCAGTGATAACTCACTGGTTTTTTGTTTGACGCCTTTAATACCATCAATCAAGATAAAAAATGAATAACACAGCTTTGGGAAAACGAGATGGATTTAATTAAAAAATCACATCAGGTAATCGATACCTAAGGCGATAAATAGTGCTAATCCAGCCCAGTTATTATTAAGAAATGCCTTGAAACAGGGAGCACGTTCGCGACCAAAAATCAGTTTCTGTTGGTACACACTAAAGCCGATAAAGGTGATGATCCCCAAGCCAAACAGTAAACCCCGTTCGGCACTGATCCCCGCCATGATAAAACAAGTCAATGCAGCCAGCTGGAATAAGCCGATGATCTGCCTATCGAAACGACCAAACAGAATCGCCGTCGATTTAATTCCCACTCTTAAATCATCGTCTCTATCCACCATGGCATACATGGTGTCGTATGCCACAGTCCAGCACCAATTAGCTGCAAACAACCACCAAGCCTCGACGGGAACTTCACCGGTTTGTGCCGCATAGGCCATAGGAATAGACCAGCTCCACACCACCCCCAGAAACATCTGTGGCATGTTGGTAAAACGCTTAGTGAAAGGATAAATAATGGTCAGAATAATCCCAACAAAGGAAAGCTTAACCACCAGCGGATTGAGCATGAGTACCAGTCCGAACGCCAGCAAACCTAAGATGACAAACAGGGTTAGCGCCTCTTTGACACTCACTTCACCACTAGCTAATGGTCGAGACTTAGTGCGATCCACATGAGAGTCTAAATTACGGTCGGCATAATCATTAATAATACAGCCACAGGCACGCATCACCACCACACCAATAATGAAAATGATCAATACGTTAAGGTCTGGCATACCACCTGCAGCCAGCAACAAAGCCATCAAACAGGGCCAGAGTAGCAGCAAGGTACCGATGGGGCGGTCCATCCGCGCAAGACGCAAATAGGCGTCGAATTTATCCTTTAAATTCATCTTCTAGGCTCTCCTAAAACAGCTTGGCCTGTATCAATTGTCACTCTATTGGCATTATGACCAACATAACATCCGTTTCAAACTCTTTGTATTGGCGAAACGCTTATTAACGTTTTTCTAAGCGAGCAAAGGCGATTTTAAGTCGTTTACGTCCCACATCATCAAAATTCACTTCAATAATCGCCTGTTCGCCATGACCTTCTAAGTCCAGCACTTTACCCTCGCCAAACTTGAAGTGATAAACACGATCGCCATTAGCAAAGCCTGAGTCATGGCCAATCGAGCTAGATGCAGGGCGCGAGCGACTTTCATTTATCACATCAGAGATACGATTAGTAAAGCGATTCACTGGCGCGGTCACTTGCGCTTTTAAGCGGATTTCCTGCACATATTCACTGGGGATCTCCTTAATAAAACGCGAAGGTCTGGCAAAGTTTTCCCGGCCGTAGATGCGTCGCGATTCGGCATAGGTAATATACAGTTGTTTCATGGCGCGGGTCATCCCCACGTAGCACAGACGACGCTCTTCATCTAACCTGTCGCCTTCGTCCATCGCCATTTGACTAGGGAATATCCCCTCTTCCACCCCAGCCATAAACACCATAGGAAATTCCAGGCCTTTAGCTGAGTGCAGGGTCATCAACTGCACCGCATCGGTATGGGCATCAGCTTGCCCTTCGCCGGCTTCCAGAGCGGCGTGCGATAAGAAAGCGTTAAGTTCGCCCATATCTTCCAGCTCTTCTGGCATTACAAAAGTACGTGCCGCAGTAACTAATTCCTCTAAGTTTTCTACTCGCGCACGGGCTTTCTCGCCTTTTTCCAATTCATACATCTGCTTCAGGCCTGAGGTTTGAATCACTTGATCTGTCATCCGATGTAGCGACAAGTTTTCGGTATCTTGTTGTAGCTCAACAATCAGATCCATAAACCCACGTACCGCATTGGCAGCACGACCACTAAGCAGTTTTTCATCCAAAACCCGTAAACAGGTTTGCCACAGTGTCAGTTCTTGCTGGCGAGCGGTCGAGCGCAGAATATCTAAGGTGCGACCACCAATACCCCGTGTAGGAGTATTGATAATACGCTCGAAAGCAGCATCATCATTTTTGTTACTGATTAGGCGCAGATAGCCCATGGCATCTTTGATCTCTTGACGTTCGAAGAAGCGCAAACCACCATAGATTCGATAGGCCATGCCTTTATGAAGTAATGCCTCTTCCAGCACCCGAGACTGAGCATTAGAGCGATATAAAATGGCGCAATCACTTAAATCGCCGCCCATATCTTGCCAATCGATAATGCGACCGACAATAAAGCGCGCCTCATCCATTTCATTGAAGGCACAATAGAGACCAATCTGTTCACCCGCTTGATCTTCAGTCCACAGCTTTTTACCCAATCGCTCTGGGTTATTGGCGATCAGTTCGTTAGAAGCATTCAAAATATTGCCGCTAGAACGATAGTTTTGCTCCAGACGAATGGTTTGTGCCTTGGGGAAATCATCTAAAAACTTATGTAGATTTTCCACCTGAGCACCACGCCAACCGTAAATAGACTGATCGTCATCACCGACGATCATCACATTGGCACGACTCCCAGCTAATACACGGATCCAAGCATATTGAATGGCATTGGTATCTTGGAACTCGTCCACCAGAATATTGGTAAAACGATCTTGATAATGCGCTAAAATATGCGGCTTATTAAGCCATAACTCATGGGCCCGTAATAGGATTTCGGCAAAGTCTACCAAGCCTGCACGATCGCAAGATTCTTGATATACCTGATAAATTTTTAACAGGTTCTGCTCAATAGGAAAACCACCAGCATCAATATGCTTAGGTCTTAACCCCTGATCTTTTTTACCATTGATATAACCTTGAGCCTGACGTGGTGGATACTGTTTTTCGTCCAGATTGAGGCTCTTGAGAATGCGCTTAATCAAACGTAGCTGGTCGTCTGAATCTAAAATTTGGAAACTTTGCGGCAGATTGGCATCTTGGTAATGGGTACGTAGCAGACGATGGGCTAAACCGTGGAAAGTCCCGATCCACATACGAGACATATTACTGCCACTGACTTTCTCGACTCGCTCGCGCATCTCGGCGGCGGCTTTATTGGTAAAAGTGACCGCGAGAATAGAATAGGGACTCTGTTGCTCCTGTTGCATCAACCACGCAATACGGTGAGTCAAAACACGGGTTTTACCACTGCCCGCGCCAGCCAATACCAACATGCTAGATTGTGGTGCACTAACGGCCTCACGCTGTTTATCGTTTAAGCCATTGAGTAAAGAAGATACGTCCATTCTGCCTCCAAAAAATCAGGCAGGCAGTATAACAGGGGCTAAGGGCATAGCACTAGGCTAAAGATGATGCCGAAGAGCACAACAGCTCTCTTCGGCAATAGAGATTTAACCTAAGGTGATTATTGCTGCTCGCTCTCTTCCAGACCCATGCTATCCATCCAATGTTCAAAGTCGAGCATATTACCAGGAAGCACTATCTTGCTATTGTTTTTACTCAGGCCATCAAACTGCTTGAGATACTGTGCGCCAAGTTGCATCCGCACCACATTCTTACCGCCGGGCGCGGCGATCACCTGTGCCATACGCTCGATTGACTCAGCGGTGGCTTTGGCGATGGTCAAGATCTCCTCGGCCACACCTTCGGCCTCGTTAATCCGGCGCTGCATCTCACCCTCCGAGTGGTTAATGGTTTCCGCCTTAACCCCCTCTGAGCGATTGATCTTGCTCTGTTTGTCACCCTCACTTTTAGCCAGTAATGCACGGCGCTCACGCTCAGCATTTACCTGCATCTCCATGGCATTTTTGACGGTTTCAGGCGGAGTAATGTTTTTAATTTCATAACGATGAACGCGAATCCCCCATAAGGCACCAGCTTGATCGAGCACTTCAACTACCTTGGCGCTGATCACATCTCGCTCTTCGAAAGTACGGTCAAGATCTAGCGTACCAATCACCGAACGAGTCGTCGTTTGTGCCAGTTGAATAGCTGCATAACGGTAATCGGTCACACCATAACTGGCTTTAACCGGGTCAACCACGGAGATATAGATCACCCCATCGACCTCCACGTTGACCTCATCGCTTGAGAAACACTCTTGCGGCGGTACATCTATCGTCTCCTCTTTGAGATCATGGATGTAAGCCGCCTTATCGACAAAAGGCACTAGCGCATGAAAACCCGCATCGAGAGTAGCGTGATATTTCCCTAGGCGCTCAACAATATACGCAGACTTAGTCGGCACTAAACGGATAGATTGAAACAGCTTCACCAAGAAAATGGCGAAGATTAAACCCCAAATGCCTAAGACGATTAAATCGGTATCGATACTGACGTTCATGAGCGGCCTCCTGTTACTGATGCGGTACTATTGGAGCCCACTTGCGACCCCACCTGTTTAGTCACCTGCTCCATGCCTTCGAAGAAGCCCTCAAGTTTAGCCAGCTCAGCAGGTACTACCGAGATATCGGCGTCATTAAGGATCTTACCAATCTGCACGATAAACTGTTCTTTAAGCTGCATGTTCATCGCTTCGTTACCGCCCTCTAACGCTAAAGCTTGTGACACTAAGGTCATGGCCTCGGCCTTAGCTCGCGCCACAATCGCAATCTCCTGTGCGGTACCTTTAGCCTCGTTGATCCGTTTTTGTTTCTGACCTTCAGACAAGTTAATCGCCTCCTGACGCTCGCCCTCAGACAAGTTAATCATCGCCGCTTTTTCGGCATTGGCGAGGGTAATTTCGGCACGCTTACGACGCTCAGCTTCCATCTGTTTCTCGAGAGTGTGGATCACCTTGCGCGACGGAGTGATATTTTTGATCTCGTAACGCAGCACCTTGATCCCCCAAGGATCTGATGCCTTATCGATTTCACGTACAATTGACTCGTTGAGACTATCTCGCTCAGAGAAGGTTTCACTCAAACTCAGTTTACCTATCTCAGAGCGCATGGTGGTCTGTGCCAAGTTCACCGCGGCGCGGCGGTAATTTTCGATACCATAACTGGCCAATCTACCATCCATGACCTTGAGATAAACTAAGCCATCGACTTCCAGCTGAGTATTATCTTTCGAAATACAACTTTGAGGCGGCACATCGAGCACCTCTTCACGGGTGTCATGCCTATAGGCCACCCTATCGAAAAATGGAATAAGAAAGTGAAAACCGGGCTGTAACACCACCCTAAATTTACCAAGACGCTCAATGACATTAACTTCACGCATCGGCACGATGAGCAGTAAGTTGTACAGAATAAAAAAAACAAACAGTATGACTAAGGTAAATACAAACATAGATTCCATCCTTTACAGTTAAACTTTAAATCATTCTTTTAATGGCTCGACCACTAAAGCGATATTCTCGCGGCAGATGATCAACACTTGAGTCCCGACTTCGATACGACTGCCATCACCTAATGCAGGCCATTCAGAACCTTGAAACTCAACCCGCCCAAGCGATTGCCCCGGTCCGATTGCCGCCTTAACCAAGGCTTGTTGATGATAGATATCCATGGCTTCATCGGTATTATCCACATGAGAATCGCCGCCAACCCACTTTTGGGTCAACTGGCGAAAACTTAACAGTAATACGATGGAAACGATAAACCATAAGGTCATAGATTGTGCTAATCCTTGCACTAACCCTATCGCTAACGCGCCCGCCACGACCAAGCAAGCAGTACCTAAAAATATCACAATGCCGCCGGGTAAGATGATCTCCGCCAGCATCAACACAATACCAAGGGCCATCCAAATAAAGATAAGACTCGAAAACTCCATATTTCCCCCTGAAATGAGAGTATCCATAAATTGACTATATCAGCTCTTTTGTTTTTTCGCGACATATTATGTCAATGTTGATTTCTGTCGCAATATGAAAAAATATTGTTGGCTTTTTGCTCACATAGCACTGTTTGCGATTTAGCATAATCGCTAAATCCCTTATACTCCCCCGCAAATAACCCATAGGCTTAATCAACAATCGCACAATTTAGCAAACATTGAGCTGATTGTTCACAAAATAAGCTGCCCTCAAGATAAGAAAGGTAACTGATGAAGAACTCTAAATGGCTCGCATTAGCGCTACTAGCGGCACAACCTGCCGTCGCTGACGATATGATTCAATGGTGGGATGCAAGCGTCACTGCACTTCATGGTAGTGATTATGATCTTGCAGCATCAGATAAACAGTCGACTATTACTGTAGAAACAGCCGGTGCATGGAAATACGGTGACTGGTTCGCCTTCCAAGACTTTATTTTCTTCCATGATGGTCAAGGTGATGACAGTACCACATATGGTGAATTATCACCTCGCTTCAGCCTGAGCAAAATCACCGGGAATGAATTTAAATACGGCGCTATCACCGATGTTTCTGTCGCCCTAACCTTAGAAGAAGGTGAAGGTCCGGTAACTAGCTTCCTATATGGTGTGGGTTTAGATATCACCATTCCTTACTTCAGCTATTTTAATCTTAATACCTACCGTCGTGACGCCATCAGCAGTGGTAACATCAGTGATGGTTGGCAGATAACCCCAGCATTCAGAATGGATTTTCCTGTAGGCAACTCGGCAATCGTTGTCGATGGTTTTATCGATTGGGTATTCGCAACCGATGAAGATGGTTACGAAAAGAACTTCCACTTCAACCCACAAATTAAATATGACCTAGGTGCAGCTATCTTTGGTACTCACAAAAAAGACAAGTTATTCGTGGGTATTGAATACGATTACTGGAAAAACAAGTACGGTGTTAAAGACGTTGATCAAAGCACTTACTCTGTAATTGCCAAATACCACTTTTAATCTGCCTAAGATTTAATGCATTGTTTTTATGATAAAAAAAGGCGCCTTAGGCGCCTTTTTTGTTTTTCGCTATTAGTTAGAGATTATTAAATTAGGCTAATAACTTCTTCGCAGCCGCAACGACGATTGAAACTGCACTGACTTCAGTCTTCTTCATGGTCGCCTCATCAGGGATCTCCTGTTGAGTACGATTAACAATAACCCCTGCCACACAAGCCGCACGCCAGCCTTGAGTCGCACACATGGTAAATAGCGTTGCCGATTCCATCTCGTAGTTGAGTACGCCCATCTCTTGCCACTCTTTCATTGAGCCAGCAAAACGGCGAGTCACACGACCAGATACGGTATCGTAACGTTCTTGCCCTGGATAGAAAGTATCTGAAGAAGCGGTGATCCCAACATGAGGTTCAATCCCTGCATCACGGGTCGCCTCAACCATAGCCGTCGTACACTCAAAGTTAGCCGCAGCAGGAAATTCCAGCGGTGCAAAGTGCAAGCTAGCACCATCTAAACGAACCGATGCTTGAGTCACAATCACATCACCCACATTGACCTGTGGCTGAATGGCACCGGTTGTGCCGACACGTAGGAAAGTATTCACCCCTAGCTGTGCCAGCTCTTCAACCGCAATTGAGGTCGATGGACCACCGATACCCGTTGAACAAATCACCACAGGCTTACCATCGATATAGGCAAGATAACTGGTATATTCGCGGTGGCTAGCAAGGAAGGTTGGATTATCCATTAACTCGGCGATACGTTTTACACGCTCAGGATCGCCCGGAACGATGGCCAATGAAGCACCATCAAGCATTGCTTTGGTCAGGCCTAAATGAAATACATCTGACATTATGAAAACCCCTTTCATTTTTGAATTATAAATTCTTATACCTTGGACTTTAACCTAGTATCCAAGCCAATAAGGTTACCCCTGTCACACTTCTCTTGCTAGTGATTCCCAGTTTTTCGTAAATTATTTACCAAACCCAGCCCCCATTAGCCCTGAAAATATAGCAACTCGGTTTCACTCTGCCAGCGACAAATACTAATCAGTATAAGAAAGTGATCTACTTAGCATGTTTTTTGGCAACTCATTCAAGGCCAATGAGTGATGGAATGGTTATTTATAAGGCCATTCAACGCACAAGCAGCAATCACTCAATGCTTTGAGATGCCGTTAACAAAGCCAATAGATATAAAAAAGGAGCGATAATTTTCGCTCCTTTTTTGATGTTTTAATCTATTGATGATTAAAGATAATAATCTTTCAACGGTGGGAAACCGTTAAAGCAAACCGCCGAATAGGTCGTGGTATAAGCCCCGGCCGTTAACCAGTACATACGATCGCCTATCGCCAGATCCGTCGGTAGACCATAGCTGTAATGCTCATACATGATGTCTGCACTATCGCAAGTCGGGCCCGCAATCACACACTTATCCAGTTCGCCCTGACGTTCTGTATAGATAGGAAATTTAATTGCCTCATCCATGGTTTCGATTAAACCAGAGAATTTACCCACATCGGTAAACACCCATCGTTCTAAGGCCGTATGTGACTTCTTGCTGATTAACACGACTTCAGAAACCAACACTCCCGCGTTAGATAATAGCGAACGACCTGGCTCCAAAATGATCTCAGGTAAATCATCACCAAAGTCCTCTTTAAGAAAATGGGTGATCTCTGCGGCGTACATCGCCAACTCATTGGTCTTATCCAAATAATTAGCAGGGAAGCCACCACCGAGGTTAATCATCTGTAGCTTAATGCCATGCTCATCATTAAGACGCTCAAAAATGCCTTTCACTTTACCAATGGCCGAATCCCAAGCACCGATATCACGCTGCTGTGAACCTACATGGAATGAGATACCATAAGGCACTAGACCTAACTCTTTCGCCAATACCAATAGCTCATAGGCCATCTCATTTTGGCAACCAAATTTACGTGACAATGGCCAGTCTGCGGTATGCGTACCTTCGGTCAGAATACGTACATACACACGAGCGCCGGGCGCTTCTTCGGCCAACATACGCAGATCCGCTTCGGAGTCTGAGGCAAACATACGTACGCCTCTTTCGAAGAAAGCGCGCACATCTTTACGCTTTTTAATGGTATTGCCATAGCTCACTCTGTCAGTAGTGACACCCAAGTTGGTCACCATGTCGAGTTCGTAGATAGAGGCAATATCGAAGCAAGCGCCTTTATCCCATAGCAAACTTAAAACTTCAGGCGCCGGATTGGCCTTCACCGCATAATAAATATTGGCATAAGGAAAATTGATCACCATATCATCATATTGCTTTGCAATAATTTGGGTATCAATAACCACAAACGGGGTGGGTTTATCTTGTGCAAACGATTTAATACGCTCAAAGGTGTTAACGTCATAATATTCATTAACATCAATCGCTTGAAATTGGCTCATTTCGCCAGTATCTCCGTAGCAAAGTGAAAGTAATTAGTGTAGTTGATTTAAAAATCGCTGCGAAGTAAACGCTATTTTTATAATCTTGGCAATGAATTTTTATGCTTAAAAAGCAATTTTTTATATCGAAATAGGCAAGTAAAAAAAGGCAAGAAAAAACAGATTTATAAACAATAACTTGAGAAGAGACTCTTACAACAACGATGCCCCCATAACATCGCCGCTGAAGATTATTTAATAGCTGTTAATAACGCATCGGCATCAGTGACTTGAGTCAGCTTAGTAATGCTAAGTTGCTGCAGATGGATCACAGTGACACTGGCTTTGTCGCCGGGTAACGTTTTAGTTTGTTCCCCCTCTCTATCGAGAGCAATGTTAAAAGGCAGATCGCGCATTTGTGGAATAGCGACGAACTTGGCAATTAACGACGGCATACCACTGATATCGGCAACATAAACCAAGTTTTCAGGTTGCTTATCACCAAAAGTTTCCAAAGCCTGATTAATAATATCGCCACCTTTCATGCCTCGGCTAAATAATACTATCTGAGTGCTTGATGTTACCGCTATGGCTTGTTCATGCTGATTTTCTAGCTCGATCGGCTGCAGCTTATCACCCACCACTAGGCCTGTAGCTTGGGCACCGATAGCGATGAATAGACTTAATATAAAGATGAAAACTTTCATAACACTCCTAATTTAAAGGCCACATTGCTTAATAGACTCCACTATAGCGCATGCCGTACCCAGACTTTCTATAGGATGATGAATTGCTTGAGCTAACTCACGCATTTGGACAATTAGCACTATTTCCTTGAACTATTGATGATATCGATAGTTAGCTATTACCAAAAAAACGATTATTCAGTAACATGGAACTATTCGCAATATCGATCACTATCAGGGACAGAGTTATGAATGAAAATGGTCTAGAACAGGAGCTGGCCCAGTTACAGAGTGTCTATGACATGTTGACTGAGTTTTTGGTGCAATACAGTTTCCAGCTGGTGGGTGCCACACTCATTTTTTTACTGGGTTTATGGGTCGCTGGCAAAGTCTCCAATCTGGTGATCAAGCAGTTTGAAAAGCATCAAATAGACATTACCCTAAGTAACTTTGTTTCTAACCTCGCACGAATCATCGTCCTAGTGATTTTTGGGGTCATTGCCCTAGGAAAATTGGGTATCAGTATCACCCCTATGGTCGCGGCCATTGGTGCAGCTTCTCTCGGCGCTGGCTTAGCCTTACAAGGCATGTTGTCGAACTACGCCGCGGGCATCACCATCATAGTCACGCGGCCTTTTGTGATTGGTAATACTATAGAGGTCAAGGGCGTCAGCGGTGTGGTAAAAGACATTCATCTTGGCTTGACCCTATTAACCAATGAAGAAGGCGAAGTGATCAGCATACCGAACAAGCATATTGTCGGTGAGATTTTACATAACTCATTTGAGTATAAGTTAATCACCACCACCTTTAATGTCAGCTATAACAGCGATATTAATCAGGTAATCACTCTTGCTACAAAAATTTTAAATAGCAATGACGCGGTAAATCAGCAGCGCCCACCACAAATCGGCATTAATGGATTTAACAGTGTGGGTTTAGAAGTAGGAATGCGTTATTGGGTGCCGACCCAAAGCTATTTCCAGCATAAATATCAGATCAATCTCGACTTGATGAAGGCACTTCAACAAGCAGGGATCACGATTCCCTGCCCGATTAAAGAGATCCACATCGAAAAATAATCCTGCCTGCAACGGCTTTATTGAAATAAACGCGATCAATGAAGCCGTTGTAAATGTGAGTCTGGTCAAAAAAACGTATCAGTCACTGATACATTTCCAACATAAATTGATCTCGTTCAATTATTGATCACTGAATTTTGCATACAATCCATCTTGTAAGACGTTCGTCTAGGTGGTTTTTACTTAGACTTATTAGTTAATTTCAGGCTGCATCGGCCTAATTACGTAAAGATAATAAAACATGCAAATAGCACAACAACTGCAAGACAGGCGAGGGATTGACCTGCATCATGACGAGCATTGGACTTTAATGAGCGCGGAACAAAAGATGTCTCTCTACAACCTGCACCGGTTTGGCTATCGGCTGTTGTTTGTTCGCCATTTGCCTACTGGACCTTTGGCTATCATCGCCCAAAATGATCAGCTATCAACCATTGATAGACGTGGTCATGTTGATAATAAGCCAAATATCCACTTAAGGGACTAACCTTCCACCTACGGTGATGGTGAACTTTCCCAAACAGAAGGAGCACAAATTGTGCTCCTTTCTATTACCAGCAGTGGACCCGTCGAAGTCCGTTTATCCCAAGCTAATTCATCAAGCTAACAACATATCGATATGGGGTATATCGTCTTCCAAGTAAATATCTGACACCTGCTTAAACCCTTGAGCCTGATAAAACCCCTTTAGGTGTGCTTGCGCGCCAATCTGAATATGCTCCTCTGGCCAATAACACCGACTCACTTCAATCGCTTGTCGCATTAGTTGCGCCGCAATCCCTTGGCCACGAGCCGATGCCAACACTAACACCCGGCCGATACTGGCATCAGCATAGCTCACACCCGGTGCTAATATTCGCGCATAGGCCTGTATATCTCCTTGCTCATCTGTACCTAATAAATGCCGGGTTGTGGGCAGATCATCCTTATTATCTAACTCTGGATAAGGACAGTTTTGCTCGACCACGAAGATATCGACACGACACTTAAGCAATTGGTACAACTGCTTAGTGGTTAATTCAGAAAAACCATAATCTTGCCAATGCACTCAGAACTCCAACGACTATCTAATAAGCCAATAGCTTAACCGCTGATGCAATGAATAAACAGCCTTGAGCAAGAACAGCCTAATGTCCAGCTTTCGGTCAATCATGTCGGCTTAATTAGAGAAACTGCTCAATGATTTTCCGATGGCACAAACCTGCATTACCTTAAGTTTCCGCGCCGCGCGTATCTACCAAGGCAATATCGCATCTTTATCGAGTTTTTCTCGCAAACCTTAGAACAAATCAGACCCGAAGAAGTGTTAGAGAGTGCCGACTTCATCACCATCGAGCCACAGAATTAACAAAAAACCACTAGGTTAATCGCGATTTAATAAAATCGAACAGACAAATCTGCAAAATTGCCAATAAAGCTGGTAATATTAGGCCAATTTTTTTAGCTGAAAGAGATTGAGCAAGATGGGAAGAGCGTACCAAAACCGCAAAGAATCTATGGCCAAAACGGCTGGACAGAAGACTAGACTGTATTCTCGCTACGGGAAAGAACTCTATGTTTGCGCAAAAAATGGTGGCCCCGATCCTGACGGCAACTTGGCATTACGCCACATGATCACTAAGGCGAAAAAAGACCAAGTTCCGGCTCATGTTATCGAACGTGCGCTAGAAAAAGCCAAAGGCGGCGGCGGTGAAGACTATGAAACTGCACGCTATGAAGGTTTCAGCCCAGGTGGCGCTATGGTGATTGTTGATTGCCTTACTGACAACGGCAAGCGTACTTTTACCGAAGTACGCCAAGCATTCGTTAAAAACGACGCAAAGCTTGGTGGTCCAGGTACTGTGGGTCACATGTTCGATCATCAAGCCGTGTTTGCCTTTAAGGGTGAAGATGAAGAAGCCATCCTAGAGCTACTGATGATGGCCGATGTCGATGTTAGCGACATCGAAGTAGAAGATGGCATTATCAGCGTATTTGCGCCGCATACCGAGTTTAACAAGGCGAAAACCGCATTGAATGAAGCCCTGCCTGATACCGAACTTGAAGTTGAAGAGATCTCTTTCGTACCGCAAACCTCAACTGAAATTACCGATCCTGAAGTGATTGAGCAGTTTGAGAAGTTTATTGCGGCACTAGAAGACTGTGATGATGTGCAAAATGTCTACCACAACGCTGAATTAAAGGCCTAAAGTCCCCTGTATCTCGCTAGTGCTAAAACAGGCTAGCCAATAAATCGATTTGTCATCTTAACCTGTGACAAATCGATTTTTTATTGCCCAAAATGCGTCTTTTCAATTTAATACTTATGGGTATTATTCCAATCAAAGTAAATGAGTGATCAGCCCGTTTGTAACAGAAAAGGGCACAGGAAAAATTGTCGAGAACAAGGCGTAAATTGCAGTAACTAGTATTGTAATAACAAAATTTACAACACGGTTATCGGCGATTTTAACTAACCTGAACTCGGGATAACGAGTGTCGGAAAATCTAAATTTAACAAGCTAATTCAATGCTATAAAGGATTAGTTCGAAAAGGGAAGTCTATTTTCTGACTGCATGCGCAGATTTTTGAGCATATCAAGGCGCTCTGTCGTACACCATAGCGAGCTATGGTTAGGCAGAGCAACGCAGAGAGACACACAAAGATGCTTATCCAGAGCTCAGGTTAACTAGCAAGAATGTTCAGATAATGACTGCAATGGGTATTACTTTTACTGCGCTATTTTTTGACTTCAGTCAAACGGTTGTCACTTCCTGTACCTCAGCTTTCTACAACCCAAAAACCTTCAATAAAACCAAGTAAAACCCTTGAAGACAGTGGACTTCAAGGCATTATTCACTATCCTTAACAACTCAAGATATGCGTTTTAATGACGGCTATCATTCCAATATGTCCACTGCGATAGCGCCATTAAACTATCCCAACAATCAATGATGAACAGGTAACCTATGAAGTATTCTAAATCGATAATTGCCCTATCTCTGACGACCCTACTCGCAGCATGTGGTGGTAGTGACGACGATAAATCTGATGTGGGTAAATTAAGCCTGGGCGTTTCAGATAACCCCGCCAATGCCGAAAGCGTCACCATCGCCTTTAAACAAGTAGTACTCAAACCTGCCAACGGTAGCGATCCGCTCTCTTTCGATGTATCGGAAGATGGTGAACTCAAACAAGTGGATCTACTTACCGTTCAGGGACAAGAGATAGAACCTCTGATCACTGGCGTTGAAGTGCCTCTGGGTGAATATCAGATGTGTATCTATATGCAAACCGATGAAGTTCCTAACGCTGACGGTTCTTACGTTGGTCTAACGGGCGATATCACCGAAGGATTAACAACTAACAGCAATGGTAGCTGTGGCGGTGTTCATGCCGATGAGGCTGGTACCGGACGACTATTTTTCAATAAAGCCTTCACCATTGCCGCAGGCGATAACGATTTCGTCGCAGAGTTTGACCTAAATAAAGGACTGCAAGCACCTCATGGTAATAAAGCTTACTGGACACTGAAACCAACCTCAGTACAGCTGGTGAATAACGCCGAAGTAGGTGCGATTCAAGGTAGCGTAGATACAACAGTGATGACTGATTGCGAAACCGATTTCGCTGGTTCGACATTTAGCCATGCAGTTTACCTCTATCCAGCTGACACGACCCTAGCCAACATGGTCGATTTCCGCTTAGATGCCGATATTCTAGCACCGCAGGTCGCGCCAGTTGCTGCCGCGAGAGTAAACGAAATACTCGACGATGCTAACAATGTCACAGGCTATGAATATGAGTTTGGTTTTGTCGCTGCCGGTAATTACCAGTTAGGTTATACCTGTAGTGCCCAAAATGATGATCCAGAAGTCAGCAACCCAGCAGACGACCTTAATGCTCCGGTGAAAATATTTGCAGCTTATAGTGATACCAATATCACTGTGACAGAGGGTGAAACTGCAGAAGCAAACTTCTAAGCCATTTTCAGCTAACATTTTTTACGTAGCATTTTGTTGCTAAGACTGGTTACTCAGAGACAAAAAGGCACTTCAATTGAAGTGCCTTTTCTATTTAACCGAGTGACTTTCTAAGAGCAGCAATCGCGGCGCCACCAGTTTTTAGGTAACTTTGCCAATAACACTTTAAGCATCAAAATAGCCAGTATAACCCCTGAGGTATACACGATAGGCGCAGGTAATAAACTGTGCTGCTCACCCACTTGAGGCATCACCACAAACCCAAAGGTATCGACCAGATAGTTCACTATTACCCCTGAAATTAGTGCTACACCGAGCACGCCCCCAAGATAACCCAATAACGCACGCTTACCCAATTCTTTGGTCACCACTCCTAAGGTGGCAATATTGGTCGCAGGCCCTGCCAACATAAAGACTAACACAGCACCAGGTGACACCCCGGCTAAGAGTAATCCCGCCGCAATCGGTGTCGAGGCCGTAGCGCAGATATACATAGGCACAGAGATAAGCACCATCACCAACATGGCTAAGATACCGTCACCCCACTTAGCCAAGAAATCCCCTGGCACATAGGTTTGTACTAAAGCCGCGAAGAATAAACCAATCAGCAACCAGATCGTGGTGTCACGCACCAGATCGGTAGCCGCATATTGCAGCCCTTTACCGATACGAGATAACACCGAAGTGCCTTTAAGCTCATGAGCCACATCTTTGGTCGATTCACAGCAGCTTTCACCATTATCGGCTTTAGTCTCTGTGTTACTACCTGCTTTGCTACTACAACAGCTGGAAACCGGCTCAACTTTATCCTTACTACAGCAATCTGATTTAGCTGCAGTATCAACTTTATGATGCTCTAGCTTATTACTCTCACTCGAACAGCAACTGCTGGTGACAGCTTCGGTTTTCTCGCTAGTACAACAACTCTTAGTCTCGGGCTTAGCTTTCTCACTGCTGCAACAGCTGGTTTTCGATGTCACTTTTGCATCAACACCATTACCCACCACTTTATCAGCCGCAGGCTGACCATCATCGTCATCACGCCCCACCAGCAAGCCAGCAACAATCGCACTGGTCACTGCAGCAATAGGTCTGACAACCGCCATAAAGGGGCCAAGTAAGACATAAGAAACACTAACCGAATCGATACCTGTCTCAGGCGTTGAAACTAAAAATGATGTAGTCGCCGCCTTTGAGGCACCGGAGCGGCGCAATCCCACCGCAGCGGGGATCACACCACAAGAACATAATGGCAAAGGAGCACCTAACAACGCTGCCTTAACTGTGGTTTTTATGCCATGACCACCAAGTTGCTTGTGCATCCAGGTCATAGGCACGAACATCTTCAACAGGCCTGCCAATATTAACCCAAGCAAAAGCCAAGGGGCCGAATCTAAAAACAGATCAATAAAGTTACTTAACAGCATAATTAATCCTTAACGCTTTCATTTGCTTGATGTGCTGCATAGTGATGCTCTTTCTCACACTGCACTTGTGCGCCATTGGTTTCTAACGCTTCCAGAATCGAGCAGTGCTCCGCACTTTCTGGACCACCACAACAAGCATCTGATAAACGTTTGAGTGATACCCTAAAATGATTTAACTCAGCAATTTTTGCTTCCACATCGGCAAGCTTACTGTCGACCATGCCTTTAACATCGGCGCAGGCCCAGTTTGACTTATCCAGCTCGATAGAGAGCAGTTCGGTTATTTCTGCGAGGGTGAAGCCCACAGCCTTAGCGCGCAAGATAAACCTCAGACGTTCGACATCGGCATCTGTGTATAAACGATAGCCTGCGTCGCTGCGCATAGACGGGGCTAACAAGCCATGCTTCTCGTAGAAACGTAGCGTATCGGCTTTCACTTCACAGGATTTGGCCAACTCACCAATGCGATACATACAGTCACCTTTTTACCGATTTTATTTACCGATTAAACCAAGTATAAACCTTGGAGTTAAATCTAAGGTCAAGGGTTTTGTCACAGTATATTTTAAGCCGTGCTTGTTCGCTTGAGCGTATTGTGAAATCACATAGAAAAAAACAGCATGAGTTCACGTTTTACGGTAAAATACGCGCGCTGCGATGGACAGTAACGAGATTGAGGGGCTTTTGGAAAGCAAAACACGCCGATAAATGCGATTAATTGTTCTGTTTTCCGAAAGATCCTTAAAAACAACTACTGGACCCGTTACCCAAAATGAATAATGCCAGACCTATTCGTCGCGCGCTGTTAAGCGTTTCAGATAAAACCGGAATCCTTGAATTTGCACAAGCTCTACATGCTCAAGGTGTTGAACTGCTATCCACTGGCGGCACCGCTCGCCTGCTAGCAGACAACGGTGTGCCTGTCATTGAAGTCTCTGACTACACAGGCCACCCCGAGATCATGGACGGTCGAGTAAAAACCTTGCACCCTAAGGTACACGGTGGCATTTTAGCGCGCCGCGGTATCGACGAGATCGTGATGGAACAAAACGCCATCAAACCTATCGATCTGGTTGCCGTTAACCTCTATCCTTTTGCCGACACGGTTGCTAAAGAAGGTTGCACCTTGGCCGACGCCGTTGAAAACATCGATATCGGTGGCCCAACTATGGTGCGCTCTACGGCTAAAAACCACAAAGACACGACCATCATTGTTAACGCTGCTGACTACGATCGCGTGATCGCCGAGATGCAAGCTAATGAAGGTAGCACCACGCTGGAAACTCGTTTCGACCTAGCCATTGCTGCATTTGAACATACTGCGGCCTACGACGGCATGATCGCTAACTACTTCGGCACCATGGTACCTGCTCACAGTAAAGATGAGTGCCATAGCGATTCTAAGTTCCCACGCACTTACAACACTCAACTAGTGAAGAAGCAAGACTTACGCTACGGTGAAAACAGTCACCAAAGCGCCGCTTTCTATGTTGACCTCAACATCGATGAAGCTTCTGTTGCCAGCGCAGTACAACTGCAAGGTAAGGCATTGTCTTACAACAACATCGCCGATACCGATGCCGCTCTTGAGTGCGTTAAAGAGTTGAATGAGCCAGCGTGTGTGATTGTAAAACACGCCAACCCTTGTGGTGTCGCGATTGGTAGCGACCTCTTGGATGCTTATAACCGCGCCTATCAAACCGACCCGACTTCAGCCTTTGGTGGCATTATCGCTTTCAATGGCGAACTCGATGCAGCGACAGCAAGTGCTATCGTTGAACGTCAGTTCGTTGAAGTGATTATCGCTCCTAGCGTTAGCCAAGAAGCGCGTGACGTGGTTGCAGCTAAAGCCAATGTGCGTCTGCTTGAATGTGGTCAATGGACAACTAAGACCACCAGCCTAGATTACAAGCGTGTTAACGGTGGCCTGTTACTGCAAGATCGAGACCAAGGCATGGTTGATTTAGACGATGTCAAAGTGGTGACTAAGCGTCAACCGACCGAAGCTGAAATGAAAGATCTCATGTTCTGCTGGAAAGTGGCTAAGTTCGTGAAGTCCAACGCCATCGTTTACGCTAAGAACAGCATGACTATCGGCGTGGGCGCAGGTCAAATGAGCCGCGTTTACAGTGCCAAAGTTGCAGGTATTAAAGCCGCTGACGAAAACCTAGAAGTGGTGGGCTCAGTGATGGCATCAGATGCCTTCTTCCCATTCCGTGACGGTATCGATGCAGCCGCTGCAGCTGGCATCAGCTGTATCATCCAGCCAGGTGGGTCGATTCGCGACGAAGAGATCATCCAAGCGGCCGATGAGCACGGTATGGCAATGGTCTTTACCGGCATGCGTCACTTCCGTCATTAAATAAGCATTAAATATAAAGCCACGCCCTTGTGCTGTATTCAGTACAAGGGCTCAGCAAAAAGAAGGATATCAAGATGAAGGTACTTGTTATTGGTGGCGGTGGTCGTGAGCACGCCTTAGCGTGGAAAGCGGCACAATCGGCACAAGTTGAAAAAGTATTTGTTGCACCAGGTAATGCGGGTACCACGCTAGAGCCTAAACTAGAAAATGTGGCGATCAATGTTGAAGAGATCACTGCATTGGTTGAGTTTGCTCAGCAAAACGCAATTGCGATTACGATTGTAGGTCCTGAAGTACCATTGTCATTAGGTGTTGTCGATGCCTTTAATGCGGCCGGTTTGCCAATTTTCGGCCCAACCCAAGGGGCTGCACAGCTTGAATCTTCAAAGGCGTTCACTAAAGATTTCTTAGCACGTCACAATATCCCAACTGCGGCTTACGCTAATTTCACCGACATTGAGCCAGCTAAGGCTTATGTGGCTGACGTGACTGCAACCACAGGTTTCCCTATCGTGATCAAAGCCGATGGCCTAGCCGCAGGTAAAGGCGTGATTATTGCCGCCGATCAAGTTGAAGCCGATGCTGCGATTGAAGATATGCTAGCGGGCAACAAGTTCGGTGAAGCGGGTTCTCGCGTGGTTATCGAAGAATTCCTAAAGGGTGAAGAAGCTAGCTTTATCGTGATGGTAGACGGCAAAAACATCCTGGCAATGGCGACAAGCCAAGATCATAAGGCTCGTGATAATGGCGACAATGGCCCAAACACTGGCGGCATGGGTGCTTATTCACCCGCGCCGGTTGTAACCCAAGCGGTACACGACTGGACCATTGAAAATGTGATTCGTCCAACGGTGGATGGCATGGCTGCTGAAGGCAATACCTACACAGGTTTCCTTTATGCAGGTCTAATGATCTCGCCTGATGGCAGCGCTAAAGTACTGGAATATAACTGCCGCTTTGGTGACCCAGAAACTCAGCCAATCATGATGCGTCTACAATCAGATTTGGTTGAGCTTTGCCTTGCTGCGACTCGTGGTGAGCTGGATAAAGTGTCTGCCGAGTTTGATTCACGCGCTGCAGTGGGTGTGGTTATGGCTGCGGGTGGCTATCCTGACGCTTATCGCAAGAATGACGTGATTGACGGTCTAAGCCTAGGCAATAACGACGCTAAAGTCTTCCATGCGGGTACCAGCATGAAAGACGGTCACGTGGTGACTAGCGGTGGTCGTGTATTGTGCGCGACGGCCCTAGGCAACACGGTAACCGAAGCGCAAAAAGCCGCTTATGCCTTAGTTGATGCTATCCATTGGGATGATGTTTACTTCCGTACCGATATTGCTTATCGCGCTATCGCCCGCGAACAGTAAGTCTATTCCCCCATAAAAAAAACCGGTCATTGACCGGTTTTTTTATGCCTAATGCCCTGACGCTATCGCCTTCTTGGCCAAATTATCAATAAACTTAGGTGCAATCAGCCTGATAAATCGCCCTACACGTCCACGCATTGAGGTGATCAGCATGCGCTCACGTTTGGCAATCGCGGGTAACATCATCTGCGCGCACTGCTCAGCAGTAATAATTTTTGATTCTTGCATTGGCGTTTGCCCTAGTGGCTTGCCATGACCATCTAATGCTCGCTTATGGATCTGTGAGACCACAAAGTCAGGACAGATAATGGTCACCGCCACATTGTCATCATTTAGCTCGATACGCAATGAGTCGAAAAAGCCAATCACTGCATGCTTTGACGCACTATAACCACTGCGCGTCGGCACACCAACTAATCCAGCCACTGATGCCACGACCACAATCTGTCCCTGGCTGGCTTTTAGATGCGGTAGAGCACAATGGCTCAAATAAGCGGGAGCAAAATAGTTCACCGCCATCACCCTATCAAGAATCGACAAGTCCTGTAACTCGTCAAATCGCGACCACATGGTCATTCCAGCATTATTGACTAAGATATCGATGGCGCCGAAATGCGCCACACTGGCATCAATAAGCTGTTGGCACTCTTGAACAGAAGTGACATCAGCGGCAAACACTAAGGGAGGACAAAGGGTAATGTTTGCCAGTTCTTCGGCAAGAGAGTCGAGTCGTTGCCGATCCCGAGCCGTAAGCACCAACTTACAGCCTAACGGCGCCATAGCATGAGCAAGCGCCCGACCAATCCCTTCTGACGCGCCAGTGATAATTACAACTTTACCCGCTAATGCCTGCATAAATTCCCTATTCCCATAACAAAACAGACCACTAATATGAGCTAACCAATTGAAATATAGTTATATCGGCTAAAGTCACACAGTTTCAGGGAATACACAAGCTTTAAGCCATCAAGCGGGACTCCTGTAACACCTGGTTGCCATATTCCTCTAAGGATTGAGGTCGGCCAATGGCGTAGCCTTGGGCATAATCGATCCCTATGGATTCTAATCGGTCGATAATCGCTTGGTTTTCCACAAACTCGGCCACCGTTTCTATACCCATCACGTGACAAACATCATGGATAGATTTGACGATGGCATAATCTTTAGCGCTATTGGCCAAGGTCTTGATGAAGCAACCATCAATTTTGACATAATTAACGGGTAACTCACGCAAATACCCATAAGATGCAAAGCCGGTACCAAAGTCATCCAACGCAAATGAAAAGCCCTGCTTACGCAGTTGATGCAGCATAGATAACGCACGATTACGATTTTGAATCGCACTGGTTTCGGTTATCTCGAAACAGATACATCGACTTGGAATACCAAACCGCGCAAGCTGCTGAGCGATGTAATCGACCATCCCTTCTGCACCTAAACTGTTACCAGACAAGTTAATCGAGAAACAATGGTCATCCCAAAAACTCTCGTGCATAGACAGCCACAAAAAGGTCTTACGAATGATCTCTTTATCCACTTCTATCATCAACTTAAAGCGTTCGGCTGCGGCGATAAATTGAGCTGGTGGTAACATGCGACCACCGGGTTCTTGAATACGCAACAACACTTCAAAACGCTTAGGACCACAATCGTGAGCCAATCCCTTAATCGGCTGACAATAGAGCAGCAACTCATTATGCTCGATGGCTTGGGTAATTCTCATTGCCCATTTTGGCGCATTACGTTGATAATTAAGTTCATTATCTTTGTCATCATAGAAATGAATCTGATTTCGCCCCGCCTGCTTGGCAGCAATACAGGCTATTTCAGCGTCTTTAAGTAACTCTTGCTCTTGAATATAAGGGGCTTGCGCTACGGCAACCCCCACGCTGCAGCCGACCTTATAATGGCTGCCATCCGCTTCAATCACCTGCATAGCTACGTTGTCGATAATACGCTGTACAAAGGGCGCGAGTTCAGTAATAGCTTGATTTTTTAGTGCTAAACCAAATTCGTCACCGCCGAGTCTCGCCAATAGATAATAATGATCTTCCACACAGCCTTGAATCGCTCTTGCCACCAGTTTAAGCATTCTATCGCCAGCATTATGACCGCAAGAGTCATTAATCAACTTAAACTGCTCCAAGTCGAAATAACACAAGGTGATAATATCGGCCTGCTGGCTAAAGTCAGTTAATCGCTCCTCGAAAGCACAACGATTAAGTAGCGAAGTTACAGGATCATAGTTAGCCCGGCGTCTAAGCTGATGTTTGAGTAACTCTTCTTGGGTAATATCCCGCAGCACAATCACATTACCGATCACTTTTTGCTGTGGATTGCGCAGATTACTGATATTACGTTCCATGATTTTAGGCTCATGGGCAGTAAATTTTACTTTATCCGTTAACGGTTGCATCTCATCGGCCACCATCATGGCAAACAAGGTATCGTTAATACTGTTATCTGATTTAAATAGCTGCGAGATTGGCATGCCAACCGCTTGTTGAGAACTTATTTTCAATAACCGTTCGGCACGGGGATTCAAATACACCACTTTAGCCCAAGCATCGGTGAGGATCACGGCTTCGACAATAGCTTCTAGTGTGGTTTTTGAGCGCTCTTTTTGACGAAAAATACGCGCGAGCAAGGCATTAACTTGATCGGCAAATACGCGTAATTCAGAGCAGCCATAACCTTGCAACGGCTTATAGGTTTTAGCCGTCGGGTCGATAGCCGCCAGCTGCTTTAATATCAACTTAAAGGGACGAACAATACTCAATTTTAGCCAGGAGTATCCCAGCAAGAGTAATAACAGGCTTAATCCCCAAATCAGATAAATCGCCACTGCCGAATGTTGCTCAACCTCAGAAAATGCCGTTTCTATGATGCTGACAAACAGATGCAGTTCACTGCCACCTATGACACCTGGAACATTAAACATGCCCGTTAGATTATGATCATCCACCATTAGATCACGACCAAGGGTGCCAGTCTTTAATTCCATCTGATAAATGAAGTCATTGACTTGATACCGCGCCAGTAATTCATTATCCACCTTGCGAACTAAGACTATCGACTCGGTGGCAGAAATAGGATTAACACTCACCATAAAGTCGCCCTGAGCCAGAGAAACAAATCCAGTAGTCGGCTGGGTTACATTAAATAATTCGTCTGGAAGCTGGGAAAAATTGAAATCGCTACTGGGCTGCACATAGGCCGTGGTTTTCTTATCTTGCAACGAAAAAACCGCTATGTTCTCATCGCCCTCCCCAGTAAGCCAAGAAGACTCAAACCGTTCGCGACTATTGCTATTAGCACCATCAATCGCCAAAGAATGAATACGGTTTAATGAGGCTAGCTGATGTAAGTCATTACCCACCAGCCGTTTTACATTCAATAACTCTGCTTCGATAGCAGCATGTTTCAGCTCATCAATACGATTATCGAACCAAACACTTAAAGAATAGGAAGCCCCTAAAATAGCAGGTAAACAAAACCCCACAACAAATACGACTATTTTTTTACTTATGCGCATGGGTTACTTAAACGATCCTATTGCGGTCAAATCTGCGAATAAATATCCCTAATCTAAGTAGGGAATATTGAAGCTGGGCTTACCAGTATGCCAAGTCTTACAAGCTTGCACTTTTAATGAATCAAGTATTTTGACCTAGTGCAGTATTTCAGCCGCTAATAGGTGTATTTATTGGATTCTGAGAATCTACGCACACTATACCGTTAAGATATGAATAAAAGATGAAAAGCCCCTGTCAATACTTCCCAATAGGACAATTTATCCTATACAAATCGGAGAGTAGATGGGTTATTAAGCACATAAAGTATAGAAACAAAAAAGCCCGCAATCAGCGGGCTTTAGCGACTAAGCGACCATTACTTATGGTATTGCGCCGATAGCTCATGTACAGACTTGATAAATGAGCCTGCATGCTCAGGATTAACATGCTGATGGATACCATGACCTAAGTTAAATACATGGCCGGTACCTTCACCGTATGACGCTAGAATTTGATCCACTTCTTGATGAATACGCTCTGGAGAGGCATAAAGTACTGAAGGATCCATGTTACCTTGCAATGCCACTTTATCACCTACACGACGACGTGCATCACCAATGTCAACGGTCCAGTCAAGACCTAGTGCATCACAGCCAGTTTCGGCCATAGCTTCAAGCCATAATCCGCCACCTTTAGTGAACAGAGTGACAGGGACTTGGCGACCATCGGCGTGACGAGTTAACCCATCGACAATCTTCTGCATGTAACGCAATGAGAATTCACGGTAAGCGTGATGCGATAATGCCCCACCCCATGAATCGAAAATCATCACAGATTGTGCACCATTAGCTACTTGAGCGTTCAAGTATAGCGTCACTGAATCGGCAAGCTTATCGAGTAATAGATGCAAAGTTGCTGGCTCTTCATAGGCCATCTTCTTGATCTTTTCAAAGGCTTTGCTCGAACCGCCTTCAACCATATAAGTCGCTAGTGTCCATGGAGAACCAGAGAAACCGATAAGCGGCACTTCACCTTTAAGCTCACGACGAATCGTACTAACCGCATTCATCACATAGCCCAATTCCAATTCAGGATCTGGTACACATAGCTTTTTGATTGACTCGATAGTGTCAGTTGGACGCTCGAAACGTGGACCTTCGCCCGCTTCGAAATAAAGACCCAGCCCCATAGCATCTGGCACAGTCAAAATGTCAGAAAATAAGATAGCAGCATCTAAGTCGTAACGACGTAGTGGTTGCAGAGTCACTTCGCAAGCCAAATCTTGGTTCTTACAAAGAGACATAAAGTCACCCGCTTCAGCACGAGTCGCTTTATATTCTGGAAGATAACGACCAGCTTGACGCATCATCCAGACAGGAGTTCTATCAACAGGTTGCTTTAGTAAGGCTCGTAAATAACGATCATTTTTTAATTCTGCCATTTGGCTCTATTCCTACGCTTATTGATTTCTGCTGGGTCAGTAGTTTAGCATTTACGCGAATAAAGTAACCTGCGTCAGTACATTTATGTGACAAACACCGCTTGAATATTAATTTGTCCCACCTAAGCACACTTTTTACGCCAAATAACTCGGCCGCAATTAACCCACCGAGTTCCCAATATGACAGAAAAAAGTTGCACCCCTATCTTGGCTTTGGTATAAAAAGTCTGCGCTAGCAAGAACAATCAAGAAGCTCGTCGTATCGAGCCCGCTATACCAATACTCGCCCAGCGATAGTTTTCTATCGCTGGGCATTTTATTTTTTGCACAAAAATAAATCCGTTTATCGCTAAGTTTGTATACAAAACAAACCGCTAAACTCTGTCCGATTATCGTCTTTCTACGACTAAAAAAGAGTTGATCAAAGCAGCAATTGTCACCTACATTAGAAGTCATAGGACTACTTCGATGGGGAACATCATGCTAAAGCAATTAGAAAGAGCCGAGCAAAAATGGCGAGGCTCGAATACCCTGATTGACCAATGGCTCCATAATCGACGCAAATTGTTGGTGCAATATTGCCAAATTGCCGGCTTACCTCCATACGAAGCACTCGACAAATCCCTACCGTCATTTCAGTCCATCAAAGATTTTTGTGACCTGCTGGTCGACTATGTATCGGAAGGTCATTTCGAAGTCTATAACCGAGTCGTCAACGACTGCGCCAAACATAGCGAATCGAGCCAAGCACTGGCACAAAACATCGTGCCTAAGATTAGCGAAACCACGGATCTGGCTCTCGACTTCAATGATAAATACACCAGCGCCGAAGACGACCAAGTGTTATATCAATTAGATCAAGACCTCTCCTCTCTCGGCGATACAATGGAAACCCGCTTTCAACTTGAAGATCAACTACTAGAAGTCCTTCACAGTAAATACTCTTAAAACTTAGGCCTAGTGCCACAGCGTCATCATTTAAAATAGCCAACAAAAAAGGCCAGCTAACAAGCTGGCCTTTTGTATTCAATAACTTAAACTGTTAAACCGCTGATTGGAAAATCACTTCACCGGCTTTTTGAGT
This sequence comes from Shewanella sp. Isolate11, assembly GCF_022398315.1. Lineage (GTDB taxonomy): Bacteria > Pseudomonadota > Gammaproteobacteria > Enterobacterales > Shewanellaceae > Shewanella. Next base: position 87,826 of record NZ_JAKEVF010000007.1, read on the forward strand.
ATAAGAGTCAAGTTGATCGAAGTTCAGGTAGCGATAAGTATCCGCTGCCGTCGCATCTAACTCTTTGGCGTAATCTTGATACTCTTGTGCACTTGGTAGACGACCCAATAGTGCGGCAACGGCTGCCAATTCAGCCGAAGCCAAATAAACGTTAGCACCTGTACCTAAGCGGTTAGGGAAGTTACGGGTAGAAGTTGATACCACTGTAGCACCTTCAGCAACACGCGCCTGGTTACCCATACATAATGAACAACCAGGGATCTCGATACGCGCACCGACGCGACCGAAAATAGCATAGTAGCCTTCTTCAGTTAACTGATCACGGTCCATCTTAGTTGGTGGCGCAATCCATAGACGCGTAGGCAAGGTCTTAGCAAACTTGTCTAGCATCTTACCCGTAGCACGGAAGTGACCAATGTTGGTCATACAAGAACCAACGAACACTTCGTCAATCTTGGTTTCTGCTACAGATGACAGTAATACGGCATCATCTGGATCGTTTGGTGCACACAGAATTGGCTCTTTGATCTCATTCAAATCGATTTCGATCACTTCAGCATATTCGGCATCGTTATCAGCAGACATTAGTTCTGGGTTAGCAATCCACTCTTGCATCGCAGTAATACGACGTTCGATAGTACGACGGTCGCCATAACCTTCAGCAATCATCCACTTCAACATCACGATGTTAGAGTTTAGGTATTCGATGATCGGCTCTTTATCCAGCTTAATTGTACAACCTGCAGCACTACGCTCAGCAGATGCATCTGACAATTCAAATGCTTGCTCAACTTTAAGATGCTCTAAACCTTCAATTTCAAGCACGCGGCCAGAGAAAGCGTTGATCTTACCTTTCTTCTCAACCGTAAGCAGACCCATTTCGATCGCTTTAAGCGGAATTGCATGTACTAGGTCACGTAGCGTGATACCTGGCTGCATTTCACCTTTAAAGCGAACTAATACTGACTCAGGCATATCCAACGGCATAACACCAGTTGCGGCTGCGAAAGCCACCAGACCAGAGCCTGCAGGGAATGAAATACCAATTGGGAAGCGAGTATGCGAGTCACCACCAGTACCGACTGTATCCGGTAGTAGCATACGGTTTAACCAAGAGTGAATAACACCGTCACCTGGACGTAGCGAAACACCACCACGGTTCATGATGAAGTCAGGTAGAGTGTGGTGAGTATTCACGTCAACTGGCTTTGGATAAGCCGCAGTGTGACAGAAAGACTGCATAGTCAAATCGGCACTGAAACCAAGACAGGCTAAATCTTTTAGCTCATCACGTGTCATAGGGCCGGTAGTATCTTGCGAACCAACTGAAGTCATCTTAGGTTCACAGTATTGACCAGGGCGAACACCTGCAACACCACAGGCTTTACCGACCATCTTCTGAGCAAGGGTATAACCTTTACCCGAATCGGCAACGTCTTGAGGACGAACGAATACATCTGATGCTGCTAGACCTAAGGTTTCACGAGCGCGGTCAGTCAAACCACGACCAATGATCAATGGAATACGACCACCGGCACGCACTTCGTCAAGAAGTACTGCAGTTTTTAGCTTGAACTCAGAAATCACTTCGTCAGTGCCATGACGCTTAACGACACCTTGATATGGATAGATGTCGATAACATCGCCCATGTTCATTTCGCTAACATCAAGCTCGATCGGTAAAGCGCCCGCATCTTCCATAGTGTTGAAGAAAATAGGTGCGATTTTACCGCCTAAGCAGAAACCACCAGCACGCTTATTAGGGACATAAGGAATATCATCCCCCATGAACCACAATACTGAGTTTGTCGCTGACTTACGTGAAGAACCGGTACCGACAACATCACCAACATAAACTAATGGATGACCCTTGCCTTTTAATGCTTCAATCTCTTCGATTGGACCTTTAACACCCGCTTCATCAGGAACGATACCGTCACGAGCATTTTTCAGCATAGCGAGTGCATGCAATGGAATATCTGGACGAGACCAAGCATCTGGCGCTGGAGACAAGTCATCGGTGTTAGTCTCACCGGTCACCTTGAATACAGTCAGAGTCACTTTCTCAGCCAGTTTAGGACGGTTTAGGAACCACTCCGCATTAGCCCAAGACTCAACCACTTGCTTCGCAAAGTTGTTACCCGCTTGCATCTTCTCAACCACATCGTGGTAAGCATCAAACATCAACAAGGTGTTAGATAAGGCTTTAGCCGCTAATGGAGCTTGTGCTTTGTCATCTAATTGAGCGATAAGTGGTTCGATATTGTAACCACCCTGCATAGTACCTAGCAGTTCAACGGCGCGCTCTGAAGAAAGAATTGGAGACGTCACTTCGCCTTTAGCAAGCGCATCTAAGAAGCCAGCTTTTACATATGCAGCTTCATCAACACCTGGGGGAATTCGGTTTTCCAACAGATCGAGCACAAATTGCTCTTCACCCGCTGGAGGATTTTTTACTAATTCGATTAATTCGGCCACTTGATGGGCATCTAGTGGCTTAGGGACTACGCCCTCTGCAGCACGTTCTTCGACGTGTTTACGATATGCTTCTAGCACGGCAACATTCCTCTTAGTTTGGCGTTCTAACAGCGAAACTGCACGTCTTCAATAATGAAGCTAACAGTCAAGCAGGCTCAACCCGTATTTCCGGGCGCATTATACTACAGCTTTACAAAAGTATGAATCAGATCACACTCTTAGAAGTGAGAAATTCCAAGTATTCTCAAGGGCGGATGGAAATTTACCTTAGCGATTAAACAAATGACATTAGACAATAGTTTGAAATGAGTTATAACTCAATGATTAATAATGATTTCAAGAAATACCATCAAATAAACTAAACACAGTTATCGATTCCTTTATCGATTAAATTAATCTAAAAAAATCTATCTAAAGTTTCGCTATCGGCTACCAATGCACGTAATATTTCCATCGATATTTGCCATCAGCAGTAGGATTTAAAATGAGCAAAGCAGGTCTATCGGCCGTCATCTTCGATATGGACGGCGTATTAATCGACTCAGAACCCAATTGGCAAACTGCCGAGCTTAAAGTGTTTGGTCAATTGGGCTTAAACATCAGCCTCGAAGACACGTTGAAAACCACCGGACTGCGTATCGATCAGGTGGTTGAGTATTGGTATCAGCGTCAACCTTGGGATCATTATGATAATCGGGCCACCGCCAATGCCATTATTGATCAAGTGATAGCGGATATTTTAGCTGATGGCGAGGCGATGACGGGAGTCATCGATGCCCTGACAGCCTGCAAATCGCTCGGGCTTAAAGTGGGTTTGGCGACCTCATCTTCAACGCGATTGATTGACGCCGTGATGCAACGACTGAATTTGGCCGAGTATTTCGATGCTTTCTGCAGTGCCGAAGCCCTCACTTGGGGCAAGCCACATCCAGAGGTTTATCTCAATTGTGCTAATGCCTTAGGGGTTGCTCCTGAGCGTTGCCTCGCCATCGAAGATTCTTTTAATGGTCTGATTGCAGCTAGGGCGGCCAACATGCATACCGTGGTGATCCCAGCCATGCATGAGGCGAACCAAGCAAAATGGGCGGCAGCTCATCAACAGCTCGACTCACTTGAACAATTAGCAGATTACCTTAAACAAGTGCTATAGATTTGGCTTATCAATTTAAGATTCATTAACTGCTTTATAAATAACCTGAACTCAGGATAACGAGTGTCGAAAATCTAAATTTAACAAGCCAATCAAGGTGCTCAGCTTATCCCGAACTCAGGTTAAATAGAAATCTGATATGAAAAAGCCCATCAAATGATGGGCTTTAAATTTAATCACTAAGCAATTTAGTTAATGCTATTACCAGATTTTAACGCGGTCATCTGGTGCTAAGTACATCTCATCGCCAGCTTTAACATCGAAGGCTTTATAGAAAGCTTCAACATTTTGCGGAGTACCCATAGCACGGAAATGGCTTGGTGAATGTGGATCTGTCATTAGACGACGAGCCAACTCTTCATCGCGATAATTACGACGCCACACTTGTGACCAACCAATGAAGAAGCGTTGATCGCCAGTAAGACCATCGATAATCGGTGCTTCTTTACCGTTGAGGCTCATTTTGTATGACAGCTGAGCTACGGTTAAACCACCTAAGTCACCGATGTTTTCACCCAAGGTCAGATCACCATTAACGAACTTACCTGGTAGAGCTTCGAAACCGCTGTACTGTGCAGACAACTGCTTACCGCGTTTCTGGAACTCTTCACGGTCTTTATCAGACCACCAGTTACGTAGGTTACCGTCACCATCATATTTCGCCCCTTGGTCATCGAAACCGTGACTAATCTCATGGCCGATCACAGCACCGATGCCGCCATAGTTAACCGCATCATCGGCTTCCATATTGAAAAAAGGTGGCTGTAGAATCGCTGCAGGGAACACGATTTCATTCATTACTGGATTGTAATAAGCGTTAATCGTTTGCGGTGTCATGTGCCACTCGGTGCGATCTATCGGTTGACCTAATTTGTTGATCATATCTGAGTAAGCAAATTTAGCGTAACTTAAGAAGTTACCCACTAAATCGTCTGCCGAGATTTCAAGTTCTGAGTAGTCTTTCCATTTATCTGGATAACCAATCTTATAAGTGAACTTAGACAGTTTTTCCTGAGCCGCGACTTTGGTTTCTGGCGTCATCCACTCAAGCTGGTTAATACTCACTTCAAAGCCTTTAATCAGGTTTTGAATCATGGCTTCCATACGGGCTTTCGCTTCTGGGGTAAAGTTTTCCTTCACGTACTCTTTACCCACTAACTCGCCCATTACCACATCGGCTGAATCCACTGCACGCTTCCAACGAGGCTTCTGCTCTTGGATCCCTTTGAGGGTTTTATCGTGGAAGGCAAAGTTCAGATCGACAAAGTTTTTGCTCAATACAGTGGCGAAGTTATCCACCAAATGGAAGGCTAAATAATCTTGCCATGCCGTCACCGGAATTTGATTAAACTGCGCACCAAACTTCTCAAAATACGAAGGCTGACCGATGATCACATCATCAGTTTTACCCTTCAAACCTGTGGTTTCGATGAAGCGAGCAAAATCAAAATCACCTGTGAGTGTTTCAACATCGGCCAATGACATCTTGTTGTAACGCTTGTTCGCATCGCGAGTCTCAACTCGACTCCACTGACTTTCTGCGATGAAGTGCTCGATATCGGCAACGCTTTTCGCTGCACGTTGTGGCTCGCCATATCCCGCTTCGGTCATTAAATCGATAACGTACTTGTTAAGCGCTTCACGGTTGGCTACAAATTTTGCATCATCTTTGAGGTAGTAATCACGATCAGGCAGAGTTAAGCCAGACTGATTGACATAGACCGCATATTGGGTCGAATTTTTGGCATCGTTATTAACATAAAAGCCCAATGGAATACCTGAACCACTGGTTAATAATGAGCCCATTAGACCAGCAATATCGTCATGGGTTTTAGCGCTGGCAATATTGGCCAACATCCCATTCAGCGGAGTCACACCCAATTTTTCAATGGTGTCGGTATCCATGTAACTGACATAAAAATCACCGACTTTTTGTTCGCTACTGCCAGCCACTTTATCTTTTTTCGCCGCAGCGGCTTCGATGATTTTCTTTAGCTCATTTTGGCTGTGTTCATACAGAACCGAAAATGCACCGTAATTCGATTTATCAGCTGGAATAGGTGTGTTAGCTAACCAGTGACCATTTACGCTGTAATACAGATCGTCCTGAAAACGAACGGCCGGATCGAAATTGGCTTTTTCAACACCCGATACTTTTACACTTTGCACACTTTCTGTTGCGGTAGGCTCATTGCTACACGCTGTCATGCCCAGCCCTAAAGCGATAGCAAAGGCTAATTGACTTACTCTTTTCATGTTTCCCCCGGTGGATTTTGTTATCATTCGCGGCTTTACAGCAACTTAAACAATGGCAAACACATTAACAGCCAACTTAGGCTGAATGTAGCTTCATTTTGTAACCATCTGTTACCTTTTGAGCTCTGTTAACAATTTCGATAGCCTTTCATCAAGTTTGTTAGCAATTGACCCAAACTTCATAGCGATAGATAACAACACCCATCTCAATTAAAACCTTTAACGAACTACCAATTCTTACCTAAGAAGAGGAAGATCGACTTCTCGCCATCATCAGCCCAACCAAAACCTAATGCGGCCGGACCGACGGAAGTATCGGTACCAAAATAGACGCTACCACCATAAATAAGATCGCCTAAATTAACCTCTTCCCGGCTCATCCAGATATTCCCCGCCTCGAAACTTGTGCCTAAATATAGCGGGTAATCTGTCATGCCGAGCATATCGCGACCAAGATCATATTGATAAATGAACGCACCAAACACCTTGTGCGGCCCCACCAAAGATTTTTTATGGTAGCCCGATAAGTTAAGGAAACCACCAAGTTCCGCCACATGTACGCTCAACTCAGGCTCATCATCGACTGTGGCCAGTGAAGCCATGCCCACGAAAGCGTGATTTTTGAAACTCAAAGCTCCACGCCAGTTAGCCTCAACCTGTAATGAGGTACCCGGTTCCTGTTTACCACTGGTACTGGGGTTTTGATCCTTACGGTAATAAAAGTCTAAAGTGATGCGGTTACCCGAAGTGGGGAAGTTAATGCTGTCTAAATTATCGAAGCCAAATTTTAGATAAGCACCATAAGAGGAATAATCGAGGTTTTCGGTGAAAATGGCATTTTCCAAATCCCCTCGCTCGGTGGTAACCCCCACCTCAATCACACCCTCTTTGATATAGTTCATGCCAATCCCTAAATCGGCACGATAATTGGTCTGATCTAAATTCAATACTCGCACATTATTAGAATACAGCGGCCAATCCTTGTTGGAATATGAAAGCTCAGTGCGGGCAAAAAAGCGTTGGTCTGGATCTAACGGAAGATAAAACTCAGAGGATAAGAGTTTTTCAAATCCGAGTCGTATCGCGTTACGCCACTCACCACCATATTGAGTCAAGTCAGTCATCACATACGCCACATCCAAAGCCACGTATGAATCTAAGCTAAAGTTATCTTCCCAGCTAAAGCCCAATTGAAAATAGTTCGGGCCCCAAGACTTAGCCTGAGTATCTAAGACGAGTACCCGACCTTCATCGGTATCGATAAATTCGGCATTAACTCGCTCAAACTTATCCAGTGCATAGACATTGTTTATCCCCTGCTCTAAGGTCGCCTTATCCACCACCTCACCTTCTTTAATACCCAAGGTTTCACGCAGCAGGGTCGCACTGACTTTAGAATTATTTTTAAAGCGGATCTCGACCACGGGTTTATCAACGTTAGCCTTCCAGGCTAGGCTGACCGCGGTTTTATGAGCCTGATAGGCAGCGTAAGCCTCTGGTACTAATGACAATGTCTTTAATTTATCAATTTGTGCTAGGGTAGCTTCTTCGCCCAAACGATAAGCCTCAGGCATCACACTAAAATCTGTGGTACTCATTTCTCCTACATCGGGACGAATCAAGATATCGGTATCAGTCAATAGCAGCTTTTGTCGTTCGGTACTGGCATTAGTCAACATGGTCGATAACTGATTCAATACGGCTACCGTGCTTTGTAACTGCTCCCGCGGTACTAATGACGAACCAATATCCACCGCAATAACAATATCGGCACCCATCTCTTTAACGATATCTACGGGCATATTGTTGGCAATACCGCCATCGACCACCAGCTTGCCTTCATATTCTGCAGGTTGCAACGCACCTGGCACTGTCGCCGATGCTTGCATAGCTTCGACTAAACTCCCCCGGCTCATCACCACGGCTTTGCTGGTTTCAAGATCGGTGGCTACTGCGCGATAAGGAATGGCTAACTGGTCGAAATGTTCATAACGGTGGACGAGATCGGTAGAGTTTTGTAGCAACAATGACATGGTTTGCCCACGTAACAAACCCGATGGGGTTTTCATTTCATTGTCACTGTAACCAACATTAATAGGAATATTAAATCTGTCGCGCTGCTGTTTATCTCGGTAACTTAAAGAGGCCCGCGGAATGGTATCGTAATAACCTGAGTCCCAATCTGCCCCCATCATAATGGTTTCAATTTCGCTAGCACTGTAACCCAAGGCATACATGCCCGCGACAAAGGCACCGATACTGGTACCCGCGATATAATCCACAGGAATATGATTTTCTTCCAGCGCTTTAAGCACTGCGATATGAGCAGCACCCTTAGCGCCACCACCACTGAGTGCCAAACCCACCTTGGGGCGAACTTCGGCTGCAGAAACGGCAACCATATAACTCCAACACAGGCACAGCACAAAAAAACGTTTCATATAGGGATCAGGATTTACGTTGTTGTAATAAGGAGTCTACATTCTAGCAAAGTTTTCGTTTAACCAATATGTCAGCTTTTCACGCAAAAATAATTACTTATAAAGTTTCAGAGACCTTATGAGACAAGAAGTTTTCAAAATCTTCAACCGCCATGGGTTTAGAAAAATAATAACCTTGGATCACATAACAGCCTCGGCCTAGCACCTGTTCAAGTTGCTCTTGGGTTTCAACCCCTTCGGCAACCACTTTCAATTTCAGGTTACGGGCGAGTTCGATAATACTGCTCACGATCGCTTGGTCGGCCTCGTTATTGGCGATATCGATAAGAAAGGAGCGATCGATTTTTAAAGTGCTGACATCGAAGCTGCGAAGATATGCCAATGAAGAATAACCGGTACCAAAATCATCAATGGCGACCCTAATGCCTAATTCACGCAATGCCTTCAAATGACTCTTGGCAATATGCAGCTCTTTCATCAGCACGCCTTCGGTTATCTCTAACCCCAATCCCTGTGGTGACATTCCCGTCGAGTCCAGCAATTGTTTCACATATTGGATAAAGCCCGGTTGCCTAAATTGCACCGCCGAAACGTTTACCGATAACTTGAATGTATAATCCAGCTGTTTCGCCCATTGTGCGCCTTGTATACAAGCTTGTTTTAGCACCCAACGGTCAATATCGATAATTAAGCCACAAGACTCGGCCACCTTGATAAAAATATCCGCCGGAATATAGCCCTCTTTCGGATGACACCAACGCAGCAAGGCTTCGACTCCCACGACTCGATCATCATTTAAAGTGTCAATTTGTGGCTGGAAATAAAGTTCAAACTCCTCTCGCTCGATGGCTTTACGTAAATCGGCTTCCAGTTTCAAGTGGTACAAGGCTTCGACATTACGTTCGGCAGAGAAATATTGGAAATTGCCACGACCGATATCTTTAGCGTAATACATCGCCTGGTCAGCATTTTTAATTAAACTCTCTGGCTGTAACGCATCATCGGGCCACAGACTGACCCCAATACTGGTGGAGATAAAAAACTCTCGGCCAAACAGCTTAAATGGCTTTTCAATTTGTTGAATGATCGCTTCACAAAGGTGGTTAATCTCGTCGATATCGCCTTGATTGCCTAATAAGATAACAAACTCATCACCGCCAAAGCGGCACAAGGTATGTTGTTCACCAACACTGGATTGTAGTCGGTTGGATGCCTCAACCAGTAGTGCATCTCCCATGCTGTGGCCATAGGAGTCATTGACGTTTTTAAAACGATCTAAGTCGAGGAACAGCAGGGCTAACTTATCTTTATCGGGATTGGAATGTTCAATCGTCTTAGCCAATCGCTGAGAAAACGATGAACGATTGGGCAAGCCGGTTAACACATCATAATTCGCCAGACGACGTAAATCGGCTTCGGTGCGTTTACGTTCTGTGATATCGGAGAAAACCGCCACATAGTGAGAAATCATGCCGCGTTCATCATTCATGGTCGATAGATTCAACCACACAGGACAAATCGTATCATTACTGGCATAAAATTCATGCTCGCCAGTCCAAGTCCGTTTTTGATCCAGCATCAAATGGATATCATCACTGCGCTCTTTACTGTGATGCACCAGGTCTGAAAACTCACGCTCACTCAACTCTTCGGCACTCATCTCAAAAATGGATTGCGCCGCCTTGTTAGACACTTTAATTCTCTCATCTGCATCGAGAATCAACACCCCTTCAGAGGTATTAGCAAACGCCTGAGCCAACAGCTTAACATCGTCTTCAAGTTGTCTTTGGGCGGTAATATCAGTGTAGATCCCAGCCACTTTATTAACTAAACCGCTGGAGGGATCAAATTCGACAGGTCGTCCACGGACTCGATTCCATCCCCAAGTATCATCTTTACGACGATAACGATATTCCACGTCGAAGCGCTCATCATGTTTATCGAGCACTCGCTGCCAAGCCAACATCACCCCATCATTATCATCTTCATGAATAGGGAAGCCTTTGTGAGTCACCATCACCGAACCTTCAGCCGTTGGTGAGTCAGGTGCTTTACTCTCTAAACTGAAAAGGCCAGTGTTTCTATGCCATTCCCATAATTTGGAATCGCTACCTCGCAATGACTGACGTAATCGTTCTTCACTATCTTGCAAGGCATGATTAACCCGCTTAAATGCATCAATTTGCTGCTGCCTAAGCCAGAAAAAAGTCAAGCCGCCCAATAATAAAGACACCAATAACAGTGCCTTAAACCAGCCATGATTCCACCAGTAATCCTCCACAATAAAGGAGTAAGAATAAGGCCGCTTCGACCACAAGCCGTTATGTTCGCTTAATATATCTAAGGTATATTGCCCTGCAGATAAACCCGTCACATTCACCTGTGATTGGCCATTTAGCTGCAAATAATTGGCTTTGGTGGTGTTGTTCTTACGATGCAGCCGATACTGTAACTGCAGCGGGGTATCGGTAAGATAGTCTTGGCTAGTCAGCTGAAAACTGATCATTCTGACACCGGGCTCAATCACCATATTGGCGACCGGATTCAGGGCCACATTGGTCTTATCTTGGTAATAAGCCGACACAGACTCCAACATCACACTGTTATTCGCTAAGCGGTTAGTCAGTTTTGCCACATCTAAAAGTGCGACACCATCAGGGCTGCCCACATATAGCCCGACATTAGGCTCATAATACGCCGCACCGTCATTGAGCTCATCGCTTATCAAGCCATCTTGTTTCTTAAAGACTTTGACTTCGCCACTGTTGAGATCTTGTCTGACTAACGAGGTGGCGCAGCCCACAACACGGTAACGTGGAGACTGCTCGACAAAATAGACCGAACTACAATCGAGTTGCCATTTTTGCGACAACATTTGTACCTTGCCTGACTTGGGATGATATTCGACTAAGCCTTTAGGTGAGGTGCCTAGCCATAACACACCAGGCTCAACCTCTTTGATATAACTGACATCGACGGAAATATTGGCATCGGCGAAGATATCGTTGCGAGAATAAAACACCTGGTTTTCGTCAAGATAGCCAAAAGCATTATCCCCACCGAGCCACAATCTTCCAGTCGTGTCACGGAAGATTGAACGGATCGCCGTTTTCCTCACGCTGCCACCGACACTTTTAACCGGCACCTCAACAGGCTCTAAGGTATTTTTGTCCCAATAAAACACACCTGTCGCCGAAACAAACCATATACGTTGGGTCAGCAAAGGGTCGGGATAATTAAAGTAGACCATCTTATTCTCAAGAGATGATTTACCGCCACTCCAATGAGAAAAACGTTCAGCAGTCTGCTGTTCGCGATAGTACACATATAAGCCGTTGGTGGTTCCTAATAACAGGTGTTTATCATCTAACGGTAGCAGGCTGTAAACACTGTCATTGACCTCCATGCCCTCAGGCAAAATCAATTTGCTGCTTTTGTTGCGACGATCAACATCAATTAAGCCTTTGTCCACACCTAACCAAAGGCGATCTTGTTCACTATAAATCCCCCACACCATCTCCCCCTCTAATTGATAAGGAAGTTTATGGGTGAAGTTATCAAGCACAAATTCGGGTTCATCCGCCAACACAGCCAAGCCATCACCAGAGCCGCCTACCCAAATTAAATTGTTATCGTCGACACCAATATCGTAAACATAATCTAAGTCAGCCGCGCGCTTTAGTTCATCCCTGAAGCGCTTAAATAGATGGGTATCTGGGTTCCATTTGAGCAAGTCTTCTCGGCTCGACAACCATAGGTTACCCAGCTTATCTTGCGCCATTTTAGTGATGTAAAATGCCATTTCTGGCACTTTTTCTACCTTCACCTCATCAGGATAAACGCGATATAAACCGCGACTCGAACTCAACCATAGTCGGCCAGCACTATCTTCAAACAGGTTTTTAATTAACCCCAGCGATTCATCCCAAGGGAAAACGGCCCTTAGCATGCCCAAGCTGTCGCGTAATTGCAGTTCACGCCGATTGCCGACAATCAGTTGGTCATTGCCCACTTTAGCCAGCACTGACCATGGTTGATCGGGATTTTGAGGTAATTGCGTAATGAGTGTTAGCGATGAGGCTGCATAATCGAAGTGATATAGCTTGCCGCTATAATCGAGCAAAATATAACTGCCATCATTTTGTCGAGTCATGGCATGCAAGCCATTTCTTTTGAAGTTAGGAAAAAGGTGGCCACTGCCAAATTGAACAAATTCGTCAGTGAGTAAATTATATAGATAGGTATTTGTGTAACTACTGACTAATAAATGGGTCTTGCTTAGCGGGGTGGTAAAGGAGATCACTTCATCAGACAAGCGAATATTTTTACCATTACTGTCGATACGTCTGGCATTGGTGTCACTAATCCGATACAAACCCGCTTCAGTGGACAGCCAAGTATATCCATACTCATCGAAGCTAATATCGTTGACGGTTGCATTGCCTAACCCATCTCTGGCGCTAAAGACTCGTTGCACTAAGTCAGTCGCCGACACAGGCATGGTCATAGCGACAAGCAGTGCACAGCAAGCAATGAAGCGTAGGCCGTAGCGATCACCCATAAATAAACAAACTCTTTAATCTACTCATTTTGCAGCAAAGGGTATTTTCCAATAACACCTCGATTTATTTTGAACCACACCAAGATAAAACACATAACTCGCACGGCATTGTTAATAACTAGAACCTGGAATAACGAGTGTCGAAAATTCTAAATTTATCAAACTAAATCAATGCAATAACTGATTAATTTGAACAGAAAATCAATTTTATAACTGAATGCACAGATTTTTGCGCATATTCAAGGCGCTCTGCTTACTTCCGAGCTCTGGTTTAATACAATATAGAAATTATGCGCATAAAAAAAGCGCTCAATGAGCGCTTTTCTCTGGTCTGCTGAGCTTCAAATGACATTTTAGTCAGAAAGCTCAACAAGATTAATCATCTAATGACGATTACTTTTTCTTTTTTGCCTTTGGGTTTGGCAAATCAGTGATAGAACCTTCATAAATTTCAGCCGCTAAGCCTACTGACTCATGTAAGGTTGGGTGTGCGTGAATGGTTAATGCTAAATCTTCAGCATCACAACCCATCTCAATCGCTAGACCGATTTCACCCAATAGCTCACCACCATTAACACCCACAATGGCACCACCGATCACGCGGTGAGTTTCTTTATCGAAAATAAGCTTAGTCATACCGTCAGAGCAATCTGATGCGATAGCACGACCGCTTGCAGCCCATGGGAAAGTCGCTGTTTCATAAGCAATGCCTTGCTCTTTTGCTTCTTTCTCAGTTAGACCAACCCAAGCCACTTCTGGATCTGTGTAAGCAATCGATGGGATCACTTTTGGATCGAAGTAATGCTTCATACCGGCAATCACTTCAGCAGCCACGTGACCTTCATGCACACCTTTATGAGCCAACATAGGTTGACCAACGATGTCACCGATAGCGTAAATATGCGGTACATTGGTACGCATCTGCTTATCAACATTGATAAAGCCACGCTCATCAATCTTCACGCCCGCTTTATCGGCATCGATTGACTTACCATTTGGTGTACGGCCAATAGCAACCAATACAGCGTCATAACGAACGGGTTCGCTTGGCGCTTTTTTACCTTCCATTGAAACGTAGATACCATCTTCTTTCGCTTCAACTGCGGTCACTTTGGTTTCAAGAATAAGATTAAACTTCTTCTTGATCTTCTTAGTGTAAACGCGAACGATATCTTTATCGGCTGCAGGGATAACTTGGTCAAACATCTCAACCACGTCGATCTCACTACCGAGTGAAGAGTACACAGTACCCATCTCTAGGCCTATGATACCACCGCCCATAACCAATAGTTTACCCGGTACTTCTTTCAGCTCTAGCGCATCGGTCGAATCCCAAATGCGTGGATCTTCATGAGGAATAAAAGGTAACTGGATTGGACGAGAACCCGCAGCGATAATCGCTTGTTCGAAGTGAACAACCTTAACGCCATCTTCGCCAGCCACTTCAAGCGTGTTAGGGCCAGTAAACTTACCTAGGCCATTAACTACGTCAACTTTACGCATTTTAGACATGCCGCCTAAACCGCCAGTCAACTGAGCGATGACGCTTTGTTTGTAATCACGTAGTTTATCTAAGTCGATTTGAGGCTCACCAAAAACAACACCATGGCTGGCAACAGCTTTGGCTTCTTCAATCACTTTCGATACGTGTAATAGTGCCTTCGATGGGATACAACCCACGTTTAGACATACACCACCTAGCGTACTAAAGCGCTCAACGATCACAGTATCTAAACCGAGATCGGCAGCACGGAAAGCCGCCGAATAGCCCGCAGGACCTGCACCTAATACCACTACCTGAGTTTTGATTTCGTTACTCATGTTTTCCTCTATTCGTTCTCATTCCGTTGGACAGAACCTTGTCCCAACGTTAAATCACGCCAGCTTTTGAACGTCTGTTCTTGTAAGGTGGCCGCATTTTAACCTGTCAACAAATTAAACAAAAGGCTACTCGTGTTGAGTAGCCTTTATCATTACAAAATAAGTGTGCGGATATCGGACAGCATACTTGACAGTGTCACGCTGAAGCGTGCCGCCATAGCGCCATCGATAACGCGGTGATCGTATGATAAAGAAAGCGGCAACATTAACTTAGGCTCGAAATCTTTACCATTCCACTTAGGTTTAATTTCAGACTTAGATACACCCAGAATGGCTACATCAGGATAGTTCACAATCGGTGTAAATGCCGTACCACCAATGCCACCTAGGCTAGAAATGGTGAAACAACTACCTTGCATGTCGGCAGACTTTAGCTTGCCGTCACGGGCTTTCACTGAAATTTCCATCAATTCGGCTGACAGTTCAAGGATGCCTTTCTTATCGACATCACGAACCACAGGTACCACTAGACCATTTGGCGTATCAACCGCAACACCGATATGGTAGTACTTCTTCTTAATTAATGATTCACCGTCAGCACTCAAACTTGAGTTGAACACGGGGAACTGTTGCAATGTTTTAGCAACCGCTTTCATCATGAACACTAATGGCGTGATCTTAATACCGGTTTTCTGCTTCGCGGCCAGCTCATTTTGCTGCTTACGGAAGTTTTCAAGCTCTGTGATATCGGCTTCATCGAATTGGGTGACATGAGGAATCGTCACCCAGTTACGATGTAAGTTTGGACCTGAAATCTTCTGAATACGGCTTAATGGCACTTCTTCCACTTCACCAAATTTCGCAAAATCGACCTTAGGTGCAGCAATCACATTCAGGCCACCAGCGCCACCAGCAACCGCAGTTGCTGCAGAGGCTTTTGGACGGCTCAGTTCATACTTGATATAAGCCTGAACGTCTTCTTTAAGAATACGTCCCTTACGGCCACTACCCGTCACAAGAGTCAGGTCAGCACCAAACTCACGCGCTAAGCGACGAACCGCAGGTGAAGCATGTACTGCACCTGTTTTTGGCTGATTGCCTGCACTTGGGTGATGCGGTACAGGCGGCTTATTAGCTGCGGCAGTTTGAGCAGCAGGCGCACTCGGCGCGGCAGGCGCTGGGGCAGCAGGAGCCGCAACCGGAGCTGCAGGTGCACTCGATTGAGTTTCAATCGTTGCAATGACACTGCCTTGAGACACCTTGTCACCCACATTAACGGTCACAGAAATCAGTTTACCGGCAAACGGTGCTGGCACTTCCATGGTGGCTTTGTCAGTTTCTAGGGTGATCAAGCCTTGGTCGGCTTCGATAACATCACCCGCAGCAACCAGCACTTCAATCACATCCACATCAGCAGCATCGCCAATATCGGGGACGGCAATCTCTTTCACTTCAATGCTTGCAGCCGCTGGCGCAGCAGGAGCCGCTTCTGGCGCTGGCGCACTCGCAGCTGGAGCAGCTTCACCACCACTGATTTCTAACATCAGCACTAATGAACCTTGAGACACTTTGTCGCCCACGGCAACGTTAAGCGCTTTAACCACACCCGCTGAAGGTGCAGGCACCTCCATGGTGGCTTTGTCAGTTTCTAGCGTGATCAAACCGGTATCGACATCGATACTGTCACCCACGGCAACCAACACTTCAATCACATCCACATCAGCAGCATCGCCAATATCTGGCACTGTCACTTCAACCACTTGTGAGCCGCTAACTGCTGGTGCAGCTTCAGGTGCCGCAGCAGGTGCTGCTGGCGCTGGTTCTGCTTTGGCTGGCTCTGGCGCAACGGTCGCTGCAGCTGGAGCATCGGCTTGTGCTTCACCAGCACTCATCATTGCGATCAGAGAGCCTTGAGAAACTGTATCTCCCACTGCTACTTTTAGCTCTGCTAGCGTACCGGCGAAAGGCGCAGGAATATCCATGGTCGCCTTATCACTTTCAACTGTGATGATCGACTCTTCAGCTTCAAGCTTGTCGCCAACTGCAACGCAAATCTCGATAACTTGTACTTCATCCCCACCAATATCGGGGACTAAAACTTCTTTTAATTCAGCCATTATCTATCCCCTTACGCGAACTGTGGGTTGATCTTGTCAGTGTCGATACCATATTCAGCAATCGCTTTGGTCAACACTTCAACTGGCAACTCGTTACGATCCACGAGTGATTTTAGTGAGGCGATAACGATGAACTTAGCATCCACTTCGAAGTGGTGGCGTAAGTTTTCACGGCTATCACTGCGACCGAAACCGTCAGTACCCAAGACTTTGTAATCGGTTGGGATATAAGCACGTAGCTGCTCACCGTAAAGCTTCATGTAGTCTGTTGCTACAATGGCGGGTGACTCACTAGAAATCACTTGGCTAACATACGCTTGCTTAGGTGTTTCAGTTGGATGCAGCATGTTGTAACGCTCAGCCGCTTGGCCGTCGCGAGTTAGCTCGTTAAAGCTGGTCACACTGAACACATCTGAAGAAATACCGAAATCTTTCGCCAAGGCTTGCGCCGCTTTACGTACTTGCTCAAGGATGGTGCCACAGCCCATTAGCTGTACCTTACCTTTGCCGCTGCCTGAAACTGATTCAAGCTTGTAAATACCCTTAACGATACCTTCTTCGGCACCTTCTGGCATTTCTGGCTGAACATAGTTTTCGTTCATTGTGGTCAAGTAATAGAAGATATCTTCTTGGTTTTCGCCATACATACGACGGATACCATCTTGAACCACAACGGCAATTTCATAACCGTAAGTTGGGTCATAAGAGATACAGTTTGGAATCGTGTTAGCCAAAATATGGCTGTGACCGTCTTGGTGCTGTAGACCTTCACCGTTCAGGGTTGTACGACCAGAAGTACCACCAACCATGAAGCCACGTGCACGCATATCACCGGCAGCCCACGCCATATCACCAATACGTTGGAAACCAAACATAGAGTAGTAGATATAGAATGGAATCATTGGCATATCGTTAACAGAGTAACTGGTTGCCGCCGATACCCAAGATGACATAGCACCAAGTTCGTTAATGCCTTCTTGCAATACCTGACCTGTCTTATCTTCACGATAATAGGCCACTTGATCAGAATCCTGAGGCACATATTTTTGGCCTTCGTGAGCGTAAATACCCACTTGACGGAACAAGCCTTCCATACCAAAGGTACGCGCTTCATCAGGAATGATTGGCACGATGTTTTTGCCAATCTTCTTGTCTTTTAATAGCGCAGTAAGAATACGCACGAACGCCATTGTGCTTGAAATTTCACGGCCATTTGAGCCTTTTAATACCGCATCGAAAATCTTCAATGAAGGGACTTCAAGATCTTCAGAAAACTTCTCGCGACGAGCTGGCATTGCGCCATGTAGCTCTGCACGGCGTGCTTTAAGGTATTTAACCTCTTCTGAATCTGGACCAGGATGATAGAATGGGATCTCTTCCAGCTTGTCATCAGGGATCGGGATATTGAAACGGTCACGGAAATAACGTACCGCGCTGATATCCATCTTCTTCACGTTGTGAGCGATGTTTTTACCTTCACCCGCATCACCAAGACCATAACCTTTAACGGTTTTAGCTAGAATAACCGTTGGACGACCTTTAGTGTTTTTCGCGTGCTGAAGCGCCGCAAAAATCTTAACCGGATCGTGGCCACCACGGTTTAGACGCCAGATATCATCATCTGACATGTTAGCCACCATTTCGGCAGTTTCTGGGTATTTACCGAAGAAGTGCTCACGAGTATAAGCGCCACCTTTGGCTTTACAGTTTTGGTATTCACCATCAACGGTTTCTTCCATCAACTGCAGTAGCTTACCGCTAGTATCACGTGCCAATAATGGATCCCAGTAACGACCCCAAATCACTTTAACCGCTTCCCAGCCTGCGCCGCGGAATTCGCCTTCAAGCTCTTGGATGATCTTACCGTTACCACGTACAGGGCCATCAAGACGCTGTAGGTTACAGTTCACGATAAACACGAGGTTATCTAGCTCTTCACGTGCAGCAAGACCGATAGCACCTAAGGTTTCTGGCTCATCACACTCACCATCACCGAGGAAACAGTAAACGGTTTGTTCTGAACAATCTTTCAAACCACGGTCAGTCAGATACTTAAGGAAACGTGCTTGGTAAATAGCTTGGATTGGACCCAAACCCATAGAAACCGTTGGGAACTGCCAGTAATCCGGCATCAGCTTAGGGTGTGGGTAAGAAGATAAACCTTTACCATCGACTTCCTGACGGAAGTTGCTCATTTGATCTTCGGTAATACGGCCTTCAAGGAAAGAACGTGAATAGATACCTGGAGCAATATGGCCTTGGAAATAAACTAAGTCACCGCCATCTTTTTCATTTGGACCGCGGAAGAAGTGGTTAAAACACACATCATAAATCGTCGCACTAGAGGCGAAACTTGAAATATGGCCACCCAGCTCAAGATCTTTTTTAGATCCACGCAATACCATAGCCAAAGCATTCCAACGAACGATAGCGCGAATACGACGCTCCATCTCTTGGTTGCCAGGCATATGTGGCTCTTGACCAGCAGGAATCGTGTTTAAATAAGCCGTGGTAGCTTTGTAAGGCAAATGAGTACCGTTACGGCGAGCCTTATCAATCAGCTTCTCTAAAAGATAATGGGCACGTTCAGGACCTTCCTGTTCCAATACCGCTTGCAGCGAATCTACCCACTCTTGGGTCTCTAACGGATCTAAGTCTTGTAGCATATGTTCAGACATTTCGCAGTCCTTCTCTATATACATTAATGTATGAATTAATTAAAAAAAGTGACGATTAGACAATACCTATAAGATATCGAAACTAAACGCCACTCTTCAAACGGCGCAGACTACGCTGCAACCGACTATCTTCTTCCCGCACAGACAACATCACTTCCTCGATGTAACTCAAATGTTCATTCGAGGCTTCTCTTGCTGCTTCAGGATCACGACGAACAATCGCGGCCAATAAATCTCGCCTATGTTCATTCGCCATTTTGGATGCATCGGCACGACGGCTGAGCAATTCCAAGTTTTGCGCCACATTCTTATGCAGCACAGGGGATAAACTTAATACCAAGTGTAGCATCGCTACGTTATGTGAGGCTTCTGCTACGGCGCGATAAAAACACACAATCGCCTCAGCTTGCTCTTCAATGCCGCTGGCCGCTTCTACCGCTTGGATTTTTTCTTTGATGTTTTGCATGTCGGCATCGGTTCCCCGAAGCGCAGCAAAATAAGCCATCATGCCTTCCGTCGCATGACGAAACTCGAGTAGGTCGTATTGACTCTCAGAATCGTTGTGCATCAGCTCAACAATAGGATCAGCCAGGCTCTGCCAAAGTTGCTCTTTGACATAGGTGCCACCGCCTTGACGACGTAGCAACAAGCCTTTTGCTTCTAACTTTTGAATAGCTTCACGAAGGGATGGTCGAGAGACTTCAAATTGCAGTGCCAATTCACGCTCTGGAGGTAATTTCTGACCCGGTTGCAGACTGCCTTCTAGGATCATCTGCTCTAACTGATTCATAATTACATCAGAGATTTTTGGCTGGTTGATTTTGCTATAAGCCATAAGGCCCTCAGCTCCTATTGTAAATTGGTCTTACCAATTTCCTTGACTGAGCGCACTTTATCAAATCACATTTTCAATGTCCAGCTTGTGATTTAAATCAAATTAATAATTTATTTTGTGACAAAAACGCCAGTCGGCAAATAAAGTTTTAAGTCATCAGTAAAAGCGCTGTACCAAAGTATTAGCGCTTTTCACTTCTTTTAGTCGCTAACTGATATAGCCAGTAGCTGATATAGCCAGTCGCTATTCTAGTACACGTCTAGTACACACCGCGAATAGCCGGATGCACTTCGGCCTGATAAAAGCGATAAAGCTTATCGTGTAGGTTCTTCGGTAACGGCGCTAAATTCGACACCTTGGCGTTATTGATGGCTTGCTGGGGCGAACTTGCACCTGGGATAATACTTGTTACTGCTTTATGATCTAAAATCCAGCGCAGCGCTAACTGAGCCAAGGTCATCTCGGCAGGAAGTTCCCGTTTAAGTGCATCGGCCAACTCAACACCTTTTTCAAAGGGTAAGCCAGCAAAGGTTTCGCCCACATTAAACGCCTGACCATCGCGGTTAAAATTACGATGATCCTTTTCATCAAACTGAGTTTGTTTAGTAAATTTACCCGATAACAAACCACTGGCCAGCGGCAGACGAACAATCAGGCCGACCCCTTTAGCTTCGGCCTCAGGTAATAATTCGGTCAGCAGCTTTTGCCTAAAAATATTGAAGATGATCTGTAATGACTGCAGGCCTTCTTGCTGCATACACAGCAAGCCTTCCTCAACAGACTCGACACTGGCACCGAAAGTGCGAATTAAACCTTCTGCCTTAAAGTCGCGTAGCCAATCGAACACCTCGCCCTTTTGCATCTCACTGGTCGGAATACAATGCAATTGCAGCAGATCTAATGCATCGACATCTAAGCGGGTCAACGAGTTTTCGATGGCGTTTCTCATGGCATCTTTGCTATAAGATGCAGGATAAACATCGGCACCTCGACCAAATTTAGTCGCCACTCTCACCGTCTTATTGGTGTGCTTTAAAAACTCACCGATAAAGCTTTCACTCTGACCATTACCATACACATCCGCGGTATCGAAAAAGTTAATACCACTCTCTACCGCTGCGGTAAGGATTTCAAACGCTTTATCTTCAGAAAACGCCTTACCCCAGTCAGCACCAATCTGCCAGGTGCCCAGTCCCACTTCACTAATATCGAATCCGTTATTGCCACTACCTAATGTTCTTAATTTCATATGTATTTTCTCATACCACTTTTATTGATTTATACATCACATCGAAACTGTTCGTATCCCTAAGCTCGCTGCGGCGCTTGGTTAGCATTTAAACTGATCACCAACCTTAAACCACCACGCCAAATATGGTCAGCAACGCCAGTCCGGTTATCAGTAACACAGAATTACGTTTACTCAGGCGTAAAAGCGAAATGGTCGATCGCACACAAATAGGCGCATTGCTTTCTTCATTGCTTTCTTCAAGCGTTTCGGCCGCCAATGCCACTTCGGTAATCACTTCTCTCGCGGGCACACGCCAATTAAAGGCTAACTGCCGCCACTGATGTAATGCATCGGAAAAATGACCACTCAGCACATAGCCACAGGCAATCAAACGACTAGGCAGCCAGTCGAGCAGCGTTAACAACGGCTCAACTAAAGGTAATGGTGTTTGTTTAATTTTCGACTCATCAGCAAAATAACGCACAGTGCAATAAAACACCGCGCCCGCAGGGCCAAGAAACATCAGATAAAGCGCCACTGCGCCGTAAAAACGATAATTAAGCCAAGCCACTGTTTGGCCGACTTTCGTCCCTAACTCTTGTTCAGAATAAGCATCAATCTCTACATAAGGATCAAGCTCAGCCGCATGATGAAAACAGGCTTGAGCGTCACCACGACATGCAGCTTGGATATACAGTTTAAATATTTGTCTTTGCTTCAGATGGCTAAAACATAAAATCGCCACCGCCGTCCACAAGACTAAACTGACGATCCCCCAAAACATACCAGCCACAAACCAAGCCAACACCTGAATGCTCATCGCAGGCAACAATACCGCAATGGCCATCATCACATCGCTGGTTAATTGGTTACGACCAAAGAACAACTTTTCATATAGCGCCAGCAAGGTTTCAAGCTGCCACGCCTGGGGCAGCAACTTTAAGCGTTCTATCATGATCGCCACTAACAACGAAAACAGTGCCATCGATATCTATTCCTTTATATTGATTAACCCCTAAGGGCGAAGTCCACGCTTATACCTTTGCCAATCGAAACTTTCACCTGGGTCGGTTTTGCGTCCCGGTGCAATATCACAATGTCCCACAATCGAATCAGTATTGAGCATAGGATAAGCTTCAAACAAGGCCAATGTTAATTGCTGTAATTGTTGATATTGCGCATCGCTATAAGCCAAATCATCCGTGCCTTCCAGCTCAATACCAATAGCAAAATCATTACAGCCTTCTCGACCTTGATAGCTCGACACGCCCGCATGCCACGCCCTGTCATCACAACTGACGTATTGAACTACCTCACCATCACGGCGAATTAAAAAATGCGCCGACACAGTTAAACCGACCAAATCACAAAAGCTGCTGTCGGCATCGATATCTAAACAACCTTGAAACAGCTGATCGATATAGGGCAGACCAAACTGCCCTGCAGGCAAACTAATGTTATGGATCACCAACAGGCTCACTTCATTATCAGGCCGTTGATTAAAATGCGGCGACGCACATAATCGCGCCCCGTTCGCCCAGCCATCGACTAACCGAATGTCGTTCACCATGTCTGTTCTATTTCCACAAATGCCGCTCTCAAAACCTAAGTACAACCTCTGAGTATCAAATACTGAGTTAAGTTGATAAAAATCAATTAAAAAAGCTTAAACCCCAAGCGCAGTTGAAACAAGCCACTTTTAGCTAATTCTACAGACAAGAGGCTTAACCCTTGATAACCAGCTTTATCACTATCCGTCCACACCATTCCTCATAGCCCAATTAAAAGCACTCATTAAAAAGTGATAGTGAATAGCGGTAATTTTCACTGCTTTTTCCAACCAATTTGCTATCATCTTGCCCTAAATCACCTATGCTTGCAGCGGCTGTATCAAGTAACACGCTAAGCCTCAATTTAGGCTCGTCTATATTTCGATACCAGTTCAATGAAGTGCTGCGCAAAACGAGGAATGCACCATGCTGGAAAATGATATTCGACTTGCGGTAAAAGTCGCACTTGAAGAAGACCTAGGCTATCAAGCAGACAGTAACTTAACCCCTGAGCAAAAACTCGCTGCCGATATCACAGCGCAGTTGATCCCCAGCGACAAACACGCGCAAGCGGTGTTAATCACTCGCGAAGAAGGCGTTTTTTGCGGTAAAGCTTGGGCCGAGCAAGTGTTTAACCAACTCGGCGGTGAAGTGGCGCTGCACTGGCATGTCGATGACGGCGATCTACTGCTGCCTAACCAAGTGCTATGCGAACTATCGGGGCCTGCCCGCGCCATTTTAACCGGTGAACGCAGTGCGATGAACTTTATTCAAACATTGTCAGGTGTCGCTACGCTGACGAAACACTATGTCGACCGTATCGCAGGCACCCATTGTCAACTGCTCGACACCCGCAAAACCATTCCCGGTTTGCGCACCGCACAGAAATACGCCGTGACTTGCGGTGGCGGCAGAAACCACCGTATCGGCTTATTCGATGCATTCCTGATTAAAGAAAATCACATCATGGCTTGTGGCTCTATCGCCAAGGCTATCGAAGCCGCCAGAAAACTCGCCAGTAATAAGCTAGTAGAAGTAGAGGTTGAAAGCCTAGACGAACTCAAACAAGCACTGGATGCTCAAGCAGACATCGTCATGTTAGATAACTTCGATGTCACCATGATGCTGCAAGCGGTCGAGCTCAGCCAACGTATTCATAAAGAGCGAGGCCTCCCTGAAACTCAAAGGGCAAAGCTAGAAGTCTCTGGCAATGTTACCAGCGATACCATCACCGACTTTGCCAAAACCGGCGTCGATTACATCTCAGTCGGTGCATTGACCAAACATGTTAAAGCACTGGATCTATCTTTGAGATTGAAATAATGCTTTACTGAAAGTCATCATTCAAGCTGCTGAAAGCTAAAGATAATAAAAGCACAAAGTGCATTTAAAAGGATTTTGCATGACAACTGTAACCCAACGTTACTTCTACATTGTATTCGCGCTGATGTTTGCAGTTGGCATGCATTATTTTCAACATAACTTTGGAGGTGTTGGACTTGAATTACCCTTTAATCTGGTCGTCTGGTCATTTGTTTCTGTTCTTATAGGGTTAGGCTTATGGAGTAGCACTGA
The DNA here is from genome assembly GCF_022398315.1 of Shewanella sp. Isolate11. Taxonomy (GTDB): domain Bacteria; phylum Pseudomonadota; class Gammaproteobacteria; order Enterobacterales; family Shewanellaceae; genus Shewanella. The sequence goes on from NZ_JAKEVF010000007.1 coordinate 112,519, forward strand.
AAAAAACACTATTGTCTATTCCCCACTATTGATCTCAGTTTGTCTATTTACCTTAGTACTTTTTATTCCTATTTTATATGGGAAAAATGACCTTCTTCACAATAGCTATCAAAGACTTATCGGGCTAGTAGCAGGGCTTACCTTCCTATTTAGCCTTTATCAGATACGTCTGTCCTTGGAGTCATTACAAAAGCTCACATTTTGGATTCTTGTTGGCGTCATCATAGAAGGATTAACAGGGTTACTTCAGCAATATATAGATGTTTTTGGAAATTTAATTGGGTTTGATGCCACAACCATGAGGCCGTTCGGTGTTTTCAGACAACCGAATGTTGCATCAACGTTTTATGTTATGGGAATAGCACTCTCAGCTTACTTACTAACATTTAAGAAAGACATTACTAGAAAACAACAAGCGATACTCTACGCCGCAGCGATACTATCAAGCTGGCTAATCATCCTAAACAGCTCAAAAACCGGTACTATTTCGCTATTTGTTGTTCTACTGGGAACCGCCCCACTGCTATACCGCAAAGCCGACCGAAACATTTTACGCTACTGGTACCTATCGATTCTAATCGGATTATTCATCCCATTTTTGGTTAATGCCTTTAACGATGAGTTTTCTGTAAGACAAATTTCTGCCATCGTCAGACCCACCTTATATTTGGTTTCCTTATTGATTATCAGCAAAAACTTACTATCAGGAACCGGATACGGTAGTTTTAGCCATAGCTTCTACCAAGAGCAAGCAAATTACATTGAAACCCATAACTTCACAGCAAATCAATTTGCCAATAACGCAGAACATCCTCATAACGAACTTTTACTATGGGGGGTTGAAGGTGGAATATTGCCAATTATTGCGATAATCGCCATTGCTATATTTACGGCATATCGTTATTTTTCAAAAGGGTGGAAAGTTGGCTTATTCTTTTTAGCCATGTTATTCCCGTCACTGTTTCACTCAATGACTGAACTGCCTTATTATCATTCAGCCATCGTTTTCATCACCTTTATCTTTTCACTATTTATAATCGAAAAGTCTCTTTGTAAAGAATCAATTAGCAACATACCTAGCTATATCAACTTCAGGCTTAGTTCAATACTACTCCCATTAGTAACCCTAATTTTTATGTTAAGTAGCCTACATACATTCCAATGCCTTAATAATTATGCCAAAAGTGGCAACTCTCAAGGCCGATATTTACAGCAAATAATCAATCCACTTCCAATTCCAAACCAAATAGAATATTCCTGGTTTTTAGCTCCTCTGCTCACCCAGAAAACTAATCCGGATGCCATTCCCTATTTTATCGAATCTACTAGTGAGCTAGTCGATTACTGGCCTAGAGCTAGACTATACAACGACCTTGCGGTTGCTTATAAAATGATAGGCGATGAAAATCTAGCCCTTAAATATCATCAAGAGGGAAAACGCCTGTTTCCTGATTTTAGAGAGTTAACGCCTTTACAAGAAAAACAGTAACCCTCACAAACAAAAGTGATGTGACAAATTAAATCGTTTTGGAACACTTAAAACAAAAAGTTCAAGCAGAAAGCTGAAACAAAAAAATAACAAACAAGATGGCGAGTATAGTTTGCACAATTAAACCATCTAACACGTTAAAAATTTGACACTTTATACAATAGGCGTCAAACAATCTTACAAAGCCAAAAAAACACTATAATTTTTTGTAGTCCGAGTTGATTTCCTTAGAGTTTTTATAAAAAAATTAATGGTTTGTGAGGAATGACTATTTCTTTTAACTAAAGTTTGTAATAAGTTTGTTTACCAATGAGGCGAGGCTTTATTGCTTCATGAAAGGCCAGATTTAATCGGCTTTTTTTGACCATTTTTTAGCTATGAGGTTAAAAACTCATGGTCAAAAAGGATGATTTAGATCACAATTAACAGGTGGCTCTTGTTAAAAAAATGATATATTTATTTGACACTGAGTCGCATTTGACTAGCTTATAACTTATCAAGCTAATTTGGTTGAAATTTTTGTACTTTCTCGAATTTTTTCAAAATAGGGGGGGAGTGACGAAACTTCACAATAGTTGGGTCTTGGTACGCAAGTGACAAGCAATTAGGTTAATTGAAACAGTGGTACTAGCAGCAACAAATATAAAAAGTAGTAACTATTTAGTTGTAAGTATTAGCAGTAACTATTAGTAGTAAGTAATAGTAGGTAATAGTAGTCGTACATCTAGCAACCAAAGCAACAGCAAGCCAGTGGCAATCTGATGTTTAGGGGCTGAAATCTTAGGCTGTAAAGCTAGCGATTAGCTGCAATAGCTATCAATCACAGCAGAAGATTATTTTTATCAAACGGAGAGAGTAAAATGAAAGCTATCAACTTGAACAAAAAGATGAACAACACCAAGGGTTTCACCTTGATCGAATTGATGATCGTGGTAGCGATTATCGGTATTTTGGCAGCGATCGCGCTACCTGCTTATCAAGAATATGTGAATAAAAGCAAAATCAACTCTTGTATGGGTGAAGCATCTGCATACGTAAAAGCAAAATCAGCATCAGTTCTAGGTGAGACAACCCAAAGTATATATACCCCTGTTTCCTGTACAGCTACTGTTGATACAACTATTCTGGGCAGCATAGCTACAACATTAGCCCAATTATCGGGGGCAACCACTACATTTACAGCTAAAGATGCTAGCACAACCGATATCCAATGTAGCTGGGATACAGCTACTTGTGCAAAACTATAAATATATAGTTATCTAGACATATTTGGTTCAGATAACAGATCATATAGGAGAGCTAGGATTCTGGCTCTTCTATTTTTGCTTTCGAGAGTTACTCCCAGTTATTGAAATAGACCAACTCCAATAGTAATAAGTTAGGAATATATTAATGCCTACGACAGGTCTTCATTTAGGTTTATCCACTCTGTTTATTCGCAAGCAACTGCTGAGCGAAGAACAGATTGCATCGGCCATCACTAAGTCTAGGCAAAGCAAACAATCTTTAGTTTCCACCATCGTAAGCGAACAGTTGATCCCAGCAAAAGCCATTGCCGAACTCTGTTATGAAGAGTATGGCACCCCCCTGCTCGATCTCGATGAATTTGATATTACTAGTATTCCCGAGCAGTTTGTTAACCGCAAGCTAATCGAAAAACATAAATGCCTGCCGCTGTTTAAACGCGGTAATCGCCTCTATATCGGTACCTCAGACCCCACCAACATTGCAGCCTTAGAAGATTTCCAATTTAGCGCTGGCCTGCACGCCGAAGCCATATTGGTTGAAGATGACAAACTCACTAAAGCCCTAGAAAAGGTACTAGAGGAAGATATTTCGGCGCTTGATCTCGAAGGTATCGATGAAGAGTCACTGGCGGGTATAGAAGTCTCTGACACCGACAAACGCAACGAAGACCCAACTGCCGATGGCAGTGACGATGCACCGATTGTTATCTATATTAATAAAATTCTCACCGATGCCATACGTAAAGGGGCATCGGATTTACACTTTGAACCTTACGAGAAACGTTATCGTATCCGCTTTCGAATCGATGGAATCCTGCACGAAGTCTCCGAGCCACCAGTAAATCTGGCCGCGCGTATTTCGGCGCGATTAAAAGTCATGTCAAAATTGGATATCGCCGAGCGCCGCGTGCCTCAAGATGGCCGCATTAAGATGAAGCTGTCGCGCACCAAGTCGATCGATTTCCGTGTCAGTACCTTGCCCACCATCTGGGGCGAAAAAATTGTAATGCGTATCTTGGACTCCTCTTCCGCCCAGCTTGGCATCGAAAAACTTGGTTATGAAGACGAACAACGCGAACTCTATGAGCAGATGCTTGCCAAGCCACAAGGCATGATACTGGTCACCGGCCCGACTGGCTCGGGTAAAACAGTCTCCCTTTATACCGGTTTAAATATTCTCAATACCGAAGAGCGCAATATCTCTACCGCCGAAGACCCGGTCGAAATTAACCTCGAAGGGGTTAACCAGGTGCATATTAATTTAAAAGCCGGCCTGACCTTTGCTTCTGCACTGCGCTCCTTCCTGCGTCAAGACCCCGATGTGGTGATGGTGGGTGAGATCCGTGACCTAGAAACCGCCGAAATTGCTATTAAGGCGGCACAAACCGGTCACTTGGTTTTATCCACCTTACACACCAACTCTGCCGCCGAAACCCTGACTCGTCTGATTAATATGGGGGTTCCCGGCTATAACATTGCCAGTTCGGTTAACTTAATTATCGCTCAGCGACTGGCAAGGCGGCTGTGCACCGAATGTCGCCAAGCAGAAGATATTCCCGAACATGAATTGCTGAAACTGGGCTTTAATCAACAGCAGATAGATGACGGCTTTACCGTTTATAAAGCCGTAGGTTGTGACCTGTGCTCTGGCGGTTATAAAGGCCGTGTCGGTATTTACGAAGTGATGAAGATGTCAGATGAGATTGCCCGTACTATTATGGAAGGAGGCAACTCATTACATATCGCCACTCAAGCCAAACAACAAGGCATGCGTGATTTGCGTGATTCAGGGCTGCGCAAAGTGGTCGCCGGTGTCACCAGTATTGCCGAAATTAACCGAGTGACCAGCTTCTAGAAAGCTGTAAGTCTTAAGCTATCTGTATTGAGTGGGTAAGTATTGAGCGGGTAAGTAGCGAGCCTTAAACAACCCCACAACTTATAGCTTACCGCTTAAAACTTAACACTTCTTTTTTAAACAAAGGATTTTCTATGGCCACCGCCTCTCTTGCTAAAGCGAAAGCGCAAACCAAAAATAAAAAAGGCAAGTCTAAAAACACTCAGGCAAAAGTATTTACCTTCGAGTGGAAAGGCACCAACCGTGACGGCAAAAAAACCTCAGGCGAGCTCAGAGGCAGCTCATCAAACGAAATTAAGGCGCAGCTAAAGTCGCAGGGTGTAAACCCCAAAGTCGTAAAGAAAAAGCCCGAACCGCTATTTAAGAGCAACCCTAAAATCAAGGCGATGGATATCGCCATGATCACCCGTCAAATTGCCACCATGCTGGCAGCGGGTGTACCGATTGTCACCACATTAGAGATGCTCGGTCGTGGTCATGAAAAACCGCGTATGCGAGAGCTACTTGGCACCATAGTCTCAGATGTGCAATCGGGTATTCCATTGTCAGACTCTTTACGACCACACAGACAATATTTCGATGATCTCTATGTGGACTTAGTCGCCGCTGGCGAACATTCAGGCTCTCTGGATGCAGTATTCGATCGCATCGCCACTTACCGCGAAAAAGCCGAGGCCTTAAAGTCTAAAATTAAGAAAGCCATGTTCTACCCAGCTGCGGTTGTTATTGTTGCAATAGCAGTCACCGCACTTTTGTTACTTTTTGTAGTACCTCAATTTGAAAGTATTTTCGCTGGATTCGGCGCTGAACTGCCTGCCTTTACTCAAATGATTGTTGGTATATCCCGTTGGTTACAAACCTCGTGGTACTTCTTCGTCATAGCCATCATTATCGGCATGTGGGCGTTTAGACGTGCTCACCTAAAATCAGAAAAGTTCCGTAATAAAATCGATCAATTAGTCCTAAAAATTCCTGTTATCGGTGACATTTTACACAAAGCCGCCATGGCGCGTTTTGCCCGTACTCTAGCCACCACCTTTGCTGCGGGTGTGCCTTTAATAGATGGCCTTGAATCTGCCGCTGGCGCTTCAGGTAACTATGTTTATCGCAGCGCGTTAATTAAAGTTCGCACAGAAGTGATGTCGGGCATGCAGATGAATGTCGCCATGCGTACCACAGCGTTATTCCCTGATATGTTGATCCAGATGGTAATGATTGGTGAAGAATCTGGCGGCCTCGATGACATGCTCAACAAAGTGGCCAACATCTATGAGATGCAAGTCGATGATGCTGTCGATGCATTATCGAGTTTGATCGAACCAATTATGATGGTGGTGATTGGTATTTTAGTGGGTGGCTTGATTGTCGGTATGTATCTGCCCATCTTCCAGCTAGGTAATGTGGTCGGCTAACAAACGAGAGTAGAAAGGGGTGAGGCTCTAGTGTCCCACCTCTTTAGCCTCACCCCATGGATCGACACTATTGGCCTGGTTATATACAATCCATTAATTAACAGCTAACCCCTTAAAAATAATGACTGAATTTCTCAATTTAATGGCGCAGTATCCTTGGCTGTTCGCCGCAATTAGCTTTGTTTTTGCCGCGACTATTGGCAGCTTTGTTAATGTGGTTATCCATCGCCTACCCTTGATGATGAAGCGCGAGTGGCAGCAAGAATGTAATCATTATTTGGCTGAGTATCATCAACCTCTGATTAAAGATATTGAACAGCAGCTTGCTGAGCCGATTGATAGCTACCCCGAAAAATACAACTTAATGGTGCCCGGTTCAGCCTGCCCCAAATGCAAAGCCGATATCAAGCCTTGGCATAATTTGCCTATTCTGGGCTGGTTAATGCTCAAGGGGAAATGCGCTAATTGTAAAACCGCCATCTCTGCGCGCTACCCCATTATTGAAGCGATAACGGGTATTGCAGTCGCTTACCTTGCCTACCATTTTGGCCCCACTTGGCAATTTGCCTTTGCGGCTATCCTCACTTTTGTATTAATTGCATTAACTGGTATCGACCTCGATGAAATGCTACTGCCAGATCAACTCACCTTGCCGCTGCTGTGGTTAGGACTGGTCATCAATCTTAATAACGTGTTTACTTCACCAACAGATGCCATCATAGGTGCCGCAGCTGGCTATTTGAGCCTCTGGAGTGTGTTTTGGTGCTTTAAACTGCTTACAGGTAAGGAAGGCATGGGCTATGGCGACTTTAAGCTGCTAGCCGTTTTCGGTGCTTGGTTTGGCTGGCAACTGCTGCCTTTGATTATTTTACTTTCTTCTGTCGTCGGCGCTGTAGTGGGCGGATTGATGATTTTTAATAAAAAGCTTAATGCGGGTAATCCAATTCCCTTCGGCCCTTACATTGCGTTTGCTGGCTGGATTGCCATGATTTGGGGTGAGCAGATAATCAACTGGTATCTATCGACGCTTTGATAAGCGACTTGTTCTGACAAACAGCCTAGCGCTAACACTTGTAACCTAGCGCTGGCACTTGGGTTTTCGCACTTATTAAATAAAGAATCATTATGTCTAATTTTGTCGTGGGTCTCACTGGCGGTATTGGAAGTGGCAAAACCACTGTCGCTAATCTGTTTGCAGAGCTAGGCATCACCTTAGTCGATGCCGATATCGTTAGCCGTGAAGTTGTGGCAAAAGGCAGTCATGGATTGGCTGCCATTGTCGACCACTTTGGTGAAGCCATCTTGTTACAAAATGGTGAACTCGATAGAGCGGCACTGCGAGAAAAAATCTTCAGCAATCCAGCAGAAAGAGAGTGGCTCAACAACCTGCTGCATCCGATGATCCGTCAAGAAATGTTAAATCAGTTACAAAATGCTAACTCAGCCTATGCAATTTTAGTCGTTCCCTTGCTATTTGAGAATGGTTTAGATAGGTTAGTCAATTGCACTTTAGTGATTGATATTTCACCAGAGATGCAAATTAAGCGCACCATGGAACGGGATGATGTTAGCGCTCAGCAGGTTCAAAATATCATCGATAGCCAAGCCAGTAGAAACGACAAACTGGCGAAAGCCGATGATGTCATCGACAATCAGGGATCGATAACTGCATTAAAAAGCAAAGTAGCGAGCTTACATAATAAATACTTAAAATTAGCCGAATGCACTTGATAATGTCATGAATGAATTGATCTATGAACAGCCACTAAATGAAAAGACACGCAGTTACCTGCGTTTAGAATATCTAGCTGAACAATTGCATCACAATTTTGAGCAAGATCATCAGCATAGATGTTTCTACCCGCTATTTTCATTGTGTGAATTAACGGAGCGCTGTGATTATCGTAATGACATCATTAAAGATGTCGATAAACAGCTGCAAAGCTTCAAGCAATGGCAAAACCAACCTCATATCGACGAGCAGCAAATCAGTTATTATGTCGATAAGCTGCAACAAGCCCGCAAATGCTTAATCAACTGTGATCGCCCCGGACAAGTGCTGAAGCAAGACAGATTTTTATCTGCGCTCAGACAACGCTTTGGTATGCCCGGCGCTTGCTGTAATTTCGACCTGCCGCAATTACACTATTGGCTCGCTAAACCTTGGCATGTTCGCCAGCAGGAATATCAAGCTTGGACAGCTCACTTTGAATGTCTATTAACCCCCATTAAATTACTGCTCGAACTCACCCGTAAGAACACCATTTATCATCCCGCACAAGCCGTAGCCGGCTTTTATCAAGGCTCTAGCGATCATGCGTTATCGCTTATTCGCGTCAAGCTCGATGCTTCTCAAGGTTGTTACCCAACGATCAGCGGTAATCGTAATCGCTATGCGATTCACTTTGTGTTATTTGAACAACAAAAACATTCAGATAAATCCATCGACTTTATGTTGGCAACCTGCGACTAAACTGATTACCATACCTCGATATCTTTTTGTCGATTGTTGGAAATTTTTATGCCCACTCTAGTTAACTGCCCAACTTGCAAAGCCGAAGTTGAATGGTCAGCCTCCTCTCCGTTTAAGCCATTTTGCAGTGAGCGCTGTAAGTTAATCGATCTCGGAGATTGGGCATCTGAAAAACACGCTATTCCGGTAAAACCTGAGTTTGATGCAGAATCATTAGATGCGCTCGGATACGATGAAGCAGATTTTTTTAAAACTGATTTTGATTCTGAGGATAGCAACCAATGAAGCGTGTGCATGTAGCCGTTGGCGTTATCCTCAATAACGATAATCAAGTGTTATTGGCTAAGCGTCCCGATCATCTGCACCAAGGTGGTAAGTGGGAGTTTCCAGGCGGTAAAGTCGAGAGCAACGAAACCACCACACAAGCATTAGCCCGCGAACTAAAAGAAGAGGTAAATCTCAGCGTTGACGACACCGCGCCGTTAATGACTATTTCTCACGATTACCCCGATAAACAAGTATTACTTGATATCCATACCATAAAATCCTTCTCAGGCGAGGCACAGGGCTTAGAAGGGCAAATGATTAAGTGGGTTGAATTGAGCGATATTGAAAACTACGACTTTCCAGAAGCCAACGCCCCCATTGTCGAAGCGATAAAGCTGTTATAACGATTAAGTGGTAAGTGGTAAGCTCTGTTTGTGCTTTAGCTTATGACTTACCACTTTTTACTCATCACGCTTTAAACCAATTACACGGTACGTATTAAACGTATATCAAAATGCAGTACCGCATTTGCCCCTATTTTACCGCCATTGCCCTTACGTCCCCAAGCGAGATCTGCAGGGATCATAAACTCATATCGAGAGCCAATCGGCATTAACAAAATCGCTTCGCGTAATCCCTCAATCGCTTCATCTAGCTCAAATGTTTCCGGCATCCCCGCCTTATAGGTATCAGCAATCACGCTACCATCGGCTAATAAAATCCGCTGATTAATGACAACGCTATCGGTTTCATTGACGTAGTGCCCATCAACATGCTCGATCACACGGTACATCAAGCCTGAATAGCAAATTTGAGTCTCTGGATGAGCGCTGAACTTCTCGATGAAGCGCTCACTATTTTTACGATTACCGCCAGAGGAACCTTTAGATTTAGTCGTCTGCTTACGTGCCATGATTGCCCTTAATTTGCTATCGCTAATTGTATGATGATTATAATCAAAAGAGGCGGTGGAAAGAAGTCGCGAGCTTCAAATCGCGAGCCTCGAAAAGCAAGAGCAGTCTCGAATACAAGGTTCTGGTCCTTGCTCACCATAGCCCAAACGCAAAAAAACCACCTTATTCAGGTGGCTTCTTCACTTAGCGTTTTTGTCTTCACTTTTTGAAAAAGTGAAAACCCAAGTGGCGCCTGTCATGGCCAGCTTCGAGCAAGGCTCTCCGCGTTCCCCCCTTGCATCAAACTTCGTTCGATAAGCGCAAGAGCTTCACCCTACTATTTATTATCCTCGCAGGGGACACATGGAAAGGTGGCCTGCTTTGCAGGCGCTCCCTTCATTCCCATGTTCGAGTCGATATTTCAAAAGCTGTTAAACGAAAAAATCCCTAGCACGCTGTGCTAGGGATTTTTCGACTCTCTTTCGAGAATAAGTTAGGCGCCTGGAAATGACCTACTCTCACATGGGGAGACCCCACACTACCATCGGCGCGATTGCGTTTCACTTCTGAGTTCGGGATGGGATCAGGTGGGGCCACAATGCTATGGTTTCCAGACAAATTTAGTGGTGCTGATACCCAGAATCGAACTGGGGACCTCATCCTTACCAAGGATGCGCTCTACCGACTGAGCCATATCAGCACAAATACTTTAATAACAAGATGTCTTACACATTCTGCATCTGTTACTTTGTTTCTACTTTAAATAGAAACTTAAACGCTTACACAAAGTTACTTTGTAACTTCATATAAATTAAGCGCCTGGAAATGACCTACTCTCACATGGGGAGACCCCACACTACCATCGGCGCGATTGCGTTTCACTTCTGAGTTCGGGATGGGATCAGGTGGGGCCACAATGCTATGGTTTCCAGACAAAAAAGGAAATTTGAAAAGCTGCTCTCGT
>NZ_JAKEVF010000008.1 GCF_022398315.1 Shewanella sp. Isolate11
GAAGCTCGCTCAGAAATATTTAACTATATCGAATATTTCTATAATCCTGTGCGTCGTCATGGTAGTAATAAAGGACTGTCTCCTGTGCAGTTCGAAAAACAGTACTTTGAGAAACAGTTAAGTGTCTAAGATATTAGGGGCTTACCATATGCTGCAAAAACACGACGGTGATTCTTACAGTACACAAGAAAAATCGAGAGGCAGACAAGAAACAAGGCTGGCAGTAACGAACACAGATTTAAGTGTTTTAGGTGACTTAGGGTTTGATTGGGCAGAGTTAAAAACGATGGGTATTGTTGTCTCAATAAAACAAGAAGGAACGGTGGCGAAAGAGTCGGAAGTTTCTGTTAGATATTACATCAACTCTAAAAATCTAAGTGCTAAAGAATTGTTAAATGCAACACGTTCACATTGGTTAGTCGAATAGATGCACTGGAGACTTGATTCCACATTTGGTGAAGATGCTTGCCGAAAGCGAGCTGAAGAAAGTGCAGAGAATTTCGCAAGGATCAGACAAACTTGCTTAAATATGCTGAAGAGCGAAACGAGTTTGAAAGCGAGTATAAAACACAAAAGAGCGAAGTGTGCGATGGATAATGAGTATCTTTTGAAGGTGTTGAGAAGCCTTTATTGACTGGGATATTCATGAATTTTCCTTGTTTGTCATGGTTTTATTTTAACTAATGTAATATAAAATATTACATTTTAAAGTGAGTTTTACTTCAAGGTTTTTGTTCGTTTTTTACTTGGATTGAATTACTCAGTATTATTCTCCAGATTATAATGTTATGAGGCTATAAATTTGAATCTTTTAATGCTTTTAAAGTGTAATGGATTAGCGTATGACGATAGAGTTAGAAAGGAATCTATCAGTTTAACGGCTAATGGTTATGATGTAGATATACATGTTTTAGAAAATGACAATAAATCTGCTTCTGGTAATGTATTTAATGATTCGATCAAATTTAAGCAATACTATTTGATTAGTAGGAAATTATTTAAAGGTAATCGGTTTCTTTTTTTGAAACTAATGGAGTTGTTTTTCAGGTTTTTCCCTTCTTCATTTAAGCGATACGATGTTGTTTGGTTACATGATCCTTTAATGTTTATTTTCGTCCCATACTTTTTTCTTTTAAAAAAAATTGGCCGCGTTAATAAAATTGTTTGGGATCAGCACGAGTTACCACCCCAATATTTTTTGTGCTCTAAGCTGTTACGTAAATTTTATAAAACGGCGTTAAGTCTTGCTGATGTAAGGATACACGCTAATGAGGAAAGAGCATTATACCTTAACAAAGTGTTGGAAAAAAATTATTCTTTTAAAGTGATTAGAAATTTTGTTGATGAATTGTTTGTACAAGAGAAAGCTCTCCCTTTATCTAAGGAGGAGATAAACTGGTTGGGTGGGGACGATTACTTCCTATTACAAAGTGGCGCTTATGAAGTGAGGAATTTTTCAAGCGTAGCCGAAGCAATATGCAATACTATAGAAAGAAAATGCATAGTTGTTGGTGGTTTTGATAAAGATTATGTATCTAATCTTAGAAAAAAATACTCCAATTTTGATGACCTTTTTCTATTTGTTGGTATGGTTCCTCAAATTAGGCTTGTTGATTATATAGATAGGGCTTTAGCTAGTGTTATTCTTTATCATGATAAAGAACCAAACTCTTTTTACTGCGAACCTAATAGACTTTATCAATCTATTTCAAGAGGTACTCCGGTTATTGTTGGTAGCAATCCCCCAATGGCAAATATCGTTTCAGAGCTTCGCTGTGGTATTATTTTAGAGAACTGTGGTTCTTCAGTCGAAGCAATTGCCTCTGGTTTTAATCAATTCTATGAAGCAGATATTCAAATATCTGATTTGGCCAAAAAGCGATTTACTTGGTCTTCGCAACTTAAGGCCTTTGATTTATGAGCAATAGTAAAAAAATTCTTTATTTTCACCAGCATTTTTCAACACCTAAAGGATCCTCTGGTATTCGTTCGTACGAGATGGCTAAGCGTCTAATTCATCATGGCCATAATGTTACAATGGTTTGCGGCTCTTATGGTGGAGGCAATACAGGCTTAGAGTCAGGATTTATCGCTGGAAAACGAGAGGGTATTGTTGACGGTATCTCAATCATTGAGTTTGATTTGTCTTATTCAAATGCAGATGGTTTTTTTAAACGAAGCATGACTTTCATTCAGTTTGCCCTTAAAAGCATTTCTTTAGCTTTTACGGAAAAATATGACATTCTATTTGCAACCACAACACCTCTTACTGCCGGTATCCCTGGTATCTTTGCACGTTGGTTACTCGGAAAACCTTTTGTATTCGAAGTGAGAGATTTGTGGCCTGAGTTACCAAAAGAAATGGGAGTGATTAAAAATCCCGTTGTACTAAGTGCGTTGTCTATTTTAGAGTGGTGTTCTTATCGCTCTGCGCATCGTTGTATTGGCCTTTCACCTGGTATTGTTGCAGGAATAAAAAAGCGAGGAGTGAAGTCCTCAAAAGTTGAGCTCGTACCAAATGGTTGTGATTTAAGCATTTTTGCAAATGAAGTTGCCGCATGGCGCCCGGAAGCTGTGGCAGATAACGACTTAATGGCCGTATTTACAGGCACGCATGGTATTGCAAACGGCTTGAACGCTGTTTTAGATGCGGCTGCCGAATTAAAGCAGCGCGGCAGGGAAGACATCAAACTTGTGCTTGTAGGGCAAGGTAAGCTAAAACCCGCTTTGCAAGAAAGAGCCGAGCGTGAGGAGTTGAGCAATGTTGTTTTCCATCCACCCGTCAACAAAGCAAAGTTAGCAGAGCTCATGAAAGGTGCAGATATTGGCATGCAATTATTAGCTAATGTTCCCGCGTTTTACTACGGCACATCACCAAATAAATTTTTCGATTATATTTCTGCAGGGTTGCCCGTACTAAACAACTACCCCGGCTGGTTAGCTGGCATGATTAAAGATCATCAATGTGGTTATACAATTGAGCCTGATAATCCTATTGCTTTTGCCGATGCGTTAGAAAATGCGGCAGACAGAAAAAAGGAACTACCGGATATGGGTAAGCGCGCTCAGGAACTTGCTAAGAAAGAGTTTAATCGCCATAACTTAGCCGATAAGTGGGTTGATTGGGTTATTGGGGCCGTAAAATGAAACGAATTTTTGATTTTATCATTTCGCTGAGTGCGCTACTTTGCTTGCTTCCTATTATTTTGATCATTGCTTTACTCATTCGGGTAAAGTTAGGATCTCCTGTTTTATTTAAGCAGGAGAGGCCCGGCCTCAACTGCATAGTTTTCAAAATGATGAAGTTCAGAACTATGTTAGATGCCAAGGATAGCAATGGTAACTTATTACCCGATGAGCAGCGTATGACAAAGTTTGGTTCATTTCTCCGTTCTACTAGCTTGGATGAGTTACCCGGCTTACTGAATGTCTTAAAAGGTGATATGAGCTTGGTTGGACCTCGTCCGTTATTAGTCGAATATTTACCACTTTATAGTGAGGAGCAGTCACGGCGGCATAATGTACGGCCAGGAATAACAGGCTGGGCTCAGGTCAATGGAAGAAATGCAATAAGCTGGGAAGATAAGTTCAAGTTAGATGTCTGGTATGTCGATAACCGCAGTTTGTTGCTTGATATTAAAATTCTATTCCTGACAATAAAAAAAGTATTTATTAAAGAAGGCATTAGTGCCGACGGTGAGGCGACAATGTCTCGCTTCGAAGGAAGTGTTAAAAAATGAAAGATCTGATTGTTATTGGCGGAGGAGGTTTCGCTAAAGAGGTTGTTTGGCTGGCACAAGATTGTAGTCGGAGAGTCAAAGGTGTTTTAGATGATAATGAAAGTGCTCATGGAAGTGAGATTCAGGGGGTTAAGGTTTTAGGCTCTATATCCAACTGGACGAAATATCAAGATTGTGAATTTGTAATAGCGGTTGGAGCCCCTCGAACAAGAAAGTTCATCTTAAATAAGATGCTAGAGGCTGGTAAACCTAAATTTACAACCCTAATTCATCCTAGTGTCAGGTTTTCTAATACTGTCAGTATCGGAGTAGGCTCAATGATTTGTGCCGGGACTATCTTAACTACAGACATTAAATTAGGGATGCATAATATCTTAAACCTAAATGTAACTGTTGGGCATGAGACCATTTTAGAAGATTTTGTGACAATTGCTCCTATGGCTGCAGTATCTGGGAATGTTACTTTACGAAATTTAGTCGAGGTAGGTACTGGAGCAGTAATTAGACAGGGTCTTGAAATAGAGGCAGGGGCAATGCTTGGCATGGGAGGGGTTCTAACCAAAAACATACCAGGAAACACAATATTCGCCGGTAATCCAGCTAAGAAGTTAAAGGAGATAGCAAGCTAATGAGAGTCTCAATCATAGGTTCAGGCACTATGGCCACCGGAATTGCCCAAGTCATGTGCGCTAGTGATGAAGTGAAGCACATAATTATTGTAGCAAGGGACATACAAAAAGCTGAGCAGTTAAAATCTTCATGTGCAAAAGGTTTATCAAGGCTAGTGAGGAAAGGCAAGTTAACAGAAGAAAGTGCAAGTCAAAGTATTGAGAAAATATTTAGTACTACAGAGTTGGCTGACGTGGAAAATTCTGAGTTGATCATTGAAGCTGTTTCCGAAGATTTTGCAGTAAAAATGTCACTATTCTCTGAAATGTCTAAGTATATCAAAGGTGATACTGTTGTAGCGTCAAATACTTCATCCTTGTCTATTACTGCATTCGGTAGTGTTTTACCTAATGCAAAGAATGTACTCGGGTTACACTTTTTCAATCCTGCCCCAGTTATGGAGTTGGTTGAAATTGTAATGGGTCACGAAACTAGTTTAGAGGTAGTTGAAAGGCTTAAATTATTTACCCAAAGTTTAGGTAAATCACCCGTTGTTGTACAAGAAGCTCCTGGCTTTGTGGTCAATCGTATGCTCATTCCAATGATTAATGAGGCTATAAGTATTTTAGCCGAAGGAGTAGCAACGGCTGTAGATATTGATAAAGCCATGAAGTTCGGAGCACATCACCCTATGGGGCCATTAGCCTTGGCTGATTTGATTGGGAATGACGTTAATTTATCTATTATGGAAACACTGTACAGCGAAACTGGAGATCCTAAATATAGAGCTCATCCATTATTAAGAAAAATGGTTAGAGCGAAGCATCTAGGCCGAAAAACTAAAAAGGGATTTTTTGAGTATTAAGTATGTTAAACACAGAATTTTCTCCATGGCCTAGCTTCACTCAAGA
This sequence comes from Shewanella sp. Isolate11, assembly GCF_022398315.1. Taxonomy (GTDB): domain Bacteria; phylum Pseudomonadota; class Gammaproteobacteria; order Enterobacterales; family Shewanellaceae; genus Shewanella. Next base: position 5,261 of record NZ_JAKEVF010000008.1, read on the forward strand.
AGAAGCTGATGCAGTTAGTCGTGTGCTGCTATCAAACAAAGTTAATTACTGGACCGGCACTGAATGCCGAGAGTTTGAAAAAGAGTTTGCTACTTGGGTAGGTTGTGATCATGCTATTGCCCTTGGTAATGGTACTCTAGCGTTAGATGTTGCTCTTAAAGCGTTAGATGTTGGAGAGGGGGATGAGGTGATTACAACACCAAGGACTTTCCTTGCATCTGCGTCATCGATCGTTACATCTGGTGCCTCACCTGTATTTGCCGATGTAGATCTTAATAGCCAAGCTATTACAGCTAAGAGCATCGAAGCGGTTTTAACGCCAAAGACTAAGGCGGTCATCGTTGTTCACTTAACTGGTATGCCAGCAGAAATGGATGCAATTATGGCACTTTCAGAAAAACATGATTTTTATGTCATTGAAGATTGTGCTCAAGCCCATGGTGCTAAATATAAAGACAGTAGTGTTGGGACGATAGGTCACATTGGCGCCTGGTCTTTTTGCCAAGATAAGATCATGACTACAGGCGGCGAAGGCGGCATGGTAACTACTAATGATAAAAATTTGTGGGCTAAAATGTGGTCTTACAAAGATCATGGTAAGAGTTTTGATGCCATTTATAATCGTGAACACCCGCCAGGCTTTCGTTGGTTACATGAAAGCTTCGGTACTAACTGGCGTATGACTGAGCTCCAAGCTGTAATAGGTCGTATACAGTTGACTCGAATGTCAGAGTGGACGGCACGTCGTCAGGTCAATGCGGCACAAATTGATGAAGCTGTAAAAGATTTGTCCGTTGTGCGCAGAGTTGAAGTGCCAGAATACAGTGAGCACGCAGAATACAAGCACTATATGTTTGTCCGTCCAGAAAATTTGGCTGATGGTTGGACGAGAGATAGAATTGTTGAAACTATTGTAGATAGGGGGGTACCAGCTTATCAAGGTAGCTGTTCAGAGGTTTATCTTGAAAAAGCGTTTGATAATACTCCATGGCGACCTAAAGAGCGTTTAGTAAATGCAGTTGAATTAGGTGAGACTAGTTTGATGTTCTTGGTTCATCCAACTTTGACTCAGGAAGAAATCAATAAAACCTGTGAAGTCATTCGCACTGTTTTATTATCAGCTCAAAAATAGTCTAATTGTACTATCTATCGGAATTACTGTATTAAAGTCTGGGCTTATCTAGAGCGGTTTTTATACAAAGAGTCTCAATTCGCAGGATAAGCCTGATTAAGTGTCTCATGCGGTGTTTTTCACTAACACCAAACACGATATAGATATTATATTCTTCAGGTGGTATTTGTTGGTAGCCGCTCGGAGTGTTTCCCCTCTTTAAGCGGCTAAAACCGTCATTAAAAGGTTATCCACGATCAAGCCCCATTGGATCAATAATATGCTAGAGTTTAGTGATTTAGCAATTATGATTGAACCCTGTACTTTAAGATGTAGTGCATTATTATGAAGTTTATTAAATTGGAGCGGGAAATGGATTTTTTGCAAACATTGTTTAGATTAAAACGTACACAAAAACGTTTAGTGAGCCTCGTTGTCGATGCATTATTTATATGCATGGCCTTTTGGTGTGCTCTGTTAGCTCGATTCGATGATTTTGCTATTTTAACAAATTCTAGCCATTGGTTGTTACTTTGTATCGTAGTTCCAATGAGCTTGTTTATCTTCGCTAAGCTCGGTCTCTATCGTGCAGTACTGCGTTTTATGGGATTGCAGGCGCTTACTGCGATTGCGTTGGGTGTTGTTTTATCAACGTGTGCGTTAGTTTTTTGTTCATTCTACTTTGATACTCAGCTTCCTCGAACCGTGCCAGTCATTTATGCGGCTTTTTGTTTGGTGTTTATTGGTGGTTCTCGAGGAGTGGTGCGCTCTTTAGTTGGTGCGGGAATGAACCGTGTTGGCGAACCTGTCATTATTTATGGCGCTGGAGTAAGCGGTAGGCAACTTGTCACAGCGCTCTCCCAGAGTCATGAATATTACCCATTCGCGTTCGTTGATGATGATGAATCACTACATGGAACAGTGGTGCAAGGTGTACAAGTTTATTGTCCTTCTATTCTTCGTAAATTGATTAAGCAAAAAGCGGCAACAAAAGTTTTACTAGCTATTCCAAGCGCTTCTCGCACACGTCGACAAGAAATTTTAATTAAGCTTGAAACTTTTGCAGTCCAAGTTTTGACATTGCCAGCTATGGCTGACCTGGTTAGTGGTAATAAGCTATACAGTGATATAAAAGAAGTTGAAATTGATGATTTGCTTGGACGTGACCCCGTTGCACCACGAAAAGATCTATTAACTGCGAATATTCGCGACAAAGTGGTTATGGTTACAGGTGCTGGTGGTTCTATTGGCTCTGAATTATGTCGTCAAATATTAAAGCAATCTCCTAAAAAATTGGTGCTTTTTGAGCTGTCAGAATTTGGCTTGTATTCTATTGAAAGAGAGTTAACTGCTACGGCAAAAGAACTTGGCTTAGATGTGCAAATTTATCCTATGATGGGTTCAGTACAGCGTGAGAATCGTGTTCAAGCGATTATGGAAGCTTTCGAAGTACAAACTGTTTATCATGCTGCAGCTTATAAGCACGTGCCATTGGTAGAACACAATGTTGTGGAAGGGGTTCGTAATAACGTCTTTGGCACGCTTTATACTGCTAGAGCGGCTATTGCAGCTAAAGTTGAGACCTTTGTTTTAGTGAGTACCGATAAAGCCGTTCGTCCTACCAATGTTATGGGAACGACGAAACGCATGGCTGAACTTGTTTTGCAAGCATTATCCAATGAAGATAATCAAACGCGTTTTTGCATGGTGCGTTTCGGTAATGTGCTAGGTTCTTCTGGTTCTGTTGTTCCACTTTTTAGAAAACAAATTGGTAATGGTGGTCCTGTTACCGTAACTCATCCCGAAATTACCCGTTTTTTTATGACAATTCCGGAAGCTTCTCAACTTGTAATTCAAGCAGGTGCAATGGGCAAAGGTGGTGATGTATTCGTACTTGATATGGGGAAATCCGTTAAAATTGTCGATTTAGCTAAAAAGATGATTCGTTTGAGTGGATTTGAAATTAAAGATGAGCTTAATCCCGACGGTGATATTCCTATTGAATTTACAGGTTTGCGTCCAGGGGAAAAACTTTACGAAGAGTTATTGATTGGAGATGATGTTACTGGTACTGAGCATGAGCGAATTATGACCGCTAATGAAGCCTGTTTGTCATGGAAAGAGCTTGAAACTATCTTGGCGAGACTAGATCGCGCTTGTCATGAATTTAAACATGAAGTGATAAGAGAGATTCTACTTTCAACACCAACTGGATTTAGTCCGACTGACGGTATTTGTGATTTAGTTTGGTTACAGAAAAACCACGACAGTATTAGCGATATCAAGGACAATAAAGTCATACCGTTTGTTTCTTAATTTTCCCTCATTTTCATGAAACTCCTTTATAATATGACTTAATGCCCACTTTGGCTTGCTGAAGTGGGCATTTTTTATTTCAGGCTAGTGTATTATCTATTGAGTGTTTTAAGCTGATTGCAAATGAGAGGGTACAGTGAAAGGTATTGTTTTAGCTGGCGGCACAGGCACGCGGTTGTATCCCATCACTCGCGGTGTGTCTAAACAGTTGCTCCCCGTGTATGACAAGCCAATGATCTATTACCCGTTGTCGGTGCTTATGCTAGCGGGCATTCGTGATATTTTGATCATCACCACTCCGGATGAGCAGATGCTTTTCAGCGCTTATTGGGTGATGGTAGTGATTTTGGTGTATCGCTTTCTTATCAAGTGCAGACTAAACCTGAAGGGATCGCACAGGCTTTTATCTTGGCCGAAGATTTTATTGGCGATGACAGTGTTTGTTTAGTACTGGGTGATAATGTGTTTTATGGGCAGGGTTTTAGTCCAACGCTCAAACAGACTGTCGCTAATATCAGCGATAAGAGTTCTGTGGGGTCTACTATCTTTGCCTATCAGGTCGATCAAGCTGAAAGATTTGGCGTGGTGGAATTTGATGCTGACTTTAACGTATTGGCAATCGATGAAAAACCAGCAGTTCCCAAATCTAATTGGGCGGTCACTGGACTCTATTTTTACGATAATCAAGTTATCGATATTGCTAAAGGGCTAACGCCTTCAAAACGTGGTGAGCTTGAAATTACTGAAATCAACCAATCTTATCTTGAACGCGGCGAACTAAAGGTCGAATTATTAGGACGTGGTTTTGCTTGGCTTGATACCGGTACATTCGACAGCCTGCAGCAGGCATCTTCTTTTGTTCAAACCATAGAAACCGTGCAGGGGCTCAAAGTAGCTTGTCTTGAAGAGATTGCATGGCGTAATGGTTGGCTCACCAATGAGGATATTCATCGTCTTGCCCAGCCTATGCGAAATAACAGCTATGGTCAGTACTTACTTTCATTGTTGAAGCTGCGCTATGGTCATTCCGCTGGTGGGGATCGGAACTCTAACAGCTCGCTATGGTCTTTACATGATTTGCGCCGAACTTTCACAACCAAGCTCAATGATCTTGGTGTCGCCCCGTAAGTTGTCGAGCAGCTGGTGGGCATAGTATGACTGGCGTAATGGCGATATATAACCGCAGTCAATATCAGCCCGAGAAGCAAGCAGCGCTCAACATGTGGTGTGAGTGGTTAGAACGGTTGGTCAATCCCGCCGATAACGTGGTGCTCATCAATACAGCCAAGACAGGCTAGCTCGATATTTTATGGTAGCTGAGTAATTTCTACCTGTTGTAGCGTGTAAACAATGATTTAACGGTTTTAGCGTGTAAAACTTGCTTTACCTTCTATAGCGTGTAGATTGGTTGATGATCTTAGTATTGAGTGAAGGGTGCGAGATGAAGGTGACTACCTCAAAGCAGTTAAGCAATTATCTAAAAGACACGCGTTTGTCGATGAAACTGTCACAAAGCAAAGTGGCTAATAAAGTGGGTATCAGGCAAGACACTGTGTCTAGCTTTGAGCACAATCCAGATTCTACTAAGCTAGAGACGCTGTTTAAGCTGCTATCATCACTCAACCTTGAGCTAGAGGTTAAGCCTAGAGCTTCTCAAAATGACGCTTCATATCCTAGCGTTACCCCATCAAGCAATAATGAGTGGCATGAGGACTGGTGATGGCGGTATTAGATGTCTATATGAACGGTTATCTAATCGGGGAGTTCACCAAGACTGCTACGGGCGCCCACCATTTTAAATACCATGAAAAGTGGCTTACTTTAGCCGGAAGCCGTCCTATATCGCTATCGATGCCATTGCGTCGTCAAGCTTATGAAGGGGACGAGGTATATAACTTTTTTGATAACTTACTTCCCGATAACCCTGATGTGCGTTATCGCATTGTCGCTCGTCATAAGGCGGCTTCATCACAGCCCTTTGACCTACTGGCTAAAATTGGTCAAGACAGCGTTGGCGCGCTGCAATTAGTCTCCCATGGACAGTTGCCTCATAAGGTGAAACAGATAGAGTCTGAAGCACTTTCAGAAACAGCCTTAGAACAGGTATTGAAAGGCTATATGTTGGGTATACCGCTGGGCATGCTACGGGAGCTAGAGGACTTTAGGATCTCGATAGCGGGTGCTCAAGAAAAAACGGCATTGTTGCATGTAAAAGGAAAATGGCATTTACCTCTCCACTCAACACCAACCACGCATATTATTAAGCTGCCTATCGGCACCATAAAGAGCCATTCGTACACCATTGATATGTCTGACAGCGTGGAAAACGAGTATCTGTGTATGAAGGTCGCTGAGGCGTTTGGTCTGGCGGTGGCACAATGCCATATCATGCATGTTGGCGATATTAAGGCGCTCGCCGTTGAGCGGTTCGATAGGCGCTATGCCCAAGATGGCAGCTGGATCATGCGTCTGCCTCAAGAGGATTTTTGTCAGGTGCTCAATGTGCCACCAGCCAATAAGTATGAGAGTGATGGTGGCCCAGATATTAAAGCCATCATGACTGAGCTCTTGGGCTCGTCCAATTCTGATCGCGACCGATATAATTTCATGAAAGCCCAAGTGCTTTTTTGGCTATTAGGGGCTATTGATGGGCATGCTAAAAACTTTTCTGTTTTTATTGAGGCTGGTGGCGGGTATCGCCTAACGCCTCTGTATGACATTTTATCCATATATCCCGCCATTGGTGGCAAAGGGCTGAATATACGTGACGCTAAGTTGGCGATGTCGCTAAAAGCCAGTAAGGGTAATAAGGTTCTGCTGGATAAGATATTTCCAAGGCATTTTATGCAAACGGCCAAAGCCGTTGGTTTTGATACAGACTCCATGGCCAACATCATGATAGAGATGGCAGTCAAGCTCGACTTTGTCATTATGAAGGTCAGAGCAGAGCTCCCCGAAGATTTCCCTGTTCACATTCGAGACGCGATATTAGGGGGAGTTAAGGCTCGAGCAGCACGTTTAACCCCTGAGCAAGTCTGGAGTGAATGATGAATGAACTATTACCGGACTCTGAGAAGTGTCTACAAGGCTTTAAGAAAGAGATCGATAAGAACAAATACACAATAGTCACTGTTAGTGATCAGCTGTTTTATACCATAGGTATGGCAAAGCATAATCTGCCGGATGTGATTTTAATTTGCGACATCAATAAGCGTTCAGTAAACATACTATTTGAAAATCTTTTTGAGCGCTGGCGAACCACGGGTTATGCAAAGGGGTTTCTTAACGAAATTGATGCACTTCCCATCTTTATGGATGAAATTCGGCATAACACTGCGCTGAGACGGGTAAAAGATGAATATGTTATGTTGGCTGAGGCCTTTTACAAGCAATACCCCACTTATGCTCAAAATAAACCGCGTTATGTGCAAATGCTATGGCCTGATTTGAAAGGCTATTACCCAAATGAGTCAGAATATCACTATCCCCATTTTGAACAGAAGTGCCTTTCAAAGCTTCGTAAAATCATCTAGTCACATCCTTATTTATCGAAGATTCACCTAGAAAACCCAGTGATCAGAGCGAAGCGATATCGCTGGGTAGTTCACTTATGTATCGAAATATTAAGCCTTATGTGTTGACGATTTGCGTGCTTAGCCACTGCTCAAAATACGTTAAAAATGCCTTTACCTGCATTGGCAGATATTGCCTGCTGGGATAAATGGCTTGTACACCGACAACTTCGGTATCACTATGACTAAATCCTCGTACATATTCATCTAGTATCAATACAAGCTTGTTGTTAGATAGATCTTTTCTTATGTCGATTAATGACTTAAAAGCAATGCCATAACCTTGAACTGCCCAACGTCTGATGACTTCACCGTCTGAACATGATAAATGCGGCTCTACCTTTATCGAATGTCGTTTATTATCAATTTCAAAATACCAATCGTTTAGTGGTTGACCTGAACGCTCCAGAATCAGGCAACGGTGATTGGATAGCTCTTCTGGGTGTCGCGGTAATCCGTTGTGTTTTATATAGTCGGGAGAGGCGCATAACACACGTCGATTTTGAGCTAAAGGTCTGCTGATAAGATTACTATCTGGTAAATTACCGAATCTAAAGGCGATATCAACACCTTCATCGATGATGTTGATTATGCCGTCAGATAGCATCAAATGAGAAGAAACATCAGGATGGTTATTAGTAAATTCGGCAAGTGCAGGTGCTACATATTGCCGGCCAAAATCAGAAGTTGCCGATATTCGTAAGCTTCCTCTCAATGTGTTTTGCGATTCTTGTATCATATTTTCAGTATTTTCTACTTCTTCAATGACACGTAAACAGCCACTATAAAAACGCTCACCAGCATCGGTTAACGAGATGCTTCGTGTATTTCGAGTCAACAACCTTGTGCCGTAGCGCTTTTCAATCTGGTTAATACGTGCCGTCATGCTAGCAGGTGAAAGCCCTAATTTTCGTCCTGCTGCCGCTAATCCTCCTGCTTTTACTACATGAGCAAACAATGCCATATCATCAATTTTTGTCATGATTCTTCAGTTTTTCTGAATAGTGATTTAACTCTACGAGTAATTATCAATTTAGTCAAAATAGTTAAACTGATCACATCGCTTTAAGGAGGTTGATATGCAATTAAATCACGCATTACTGCTGGTATCTGATTTAGATGAAATGTCGCAGTTTTTGATACAAACACTTGGTCTGAAAGAGGGGCAACGTCCACCGTTTGGTTTTGCTGGTGTTTGGTTGTATGACGAACTCAATGTGCCTTGTGTGCACATTGCGGGAAGAAATGACATTAAGCCTGAGCAATCTTTTTATTTAGGACATGCTGAAAAACACAGTTCAACACCGAGCTTGCCAACGGTAGATCATTTAGCGTTTACCTCAAATGACTACCAAGGACTCAAAGGTCGTTTGTTAACGTATAACGTGCCTTTTGTTGAACGAGAAATACCCGAAGCAAACGAACATCAAGTCTTTATCACCGGCCCAGATGGCCTAAAAATCGAAATTTTATTTTCGAGAAACGACATTCACTAACGAGGTTAATAATATGAAAAATGCATTGTTTAACACAGGCAAACTTGGAAACCTTAATACCAATAATAAAGTGGTGATGGCACCGATGACGCGTTCTCGTACCGCGCAACCCGGCGATATCCCTACTGAGTTAATGGCAACTTACTATGCACAACGGGCAAGTGCTGGCTTTATCGTTTCAGAAGCGACGCAAATTTCAGCGCAAGGCAAAGGGTATTCCTTTACACCGGGCATTTATACGCAAGCACAAATTGACGGTTGGAAGAAAGTTACCAATGCTGTTCATGACAATGATGGCATTATTTTTTCTCAGCTTTGGCATGTTGGCCGCATGTCACATCCTGTGTTTCATTCTGATGGGCTACCCGTTGCACCGAGCGCCTTAGCTCCAGATGCACAAGTGTGGGTAGTAGGTGATGATGGCGTAGGACGTATGCTTGATTGTCCTACGCCACGAGCGTTATCTACCCAAGAAATCAAAGGCATTATTGAAGATTACCGCCAAGCTGCACTTAATGCGATTGAAGCAGGATTTGACGGTGTAGAAGTGCATGCTGGAAACGGTTATTTAATTGACCAATTTTTACGTAGCACATCTAACAAACGCAACGACGAATATGGCGGCAATTTAGAAAATCGCATTCGCTTTGCGTTAGAGATCATTAAAGCCATTAGTGATGAAATAGGCGCTGAGCGCACAGCCATAAGACTAGCGCCATTTATTACCCAAAGAGGTATGAATGACCCAGAAGCAATCGATGCCATTTTGTTATTAGCTAAACATTTTGATGACTTGGGAATTGCCTACATTCATCTCGCTGAAGCAGATTGGGACGATGCTCCTACTGTAACAGAAACGTTTCGTCAGCAATTACGTGAAAACTTTTCTGGCGCAATTGTTGTCGCGGGTAATTACACACTAGATAAAGCAGACGAATTAATTAACAACAACTTAGTTGATTACGTTGCTTTTGGTCGGAAATTTCTGGCGAATCCTGATTTACCCTATCGATTAGCTAATAACCTACCGCTAAATGATATTTCAGACCCAGCCACCTTGTTCGGTGGTGATGAGCGTGGGTATACCGATTATCCGGTTTATGGTGAGCGTGACAATAAAAGTCTTTAGCAATTATTTAGAAGAATCATGCAGTGTAAGGGGCTTACCACTTCTCTGCTTCGCGACAATTGGACATTAAGTTTCTTCATTGTTCTTAATGGTTTTCATCACATCTTTTAGATTCGTTTGCCAGCGCTTGGCCTGCCTTAAACAATATGAATGTTGGCAATCAAGTGCGCTAAATTGTGGTCGCGTAGCTGCTGCATTGTAATCTTGGCTACTTATCGGTTTGATGTTCACCTCTTTATTGAGCAAGCCTTCTTCTATGGCGCATGTTTGTATTTGCTTGGCAAATTCAAACCATGAGGTGACTCCGATGTCACTCCAGTGATAGCGAGGAGATGTCGTATCTTGCAGACTGATTTGCCAAATAAACTGTGCAAGTTCAATGGCTGAGGTTGGGCTCCCTTGTTGATCTGCAATGACGTTAATTTCAGAACGTGAATTCATCAGTTTAAGCATGGTTTTGACAAAGTTATTCCCAAAAGGCGAGTAAAGCCATGCACTGCGAATAATTGTGCTGTTTTTAGGATGGTATCGGGTGAGGGCTTGTTCACCTGCGAGCTTAGTTTGACCATACGCATTGATAGGATGAGGCACATCGTCAGGGCGATAGGGTTGGTCTTGTTTACCGTCGAACACGTAATCCGTAGAGAGATGGATGAGACGGATGTTATGTTCAGCGCAGGATATGGCCAGTTGCTTAACTGATAAGTGATTTAATGCATCTGCTTCTGAATGCTGGGTTTCGGCCAGATCTACTTGGGTATAGCCACTGGCATTGATCACCAGATCAAATGGCTTTTGCCGTAATAGCTTGTGAATAGCATCAGGCTGACGGATATCAAGTTGTGCTCTGCCACGGTAGTCAGTTTTTATGTTCTGTGGCTGTGTTGCACGTAATGCTAAAGCAACCTGTCCCTGCTTTCCTATCACCAAGGCATTTTTAGGCGGTATGCTCACTAACCAATGTCCTCATCAGCACAACTTCGAGTGAGTGCTTGCTGACACCAGTCTTGATTATCGACATACCAGCGCACTGTTTTATCTATTGCTGAAGTGAAGCTTTCTTGTGGCTGCCATCCCAGCGTGCTTTTAATCTTATTGGCATTGATCGCGTAACGCTTATCATGTCCTGGTCTGTCATCAACGAAGTGGATCAGCTGGTTAAAGTCCGTTATACCTTTCGGCTTGTGGTGAACGAGATGATTAAGTCGCTCACAGATCGCTTGTACCACTGCCAAGTTAGTTTGTTCGCCGTCGCCACCTATGTTGTAACTTTCACCGAGTTTGCCCTTAAAAGCGACCATGCATAAAGCGCGTGCGTGATCATCAACATACAGCCAGTCGCGGATCTGTTGGCCATTACCATAAATGGGAATTGATTTGCCGTTTAATGCATTGGTTATGGTGACTGGGATCAGTTTTTCTGGATATTGAAAGGCACCGTAATTGTTTGAGCAATTAGAAATCACGATAGGGAGATCAAAGGTTCGTTGCCAAGCTCTGACCAAATGATCTGCCGCGGCTTTACTGGCCGAATAGGGAGAACTCGGTGCATAAGCTGTTTGTTCATCAAATTGGCCAGTATCACCTAAGTCACCGAATACTTCATCGGTCGAAACATGATGAAAACGAAATTGCGCAGCGGCTTTTTTACTGAGGCTGGCGAGATAATGACGACATTGTTCTAATAGTGTAAATGTACCGACGATATTGCTTTCAATAAAAGTGCTTGGCCCTGCGATTGAGCGGTCGACATGGGTTTCAGCTGCTAGATGGATCACCAATGATATTTGATGAGTTTGCAGCGCTTGTTGCACTTTTTCACCGTCGTTGATATCACCTTGAATAAAAACATAACGCGGATCATCGGCGACACAGCTTAATGCGTGTAAGTCGGCGGCATAGGTGAGCTTGTCGTAATTAATGATGCGGTGTTGCGTGTGCTTAATTAAATGGCGGATCAATGCAGAGCCAATAAAGCCTGCACCGCCAGTGACTAAAATATTTCTTGGTTGTTCTGCCTGAGTGGATTGCACGATAGGGCTCGCCTTAATCAAACATGCGGGCATCAGTAAAATTGCCAGCTTGGTTATCTTTTTCTGAGAGTTGTAGCGAGTGCTTAGACGACAGTGGCCAATTAATCGCTAGGGTGTCATCATTCCACTTTATGGCATACTCGTCATTAGGCGCATAGTAGTCACTGCATTGATACAGGCATTCGGCGCTATCTGACATCACATAAAAACCATGGGCAAATCCAGGTGGGATCCACATTTGGCAATGGTTATCTGCTGAAAGAATATGTCCGGTCCAATGACCAAAACTTGGGCTACTTTGTCTTAAGTCAACTGCCACATCAAATATCTCCCCACTCATCACCCTAACGAGTTTTCCTTGTGGTTGCATACGTTGATAATGTAAACCGCGAAGTGTCCCACCGATAGACTGACTCTGGTTAGTCTGCACAAAATCTAGGTTAGCAACATGCTGTTGAAACCATTGCTGACGAAAGCTTTCAAAAAAGTAACCTCGTGCGTCAGTGAAGACTTGAGGCTTAAGTATCTTCACATCTGGAATATGGGTATCGATAATTTTCATTATTGTTTACAGCAACTGATAACGGGCTTGTGTTCAGCACAGAAGCATACAACATTTTCCCTCAATTCGTTGTAGATTCCTTGATGTGTCTCTATCTTAGCGCTGAAATTACTTCAGGTTTTTAGCAATTCTAGGTCAGTCATCGCTGGGTTCATCTCATTTCAACGGTCATCGCTCACTTCAGCCTCTTGTTGAATTGAATGAAAGCTGTCTGTATTTAGTTGCTTGAACACAAGCTTTCCAACATTTAGAGCTAAGTGTTCAATCACATCATATTCCTTTTTTGTATAAATAAATTAATATTTATAACTTCTAAATGGTCGCCGTACTGGTATTATTTCTATATCTCATTTTGGTTCATGTATCTTTCTTTCGTTGTTACAGGTGTGAAGTGCTAAGTTAGTGCCTGTAACTTAGTGCCTGTAACAACGAAAGAAAGATGGTTAGAGAATCTTAATTTAACTGGAATTATACGGAAATCGATATGTCTACACAGCAAACCCATTTGAAGCAGCTCGAAGCTGAATCGATTCAAATCATGCGTGAAGTTGCCGCAGAGTTTGATAATCCAGTGATGCTCTATTCTGTCGGTAAAGACTCTTCAGTGCTGTTACACCTAGCACGTAAGGCTTTCTATCCCGGTAAGATCCCGTTTCCGTTGATGCATGTGGATACCAACTGGAAGTTTAAAGAGATGATCGCGTTTCGCGACGAGATGGCTAAGAAATATGGCTTTGACTTGATTGTCCATAAAAATCCTCGTGGTATCGAGATGAATATCTCGCCATTCACTCATGGTAGCGCCAAGCATACTGATATCATGAAAACCGAAGGGCTGAAGCAAGCATTGGATATGCATGGTTTCGATGCCGCCTTTGGTGGGGCCCGTCGTGATGAAGAAAAATCTCGCGCTAAAGAGCGTGTCTATTCGTTTCGCGATAGCAAACACCGCTGGGATCCAAAGAACCAACGTCCCGAGCTGTGGAATATCTACAATGGTAAGGTCGATAAAGGCGAGAGTATCCGAGTGTTTCCTTTGTCTAACTGGACCGAGCTGGATATCTGGCAGTATATCTATTTAGAAAATATTGAAATTCCATCACTTTACTTAGCTAAGCCACGCCCAGTGGTTAAACGTGATGGAACTTTGATCATGGTCGATGACGAGCGCATGGAAATTCAACCGGGCGAAACGGTTGAAAATAAGATGGTGCGTTTTAGAACCTTAGGTTGTTATCCGCTCACCGGTGCCGTGGAATCTGAAGCCACGACGTTACCTGAAATTATTCAAGAGATGTTGTTGTGTACCACCTCAGAGCGACAAGGGCGAGTGATTGATAATGACTCCGCTGGCTCGATGGAGAAGAAGAAGATGGAAGGGTATTTCTAGGCTGAACCTGAAACCATTTTTGACTTAGACACAGATAACCAATGACGAGAGTGACCATGACAACTGAATCGACACTATTACAAACCGATATCGAATCTTATTTAAAGCTGCATGAAAACAAAGATATGTTGCGTATCTTGACCTGTGGCAGCGTGGACGATGGTAAGTCTACTTTGATTGGACGGCTGTTATTTGATAGCAAGATGATCTTTGAAGATCAGATGGCGGCTATCGAGAAAGACTCTAAACGTTTTAACACTACTGATGAAGCATTTGACTTAGCGTTGTTGGTTGATGGGTTGCAGTCTGAGCGTGAGCAAGGCATTACTATCGATGTGGCTTATCGCTATTTTGCGACCGAACAGCGTAAGTTCATTATTGCCGATACCCCAGGCCATGAGCAGTACACCCGCAATATGGCGACCGGCGCTTCAACATCCGATTTAGCGATTATTTTGATTGATGCGCGTCATGGAGTACAAGTTCAGACTCGTCGTCACAGCTATATCTGTTCTCAATTGGGCATTAAGCATGTGATTATTGCCATCAACAAGATGGACGCGGTGGATTACGATCAGAGCGTGTATCAAAACATCAAGAAAGCTTATCGTGAATTTGCACAGGATCTTGCGTTCACAGATGTACGTTTTGTACCTATCTCAGCGCTTAAAGGCGATAACGTTGTAAACGAAAGCGAGAATATGACCTGGTATCCTGGTTCAACCTTGCTCAAGTTGCTTAATACGGTATCTGTTGAACAAGACAGAAGTGAGTCATTCCGCTTTCAGGTTCAGTATGTGAACCGTCCAAATCTTGATTTCAGAGGTTTCTGCGGCACTGTGGCTTCTGGAGAGATCCGTGTCGGTGACACCATTGCAGCGTTGCCGTCAGGTAAAGAAAGTCAGATTAAATCGATTGTCACTTTCGATGGCGATTTAGAAAAAGCCACAGCGGGGCAGGCGGTTACATTAACCCTCACCGATGAGATTGATATCAGCCGTGGCGATATGTTGGTGCGTCCGCACAATAAGCCTAATTCCAGCAGCCACTTCGAAGCCGATGTGGTGTGGATGACGGAAGAACCCTTATGTGTTGATAGAGAATATGCTATTAAATTAGGTAGTAAGGCAGTATATGGTTATGTTGATGCAATTAACTATAAGGTTGATATCAATAATCTAACCAAACATGACGCGCAGCAGTTGGCACTAAATGAGATGGGCAATTGTCATTTCTCGGTGACTGCGCCAGTGCAGTTTGATGCCTATGATAGCAACCGTCATACCGGTGCATTTATTATTATCGATAGATTAACTAACGTGACTGTTGGTGCAGGGATGATCCGTAAATCTATTGACGCTAAAGGTAAAAAGCGTGCAATCTCTGAATTTGAAATTGAGATGAATACCTTGGTACGTAAACATTTCCCACATTGGGGCGTGAAAGACATTTCTAAGGCGTAATGTGCTCAAGCGCAGCGACTGTATTTGCTGCGCTTGATGGTTTCTCAACGGTCAATAATCGAGAATTTATGACATTAAACGCATACCTAACCATTGCCATATTTCTCGCGACTATCGTGGGATTAGTGCGTTTTCAAAATCGCCCAGCCCGTGTGTTTGGGGTGGCATTACTGCTGCTGGTGGCACTTAACCTTGTGACCACAGAACAGTTACTTTCTAGCATGTCCAATCCTGGACTTGTGACCTTGGTGCTGTTGATCTTATGTTCTTTTGCGTTGGAAAAAACGCGCCTGCTGCGAGTCATCGCTTCTAAAGTGATAGTCAATTCTTATCATAGTACTTGGCTGCGGCTGTTTGGTATGACTGCGCTGAGTTCGGCGTTGTTGAACAACACTGCCGTGGTGGCCACCTTGTTGTCACCTATTCGAAACAATCCGCATCACATGGCGAGCAAACTGCTTATTCCCTTATCTTACGCGGCGATCCTCGGCGGCACACTAACCTTAGTGGGGACATCGACTAACCTAATCGTCAACAGTATGTATATCGAGGCGTCCGGTCAGTCGCTGTCGTTTTTCTCATTCACGGCGATTGGCGCAATGTTAGTGCTGGGTTGTGGTTTGATGCTAAGACTCGTGAGTGGTTTTTTACCTGATATAGTCGATGAGCCGACCCATTTGCAGGGCTATTTTATTGATGCCAAGGTGGTTGAAGGCTCAGAGTTAATTGGCCGCTCGGTGGAAGATAATGGTTTGCGTCATTTGGAGTCTCTCTTTTTAGTCGAGGTGATTCGTAATAACCGCTTGATCAGCCCTGTGACCCCGACAGAAGTGTTGCAGCTGGGCGACCGCTTAATCTTCAGTGGTGATATTACTAAGGTGATGCAACTCAGCCAGTTTTCGGGGCTTGAGATGTTTGCCGATAAAAGCGGTTTACTCGACAGTAACCTGACCGAAGTCGTGGTGAAACCTGAGAGCGTGTTGGTGGGTAAAACCATGAGACGCATCGGCTTTAGGGCCTTGTTTGATGCGGCAACGTTAGCGATCCGTCGAGACGGTGAAGAGATCTCTGGCAAGCTGGGTGAAGTGAAAATCAAAGCCGGTGACTTTTTGGTTCTCGCTGTGGGTGAGGATTTCCTCACTCGTCGTAATATCAGTAAGAATTTTATTGTGCTCAGTGGCGTTGAGCCAGAAACGCGGATCAGCGGCAAGAAAGCTTGGGTTTCTATTGGTGGTTTTGTGCTGGCATTAGTGCTAGCGGCCACGGGCGTATTGGACATGCTGCAAGGCATGTTTTTACTGCTGGGTATTCTTATCTTCAGTCAATGTATTAATGCTAATGAAATTGTCAGACGTTTCCCGGTTGATATCTGGCTGATTGTGGCCTCGGCTATTACCCTGTCTCATGCGCTGGTTAATGCTGGTGTGGCACAGTTTGTTGCTGACTGGGTAGGGGGCGTAGCAGATAAAGATCACCTGATGTTCGCGCTGATTATTGTTTATGTCACTACCTGGTTGATGACTGAGCTTATCACTAATAATGCCGCCGCAGCACTGATGTTTCCTATCGCTTATAGTATTGCGCTGGGTTTTGGGGTCGACTTCTTGCCGTTTGTGATGACAGTCGCTTTTGCGGCGAGTGGTAGCTTTATGAGCCCTTATGGGTATCAAACTAATTTGATGGTGTATAACGCTGGGCGTTATCATCTTAAAGACTTTGTTAAAGTGGGTCTGCCTATTAGCTTGACCTATGGTGTCATTGTATTGTTGGCGATACCGCAATTTTTCCCTTTTTAAGTGGAGCGCGGTGAGCGATATAGTATTTATTGGAAATCATAAGCGTAAGTAACCAGTGGTAAGCCATAAGCACTGCCAAACTTACAGCTTAAAACCTAGAACTTAAAACTTAAAACTTAAAATTGAGCATTTTAAAGGATAAACATGTCTCCCTATAAAACCGTTGAAGCTGACGAAAAATCTTCTGATGTTGTGTGGCATCAAGCCAGTGTGTCTCATCAGGAGCGGGTTTCTGCTAACGGTCACCAAGGAGCCGTGTTGTGGTTTACAGGGTTGAGTGGTTCAGGTAAGTCGACCGTGGCCAATGCGGTAGATAAAATGCTGCATGATAATGGCTGTAAAACCTATGTGCTTGATGGTGACAATGTTCGCCATGGGTTAAATGGAGACTTAGGTTTTTCAGACCAAGACAGAGTCGAAAACATCCGCCGTATTGGTGAAGTAGCGAAATTATTTGTCGATGCAGGTTTACTGGTGTCGACGGCATTTATCTCACCTTTTAGTGCTGACCGAGCCATGGTCCGAGATTTACTGGGTGACATGGCTTTCATCGAAGTGTTTATCGATACCCCATTAGCCGTTTGTGAACAGCGAGATCCTAAAGGGTTATACAAGAAAGCCCGAGCGGGTGAGATTAAACATTTCACCGGAATCGACTCTGCCTATGAAGCACCTGAGTCGCCAGAGGTTCATGTTGAAACCGCGACCAAGAATGTACAGCAATGTGCGCAGCAGGTTGTGGATTATTTAGTCGAGATAGGGCTGATAACGCGTTAAACATCAATGATAAAGTGCTTTGTTGCGTCGAGTATTTTAAACTATTGTTCTACATAGAGAGTTGAACTGCAAAGCCGCAAGGTGCATTATTCGCTCTCTTGTTCAATGAGTATCATTGATGTGTATCGAACAAAGGATCTATTTTGAAAATTGCTATCGCGGGTACAGGCTATGTGGGTTTATCAAACGCGGTTCTGTTAGCCCAACATCATCAGGTTTTTGCTGTCGACATTATTGAACAAAAGGTTGAGTTGATTAATCAGCGACGTTCACCGATTGTCGATACTGAGATTGAAGATTTTTTAGCAAATAAGCCTCTTAACTTGACGGCAACGACAGACAAAACGCTCGCTTACCGTGATGCGCAGTATGTGATTATTGCGACCCCAACCGATTACGATCCTAAATCAAATTACTTTAATACCCAGTCCGTTGAAGCCGTGATCAAAGAAGTGATGGCGATTAACCCTGATGCGATAATGGTGATTAAATCTACCGTGCCAGTAGGTTATACCCAGCGTATTAAAGCAGAGCTTGGCAGTGACAATATCATCTTTTCTCCCGAGTTCTTACGTGAAGGCAAAGCCTTATACGATAATTTGCATCCATCTCGTATTATTGTTGGTGAGCAGAGTGAGCGTGCTAAGGTATTTGCTGATCTCTTGCTAGAAGGGGCTGAGAAAACCGATATTCAGGTCTTGTTTACCGGTTCTACTGAAGCCGAAGCCATTAAGCTGTTTTCTAATACTTATCTTGCGATGCGCATTGCTTATTTTAACGAACTCGATACGTACGCCGAATCTCATGGTTTGGACTCTCGGCAAATCATTGAAGGTGTCGGCTTAGATCCACGTATTGGCGATCACTACAATAATCCCTCTTTTGGCTATGGCGGATATTGCTTGCCAAAAGATACAAAACAATTGCGGGCGAATTACGCTGATTTACCCAATAGCATCATTGGCGCGATTGTTGATTCAAACACGACCCGTAAGGATTTTATTGCTAGCAGTATTTTGAAGCGTGATCCTAAACGTGTCGGTATCTATCGACTGATCATGAAAGCTGGCTCCGATAATTTCCGTGCATCGAGTATTCAAGGGATCATGAAACGCATTAAGGCCAAAGGCATCGAAGTGGTGGTGTATGAACCTGTGCTAGAGGAAGCGGAATTTTTCCATTCGAAAGTGATCAAGAATTTAGATGAGTTTAAACAGATGTGCGATGTTATCGTGTCTAATCGTATGGTCGAGGAGATCTCCGATGTAGCCGATAAAGTCTATACTCGTGATCTCTTTGGTTCAGATTAAGTTTTGGTATGAATATGAAATATTTAGTTACGGGGGCAGCTGGTTTTATCGGTAGCGCCGTTGTTGAAAAACTCACTGCATCTGGCCATCAAGTGGTGGGTATCGATAATATTAATGATTATTATGATGTTAAGTTAAAACATGCCCGTTTAGATCGCATTACTCATGCAGATTTTCGCTTTATTCAGTTAGATATAGCCGATAGAGCTGCGGTTGAGCAGTTATTCCAATCGGAGCAGTTTGATCGCGTTATTCACTTAGCGGCTCAAGCTGGGGTGCGCTATTCAATCGAAAACCCCCATGCTTATGCTGACTCTAACTTGGTCGGTCATCTGAACATTTTAGAAGGATGTCGTCATAGCAAGGTGAAGCATTTAGTTTATGCTTCTTCGAGCTCTGTGTATGGCCTGAATGCGAAAACGCCATTTGCCACCACTGACAGTGTCGATCATCCTGTATCGCTTTATGCAGCGACTAAAAAATCCAATGAGTTGATGGCCCATAGTTATTCTCATCTGTACGACATTCCCACTACTGGCCTTCGCTTTTTTACCGTGTACGGCAGTTGGGGAAGGCCGGACATGGCACCTTTTATCTTCACTAAGAAGATTCTAGAGGGGGAGCCAATCCAGATTAATAACAATGGTGATATGTGGCGTGACTTTACTCATGTGATTGATATTGTTGAAGGTGTGGTGCGTATTGCGGATGTTATTCCGGGTAAAGATGATAAATGGACCGTTGAGAGTGGCTCTCCAGCAACAAGCTCTGCGCCTTATGCCGTTTACAATATTGGTCATGGCTCACCGATTAACTTGATGGAATTTGTTAAAGCCATTGAAACGGAATTAGGTATCGAGGCTGACAAGGTGTTCAGAGAGATGCAGCCGGGTGATGTTTATCAAACTTATGCCGATGTCAGCGATTTGTTCGACGCGACGGGTTATAAACCTCATGTGTCGGTGAAAGAGGGTGTGGCTGAGTTTGTTGCTTGGTATCGTGATTTTTATCAAAAATAGGCTGTTGCTGCAGCCTGTTTCTCGCTCTGCGTTTTAGCTTAGCCTAAGCTTGCTTTAACCATCATTAATTCAAGGAGAGATTCTGTTTTGAGTCATAAATTTAATCATGAATGGTTGGCTGATATGGTGGATATCGCCAAGCAAGCTGGCATTGCCATTATGAAAGTGTACGCTAGCGCCGACTTTGGTGTTGAAGCCAAATCAGATGATAGCCCGGTGACAGCGGCGGATATTGCCAGCCATCATAAAATTGTTGATGCTTTAGCTAAGCTGACGCCCAATATTCCGGTGATGTCCGAAGAAGCGGCTGATATCGATTGGAATGAGCGTAAGTCATGGCAACAATATTGGCTGATCGATCCGCTCGATGGCACTAAAGAATTTATCAAGCGTAATGGTGAATTTACCGTCAATATTGCCTTCATCGATAATGGTAAAGCCGTGGCTGGTGTGGTCTATGCCCCTGTGCTTGAGAAATGTTATTACGGTGCACAGGAGCTGGGTGCTTGGCTTGAACATCAAGGCGAAATCACTAATTTGAATACTCTGGGAGCCACCGCGCCTGATGTGCCGCGTATTGTGGGCAGCCGTTCTCATGTGAGCCCTGGATTACAAGCTTATTTACAAGCGTTAGGGGAGCATGAAATCACCAGCGTGGGAAGTTCGCTGAAGTTTTGCATCTTAGCCGAAGGTAACGCCGAAATTTATCCTCGACTTGGACTCACCAGCGAGTGGGATACCGCAGCAGCCCAAGCGGTACTCGAAAGTGCTGGCGGTCAGGTGATCAACCATGAAACTGGCAAGGTATTGGATTACAATCAAAAAGAGAACATTTTAAACCCTTACTTTATCGCCACGGCCAAACATTGGCTGGGTAAGTAATTAAAACGGATTCAGGTTGGAGTTAGCTATGTTAAGGATGGGTGTCGATCTCGGTGGAACCAAAATCGAAATAGTAGCGTTAAACGAGCAGGGTAAAGAGCTATTTAGAAAACGTGTTCCAACGCCTCGGGAATATCAAGCGACACTCGATGCGATTGAATCCTTAGTCAATGAAGCTGAATCTGAGGTGGGACAAGTAGGGACTGTTGGTGTTGGTATTCCAGGTGTTATTTCGCCATATTCAGGTTTAGTTAAAAATGCGAATTCGACGTGGATCAATGGCCATCCGTTGGACATAGACCTGGGTAAGCGTTTAGGCCGAGAAGTTCGAGTGGCGAATGACGCCAATTGTTTTGCTGTGTCAGAAGCTGTCGATGGTGCAGCAGCGGGTAAAGGTATTGTTTTTGGCGTGATCATTGGCACCGGCTGTGGTGCTGGTATCGCCATTAACGGTAAGGTGCACGCTGGAGGGAACGGCATCGGTGGTGAGTGGGGGCATAACCCATTGCCTTGGATGACCGAAGATGAATTTAATTCTACCGAATGCTTCTGTGGCAATAAGAACTGTATTGAAACCTTTATTTCTGGCACGGGCTTTATTCGGGACTATAAAGCAGCCGGAGGTGATGCGCCTAGCGGGATAGAGATCGCTAGCCGTATGCAAAAAGGTGAACCCTTAGCTCAAGCGGCATTTGATCGCTATATCGACCGGTTAGCCCGTTCTTTAGCACATGTGATTAATGTACTCGATCCCGATGTTATTGTGCTCGGTGGCGGTGTATCGAATATCGACGCTATTTATCCCTTATTGCCCAAAGTATTACCTCAATATGTGTTAGGTGGCGAATGTCGTACGCCAGTCGTGCAGAATATGTATGGTGGTTCATCGGGTGTCCGCGGGGCTGCTTGGCTTTGGTAAATGCTTGGCGTTATAAGATTTTCTATTATAACAATCATTTGGCGTAAGGCTTGCCCATGTTCTGGTTGAAAAAAATCATCTCTCAGCTGTTTATGCCGCTGCCGTTAACCCTGTTGTTGCTTGTAATTGTGCTGCTTCTTATACGTGATCAACAACGGCTGAGATTATTGCTGGGTTTAGCCATCGGTCTATTGCTGGTGTTGAGTAGTCAATGGGGGAGTCAGGCAATCGGCTTGTCTCTAGAAGAGCAGTATTCACCTAACAATCGTGCTATGAACTCTCCCTGTGTCGTGATGGTGCTGGGGAGTGGCCATGACTCCACTGTATCAACTTATCCTACGCAGCAATTATCCGCTACGGCATTAGCCAGATTAACTGAAGGGCTGCGCCAGCTCAGGCTAGTTCAGGGATTTGGCTTAGGATTAGGTCATGAAGCGAGTCATGGATTAGCGCAAGAGTGCCAGTTGGTAGTCAGTGGATGGGGAGGGAGTGATGCGCTGTCTCATGCTGAAGTGATGGCGGCTGCCGCTGGCGAACTAGGCGTTGACCCATCGAAGATTATTCAATTTCCCGAGGCTAAGGATACTTTAGAAGAAGCGCTGTTGTTGCGACAGGTAATAGGTGATGCGCCTTTTCGTTTAGTGACCTCTGCGACTCATATGCCTAGAGCCATGATGATTTTTACCTATTTGAGGATGCATCCAGAGGCAGCGCCTGGTGATTTTATCGCTCGAAATGGTTATTGGTGGAAACTTGATGCGAGAAATTTACTGGTTTCTCAGCGAGCGATTCATGAATACGTTGGCATGCTTTGGCTGAAGATAAAGTTTACCCTAAGCGGTGACTATGTTTCTGGCGATGTTTCTGACGTCGTTGGTCGTCATAGTACTCAACAATCATGATTAGCATTTTAATATATCACTTTAGGTAGTTAACGTGTGACAGACCTTGATTCTCAAACCCCAGTGGCTATCCGTGCAGTGACCAAGCGTAATGGTAAAAGTTTTACCTTATTAGGCGTTAGCACGTTAATTATCGGGTTAATGTTATTCTTGTTTTCAAAGAGCCTGTTGGGGCTGGGAATGGTGTGTTTTATTTTCGGAATAATTTTCACCGTGCTAGGCGTGGCGAAATTATGGCAACCGGAAGTGAGTATTGAGCTGAGACAGCAAGGCTTAGTGTATCACCACCATCGTGGCACTATTTATCTGGAGTGGGCCAATATTCAACGTGTCGATGTGCCAAGAAGCATTCAAGCACTAGATAGTCACGAGTTGCCTTACATCGGGGTGAAGTTAAAGCAGTTGTCGCCCTTGATTGATGATATTCCCCCTAGGTTGGCAACGGGATTATTAAGTGAACAACGCCCGCTGTTGATGTCATCACTGACATTAGACGGAGAGTTGGCGGATTTAGAGCGCTATCTTAATTCTGAGTTTTCACCGTTGACCCTGGAAGAGCGGCAATATCATGGTGTGCAAGCCATGTTTACCCGTCGCTGCCAGCAATTAAATGCCCAGCTTGGCTACCATGTTTATATCCCTATCGATTGTTTAGATAGAGAGCCTCGGCAGTTTTTGTCTTTACTGCGAGAATATAAACAACACGCACTAGCCACCAAGGACAACACCTAGCTTGAGGTAGTTTGAGATAGCCTGAGTTTGTATGTGTTGTTAACCTTAGCAATTTCGCCGTAAACCCTCGCCCTGATTAAGGCGGTGAGTTGTCACGTTGTTAAACCTTCTTTGTTTGCCGAGTAATCCATCTCTGGCTGTTCATCTTGGCTTGATATCGTTTTTGCTTGGTGTTCGCCGGCTAACAGGGCGATATCTTCTTTGATTCTCATACCGATAAATTGGCCGCCTTCGAAGATCTCCATAGAACTACAGGCAATCTCACCCTCAACAACCCCAGTGCTGGTGATATTGAGTTTGTCGCATTTTAGTTTGCCTTTAAACACGCCAGAGACTTTGAGTGATTTGCACTGCAGCTCGCCTTCGATATAGCCATCGGCTTCGATAGTGAGTTTATCGGCGGCACTGATTTTTCCATGAAGCTCACCCCCAATCAAGGCCTCGCCAGAAAAGTGAGTTTCACCGGAGAGTTTGGTGCCTTGAGCAATGAAGGTCAGGCCCGCTTGATGACGTTTTTTTCCAAACATAATAGTCCATGAAGATTGCTAATATTAAGATGATAGTAACCATAAAATCTTCATTGGAAAACCACTAATATTTGGCGCTAGAGCGTCATATTTTTGGCAAAAAAGCGGCTTAAGCTTTTATGGTTATCGAGTGATTAGGGCAAGGGGAGACACAGGCACCACAACCTGTACACAGGTCATTTAATATCATAGGTTTAGGCGCTTGCCCTATGGCAGCAGTAAATTTGATCGCTTGACTATCACAACTATCTTTGCAGCTTTGGCACCAGACACCCGTATGGGTCAGGCAAGTATCATTTATGTGAGCTGTGATTGACCAAGGCGCCTGACTAACATCGTTAAACAAGGGCTCGGGGCACACCTCGACACAACGCTGGCAAAAGCTACATTCGTCAATAGTGAAGTCGACTTCAGGAAAGCCACCATCACCGCGAATTAAAATATGAGTCTCGCAGTTGTCGATGCATTTATTGCAGCGAGTGCAAATGTCGGTAAACTCGATATCGGTCTTGCTCCAAGGCGGTCTGATGGCGCTCTTGTTGTTGCGACGAAACAGGTTACGACGTTGATGGTTGATGCTATTACTCATAATGTCCTGACTTAAAAGCAAGGGTAAGTATCGGTAAAGGCTGTTTGTTATTGCTAAAACGTCGACTTACCATTGCTTTATTCACTTATTTATAGCCGTTTGGATTACGTGATTGCCAATGCCAACTGCTGTTGGCCATATCCTCAATCGTGTGTGTGGCCTGCCAGTTAAGCTCGGTTTTGGCCTTTTCAGGATCAGCATAACAAGCGGCGATGTCACCGGGACGGCGAGGGGCGACTTGATAGTTAATTGGATGACCACAGGCAGTTTCAAAGGCTTTGACCATATCCAGTACGCTATAGCCTTGGCCTGTACCTAAGTTATAAGTGACCAATCCAGACTGAGTATTAAGCTTTTCGAGCGCTTTTAAGTGTCCCTTGGCTAAATCGACAACATGGATATAGTCGCGTACACCTGTACCGTCGTGGGTGTCGTAATCAGCGCCAAATACGCTAAGGAATTCACGCTGGCCAACAGCAACTTGAGCAATAAAAGGCATCAAGTTATTGGGAATATCGTTAGGATCTTCACCAATTAAACCGCTTTCATGGGCACCAACGGGATTAAAGTAACGTAATCTAGCGATGTTCCAGCTAGGATCGGCATGATGTAGATCGCTAAGAATATGCTCTACCATCAATTTTGACTGGCCATAAGGGTTAGTCGCACCTGTGGGAAAATCTTCTGTGATTGGCAAAGAGGCGGGGTCGCCATAGACGGTAGCCGATGAGCTAAATACCAGATTCTTCACATTAAATTCTTGCATCACCTCACACAGTACTAAGGTGCCAGTGACGTTATTTTCATAATAACGTAGCGGCTGGGCAACTGATTCGCCTACAGCTTTAAGCCCTGCAAAGTGGATAACGGCATCGATATCATGATCGGTAAACACTTTTTGCAAGAAGGCTTTATTAAGAACATCGCCTTGATAAAAAGTGATTTGTTTTTGAGTGATCTGTTCGACCCGAGTGAGCGCTTCTACACAAGCGTTTGAAAGATTGTCGATGATCACTACAGATTGATCATCATTAAGCAGTTCAACGACGGTATGACTGCCGATATAACCTGCACCGCCGGTGACTAAAATGGTCATTAATTGCTTTCCTGTTGTAATTCTTGAGCCAGTTTTATGAGGTAATCTTTAAATTCAGCACCCACATGATTGTGGCGCAGAGCATGTTCAACACAGGCTTGCATATAGCCTTGTTTATTGCCGCAATCGTGACTCTTACCTTTCATATAGTAGGCATTGACTTGCTGCTTCTCCATCAACATGGCGATAGCATCGGTTAATTGGATCTCATCACCGGCACCGACTGGGGTTTTTGATAATAAAGACCAGATCTCACGGGGGAGAATATAGCGTCCTACCACGGCTAAATTCGATGGTGCTTCATCGATCGCGGGCTTCTCTACCAATTTAACGATGGGCTGTGATTGCCCTGGTTCAAGGGATTGGCCGTTAACATCGGCAATACCGTATTGATCTACTTGTTGCTCTGGCACGCCTTCAACCATGATCTGACCCACTTCGGTCTGATCGAAAAGGCTCACCATTTCTGCAAGGTTATCGCAGCGCAGGTTGCAACTGGCTTCATCGACGATGACATCGGGTAGCAATACGGCGAAAGGCTCATTTCCCACCACTTGCTGAGCACACAAGATAGCGTGACCTAAACCTTTGGCTTGCGACTGACGTACGCTGATCACAGTGACATCTTTGGGACAAATCGCCTGAACCTCGGCGAGCAGCTGTCTTTTAACTCGGCTTTCTAGTTGTGCTTCTAGCTCGAAACTAGAGTCAAAGTGGTTTTCAATCGAGTTTTTACTGGCATGAGTGACCAGTACAATTTCTTTAATCCCTGCCGCAATAGCTTCATTAACAACATACTGGATCAAGGGTTTGTCGACGACAGGCAACATCTCTTTGGGGATGGCTTTGGTGGCTGGGAGCATGCGAGTGCCTAATCCTGCAACCGGGATAACGGCTTTGTGAACTTTATGCGGTTTCATCCTTTCCCTTATTTGGATGCAAAGTAGGGTTCCATTCTAATAAAAATACACTGAAAATCCATTTTAAACTTTGGATTCGTTATAAATGTTGGCGCTTGTGGTCACCGAGCGTTCATTTTGTGACACGCTCTAGATAGTTGAAACATGGTGGGTTTGGCGACCTAAGCAGGATATTTGTAAATTTTAAGTTACAAAAAGTGAGATCTAGATCAACAACTATAAATGGGCGAGGAGTTAACAAATAGACGGCTTTGGTCAAGTATGGTGGTAGAAGTAGTCAAGAGTGTTGTATTAAACATGAGCAAACAAACAACATATCAGGCGAGGATGCCTGATAGTCAAGGTTATATCGCTTACCCAGAAAACGAACATAAAATATGGCAAGCGTTATACCAGAGACAAAAAGGTAATTTACCTCAGTATGCCTGTGATGCGTATCTACAGGGGCTGAAGGATTTGGCAATGCCAGAAGAACGTATTCCTCAATTGCAAGAGATTGATAAGGTACTGCTGGAAACCACGGGATGGAAAACTGCAGGTGTGCCGGCGCTCATTTCATTTGAGAAATTTTTTCAACTACTGGCAAATAAAGAGTTTCCTGTTGCGACTTTTATTCGCAGCCAAGAAGAGTTTGATTATCTGCAAGAGCCGGATATCTTCCATGAGATCTTTGGTCATTGCCCACTGTTAACTAATCCATCATTTGCCCGTTTTTCCCATGAATATGGCAAGTTAGGCTTGGCAGCCTCGAAAGAGGAACGTGTCTTTTTAGCGAGGCTCTATTGGTTTACGGTAGAGTTTGGATTACTACGAGACAGTAACAATCAGCTTAAAATTTATGGTGGTGGCATTTTAAGTTCACCAGGTGAAACCTTATATGCCATGGGTGATACCCCATTAATTAAGCCGTTTGATCTGATTGATATGCTGCGTACACCTTATCGTATCGATATCATGCAACCGGTTTACTACGTTATTGACTCGATTGATTACCTCGATGAGGTGGTCAAAATGGATATCATGAAGGCGGTAACTCAAGCCCGCCAATTAGGTTTGCATGCTCCTCTTTTTGAGCCAAAATCTAAAGCAAGTTAATTGAATAATAACGATAATTTATAGGAAGTAATTATGACTGAATTAGCGCAAATGAAATGCGAAGCCTGCCAAGCTGATGCGCCAAAAGTAACTGATACCGAGCTGGCTGAATTAATTCGCATGATCCCTGATTGGGGCGTTGAAGTACGTGACGGCATTATGCAATTGGAACGCGTTTATAAGTTTAAAAACTTTAAACTGGCGATGGAGTTCACCAATAAACTCGCTGATCTTGCCGAGGCTGAGTTCCATCATCCTGGTATTTTAACCGAGTGGGGTAAGGTCACCGTGACTTGGTGGTCACATTCGATTAAAGGATTACATCGTAACGATTTCATCATGGCAGCCAAGACTGACCAACTGATCTGAACAGTGAATTAGTAAATAAAAATATAAAGATAATCAGCGCTATATAATTAATATGGCGCTTTTTTGTATTTAACAAACTCTTTTCACTTGTAAACATCTCTTGCCACAAATCACAATTCAATTTAACGTATAGGCGTTTTATCGGCGCTGCTTTCGCTTGTTTAGCCATTGAGCTAAGGACTGCAACGGCGAACTTTCCCAAAAAATAATGAATTTAAAATCAAAGGGACAACATCGTATGCGCATTGAAGTTAGTTGCATCGACCGAGTGGGGCTAGCAAAAGGTATTCTTGAGATCTTAGAAGGTTATGGCATCAATTTATTAGCCATTGATGCCAGTAATCAAGGGTTTCTGTATCTGCAGTTTGCTGAAGTAAAATTTGACCTATTAAGTGAACTGTTACCGCTTATTCGTAAGGTAGAGGGGGTTCACGACGTCAGAACGGTGTCTTTTATGCCGTCTGAGCAGGAGCATTACGCATTAAAAACCTTACTAAAAACCCTACCTGACTCTGTATTTTCTATCGATATAAAAGGGCGCATTCGCATTATTAATGAATCGGCCATCATGACCTTAGGCATGGGTGAACATGAGGTGATCGATGAGCCGCTAAACCATTGGGTACAAGGCTTTAATTTTGCCCGTTGGCTGAGTGAGCCTCTGGTGTTAGCCCAAGCGACCCGAGTTAATATCGGTCAAAGTGAATACTTAGCTGAGATGTTACCCATCTATCTACCTGATGAAAATGATAAAAGTATTTTGGCTGGCGCCGTGGTGTCACTCAAGTCTCCTGCGCGGGTAGGCAAACAGTTTAATGCGTTGCAAAACCAAGCAGCAGGCTTTGAAAACGTGTTGGCCGTTAGCGACAAGATGAAAGAGGTGTTAGTGCAAGCAAGGCGTATGGCGCAGCTTGATGCACCGCTGTTGATCACCGGTGAGACTGGAACGGGTAAAGAGTTGATGGCTCGAGCGTGTCACGATGCCAGTATGCGCCGCGAACATCCGTTTATCGCCATTAACTGTGCAGCTATGCCCGACAGCGCAGCCGAAGAAGAGTTGTTCGGCTATGTGAGTGCTGGTGAAGTGGTGCGACGAGGTTTCTTCGAAGAAGCTAAAGGCGGTACGGTATTTTTAGATGAAATTGCCGAGATGTCTAAGGCGGCTCAGGTCAAACTGTTACGCTTACTGCAAGATGGTACTTTCCGCCGCGTGGGCGGTGATGTCGAAGTACGCTCCGATGTACGTATTATCTGTTCAACCCAGAAAAACTTGGCGGAATTGTGCCAATCGGGGGAGTTTCGTGAGGATCTTTATTACCGCATCCATGTACTGAGCTTCCATATGCCCAGTTTGCGTGAGCGCAAGGTGGATGTTATCCCGCTAACCGAGATGTTTTTAGAGCATTACAGTCAACAGATGTCGATCCCGATCCGCCGTATTTCGGCGGCATGCCGTGAACATCTATTAAGTTATGCTTGGCCGGGGAACGTACGCCAACTTAAGAATGCCATTTTCCGCGCAGTTTCAATGTGGGATGGTTCGGCCGAGTTGAATGTCGAACAGCTCAAATTGCCTTCTTATGCTGAAGGTTTTGGCTATTTTGATCATCAATTCGAGGGTAGTCTCGATGAAGCGATGAAGCAGTTTGAAGCCAGCTTATTAAGACGTCTCTATCCTGCTTATCCTAGTACGCGACAGCTAGCGAAAAAGTTGGGTGTCTCTCATACAGCGATTGCCAATAAGCTGCGTGAATATAAGATCAGCAAGCAAAAAGGCATGTAAAACCTGATTGCCACAAAATTGTTGTTTTTTGCAGCAAATTGAAACGCAAGTGGCCTAATTCGCAGGCGACTTCATAGCTGTAATGAATAATTTACAAAATGGTGTATTCACAACAATAGCGTGATTTAGGTCACGCTATTCCTATATCTGTAACCATAGGTTATTTCTATGGGCAAATGATCAATCGATGCCGATATTCATTGTTTTTCTGGCATCGAAAATAAGAATTCGATAGGAGTCGGTATGAAGTTAGCAAGTTATGATAATGGCCGCCGTGATGGCCAACTAATGCTTGTGAGTAAGGATTTGACTAAAGCCGTTGCCGTGCCAGCAATTGCTCACACTATGCAACAGCTATTAGACACATGGGATCTGCTTCAGCCACAACTTCAAGAGCTTTACGAAGCGCTTAACGCAGGCATGTTAGATAATGCGGTAGAGTTTGATGAAGCCAAATGCTTATCGCCACTGCCACGTGCTTATCAATGGGCCGATGGTAGTGCGTATGTAAACCACGTTGAGCTGGTTCGTAAGGCGCGTGGCGCCGAAATGCCTGAAACATTTTGGACCGACCCATTGGTTTACCAAGGC
Organism: Shewanella sp. Isolate11; assembly: GCF_022398315.1. GTDB lineage: Bacteria > Pseudomonadota > Gammaproteobacteria > Enterobacterales > Shewanellaceae > Shewanella. The sequence continues at coordinate 35,640 of NZ_JAKEVF010000008.1, forward strand.
GGATCTGATTGCTTTATCGCACCTAAGGCTGATATTGAACTTGCCAGCGAAGAGTGGGGCATCGATTTTGAATCTGAAGTGGCCGTGATCACTGACGATGTGCCTATGGGCATCGAGACCGCTTCTGCGGCTGAGCACATCAAGCTGTTGATGTTGGTCAACGACGTTTCATTACGTAACCTTATCCCTGCTGAGTTGGCTAAAGGCTTTGGTTTTTTCCAAGCTAAGCCTTCAAGCAGCTTTTCTCCTGTCGCTGTGACGCCTGATGAGCTGGACGGCAAATGGCAAGACAGTAAAGTACACCTGCCACTGATCACCCATTTAAATGGTGAACTGTTTGGTCAACCTAACTGTGGTGTAGATATGACGTTTAACTTTAGTCAGTTGATTAGTCATTTTGCTAAGACTCGTCCATTGGGTGCCGGCGCGATTATTGGCTCTGGAACAATTTCAAACTATGACCGCAGCGCGGGCTCAAGCTGCCTAGCTGAAACTCGTATGCTGGAAACGATTGCCGATGGTAAGCCTTCAACGTCATTTATGCGTTTTGGTGACCGAGTGCGTATCGAAATGTTGGATGAAAACCAACAATCTATCTTCGGTTCTATTGACCAGCAAGTTGTGCAGTACAAAGGTTAATTTGCAGCTGTTATAGCTTAGGGGGCGACGTATGTTCGCCCCCTTTTTGTAAGGAGACAAATGATGAAGTTACTTGGCTACTGGCGTTCAAGCGCGGCATATCGAGTTCGAATTGCGCTGAATTTGAAAGGGATCGATGTTGAACACAGCTCGGTTCATTTAGTTAAAGAGGGAGGTGAGCAACATAAAGCCGATTATGCGGCATTAAATCCACATGAGTTGGTTCCCACCTTAATCGATGCAGAAGAAGACTTAGTCTTCTCGCAATCATTGGCCATGATTGAGTACCTTGAGGAGCGTTATCCGCAAGCCCCTTTATTACCTAGCAGTGCCAAAGAACGTGCGTTAGTACGTGCAATGGCGTTATCTGTCGCTTGTGAGATCCACCCGCTTAATAATTTGCGGGTATTACAGTATTTAACCGGGCCAATGAAACTGGATGAGGCGAGTAAAACTGCCTGGTATCACCATTGGATCCATCAAGGCTTTGCGGCGCTAGAGAAGCAGCTGGAGCAATATTCAGGTCGTTACTGTTTTGGTGATAATGTCACCTTAGTTGATCTGTGCCTTATTCCTCAGGTGTATAACGCTAATCGATTTGCCGTGGATCTTACTGCTTATCCTCATATCCGTCGTATCTGGGACAATTGCCATCAGCTTGAGGCATTTGTAAACGCTGCTCCAGAACAACAAGCCGATGCTTGCTAAATTTAGTTATTAACGGTTTTGCATTAGAAAATCGACGAAGGCTCGATCTGCTATGCCCACGGGACGTTCTTTGTTCCAAGCGATATGCAGATCGAGATACACCGCAGGAGAGAAGGGTAAAGCGAGAATATTGTCGCGCTGCTCGATCACCATCTCCAGTACGCTGGTAATGGCATAGCCTTGAGACACAATCTGTTTAATCAGGTTAATCAAGTTGGTTTCAAAGGCGATATTGACATCGAGATCTAATAATTTTGCCTGAGCCAACATCCATTCTCGGTGGAAGTAACCGGGCTTGAACATCACTAATTCATGCTCGAAAAACTGCTTCAGAGTCACGTTTTTCTGCACTGCCAGTGGATGGTCTTCACCCACGGCAACCACCATCTGCTCTCTGAGTAACAAGTGACTGTCAAAATTAGCCTGCAAGTCTTGCCCAGTAATGATGGCGATATCTACCTCTTCATTTTGCAGCATACGCAAACTATCGCGGGTTCCGCCTTCGAACAGTGACAACTTAAGATCGGGATAATGATGGCGAAAGGCCATTAAGCGAGATGGCAAATAATAGGACCCCAGCATTCCAGGCACCGCAATTCTGACTTCGCCTTTGGTGAGATTTGCCATCGATTTTATTTGCGCTTCGGCTTGTTTAACCTGCTTGATGATCAGCTTGGCATGCTGATGTAGCGCCTCACCTTCGGCGGTCAATGTGAGACGGCTGCCATCTTGACCTCGATAATGTCGATTACGATTTATCAAGGTAACGCCTAAATCGGTTTCGAGACGTTTGATACTCTGACTCAGTGCGGGCTGAGCGATGTTGAGCTGTTTCGCCGCGAGGGTGAAACTGCCTTTAGTGGCTAACGCATCGAACTGTTTTAGTTGTTTGATATCCATAGCTTTTTATCTTCAGTTGCACTTTATCTATTATTGAATTAGGAACCCAATCACTTTGCCATAATCAAAAAGTATGGACATCATAAAAATAATCTATTTTTGTTATGTTAATTCGGGTGCTAGCCTTTGTCTATCGGGTAAAACATAAAGTGTGTCACAGATGAGTCAGCAGCAGTTACAAACACGTTTAATATGGGGGTTATCCATCGCCTCTGTCATTGTGTATATCAACCTGTACTTAGTGCAGGGGATGCTGCCACTTATTGCGTCCAGTTTTAATGTTTCGCCTGCACACGCGACCTTATTGTTGTCCGTAACCAGCTTTTCTATGGCATTTTCACTGCTGTTTTATGCCACCTTGTCTGACAAAATTGGTCGACGCTTACCTCTGCTATGGAGCTTAGGTCTGTTAGTGGTTGTCGATCTGCTGCTTATTTTTGTTAGCGACTTCAGTAGCCTCATCGCTGTGCGTCTTATTCAAGGGGCGCTACTTGCTGCGGTGCCAGCCATTGCGATGGCTTACTTTAAAGATATGCTGGATAAATCCGTATTATTAAAAGCTGGAGCTATCTTCATTGCTGCCAATAGTTTAGGGGGGATTGGTGGGCGTTTGCTCGGTGGAGCCATGACTCAATACCTTAACTGGCAGCCTTCAATGTTGCTGCTAACGACGATAACTGCCTTGGGTGTGCTCTGTGTTATGGGGTTATTACCTAATCGAGACAAAGTGCGCAGTGAGCGTTCGTCTAAGGTCACTTTTGGTCGACAGGATTTAAAAGGCTTTTGGTCACATTTAACGGATCGCACCATGGTGAAGCTGTATCTATTAGGTGCACTGGCATTTATGGTGATGGTGAATCAGTTTAGTTATATTCAACTGCATTTGATGGCTGCACCATTTCATTGGGGGCGTTTCGAAGTCACGTTGATTTTCCTCTGTTATCTCAGTGGAACCTATGCTTCATTTCGCTCGGCTAATTGGGTCAATCGCTTAGGACGTCAGCCGCTGTTTGTTATCTCAAGTATGATGATGTGCGTTGGTAGTATGGTAACGCTGCTTGACACTAGCGTGGCGATTATCTGTGGCTTCCTATTATCGAGCTTTGGCTTTTTTACTTTTCACAGCGTATGTAATGCTTGGGTGGCTCAGCGTGCCCAGCAGCACAGAGCCAAAGCCACAGCTTTGTATCTGTGCAGTTATTACTTAGGCGCTGCTATCGGCGGGCCATACTTGCTACCTTTCTGGAACCACTGGGGTTGGAGCGGCGTGGTCTTCGGCAGCATCATATTGTTATCGGGCGTGGTGGTGTTGGTGGCAATGATGGCGCGCGCAACAAAACGCACTATGGATCCCTTTGTGGATGTTACTGGATAAAGGTTTTGCGGTTTAAGCCAAATTTCTGCATTTTGTCATAAAGTGTTTTTCTGGGCAGTTCCAGTTGTTCCATGGTCTGCTTGATACTGCCTTTATTAGCGCTCAATGCTTCTTCGATTAATAGCCTTTCAAAGAACTCAACCCGCTGTTGCAGTGACATGCTACTGGTCAGCAGATCGCTTTGTCCTAGCGTGGTGGCAAATGCGGCTTCTGCGCCTAAAAGGACATAACGTTCGGCGAGGTTTCGCAGCTCGCGAACATTACCCGGCCAATCGTGAGACACTAATTGAGCTGTATATTCGGCATTCAGTGGGATAAGTGCCTTGTGATAACGAGCCGAAGCGACGCGGGCAAAGTGTAAAAACAGTAAGCCAATATCTTCTCTTCGATCTCTCAGGGCAGGGATAGCCACGGTGACCAGATTAAGCCGATAAAGCAAATCTTGACGAAATTCGCCGGTGTCACAGAGTGCCTTAAGATCAACTTTGGTGGCGGCAATAACTCGAATATCCAGCTCTATTGATTTATTCGAGCCAAGTCGCTCTACCTTCCTGTCTTCTAACACGCGTAATAATTTAACTTGTAATGACAGCGGTGTACTCTCGATTTCATCGAGAAATAGAGTACCGCCGTTAGCGTATTCAAATTTACCGATACGGGTTTTGTCTGCGCCGGTGAAGGCGCCAGACTCTGCGCCAAATAACTCACTTTCAATAATGGTTTCTGGGATGGCGCCACAGTTAATGGCAACAAAATTCGCCTCGCTACGTGGGCTATGGTCGTGAAGATAACGCGCCACTAGCTCTTTACCAGTGCCCGTTTCACCTTCAATCAGGACATCTGCTGGCATATCGATCACTTGGTGAATGATATGACGCATCTGCTTGATCCCCGCACTGTGACCTAAGATCCGTGGTCCAGGTGTACTTTGGGATTCTAGCTCACGTTTTAAGCTACGGTTTTCTAAGGTTAGGCTGCGTTTTTCGAGCGCGCGTTTGGCAATATCGAGCATGTGTTCATTATTGAACGGTTTTTCGATAAAGTCGTAGGCGCCTTGCTTTAATGATTGTACCGCCATCGCGATATCGCCATGTCCTGTCAGTAAAATCACCGGAATATCTTTATCATGTTCCAGTAACAGGTTCATCAAGGTTAAGCCGTCAATATCAGGCATATTAACATCGGAGATCACTATTCCAGGCCAATTGTCCGTAAGGGCATTGGCTAACACGCGAGGTTGAGTGATGGAGATTGCGCGATAAGATTCGAGGTTAAATAGTTGCACCAGCGCTGAGCCAATTAACGGCTCATCATCGACAATCACTATGTCATATTGAGAAAGATCTAAGTCTGTCATTATTGATTTCCTGACGCGTGAATGGGTAATGAGATGTTAAAAATAGCACCACCTTGGGTTCTATTGGCCACGGTAAGTTGTCCTTGCATGGCTTCCGCTATCCGTCTCGATATCGATAACCCCAAGCCTAATCCTTGGCGTGAGCTGGTGTAGTAAGGATCGAATATTTTTTCCATCTGGCTGGCTTCAATACCAACACCTGAATCTTCTATGGTGATATTAAGTCTATCGTCTTGTGCCACGCTGACGATCAGCTCTTTATGTTCACAGGGCTGCATAGCGACAATGGCATTACTCATCAGATTGATCAACACCTGTTGTAGTCGGACAGAATCTCCCCAGATATAGGCTTTACTATCAGCATTATTCAATATCAGTGCAACCCCTTGCTTATCGACTTCAGGTTGGATAATCGTCAGGGTATCTTGAATACATTTAGCAACGCTGACAGCCTTATCGTTACTGTGGGTCTTACGAGTAAAACTCTTAAATTGTGAGACGATGGCGGCAAGCCGGTCGGTTAGTTCGATGATGGTGGTGATATTGTCCGACACTTCATCTAGCTTGCCACGAGCAAGAAAAGTTTGGGTGTTTTGGGCATAGCTACGAATCGCCGCGAGTGGCTGATTAATCTCGTGGTTAATGCTGGCTGAAAGGCTGCCGATCACGGTTAATTTTGCGGCTTGAATGAGTTCGTCTTGCGTCTCTTTGAGCTGCATATTGCTGCTTTCTAATGCCTGTGTTCGTTCTTTTACTCGAAACTCTAATTGCTCATGAGCTTGGCGTAAACGCAGGGTATTTTTGCGCCGTTCTATGGTGTACAACAAAGTTAAGGTCAATAGCAGATACAGCGCGCCATAAAGCAGAAGCAGTGGGGGTAAGCTATCGAAAATTGGTGCCATTGGCGCCAATACATGTACATTCCAGCCTGCGCTTTGCATTAACATCTGGCTGTCCATATAGCCTGTTGCAGTGCCGTTTTCTTGATTGATTTTGTAGATCGGAAAGCGGTTATCGCTGAGTGAGTTGTAAGGCGGAAACAGGGTCAATTCATCAATAAGGCGATTGGCGTAACGTCTTGAGAGTTGAATTTGACGGCTGCGACTCGGAGTCATTGGCACTAATGATTTTAGGCGCCATTGAGGATTGCTCGACAGGAAAATAATATTATCGGGATCGGTGATCACGAACTCATAATTATTGGCTCTAGAGATCCCGCTGCCTTGCTGTTCTATTTCGGTAATATCGATTTTAACAACAATGACACCCAGTACAGGTTGTTCACCTTTAGATGAGTCCAGAGGGTAATTGCTGGCATAGATAGGATAGGAAAAATAATATCCACGTTTGTCTGAGCTAGTTCCCACGGCATAGTAACGGCCTAATTCTCCTTTAATGGCCTGTTGAAAATAGGGACGAAAGGCATAGTTGGTGCCGATGAAAGAATAGCTTTTATCCCAGTTACTCGCTGCAATGGTATCGCCTTTAGCATTGACTAAATAGATATCAAGCGCTTCGGTAATGCTTTGGATCTCTTGTAAATAATTATTAAGCGGCGCAATGGTGCTCACATCGTCTTGATGTAATAAAGCATCGGCGAGCAGTGGGTTGGTTGATAACACATGGGGAATACTTTGATAACGAGATAATGAGGCCGAAATAGTGGTCATGATCTCTTTCATTTGGATTTGCGACTGCTGCTGGGTTTCTTGGTAGCCATGTTCTAAATGAAACCAATAGGCAAAGCGCAATATCACGACCAAGCCAAAGCTGATCAGCAAGATAACGCCGAGGTACTTCCTTTTTTTTGACATACAAGGAATATCCATAAAATAGAGCAGAACTGAAACAGGCTCCCTAATGGAAACCTGTTTCAGACTCACTTAATTATTAAGCAAAATCAAGTTATTTAATAACCGTTTAGCTTATCTATATATTCAGGCAGGAATAGTGATATCTGCGGAATGTAGGTGATGAGCGCAAGAAAAAATAACAGTAAAAATAACCAGGGAATACACGACTGGATCACCCAGCCCATACTGCGGCCCGTTATCCCCGCGGTGACAAACAAATTGAGCCCGACCGGCGGCGTGAGCATCCCTATCTCCATGTTAACCACCATGATGATCCCAAGGTGAATGGGGTCAATTCCCAGTTGGGTTGCAATAGGGAATAAAATGGGCGCCATGATCAATAAGATCGCCGAGGGTTCCATGAAATTACCTGCCGCCAGCAGTAACAAGTTGACGATGATTAAGAACCCCCAAACGGGGAGTCCCATACCGACAATGGTTTCGGCGATTAAATGCGGGATCCGCTCAGTAGTCAGAACATGGGCAAACAACATGGCATTAGCAATGATGAACAGCAGCATAATACTGACTTTTGCGCCATCACGTACCACATTGCGGATCTCTTTATTGCTTGGTGTTTTAATAAAGCCTATGACCATAAAGCTGAGATTACGTAGCGTCGCTTTTGCCAATGACTCACCTTTTTCACGCCAGCGGACCTCTTTGAGTGGGCCGATATCGCGATAGCCAAACACCGCGATAAAATAGGCGTAGACACAGGCAACGGCCGCCGCTTCGGTTGGACTCGCTACACCACCATAAATAGAGCCCAGTACGATAATAATTAATGCTAATCCGCCCATGGCTTTAGCGCTGGACTTGATCAATGTACCTACGCCAGGGAAGGGGCGTGAAGGTAGCTGTTTAATGCGGGCAACAATGTAGATGGCCAGCATCAATAGCAATCCCATCATCAAACCGGGGATGAGACCAGCCATAAACATTCTGGCGGCAGAAACCTCGGTAGCAGCGGCATATACCAACATCACAATTGAAGGCGGGATTAAGATGCCTAATGTACCAGAGGTTGTAATAACCCCTGCGGCAAACTTTTCTGGGTAGCCTGCACGCACCATTCCTACAATCACGATGGAACCAATGGCTGCAACCGTAGCAGGAGACGAGCCCGATACCGCAGCAAACAGCATACAGGCCATGACTGAGGCCATTGCCAGTCCACCACGAATGTGTCCCACGCTGTCCATCGCAAAGTCGATGATCCTTCGGGCAACACCACCGGTTGACAGAAAGGCAGAGGACAAGATGAAAAAGGGGATCGCCAATAGGGTGTAATGCTCCGAAGTTGATTCATATAGCTTTAGCGCAACGGAGGCGAGTGAGTCATCGGAGAACAATAAAATGGTCAACATGCTTGAAAAGCCAAGTGCAATGGCGATGGGCATGCCAATTAGCATACAAAGAAATAAACTAATAAAGAGGGTCGCAATAGTCATTACTTATCTCCTTGGACGTCTGAGTTGTTTTTATTCGTCTCTTGATCGACTAAATGCATACTTTCTTTGGCTTCATCGGCAAAGTGGAAGCCGTCGGTTTGACCTCTCACGATGGCGATGGCCAGTTCGATAAAGCGCCAAACCAATAGTGAAAATCCGATCACTAGAATACTTTGAGAGATCCACAGTGGCACTGCGGGTTCTTCGACATCGATACGTAAATATTCCCAAGCGTTATCAGGATCGAGATGGCTTACGAGGAAATGGGGGAAATCAATATCTTCCATTGGCACACCAATTTGGTACATCTTGGCTAAATAGTCCCAGCTGCCGATTAAAAACATTACACAGTAGATCAAACAGATCATCACAGCGATAAGGGCGGTATATTTACGGCCTGTTTTAGGCAGTTTTTTTACGAAGGCATCGACACCGATATGAGCGCCAACTTTAACGCCATAAGACATTCCAAAAAGTACAAACCAGCCACACAAGGTTAGGGTTAATTCTTGGATCCATAAGAATCCAGTGTTGAAGAAAAAGCGAGCGATAACCTCAGCAAAGACAAGAATTGTCATGGCCGAAATCAAAGCATTTAACATGCCTTCTTCGAAATAGGAAAATGCGCGAGAAATCATCAATGCTCCTTAAATGGGAGATAGACCTCATCCTTTAGGTCTATACCCCATTGATATTGCTAATCTAACGAATGTTATTTATTAGCGGCTTCAGCGGCATCGATTAGATCTTTACCAATTTTGTCTTCAAACTGAGCCCAAACAGGCTTCATGGCTTTAACCCATTCAGCGCGCTGTTCAGCAGTTAAGTAGCTCACTTCGGTTCGTTTTGAATCTATGATGGCTTGTTTATCGTTGTTGGCTTTGGTGGCGGCAATTTCATTACCATAAGCCAGAGCTTCATCCAGTGCCGCCTTAATTACCTTGCGTTTATCGCTGGGTAATGATGACCAGAAAGCGTCTGACGTCACTATCATATAATCGAGTACACCGTGATTACTCTCGGTAATATGGCTTTGAACTTCGAAGAATTTTTTCGAGTAGATATTCGACCAAGTATTTTCTTGGCCATCAATTGCACGCGTTTGTAGTAGGGTGAAAACTTCAGAGAAAGGTTTCTTAACTGGAATAGCATCAACGGCTTGGAACTGCGCCGCTAATACATCTGAGGCCATGATACGGAATTTTTTACCCTCGGCATCCTTGGGGGTTAATAATGGGGCATTGGCAGAGAACTGCTTCATACCATTGTGAAGATAGCCAAGTCCGACGAGGCCTTTACGTTTCATTGAATTTAGCAATTTGAGGCCTGCTTCACTTTGTTGGAAGCGATCGACGGCAGTCATATCTTGGAATAAAAAGGGGAGATCGAACAGCTGTAACTTCTTAGTGTAACGTTCAAATTTAGACAATGAAGGCGCTACAAATTGCACATCATCGAGCAGTAGGGCGGATAACTCATTGTTATCACCAAACAGCTGTGAATTAGGGAATACATTGACCTGGTATTCACCGGGTAATCTTTCTTCTACTAATGCTTTAAACTTCAAAGCCATTTGCCCTTTGGGAGTATTCTCCGCAACCACATGGGAAAACTTGATTTCAACAGGTTCGGCTAAAGCTGCAAAGCTGCTACCTAGGAGCGTGGCAATTGCAGTTAACTTTAACCATTTCTTGAGTGAGTTAGCTGAGCTACAGGTGTTGAGTAAAGTCATTTTATTGTCCTTTATAGTTTTAATCCTTTTGGTTTTATGAACCAAAATCTGAATTAACGTGATTAACTCAATAAAAGTATAGGCAAGGAATAGGCCAAAATGTTACTGATATGTAAACCTTTTGATATCAGTAAGATGGGTTGTTAGTGTTTTTTTGATTCGATTTTAGTGGGGGAGTAACCGCCATTGCTTAAGTTGCAATTGGGTGGATTTCCACCCATTCGGCGATGTTTAAGGTTAAGTAACCTGAGCTCTGGATAAGTAGAGCCGCTGAATACGCATCTTTGTGTGCCTCTCTGTCTAACCATAGCTCGCTATGGTGTACGACAGAGCGCCTTGATATGCCCAAAAATCTGCACATTCAGTCAGAAAATAGACTTTCCTTTTCGAACTAATCATTTATAGCATTGAATTAGCTTGTTAAATTAATATTTTACGACACTCGTTATCCCGAGTTCAGGTTAAGTATTCAAGCGGTTAAATTGGTGAGTGATTCACTTGTTTGGTTCTATCCGTTTGAGTATTGAGTCTGATGGCAGTAACTCTAGGTGTCCTTGAGCATCAAAATACCATCCGGTAATAAATCCTTTTTGGCGCATTGCCACCAGATTTTGCATCACCTCTTTGGCTTCAACTAAAGCTTGTTGGTCATTACATTCATGGGTGAGTTTTAAATAAGCGGCGATACTCGTGAGTGACGCTGATTGGGATACATTGGCCATAACTACCACCAATAAAACAACTGATACCAATGGATATCATTGATATAGGGTTAAGGGATAATTGAAGAATAGTAGAGAAGATGGGAACTGCAATGGTTTGAGACACGGGAAATCGTAACCTGATAGGCTGATTAATTCTAAACAGAGTAGGGTTATAATTGAGAGTTTGTTTGCAGTTGGTAATGAAAGAGATGGTGGTCGCTACTGGGCTCGAACCAGTGACCCCCTCCTTGTAAGGGAGGTGCTCTCCCAGCTGAGCTAAGCGACCTGGGATATAACTAATTTTGCAGTTCTCTTATTGAAAGAGAATGGTGGTCGCTACTGGGCTCGAACCAGTGACCCCCTCCTTGTAAGGGAGGTGCTCTCCCAGCTGAGCTAAGCGACCTGGGATATAACTAAATTTTGCAATTCTCTTGTTGAAAGAGAATGGTGGTCGCTACTGGGCTCGAACCAGTGACCCCCTCCTTGTAAGGGAGGTGCTCTCCCAGCTGAGCTAAGCGACCTGGGATATCTCACAACCTATTTGAATAAACATCTCAATACTATGAGATATGGTGGTCGCTACTGGGCTCGAACCAGTGACCCCCTCCTTGTAAGGGAGGTGCTCTCCCAGCTGAGCTAAGCGACCTGGGATATCCAAATTGTACAGCCATATAAAATATGGTGGTCGATACTGGGCTCGAACCAGTGACCCCCTCCTTGTAAGGGAGGTGCTCTCCCAGCTGAGCTAATCGACCTCGCTGTGTGGAGCCGTATTATAGGGGGGAACGATCTACTGTCAACGGTTTTTTCGATAAAAGATGGAGTCTGATTTAAATTTGTTCGGATTGGCTTAATGTTAAGCAAACGCTGAATCACCTTTAAACAAAATGACCGCAGGCAGGATTAAACTGTTGATAAACGAGAATTGATTTCCTGTTATTAAACCAGTAATTAATTATCTCAATCGCTTTTATATTGGTTTAAACCTTCAAATGTCGCTTCTAAACTCTGCAGTATGTGATGAGACTTTTGATAATCAGCGAGAGTGTTTTCTCTTCATCGTTTTGGCTGTTAGAATAGCCGCCACATTTATTGTTTCGTCTACTATATAGACTTTTGGAATAGGTTAGTGTCCCACTATGACAACTAATATCACAACGAAAACGCGTTTTGCTCCAAGCCCTACTGGATTTTTACACGTAGGGGGTGCTCGTACTGCACTTTATTCATGGCTATATGCCCGTGCCAACCAAGGTGAATTTGTTCTACGTATCGAAGATACCGATATCGAACGTTCAACGCCGGAAGCTTGTGCTGCTATTTTAGAAGGTATGGAGTGGCTTGGGCTTAATTGGGATGAAGGCCCATATTATCAAACTAAGCGATTTGATCGTTATAACGAGATCATTGCCCAGATGCTAGAGCAGGGCAGTGCTTATAAGTGTTATTGTAGCCGCGAACGAATTGAGTCTATGCGTGAAGAGCAGGCGGCTAAAGGCGAACAACAGAAATATGATGGTTGTTGCCGTGATAAAGCGCCTCGTGACACAGATGAGCCGTTTGTGATCCGTTTTAAAAACCCAACCGAAGGCAGTGTTGTTTTTGATGATCATGTTCGTGGTCGTATCGAGATCAGCAATGATCTGCTTGATGATCTTATTATCGCTCGAACTGATGGCACGCCGACTTATAACTTCTGTGTGGTTGTCGATGATTGGGATATGGGCATCACCTGCGTGGTTCGTGGTGAAGATCATATCAACAACACGCCACGTCAAATCAACATTCTAAAAGCGTTGGGTGCACCTATTCCTGAATACGCCCATGTAGCGATGATTTTAGGTGATGATGGTGCCAAGTTATCTAAGCGTCATGGCGCCGTTGGTGTTATGCAATATCGTGATGATGGCTATTTACCAGAAGCACTACTGAATTACTTAGTGCGTCTAGGTTGGTCGCATGGCGATCAGGAAGTGTTTTCTGTTGCTGAAATGGTTGAGCTATTCAAGCTTGATGACATTAATAAAGCGGCGTCAGCGTTTAACACTGAAAAACTGATTTGGTTGAACCAGCATTATATGAAAGAACTGGCTCCAGATTATGTTGCCAAGCACCTTGAATGGCACATGGCCGATCAAAAAATTGATACCAGCAATGGTCCCGCTTTAGCCGAGGTGGTTTCGGCATTGGCTGAACGCGCGAAAACACTTAAAGAACTTGCGGCTTCTAGTCGTTACTTCTACGAAGACTTTGCTGATTTCGATGAAACTGCGGCGAAGAAGCACCTTCGTGGTGTTGCAATGGAGCCATTACAATTAGTTCAGCAGAAGTTAGCTGCTTTGCCAGAGTGGTCTTTAGAAGGGATCCATCAAGCAATTGAAGATACTGCTGCAGAACTTGAAGTTGGTATGGGTAAAGTCGGTATGCCATTACGTGTTGCCGTGACGGGGGCTGGTATGTCTCCAGCTGTCGATCTGACCTTATTCCTTATCGGCAAGGCTCGTTGTGAACAAAGAATCTCCAAAGCGATTGAATTTGTAGCAAATAGAATAAATTCCTAAAAAACGAGTTGACACTTTTGGGTGTGCTGCATAGAATGCGCCTCGCAGTTGAGAGACAGCTTGGCATTCCTTTGCAGTTCACTCATCAGTAAATAGTTAGAAGAGGGGCCTTAGCTCAGCTGGGAGAGCGCAACACTGGCAGTGTTGAGGTCAGCGGTTCGATCCCGCTAGGCTCCACCATCTAACTTATAGCGTTAATGTTTAGCCTACTGCATTAACGAGTATTCACTCGATACAGAGTATAACGTATCACCAGTGTCCCATTCGTCTAGAGGCCTAGGACACCGCCCTTTCACGGCGGTAACAGGGGTTCGAATCCCCTATGGGATACCACTTTCTGAGNGAGTGGTTCACTGCATAAGTTAACGATTCGATAGCGTTGAAGCGATAGCCTACTGGCTTTAACGAGTATTCACTCGATACAGAGTATAACGTATCACCAGTGTCCCATTCGTCTAGAGGCCTAGGACACCGCCCACTTTGGTTTATAAAGAGTCGGCGGTAACAGGAGTAAATCCTATGGGATACCACTTTTCTGAGTGGTTSACTGCATAAGTTAACGATTCGATAGCGTTGAAGCGATAGCCTACTGGCTTTAACGAGTATTCACTCGATACAGAGTATAACGTATCACCAGTGTCCCATTCGTCTAGAGGCCTAGGACACCGCCCTTTCACGGCGGTAACAGGGGTTCGAATCCCCTATGGGATACCACTTTTTCTGAGTGGTTGACTGCATAAGTTAACGATTCGATAGCGTTGAAGCGATAGCCTACTGGCTTYAAYGAGTATTCACTCGATACAGAGTATAACGTATCTCTCGGCGTCCCATTCGTCTAGAGGCCTAGGACACCGCCCTTTCACGGCGGTAACAGGGGTTCGAATCCCCTATGGGATACCACCTATTCAATTTTGTATTGACTATTATTCGATATGAAAGGGGCCTTAGCTCAGCTGGGAGAGCGCAACACTGGCAGTGTTGAGGTCAGCGGTTCGATCCCGCTAGGCTCCACCATATAAGCACGTCAGTGCTAGAAACCACCTTAGGGTGGTTTTTTTTTGCGTAAAACGCACCGCCAATTATCCTGCCAAGTAGTACCATTAAGAATCGGGTCATAAATCCATGGGCTGCTGGGACGTTCGTTGTTTAGGGAGTTAAAATGGGTAATTGGAACAAAAATGGTAGCACTAAAATGAACCCAGTAGCACTTGGTCTTAGTATAGGGATCGCTATTGGTTATGGGATTGGTGTAGCTCTTGGAAATCTAGCTCTAGGTATTGGAGTCGAAATTGCAATTGGCGCCGCTATAGCCATAGAGCAGAAGAAAAAAAAGAAATCAGTAACGACGAGTAAGTCAGTAATCAGCAGCTAACAAGCTGCTAAACAAGAATAAAAACAGTTGGCTTTTGCTACTTAGTCGCTTATTTTAGCCAACAAACTTTTTGAATATTAACAAGATGTTGTATGCCTAAGGAGTTCAGATGTCCTTTTTAGCTAATACCCCGAAACCACCATATTATGCTGTCATTTTTACTTCGGTTCGAACAGAAGGAGATAATGGTTATGGTGAAACTGCAAACAGAATGGTGGAGTTAGCTGAACAGCAACCTGGATATTTAGGTGCTGAATCAGCAAGAGAAGAAGTAGGTATTACAGTTTCTTACTGGACAGATTTGGAGTCTATTAAAAACTGGAAAGCTAATACTGAGCACTTAGAAGCTCAAAAAGCTGGTCGTAAGCTATGGTATGAGTCATTCAAGGTTCGTATTTCAAAAGTAGAGCAAGATTACGGCATATAACAAACCATTGCAGTGCTGGACTTGTACTATTCCAGATCTCTTTTGGATGCAAATTAACAGTTATCTTTGTACTGTCGCCTAATAGACGATAAGCATTTAATTCATGTAAATTACAATGCTAGGTTAACAATTGGCTTATTGTTGCGGATAAGTAAAACTGACCACAAGGCTATGAATAATTTGTATATAGTCTGCTGCAAAAATGGATAACAAGAGGCGAAGCTTATCGAGATAAACTAACTTCGCCTCGTTTAAAGGTTAATCAACCCCTAAGAATCCACCAGTTTGGTGTGCCCAAAGCTGGGCATAAATTCCGCCTTGAGTAATTAGTTGTTGATGAGTTCCTTGTTCAACAATCTTACCTTGATCCAATACGATGAGTCTGTCCATTGCCGCGATGGTCGATAAACGGTGAGCGATGGCAATCACGGTTTTGCCTGCCATCAATTGGTATAAACTTTCCTGAATTGCCGCTTCAATCTCTGAGTCTAGTGCCGACGTGGCTTCATCGAGCAACAAGATAGGTGCATTTTTAAGTAGCACCCGAGCAATTGCAATACGTTGTCTTTGTCCACCAGAGAGTTTGACGCCGCGTTCACCAACCTGAGCATCTAAACCATGATTACCTTCAGGGTCGCTTAACTCATTGATAAACTGGTAAGCCTGTGCCTGCCTGATAGCATCATCGAGCTCTTGTTCAGTTGCTTCTGGCTTGCCATAGCGAATGTTATCTCTGATTGAGCGATGCAGTAACGACGTGTCTTGAGTCACCATGCCGATATTAGAGCGTAATGAGTCTTGAGTGACATCTTTGATGTCTTGCCCATCAATAGCAATGTGTCCTTGTTCTACATCGTGAAAACGCATTAACAAGTTTACTAAGGTCGATTTACCAGCACCTGAACGCCCGACAAGGCCGACTTTTTCGCCTGCTTTGATATTCAGTTGTAGCGAGTCAATGACACCACTCTGCTCACCATAATGGAAGCTGATGTCATTAAAATCGATTTTCCCCTGATCAACCTGAAGCTGAGTTGCATCGCATTTATCTGCAATCGAAGTGGGTTTTGATAAGGTATTCATTCCGTCGGCAACAGTGCCGATATTTTCAAATAACGCACTGATCTCCCACATGATCCACTGAGACATGCCATTGAGTCTGAGCGATAAGCTTACCGCCACAGCAATGGCTCCTATGGTGATGGCGTTATCGCTCCACAGCCAAATTGAGGCGGCTGCGATAGCAAAAGCTAACAGGTAATTGATCACCTGAACGCTGACATTGATGCCTGTCACCAAGCGCATTTGGCGATATACGGTATCGAGAAAACCGCCCATGCTCTCTTTCGCGTATTCGGCTTCTTTCTGAGTATGAGAAAACAGCTTTACCGTGGCGATATTGGTGTAGCTGTCGACGATGCATCCCGTCATGCTTGAACGTGCATCAGCTTGTTCGGTGGAGACTTTCTTAAGTTTAGGCAGAAAATAGATCTGCAAACCGACATATAAAATAAGCCAGACGACCATGGGAAGCATCAATCTTAAATCGGCATCGGCGATGATCACCAGCATGGATAAAAAATACACCAAGATATACACCATGACATCGAGCAATTTGGTCACGGTTTCACGAACTGCAAGCGAGGTTTGCATGACTTTTGTCGCAATTCGCCCTGCAAAATCATTTTGATAAAACGACACGCTCTGTTTTAGTAGATAACGATGGGCGAGCCAACGTATCGACATGGGGTAATTGCCTAATAATCCCTGATAAACCACTAAGGCGTGCAACAACACTAATAGGGGGATCACCACTAATACCAGTAACGCCATAATAAGTAATTTGTCACCTTGCTGGGTAAATAAGGTTTCTGGTGTATGGCTGGCAAGCATATCGACTAGATCGCCCATAAAGGCGAACAAAGACACTTCTAATATGGCCAATGCAGCTGTCAACACTGACATCAGCGCTAAGGGGATTTCGAAGCCTTTGGTGTAATGGCGACAAAAAGCGAATATCCCTTCGGGTGGTTGTACTGGTTCATCATCGGGAAGGGCGTCCACCCAAGATTCGAATAGCTTAAACATAACGTCCTTAGCAAAAGGTTTCAGGCGTGATTAAAAACCATCATCATATCTTACCTTATCAGTGATGCCTAAAGTTTAAGTTTGCTTTCAAAGACAAATTGACGCTGAATATCTTGCTATGTTGAGTTCCGTTTTCCGCTAGTATCCGTCCTCGGCATAGATTAAGGTAGCACTACCTTAAGAGAGTAATGAGTGGATGCTGAACTCAGATGACACAGGATCAAATCGACACTGCAGAACATTTTCGTCTTGCGCGACTATCGCGAGATCGTCGTTTTGATGGTTTGTTTTATGTAGGTGTGTTTTCGACGGGGATCTACTGTCGGCCTATTTGTCCGGCAGTGCCTGCCAAAGAAGAAAACGTGGGCTATTTTGATAGCGCATTAGCGGCGGCTAACCAAGGATTACGTCCTTGTCTGCGTTGCCGTCCCGATAGTGCACCGCAATCGAACCCTTGGATCGGGACTCAGACGAGTGTTAATCGTGCATTGGCCTTAATTAATTCTGGCGTGTTATCAGGACCCAATGCGATTTCGCTGGAAGATTTGGCTCAAAGGTTGGGGATGACAAGCCGCTATTTACGGGCGTTATTCCGGCAATATATCGGGGCTTCACCGAAGCAATATGCATTGTATCAACAACTGTTATTCGCTAAACAGTTGCTACATCAAACACAGATTCCTATCACCCATGTGGCGTTTGCATCAGGTTTTAATAGCGTGCGGCGTTTCAATGAGGTGTTTCAACAGCAATTGCAGATGACGCCGAGCGCGATCCGTAACAGTGGCGCTAAAGAGTGCGATGCAGAAACCAACAGTTTAGCGCTGACTTTACATTATCGACCTCCATTTAACTGGCAACATATGCGCGAGTTTTATCGTTTGCGTGCAGTTGAAGGCATGGAGTGGATTTCAGATGATTGTTATGGCCGAAGTTTTCAATTACATCAGGCTAAAGGCTATTTTATTGCGACTCATCAGCCGCAGTCGGCCTGCTTTAAAGTTAACATTGTGCTTAACGACAAGGCAGATCTTGCCCATTTAAACGCCATCGTCGCCCAAATTCGTAGAATGTTAGATCTGGATGCCGATATGAGTGCTATTCAGGCGCGGTTAACTGAGATTGACTGTGACTTGCCGAATTTGGATTCAGGTATTCGTATTCCTGGGATCTGGTCGACCTTTGAAGCTGGATGTCGCGCCGTCTTAGGCCAACAAGTGAGCGTGACACAAGCGGTGAAATTACTCGCACAATTGGTTGAGCATTATGGTCAGCAGCAGATCATAGACGGACGCAGGGTATATTTCTTTCCAAATCCAGAGTCTATTGCGACTGCCACACTCGACTGCCTAAAAATGCCTGGTGCGCGTAAACAGGCCCTGCGAGATTTAGCCCAGTTTGTTGTAGATAATCCGCAGGCACCTGTAGAGCAATGGTTATCGATTAAGGGGATAGGTTCTTGGACGATAGATTACGTGCGTATGCGCGGACTCAGTTTGCCTGATATCTTGCTAGCCGGGGATTTGGTGGTAAAAAACCAGCTTTTAGACAATTTACCCTTTGTGGAGCAAGTCAAAGAAGCAGGTTCAACTCAAATTAAAACAGAAGCAGCATCGCTTGATACTGAAGTATTCGATGCCAAAGCGCTTAAACGCATACAACTGAAACAATATTTAATCTACAGTCAGCAGCTAGCGCACCAAGTTTCTCCCTGGGGCAGCTATTTAACCTTTCAACTTTGGAGCAAACAATGAGTGACTCTCAATTTCTTTCGTATCATGCCATGACGAAAATGGATGATGGCTATATGCCTGTTGCATCTGCGTTGTTGACCACAGATACGGTAAAGATTCTGATTGCAGCCAATCGCTATGGGTTAACGCATTTAACCTTTAAGCCCAAACAAGGGGATAATTGGCCAGAACGAGAGATTCAACTTGCCGAAGGGACGCAAACGGATATGGTTCAAGCCGAGCAACATTTAGCTCAAGCGCAACAACAGTTAACTGAGTATTTTTCAGGACAGCTTAAGCAATTTAACTTGGCTTTAGCGCCAGTTGGAACCCCGTTTCAGCATCAGGTTTGGCAAGCCTTAATAAAACAACCTTTTGGCCATGCCTGTAGTTATAGTGATATCGCTACTGCGATTAACAATCCTAAAGCGGTGAGGGCGGTAGGCAGTGCTAATGGTGCCAATGACATTGCGATTATTATTCCTTGTCATCGAATTATAGGTAAAAGTGGCACCTTGACTGGTTACGCCTATGGACTCGAGCTAAAACAGCTATTGTTAACCTTAGAATCTGCGGCGAGTTAACTAATGTAAAAAATAAGCTTTCTGAGGGCTTTTACAGTACAATATTGGGCTATATCAAATTTGGCCTCCTGTAGTTATGATCAGAGAAACGCTCTCAGAAACCCCAACCACAAATGGTGTGGCAAGCACATCGACCTTTAGTCAGCTTCAGTTAAGTGAGGCGTTGCAAACTCGCCTTACGGAATTAAATTATCACCAGCCTACGGCGGTACAGCAGCAGGCCATTCCTGTGATATTAGCCGGACGTGACTTGCTTGCTGGTGCAAACACGGGGTCGGGGAAAACCGCAGCATTTGCGTTGCCTTTGTTGCAAAAGCTGGTGGGTCAACGTGCTAGTGGTGGCAATTTTGTCAGTGCGCTGGTTTTAGTGCCTACGCGTGAGCTTGCGCAGCAGGTTGCCGACAGTTTTGTCAATTATGGCGCTGGTCTTAAACCCAGAGCAAAAGTGCAGGCGGTGTATGGTGGCGTGTCGATTAATACCCAAATGTTGGCGCTGCGCGGTGGTGTTGATGTGTTGGTGGCAACACCGGGACGTTTACTCGATTTATTATCCAGTAATGCGCTGAAACTGGATAAGTTACAGGCGTTAGTGTTAGATGAAGCCGATCGTATGCTCAATCTCGGTTTTACCGAAGAGCTAAATCAAATCTTGTCTTTACTGCCAAAGCAGAAACAAACCTTGTTATTTTCAGCCACCTTTCCTGAAGAAGTGCGAGCGTTAACTCAAGGTTTACTTAACAACCCACTTGAGATCCAGTTACAAAACGAAGAGCAGCAGACCTTGACGCAAAAGGTTTATACGGTGAATCGTGATCGTAAAACCGCGTTGCTGGCTGAGCTAATTAATACTCATCAATGGCAACAGGTGTTGGTGTTTGCCAGCGCGAAGAACAGTTGTAATCGTGTAGCACAGAAGTTGGCTAAGCAAGGGATAACCGCAGAGGTGTTTCATAGCGATAAGGCTCAAGGTACGCGAACTCGCTTACTCGAAGCTTTTAAACGCGGTGAAGTGACAGTACTGGTGGCCACTGATATTGCTGCGCGCGGGATCGATATCGACAAATTACCCGTGGTGATTAACTATGAATTGCCAAGAAGTCCTGCCGATTATATGCATCGAATAGGTCGAAGTGGTCGTGCCGGTGAAGCGGGTGAGGCGATTTCGTTAATTAGTCATGAAGACTATCATCACTTTAAGATCATCGAGAAGAAAAACAAGATTCGATTAGACAGGTTGCAATATGTGGGCTTTGAAGCCGACGATGAAGCACCTGAAGATTGTCCTTCAAGGCAACAAAAGCCAGTCGCTAAGCCTGAAGGCACAGGTAAGAAAAAGCGCAAAAAATTACCTAAGATCAATGAAGCGTTATGGGCGAAAAAGTCATAATTGAATACGTTTTTCGTCATTAATCATTTTACCGAGGTAAATAGATGAAGCACCTTTTCTGGTTAGTCGAAGGACAAGTCGCAGGGCGTTGTGGTCCGAATAAAGAAAACTGGGATATTGCAGAGTTAAAACAAGGCGGGATTGGCGCGGTATTGTCGGTTAATGGCGGCGACATGTGCGAGCCGGAAGTCTTTGCACAACATGGAATGCGTTATGCCTGTATTCCATTTTCTAACAATGTGCCACCAGTTGAGACCGATTTGGCTGTCTGCGTTGAACAGTTACCCAAAGCGCTTGATTTTATTCGCCAGTGCGAAGCCGAAGATATTCCTGTGTTGATCCACTGCCGTTCAGGCAAGGATAGAACGGGGTTATTAATGGCTTATTATCTAATGAGTAACGGCGCGGCGCCATTACATGCGGTTAGCCAGGTGCGTGCGATCCGTGATATTGCCTTTAGCGCCGATGGCTGGGATCAATTTACCTTCGATGTGCTTTACGCTTTACAAGACTGAAGCCGTTAGCCTATGCTCGTGATAGGCAAACCATACGGCTGATTATCTACTGATGTTTAAACGGATTTTCTTTTCGATAGTGCTAATTGTTGAGTTGTCGCTCATCGGTGGGTGTTCGACAACTGTCTCTGAAACGCCATTAACTTCTACCCTCTCTCCAAGTTATAAGATTGCCGCTCCAGCTGATTCTCCACTTTACCATTTCTTACGTGCCGATTTGGCCGCTCACCCCAATCAAACTGGGGTATTGCCATTATTGTCAGGTGTCGATGCTTTCGCAGCACGTATTAAGGCGGTGCAGGCGGCTCAGCAGTCAATCGATCTACAATATTATATTTATCATGATGATGAGACTGGCAGACTGCTATTGTGGTCACTCATCGATGCGGCAGATCGCGGCGTAAGAGTGCGAGTCTTGCTCGACGATTTAACCCTTGATACCAGTGATCAAGTATTGGCGCAGTTGGCGAGTCATTCCAATATTGAGATCCGTCTATTTAATCCTTCATCGCTTCGTGGCTTTGGTAATTTTGGTTTACTGCTAGACTTTTCGCGTTTAAATCATCGAATGCACAACAAATCCCTTACGGTGGATAACCTGATCAGCATCGTTGGTGGACGTAATATTGGTAATGAGTATTTTTCTAAAAACAGCGAAGTTGAATTTGGCGATTTAGATCTATTAACCATAGGTAATGCAGTCGACAAGGTTTCAGAGCAGTTCGATCTGTACTGGAATGCGTCTGTGGTGCAACAGGTTAGTGACTTAGTTGCTCAACAACAGGTTGTCCAAGAGTCTAAGTTAACGCTAGATCAACAAACATATGAGCGAATGGCTAAACGTAAGCAGGCGTTTGCGGGGGATGAATATCTACAGCGACTGAAATTTAGCGACTTTGTGAGTCAGTTAAAAAGACCACACCTTAATTGGTATTGGGGCCAAGCCGAGGTGGTGTTTGATCCGCCTGAAAAAGCAGTAGATAAGCAAGACCAGCAATGGCTGCTAGCCGATATAAAGCGCTATTTATTCCAAGCTAACCAACAGTTGGTGATTATTTCGCCCTATTTTGTTCCGACACGGGCAGGTGTTGTGTTGTTATCCGATGCCGTTAAACGAGGTATTGAAGTTAGCGTGATCACCAACAGTCTTGCCGCAACCGATGTATTGGCGGTGCACGCAGGTTATCAGCGTTATCGGCAGCAATTAATTGAAAACGGTATTCATATTTATGAGTTTAAAGCCGATAAAGGGAAGAAGGCGATATCGTGGCAAGGCAGTTCAAGAACCAGTCTTCATGCTAAAACCTTTATTCTCGATAATGATGCGGTGTTTGTGGGGTCGTTTAATTTTGATCCTCGCTCTGCACAATTGAATACCGAAATGGGATTGTTGTTTGAAAATAATGCCTTTGCGACCAGTATTTTGTCTGGTATTCAACTGGAGCTGCAAGATTTTAGTTATCGTGTGATTGTCGAAAATGGCGAGTTAGTTTGGATTGACGATAAACTCAATCACCGTTATTACGCTGAGCCTCAAGCGGGTTTTTGGCGCAAATTTATGGCGGACTTTATCGGCTTATTGCCAATAGAGTCGCAGCTGTAAATCTGACGTGATTATCAGCTCAATTTCAACTGTGAATTTAATGGTTTAACCTCGGAAACCCTAGATTGGTATGTTAGGGTAATACGAAATTAAACAGCAAAAAATGTCGGTATTATTATGAAAAGTAAGGCATCTCAGTCTCAAGGTTTATTGCTGTTTCGCTTATCAGCGACTCAACTGTTTGCATTAGGCACATTGAAAATAAGGGAATTAGTGCCTTTTACCCCTCTGAGTGCAATTCCTCAGTCTCATCCTAATATCATTGGCGCAGCCACAGTGCGTGGGCATACCATTCCTGTGATCGATATGGCGGCTGCGGTGGGATATAAGCCCGTTAGCCAAGATGATCGCGCTAAATCTTATATTATTATCACCGATTGTCAGCGAATGGTAATTGGCTTTTTAGTACCGGCCATCGATAACATTATCGAATGTAACTGGCGTGATATTGAATCGCCGCCTAATAATCTCGGCAAGAATGCGTTTTTAACGGGGGTGACACGGATTGACGATAAATTAGTGCAGCTACTCGATGTTGAGTTATTGCTGTCTAAGATCTTTCCTGTCGATGCAGAGCATACTCATGTCAGCCTTACTGATGTGCAGCGTGAAAAATTAAAACCGCTTAATATCTTGCTTGTTGACGACTCTATGGTGGCCAGAAAACAGCTCTCCGATGCGCTTGATAGCATTAATATTCCCTATTTTGTCACCAATGATGGCCGCGAAGCGCTGTCGATGATGGAGAACGCCGCTAAAGAGGGACATGCAATTGACCTGTTAGTCAGCGATATCGAAATGCCAGGACTCGATGGGTATGAATTGGCTTTTGAGGTTAAAAATAATCCTGTGCTAGCGAATGCTTATATTATTTTGCATACCTCACTGTCCAGTGAGATCAGTGTGAGTCAGGCGCATCAAGTGGGGGCCAATGAGGCCTTAACTAAGTTTGATGCCCAAGAGTTAATCGAAGCCATGTTAAGAGGTGCAAAGCAGCATCAAGGTTGAGAAGAAGAGTGACTTGTTAGCAGGGTGTTATCGATAATGAAAATTGCAGCTAAATTGCCTCGGCCCTAGACAATATGCATCACATTCTATAAAACACAGGGTGTGGAAAGCTGACGCATAGGGTAAGGTAAACAGACGCTGCGTTAGCCCTTGGGTTAACGCAGCAGTAATTTAGGGCTGAGTCAGCTTAATTCACCAAATAAAATATGATAAGAGAAGTGATCACTTCGATAAAAATAGTCAAACGTAAACTATTAAAATGATAGGCCAATCAATGAATCAAAATCGTTCTTTATTCGCCAAACTTGCCGATGGCAGTTTGGTTCTACAAATTCTAGTGGGGATTATTGCTGGGATACTACTGGCGAGCTTCTCTACATCGGCAGCAGAAAGTGTCGCCTTTTTAGGTGAACTTTTTGTTGGTGCGCTGAAAGCCATTGCGCCTATCTTAGTTTTTATCTTGGTTGCGGCATCGATTGCGAATCAAAAGAAAAATGCTAAGACCAATATGCGTCCTATCGTGGTGTTATATTTACTGGGAACGTTTGCTGCGGCAATTACTGCTGTGAGCATGAGCTTCCTGTTTCCGACTAACTTAGTGTTGGTTTCTAATACTGCGACTACCACGCCGCCAGAAGGCATTGCAGAGGTGATCAACACCTTACTGTTCAAGATTGTCGATAACCCTGTTAATGCACTGATGACTGGCAACTATATTGGCATTTTGGCTTGGGGCGTGGGCTTAGGCATCGTATTACATCATGCGAGTGACACCACAAAAACCGTCTTTGGTGATGTGAGTCATGGTGTTTCGCAAATGGTACGTTTCGTGATCCGTTTAGCGCCTATCGGTATTTTTGGTTTGGTTGCCAATACTTTTGCCGCTACCGGATTTAGTGCTATTGCTGGTTATGCTCAGTTGCTTGCGGTATTACTGGGTTCTATGTTGATCATTGCCCTAGTGGTGAACCCTATTATTGTCTGGTTTAAGATCAAACGTAATCCATATCCATTGGTGCTGACCTGTTTGCGCGAAAGTGGTGTGACGGCATTTTTCACTCGTTCGAGTGCTGCCAACATTCCCGTGAACATGGCTTTATGTGAAAAGCTTGAGCTTCATGAAGATACTTATTCGGTATCGATTCCGTTAGGGGCGACCATCAATATGGGCGGTGCCGCTATTACTATCACCGTATTGACCTTAGCGGCAGTGCATACCTTAGGGATTCAGGTAGATGTGTTGACTGCGATTCTCTTGAGCGTCGTGGCAGCGGTGTCTGCCTGTGGTGCATCGGGAGTTGCTGGTGGTTCATTACTGTTGATCCCATTAGCTTGTAGCCTGTTTGGTATCAGTAATGATGTTGCGATGCAGGTGGTGGCCGTAGGCTTTATTATCGGTGTTATACAGGATTCAGCCGAAACTGCGCTTAACAGCTCTACCGATGTGCTGTTTACCGCATCGGCTTGCGAAGCTGCTGAAAGGGCTGAACAAGCTGACAGTTAATCCCAAGCCATTGGCTTTAAACAGAAATCCGATGAACTCCGTTCATCGGATTTTTTTATGTCAGCTTCACATACAATATTTCATCTGTGATCACTGGCAGTAGAAATCTGCATTAAAAGTGAGTTAGATCGCGTTTTTATTTTTTGCCTGAGATACAATTCCCACTATAAACTTTAAAAAAATATTTTTAATTTATTGAGTTAGCGTCTATGTTATTAACAAAGTCACAACATAGGTACGAGTAAGGGTTGGATATTTATGAAACCACAACTTCGAGGCATGTTAGACGAAACTAAGATTGATGGTTCACAATCGTTACTGCAACAGATTGAAATGTCGGTTGTCGAAAAGCGTAAACGACTGAACTGGAAAGAGAATGATCTTAGCAAAAGGGAAGTGCTCGGTCAGTGGATTGATGAGCGTCACTCTCAGGGAGACAAGATCACCATCTATCGCCAAGCCGATAAAGTTTATATCGAAACTTGGTATAAGGATGGTTGTCACGCTTTAGGTGAAATGCAGGCTACGTCTGTCGATAACGGGCTTAAGCTGGAAGATGTCAGCGGTAATATATTTGGTGAATATTTTTTACTGACTTCTGACAACTTACTGCAGTTTTGCAACAGCGATGAGTGTTTCTATACCGCGACCCGGGCGGCCTAACATTAATCTGCTCGCGTTGGCGCTTTAGTCTAAGGGGTTTGCTTCCTTGTACTGATTGGTATTAGGCTAAAATGGGTGCTTACTATAAAAGTTCATCTCTTGCTGACGGTAAGGGTGAGTTATTTGTAAGTGTTCTGCGTGTAAACACAGGCGTGGTGACGCCGCAATATTGTTTTCATCACCATAAAAATCATCCCCCAATATCGTATGACCAAAGGCTTTCATGTGTAAGCGCAATTGGTGGGTACGTCCTGTGATGGGTTTTAATTTTACTAAGGTTGCATTTTCACGGCGCTCTAACACTTCGAAATAAGTGGTGGCACTCTTGCCATCTTCGGCAATCATCTGTAGCGGTGGTTGGGTTTTATCGGCCTTCATGGCTAGCTCAATTTTTCCATTATCTTGACTCATGACGCCTTGAACTAAGGCGACATAATATTTTTCAGTCATTCGATTTTGAAACTGAGTTTTGATGTTGGATTCGGCTTTCTTATTTAGCGCAAATACCATGATCCCTGAAGTCGCGCAGTCGAGGCGATGAACTAATATCGCCTCTGGATAGCGTTGCAGTAAGCGGTTTATTGCACAGTCGAAGGTATTTTCTGCCCGACCAGGATTGGATAACAGGCCTGCAGGCTTGTTGATCACAATAATATCGCGGTCTTGATAACGTATGTCGAGCCAAGGGATTGTGGGTGGCTGATAAGTAAAAATTTTCATGAATTCTCCTTCGCAGGCGATCCTATCAAAGAATTCCATAGCTGCCTATGAATACGGTGGCCTTGCTAGTCATTTGGCCGCTTATTTGATAGTTTTGCCTGTATCTTTGAGATGAGGAATATTCATGACTACAACGCAAGCATATCCCATTGGCACACCTGGCCAAAAATGGGGTGAACAAGAAAAAGCAACTTGGCGTCAAGCCCAAGTAAAGAAGCGTTCTTATCAACAGGAAGTTGTTGCCAAACTTGAGGGGCTGAGTGACACATTTACGTTAGTGCAGTATGGCCAGCTAGATTACCAAGAGGGGGTTTACCCCTTGTATGCGGTGAAGAGTCGCCAGTGGGATGAAAACAAACCTACCGTATTAGTAACTGGTGGCGTTCATGGTTATGAAACCAGTGGGGTACAGGGCGCGCTGCGTTTTATTTTGACGGCTGCCGAACAATACAGTGAGCAAGTTAATCTGGTGGTCGCTCCTTGTGTCAGTCCTTGGGGATATGAAACCATCAATCGTTGGAATCCATTTGCTATCGACCCTAATCGCTCATTTTATGCCGATAGCCCTGCAGGAGAGTCGGCGGCGTTGATGGCGTTGGTGGCCGAATTGAAGGTGAAGCTGATTGCTCATATCGATCTACACGAAACCACGGATACCGATAACAGCGAGTTTCGTCCAGCTTTAGCCGCAAGAGACAATGTGATCCAAACCAACTGGAACATTCCCGATGGATTTTATTTGGTGGGTGATAGCGAGAACCCATGTGATGAATTGCAAACTGCGATTATCAATGCCGTGTCTAAAGTGACTCATATTGCGCCTGCTGATGATCAAGGTTGTCTAATCGGCGCACCTATTTCTCAATTTGGCGTGATTAACTATCCCACCAAAAAATTGGGTCTATGTACTGGTTTTAGTGATGCGACTTTTAATACCACTACCGAAGTGTATCCAGATAGTCCATTAGTGGACAATGAAAACTGTATCTTGGCGCAAGTCGCTGTGGTGACTTCTGCGCTAGATTACATTCTGGCTCAGTAATAAAGCTAAATGAATTCGCTAATCAGCTTAGTGACAATGAAAATCGTCACACTGATAAACAGCAAGCCAGTGATCAAGTTGATTGCTGGCGTTGCTCGCTGCATTTTAAGTTGAACTGCGGGTTTTGATAATACCAGTGCGATAAAGCTAAACCAGATTAACGATAAGCTGAACATTAACAAGGTGATAGCGGCTTTGGTTTCAAGGTTGATTTCAGGTGAGATCAAGGTTGAAAACAGTGTTATAAAAAACACTAAGGCCTTTGGATTTAACAGATTAGTTGAAAAACCTTGAATAAAGCCTTGTAGGCGGTTGATGTTTTTTGCAGGCGCAGACTCTCGCAGTTGTTGACGCATCTTCCATTGGCTTAATCCGGCCTTGATGGCACCAAATCCCATCCAAGCAAGATAGCTAGCACCTATTAGTTGTACCAAAAGATACAGATTTGGTGAGCTTTTGATGATAAGACTAACCCCGGTCAAACTAAACAGTGTATGCAGGGTAATGGCCATTGCGAGTCCTAAAGCACATGCTAATGCCGTGCTACGTTGCTCCTGAGTCGATAACTTAACCACTAAGGCGAAATCAGGTCCAGGACTGGCAAGTGCCACAGTATGTATCACTGCGAGGGACAGCAGAAGTTGATATTGAAGTTCCATTAAATCATTAACCTAACAGTGAATTTGCTTTGCTATTGTGTAAGCATAATCAAGCGTATTACAGTAGCCTAGCGTTTTTTATACCGCACTATAAATAATCGCTTTGATTGCAAATAAATAATCTTAATTGTTGACGATTGGATCGTGAATTCTATTTTTAATTAGCTCATAATGGACAGGTTAATTTCTGCTGACAGATAAAATAATAAGATTGGAGTCGGACTAGTGAAAGGACAGATCATACGTGAAATGAAAGTGCAGCCCGAAATAGAGGTTGATTTCGAGGTGCAAAGACGTATTGCCTTTATAAAATCAAAACTCAGAGAGGCTAATGCAACGAGTTTGGTACTGGGGATCAGTGGTGGCGTTGACTCTTCTCTGGCTGGCCGCCTATGTCAATTGGCGGTGGATGAGCTCAATAGCGAAGGCGAGTTTGAGGGAAGTTATCAGTTTATTGCGGTAAGACTGCCTTTTAAGGTTCAAAAAGATGAGGATGAGGCGCAGTTAGCCTGCCAATTCATTCAGCCTAGTAAGCTGGTGACTGTCAATATCGGTGACGGGGTGGAAGGTATCCATCATCAGACCTTAGTTGGATTAGAGACCGCAGGCGTAATTTCTCATCCCCATAGCAGTGTCGATTTTGTGAAAGGCAACGTTAAAGCCAGAATGCGTATGATTGCCCAGTATGAGATAGCTGGGTTCACTGGTGGTCTCGTAGTGGGAACTGACCATAGCGCAGAGAACATTACTGGGTTCTATACCAAGTGGGGCGATGGTGCTTGTGACTTGGCACCTTTGTTTGGTTTGAGTAAACGTCAAGTACGCCAACTAGCGGCAGCCTTGGGCGCGCCAAGTATCTTGGTTGATAAAGCGCCAACGGCAGATCTTGAATGTGATCAACCACAGTTGGAAGATGAAGTTGCCCTTGGACTGACTTATGATCAGATTGATGACTTCCTTGAAGGTAAAGACGTTGATGCCGCGGTTGAGTCACGTTTGATTGCTATCTATAAGGCAACGCAACACAAGCGCCAGGCTATACCGACTATCTATGATTGATAAAAGATAAGTAACAAAAATAGCCGCTTATTTGTAGGTTGATAGCAATGAAAAAGGCAGTGAATATTATCTTCACTGCCTTTTTTGTATTGGGGCAGATAGCCACTTAATATTCATACTTATGTGGCTCATGCCATTTTCTGCAGACTCTCTACTCATCAGGCTAATCGCTTGGATTGCACATTAGCTGATGTCGATATTGTTAGCCCGAAGTGCTTTAATGAGAAGCATTTAAAATCCGGCCAGTAAGATAGAGAGTATCCATTTTTATCGGTAGCACATAATTTTGACATGTATGTTGCTAAGCGAGGAATATTGCCAAAACCCTATTCGAGCTGTAGTAAGTCTTGATAAACCAAGTTTGATGTTGCTTGCGTTAACGTTTAACCTTACTCACTTTATTTTCTGCCTGTTGTCTAATCAACGGGCATTATTTTAATGGAATCGGACCTTCCTTTGTCACAACAGAATCTTTCCGTAACCCTCTTTAAAGCCACGTGGCCTATGGTATTTGGCGTATTGGCTATCATGAGTTTCCAATTAGTTGATAGTGCTTTTATCGGTCAGCTAGGCGTGATTCCTCTTGCATTGCAGGGCTTTACGATGCCGCTGCAGATGGTGTTGATTGGGGTACAAGTGGGTTTTGGTATCGCTGCAACCGTGTTAATCGCTAAACTGCTTGGGGGCAATCAGACTGAGGAAGCCAAACAGATGGCTGGTCTGACAATCTCTTTGGGCGTCATCGTGATCGGGCTGGTGTGCCTATTATTGTATCTTTTTAGATTCCCGCTACTTTCGGCCTTAGGGGCGACGCAAGATGTGTATCCTTTGGTCAGCAGTTATTGGGCATGGTGGGGGCTGAGTGCTTGGCTGGGCGCCTTACAATACTTTCTTTATAGCGTGTGCCGTGCCAATGGCAATACCATGTTACCCGGCATTATGATGGTGGTGACCAGTGTGCTGAATATTGCACTCGATCCGCTGTTTATTTTTGTTTTGGGTTGGGGGATCAATGGCGCGGCTATTGCCACATGCCTTTCGTTTGTTTGCGGTATTGTTATCTTGGCCTATCGATTAAGAGGTTTTCGTTGGCTGAGTTTCCAGCACTATGCTTTACAAATAAATAGCGCCATAAAACAGATTTCCCATATTTTCTTTCCAGCGGTTATGAGTCAGCTTATGCCGTCTTTATCAGCCATTTTAGCAACCAAATTACTGGCCTCATTCGGCGCCGCAGCCGTTGCGGCTTGGGGACTGGGCTCGCGCGTGGAGTTTTTTGCCATTGTGGTTGTGCTGGCACTCACTATGTCGTTGCCTCCTATGATCAGTCATGCATTAGGCGCAGGGCAGTTAGAGCGAATAACAAAGTTGGTACGTATTGCATTACTTTTTGTGCTGAGTTGGCAATTGTTTATTGGGGGCGTTTCTTGGATAGGGGCAGATTACTTGGCGCAGTTAATGAGTTCTGAGCAGCAGGTAAGCCAAATTTTACGATATTATTTGCTGTTGGTTCCTTTTAGCCTAGGAGCATTGGGCTGTTGCATGATTTTAGTATCGGTATCTAATGCCTTGGGTAAGTCTTATATGGCCTTACTGATCTCGCTTGTACGTTTATTCGGATTATTTTTACCCTGCATTTGGTTTGGTGCCCAGTTTGGCGGCATTGAGGGGATTTTTATCGGTGCATTTATCGGTAATCTGTTAGCGGGCGCTTTTGCCTATTTCACTTATCTTAAAACTATGACGGGGTTGGCTGTCAGAGCATGATGTTTATTAGCCGAGCAAATGGATAAATTATCACGGTTTAGCGGATATGTCGTTAAGCGTTGAACCTAATATAAAACACAATAAAGGGCGATAATTATCGCCCTTTATATATTGGATTAATTATCAAAATGTCGATGCATCAATGACATAACGATATCTTGCTTCTTTGTTTACCACGCTTTCCCAAGCATCATTAATTTGCACCGCCGTAATTTTCTGGATCTTAGGTAATACTTTGTTCTCGGCGCAGTAATCGACCATCTCTTGAGTTTCTCTGATACCGCCAATGAGAGAGGCATTAAAGTTGACTCTGGAGAAGGCTAAAAATAACGCATTGAGTGTCACTTCTGACTTAATTGGCATACCGACTTGGGTAAAGGTGCCATAGGGTTTTACCACTGCGGCATAGGCTGCAACATTAAAGTCATATGGAATGGTACACAGCATGTAGTCCATTTGACCATGGTAAGCCGCCAGTTTACTGAGATCATCGACAACGATGGCTTCTTTAGCACCAAAGGCCAAAATATCTTTCACTTTTGAAGCTGAGGTAGTGAAAGCGTAAACTTCAGCACCTTTTGATGCGGCAATTTTAATGGCCATATGACCCAGTCCACCAATGCCAGCAATAGCGACTTTTGTGCCTGGTTTCAGATTCGCACGCATCAGAGGAGAATAGGTTGTGATACCGGCGCACATCAATGGCGCAGCTTCTTCAAAGCTGATGTTTTCGGGAACATGCATGACAAAATCTTCTTCTAAAACAATGTTATTAGAGTAGCCTCCTTGCGAAATCCCCGTTGGAGAGCGATCATCCGGATAGCCATAAGTAAAGATGGTATCTGGATTATATTGTTCCTCATCAGTGTCGTGCTTATAGTTGTGATTACCAACCATACAGCCAACACCGGCTCGATCACCAACTTTAAACTTGGTAACGTTTTTACCTACTGCAGCCACAACACCCACGATTTCATGGCCAGGGACCTGCGGATACTTTTGTTTACCCCAGTGGCCCATTTCTTGGTGGATATCCGAGTGGCAGATACTGGCGAATTTGATATCAATGAGAACGTCATTATCACCCACAGGACGACGTTCAAATTTCCAAGGTTTCAATTTTCCGGATTCATCAAAGGCTGCATAACCTCGGGATTGAATGTTGCCTGAAGCATCACTGGCAAACACATTGATGGGACCGGTTAACATAGCGCCTACGCCTGCAGCACCAGCGAACTTTACCACTTTTCTTCTTGTTTGATCTGTATCTTCACACATGTCAAAAATCCTTAGTTAAATTGATTAAAAGAAGCTGTTTCCTCTGTCAGCCAGGGATAGTTATGGCATCGCAAAAGTATAAGCATCGATTAGCGATTTTCATTTTCTATGATCTCATTAATAAACCAGTAGCATGTTCCTCTAATTTTATTGCCTAATATTACAAATTGAGCCGTTAGTTAAGAGCAATATACGCAGAGTTGGCTGAGTATATGGCACCATTAATTCAAAACTTACATTGACACTGAGCATTATAGTTGTGTATACAACTAAATGCTGTTCACATAACAAGGCGAACTATGCCGCAATATAATCATCATCACTCTTTGGGACACCTTACCGGGCTGGCCAGTCGTTTATTTAATCGCTTATTAACGACTCGCTTTAAACAGGCAGGTATAGAGATCACCGCTGAGCAGTGGGGGGTTATTTTATTGCTGCAAAATCAAGGAGAGCTTACGCAGAACCAGATCTGTGAGTTGTTGTACTTGGAAAAATCCAGTGTCAGCCGTTCCATTGCGAGCCTTGAAAAGCGTGGATGGATACAACGGATGCGGTTAGATACCGATAGCCGAAGTAAGTTGGTTGCGTTAACGGAGCAATCTTTATCGGTTGTCGAAACCTGTGCCGAGATCGCTAATTCAGTGCTAGTTGATGCTCAGCACAATCAAAGTTCTTCGGAGCTTGAGCGAAGTCGGCAGCATCTGGCTGATGTGATCACCAATTTAAGAAAGCTTAACCAATAACATTAGCTCGGCTATAGCCTTGGGGCTAGCCGTATGAAACCCAACAAAATTAGGAGTCGTTGCATGTCTAAACGTAATGCATTAATCACAGGTGGGGCGAGAGGAATTGGCGCCGCGACCGCAAAAGCATTAGCGGCAGATGGTTTGCGTGTTTTTATTAATTACGTCAATAGTGCCTCAGTGGCGGCGGAGCTGGCGCAGGAGATCCAAGCGGCTGGTGGAGAAGCCTATACAATTCAGGCCGATGTGAGAGATAAGACTCAGATTCAAGCGATGTTTGATAGCATTGCTAATGAGCATGGTGGCGTCGATGTTTTAGTGTCAAATGCCAATATGAATTTCACCCCTAAGCCCTTCATGGAGCAAACATGGGACGAGTTTTCGCAAAAACTCAATGACGAAATGCATGCGGCTTATCAAACTGCCAAAGTTGCAGCTGAAAGTATGAAGCAGAAGCAGTATGGTCGATTAGTGTTTATTTCTAGCACCTTATCTGAAGTACCTGCACCGAGTTTTATTGCCCATGGAAGTGCTAAAGGTGCATTAGATAGTTTCAGTAAGTACTTGGCTCAAGAGCTGGGGCCTTACGGCATTACTTCAAATATTGTGGCTCCAGGGTTAGTGGAAACCGATGCGACCAAAGATGCACCTGAAGAATTTAAAGAGATGATCAGAATGCATACGCCTACGCAAAAAATTGCGACTCCTGATGATGTTGCCAACACGGTTCGTTATTTAGTCAGTGAGGCCAGTGGTCATATTACTGGTACCTATCAACCTGTGTGTGGCGGCGCTTATATTCAATAGCCTGTGCTAGGTCTGAAGATCTTTGCTGAATATTTTGCAATTGCACCTTTTAGTTGTGACAGTGGCTAAAAGGTGCCTTTTTATTCTTGTTAACGGGGGGAATCTGCAATAGGTAAAAGGGGTTATTGCCAATGATTGAGCACATCTCTTTTAGGCGAATCCCCAAATAACCTCGAGTATTCTCTTGAAAACTGTGATGGGCTTTCATAACCGACTTGATAAGCCGCCGTTGATGCATCCTGACTTTCTGCGATCATTAATCTTCTGGCTTCCATTAATCTAAGCCGTTTTTGATACTGAAGTGGGCTCATTGAGGTTAATTGGCGGAAGTGATGATGAAAGGTCGATTTACTCATACGTGCCATCTCTGCCAGTTCATCAACACTTAAGTGCTTATCATAGTTGCTTTTGAGCCATTCAATGGATCGCGCAATACGTAAGCCATGGCTGCCCGCAGAGACAATTTGTCTTAGACGAGCACCTTGTTCACTGATAAGCACTCGCCAGTAAATTTCTTTTTTGATCAAAGGTGCAAGTACAGTTGTGGATTCAGGCTCATCGATTAATGTCACCAGTCGATGGAGCGCCATCAGAAAGTTCGGTGTGGTATTGCCTAAGATCATCCCCTGATCGGAAATGACTTCTTTGGGGTTGTTTAAGGGAGCCTGCAACATAAGATCGCTCATGACGGCCAGATCGAGCTTGAGTACTATGCCCAGATAGGGTTGTTCTTCACTGGCCTCAAGTACTTGCATTTTTGCGGGCAAATCCAGAGAAGTTATTAAGAAGCGTGTCGGATCATATTTAAAGGTTTGCTCACCGAGGGTCATCGATTTCGCCCCTTGTACTACTAGCGCGATACTCGGCTCAACAATGCACACGGATTGTGAAGTCGGTGATGATTGCCGATAAAACTCTAAACCATCAACAGCGGTCTCTGTCCATTCAACGCCTTCGGTGTGCATTGCTACACTGTTCGCGAGTTCATTAGAGATGGACGCAATAAAGTCATCATTCAACATAGTTTTAGGTCATGGTTTATCGGAATTAGCGTATGCAAAATTGTAACTCATTCATCTCAGTTTGATACAAAATGGCGGCAGATTTGGACGATTGGGCAATCATCTCCCAGTAATGAACTATTGGTTATCGCGATATCGGCCTAAAGTTGGATGACAGAATCCATTGTTAATCCTTTACCTTATTGGAGTATAGCCATGTCACTAACATCCTTTAGACTTGCCTGCGTTACTTTGCCGATGCTTGTGGCGGGTTATGTACATGCACAAGAGCCTCAGCCAGTACAAATTACTGTGGCTAAAAACGGCTCTCAGCTTCCTATGACGGGGCTTGAACCCTATTTTAAAGGTGACGTGCGTGTTGAGCCATTGTTCGCTGCAAAAGGGGAAGAGCGCGCAGCTGGCGCGACGGTGACGTTTGAGCCGGGGAGTCGCACCAATTGGCATACCCATCCCGTGGGTCAGACCTTAATTGTCACATCTGGCATGGGCTGGGTGAAACAAGAAGGTGAAGCAAGGCTTGAAATTCATCC
Source organism: Shewanella sp. Isolate11 (assembly GCF_022398315.1). GTDB lineage: Bacteria > Pseudomonadota > Gammaproteobacteria > Enterobacterales > Shewanellaceae > Shewanella. The sequence continues at coordinate 71,437 of NZ_JAKEVF010000008.1, forward strand.
CGGCGACGTGGTCAAAATTCCTGCTAATGTGCGCCACTGGCATGGTGCGACCTCCACAACAGCCATGACGCATATTGCCATACAGGAAGCCAAAGCGGGGAATGTGGTTAAGTGGCTTGAGCCGGTGACTAAGGCGCAGTACGAAAAAAAGTGATGCTGTCAGATAAACGTGTTTTAGTTGAAAAGGCTCAGGCTAGGGGAGTGATGATGAAGGTAAGTTTGACAATTAATGGCAAGCAGCTGATGGCAACGCTAGCCAATAATCCCACAGCAAAAGACTTTTACACTATGTTGCCATTGCGTTTGTCGTTGAAGGATTACGCCAGCACGGAAAAGATAGCCTATCTAGAGCGTAAATTAACGAAGGCCGATGCACCGGCAGGTACTGCTGGCAAAATAGGTGATATTACTTATTATGCGCTTTGGGGTAATTTAGCCATTTTTTACCGAGATTTTGGGTATGCTGCTGGCTTGATCACCTTAGGACGTTTGAGTGGTGATATCTCTTTGTTGTCGACCGCAGGGGATGTTGAGGTATTGATAACGCCTGTTGAGCCTTAGTCTGTGATACCCCTTGTTGTTTGCTCTGGTTATTTACACCCTATATTGAGATAGGCTGTTATGAGATTATCGTTTCATCATTCCTTTTTTATTGCATCATTGGCTTTCATGCTGGTCTTTGCAACTTCTGGTGCGCCTATCTCGCTGTTTAATACCTATAGACTTGAGAATGGCTTATCCAATAGTGATTTAGGTTTTGTTTCGCTGGGGTACTTTATTGCAGCAGCGATCGCGCTATTAATGTTTGGTCGTTTGTCCAACTTTATTGGCCGTAAGCCAATGGCGATCTTAGCTCTGCTTTGTGTTATTGCTTCCAGCCTTTTACTGACTCAGATGCATAGCACGCCTGTGTTATTCGTTGCCCGAGTCTTGCAAGGGCTGGCTTGCGGTATTGCGACCAGCAGTATCGGTGCTTATGTTGTCGATCTCTCTGAGGGCAAACCTGGATGGCTAGTAGCTGCGGTGACAAGTACGTCACCCATGATAGGTATCTCGAGTGGGGCGATCACCAGCGGTGCATTGGTGAGTTGGGGGCCTTGGCCAAGAGTGTTGATTTTCATTATGTTGTTTAGCGTTTTACTCGTTTGTCTGCTGTTAGTGATCCTCTCCCCAGAAACCATTAAGCGAAAACCCAGAGGCTTTTCAGCTTTGAAACCCTCTCTTTATCTGCCCAGGGAGCGTTTATGGGCATTTTTGATCATGGCTTGCTGCGTTATTGCCACTTGGTCATTGGGCGCTTTTTACCAAGCTTTTGGTCCCTCAATTGTTGCTGAGCAACTTGGCACGCGTAGCGCCATTGTGTCGGCATTGGCTTTCTCATCGGTAATGATATTGACGCCTTTGGGCGGCTACATAACCAGTAATATGAGTTCAGCTATCGCGGTAAGGTTAGGCATGGGGCTGTATATCGTTGCAGCTACTTTGATTTTATTGGCGCTCGAACAGGGCTGGTTGCTGCTATTTTTTACCGCCAGTTTACTGGTGGGTGTGGCTCAGGGCATTGCAACGACGGCTTGTTTAAAAGTCTTACTGCAAGACACCGATATCGAGTATCGTGCAGGGCTGTTATCGACAGTGTTCGTGGTTTCGTATTCGGGGGCGGTATTCCCTGGAATGGTTGCCAGTGTTGCCGCCACTAGTTTTAGCGTCTTTGAAATCTGTGTGGGCTATGTGGTTCTGGGGATTATCACCGCAAGTATTGCGATTGGCGCTTCATCTAAAATACGTCTCACTCCTAATGCATCTGTGAATTATTGAGCATTTAAGGTCTTTCATTGAACGTAAAAAGGCGAACCTAAGTTCGCCTTTTTTATGATGTCGATTTCATCGGGATGATTTAATCTGTTTTTACTTCAGATGCGAGGTAATCATGATCAGAAACCGCTTCAAACCAGTCTACGGCCTTGCCGTCTAACGCCTCTTGTATCGCAACATGTTGCATGGTTGAGCCCTCGGTAGCACCATGCCAATGTTTGCGGCCGCAATTACACCAAATCAGATCGCCTGGACGGATTTCCGTTTTTACTCCTCCCTCACACTGGGTCCAGCCTTTTCCTTGGGTAACCAGTAATATTTGTCCGAGAGGATGACTGTGCCAATGTGTGCGCGCCCCTGCTTCAAAATTAACCACAGCCATGCCTACACGTGCAGGTGCGGGTGCATTAAATAGCGTACTAATATAGACATCGCCGGTGAACCAATCACTCGGGCCTTTGATGGCTTTCATCTCCTCAGCGCGGATCACTTGCATACTTTCGGTTGGAGATTCATTGTTACTCATATCTTGCTCCTCGTTACAAAAATACTTGCTCGCTCTGAAGGCTCAGAGTGCTGATTTTTTAGGGTGAAAGAATAGAAACCCTGGTGGGTTAGTAATTCATTGATGATTTAGTATGGATGATGAATCCAAATGTGTAGCCTGAATTGAATGTTAGATATAACAGTCAAAATTTAATGGGAGATCATAAAACCAACGATTAGACCTTTTGGTTTCTTCCTACAGCGCCTATCGAAACAATCATTATGATGATTGCAGCCTAAAGCTGATATCCCTGATCCTGTGATTTTCTTGCCTAATAGTCCGAGCCTTTGAACTCATTGATAAATATGAAAAATCATTTCTGAAATTATGAGAGTTCGGTGATTGAATCTGCGACATTATCAATAGTAGTATTGTATGAATATTTATGGTGTAAATTGTATTTTTGCTGAATCAATATTGAGGTGAGTTATTAACATCTTTCGTGGGGGAAGGGTGTATAAGGGATAACCACTTTAATGCGTCGTACCATCACAATGAATAAAAGGAACCCTATTGTGGTAAAAATGAATGGTAAACATCTAAAGCCCATCGCAGCGGCTATCGCTTGCTTCGTTTTATCTGGGTGTCAATCCGGAGAGGTCAATGAGGCAAACTTGCAAAAACAGCAAGTTAACAGTGTGCATGATTGGGAGAACCCTGCTGTTTTCGATATTGGTTCGTTACCCGACCGCGCCTTCTTCGCTTCATACCCTGACAAACAAGCGGCGCTCGCCGGTGATGACCGAGGTTCTAGTCATTACCATTCATTAAACGGAGAGTGGCACTTCAATTTTGTTGAGAAGCCAGCACTCCGCCCGGCAGATTTTTATGCAGAGAACTTCGATGTTTCTCAGTGGCCACTAACGCCAGTGCCGTCTAATTGGCAGTTACAAGGCTATGATTATCCAATTTATGTTAACCATGGCTACGGGTTCCCCAAAAATAAGCCGTTTGCCCCTGAGTACAATCCTGTGGGTTCTTACCGTAGAGACTTTACCGTCGATGAACAGTGGCAAGATAAACGCATAATTTTACATTTTGGTGCGGTTCGCTCGGCGTTTAATGTTTGGGTTAATGGCCAGAAGGTAGGCTATAGCCAAGATGGTAAACTGCCTGCCGAATTTGATGTTACTGAACTGGTCAAAACGGGTAAGAATAATATTGCTGTTGAAGTCTTTCGTTGGAGTGATGGTAGCTACCTAGAAGATCAGGATATGTGGCGCATTAGCGGCATTCAACGCGATGTATTTTTACAAGTGGTACCCAAAACTCAATTATGGGACTTCCATGCCAAAACGGCGTTAATTAACGATTTCAAAGATGGCTCACTGGCGCTGGATGTTGATATTGAAAATACGCTCGCCGAGTCAGCTAAGGCAACGATCACGGCTGAAGTCTTTGACGGAGAGCAGCTCCTTTGGCAAGACCAGAGTGAACTTGAAGTTGCTGGTAATAAGCAAGCGCAGGTGAAATTTAATCAGCAATTTGCCAATGTCACCCCTTGGTCGGCTGAAGTGCCAAAACTCTATGATTTACTCTTAACCTTAAGTATACCGGGCCAAGAAGAGCAGGTGGTGCGTCAACCGATTGGCTTTAAAAATGTAAAAATTGAAGATGGTTTACTGAAGGTCAATGGACAGCCCATCATCATCAAAGGGGTGAATCGTCACGAACATGAGCCTGCGACTGGGCAAGTGGTGAGTCGTGAAGGCATGCTCAAAGATATTGAATTGATGAAGCTCAACAATATTAATACGGTCAGAGCCTCCCATTATCCTAATGATCCTTATTGGTATCAGCTGTGTGATCAGTATGGTTTATATGTTATCGATGAGGCGAATGTTGAGTCTCATGGTTATGACTTTGGCGAAGATGGTTTAGGTAATGACCCTCAGTTTAAAGACGCCATTCTTGATCGTGTCCATGGCATGATTGAGCGCGATAAAAATCATCCTTCTATTATTTCCTGGTCTTTAGGTAATGAAATTGGTCCGGGTCCCAATATTCGAGCGGCATATTTACTGGCTAAAGAGATGGATGATAATCGTATCGTCCAATATGAAACTCGCGCCGATTGGTACAAAGAAAAAATGACCGATGTTGTTGGCTGGATGTATGCCAACCGTGAAGAGATCAGCGAAAAGTATCTGGGCAACTATCCCGATACGCCGTTTATCTGGGTTGAGTATGCCCATACTATGGGCAATAGCGGCGGCAACCTGAAAGAGTTGTGGGATTTTGTTTATGAGCATCCTCAGTTCCAAGGTGGCAGTATTTGGGATTGGGTCGATCAAGGTCTGTATCAAACCAATGAAAAAGGTGAAACCTACTTAGCCTATGGTGGTGATTTTGAGCCTGAAGGGGTAAGAAATGCCAACAACTATTTAGCAAATGGTCTCATTGGTGCTGATCGTGTTCCGCATCCCGTGCTTTATGAAGTGAATAAGGTTTATCAAAATATTCATGTTGAGCAACTGGAAAGCGGAAAATACCGCATATTCAACCGCAATTTCTTCCGTGACTTAAGTTATGTCCAGCCTGTTTGGTCCTTGCTGGAAGATGGTAAAGTGGTTGCTAGTGGTGAGCTCGCTAAGATGGATGTTGCACCGCAACAAGAAGCTGAGTTTTCACTCGATGTTGCAGGCAGTTATGTGAAGCAACCTGATCGTGAATATGTACTTAACCTGAAGTTTTTACTTCGTGAGCAAGAAGGGTTGATTCCTCAAGGGCATCCGGTAGCGACAGAGCAATTTGTGTTACAGACCAAGAAGCTGCATGAATCATCGCAACTTGCGCCAGTCAGAGCTAATGATCTGAATGTCACCCAAAATAGTGACAGTATCGTGGTGGCGTCAGGTAAAAATAGCGTTGAATTCAACAAAGCTACTGGTCGTTTGAGCAGCTATAAGATCAATGGTACAGAACTGATTAAAGAAGGTTTGTTCCCCAACTTCTGGCGTGCAATGACAGATAAAGATAATGGTAACCGTTTATGGGAAAAATCGGCCGCATTCTTTAAGGATGCACCAGAGAAGGCTGAGGTTGTCGCGGCTAAGGTTGAGAAGTTCGATGGTAAAGCCAATATTCACTTTACCTTGCATTTCCCAACGCTAAACAGTAACGCCACTATCGAATATAGAGTGGGTAAAGACGCGGCTGTAGCGGTTAATTACGTCGCTAAACTTGAGCCGTTATTACCAGAAATGCCACGTTTTGGCTTGAAGATGCAGTTACCTGAAGGGTTTGACTCGGTCACTTGGTATGGCCGTGGTCCTTGGGAGAACTATCAAGACCGTAAGAGTGCTGCTGATTTAGGTACCTATCAGTCTCGTGTGGCAGACTTTTATACCCCTTATATTCGTCCACAGGAAAATGGTAACCGTAGTGATACGCGTTGGCTGGAGATCACTAACTCAGCTGGGGTTGGCTTGAAAATTGTGGGTGAGCCTAAGTTTGATTTTACCGCACACCACAACACCATCGCCGATTTCGATTACCCGAAAATTGGAGCTAATCGTCATGCAACCGATATTAAACCACGTCCATTGACTGAGCTGATCATCGATTTACGTCAGCGAGGTGTGGGAGGTGATAATACCTGGGGCTCGACACCGTATGAGCCTTATCGTTTACTGCCTGCTAAGCAACAGGATTATCAGTTGCAATTGATGTTAATTCCTCTGGCTAAATAATCAGAACCATATAGATGGTTGAAAAGGCCTTAACCCTTCTATGGGTTAAGGCCTTTTTATTGGTACCGGTTTTGATGTTTACCCGTTTTGTTGATGTGCTGGATTAATAGGCAATAAATGTAGAGTTTCTGTCTAACGGTTAAATAGTCTCATTTGACATAATGAACTCATGGTTTGATGCATTGGGTTGCTCCCAATGTGAAGGGCAGCAGCGGCATGATGGCAATATGCACTCGTATTGTTCCATCCAAATGCTGCTTGGTTAGAACCAGATGTTTTAACCATGACCTCTTGTTAAATTACTCTTCATTAGGAAAATTATCATGAATACACAAGACACTATTACAGATTCAATCACATTAACTGATACTTGGGATAAGACATTTGCTCAAAGCGATAAAGTTGAGCATAAAAAGGTCAGCTTCAAAAATCGTTATGGTATTACTTTAGCTGCGGATCTATACCAGCCTAAAGATGCCCAAGATAAACTGGCAGCCATCGTGCTAAGTGGTCCTTTCGGTGCAGTTAAAGAGCAATCTGCTGGTCTTTATGCGCAAACTTTAGCTGAACGTGGTTTTGCGACTTTAGCATTCGATCCTTCTTATACCGGTGAGAGTGGTGGTCAGCCACGAAATGTCGCTTCTCCCGATATCAATACTGAAGATTTCAGTGCAGCAGTCGATTTTATTGGCTTGCTGCCTAATGTGGATCGTGAACGCATTGGTGCTATTGGTATTTGTGGTTGGGGTGGCATGGTACTCAATGCCGCAGCAGCGGATAAGCGTATTAAGGCGGTTGTTGCCAGTACTATGTATGACATGACGCGTTTATTTTCAAAAGGTTATAACGATAGCGTAACCCCTGAACAACGTTCGCAAGCCCTTGAGCAAATGAGCCAACAGCGCTGGGCGGATGCAGAAAAGGGTGAGCCTGCTTATGGCCCTGTTTCGCTTGAACTGCAAGGAGGCGAGCCTCAGTTTGTGGTGGAATATGCAGATTACTATAAATCTCGTGAACGTGGCTTTCACCCAAGAGCTATTAATTCAAACTCATCATGGACGTTGACCACTGCTATGTCATTCATGAATATGCCTATTTTGAGCTATATCGCAGAAGTCTCTCCACGTCCAATCTTGTTTGTTCATGGTGAAAATGCGCATTCACGTTATTTCAGTGAAACGGCTTTTGAAGCGGCGAATCAGCCTAAGGAATTGATGATCATTCCTGGTGCAAGCCACACGGATTTGTATGATCAGATGGACGTGATCCCATTTGATAAATTAACCGAGTTCTTTAACGCTAACTTGGCTTAGGCTTGAGTGTTGGCTCTGTGCCTGCGACATATGCTAAATGGCACAGTCGATTTACTTTAAATAGAGCAGACAGACTTCGGAGCGGTTTGCTTCTGAAGAATGCCATTACCAACGCCTATAAATCTTAATCAAATTGAGGTTTATAGGCGTTTAATTTATCTGTTGTCTAAGTTGTTCAATAAGGGCGTTAGGGCACTGGCGATAATCTAGATAAGGTAATAAACCTATTTGCTGCCCATTCTGGGACAGAAGCTGAAAGGATTTAGCTGGTTTCACAACGGGTAAGGCCAGCGACAAGGCACTCTGATGACCACATACCAAATGCAGCTTAGCCTCGGAGTTTAGCTCCGTTGCGCCAAATGCAATTGATTCATGCCGCTGTAAAAGCTTAACTTTGTATTCACGCCAATTATCATCAGGGGCGGCGATTTTGGCCATAATGACAAATATTTTTCGCCAATGATTACCATTGAGTTCAATGATGTCATCGATATTAATTTCCCCACTTTTGTTAAAATACTCAGGTAATAGGGGCGAATTGGGTAAGTAAAAACAGGTTCGGGCATCTGATGGCCCAAGAGATTGTGCTGCTCGGCTCATATTCTTAACAGTAAATGGCGATTGACTGGAGTTTATCGGTTAAAAACGTGTATGTTAATAATTAAATATTTTTGTGTTTCAATGGACTGATGAAAACCTTATTTATTGCATCAACTAAACATCTTCTCTTGGCTTTAGCCTATGGTGTGTTGGGTATCACCATTACGGCCATTGCCAGCATTATTTGGCTGCTAAACAGCAGACAAGATTTATCCCTATGGCATACTACAAAACTCACCGCTGAGTTTAACCAAGAGATGCAACTCAAAGGCTTTAGCGATTATCTTGCGTTAGAAGATAAGCTGTTTGCTGAAGTTGAAGATAAGGTTTATCAAAAAACACAGGCATTGACTCACCAGCCGCTAAATCGTTATGTCCGTGGCAGTTTGTCTGACCCTAAAAAATGGTCTAAGGATTGGAATCGTAGTTTCGAGTGGAAAAATCCTCGGGCTGAATATGGCTTATTGTTACTCCACGGTATGTCTGATTCGCCTTACTCTATGTCTCATCTAGCATCTCATTTTCGCAGTTCTGCTTATGTTTTAGGGTTACGTTTACCTGGGCACGGCACTTTACCGTCGGAATTGATTAACCTTCAGTGGCAAGATATGGCTCAGGCTGTAGCCATTGCGACTCAATATATGCGTCAGCAATTGCAGGGAAAACCCCTGTATGTGATGGCGTTTTCCACAGGTGCGGCACTAGCGCTCAATCATGAATTAGAAGCCTTAAAGCAAGATAAGCCTTTAAGTTATGATGGCTTAGTGTTTATTTCACCGGCCATTGGCTTATCGCCTGTTGCTGCTGGAGCGAAATGGCAGAGTCACCTCGGTCAATTATTGGGTTTAGAAAAGCTGAGCTGGAATGCGATTCAAACCGAGTATGACCCATTCAAATATAACTCTTTTGCAGTTAATGCCGGGGATGTGGTTTATCAACTGGCGGCTCGAAACCAACAATTATTGGATCAACTAACTGTTGAGCAGGTATCACAACTCGCTGATATTTTGACATTTCAGTCGCTAGCCGATAATACCGTATCCACGCCATCGGTATTGACCGGGCTTTATCAACGTTTGCCTCGCAGCGATCAACAGTTAGTGTTGTTCGATTTGAACCGAGTCGATGTCAATATGTCCTTGGTGGTGCATGACCCTATGGATGCAATAAAGCCGTTATTGTTACCTGCATTACTGCAATACGATTTGACCTTAGTGCAAAATCAGCATGATCAAGGCCAGAGTTTGCGAAGTATCGAAGCGGTGCATTTTCATAGTGATGATAAGCCTCGCCATGAGCCGCTTAATCTTATGTGGCCTGCTGAGGTGTACTCTTTATCTCATGTGGCTTTGCCATTTCCTGAGTCTGATTCGCTTTATGGACCGAAAAAAAATTCAGCGCAGCGTCACCATAGAATAAATATTGGCTCGAGTGCGACTCGAGGTGAAAGGGGAGTGTTAGGCGTCCCCGCAGCCGATGTGTTAAGGCAAAAGTGGAATCCTTTTTACCCTTATATGTTAACTCGTATGGAGCAATTTATCGCTGACAGGCAAGCTAAGTAGTCAGTCGGATTAGGCTTGTTGATGTTGTGCCAGCTGGGTACAGATCACTTGGTTTCTACCGCTTTCTTTTGCTTGATACAGGTTAAGGTCGGCCATCTTAAACCAGTGGTCGATATTGCCATATTCTCCAGTGTTGCTGACAACGGCGCCAATACAGATGTTGAGTTTAATGCTCTGTTTATCTGTGATTTGAATATCGGTATCGGCAACCAGTAACCTAAATTGATTGAGGTGATGCTCAATTTGCTCAGGATTACATTGGGGCAGAATAATAAGAAACTCTTCACCACCATAACGGGAAACCAAATCTGTTTCGCGCTTAAAGAATTGCTGCATCAACCTAGCTAAGGTTTTTAATGCCTTGTCACCCGCCTGATGACCATAGGTATCGTTTATCTGCTTAAAGTGGTCGATATCAACAATACAAAACGCCAGTGCCGCGTGGCTGCGTTTACACATATCGTGCAAGGTTGGAAAATGTTTTTCGGTATAGCGGCGATTGTACAATTGGGTCAATTCATCTTTTTCGGCTAATTGTTGTAGCTTGGCATTGGCATTTTTCAGCTCTAAAGTGCGTAACGCGACTTTCTCTTCCAGCTCTAATTGATAACTGATCAGCTTTTGTCGGCTTTGTTGAATCGTATTGGCGAGGGTGAAAATTTCTCTCGGTGTTGAGTTGTGAGTCTTGAGCTCTTTATCATTAACTCGTTCCCATTGACTGAATTTTTGCGCAATCATCTCAAGCGGTAGTGTCAGTCTTTTCCCCACCGCCTGAATCAACAAGATAGTAATAATAAAAGCAAACAGCAGTACCGAGAAGGTCAATAGATATTGTTTTTCCACTTCACTGAGTAGCGGCGAAAACGGTATCACAACATAGAGACGCCAACCATTAGCAAGTTGATGATCTTTATAGACATATTCAGGGTCAGCATCATTGAGTTCATTGAAAGTAATCAGCGACAAAATGGTGTTGTAATTTAGGCCCGTCGGGACAGCCTTAAAAGGGGTTAATGGCGGCATGTTGAGGGGCTGAGAGGCGTAAATAACCATATCTTGGCTGTCGACCATGATGATGGAATGGTTTTCAATATCGGGGTGGCTTCGGTCAAATTGAGAAAATTTACTTAAATCTAACGAACCCTCAATAATACCGATAGGTTTATCTGGGTTATCTGGCTGATAGATTGGGGCACTTATGGCTACGATAGGGTTTTTACCAAAACCGCGGCTCAGAAATACTGGTGATATAAACGTCTGCTGCTTTTTAAAGGCTGCTTGGAAGTAGTGCCTATCTTCTACGCTGATAGGCTGATCGCTACTTTTGACAATATTTAATGAAGACTGAGGGCTCGCGGCAACCACATGGGCTTGCTCATCGGCAATTAACATCGCTGTAAAATAGGGATAACTTCGGTGTAGGTGAAATAACAGTTCTTGTTTTTCTTCAATATCTGAATTGGCCAAGCTTATCCATTTCGCAGCATTATTGATGGCATAGATATGATTATCGAGCAGAGTATCTATAGCACGGCTTAAATGATAACTGGCTTCATCAAGTTTATGCTCTACCTCTAGCTGCTGCTGATTGATCATTTGATTGTTGAAAATTAGTGCCGAGACCAGCAATACCAAAGTCAAAATCTGAGTAAAGGTATATGTCAGTTGGCTATTAAAACTCTTATGCTTGCTGTTTTTTAAGCCTTGCACAACTTGAAATTGTGGTGGCGTTAAGGTGACTAAAATAGAGCCAATAGCCGCATAGAACAAGCCGTTAATGCCTTGTTTTAATGCAATGAATATGGAATATCCGTCAGGAAGTGGATACATCAAGGTTGTATAGATAAAGAAAACAGGCATACCGAGAATAATCCAGAAGCTGGCATCGGCATAAAGCGAGTAGATTTCTTTGCGTCTAGCAAAACCAAGCCAAAGTGCTTCGAGGGGAAACATCAGATACATATGCCAGGTTTCCCAGATTAAAAACAATCCAGTAGAACAAAGAATAGCGCTGGCAAGGGCATACCAAGGGCCGAGGTAGATGGCCACAATCACATAGAAAAAATTACCGATGATAAGCTGTTGGTTACCAAAAAGTGGGATAGGGTATAGGTTAACCAGTAAACCACAGAGGCCGAGTGCTAAGGCAAAAGCGATGTGAAGTGGTTTTATCAATGGCATAACTTCCTATATCGATTCGATAGTGAGACTAGCTATTTTATTGAAAGGATTGAGTTATTAAAAAGTGTAATTTATTTATGTTGTTATTGCTAATTGAATTTAGCTCGAAAGAATGATGATTGTAGCAGGTATGCTCCAGATAAAGTTCTAATGCTTGGCTAAATATTCAGTTGTTACAATGTTACTTCAAGTATAAGTGTATAAGTATATGTTAAATCTCATCAGGGAATGATGCTAACCTGTACTAATTTTGCGCTGAAACATATCTTGTGATGATATTGGAAGTGATTAATTATCAATAGGATAGGTTGTTTTTGTGACGTGGCTTTATTTTACAATTAGAGGCTTTTTTTTTTGATGAATATCACGAAATAATAGTCTTTATCTCAGATAAAATAATAGCGCAAACATTCGATACGATTGTGAAGGTATTGCTCAAAAAATATCAATTTAACTTAAATCTGTTAACAAGTAATGGGTTGTACAAATCCATATGATATTTATATCAGCCTAGATATGCATTTAATAGGAAGTTATACCAACTTAAATTGTAGTTGCTCAGACTTGAACTGACAGTTCCGGTTTTTTGAAGGTATTTGTTAGCTTAAATTTGAGCTAAATTCTTATCGGCCCAAAGCCAAATCGACAGAGATCAACCAACTAGCATTGTTACGTGACACCTTGCTCTCTAAATTGCTTTCCAGCGAAATAGAGTTATTCAACAAGATAAATAGTTGAGGTTTTAGATGAGCAACTTCAGTTTTTTAAAGGACATTAAACCAGAATTAGCTCAACTTGGCTCAAGTGCTGAGCTGTATTGCCATGATGATAGGCAAGCCGCATTAGTAAAATTGCGGTGCTTTACCGAACTTGTCGTCGGTAATATATATTCCCATCTATTACTCGAACCACCTATTCGCGATGACTTATACAGTCGGTTACGTAGTGATAAGTTTAAAGACGTCGTCAGTGACAATGGAATCTGGGCAAAACTGGATGTTTTGCGTCATAGAGGGAACAAAGCTGCGCATTCGGTTAGTGGTGAGTTAGATATTTCATCGGAAGAAGTCTGTTGGTTGATAAAGGAAGCGTATTTCGTCGGTCGTTGGTATGTTCAGACCATTTTAAATCAACCGATTACACCTCCAGAGTTTGTTGAGCCGGTAAAACCTATAGATCATACATCTCGCTTAGAAGTCGAGTTAGATCGGCAACGTAAAGAACTCAATAAACGAGAGGTTGAATTAAAGCCCCTACTTACTGAGAATCATGATAAGTATCAACAACAGACGAATGAACTAATAGCCCAACTAGACGAAAAAAACGACACACTTTCCAATGTAAAAAAAGAGCAAGCACTATTACAGATTGAACTTGAACAAAAACAAAAAGATCTAGTAGCGTCAGAGCAAGCTTTCATTGATTACAGGACGCGTGAAGAGTTTAAACAAGCTAGTATTTTATCAGCTTCAAGCTTTGATCTTGATATGGAAGTGACACGCCGAAATATTGATATATTTGATTGCTTTGAAGGTATAAGTTTAACTAAAGGTCAAAACCAAATAGTTAAGCAAATAAATGAGTTTATCAACGATACCAAACAAAACGTATTTTTACTTAATGGATATGCAGGTACTGGTAAGACATTTATAACTAAAGGAATTACTCAGTATCTAGAAAAAATTGGTCGTGGATTCACAATCATGGCCCCAACGGGTAAAGCCGCGAAAGTGATATCAGACAAAACAATGCAACCTGCCAGCACTATCCACCGCGTTATATACAATTATGACAACGTGAAAGAGTATAAGGTTGATGGCGTCGAAGGGTCTGAAACCTATCGTTGCTATGCTGACATTAAGGTCAATGTAGATACTGCGGAAGCTGTTTATATAATTGATGAAGCGTCAATGGTTTCTGATAAATATTCCGATGGTGAGTTTTTTCGTTTTGGGAGCGGATATCTATTAAAAGACTTGTTCAAGTACATCAATATTGACCACAACGATCATAATAAGAAAGTTATTTTTATTGGTGATAATGCACAGTTGCCACCTGTTGGAATGAATACGTCACCAGCGCTAGATGTCAGTTACCTTAAAGAAAATTATCAAGTCGCTGTGGCTTCAGGATACTTGACTGAAGTTGTTCGTCAAAAAGGTGATAGTGGTGTTTTGAACAATGCTGCCATGTTGCGTGACGGTTTAGAGCAAAATCTTTTCAATAAACTGAAATTTGAAGTTAATGATCATGATGTATTTAATTTGTCCTCGGCAAATCTACTTAGCACTTATCTAGACTCATGTGATAGAAAAGTTAGTCGTACAGGAGAAAGTATTATTATTGCTTCTTCAAACAGACAAGTAGCTGAGTATAACCGTTTGGTTAGAGAGTACTTCTTTACTGGTCAACAGCAAATAGTCGCGGGAGATAAAGTCATTTCGGTAGCAAATCACTATCGAGCAGACGCTTGTATTACCAATGGTGAATTTGGCATGATCAATGAAGTACTATCTCCTCATTCTGAGTTGATTAGTGTTGTCATTAGCGTCAAAGGTGATACTGGAGAAATGGTCAAACGAAAAGTAGACCTGAGTTTTAGGGATGTCGTATTAGGATTTCGCAACGACTATGGTAAACCATTCTTCTTTGGAGCAAAAATTGTCGAAAACCTACTTTACAATGATCAGCCGACCTTATCGTCAGATGAGCACAAAGCACTCTATGTTCACTTTTTAAATCGACACCCAGAACTGAGGCGTAAAGGTAATGAACAAAAACTTAGAATTGCATTATTGCAAGACCCTTATTTCAATGCTTTTAAAATTAAGTTTGGTTATGCCATCACTGGACACAAAGCACAGGGTAGCGAATGGGAAACGGTTTTCTTACAGTGTCAAACACACCAAAAAGCCTTAACTAAAGATTACTTCCGCTGGTTATACACCGCTATAACGAGAACTTCTGACACGTTGTATGTAATGAATCCACCTCAGTTGCGCTTAGGAGATGGAATGAAAATAGCAGGAGCGTATCAACCAAAAGCAGTAAAGCTCGACAATTCTGTTCCGCAAGGCGTTGAGGTTGTGCGGCCAAGTACCGAAGCAACGAACTCAGTAACCACAGTGAAGTTTGATTTTCAGACTGACATCCCGCAACTTAAAAAGTTATACCAACTTGTCTCCACTTGTGTCGAAGATACAGGGATCACAGTCGTTGAGGTTCTCCATTATAACTATCAAGAACGATATATCTTCAAACGAGGCAATGATAAGGCATCAATCAGTTTTAATTATAAGGGGAATTGGAAAGTGTCTGGCGTAAAGAGCATTGCTCAAGGTGGATTCGATGTTGAACTCATGGCTTTGCTTGGTCAATTAGAAGGTACTTTGCTTGATGTCCCTGCGTCTTCAAAGGATGCTAAATTCCATTTTTCAGAGTCATTCTTAGAAGAGTTTTATCTAAATGTACTGGACCAAATTAACAGTATTGGAGCTGATATAAGCAAAATTGAATCTCGTCCATTTTGTGAAAGATATGCATTTGTTAAAGGCAATGAGTTGGCGATGATTGAGTTTTGGTACAACAAGTCTAGTCAATTTACTAAAGTTCAACCTATGCCTCAGCTTAGTAATTCCACAAGGCTCATTGACGAAATAATATGTCAAATAGGTGTGCTTTTATGAATGAGCCAGCTAATCGTACAGTTAATAATTTGAGAAAAAGCGGAGATCTGCAAGGGGCTTGGGAGTTTGGTTTTCAAGCGTTGTAGGCAGCCCCCCAAGATACTTACTTGAAAGGTGCTTTATTTTGGGTGTGTTATGAGAATCTCAAGCACCAGCTTGAAAATCTAAATAAACGGGCGAGTTCTTCAAACAACTACCATCCTACTGATTTTGAATTTGAGCAAATAGAGAACTTGCTGCAAACCATAATAAATTTAGATATTGCTACTGGCGGCCTAGAATACAAAATGCTGCTGGTTCAATTTAAGAAGAGTTTGGAATGGTTTCCAACCTTGATTCACCTTGTGCTTCGACATCAAACTGTGCTGTTTGATGATGAGGCTAAAACGCCTTTTCAAGCTGAAAAAGGTGAAGTGCCAAGTTTAATGCTCTCAACAGCACGTCAATTGGCAAGTGCATGGCTTAGAGCACGAGAGTATTGGCAGCTAGATCTTAACCAAGTGATGGCATTTATTAACCAAACACGCGAACAAGCTTCTGATACTAAACATATGATGTGGCTTGATTACGACCAAGCGAAGTGCCTTATTGTTGCGGGCCAATACGATCAGGCTCGCGAACTCATTCTACCCATTTTAAGAAAGAAGCAAAAAGAGTCTTGGGCTTGGGGAGCATTGGCTGCTACTTATTCAAAACAAGATCAGCGTTTAGCAATGAAGTTTTTTGCTAGGGGAATTGTGTCTGCACATGACGTTACTTTTAGTTTGCGCTTATTACAGGGAATTATTCCTTTATTACTAGCAAATCAACAACAAGCTGAGGCCTCGATGTGCCTAAAAACGGCTATTGCAGCTTATCAAACCCATGGTTGGAAGCTAAAGCAAGAGCTAGAACAGCTATCTATGCAGCCTTGGTACGACTCAGGTGTCGATGAAAAGCAACTGAGTCCTTTTTTAAACTCTATTTCTCACGACGCTTTAAATTACTTGCATGGGCCGATGGAGAAGGTTGTTGCTATCGTAGAGAATATCCATAAATCCGGTAAAGGCTTTCAAGTATTCGTAAATAAGTCGACATCACTATCAGTTCGCATGGGGATTCATAAAGGTAAGCAGAAACCTCAGGCTGGCGACTATGTTGAGCTATCCGTAGCGAGTGTTGATGGAAACAAAGAAGTAGTAGCTTCCTCATCGTCCAAGCAAGTAGATATGGCTGATGTTTCGTATGTAGAGGGTACGCTTCGAATAGCCCCCAAAGGCTTCGGATTTGTCGAGGATACTTTTGTTCCTCCCTTTGTTATAGGTAATTTAAAAAATGAATCAAAAGTCAGAGCACTCCGTATCATGAGTTGGGACAAATCGAAAGCTCGCCACAACTGGAAAGCTATTAAGTTAACGGAACTAAATTTTAATGAATGATAAGTCGCTTTCAGAGAAAGTTGAGTTTGGCACAATGGGAACAGAAGTGAATGTATGAACAATTATTAGCTGCCATTGAGTCTGGCAATCAAGTGTTACTTCAGGAAGTTCTTGAACAACAGCCAGAGTTAATAAATATGGTTTTTGAAGAACTAGAAGCAACACCATTTGAGTTGGCATTAAAGTATGGTTTCTCAACACTCGCCGAAAACGTTATCAATCGTGACGGTTTTGATTTAAACCATGACGGTCATAACCCGTTGAGACTTGCTATTGACCTTGGTTTTTTAAATATTGCAAAAACACTGTTACACAAAGGCGCAAACCCTAACTATCGACCACAACAAATGAGCAGCGCATTGTTGCTTTGTTTAGACAATGAATACTTTGAACTCGCAGAGTTGATGGTAGAAAAAGGCGCTGAAGTTAACATCCGAAACGACAAGGGCTGGACACCTTTAATTTGGGCCTCAATGAAAGGCCGAGTTAAAGCGGTTGAATTTCTGCTTAAGCACGGAGCTGCCGTCGATGTTTGCAATAACGATGGCTGGAATGCGGTTACGGGCGCTTATTTCAAACAACGCCTGGAAGTAGTCGATAAGCTCCTTGCTCAAGGTGCGGTATTCAGCGCCAAGTACTCAGAAGCAGCGATGCTGTCAGCGTATCAAAATGGGCATGTCAACATCACTAAGAAGCTACTGGCTGATGGCGTTAATCCAGATGTTGAAAACGAAGATAAAGAAACGATGCTGATTATCGCCGTTACTAAAGGTGATGAAAAGATGATCAAAGCCTTGATTGCCGCTGGGGCTAATCCAAATGCGAGAAATAAAGATTCACATCCAGCGTTATCATTGTTGGCTCAAAACGGAAAAAATGAACTGATGTCCTTGCTGATTGATAAAGGGGCGGATGTCAATCTTCAGAGTAAGTCTGGTAGAACTGCTGCAAATTGGGCTGCTACTTATAACCAATCGTCCACATTGGAATTTCTTCATAGTAGCGGAGCTAACCTTGATTTACGAAATGAAAACGGTTGGTCACCATTGATGATTGCAGCGGGTAGTGGTTACCTTGAATCTGTAACTAAACTGGTTGAGCTTGGAGCAAACACTGAGTTTGAATCTAAAAAAGGTAATACAGCTCAAGATATTGCGAAATCAAATGCTCCAAAACATGGAGAAAGTAGCAGAATAAATGGTGACTATGTATATCCGTTGCTCAATACCAGTTACAAACAAGTAATGGATTACTTATCTGGAACTCGTGAACAGTGATAGCTCAACACTCAGTATTTGATGCTGTCCGTCGCGGTTATAACGAGCTAGAACTCGCAAGTAACAACGAAATTCTTGATTACTTTGCTGATGTTAACCCTGATGCAATGTCGGGGCATATCAGTAACATCAAAGGCATTGTTTTTGAGCAACAGGTTGTCGATGCACTCAATGAGCAAGGTATGAGCGCCATGCTATTTGAAGCGACGAACCATCCTGTTTCTGATATTGCATTAATGAGTGATGGCGATATTGCTGCTGCAATGCAATTAAAAGCGACAGATAGCGTCAGTTATATCAACGAGACTTTAGCTGAGAATCCAGACATACCAATTATTGTCACGAGTGAAGTTTCCGATAGCTTTGATAGTGCGATGGTGATTGATTCAGGGATCGATAATGTTGTTCTGGAAGATACCGTGTCAGATGTATTAACTGGTGAAATTGCCAATCATGTCGGTGAGTCTGTAGCAAGTGATGTGGCGAGCGAGGGATTAGCTGAGATTGTGGCGGACGTGGCGTTGCCTATTAGCCCGGTTGGTATTATTGGTGCCTTGTTTGGACTCCCTTTTTTGTAAGGTAGTTATGGTGTAAAAGTTGAGATGTCTTTATGTACAGTTCTTTTTGTTATCGGCTAGATATGATCTCAGACTTTTAAATTGTGAAGTTTCTTCTCTTTTAAATTTTTAAATAGGCAAATGAATGTTAATGAAAAAATTAGCTAGTCGGCTTAACGTTTCTAGTGCGTTTGAACACGCAATAACCGAGCGATTTAGCGATGAACATGTTATGTTTCAATCTGAGCGAATCTATGCTCTTGCTCATAAGAATGAAATTATAAACGAAGTTATTGAAGAACTTAATGATAACAGCCTATACCAACCTAGATATGGTTTTTATTATTCTGTACCTAAGTCTGAAATAGTAGATCGTTACGTCGTTTATCTACCTTTCAAAGAGCTAGTTATTCACTATGCATTTATTCAGGTTATTGCAGAAATCCTAGACCCTCAATTAATAAAAAATTGCTTTGCTGACCGTTTTGAACGTAATCAGAAAGTTGGGCGTTTAACCAAGAAATTTGCGGATCATTCCTGGCCTAATTATTGTGCTTGGCAAGAGCAATACGCTCAGCAATCTGATTTCATGTTGATTACTGATCTATCTAGTTTCTTTGACAATATTAATCGGCAAATTCTGATTGAGAAGCTTTCATGTAAATTGGGTACGTCTGTTTCTTCGCCATTTATGCGGTATTTTCAGGACGTAGTGTCACAACCTGTCCTTAGATTAACTCGGGTACAAGGAATTGTATCTGAAGAATTGGTGCCTCGGCCTAAAGGAATAATCACTGGACCAAGTTGTAATGGTGTTCTTGCAAACATCTATCTAATGGATATTGATCTAGAACTAAGTAAGTCAACCGATGTCTCGTATGGTCGTTATGTTGATGACATAAAACTTATGGGAAAAAATAAAGAGGAGATGGTTAAAGCATTCTCCCTTTTACAAGCTAGGCTCCATACTCTCGGGTTAAGTATCAACTCAAGTAAAACCAAGCTTTACAATTGTAAAGATGAAATTATTGAACTTGTTAGTCAAGAGGTTGTTGTTGGAAGCGATTACCACGGTAATGAAGAAGTTGAGACTCTACGAGAAGAGACAACTATTATTGGCGAAAAGTTATTGGTTAATGTGCCTTTTGAAAAACGTGAAGTTGAATTTGACTATGATGTAGGTTTAGAGGACATGAAATCTGCAAAGCAGTTTTGTTTCTTTCTTCAAAAAAATAGCCAAAAAGACTGGCAAGTAAGAGATATTAAATTTTTGGCAGAGATCATTAAACGTTTCCCTTCTTCTGCAAAACATGCAGCGTGGTTGTTGGTATCTGGGTTATTGAAGTGTGAAGGGGAGGTTTTTAACCTTACATTCAAAATAGTAACCACTCAATTACTTCAATCTCATAATATTCATGAATATTGTAAAGCGCGATGTTTGCACCATTTACTTAAACATCGTTCTAGTACCAAACAGTACTTATTTGAAATTCAAGGTTTATCTGAGGATAAAGACTTTGTAACAGCGCTTATTCAAACAACTAAATCAGCAGAAACAACTTTGTTGAAAGTGTATGGTATGGAAATGTTGTTCATTTTATTAAGTCTCAAGAAAGAGATGACTGCTAATGGGCTGTTAGGTGCTTTTATAGAGCTAGGGATCTCTTTGAACAGTGTAGAAACACAAGCTTTGATGCAGTTCACTAAAGACCTTAATCAGAGTTATTCGCACTCATCATAAATGATCTAGCGAGGTTTGCTTGACATAAAAGCGTCAATGCCTGTTTAGAAAATCTTTCCACTCGTTAAAGATAGAGGCGTTGCAAGATGAACCTTTCATTAGGCGTGAACGGATGAGGTAAACAATATTTGAGTACTGGTAACCCACTCAAATTATTAAAAAAGTAATTAAAATATTAGCATATTAACAACTGATTTGCGTTGTTGGTTTGACCTGAGTTTGACAATGTTAAAACATTTAAAAATTAAGATCTGGCCACAAAAAAGCCTGTAACTTATTAATAAGTAACAGGCTTTTTTGTTTAAGTATTTGGTCGGTATGAGAGGATTCGAACCTCCGACCCCTGACACCCCATGACAGTGCACGCCTCTTGCGTAAGTTCTTGAATTTATTTTATTTTATGTTGTTTTGGAATGTTTCTACACAGTGTTTTTTTGTGCTTTTTTAGCTTAATTTGCGTTTTCTACATTCTTTGCAATCAATAACTTACGCAGGGTTTGACCATGTCTTTTTAGTTAATAAATAAAGGCTTAGCTTATTAAAACTCATTAGTTTAATTAATTTGCCAGCTTGATCTCTACGAGGGGACTTTCACTCCACTCCAAATGATCAAGTGTGTTGACCTTAGTTGATCTCACGTTGGTGTGAGCTACTTTGTGCCTTAAATACAGCATTTGATCGCTCATCGCCTATATTCTACCGGCATGAAGTTGTGCAGACTTTAACAAGGCTTATTTCAAGCAAGGAGTATTAAGATGTCTGGATGGTATGAGTTAAGTAAAAGTAGTGATGGACAATATTGTTTTGTCCTAAAAGCTGGGAGCGGTGAGATTGTTGTGGCCGATAACGATCGGCCACAGGTTTAGAGCAATTTCATACTTCTTCGAATCTGAAACCAGCCATTTTTTTGCCGACTCGTAACTGCCCCATAACGAGTTTCTCACCATGTCGTTAATCGAATACACTCGAACCTTGTTGACTAAGTTTTAGTAATAATAGCTAGAGCCCATTGAACGAGTTCCACTCCAATTAGATATCGTAATTCCTATTACCAAAAATATGACAACATCTATGCGTCAAAAGCTGTCGCAGCTTGTTATTATTCTGTATAAAAATAGCAAGGAAAATGGATATGCAAGAAAAGATTCAACGTCAAATTACGATGTTACAGCAAATCCCTCGGCATCCTAGACGTATTACCGCAAATGAGATCGTAGAGCGGCTGCAAGACCGACAATATCGGGTCGGATTGAGAACGGTTCAACGTGAACTTAAAGCGATGCTAGATATGGGAATGTTTGGCATAGAGTTGGACGATAGGGCTAAACCTTTTGGTTGGTACATCTCGGCTTGTTGGAACGATTTCAGTATTAAGATGATGGACAAGTCGATGGCTCTTGCATTTTACACGTTGAAACACAATGCCAATCAGTTTCTTCCTCCTCAGAGTCTCAAGCAATTATCGCCTTATTTTGAGCAAGCAGACCAAGTTTTAGGTAATGATCCAGAAAGTCCTTGGTTATATTGGGCGTGCCGTGTTGCACAACTGCCAGCACCTTTACCTGTCTGCCTTATTGAACCAGATAAAAAGTCACTTGAAATTGTTCAAAATGCTTTGCTGAATAAGCGGCAACTCGTATGCAAAATACAACGATTTGTTAAAGGTAATGACTACTGGGTTGAGTATGACCCTATCAATCCACAAGGAATCAGAATTTCAGATGGTGTTCCATTATTGATTTTTACTATAGGTAAGCTTCATCACAAAATTTACGCACGCCCATTAGATTCATTAAAAGATATTCGACTACTCGAAACTCCTATAATCGAAATTCCCACCCAGAAATTGCCAGAACAAATACAAAAATCAAATACCATCGATATTAAGCTTCTATTTTCACCTCAATCCAATTTCATATTGAGGAATGCAAAGTTGAGTGAGGATCAAACTTGTGTTCGATTAAACGACGGTAATTATTACGTTTGTGCAACCGTAATAGATACTCCAAGTTTGCGAGCATACTTATGGCAAATGAATGACACGGTAGAGGTGGTTGCTCCGAGTAAATTGAGGAGTCACTTTGCTCGTTTATACAGTAAATTGCATCAAAAATATCAACACGGTGCGATCATATCTAACGCACCTCCAGGGTATTCTGGCAAAAATACTGTCAAGGGGATGGATATATGTACGAAATAATTCCTAAAGGTAGTCACTTACCCAAAATTGTAGTCTTTGGTGTCGGGGGCTGTGGCTGTAATACGATTAATCAATTGAGCCTGACGAGCTTGAGCGATAATGTACATCTAATAGCAGTAAACACTGATACACAATCTTTAGCGGCGGTAAATTGCTCAGCTCGTTTACAAATAGGCGCTGAAGCAACAAATGGTTTGGGGGCTGGTTCCGATCCACAAAGAGGGCTTGCAGCTGCGCAGGAGTCAGAAATTGAGTTGATTGAGCATATCACTACAGCCGATGTCATTTTTGTTACCGGAGGCATGGGAGGTGGAACTGGTACTGGAGCCATTCCATTTATCGTATCACTCGCAGAAAGGTTAGAAAAGTCTATGGTGGCAGTAGTTACAGCGCCATTTGGCTTTGAGGGACAATACAGAAATGCTCTAGCGAAAAACGGTCTTGAACAGTTAAAAGAGCATGCAAGTTCACTCATCGTTTTGCCCAATGATAAATTAGTTAAAACACTCGACAAAAAAATTAGTTTAGTCAATGCCTTTTTTGAGAGTAACAGAGTGCTACAAGATGTACTCATTGGGCTCACGACAACGATTAGCCAATCTGGTTTTATTAATATCGACTTAAATGACTTTATTGCTGTCGTTAACTATAAAGGTCGAGCCGCGATGGGGGTTGCCAGACAGGATGAAGCTGGTGATATTCCCCAGACCATAGAGAAAGCATTAAAAAATCCATTATTAGAAGATATTGAGCTTACCAATGCCAAGGGGGCGATTGTCAGCGTAATAACGACCAATGATATTGAGCTTAACCAATATTACGAAATTGGAGAGCAAATTCAGCAACAACTGGCACCCAATACCCATCTGATAATGGGGTTAACGTTAGTGGAAGATTTAGATTGTGAATTAGAACTTATGATAATCGTTACTGGCATTAGTAGTGGAGCCTTAAACAGTACTAATACAGTTAGCAAAACAGGCTTAAATGTAGCTCTCAATGTTAATTCAGACCCAAATCACGTTGTGATAAGTCCGCAGTGTTCGGACAAGAAAGTAGATGATAATCTATTGAACGTACATGATTTTTTAAAGCAAAAGGCAGGGCGGTTTATAGATGATTCTGAATTAGATATTCCCGCATATACTCGCTTAAACCAATAGAGTTCATTATACCTAGATTTGTACTGCTTAATATTTTTCTATTGAAATGGTTTACTAGACAGTGTAAATCAGCAACTATTCATTTAATTGCAATAGTAACTGCATTAATTAAAACATCTTTTTTCAAATTTTTACATTATTTACAGTTTGTTATGCAGGGAGAGATTGCGTATAAATGGCATATAACAAGTTACTTAATTTTGTTCCGGCCACAAAAATTGTGGCCGGAACGGGACTGTCTATATTGAGTTTCGGCAGCCCATTAGCAAGGCGTTGGTCTCGAGGATTGAGTTGATGAAAGATATAAAAATATCATCTGAAAAAATGTGGTACGACATTAACGATGTTCACGGCCAATCTGGAGGGGTTTATATATTGAGATGCTTAAGTGAGTCAGGCGGCCCAATACCCATAAACCGATTATTGGGAACGGATGAGAGCGGCGTTCTATATATCGGTAAAGCAAACTCTTTCCTAAACCGAGTTGCAGAACTTAAAAAGAGCATATCGCCTGATTACAATTCCGGATCCCATGAATGTGGCAGTCGTTATAAAAGCCACCGCGCCATTACTCAGGCATTCCCATATAAATTTTTATATGTAAACCTAATAGAAAGTGAGGAGCCTCGGAAAGTTGAATCTGAACTATTAAATGATTATGAAAATAAGTATGGGGAGTTACCCCCTTTAAATCGAATCAGCTAAATTACCATATCAAATCAATCAACTTCGCACTTTCGTCGCCGGACGCGCTAAAGCGAGCAGATTATAGCAGCCTTGGTATGACTCTAGGTGAGCCCTATGCCTACTCCTTACAAAATGGTTTTTGCTTGCTTCTCATGCCGTAAATCGTTCAAGCGTGAGTTTAATCTGGTAAAAGAGTGCCCGGTAACTATTTGGTGCCAGGATAGTGACGATGAGGCCCACAATTTTGGTCGCCTCTTCAAAGCGCCGAAGAGGTCCGAATAGATAGTGGAACAAAGTACAGCTTTTATTTGAGCACTGGTGCTGTTCAAAAAATTCGGGTCTGCAAAGGACATCATGATGTTATCTTCTACCCAGAAACCCTGACTGAGGCCCGAAAATTCGTCATCAAGTACAAGAGGTATGCAGTCCCTGTAGTCAGAGGGAAATATAATAAAATGTTATATGGCAAATCGAACAAGCACCTTGTAGGCTTTTTTCGAAATTTAGATAGTTACAAGAACTCAACCCAATAGATGGTGAATAATGAAACCTGAGTTATTTAATAAAATGTTAAAGCGTATTTCTGATGGATATTATTCATCGGATAAATTACAAGTCTTATACGCTAACGCTGAGAAACAAGGTGATGAGCAAGGTCGAAAATTAATGGCTCAGATTGTTAACTACTCGCAATATCAAGATACGGTTTTGTATAAAAAATTAGTTCCAGAAAGTGACGTTAATCGCAAACAATTTATGGAAGATGAAGGTTTTACGTGTGCGAATTGGTTGTGGTCTTGGTCTTTCGTTAATCATGAGAAAAAAGCAATTGCTTTTGGTGCCTGGAATACCGCATATATTGATGAAAATAATGTTGTAATTCTTAGTGAGAATTGGAAAGGAGAGGATCGAGAAGCATTAGGGTATAGCCAAGCACTGAAACATATAGATTTAGTTAAAAACGAAGGTTATAGCTATCAGGTCTTTAATATGATCCATGGGGGGCACGACTCTAATGGGCGCTCCAAAATTGCAGGAATAGATCCAGTTTTAAAAAATGCTACAGTCAGGAAGGAAGGCGTGGACTGGATTGCAACGGTTTCGTAATAAACTGCCATATAACAAATAAGGATAGGCCTCAGCTTTAGAGCCATTCCATACTTTTTCGAATTCGAAATCAGTCATTTTTGTGCCGACTCATAACTCATAAATGTCCAAATTCTTTTTCATTGATAGCGATTAATGCTTACTATGCCAGCTTGATCTCTGCATGTGGGACTTCGGTCCACTCAAGATGGTTTTGCACGTAGACCTTAGTCGATTTTGAATCGGTGTGAGCCAAGCGTGCCTGTGGGTCTACCCCCATGTCTGAAAACAGTCTTGCGGCGAGCGCCCTGATCTCATGAAATGAAGGTCGCTGTTTCATTTCCAGGTGATCAAATAACCCTAGTTCGTCACGAACATCCGAGAAACTCCGGCTAAGATAATTGGGGTCAACTTGGTAACGGTGATCTGTTAAAGTGCTCTGTTTGTTGTCGCGGTCTGGCACTCGATGAACGACGTACGGAGATACAACTCCGTCACGGCTGCGATCGATGCTCTCTTTAAGTACCTTCCCGATAGGGATGGCCACGTGACTCGCTTCTTTATTTTCGACTTTTTGTCGATGGATGAATAGAGTACCGTATATGCCATCGATAGGTTCTGGCCACCATTGGCAACCACATTGTCCTTCTTTTGGCTTATTAACGCGGTATTTGATGCGCGATGTCTCAAGCCTTCCCTGTGCTGATTGTAAAGCCAACTCCATGGCTATTTGTAACCAGGGTTCCGCTGCAGCATGGATTGCTCGATAAGCTGTAACACTTAGGCGTTGGCGTTGCTTTTCAGCTTTATTGCGTTTCTTCATTTTCAATGATGCCGGGTTCTCTAACATCAATGATTGGTCGATGGCGTAGGCAAACAGTTTCTTAAGAAAGCCCAGTTTACGATTATGTACGTTAGCACTAGCGTTTTCGTGATATTTATTCAAGTATTCATGAACGTGCTTAAGAGTGATATCTTGGCTAGGTACCTCGTTAAAGAACTCTTTCACCCGGTTCGCATCGTTAAGCATTGTATTTTCTAACTGTTTGCTGAGAGATTCTTCAGTGAATATGATCTCGAGCAGCTTATCGACATGTTCAGCAAATGGCTGTTGCTCGCCGTTGATGCCACCAGACAATTTTATTAAGTCATCAACGATCGAGCCTGTTGATGGTCGTTTAGCTCTATTATATTCTATGGCGATTTGAATAGCCTGAGATCTGATTTTTCCAACCGATCTTCTGCTTCCATTAGTCAGTGTTAATCGATAATCACCTGTATTCGTTTCGTATCGCAAGTAAGCTGGTAAGTTCTTATTAGCCTCACTTTTCGGTCTAGCCATTGGTTCTCAACCTCCTATTGTGATGCGGCGATAAGAGCACTTACGGTATCGCTGATATGTTTTGGTATACCAAAACGCTCATTTTCAAAAACAAAGACATTTTCGTCGACAACCTTACCTCTCACCTTTCCCTTAAGCACCCAGTTTTTAATTGTACGGTTCTGCGGTGCCGAGCACTTTGTAAACTCCCTTTCTGCCCATTTACTTGCTTTCATGAGTCGTTCATTTTCAGTAGTGATTGGTGACATTTACATTCCTCGCTTTTGAATGACTAATCGTGCTGAACATGCAGTCAGTATTTCAGTGATTCTCAAAACTCGAAAAATTNTTTCAGTAGTGATTGGTGACATTTACATTCCTCGCTTTTGAATGACTAATCGTGCTGAACATGCAGTCAGTATTTCAGTGATTCTCAAAACTCGAAAAATTTGACTAAGCTGAAATTTTTTAAAAAATTTTAATATTTTTTAAATTTATGTTCAAATAGCTGATTTTCATCAGTTTATTTTTATATTTTTTTTATATTTTGGCTTAATATTCTTGCTTTAAGTGCTCATCGTAGTCATGAGAATCTCCAAAACTCGGGATGAAAAATAATCAATTGAATCGAGAATTTTTAACAACTAAGTGGCAATGCATTCCAAAGCTGAAATGCTAATGCTCACTTGTGTTGATAAAGGGCTGACGAGTTAGGCGTTTAGTCTTCTTTGGTGGCAGAAGCTTCTCTGTTTACGATTTTCACCGCTACAAGAATGCCACCAAAGACCAGCACGATTAATGGAATGATAAACCACATTATCTTACCTCCCGATTAAACGATTTTAAGGCTGACATAGTACAAATGTGTCCACCTGCTAGGCGTGATAAGCTTCTGCTTAACACGACGTTCAAATAAATAATGGCCATAAACCCACTTTAAAAGTAACAGCTCGCTTATCACTAAGTGAACAAGGCTTTGAAGCACAAAGACATTGTAGAGGCTGTATAACACGATGTAATTTGCCAAGAGTATTGGCGCCCTTAATGCCACATCATCCCAGTTGATTTTCATTAGATGGCTCTCCTATAAGTTGCAGCTTTATCAATCAATGAAGCTATCGAACGAGTCGAAGCTGGAATCAAATGATGAGCTCTCAAACGTGTCCATACTGTCGCAGGTGGAGATATCCGAAGAGTCTGTGGTGCCAAATACGTTGCCGTTGACATCGACATAAGTACCTTCAATCATCGGTGTTCCATCGACATTAACGGAAGGGGTTAGGTTATTAATGTTGCTCATATTAAGCTCCTTATTGAGTAATTTTTGAGTGACTTCTTTTTCGACATTAATGAAAAAAAGTTCGATTACAACCCCTTTTTTTACGTTTTTTTAACCTATGTAATTCGGTATTTAGTGACTGTATTTGTTGGGTTATTTTGTCATTGCAAGCACTGTGGTGACTGCTTTTTAGCGCACAACGTGGCTGCTTTTCAGCAAATAATCAGCATGATTTTTTGTGAATAAATAGGCCTGTAAGACAGGCGAGCGATAAGCGGATTTGGGTTGATACGAAGTAGCAATTCAAAGGAGCAACGCGCATGTACAGCTGGTCTGTACTAACCGTATTTACGTTTTGCTTTAGCAAAATTTAGCGTCAATTTGGTACAAATTGAGCGCTAAACAGTAAGTCTTTTCGACAGAAAAGCTGAGCGACGAAAGAGGGGACAGAGGTGGCACACCTCCCCCTCGTCGGAAGCGGCGAAAATGCGGTTAGTACAGAGCGTAGCTCGGTACATGCGCGTTTAATGCTTTGAAAGGCTAGAGCGCAGCTCGTAAGCCGGCGCGGATGACGAGTCATCAGCGTTGGCGGGCGTTTCAAGGCATATGACGATGGCACGAAGTGACATCGTCATCAGGCAAGGCCTGGCTTGGTAGCGACTTCGGTCGCTATTTTCATCCCGAGCGGGATGAAACGGCTTCTCGGAATGAATGTCGCGACGTTTTGTCGTAATTAAGGATGATTTGCCTGAGGTGAAACTACTTGAGATACCCATTTACGTATCAAGAAATAAAGGTATCGAATGCAACATCAGTTTCTTCAGTCGCTGCAACAGATAAATCACAGCCTATCATTGGCCCGGTTGTCGGTGGAAAAATACCAACCTTACCTTTATATTCCAATGAATTATTTCCCCGGCTGCAATAATAATAAAACCGGCAAATTACGACGGATGATGACCATTAAATTAGTGGCCAGATTTGGCCTCATTTCACCCAGTATTATTGCCAAGCTTTACAACATTCCTTATCGGCTCGCGTTAGAGCATCTAAACAAACTAGTAAAAGAGCAACTATTGTGCTTGGTGGTAACCCATCGGTCGATGGATGGGCGGGTTTATATCCTTGATTATGCCGGCGCTAAATATGCAGAAGAGCTGTTATCAATAGCCATCTATTTTCGCTCAAGCGAGCCAAGTTTGCGGGTGAATCAAAACACTGTAATGCATGATTTGATGATGCAATATCTATTAATAAAAGGCCTGCACCACATATCAAAGTCCGGAGACGAGACACCGCTTTGGCTTTCGTATGTGACTGAGCCAGAGTTTAAGCGCATGTTCAAATCCAATGACATTCGCAATGTGGATGCAATCGCCATTGAACCTGACGGCAGTGTAGCCGCAGTGGAGATGGAGCACTCTTTTAAAACCAAAGCCAGCAGGCAAACCATTTTGTTGAAGTGGCTCTATGGGTTAAAACACGGGTTTTATGACAAAGTGATGCTGTTCTCGCATTCTTTAAATGTGCTCAACGACATTAAACGGCTTCATGTCGAGTTACACCAAGAAATGCCCCAGCGCTATGACAAAGCCACTAAGCTACCAGTACTGACAGAGGAGGACGTTAATCTGTTAAAGCAAAATGTGATTTACCGGACGGTATATTGCTCAGAACTTAATGATGTATTTTACGGCTAAATCGCAAGACACCAAAACGAAGAAAAGACACTAAAAGTGTCTTTTCTAAGGTCTGCAGAGATGACAAAGCAGACAGTGTATGACGATGTCAGAGTACTTTGACTCTGGCATCAGTACTGACGTCTAGAACGTCAGTACTCCTCGAGTTACCGAGAATCATCTACAAGAACGCGCTTTCTCTTGTATTTATGGATAAGCACGTTAGGGGCGAGTTTATAGCATCTCTTGAGGCATTCTTTTTATTTGTAAATTCCTTTTGATTAATTTCCTACCTTACGAATTTCTCTTTTCAAAATAAAAACGTCAAATTCTTTACTTTGGTCACAATTTGGGCGTTCAGTCTTTTCCTACGATTTATCGGCATGTTTTACGATTCTCTATTCTTGAAGTAAAACAAAGGTATTTGTTTTGCTTTTATCGTTAAAAGTGGGGTGTTTGTTCTAAAAATGTCGTTATGTTGTTTTATTTCAACATTTGGTTAAGTGAATGTAGCAATGTGTAGCGTTTGTAACTTAAAAAAATTCCCTTTAATATCCGCGTCAGAAAATTGGCATCCACCTATTTTATGTCATTTTAATTTAGTGCGATGGCGGTCATACTTTGTAGAAAATCTGCTTTTACAGTCACTTGTGAATCTGTCTTGGCAGGGCTAGTGAATGGCAGGGTTGAGTCGATTTTTTGACTTAACAAAATTTTTTATAACACTTTGCAATTTTAGCTCTTGCTAAAATGATGAAATGTTACAACTTCGAAATGCGGCTAAATCGAATGTCGATGGGCGGTAGCGTGTCAAAAATTCAATTTTAGCCAATATTATTGCTATCAAATCCATAAGTATTGTTCGCTTGCTCGAACGCTTTACTGATAGAATCCCTCGGAAATTTTTACAATCATGCGGTTATTCCTACATTGCGAATTAAACCATATGGTTATGTTTAGCATCCGTTCCTCGCCAAGCTACTTACAGTGCGCTGAAATGGTTTTTCGCTTTCATTTCTTATTAGAAATTAGTCGTTAAAAATGAAAATAATTAATAAAAAAATCAAAGTATTAGTTCCATTTGTATTACTTCTTTCTCTCTCTGGTTGTGCGCTTCCTGGCCAACACTTTGATGGTGGAAGCGAAATTGAGAACCAAGAGCAAGTTGATAACACTGAGTTGAACGTTTTTGTTTACACTCTTACTCCGAAACTACTTCGTGAAATGGCGCTTCCCGCTCCAACAGCTCTTGCCAATCCAGAGTTAGATACTCAAATCAGTCAATATGAATATTTTATTGGTGCGGCAGACATCTTAAACGTCACCATTTGGGATCATCCTGAACTCACCATTCCTGCAGGTTCTTACCGTAGTGCAACCGACTCAGGTAACTGGGTTCGTGCAGATGGTCGTATTTTTTATCCTTACATTGGTTTTGTACATGTAGCGGGTAAGTCGGTGGTCGAAATTCGTCAAGAGATGGCAACTCGATTAGCTAAGTACATAGAAAGCCCACAAGTTGATGTTAATGTCGCTAATTTCCGTTCTCAAAAAGCTTACGTAACAGGTGAGGTGACTAAGCCTGGTAGCCAACCTATCACTAATGTGCCGCTCACTTTACTCGATGCAATTAACCATGCTGGTGGGTTAGCAAGTGATGCTGATTGGCGAAATGTCGTGTTATCTCGTAACGGTAAAGATGAGGTTATTTCTCTTTACGCATTAATGCAGAAGGGCGATCTAACCCAGAACCGCTTACTGCAAAACGGCGATATTGTGCATATTCCCCGTAATGATGGCCAAAAAGTGTTTGTTATGGGCGAAGTCATCCAGCCCAAAACGGTAAAAATCGACCGTGCCGGCATGAGCCTAACCGAAGCATTAAGCGAAGCGGGTGGCCTAAACCAGATGACGGCTAATGCTACAGGCGTGTTTGTTATTCGCAGTGCTCATCAAGATGCTGCAAATCACCATCAGACTCAAACTGAACAAACAAGCAATACCATCGCTAATGTTTATCAGTTAGATATTTCTAATCCCACCTCAATGATCATGGGCACAGAGTTTGATATTCAGCCCTACGACATCGTTTACGTCACCGCCGCGCCCATCACTCGTTGGGATCGTGTTATCCGTCAGTTAGTGCCCACTATCTCAGGTGTTAATGATCTGACCGAAAGCATTACTCGAATTAAAGGTTGGTAAGCGATGTTTAACAATATTTTGGTGGTGTGTGTGGGCAATATCTGTCGCTCACCCACTGCAGAATACAAGCTTAAAGCACTACTGCCAGATAAGCATATCGCATCAGCGGGGATTAACGCGCTGGTGGAAAAAGGAGCTGATAGCACAGCCACAGAAGTTGCGGCGCAGCATGGGCTGAATTTACAACCCCATAGCGCTCGGCAACTGACCGCAGATTTATGTCATCAGGCCGATCTCATTTTGGTGATGGAGCAAGGGCATATTAAAGCGGTAACAAGTTTAGCGCCTGAAGCCAGAGGCAAAACTATGTTACTCGGCCGCTGGTTAAACTCTGAAAATGGCCTGCAAGATATTCCCGACCCATATCGGCAAAGCAAAGAAGCTTTCGAGCATGTCTATCGCTTAATTGATGCCGCAACAGCCGCTTGGGCAACAAAATTAGCTTAGTCTGTAATCGTCTTTAATAAATGAACTCAAATTACAGGTAAGCCTAAAACAAATTCAGTAGGAATTGTGACCGAAAATGAGCAGTACTAAACCTATTCATACCTCTAGTGCGCGACAAAATAACCAGCAACAAATTGATCTGATTAAACTAATGGGCACATTAATTGATGCGCGTTGGTTCATCATTTGTTTGACATTGTTGTTTACTATTTTTGGGGCGGCTTATGTTTTATTAGCAACCCCGATTTATAAAGCCGATGCACTGATCCAGGTTGAGTCAAAATCTTCTGATATTTCTGCACTGGTAGGCGATATGGGCGATATGTTCTCCTCTGAGTCTTCTTCTGTTACTGAGATTGAGATCATTAAATCGCGGATGATCTTAGGTCAGACGGTGGATAAGTTTAATTTGACCACCCAAATTAAACCGGGTTATTTGCCTGCGATTGGTCAGGGGCTAGCGCGTTTAACAAAGAGTGAAATCGATATCGATATTCCCCGCTTTTTCATCCCTGGCTATATCGATTTACCCGCTAAATTTAGTTTCATTGTCGATAATGCTGACGTCGGCAGTTACAGCGTATTCGATGAAGAAAGCAAAAAAATCTTGTCAGGTAAGGTGGGCGAGCTAGCCACTAAAGGCGAATTTGCTGTGTTTGTTCGTCAAATCGACGCCAGTACCGGTGACTCATTTGCCATTGAAAAGCAATCGAAAATGGATGCGGTGCAATGGTTACAAGAAAACCTTTCCATTAGCGAGCGTGGTAAAGACAGCGGTATTTTGCTGCTTTCCTTTGTGGGGGAGAACAAGGCCGATATCGAAACAATATTAGATGATATTGCGCAAAACTATTTCTTACAGAATGTCGAGCGTAGCTCGGCTGAAGCCGAACAGAGTCTAGCCTTTCTTCAAGGCCATTTACCGGACATCAAACATGAACTAACGCTGGCCGAAGATAACCTAAATCAATATCGTCAGGCTCATGAGTCGGTTGATTTAAGTCTTGAAGCCCAATCAAAGCTCAAAGTAATGGTTGAGCTTGAAGCGCAGCTGAATGAGCTGACCTTTAAAGAGAGTGATATCAGCCAGCGCTACACTAAAGACCATCCTGCTTACATCTCGTTGTTAGATAAACGTAATGTGCTGCTTGAAGAAAAAAGTAAGTTGAATCAGCAGATCCAAGATTTACCACTGACACAACGGGAAATCTTGCGTCTTACTCGTGATGTTGAAGTCAACCAAGCGATCTACATTCAGCTGCTGGGTAAAGTCCAAGAGCTTAGCGTGTTAAAAGCGGGCACAGTGGGAAATGTGCGTATACTCGACGAAGCACAGGCTTATACCGAAGCGGTAAAACCTAAAAAACTGTTAGTGGTCGTGGTTGCTATTTTACTTGGTGGATTTATTGCTGTGGCACTCGTATTGGTGAATAAGGCGATCCACAAAGGAGTAGAAAGTCCTGATCAAATCGAAGAGCTGGGCATTCCCGTCTACGCTAGCATTCCGTTATCTCAGTTACAAAACCAGCTTGAGCAGAAGATTAAGCGCACCAAGATAAAGACTAGCCTTAACGTTGAAGAAACCTTGCTGTCAGAATCTAATCCTGCCGACCTTTCAATAGAAGCGCTGCGTGGACTTCGTACTAGCATGCATTTCGCCATGCTCGAAGCTAAAAATAATGTAGTCATGATAACTGGCCCGTCACCTTCAATTGGGAAATCATTTGTTACTGCAAACTTAGGCGGTGTGATTGCTAACGCAGGACAAAAGGTGCTGATCATCGACGGTGATATGCGTAAAGGCTATTTACAGCGTCATTTTAACCTTAAATACGATGATGGTTTGTCAGATTTGCTGGTCGGTAAATCAACTGCTGAAGAGGTGGTTAAGTCTACCGGGGTCGACAACCTGGATGTTATCACTCGTGGTATCGTGCCGCCAAATCCATCTGAGCTGCTGATGCATCCAAGATTTAAACAGTTCCTAGCTTGGGCATCGGAGCAATATGACTTAGTGCTTATCGATACACCGCCAGTGCTTGCCGTGACCGACCCTAGCATTGTTGGTGCTCTTGCTGGCACTACTTTAATGGTGGGACGCTTTGAAGTCAGTACCGCTAAAGAGATCGAAATTGCCCACCACCGTTTTGAAATGGCTGGCATCGAAGTCAAAGGCTTCATTCTCAACGCGGTAGAGAAAAAAGCCAGCAGCACTTATGGCTATGGTTATTACAACTACAGCTATCAGAGCGATAAATAATCAATGAATATTATTCATAAGAAATATATTTGCTGGTGAAAAAATTGATTTTTATAATTAGCCCAAAAAGTTTTGGAACTTAACGTGAGAATATTAATTTTAAATACGCTTTACTATCCTTTTAAAGTTGGCGGTGCGGAAGTATCAGTGCAGTTGTTAGCTGAAGGGTTAGTTAAATTAGGGTATGAAGTCCATGTTGCATGTTTATCTCCTAAGTCTTATGAATTTGTAAATAAATGTGTAAATATACGTGGGGTCAATATTCATTACCTTTCTTTGGCTAACTTATACTGGCCATTTGA
Source organism: Shewanella sp. Isolate11 (assembly GCF_022398315.1). Taxonomy (GTDB): domain Bacteria; phylum Pseudomonadota; class Gammaproteobacteria; order Enterobacterales; family Shewanellaceae; genus Shewanella. The sequence continues at coordinate 106,455 of NZ_JAKEVF010000008.1, forward strand.
ACAAGTTAATCGAAATGTGTTTGTTAAGTTGGCGTGGCATTTGCTTGATAATTATAATCCGTTCATGTTTTCAAAACTGAATAGTTTAATAAAAGAGATTAAACCTAATGTAATACACACAAATAACTTAGCTGGTTTTTCTAGTGGGATTATTAAGTTTGTTAAAAACCGATACGCAAAAATAAAGTTAATACATACTGCAAGAGATTATTATTTTTTTGATCCTGCAACAACAATGTTTCGTCATGGTGTGATTAAAAGTAAATCCGAGTTTATGGTATATTTTTGGCGATGGATAAGGTGTCGTCAACTAAAACATTTAGATCTATTCGTTGGTGTTTCAAACCATATCTGTGATTATTACCGACAAGAATTGGATAAGTGGAATGTTAAGAGTTCAACCGTATATAATCCAATAGAGTTTGATATTGATTTACGATTTGAACAAAAGGGTAATAAGGATGAAATAAGTTTCGGTTTTATTGGGAGGAAATCATTAGAAAAAGGATATGATGATTTTGTAAGATTAGCAAGTGAACTAGAATCAAAATATAGTGATGTAAGTTTTGTTGTTGCTGGCCATGGTGACAATAAGTTTGTTGATATGATTAATAGAAGGCATGGTTGTCCCACAATAATAGATTTAGGTTTTACTGCATCGAAGGATTTTTTCTCAAAAATTGATATTTTGATTGTACCAACCAAATGGCTAGAGCCATTCGGAAGAACCCTTGTTGAAGCGCAGAGATATCAAATTCCCTTTATTGGTTATGGAGCTGGCGGCTCAGGAGAAATTTACGAGATTTTCTCAGAACAATCGTTAATATGTAATAGTTTTTCTGAAATAAAATTGGCTTGTGAAAATATTATAGAGGGTGCATTAAATTTTAGTTTTGATGATGAACATAAGCTCGTGTTACAAAGGTTCGCTATTGAGAAACATGTTAATGAAATGAATCGTTTGATTAGTGCATTATAACTGTTAAAAATGGTTTTAAATTCTTAGTTTAAATATAATAATGATAGTTATTATAGGTTTAATGATCACGAGTAAAGCCTAGAGGTATTTTTTGATAATTAATATTTATTTATTCAATTTTTAAAGTAAATTTGATTTTTTCTGATAATGAGTTTTATTTAATCTGCTTTTCGAATAAGGTTTTTTATGGGGGTTGAGTCTAGTAT
>NZ_JAKEVF010000009.1 GCF_022398315.1 Shewanella sp. Isolate11
GTCGCCTTGGTGAGCCATTACCTCACCAACTAGCTAATCCCACCTAGGTACATCCAATCGCAGAAGGCCCGAAGGTCCCCTCTTTTCCCCCGTAGGGCGTATGCGGTATTAGCAGTCGTTTCCAACTGTTATCCCCCTCGACTGGGCAGYTCCCTAGGCATTACTCACCCGTCCGCCGCTCGTCATCTTCAAAAGCAAGCTTTTGAAATGTTACCGCTCGACTTGCATGTGTTAGGCCTGCCGCCAGCGTTCAATCTGAGCCATGATCAAACTCTTCAATTAAAGTTTTGGTGCTCCAAACCCCGTTAAGAGTTTAGAACGGCTCAATGAATTCTGATTCGTTTGAAAGACTCGGAAGAATCTTAAAAACGTTTGTACATATTGCTATGGACATTCACTATCTCTAGTTAACTATTGCTAGTTACAGAAAAGCATTGAGAAATAAATCGTTTTCGATTAACTCAATACCTGTGAGTGTCCACACAGATTTCTTGNTCGGAAGAATCTTAAAAACGTTTGTACATATTGCTATGGACATTCACTATCTCTAGTTAACTATTGCTAGTTACAGAAAAGCATTGAGAAATAAATCGTTTTCGATTAACTCAATACCTGTGAGTGTCCACACAGATTTCTTGTTTTATTTTGTTAAAGAACGTTAGCCGCTGTGGGCTAGGGCTGCGTATTCTACGCTTTCCTTGGTCGGCGTCAAGTGATTTTTTAGAAGTTTTTTAACTTCGCTCACTTTCGACTCGAGTTACTGATTTAATCACTGCTTTCATGACGCTAGGCGTCGCTGTTTGCCGTGTCAGTGGGAGCGCATTATAGGGAGCGAAAACTTTTACGCAAGGGCTTTTTTTAAGAAAAGTGACACTTTCACCCTGTTTGCATGATTTTTAGCCTGACTAGCTAGTTTTTACCCATTATACTGTTCGATTCTGGCTAAATTCACGGCATTAAGGACTTTCGCGTGACAAATTCAATCCGTTCATACAAAGGCATTAGCCCTCAATTTGATAATAGTGTTTATATTGATGAGGCATGTGTACTCGTTGGTGACATCAGTTTAGAAAGCGATGCCAGTATTTGGCCTCTTGTTGCCGCTCGAGGTGATGTTAACCAGATCAAGATTGGTAAACGCTCTAATGTTCAAGATGGCACAGTGCTGCATGTCACCCGTAAATCTCCAGCTCGTCCTGAAGGTCACCCTTTATTAATTGGTGATGATGTCACCATAGGTCATAAGGCAATGTTACATGGTTGCACTATTGGCAATCGTATTTTAGTGGGTATGGGGGCGATTATTCTTGATGGTGCAATTCTAGAAGATGACGTGATCTTAGGTGCAGGTTCGTTAGTACCTCCTGGTAAGGTACTGCAGAGTGGTTATCTATATGTTGGCAGTCCTGCTAAGCAGATAAGGAAGCTGACCGAGGCAGAGTTAGCCTTCTTACCTCAATCTGCCGATAACTATGTCAGATTAAAAAACGAGTATTTAGAAGAGACGCTACAAAATTTACCAACCTAGTCACTCTGCTTTATGGTGTCGAATCGACATTCTACAACTCGATATTAGTATCTTGATATTCGGCGGTTAGTTATTCAAATGGTGCTCTATCTAACTAACTTTACTAACTCTACCAACTGACTCTACCAGCCAAGCTTGGTAGAGTTGGCTTAAGCTGTAATCCATATCCGCCCCTGCTCATCAAATACTTCTTGTTCGATGAGCTGTTCAGCTAGTTCTTCTATATCAAACCGATACTCATCAAATACCTTCATCGCTTGTTGCTGATTAAGTATAGTTTGTTGGCTTAATCTGCCTAGAGCACTTAAACCAATGTAGCAACGAATATTCATTCCTTGTTGCTGACCAGTAAATTGAATACTCGCCGACTCGTCACTCCAAGTCGCATCATCGCTAAATAAAATATTCTGGTTCATCTCTCTTCCCACAAATTAGGCTAACTGCTGGCGCAACTGGGTTAAAACCGACTCGACATCCGGCTCGACACCACGCCATAGATAGAAACTCTTTGCCGCCTGACCAACTAGCATGCCTAATCCATCTAGAGTTTGCTTTGCACCCGCTTGTTGTGCCCAAAGATTAAATGCGGTGAGCTGTTTAGCGTACATCATGTCGTAGCACAGGGTATCATCACCAATAATCTCGGTCGGTAAATCGGGGGATTCACCCGATAGGCTCGAGGAGGTTGAATTAATTACAATATCGTAAACCGAGTTCAACTCATCACACGACTTGGCTACAACCTGACCATAGTCAGCAAAAGTTTTGGCTAGGCTTAACGCTTTAGCGTGAGTACGATTTTGGATGGTTAATTGCTTAATGCCACTATTTAACAACGGTAAAATAGAGCCTCTCGCCGCACCACCAGCACCAAGCAATAGCACAGACTTACCAGCGAGCGAACCAATATGACGCTCTAAATCGGTAACCAAACCTATGCCATCGGTGTTATCGCCCCGAAGCTGACCATCTTTTAATACGCTGAGGGTATTGACCGCTCCTGCCAGTTTAGCCTCATCACTTAATTGATCGCACAATGCAAAGGCTTGCTCTTTAAAAGGAACCGTCACATTACCGCCTTTGCCACCCTCTGTAAGAAATGCCTGCAGCGTCGATTTAAAATCATCGACAGGTGCCAATATCGCCTCGTAACGGATATCTTGCTCTGTGGCGGTGGCAAAAGCATGGTGAATAAAAGGCGATTTGCTGTGTGCAATGGGATGACCGAATACGGCGTACCTGTCTGTCATGGTTCACTCTGTCTCTATTTGCAATTGCCATCAGTCTACTGAGCTTTACCTCGTAGTCAAAGCCAATAATCGATTCGAGTTATTATCTAAATTCTGAACCAAATACTGAGTTGCCGGTAGATGATGAATAAGTTAGTGTGCCAGCCATCAGTATTTTCAGCGGCCGTCAAAATGAAATGGTTAAAGAAATTAGTCAGCAATAAACAGACCCAGCGGGATCCCAACCAATCCAACGCCTATGATCGCATTGGCGGAGAGAGGGTTATTCAAGCACTCGCTAGACAATTTTACTTACAGATGCACATCCTACCCGAGACTCAACCGCTTTTAGCCATGCACCGCTCACCCATCAGCGAATCAGAACAAAAGCTTTTCGAATTTTTAAGTGGATGGCTAGGTGGCCCACAGCTTTATCAACAAAAATATGGCCACCCCGCGCTACGTGCGAGACACATGCCTTTTGCGATCGATAAAGCTCTGCGTGATCAATGGCTGCTATGTATGAAAAAGGCGATCGAAATTGAAATATCAGAAGCCCAGCACCAGCAAGCTATCTATCAGGCAATATCGACCCTCGCCGATCATATGCGTAATCAGGTTGAAACTGACTGACTACAAGTACTGGTACCTTCATTGGGAAGTGATCTTATCGTTATAATAAAGGGGCCTTAGCCCCTTTATTATAACGATAAGATTGTTAGCCTAGATTTAGCTGACAAGCCACTCTCTTGGATGTAAAAACTCATCATATAACTTAGCTTCTGGGCTACCGGCCTCAGGAACATAGGCATACTGCCAACGCACTAATGGCGGCATTGACATCAAAATAGACTCGGTACGGCCACCGGTTTGCAAGCCGAATAAGGTGCCTCGGTCATATACCAAGTTGAACTCGACATAACGGCCACGACGATAAAGTTGGAAATCACGTTCACGCTCGCCATACTCGCAGTCTTTGCGGCGCTCAACAATTGGCGCATAGGCATCGAGAAAGCCATTACCAACAGCTTGCATAAAAGCAAAGCTGGTATCGAAACCTTGCTGATTTAAGTCATCGAAAAATAGCCCGCCAACACCACGAGTTTCATTACGATGTGGTAAGAAAAAATACTCATCACACCATTTTTTATATTTCGGATACACCTCTTCACCAAAAGGCTGACAAATCTGCTGAGCCGTTTGATGCCACTGGACGACATCTTCTTCGAAAGGATAGTAAGGCGTTAAATCGAACCCACCTCCAAACCACCAGACCGGGTCTGCGCCTTCTTTTTCGGCAATAAAGAAACGCACGTTGGCATGAGTCGTTGGGATATAAGGGTTTTTAGGGTGAATAACTAGCGATACACCCATCGCCTCAAAACTACGGCCAGCTAACTCAGGTCGATGAGCCGTTGCCGAAGCGGGCATAGCCGCCCCCGTAACATGAGAAAAGTTAACACCAGCCTGTTCGAATACTTCACCATCGGTCATCACTCGGCTGGTTCCACCGCCACCTTCTTCTCTTGTCCAAGAGTCAGCAATAAATTCAGCCTTACCATCCAGACGTTCCAGCCCTTCACAAATTCGCTGTTGTAATCCTAGTAGAAACGCTTTTACCTCGGTGGCATTTGGCTTGCTCATCATGATTCCTTGTTCTGAGTATTGGCTGTTTATCTTAAAATTTTGCCGCTAATGGCATCGATAATAGTCGATGGTTTCGGTTCGGCGCCTAAACTACCGACCACTAACGCATCAATTTTATCTGCAAACTGCAGCTTAACCTCGTCTGCGGTCATCGCAGGTTCTTGACACGTTAAATTAGCACTGGTCGAAACGATAGGCTTACCGAGAGCCTGACATAAGGCTTGCACATCGGGGTGATTAGAAACGCGTACCGCCAAAGAGTCAAATTGACCACTTAATAATGGGGACACATCAGGCTTTATCGGCATGATAAAGGTAAAAGGACCCGGCCATTTCTCGAATGCGTTTTGTAATTGCTCTGCTGTTAGTCGAGTCTTATCGACATAAGCCTCGAGTTGTGCAAATTCGCTGGCGACTAAAATCAAACCTTTCTGCCAAGGCCGCTGTTTCAATGCTAATAGCTGTTTAATTGCCGCTTCATTATCCGGATCACAGCCCAAGCCATAAACCGCTTCGGTGGGATAAGCTATCACGCCACCTTGTAACACCACATCGACAACTGCACTGGGCTCAACTTGCAACATTTAACTCAAACCTTGATATAAAAAACCGTTAGATGGGTCAACACTCCGATGAAGCGGATTATACAGAGATGGCTAATACTGACAACGCTCAAACAAGCACTCTATAGTGCTCGCTTATATTTACACGCCTTTTGCGGACATTCGAGCCGCATGCCGGCTGCCCCTTTGCGTTCGACTAACATATCAAAACCACAGTCAGGACAACTCTCAGCTACTGGAGGATAATTAACTAAAAACTTGCATTTAGGGTATGCACTACAAGCATAAAACGTTTTACCAAAGCGACTGGTTCTGTGCTCCATAGTGCCTTTATGGCAACTGGGGCAAGTGATCGTTTGTTCGCTATCATCTTGATCATGCTTCTCAATATGATTGCATTCTGGATAACGGGTACAACCGATGAAAATCCCGAAACGCCCGGACTTAACGGCTAATTCGGCCCCACATTCGGGACATTCCGATCCCTCAATCACCTGAGTTTCAATTGATTCGTGTTGCACTAAAGGTCGGGTGTAATCACAGCTAGGATAGTTATTACATCCTACAAAACCACCATGCTTACTGTTTTTAATCGATAGCTCGCAACCACACTTAGGACAGAGTTCATACTCTTTCTCTAATGCATGTTCGTGGGAACTAAACAGTTGCTGATCTATTTTAGACATGATGATCTCACTCAGGACTATTGCATTATTTTACCAAGGTTAGCGATAACTTGGGAATCGAATATCAGCTAATTGTAGGCACTAAAAAGGAGGCTGTTGCCTCCTTTTAATTGATTTGAAATTTTCCTATGAATGTAAGCGTCCGTCGGGTTGTTCAAATATCAGATCTTCCATCTGCTCGTAAGCCGACTCATTGCCGGGAGAATTAAACAACACCATCAAGATGACCCACTTAAGATCTTCTAAGATCAATGCAGGTTCATCAAGTTCCATCACACGATCGATCACCATCTCACGAGTTTCAACACTGAGTACTTTTATCTGTTCTAAGAACAGCAAAAAGCCTCTGCACTCGACATCGAGCTTATCCATCTCTTTATCGGTATAGATACGAAATGAATGCTGGGTGTGATCGCACAGATAAGGCTGATCACTTTCTTGCAGTGACGCCAGATGCTCTAACCAAGATAAGGCTTTGAGAATCGCGGATTGATGAAAACCTGCTCGAGTAAGCTCTTGCGTCAACTCATCTTCGTCGACCAACAACTCAACCTCACTATGGACATAGTTTTCAAATAGATACATGAGGATATCAAACATGGCTAGCTCCTCTTAAGTCTTACATAACCACCGGGTACAGCTGAAACCCAACCTTGTAGTTCAAGTTCAAGCATTTGCTCTAGTACTAGCTCTATCGTTTTTCCACTATGTTCAACCACTACATCTAGTGGAGTGATCTCATAACCTACACTAGCTAACAGTGAGGAAAATGGCAAATCAGAAGCTAACTCATCTTCTATATGGTGGCGCTGATGCAACTCTTCAAGGTGAAACATCAATAAAGGTGAAAGTTCTTCGACAACATCTGCCGCACTCTCAACCAATTTAGCACCACTACGTAGTAGATCATGACATCCTTGATGATCGCCTGCAAGTATATTTCCCGGCACCGCGAACACTTCTCGCCCTTGCTCTAACGCCAGTCTGGCGGTAATTAATGAGCCACTTTTTCTCGCGGCCTCGACAACTAACACGCCCAAAGATAAGCCACTAATGATCCTATTTCGCTTAGGGAAATTGCCAGCAAAGGGTTGAGTATCCGGCCAAAACTCACTAACCAAGCAACCAGATGATTGAATATCTTGATATAACTTACGATGCCGCTTGGGATAAATAACATCGATACCTGTGCCTAATACCGCGATAGTGGCTCCCTTCGCGTCCATGGCACCTTGATGCGCCGCACCATCAATACCTGCAGCCATGCCACTGCAAATCGCCAGTTCACAGCCTGCAAGCTCTTTCGCTAATTGATAGCTCGACGCCAATCCTGATTGCGATGCCGCACGACTGCCCACTAATGCCACACTCGGATGAGCCAAAGCAGAAGGCTCACCTTTAATAAATAGTACCGGAGGGGGATCGTTAATTTGTAGTAACAGACTGGGATAAAGAGGGTCGTTTTGCGTCAATATATGGTGATTATCCTCGCGTTCAAGCCAGCTTAGCGCGGCCTCAACACGAGAAAAATCAGGATTCAAACTGGTCTTGAGGAGCTTTTCAGGTAAGGGTAAAGCATTATGGTCATGCTCTACCCTTTGCCTAAGTTCCTCTACATCCATGTAGTTTAATAATTGTTTAATCCGAGCCGGTCCTAACCCGGATACAGCTGAAACAACTAGCCAATCGACCAGTTTATTTTCTATTTATTCACCTTCTAAAAGGGTATCGGGTTGCAATAACTTGTCTTTAACACGAACAGGCTTCTCATTCACTAAAATGAGCCCTAGGCTGATTTTATCGAACGCCTTAAATACCATTAACTTGCCGCGATAAATATCAGGCATTTTAATTTCGTTGTCTGAAGAAATTGACGATAAAAGGTCTTCGTACATGCTTCTATCTTGCGGTTTTACCGGCTGACCATCACCATCGATCACTATGCCTTGTCCATCTCTATAAATAGAGAATACTTGCCCAGGCTCAACACCAGCCTCGGTTCCGCGGTCAATATACACCACATCTAACTTACCCATTTCTCTGGCGTTGCGTTCAGATGCTAAAACTGAAGCTGAAATCGTCGCTGCTTTCGGAACAAAATATGCCGACATCAAAGATTCATCATCGATAGGCAATACTCGATAGCCAGCTTTAGTCTCTCGTAAATTACTGAGCAATTTAACCTTAGAGATTGGGCCAGATTCGGTCACACGCCCACTGGCGGTTAAAATCACCTCTTGGCCTAAACTATCGCCTGACGCTTCATCGGTAAATTCACGACCTTTAACATAAACACCCAGCTTCTCACCTACAGGTAATTCACCTTGGATGTAGATAATGTCATTCATAACATGATGTTTAGATTCGCTTTCACCGCCCATCACCATGGGCTGTTCTTCAAACCATGCGCCATCAACTACACGGTTATGAACTAAATAAGGTTGAATAAGGGATAAATCGATCGCGGGAATTGCGCCATCTTTCGGAAGTACCCGTCCTTCAGGACTTTTACGAATATGAGGTTTAACCACTAATCTTGGCTCACCATCGATAAACACTAAAGTGAGCCTGTCGCCGGGATAAATAAGGTGCGGGTTCGCAATCTGTGGATTGGAGCCCCAAAGCTTAGGCCAACGCCAAGGATCATCAAGAAAATACGCTGAAATATCCCAGAGGGTATCGCCTTTTTTGACAACATATGAATCAGGATGCCCAGACTTCAATGTCAGAGTATCCGCTTGAACAAATGAACAACTTAAAATCATTAAACCGAGTAAAATTAGTCGTTTCATGGGGGTATCCATGCTGTTTGCCCTTTTATATAGAGCTTTTGCTGTTATTGATTGCCACTAAGGATTAAAATTAATCTATTAGCCTAGGTCAGTATAACCAACTGACTCAAATTTGACAGACTTGTTAAGAGTTTATGTATGAGTTTACTAAAAGTTTTACGTTTTCCAGATGAACGCTTACGCACTATTGCTAAGCCAATAACCGAATTTAATGCCGAACTTCAAACCCAAATTGATAACATGCTTGAAACCATGTACGAGGAAAAAGGCATTGGTCTCGCGGCAACTCAAGTCGATTATCACCACCAGCTTATCGTGATGGATCTTCAAGATGAAGTCGAGCGCCCTAATGTCTTCATTAACTTAGAGATCATCGAAAAAAGTGGTGATTTTTGCAACGAAGAGGGCTGTTTGTCTGTCCCAGGTATTTATGCCAAGGTCGATCGGGCCGAATTTGTCACCATTAAAGCCCTCGACCGTCACGGTAACGAGTTCACTTTAGAAGCCGATGGTCTTTTTGCTATCTGCTTGCAACATGAGCTTGATCATCTCAATGGTAAGTTATTTGTCGATTACTTATCGCCGCTAAAAAGACAACGCATCAAACAGAAGCTAGAAAAAGCCGCTCGTCTCGAAGCCAGAGGATAAGTTGCATTTGAAACCACTTAATATCATTTTTGCGGGTACGCCAGATTTTGCCGCCCGCCATCTACAAGCGCTGATCGAATCTGAACACAATGTCATCGGTGTCTATTCCCAACCCGACCGACCTGCAGGTCGAGGCAAGAAACTCCAAGCCAGTCCAGTTAAAGCCTTAGCTGTTGAGCATGATATTCCTGTGTATCAACCCGCTAGCCTACGTGACGAGCAAGCTCAAGCCGAGTTAGCAGCGCTAAATGCCGATATTATGGTGGTAGTGGCTTATGGTCTTATCTTGCCGAAAGTCGTATTAGACACCCCAAGACTGGGTTGTATCAATGTGCATGGCTCTATCTTGCCACGTTGGCGCGGTGCGGCGCCGATACAGCGCGCGCTTTGGTCCGGTGATGCCGCTACGGGCGTGACCGTCATGCAGATGGATATTGGCCTAGATACAGGTGACATGTTACTCAAAACTCATCTTGCGATAGAAGATAACGACACTTCGGCCTCACTCTACGAAAAACTGGCCCAGCAGGGGCCGACAGCACTCATCGAAGCGCTAGCCGGATTAACTCAAGGGACTCTCAAAGCCGAACCTCAAGACGAAGCATTGGCTAATTACGCCGAAAAACTCAGCAAAGAGGAAGCATTACTCGACTGGAATAAGCCCGCCGTGCAGCTATGGCGCGAAATCCGCGCTTTTAATCCTTGGCCTGCGAGTCACTTTAGCCATATGGATGCCAGTATCAAAGTCTGGCAAGCAGAGGTCAGCCAAGTAACCAGCTTTCAGGCAGCGGGAACCATAGTGAGCGCAGATAAAAACGGCTTAGCCATTGCGACTGGTGACGGGGTGTTATTACTAAAAACCATGCAACTCCCCGGTAAAAAAGCCATGGCGGTTAGCGATATACTTAACTCTCGCGGCGACTGGTTTACGCCCGGAACTCAACTTAACAATGCAGCCGAGGCAACCCAGTAATGAATTTACGAGCCTTAGCCGCCAAGGTGGTCTTTCAGGTATTAGAGAAAGGAATATCCCTATCTGTTGCCCTTCCCGAGCAGCAACAAAAACTCACCAGTGGCAAAGATAAAGCCCTGTTAGCCGAGCTTTGTTATGGTGTGATGCGTCACCTCCCCCAGCTCGATAAATTGGTAAGCGATTGCATGAGCAAGCCAATGAAAGGCAAACAGCGTATCGTGCACCCGTTGTTATTAATCGGCTGTTATCAGCTGTATTTCACTCGTATTCCGGCGCATGCGGCCATCTCAGAAACCGCCGAAGCCTGTCGTCAGCTTAAATTTGAAGGTTTGGTTAAAGTGGTCAACGGCGTGCTGCGCAATCTACAGCGCAATGAAAAACAGTTGCCAACCGATAACGAAACCTTACAGTTCAATACCCCAGCGTGGCTAGTCAAACGCTTAAAAAGTGCTTATCCGGACACCTGGCAACAAGTGATTGAACAAAGCCACCAACGGCCGCCAATGTGGTTACGCAACAATGCATTGTCACAGTCTCGTGAACAATATCTAACCCAACTCAACGAACTTGAGATTGGCGCTTCGGCGGGTCAAAGCGATAATGCGATTTTACTCGATGCCGCTAAAGATGTGGCGCTGCTGCCCGGTTTTAGTGAGGGGACAGTCTCGGTACAAGATGGCGCGGCACAATGGGCTGCGACCTTACTTGCGCCCCAAGCTAATGAGTTAATTCTCGATGCTTGCGCCGCTCCTGGCGGGAAAACCTGTCATCTACTGGAAAGCGAAAATAGTATTGAGCTAATCGCGGTAGACTTCGATGCCAAGCGTCTCGAACGAGTACAGCAGAATCTCGACCGACTATCTCTTAAGGCCAAAGTAATTCATGGTGATGCCGCTAATATTGACTCTTGGTGGCAAGGCGCTAAGTTCGATCGTATATTGCTTGATGCACCTTGTTCTGCCACGGGTGTTATCCGTCGCCACCCAGATATCAAATGGTTACGCAAACAAGCCGACATTGAAGCGTTATCAAAATTACAGTCACAAATTTTAGATCATTGCTGGCAGTGGCTAAAACCAGGTGGCACACTGCTGTATGCAACTTGCTCAATTTTGCCTGAAGAAAATGCGCAGCAAGTGAGTGCTTTTTTGGCGAGAACCCAAGATGCAACCCTCGCCCCCATCGCACAACAACCCAAAAGCGATGATATAGGCTGGCAAATCACGCCTGGGCAAGACAATATGGACGGGTTTTATTATGCTCGCCTGATTAAGGGATAAAGTAACAGCATGAAAATTATCATATTAGGCGCTGGCCAAGTTGGCGGAACCTTAGCCGAAAACTTGGTAGGCGAAAATAACGATATCACTATTGTCGATAACGACAGAGACAGATTACGTTCACTACAAGACAAGTACGATCTACGTGTCGTGCTGGGTCATGGTGCCCATCCTAGCGTGCTGAGGGATGCGGGAGCCGAAGATGCCGATATGTTAATTGCCGTAACCAACAGTGACGAATGTAATATGGCAGCCTGCCAGATTGCCTACTCTCTCTACGGAACCCCAACCAAAATTGCTCGTATTCGCTCCGAGCAATATCTCGCCCTTAGAGACAAACTGTTCATCGACAGTGAAACTAAAAATAGTGAACATCGCCCAAGAGGTGGTTTTATTATCGATGAACTGATTGCCCCAGAGCAGCTAGTGACGTCCTATATTCGCCGACTAGTCGAGTATCCAGGAGCACTACAGGTCCTCGAATTTGCTGAAGGGCGCCTCAGCTTAGTTGCCGTTAGAGCCTATTATGGCGGGCCACTGGTGGGTAATGCCCTAGCGGCGCTGCGTGAGCACATGCCCAATATTGACACTCGTGTTGCAGCTATTTTCAGACAAGGTCGCCCTATCATGCCTCGCGGCACTACCATTATCGAAGCCGATGATGAAGTGTTTTTCGTCGCCGATAGCCGCCATGTACGCGCGGTGATGAGCGAAATGCAGAAGCTGGATAACACCTACCGCAATATTATGATCGCCGGAGGCGGTAATATCGGCCTTGGTCTAGCCAAACAGTTACAACGCAACCATTCGGTGAAACTGATTGAGCATCGTCAAGATCGCGCCGAAGCCTTGTCTGAAAAATTAGAAAACACCACGGTATTTTGTGGTGATGCCTCAGACCAAGAACTGCTTATCGAGGAACATATCGATCAAACCGATGTGTTTATTGCGGTCACCAACGATGACGAAGCCAATATCATGGCCGCCCTACTGGCTAAACGCATGGGCGCAAAAAAAGTCATGGTGCTGATCCAGCGCGAAGCCTATGTCGATATTGTACAAGAAGCCAATATCGATATCGCCATCTCACCACAACAAGCTACCATCTCGGCATTGCTGACCCATATTCGCCAAGGTGATATCTGTAACGTGTATTCATTACGTCGCGGAGCCGCCGAAGCCATTGAAGCTATTGCTCATGGTGACTCAAGCACATCGAAAGTGGTAGGTAAACAGGTCAGCGAGATCAAGTTGCCACCTGGCACCACCATTGGTGCTATCGTGCGTGATGAGGAAGTATTAATGGCTCATGATAAAACGGTTATTGAACAGGGAGATCACGTTATTCTATTCCTAGTGAATAAGAAGTTTATTGGCGAAGTTGAGAAGCTGTTCCAGCCAAGCGCCTTCTTCTTTTAAATCGGCTCGCTAACGATGCTGAATATACGACCATTACTGTTCATATTAGGCGTGTTCCTATCCACCTTAACCGCCTTTATGTTTATTCCACTTCTATTTGCCTTAATCTATGGCGAAGAGACGGTGGGTGCCTTTATGATCGCCTCGTTAGCCACCGGCACCTGCGCCAGCGCGTGCATGCACCAAGGTCAAAGTGACAACTTACGCTTAAACATTCGTGATATGTTTTTGCTTACCAGTTTAACCTGGTTCATCGTTAGCCTGTTTGCCGCAACGCCTTTTACCCTGTATCACGGCATCAACTACACAGATGCTTTCTTCGAGACCATGTCGGGGATCACCACCACAGGTTCTACGGTTCTCTCTGGTTTAGATACCATGGATCACAGTATTCTTATCTGGCGTTCTTTATTACAGTGGCTTGGCGGTATTGGATTTATCGTGATGGCGGTGGCGATTCTGCCCTTCTTAAACGTCGGTGGTATGCGCCTATTTAGAACAGAATCTTCAGATTGGAGTGACAAAGCTGTCCCCCGAACCCAAAATATGGCCAAGCACTTGTTTTGGGTTTATATCGGCCTTACCGTTGCCTGCGCGCTCGCTTATCATGCCGCTGGAATGAATTGGTTTCAGGCCATCAATCACTCGATGACCACTCTTTCAACCGGCGGATATTCCACTTCCGACAGTTCCATGGCGGCTTTTTCTCACTCGGCACATTGGATTGGCACCCTGTTTATGGCGGCCGGTGGACTGCCGCTGTTGATGTTTGTTCACTCCCTGTCTCAACGTTCGGTAAAGATTTGGAATGACGCTCAAGTTAAAGGCTACTTATTGTTTATCATCTGCATCTCTTGCAGCTTAGCTTTCTGGCTATGGCACCAAAATGATATGGCACCAGAAGATGCCCTGCGTCTAGCAAGTTTTAACGTGGTATCTGTAGTCACAACCACAGGTTATGGCCTCACCGACTACACCGCCTGGGGGCCGTTAGCTAATGTGGCCTTCCTGTTTTTAATGTTTGTAGGTAGCTGTTCTGGTTCGACTTCGGGCGGGATTAAAATCTTCCGTTTCCAAATTGCGTTCTCGATCATGCGCGAACAGTTAAAGCAGCAACTACACCCTAACGGCGTGTTTAAAGAGCGTTACAATGGTCGCCCAATCACCGAAGATATTGTGCGCTCACTGGTGACGTTTATTCTGCTATTTTTAGGCGTTATTGTGGTGTTATCGGTGATATTAGTCAGCACAGGTCTGGATCCCACGACCAGTTTGAGTGGGGCTATCACCGCCGTGACGAACGTCGGCCCAGGTCTTGGCCCTGTTGTCGGTCCATCGGGTAATTTTTCCTCGCTACCAGATATCGCTAAGTGGGCACTGTCGATTGGAATGCTATTGGGACGGCTGGAGATCTTGACCGTGGCGGTATTGTTCCATCCCAACTTCTGGAAATATTAACCTAGCGACTAACAACGATATTGCTGCCATACCTGCTGTTGGCTCGGTTCGAGAAAGCTCCAAGCCAATACTCGAGTTAACTTATTCCCCTGCGCCATCTCTATCGTTTTAACGCTTGCCGCACCTAGGCGCTCAAGGGTGCGATAACACGATTTGAGATTGTCTTTCTTCGACACGAGACTGGTAAACCACAGACATTGGCTGGCAAATTGCTGGCTTTCAGTAATCATATCTAACAAGAATCTCTGCTCGCCACCATCACACCATAATTCGGCTTGCTGCCCACCAAAATTCAATGAAGGCTTATTTGCTGTGCGCTTAACATCACGCCCCTTGGCCTGGCGATTAGCGGCAAGGTTTTTCAGTTTACGCTCGCTGCCCTGACTCGCCTCACTTGCGGAACTATGAAACGGCGGATTACATAAAGTGACATCAAATCTGTCGTCAGGATTGATCACCCCTTTAAAAATCTGCTTGCTATTAGTTTGCTGTCTTAAGGCTATTTTGCCTTGCAACGATACATTGTTATCGATGATCCGCTGTACATTGGCTAATGACTTAGGCTCAATATCGCTAGCGACAAACTGCCAACCATAACTCTGTACACCTAATATCGGGTAAATACCATTGGCGCCTGTGCCGATATCCAGTGCTCGAATCATCGCTTTAGTGGTTTTCTTGCCTTTGCTGCCATTTGCCCCTATTAGATCAGCAAGATAATGCAGATAATCCACACGACCGGGGATCGGCGGACATAAAAATCCAGCGGGAATATCCCAATATTCCAATCGGTAATGTAAACGCAATAGTGCCAGATTAAGCATTTTCACCGCCTTTGGGTCGGCAAAGTCTATCGATGCATTACCATAAGGATTAGGACGCACAAAAGCAGCAAGCTGTGGGGTATGGCTCACCAAGGCGTTAAAGTCATAACCTTGGTTATGAATGTTGCGCGGATGCAGCCCTTTAGATTGGTTCGATTTCGACTTGGATGCCACCTTCGATTTCGCCCTAGTTTTCATCGGCTGAGTATTAGTTAACTGAGCTTTAGTCAACTGAGTTTTAGTTTGCTGATTTGAGGAGCGAGGACGGCGAGACTGAGTCATAAAAGCAATACCATAAAATGCGATTGCCGAGTGTTATCCTCGGCAATACTGATTTGAAGCAAACGTTTAGCGGCTAAAGTTAAGCTTAGTCGTACAGATACTTAGTAAACAATAAATTAACCACCAGCGGACGCCCGACCTCTTGCTCTAACAAGCGATTAAGGGTGTCATAACACTCGCGGCGGATCTCTTCTTTGCCGGTAAGTGATTTCACTTTCTCTTCTGGCTGAGACCCTAGAATTTCAATAATAGCCGCTCGCAACAAAGGATCATGATGCTCTAGCACGATCAGATCATTGGGCTGCTTCACCATCAATTCGACACTAATCCTCACGAAACCCAATTTCTTACGATTAGAGATGTAATTGGTCACTATATCGGGCTCAAAGCCATAATAAGCATAAGTGTCTTCCACCTTCTTATCTGCGGCAAAGAGGCCAACGCTGGTAAGACTCGTGACAAAAATAAGCAACAGCAGTGCAAATTTTTTCATACTTGGTAAATGCTCCATTATTGGTTTAAGCCTGTGTTAGTACTAAAAGCTCACTCTACTGACTATTAACGGCCAGATCTCAAACGACTTTAGTTACCGACATCGACCATTGGCCATGATAAACTGCGATGGTTTTGAATATTGTACCGAGAAATAGATGAGCGTGACTAGGTTAAGCTTTCCTTATGGTGAATCAATACAGTGGTTTTCACCGAATAACATCCCTCTACAACCCACTTCGCCATTCAAAGACTGGCTATTAGACACTGGTAGTTTAACCCAAAAACTCAAGTCTCACTGTCAGCAGTTTGAAGTCATTGTATTAGGTGAGGATAAGCTTAGCCCGTTCAAAGAGGAGTTCCCCACACATGATTCAGCCTGGGTCCGTGAAGTGCTTCTGTGTCTCGATGGCACCCCTTGGGTGTTCGCTCGAACACTGATCCCCAGCGATTTACTTGATAACTCTGAGTTCAATTTTATCGGCTTAGGCAATCGTCCGTTAGGTGAATTACTGTTTACCGAGGGTGAATTTACTCCCGGAAAAATAGAAGTGAGCCATTTTACCCCATGTCAATCTTTAGCAGCGTTGATCCAAGCTCAGGGACAATCGTCACAACCCGTCTGGGGACGTCGTCGTTACTTTAATCGTCAGGATAAACACCTCATCGTCAGTGAGATATTTTTACCCGCTGCTCGACAGCTTATCGAAAGCCAACAGCTAAAATAACTCGCTTAGATAATGCTGAAATAAAAAAGCCTCGGTTAACGAGGCTTTTTATGTGGATGATTGAAAATCTGTTTAGCTACGTCTGCGAATCGCCAACGACATCAATAGGGCCAGAGACCACCAAGCTAAGCTACCGCCAGAGCTGGAATCTGATTCAGATTCTGTCGGTGGGGGCGGTGAAACAATGCCCGAGGTTACCGTAACCGATTGCGAAACAGTCGACACATTGGCTTCAGTATCAGTGACTGTCAGCACGACAGTGTAGGTGCCTGAACTGGTATAACTATGACTCGGCGATTGTGCGGTGCTGCTATTGCCATCACCAAATTGCCACTCATAGCTCAATGCACCAACTCCCGCCGAACTACTATTGCTGAAGCTAACGTCCAAGTTGGTTAGCGTAAAGCTGAAACTCGCTACAGGTGGAATAGCCACATCGACAGTGAGACTATCACTGCTCGCCTCACCTGTACCGTCGGTCACTGTCACTGTCACTTGATATTGGCCCGCATCGGCATATACATAAGTCGGAGTGGTTTCTGTACTACTTGCTCCAGCTACGCCAAAGTCCCAGTCATAGCTATAGTTACCATCGCCACCAGTCACTGTAGTGTTAAAGCTGACCCTGGCGCCATCTTGTTGAGCCGATAGACTCACGGTAACCGAATCAGACATACTGTCACTACCATATTTAAATCTTAACGTCGCACTGCTGGAGTCTGCCGCTTGGGTCAAGACCGCCATGGTAATGCCTAACGCAGGCAATATCACGCCCGCTTCAGGTTTAGCTTGTGCTGTGTAGTCTTCGGTGTCATCGAATAGGGGATTGCCTGCAAGATGATTATCGCCAAAATAACTCGTCTGATCATACAAGCTAAAGGCCGCATCTCGGATCTGCACCGTAGTATCATAGTTACTGATCAAATCTTGGTCGGCATCGACAACTCCAATCAACCCTGAACCAGGGTGCTCGCTGGAATTATTATCGGCTTCATCTTTGTTTTCCAGCCAGACTAAAACGCCGCGATCATAATAATGTGTCTGCAGACCAACATCCACATCGTTATAACTGCGTAGCTGCACTACGTAACGGCGATCACCACCGGGTCGCTGGTCGGTGATGCGAGCAAAACCGCCACTGAAAGTCATCACGCCATCAGTTTCAGCGTCATCACTGTACACTTCGCTCGAGTCTGCCAGTAACTTGATATCGTCGACTACAAAACCATAGTCACCGACAAATTCGTCGGTCACATACACCAGCTTAATCTGGTGAGTTCCGCCAGCATAGGCAGATACGTCGAAGGTTAAATCGACCCAAGCATTAGTGCCTTCTGCGCCCGCGATATCTTGAGATCCACCGGTAATAATATTTTCTGCGGCATTAATAACATTACTCGCCTTGGTATGATTACCCAGCAAAGGCGTGCCATCGAGTAACACCTGAGCATAATCGTAATCTTCTTCGATATTCCAATGCGCCTTCATCCGTAACGACAAACTGCCACTCGCAGGCAGGGTCAAACTAAATTCTGCCGCAGTGCTGATCAAGTTTCCCTGACCAGAATAGTATTGATAACTGCCAGAATAAGGCGCCTTGAAAGCCACGTCAGCCGCAGGTAAAGGAATAGAGATTTGGTTAACCTTGGTGTTATTCACAGCTTCAAATAGCTGAACATCTTGGCCACTATCCGCAAGCGTATCTATGTCTATAACCGTTTCGTTTAGCCATTTACCTTTATAGGCATCTTGCAAATAAGAGCGCGCATAAGGACTAAAGCCAACGGGTTGTGAACCAGGGATCATGCCGGTCCAGCTACCACCGCCCATAATAGACCAAGAGCCGACCGGTGAACCATCACCACTATTGCCACTAATATCGTATTCATCTGGCAGCCCCAAATCATGGCCAAATTCGTGAGCGACCACACCCGCTGCAGCGTCAATAGGCTGAACCGTATAGGTATAAACCTTCATGCCAGTACCGGGAATGGTATAGCCAGCATTATTGCCATCCATCACATAATATTGATGTGACCAAATCGCATCATCACCGAGTACACCACCACCCGCTTCTTCCCCAATACTAGAATGAAACAGCATCACATGGTCGATATAGCCATCGGCTTCATCAAGATTACCATCGGCATCAATGTCATAAGGGTCTTCGACATCATAAGTCGCAATTTCATCGGCAGTCATATCGGCTAATGCCGCTGTAACCGCTTCTTTAACTAACTCGGGAACACGATAATCGTTATCGGCATCATTAGGGTTATTTGCACCATAGTAGGCCGCATTTTGAGTGGCGGTATACCAGCCCTTAACACTACCAGTAAAGAAGAAACTCCCGCCCGACTCGGCCTGATAATATTGATACCCGGAAAGCAGCGTCTGCCCAGAAGGACCACTAAATCCAGTGGTTGAGAACATCAAATTCTGATAATGAGAAAGCGGATAACTCGAGTAATACATAGCCGTATCACTGGCACTGAGACGATTGTTATCATGGGGAAGATCAGGAAAATCAATCAGTACGCCAAGCACTTTTACCGTTTTTGTCACCTCGGCATCGGCTTGCGCCTTGTCAACAACAGAACTACTGCGCAGCACCTTGCTCGATACTTGTTGCTTGATCAGCTTAGCTTGTTGCAAACGTGCATCGAGCTTAATTTTACCGGCTTTACTTGTGTAACGCTCAAACGCTTGTTGCTTCTGTTGCTCAGTCGCATCTGTGGCTAATTCACCACGCTTAGTCATCCAATAAAGAATCTGTTCTTTATTGATCACACCAACGTCTGCTGTCGGACCTGACGCTATAGGAGCCGAAGGTGTAGCATGTGCCATCGTTACAGGGAATGCTAGTGCCAATGTCGTTAATGCACCTGCATAATATGTGTTCATTTTCATTAACTTCCCTTGTACTACTTTATTTTATCGACACCATGAGTTATCAGGATGGCAATAAAATAATCTCAATTATCGTTAAATTAGGTCGTACTTTGCAGGGATAACCCAGTCACATCAGAGCATAGGGTCTATTCCACCACTAAAAACCAACAGAACATTAACAACAATTTGCTCAGTAAACCAGCAGCAAATACGACTTTCAAACCATAAATTCTATTTATGACTTTACTCAGCACAATTAGGTCTAACTAACGTTTCCTGTATGGGCAATATAATTAGCCACACCGTCGAGGAACATCTGCACCGAAATCATCACCAACACCATGCCCATCAGGCGTTCAACCGCCGTTAAGCCCTTCTCGCCAAGCACTTTAGTAAACAATTTATAGAAGAGTAAGATAACGGCACTCGCGCCCCATGCGGCCACTAATGCTATAGTCCAGTCTGTCATACGACTGGCATCGGTATGAGCAAGTAATATTAACGCTGCGAGCACCGATGGCCCCGCCATTAACGGAATCGCCATTGGCACGATAAAGGGCTCTTCACCTGCTGCTAACCCAACGACGCCACCGGGCTGAGGGAAGATCATCCGAATCGCAATCAAAAACAGAATAATACCACCGGCAATACTGACCGATTCAGAGCGCAGATTTAGGAAACTCAATATCGCTTCACCAGCGTAAAGAAAAAGCAGCATAATCACTAATGCGAAGATTAACTCTCGGATCAGAACTCGACGGCGCTTTTTCGGCTCGATATGACGCAAGATAGAGGCGAATATGGGCAAGTTCCCTAATGGGTCCATAATCAGAAATAACATTACCGCAGCAGAAAAAATGTCCATAGCTCAATAGTCGTCAAGAGTTGAGCCCGTATTGTATAACGAATCCAGCTGCTTATTCAGCAGATCAGCCAACAAAATTAGGCTAAAGCACAATATCCAGCCATTTAAACTAACCAACTAACAAAGCATAAGTAAATTCACTATCAGGTGATGGTAAATATTCGATTGCCAGAGATAAGACTGTTATACTAACGGGCTTCCTTATTCCCTAATAACAGTTGATATGTACTATCTCGTCGCCAGTTGTATTGCACTCCTGCTAGGTCCACTATTTTACCGTTTCTTTACGGCAGAAAGTGGCCTACAAAAAGGCTTAGATGGCTTTATCTTTGTCTCCCTCGGCGGCCTTGTACTTATCCACATCCTGCCAGAACTGTTAGAACATGGTGGCTTCTTGGCCGTAGTGTTTGTCATTATCGGTTTATGGGGACCTACCCTCAGCGAAAGGCTATTTCATCGCTATTCCGAAGTGACTCATAACCTGACCCTCATCTTAGGGATCACCGGATTATTGCTACACACCATGACCGATGGCGGCGCCATGGTGCTTGCTCAGCAAGATGGTAACTCCGCCCTACTCGCACTCGGAGTGATACTGCATCGGCTCCCTGTTGGGCTAGCCATTTGGTGGCTGCTAAAACCCCAGGTTGGTAGTCGCTGGGCGATGATAGTGCTATTGGGAATGATGTTATTAACCAGTGTGGGCTATTTCGCTGGTGAGCAATTACTGACTCAGCTCAGCCTTGATAATACGGTTTATCTGCAAGCCTTCGTTACCGGTTCGATTCTGCATGTGGTCTTGCATCAGCCCCACGGCAATAGCATCAATGACAAGCAAGGTAAATATGAATATCAGGCGGGTATCGGCAGTATTCTCGGCATTTTACTGCTGTTTGTATTGCTAATGATGGACTCGGGGAGTCATGACCACCATGAACACTCCCACAGTACAGAACAGCTTATCGACTGGTTATTAACCTTAGCCCCAGTATTGTTACTCGCTTACATCATTGCCGCGGTGCGTTATCAGTTTGGTCTATCACCACATCACAACAAATTAAGTTTACGTTGGCTGCAACGACTCGCCGGACCTGAAGCCTTGGTGATTAGTTTGCTATTACTGGGGCCAAGCCTTGCGATTATCCAGATAGCGGGTTTGCTGTTTCTGGGCTTGTTGTTCACGCAATTTAAAGTCGAGCCCACAGATCCACATCAAGGCCTACCTATCGCTTCGTGGCAGTTTGGCTTTGGCCATTTAGTGGATCGCAGTGCACCTTGGATTATTCTTAGCCTGATCTTAGCCAACCTGATAGGTCACCCTTCAGTTCCACTGGAAAATCCTATAGTTCAGGTCATCATATTATTGCTGCTGTTTTTGCCAATGCGCTTTTGTAACTTAGGCGGCGCGGTATTAGCATTATCACTCGCCTACAGCGGCTGGAGCATCGAGGCAGTAATGGTGACCCTGTTAGCAGCACCAATATTTAACGTTGCCCAATTAAAGTTACTTAACTGGCCACAACGTCTGTCACTTTTCACCATGCTGATAGTCTGCTTATTAGCTTGCCATTGGCTGTTACCCCAATGGCACAGTGTGATCAGCTTGCCACAAGCAATGAATGCAACGGCACTGGTGTTAATTGCAGTTATTTTCGGTGCCAGCTTATTAAGACTCGGCCCTCGTAAGTTTATGGCTCGCATAACTTTATGGACACCGAAAGTGCATGATCACGGCGATAATGGACAGCATCAACATGGTCAACAAGATCACAGTCACCACAAACATGGCCATCACCACTAACGGCAACGAGGCTCTCATAATCAGGCAAGATGGTGCTTGATTTACGGTGATAAAGTTGGCATTTCAATGCTGACGCAGCTAAGTTATACCAATCAAAGTAAATTAGTGATCAGCCCGTTTGTAACAGAAAAAGGCGCAGGACAAATTGTCGAGAACAAGGCGTAAATTGCAGTAACTAGTTATTCTAATAACAAAATTTACAACACGGTTATCGGCGATTTTAACTAGCAAGAATGATCATATAATTACTACGATTGGTATTAAAGCCACTCATCATTATTCAGGTCTGGCCAATGTGCATTCTGTTTATCGCCTTAGAAACTCACCCTGATTACCCGCTAATTGTCTGCGCTAACAGGGATGAGTTTCATATTCGCCCCACCGAGCCCGCTCACTTTTGGCCACCGGAAAACCAGCTACTCGCAGGCAGAGATCTACAGGCGGGAGGCAGTTGGCTGGGAATAAATCGACAGGGTTATATTGCCGCAGTAACCAATATCCGCGCCCCCGAGCTACAGCAATCCGATAAACGCAGTCGTGGCGAGTTAGTCATCAACAGTCTGCAAAACCCCGAGGCAATGAATGCAACTTGGCTAGAAGAACAAGGCCACTTTTATAATCCCTTCAATCTGCTGTTTGGTCAGGGACATAGACTCTACTGCTTTCATAGTGTCGACAATAGCATCAAGCGCCTCAGTCCGGGATTTCACGCGATTAGCAATGGTGCCTTAGATGATATCTGGCCGAAAATGGCCAAAGGTACTCAAGCTCTAGAACAACAGCTTTCTCATAACAGCCCACCGGATATCGATGCTCTGTTGCAAATCATGACAGATCAAACTCAGGCCGATGATACTCTCTTGCCGCAAACGGGGATCGCCTTGGAGTGGGAAAGACAGCTCTCCTCTATTTATATCAAACACCCTGAATATGGCACTCGATCGACCTCGATTATCATCCAAGATAAATTAGGTAATTGTCGCTTTATCGAGGTGCGATATGATGGCAAAGGCAGAAACCTTGGCCAGCAGACGTTTAACATTCCTGCGGATTAATCGGAAGAATGATCATGGGTGATCACCCATTTGTCATCAATTTTTTCCACCAACAGAGTAAACACCCCATTGGGTTTATCTTTGGCACGAATTAATTGCCAGCGTCCCACAACTAAAGCCGCATAGTTACTCAACAGCTTAATATCTACATTGCTAAATTTGAGCTGTCCCATAGTGGCTTGATCGGGGTAATTCTTTTTATAGGCTGCGAGGATTTCGACCCAGCCATTACGAAACTGCTTGGTAGTGGCAAAACGCAGCTTGTCGCTCTTCCAATACCCCTGCATATAGGCATCTAAATCTCCACGATTCCAGGCCACCGCTTGCCTTGATAACATGGCAGCAATTTCGTCTGTGGGAACGGCCGCAGCAGGAAAAGTCCATATCAGTAATAATACTATCCAACCATTTTTAAACATCATCTACTCCATCGTGCGATATTAAGGTGTAATATATAGTACAAATTCTGTAAGGCGCTCTCTAAAAACAATATTTTAATGCCGTTAGCGACGATGTGAATTATTAAGAAATACGACTGCGGCAAGCCAACAGAACACCTAATCATAGAGCTTAACTTATGTTCAGAATAACCTGTAAAAGCCTACTCAAGTTATGGGGCTGGAAAATTGATGGGCACTTGCCTGTCAATCAACAATATGTCGCCATCGTTGCGCCCCATACCAGCAATTGGGATTTTATTATCGGTGTCTTAGCTCGAGGGGCATTGGGACAAAAAATTCACTTTCTCGGTAAACATCAGCTATTTATTCCCCCCTGGGGGTGGTTCTTTAAAGCCATCGGCGGCACGGCGGTCGATCGACGTAAGAACAACAATCTAGTGGATGCCGCGGCGCAATTATTTAGCCAAGACCCTAACTTCAGACTCGCACTAGCCCCCGAAGGCACTCGCAGTCCAGTCAAGCGTTGGAAAACGGGTTTCTACCATATTGCCGTAAAAGCTCAGGTGCCTATCGTCACTGTTGCCTTCGATTTTGCGAATAAGCAAGTGGTGATCCCCGAGCCGATGCAAGTCACTGGAGATATTGAGCCCGAAATGAATCGCATCTTAGATTTCTATCGCGACATCAAAGGCTGTCATCCAAAGGCCATACCTGAACGTTTTGACGCGCAATAATCTGCCAGCTTATGAATTTAGATACTTGGTTACTCTATCTATTTGCGATTGTGATGCTCGCCATCTCCCCCGGCACTATGGCCGTGCTGTCGATGAGTCATGGTATTCATTTCGGCAAACGTCGCAGCTTAGCCACCGCCTGTGGCAGTGTTAGCTCGGCACTATTATTAATGTTTGCTTCGGCAGCGGGACTGGGCGCACTTTTAAGCGCCAGCGAATATGGCTTTGTATTACTGAAATATTGTGGCGCCGCTTACCTGGGTTATTTGGGCATCAAGTTACTGCTGAGTAAACCAAGCACACCAGGATTCGAGTTACAACGGCAGAGCAAAGGCACACCGAAACAGATGTTTAAGCAAGCCTTTCTGGTCGGGATCAGTAACCCCAAAGATCTCCTGTTCTTTGGCGCACTGTTCCCGCAGTTTATCGACCTTAACGCTCCCCAAGGTCAACAACTGATGATATTGGCACTAACATGGGCCATCGTCGATTTCAGCTTTGTGATGATCTATGCCAGCATGGCTAATGTGCTAGCACCTAAACTGAAAGCCAGCCAACAACTGCATTGGTTTGACCGAGTTAGTGGTGGCATATTTATCACTTTAGCCACCATCCTCATCACTCGAGATTAACCTTTTAAACTTCGCACATCGGCACCAGTAGGTGCCTGGAAAGCACGCAGGTTAAACTGCGGCAGAATCGCATAGATATGGTCGAAAATATCTGCCTGAATATCCTCATAAAAAGCCCATCGAGTATCGTTAGTAAAGATATAAATCTCTATGGGTAACCCTTCCGTCGTCGGTGCTAACTGGCGTACCAGCAGCGTCATATCTTGATGCACTTTAGGGTGCTGCTGCATGTACTGACGCAAATAGGCACGGAAGGTGCCCACATTGGTTAGGTGACGACTATTAACCGGCATATCGCCATCTTGAATCTTGGCATTAAACTCACTAATTTCTGTCTTTTTATCGGCTAAATACTGCTTTAACAGATTGATTTTACCCAGACGCTGCAACTGCTCTTCGGTTAAAAACGCTATCGAGTCGATATCGATATTCACCGCTCGCTTAATTCGGCGGCCGCCCGACTCCGACATGCCCTGCCAGTTCTTAAACGCATCCGACACTAAGGCATAGGCGGGGATCATGGTAATGGTCTTATCCCAGTTCTGCACCTTTACCGTGGTCAATGACACCTCTTCAACCGAGCCATCGGCGCCATACTTATCCATTTGGATCCAATCGCCAGGGCTTACCATCCGATTAGCCGCCAGCTGAATACCCGCCACAAAACCCAGAATGGTATCTCTGAACACCAACATCACTAAACCGGTGGCAACCCCTAAGCCGCTGAGGAAGTAGATGGGCGATTGCTCAGACAGCACCGAAATAGACACAATAATGGCCACAAAAAACAGAAACAACTTACACAGCTGAACAAAGCTCTTGATGGGTAAACGGCGACTGATCTGATTCACATCAGCAATCTCGTTGGCCGAATCCAAGGTGCTAAAGATGGCACGAACAACCAATACGATAATCACCACATCCAGCAGCCGATCCACCATACTACTGATCAGTTGATGCTCGGCTAATACTAATGGCAGCATGATGTTGAGCATCAAGGCGGGCACTAGGATTGCCATTTTTTCCAACACGCCGTGATGCATAATAACGTCGTCCCAACGCACCTTAGAGCGCTGAATCACGATATTCATGGTACTCACAACACCACGCTTAACCAGAAAATAAGCAATGAAAGCAATCAGCAGACAAGCAAATACCATGATGCTCACGGTGAGTCCATCTGTCGAACTGTCGATACCTAAGCCAGCTAACCATTGTGCGACTTGCTCGCGTAATTCTTGATCCAAAATATCACTCTCCCATGGCTATTAGGCTGTACTATTTATCAGATAAAAAACCTTTATAGACAAACAGATAAAAATACCACAACCTCTTATTTAAAACGCATTTTAGCACAGACGATATGTCTTCATAATAAATATCATCTCGCCCTATCGTCAGCGGTATACGGATTCTCATACCGCTCATAAGCTATGCTAAGATAAACTGATATCTGCCTAATTCATTGGATGATTTTTATGTACAAAGCCCTGCAAGCCTATAGCTTTTTGGCATTCGCCCTAGTGGCCTTGCCCAGTGTTGGCGACGAAGTATCGAAACAGACTATGGCTGTGGTCACCTTAGAAAATGGTGCCAAGGTGCAACTAAATGATGACTTCACCTGGGAATATCTTTTTATCGACACTCCAGCGGCTCAAGCCGCCCCCCAAGTTACAGACGCAGAGCAAATGGCTCAGCAAACTGCAGAAGCCATCAACCCAAGCATCAACACGGCACCAGTGGTGGCTGGAGCACTAACCAATAGCGCCATCAATCAAGCTCAGTTATTAAAATCTACCGCTAAAGATGGCGTAAAAGTCAGCTATTTAACCCATCAATGGGATGATAAAGGTCGCCTCGGGCTTAACTTCGAACTCTCAAGCCAAAGCAGCGACAGTTATGTGCTAATCGAGCTGGAAGTGAGCTTATTCGATGACGATGGGCAGCCGCTCGTCAAACAAACCTTACCGGTATGGCAGGCGATTTTTAGAATGCCTGAAACTTATCTGCGTAAAGGCCAAACTCGCAACAGCGATACCCTTTGGTTCGAAGGAGTCGATAAAGCGCGCTGGCAAAAACAGTTGTTAACCCTGAAGGTTAAAGACATGGATTCGCGTTAACCCAATTCACTGCAACCTAGTTCCCCCGAGATCGGATAATTACTGCGATTGGTATTAGCTTAAGGTTCTTTGACAACACTCATAGCTAACGACAGCGCATAAAAAAGGGCCATCATGACCCTTTTTTATCGTGCACTCTTTATTGTGTGATTGTTTATTGTGCGATTGTTATCGACAATTAGAAGCTAGGCATAGTGTTCGCTGGAAGATAGCCATTGAAGCTTGCCGTTAACAACAAGTCAGTCGCCGATTCGATATCTGGACCGAAGAACCTGTCCTTATCATAATAGCTTACCAACTCGCGCAGCTCAGCTTTAGCTTGCGCTACCGCAGCTGACGGCTGAAGGGGTGCGCGGAAATCTAACCCTTGTGCAGCTGCCAGCAGCTCAACCGCTAACACGCCACGAGTATTCTCAGACATATCTCTTAATCGACGAGCCGCGAAAGTTGCCATAGAAACATGGTCTTCCTGATTAGCCGATGTGGGTAAGCTGTCTACTGACGCAGGGTGAGCATAGGTTTTATTTTCCGATGCCAATGCCGCAGCGGTAACCTGAGCGATCATAAAGCCTGAATTCACACCACCGTTTTCTACCAAGAAAGGGGGCAACTTAGACAGGCTAGAGTCAATCAATAATGCGATGCGACGCTCGGCGATAGACCCTAACTCAGCAATGGCAATCGCCAAGTTGTCGGCGGCCATGGCAACCGGTTCCGCATGGAAATTACCACCAGAAATAATATCACCCGTATCTTGGAATACCAGCGGGTTATCAGTCACGCCGTTGGCTTCTGTGACTAACACTTCTGCCGCGTGACGAATTTGCGTCAAACAGGCACCCAATACTTGCGGCTGACAACGTAGCGAATAAGGATCTTGTACCTTCTCACAATTGACGTGATCCAGACTGATCTGTGATTCTTCCCCCAGCAGATGACGGAAAATCGCCGCCGAATCGATTTGTCCTTGCTGACCACGAGCCGCATGAATACGCGGGTCAAACGGGCTACGACTGCCCATTGCAGCTTCGACACTCATGGCACCAATAACCGAGCTTGCTGCAAACAAATCTTCCGCATTAAATAAGCCTTCTAGCGCCAACGCAGTTGAAGCTTGGGTACCATTAAGTAATGCCAAGCCCTCTTTGGCTGCGAGCTCGATAGGCTCGAGTCCTGCGATCTCCAGTCCCTCTTTGGCCGAGATGAGTTCGCCCTTATGGCTCATCTCACCTTCACCTAGCAGAGGCAAACACATGTGTGATAGCGGTGCTAAGTCGCCCGATGCGCCAACAGAGCCTTTCTCTGGTACACAAGGGTAAACTTCGGCATTCACAAGGGCTATCAGGAAGTTAATCACCTCTAAACGAATCCCAGAGAAGCCGCGACTCAGCGAGTTGATCTTCAGCACCATCATCAGGCGCACTGTCGCATCTTGCATATATTGACCGGTGCCAGCCGCATGAGAGAGCACGATAGAACGTTGTAATAACTGCAGATCTTGCTGGTTAATTTTAGTGTTGGCTAACAAACCAAAACCTGTGTTGATACCATAAACGGTGCGACCTTCGTCGAGTACCTGCTGTACTAATCCGGCACTGGTATTGATATCGGCGATAGCGCTCGAACACAACTCCAGACTCACCTTGCTGCGGCTAATTTCACGCAGCTGTGCCAGCGATAATGTGCCTGGCTTTAAAACTAAATGACTCATATTTACTGCCTCTTATTATTATTTGTTCTGTGCATCTAACATTGGAAGATCTAAGCCTTGCTCCTTGGCGCACTGCTTAGCAATATCGTAGCCCGCATCGGCATGACGCATCACACCTGTCGCCGGATCGTTCCACAATACACGACCTAAACGCGCTTCGGCTTCATCGGTACCATCGGCCACAATCACCACACCCGAGTGTTGACTGAAGCCCATACCGACGCCACCGCCGTGATGTAGCGATACCCAGGTCGCGCCACTGGCAGTATTCAGTAACGCATTCATTAATGGCCAATCCGATACCGCATCTGAGCCATCGAGCATAGATTCAGTTTCACGATTAGGGCTGGCAACCGAGCCCGAGTCTAAATGATCACGGCCAATCACAATCGGTGCAGATAACTCGCCCGATTTCACCATATCGTTAAATGCCTTAGCCAGACGCGCGCGATCTTTTAAGCCAACCCAACAGATACGGGCAGGCAGACCTTGGAATGCAATACGCTCACGCGCCATATCTAACCAGTTGTGTAGATGTGGGTTGTCAGGGATCAACTCTTTAACTTTGGCATCGGTTTTATAGATATCTTCTGGATCGCCAGACAGTGCAGCCCAGCGGAATGGACCAATACCTTCACAGAACAACGGACGCACATAGGCAGGTACAAAACCTGGGAAATCGAAGGCATTTTCAACCCCTTCTTCAAACGCCATTTGACGAATATTGTTACCGTAATCGGTCGTCGCCGCACCCGCAGCTTGCAGTGCTAACATGGCTTTCACTTGTACCGCCATTGATTGCTTCGCCGCTTTCACGACAGCCGCTTCATCTTGCAAACGCATTTTTGCTGCTTGTTCAAGGGTCCAACCCTGCGGCAAATAACCGTTAAGCGGGTCGTGCGCCGACGTCTGATCGGTCACAACATCTGGCGTCACGCCGCGCTCAACTAATTCGGCAAACACATCGGCAGCATTGGCCAATAAGCCTACAGACACTGGCTTGCCGCTGGCGTTGGCTTCATCGATCATCGCCAAGGCTTCATCTAAGTTAGTCGCCTTCTTATCGACATAACGGGTACGCAAACGGAAATCGATACGGGTTTCATCCACTTCACAGGCTAATACCGAATAACCAGCCATCGTCCCCGCCAGCGGTTGAGCACCGCCCATACCACCGAGGCCACCAGTTAAGATCCACTTGCCCGCCGATGAACCATTGAAATGTTTATTCGCCATCGCCACAAAGGTTTCATAAGTGCCCTGCACAATCCCTTGTGAACCGATGTAGATCCATGAGCCCGCCGTCATCTGGCCATACATGGCCAACCCCTTTTTATCTAACTCGTTAAAGTGTTCCCAGTTTGCCCAGTGGGGCACTAGGTTAGAGTTTGCAATGATCACACGTGGCGCATTGTTATGGGTTTTAAATACTCCGACAGGTTTGCCCGATTGCACCAATAAGGTTTCATCATCTTCTAGGCGCTGTAGCACTTCAATGATCTTGTCATAGCATTGCCAATCACGGGCTGCACGGCCAATACCGCCATAAACCACCAGATCTTCTGGGCGTTCAGCCACATCGGGATGCAGGTTGTTCATCAACATCCTCATTGGTGCTTCGGTAAGCCAACTTTTACAAGTTAACTTGCTGCCGTGGGGAGCAATAATCTGGCGACTAGGGTCATGTCTGTTATTCATTATGTTTACCTCAACCTGTTCGACTTCATGTCTTTATCTTGTTATTCGATTATTTTTGATATTGTTGGCATCTAACGATTAAAAGTTAAATGTCCACCGAGGCGGAAACGACTGCCTGGGTGAATTAACCGTGCGAAACTCACTACTCCCTGTCGCGACCAAGTTCGGCGCAGGATCTGTAAGCAAGGTTCACTGGATTCAATTTGTAGATGTTGCTGCTGTGAAGTATTCGCCACCACAGCTTCGATGGTATGACGCGCCTCAGTTAAGGGAGCTACCAGCGATAAATATTCATGGGGAGTTTGGCTGCAATAATCTTGTTTGAGATAGTCTGGCACCAGCTTGGGATTGACGAAACGTTCCTCTAGCTGCAAAGGTGTGCCTTGTTCACAATGCACCAGTACCGAATAGAATACCGGGCTGCCTTCTTCCAACCCCAAGGCGTTGGCAATTGGCGCCGCTGCCACAATCTCGGCCAGTTCTAATTGCTGCACACTGTAACCATGACCACGCTCGTTGATCTCATCGGCGATGTTGCGGATCTCCATCATCGATGACTGTGACTTTAATCCGGCCACAAAGGTGCCTAAGCCCTGTGAACGCTCGAGCACACCTGACTCGGTCAGCTCGGTTAACGCGCGCCTTGCCGTCATACGACTACACTCAAACAGTTCTGCTAACTGATTTTCTGACGGCACTTTGCAATCTTGTTGCCACTCACCGGTCTCAACCTTAGTTAGAATAAACTGTTTAATTTCAGCAAATTTGGGCGTTACCATCTAAGCTCCTGTGTCGATATTTAGCTTCTCGATAGCGATGTAAGCTGCCAAGATGCACCGATACCCGTTTTCAAATCATAAAAATTATCGCTATAATCCTAGCTTGTATATACAAGTAAACACAAGCTAGCTCACACAAGTTTTTTACGCTGGCCGACAAAGTTCGCCGCGAGAGGAAAAAGTTATGGATTGGGATCAGGTCTGGATTGACGTCAACATTGCTACTATGGATCCAGCAATTTCAGCACCTTATGGCGCTATTACCGATGCGGCATTAGCCGTTAAAGAGGGCAAAATTGCCTGGATGGGTCCCCGTAACCAGCTCCCTGAATTCGATGTTTTGTCAACGCCGGTTTACAGAGGCAAGGGCGGCTGGCTAACACCCGGCCTTATTGATGCCCACACGCATTTAGTCTTTGCTGGAAATCGCGCCAACGAATTCGAACTGCGCTTACAAGGCGCCAGCTATGAAGAGATCGCCCGCAGCGGCGGCGGTATTATCTCTACTGTGAAAGCCTGCCGCGAAGCCAGTGAAGCCGAGTTATTCGAGCTAGGTCGACAACGACTCAATGCATTAGCCAAAGAGGGCGTTACCACTGTCGAGATAAAATCTGGCTACGGACTCGACACCGACACCGAGCTAAAATTACTCCGCGTTGCTCGCGAATTGGGTAAACATCACCATGTCGATGTTAAGACCACCTTCTTAGGTGCGCACGCGATTCCGCCTGAATATAAAGATAATAGCGATGCTTATGTCGACTTAGTGATCGATGAGATGCTGCCAGCAGTGATCAAAGAGAACCTCGCCGATGCAGTAGATGTGTTTTGCGAAAATATTGCCTTCAGTCTAGAACAAACACAGCGTGTATTGTGCGCCGCTAAAACTGCCGGATTGGATATTAAGCTTCATGCCGAGCAACTGTCTAACTTGGGCGGTTCGGCTATGGCGGCAGAACTCGGTGCTAAGTCGGTAGATCATATCGAATACTTAGATGAAGTCGGAGTCAAAGCCCTGAGTGAAAGCGGCACTTGCGCCACCTTGCTACCGGGCGCATTTTACTTCTTACGCGAAACCCAACTTCCTCCTATCGAGCTGTTGCGTCAATATCAGGTACCCATGGTATTAGCCAGTGACTTTAATCCCGGCTCATCACCGCTATGTTCAAGTTTGCTGATGCTGAATATGGGTTGCACCCTGTTTAGATTAACCCCAGAAGAAGCATTAAGCGGTATGACCCGTAATGCCGCTAAGGCGCTAGGAATAGAGGATTCTGTCGGCGTATTACGTCAAGGCATGCAAGCAGACTTCTGTCTTTGGGATATCACGACCCCGGCGCAACTTGCCTACAGCTACGGTGTTAATCCCTGTAAAGAAGTCGTCAAAGCCGGCAAGCTGGTTCATCAATAGAGATCCATCGAGATAAAAACAAAACGGCGCTCAATGGGCGCCGTTTCTATTTAAGCCGTTACAAACTCATGCGATTTACAGACCCATACTATTGAAAAACTAAGCAAACCTGCGCTTCTCTTCAGTAAGGCGATCTAACAGATAAATCGCCAAAAATGGTAGTAAGAGAATTTCGAGAAACACTCCTTTAGCGCCAATATCACCATGAACAAAAACACCTTGCACATAACGAACTAAGCCCATGTAATCCCAGAGGGGATAATTAATATTTCCTATCAGCATCATGGCTAGCGGTACAACTAAGGCTAAAACCAGCCACTTATATTCTGGTTCATAGGTTCGGATCAACAGTGCCAATATCAAGGATGCTATGCCGATACCGATAAAGTTTTGCGCAATATGATAAAAGTGAAAGTTATCCCGCCACTCAAACCACCAAAAAATTTTATGGGCTGCCGCAGATCCCAGAGATTGTATAATCATGTGGAAATAACAGCCCCCGAGGAAAATACTAAAAAGCAGTAGCGTTAACCATCTCATCAATCTTAATCCTTTAAAATCATCTTGGTCTCTTCGTTTTATAATAAATCACACAAAATAAGTATTTTCAATCAACAACATAGTCTAACACTATTTGAATGAAGCTTATGATGTCTTGCCATTGCCCTGCTTGAGTAACAGCTCGGCCTTCGCCCCCAGATAAACATATATCCCCAGCGCCACTAACAAGCCCGCCACGGCAAACATCATCATGATCGCAGGTTGAACATATTCCATCTCCCCCAGTGATGCCTTGAACATGGTTAATAAGGCTTCGATAGAGATGGCAATCAAAATGGTGGAGATAAATCGAGTGATAGTGCGCCGGGTGGAGCTATGACGGAAGATATCTTTATGCATCAGCACCTCCTCTTCCAAAATAGTCTTACCCAGATCGAACACCGCCAGCGCCAGCGTAATAAAAATAATAATACTGAAAGGTTTTATCGAGCCGCTGTTTACCGCCCCTTCAGACAACAGATGAACAATATCGACCGAAGCCATACTGATCAGCACCGCCACCATAATAAACAAGCCCAACACCAAAGAGGTGTACACCGCCTTAAATAGTGGCGTCGCTTTACGGCGAGCGCTGTCGCCCATCATAAATTCGATCAATTGAGTCAGATTCACATCAACCACAATATAACCTTGCGAACCTCCCCCCTCGACACGATAGGAAGCAGACAAACACAGTTTGCCACTGGCATTAGACAAGTATGGATTGGTTATTTTCAGGCTTTCAACCTGCTGAGTCTTGGAGAAATAAGGACGATGACTCCGATTTAAATTTTGTCCCACAGGAATGGCCTGTACTACGCGATTAACGATAGCGACATTGTCACTGATCTGAACCCCGCTACCGTCAAGCACATACAGCAACTCAATAAAGGGATAGCTGTTAGCAATCTCAGCCATGGCACGAATACGCATCCCAGGATCTGAAAGCATTACGGGATCGCTGATCCCAACCAACACCGACTCCAGCAGCTCTTTTACCACTTGCTCATGTTCATGGTAACGCTCAATCACACTTAAAAAACTCATTGCTGCCATAAACAACTCCTATAACGAAATACATCTCAATTCCATACATACTGCAGCAAAAGCCTGCAACAATAACGCCAACATCTGTTGCAAAGGATTCAGTGAGTTACAAGTCGGGAAATATCGCTGTTACAACAAAATCGTGCTTATGGATAACAAGGTTTATCTAATTAAAACTCCTCGTAGCGAGCGGTATCTGCACCAATATAGGGCAATGCAAGCCAAAGCCGGCAATATGACAAACGACTGGGCTAACGCTCGTTCTTATACTAATTGGGATTATTCCAGTTTCTGCGCCTCTAGCTCGGCTAGACTCTCGTTATACTTACGAGTCCAAAAAGGATGCTTGGTCTTGGCTAGGGCCAGCTTCTGCTGAGTTATGGCAAGGTCAAACATTTTCAATTTTCCATAAGCTCGCGCCAAGGCATTGTGCGCGGTATGGGACTCAGGATTAGCTTCAACTGCAGCGAGATAAATGGCTAATCCTTTATCGCCATCTTTAGCGAACTCGGCATCAGCCAGAGCGATAAGTGAATCGGTCGAGGGCACGTTGAAACCATATTTCTGCTCGGAGAGATAGCGATAATGAGCAAGTATCGCAGCCACACCATCCCGAGCTATCTCAGAGTCAGGTGTCAATACCCTGTGATAGTCATCGAAAAGCCACTCTATACCATAAGCCGTTGCGAGGATCGGCTGGGTCATATAGTAAGTACCGTCAAAACGCTTCACCTGATAGTGCAGCACCGGATTAGGCGTCGTCTTAATCAACTGCTCCAGTGCCGCGAAATCTGCCAACTGACGCTGCTCGAAGCCACTGTCGCTTGTGGTGAGCATCAGGTAACGTGGCTTCCCCTTGAGACTTGCTAACTTCTTCGATGCCGACTTCATCACATAGGCAAAGTCATCACTCAATACCGGACTGGCCGCCAGATAAGCGTTAAATAGTTCGGGACGATTTAACAAGGTATACAGCACTAAGCCTGCATTACCTGTGAAACCATTCATGATGCGAAAACCATTGGTGCGATATTTGGCATCGATAGCGGGTAACAGCGATTGCTGCATAAAGTCCAGCAACGCTGTGTTACCCAGCTCTTCTATCGCCAAGCGCTTTAGCTTACCCAAAGAAGCGTCGCCATCGGGCGCCGTAACGATAATCGTCTCTAACCACGGCCAGTCACCGTTATGACTCATCCAATCGTGCATACCATCCAAATAAGCACGACTACGGGGATGAAAGTCGAACAAAAGCACATAATGTTTATCGGGATTTTTGTCGTAACTGGGAGGCAAAGTAATATTAAAGGCTATCAACTTATCGGTGTCCGGAGCCTTAACCATCAAACTCTCCAGATGAGGAGTCGCAGCTTGGGCGGAACTGACACACCAGAGCAAGATAACAACGGCAATCCATTTTTTTATCACGTGTCTTCCTTATTATTTTTATTGATTAAGTGGTGTAATTAATCAAGTGATTCGTTAATTAATGCTAACCATTACCAGGTTGACATTAAAAACTCGCGAATTCTCATTTGGTCGGATTCGGTATTACAGGCAATCATCTCACCGCAACCTCGCCCTCTAATTCGGGTTCCTGTTGCTGTACCGCCATCCGGCCTTTTATTCCTCAATAAAGAGATGTGGTAAGTGAACACTTCCTCTATAGAAGGAGCACGTACCTCGATAACTTCCATCTCTCCTTTAGGAGCGGTCACTTTGGGGGTATCTCTCGTCGTCGCGGTTAGCTCAGCTTGCGCTTTTGAGGCTGGCTTGGTTGCACTGCTTTCTTGGAGCACACCTAATTTTGCGTAACTTAAATCGGCGAGCACATCTATGGTTGGCTGATAACCCGCTTGATAAGATTTAGTCAGATACTCCTTGGCTTTTTCAGTATTTTTTTCAATTAGTTCGCCCTCTAGATACAGCATGCCTAACAAGTGAGCCGCTTGATTCAAGTCGGAACGGTTGGCATCTCGTAAATATCGCATCGCCTTGTCGATATCTTGGATCTCCGACTCCTGCAAATAAATAATCGCGGCTTTATATTGCGCAAACGGATTACCCAACTTAGCCGCACGACGATACCAACGTATCGATAAACGACTATCGATCTCTGTGCCATAACCTATACGGTACATTTCGGCTAAAGTGTACATGGCATCGGAATGGCCATATCGCGTCAAGGTTTTATACTCTTGAAAGTGCTTAGCGCAATCGACGCTATCGCAAGGTACCAGTTGCGTAGGCAAAGCTTTAATGGAAACCTTAGCAGAGGCGGAGAAAATGAAACAACTTATAAAAGCAGATAACAGAATGAAATAAATATGATTTTTCACAGTCAAACTCCATCCATTGAATTTATGACATGAGAAAGCAGTATGATATTCAACCAATATCAAGTCAAACCCTAACACATGGCAAATTACAGTAAATATCAACACAAATTGCCTATAATTCACTAGCCAAAGCTAACGATTCAGCTTAGGATCTGAGCTGTAATTAAAATACGTTTTCTTAATACATTGTGGAGTAAACCAACCTTATGGGTATTCGAGCCATAGTTGTAGATACAGCCGGAACAACGACCGATCTTAGCTTTATTCAGGACACCCTTTTCCCATACTCAGCTAAGGCGTTACCTGAATTCTTGCAAGCGAATCAGCACAATGTACTTGTCGATAACTGCCTATCTGATATCAGAGATATTGCCCTCGAACCCGATGCATCACTAGAGCGAATTGTTGAAATATTACAGCAATGGATCAGTGAAGATCGTAAAGCGACTCCACTGAAAACCCTACAAGGCCTCATCTGGAAACAGGGCTATGCCAAAGGTGAATTTAAAGGCCATATCTTCCCAGATTTCATCGAAGCCGTTAAAGGTTTTAAGCAGCAAAACCTGCGCCTTTATAGTTTCTCTTCAGGTTCGGTAGAAGCGCAAAAATTACTATTCAGCCACAGTGATGATGGTGACTTAACTGAGTATTTCGATGGTCACTTTGATACCCGTACCGGTAATAAACGCTTTAAACAGGCCTATAGCAATATCATCAACACGATCAGCTTAGCGCCCAAGCAAGTGCTATTTATCTCTGATTTAATTGAAGAGTTAAAAGCCGCCGATCAAGCGGGTCTACGGACACTACAAATGGTGCGTGAAAGCTCGCAGCGCACCGGTGATTTCGCCCAAATCAGCAGCTTTACAGAGCTTGCTATCTGATATCAGCCAGTATAAAACGAGATTCAATCCAGCAAAGGCATCGATAAGATGCCTTTGTTGTTTCTGACATTGAGTTATTGTCTTGGCTTGTTGCTATTTATTGATACTGTTATGCTAAATCAAACAAGCGTTTAAATATTGACATTGATAGAGCAAATATATGAGCCCAAAAGAGAAGTTTATCCAGCAATATCCTATTCATACCGAGATTAGTGTCGCTTGGGGCGAGATGGATGCCCTGCAACATATCAATAATGTAGTTTATTTTCGCTACTTCGAAACGGCTCGAATCGATTTCTTTAACCGTTTTTTCCCGCTAGATGAGATGTATAAATCCGGCATTGGACCAGTGATCAGCGACAATAGTGCCCGCTATAAGCGTCCGGTCACCTTTCCCGATACCCTGTTTGTGGGAATAAGTGTTAGTGAGATTAAAAGCGATCGCTTTACCATGCACTATCAGGTTTTTAGCGAGCAACAACAAGCCATCACTACAACAGGCTCATCTGTGGCTGTGATGTTCAATTTCAAAAACCAGACAAAAGCTGACTTGCCCGCAGCCATGTTAACGGTATTACAGCAACACCTCAGCGAATAAACCAATATCAATCAAAATAAGCCAGATTCGAGTAATAAAATGGGCGAGTCAATGACTCGCCCATTTTAATGCAATAGAGGATTAAAATTCTTCGTTGATCAGGAAAACTACACCACCACCACTGAGGCCGCTATTGATATTCAAGGTAATACCAATACCAAATGTTTCCAGCCATGACACCACTGACGATGAGTCGATAATCCAACCCGCCCCCACTTCATAATAATTCGTGGTGCTCATCGCAACGATCGCATCACCACTTAAATCGATTCGCTTAAACAAAAAACGCATTTCGTTACGCTTATCCCACACGCTTGGCAGTTCATAGTGGAAAACAAACGAATTACTCCAACGACCGGCCCTTGGCGTAACCGACTGAGCACCATTATCGGTTAACACTGTACGTCCGATGGCATAACGAAAACCACTGATAAACTCCCATTTATGACCCAACACGTCGCCGGTATAAGTCAACTGTACGCTAGGATCTAGCATGATGGCACCATAACTGGTATTCGCTATAACATCATCCAACAAAGGCTTAACCTGTGTAAGAAGAGGGTCGCGATATGTCAGCGTGTTTTCCATCCACATCAACTGTCCACCAGCACCTAACTTAAGCTTCCAATTTGGGTTGATTTGATATTTCCAGTTAAAGTCACTGGCAAACAAATAAGCGATATCTTCGAGGGGATTCTTAATCGTAGGATCATCGAGTCCATTGATATTATCGGTAGAATTAACATAAGACAGTCTTACTGACGTAGAGCCAGTCCAGTCAGGTGACAGCTGGATTTCATCACTTTCCCACGGCAAGGTATAGCTACGCAAAGTACTGCGACGTTGCAAGGTGTCATCATCCCCAGCATTACCTACTTCACTAAGATCGATAATCGAGTTGGGATTAAAGTCCACTACGCCAAGAGAGATTAAATTGGCATCGGTGAACACTATGGCACTGGTCACATCGCCTTTAACTTTCTGCTCGGCGGCAGCACGAATGGCAGGGTCTATGGTATTGGCATTAAGGCTAAAACTAGCCAATGTCATGGCTAAAACAGCGGCTAAACGATGATAAAAAGCCCTAGTTGACATCTGACTAACCAAGTGAAGATTCACGGGAAAACTCCATGTAAACATCAGTATTTGCTAAACAAACACCATATTGTTATTAGAATAGTACTCAATAGCTCTAGGCTACCAGAAAAGCCGTCAGAAGTAGAAACACTAATCAACAAATCAATAACACTTATACTCTGTGCCTCAATCCAGCAAGCGAGCTAAACCTCCTACTCACCAGTAATCTGTGATAAACGCTGCTTCAGCGAGTCCCCCATAGGCTGGCTCTTATTAATGGCATAATCGAAATGCACCAATGTGGTTTGTGCTTCTGCAGTTTTTTGCCCCCCCTGCCAACACTGCTGGGTCAGTTCAAAACTACTATTACCAACACGGCTAACCCAAGTTTTAATCTCGACATCGCTGCCATAATGGGTAGGAATAAGATAAGCGATGGTAAATCCGGCCACGATTAAGTTCCAACGCTCTAGATTTAGCCCCGGATTAAAAATAGCAAAAATCGGCTCACGTCCCGCCTCAAACCACACGGGTATCACGGTATTATTGATATGGCCTAGGCCATCAGTTTCATTAAATCTAGGTTGGATAGTACGGGTAAAATAACGTTCTGACACAGGCACATCCTTGGTAAGGTATCTTATTTTTGTGGCAAAGACGTTAACTGAGATGCTTTACTGATGCAATAACTGCGATGGAAGGGATGCTAATTTTAAGACGAGATTTGCTAGCGAGAAACTTTCTTCTCGCTAGCCGATTAACACTTAGTTAACCTGAACTCGGGATAACGAGTGTCGGAAAATCTAAATTTAACAAGTTAATTCAATGTTATAAAGGATTAGTTCGAAAAGGAAAGTCTATTTCCTGACTGAATGCGCAGATTTTTGGGCATATCAAGGCGCTCTGTCGTACACCATAGCGAGCTATGGTTAGACAGAGCAACGCAGAGAGGCACGCAAAGATGCCTATTCAGCGGCTCTGCTTATCCAGAGTTCAGGTTAGTTATTGTACATCGCATTAATTTCATTGGCGTATTTATGATAAATCATCTTACGACGTAACTTCAGCGTTGGAGTAATTAAACCCGCTTCCATCGAAAATGCTTCGGGTAGCAAGGTAAACTTCTTAATCTTTTCAAAACCAGCTAATTCCACTTGTAGAGTTTTTAAACGCTGCTCGAAATGCTCAACCACATGGCTGTGTCGCAGCAGTTCCAATGGAGATTCGTAATGCAGGCCTTTCTCTTTAGCCCAAGCCTCTAGCGACTCAAATGCAGGTACAATCAGCGCGGTAACATAATTTTTGGCATCGGCAATAATCGCTACTTGCTCGATGAAAGGACAACAACTGACTTTGCCTTCGACGCGCTGCGGCGCCACATATTTACCGTTAGAAGTTTTCATTAACTCCTTGATGCGATCGACAATAAACAAGTTGCCATGCTCATCAATTCGTCCGGCGTCACCGGTTTTTAACCAACCCGCTTCGAAGCTTTCTGCGGTTTCTTCGGGGCGATTGTAATAGCCGCGCATCACGGTATCGCCACGCACTAAAATTTCGTCATCTTTGCCCAGTTTAATTTCAACTTCAGGCAAGGTTTTACCATTCGAACCCGCGACACGGTTGTTTAAGGTATTACAAGTGACCGTGGCAGTGGTTTCTGTCATGCCGTAACCACACAATACCGGCACATTGATGCTGTGGAAGAAGCTCGCCACATTTTGATCTAACGCTGCACCGCCGCAAGGCATAAACTTTAATCGACCACCGAGCACTTGTTGCAGCTTGCTGAAGACTAACTTATTAGCCAGCTTATGCTGTAACGACAACGCCAGTGATGCTTGGCCGCGACCTTGACCCACTTCGAACTGACGTTCACCAACTGACATTGCCCAGGCAAATAACTTCTGACGCATGGCAGGTGCACTGGCGACTTTATCTTGAACTGCGCTATACACTTTCTCGAGGAATCGAGGCACAACACACAAGGTATGCGGCTTCACATCGACAATGGCCTCTTTAACATCCATTGGGTTTTGTAGATAAACGTTATGACCGCCACGGCACAAGACATAGAAACTCCAGCCGCGCTCAAATACATGACTCAAAGGTAAGAAAGCCAAAGACACATCGCCAGCTGTAAAAGGTAACACGGCATCATGTTGATGAATAACCGAGGCAATATTGCGGTAATCCAGCATCACCCCTTTAGGGTCGCCCGTCGTGCCCGAGGTATAAATTAGGGTTAACAGATCATCGAGTGAATGCTGGCTTAAACGCTGTGCCAGCTCATCATTAACCGATGGTTCGAAATGACGATTGAGTAGACTGTCGAAATGGAAATGCTGGTTATGATCTTCCAGCTTCACGTCGGCATCGAACACCACAATATGTGCTAAAGAAGGACATAATGGTAATAGCTGTAACGCCATTTGATATTGCTGAGCATCACCTACGAAAATTAATTTAGCGCCAGCATCATTAACGATATAGCTCGCTTGCTCTAAAGTACTGGTGGGGTAAATAGGCACAACAACGGCTTTCGCCTTCAGCGAACCCACGTCAGCACAAGTCCACTGTGGGCAGTTTTGTGACAGAATAACCACCTTATCCTGTACTGCTAAATCTAAGTAAATAAGCGCTTTGGCAATTTCATCACTACGGCTGTCAAAAGCAGTCCAACTTACCTTGTCCCATGGGGCTGCCATGCCATAGCCCTCAAGGGCAATAGCTTCACCGCGTTTTTGACTCTGCTGTTGAATCAAATGGATTGGATGATATTGTTGGAGCGACATATTATTTAACCTTTTTAGCGTACACTTGTACTTTTTTGGCGCATTCTACGCCAACATGGCTAAAAAAATAAGAGTTTTTACTCCAACTCTGTTACTTATTGCACAATTTCATACAAACTGTGTTATCAGCCCAAATCATGTTTCCATAGCTTTTTCTTTCCCCACCAGAGGGTTAGCATAGAAATCACGACAAAGCCTAGATCCATCCAGATCCACAATAAAATAGACTCACCTTGTCGCTGAACCAGCAGTGAACTCGACAGCCAACCCGAGTGCAATATCACCACCAACATACTCAAGCTGATATGTAATACGCCTTTGGCAGCACTGCCCAAGCCCAGTAATATGCCACAAACACTAAAAGTGCTGAGCACCACATGTATCCACATGCCCCAACTAAATTGAGCATTTAGGCTACACACAAGTGTTGCAACCAACATCATGTTTAGCGTAATAACCGCCAATAAACGATATTGAGCCGCAATAAAGGCCGCAATCATCCCTTGTCGCCCATCGAAACCAGGCAACACATATAAAGTTTCAACCGCACGCCAACGCTGAATACGGCTCCAGTGCACTAAGGTGCAAGCAACCGCACTAAACTGGCTTAGCATAAATAGAATAGGAAACTGCACATCGGCCACATAATTGACGATACCAACCCCCAGTGCCATCAGCAGCATAGCCACCAACAGCAGCGATAACATAGGGCCGATAAAAAAATTAGCCGGATGTAAAAAGCGGTCCAGATATGACATAAACCTGAGCGATCTCATGCTCGGCATCCATACCCAGCCCATCTCAAGCCCATTTAAATACACAGATCTAGCATCGCTGTGCCAAGCCAGCACCTTGATTTCACGCCACAATAGGTAGCACATCACCAATAATGCCACGGGCAAAACATAAAACCATTGCGTCGGTAAATGGGCTAACAGATAAGGTAACAGCGGCAGCAACATGAACAAAACAAACGATGCGTAAAAACCATTGACCACGCGGCGACAAAAATAGATAAAGCTGATGCCAATCAAAGTCGCAAGCATGACCTGTTCGACGCCGCGCTCTATATCAATCATCAGGCTGATACTTAAGGTCATCAGAGTGAACACTGCAAAGACCAGTACACATTGCGCCACAATATTGCGGCTATAATGCGGCACTAAATTGGCCCACTCGGTTGCCGCGAGTCGGTTTAACTGCCAGGCGATCGCTGCACAAATCGAAGCTTGGATCATGCTGAG
This sequence comes from Shewanella sp. Isolate11, assembly GCF_022398315.1. Taxonomy (GTDB): domain Bacteria; phylum Pseudomonadota; class Gammaproteobacteria; order Enterobacterales; family Shewanellaceae; genus Shewanella. The sequence goes on from NZ_JAKEVF010000009.1 coordinate 43,173, forward strand.
CATAATAGGGACAGCGGCCAATTTTGTACCCGAATTCAGCAACAACAGCATCAGCACTAGCGCCATAACACTAATACCCACAAAACTGGCACTGCCGACATCATACAGCCAGAAACGTACCATGCCTCGCAGCATATTAGGCTTACTTATTGTGTGCGGCGCACTCATCGGTGCAGCTCCATAAACAACTGCTCGAGGTTCACCGGGGTTACCGCAACAAAATAGTCAGCCATATCGGGATGATAGTTATCCACCAGCAGCTTATCTTGCTGACGATTTAAAATCGTTAATGAAGGCGGCAGTTCGGTTTCAGCTTTTAAGGTGACAAGCTGCACTTGTTCTCTCAGCTTATCTATCTCCTTAAACAGCACTAATTTACCCTGTTTAAGCAAGGCTAAGTGACTCGCTACCCGCTCTAAATCTGAAGTAATATGCGATGAGAACAGCACCGCGGATCCCGAGTCGAGCGCAAGGTCGAACAGATCAGCCATAAATTTACGTCTGGCGATGGGATCTAGGCTCGCCACAGGCTCATCTAAAATCAGCAGTTGTGGTCGGTAAGCCATCGCCATTATCAGTGCCAGTGACTGTCTTTGGCCTACAGATAACCGCTGTACCTGCTTGCTACCATCAAGTTCAAAACGCTCAAGCCAGGTTTGCTCCAAAGCTTCATCCCAATTAGGATAAAAACTACGATGTAAATCGAGTGCCTTAGCAACAGTAAAACCTTCATAACCGAAAGGTTGCTGCGGTACGTAACCGATTCTCTCTTTCTGCGCGGAGCTCAAGTTCTGACTCGATTGCCCTAAAACTTCGACGCGTCCGGCATCGACATTGACAATCCCCAGAGCACATCGCATCAACGTCGATTTACCGGCGCCATTTTGGCCCAATAAGCCCACGACCATACCTGGCTCTAAGCTCAGGCTAATGTCATCTAAAGCAAGCTGACCATCAAACTGCTTACTCACTTGCTCAAAGGCTAAAATACTGGCGGTGCTGTTATCCATTTGCATCATTCCTAACGGGCTATTGATTCCAACTCGCTTCAATCACGGCTTGCAGTTGTTCCAGGCTCACCCCCAGCTGTTTCGCCTGCGCGATCAGAGCATTAGCTTGGGGTGAGATAAGTTCGGCACTAGAGATTTTTTCAGAGGGTGCTTGTTCAGCAACTCGAGTAGGCTGACCTCGGCGACGTTCTAACCAACCTTGCTCAACCAGTTGTTGGATCGCACGAGATACTGTCATGGGATTAACCGCCAGATGCTCGGCAATCTGCCTTACCGAAGGCAAAACTTGTTGAGGTTGTAGCTGACCACCCACAATTAAACGCACTATCTGTTGGTTCAATTGTCGATAAATTGGATCGCCACTACTGGGGTTGACATTAAGTTGTTCTAGCATTAGCCTTTAGTCACTGTATTAATACATTGATACACCGATACAGTACTAAATTAACATAGATACAGTAAATTTCAACTAAGGAATCGGTATCATGCTTCAAGGAAAGGTTATGCCCACGGCAAATAATGTCAGGCCGATCATTAGGCTCAAATATGTTGCCTACACTTTGCTGCCGTTAATCGCCGCATTGTTACTCTTCTCGCAGCCCACTTTGGCCAGCACAGAAAACAGCGCCAATGATGATAGCTGTTATGTGGACGGCTTATCGGATCGTCTGCACTGCGGTTATGTCACCGTGCCAGAAAATTATGCCAAGCCCGATGGTAAACAGATCCGAGTGCATTACGCCGTATTGCCCGCGATTAAACCCAGCTTCACTAAAGAAGCCTTACTCGCAATAGCCGGTGGCCCAGGTCAATCGGCCATCGAGAACGCCGCCAGCTTCGACCATATTTTTACTAAGGTGCGTCAGCAAAGAGATATCTTGCTGATCGACCAACGTGGCACAGGCCAATCAAATTTATTGCAATGCGACAATGATGCTGCCGTAGAAGCTATTCTGTCCATCAATGAAAATAATGTTGATATTCAAGCGGAAACCCAAAAGTGTCTCGATGGCATCGATGCCGATGTGACTCAATATGGTAGCGAAATCGCACTCAAAGATTTTGAAGCCGTCAGAAGCCATCTGGGGTATCAAAAACTGCACGTCTACGGTATCTCTTACGGCACCCGCATGGCGCAGCTATATATGCGTCATTACCCACAAGTGCTGGCCACTGTGACCTTAGATGGAGTGGTGCCTATGCAGCAAAGTGTGTTGCATATAGGTGATGCCATCGACAGAGCCATCGACTTGTTATGGCAAGACTGTAACGACAATAGCCTGTGCCGCCAGCAATTTGGTGAGCTTAAACAACAGTTTGAGCAAGTCAATCAGCAGCTACAGAATGGCCCTATCATCAGCCAGACGCGCGACCCGCTGACCAATGAGCCAACTCAGTTGACCATGACACAGGCTAAATTTATGGGCGCTATTCGCATGGCGCTTTACTCGACGAATGTCCGGGCCTTGATCCCTCACGCTATTCATCAGGCTGCGGAAGGTAATTTTCAGGCGATTATGGGCTTATATGCCTTAACGGTTAATAGCACAGGTATCGCCATGGGTATGCACTCGTCCGTTGTTTGTGGTGAAGATTGGCAACGTTTAAGCGAACAACAAGTTCAACAGGCACAGCAAAGTTATTTTGCTCGTGAGATGCTCAAGAGCTTCGACATCACATGCCCTATCTGGAACATGCCCGTCGTCGATAGCAAGCAGTTTTCAGCGGCCATCGACAGTGATATTCCCACCTTAGTGTTATCGGGACAGATAGATCCGGCAACGCCGCCGAGTTGGGGCGAGCTTGCCATGGAAAAGCTGTCTAACGCTAAGCACTTTATCGCTCCCTATGCGACCCACGGCGTGGCTTATCAATCTTGTGGTAATGAGCTTATCGCCCAGCTGGTCAATAGCTCGAGTGTCGAACAGCTTTCTGAGACCTGTTTGAGTAACGATGTCAGCCGTAACTTTTATCTCAACGCTAATACTGTTGAGCAGATAGCCAAACCATCCGATGCCGACAACCAGAGCAGCACAACGCAAGGAGCGACCCATGATTAAAGTATCTAACCTATCGAAACGCATAGGTGACGTGCAGGCGCTTAATGACCTGAGTTTTGAAGCATTAGATGGCCAGATCACCGGATTGCTCGGCCCTAATGGTGCAGGTAAAACCACTTGTTTACGCACAGTATTTGGCCTGCTAAAACCCGATAACGGTATTGCCGAAATCGATAATATCGATGTGGCCAAAGATCCGGTCAAAGCCAAGCAGCAATTGGGGCTATTCCCCGATCCATTTGGCCTCTATGAGCGTCTGACACCAAGAGAATATATTAGCTACTTTGCCGAACTCAATGGCCTTTCTCGTCAAGACGCTAAAACCGCCGCCGCTAATGTGCTCGGTAAGCTACACATGAACGATATTGCCGATCGCCGCTGCAAAGGCTTCTCTCAAGGCCAGCGAATGAAAACCGCTTTGGCACAAGCCATAGTCCACGAACCGACCAATATTATTCTCGATGAGCCGACACGAGGGCTGGATGTCATGAGCACCCGAGTGCTTCGAGATCTACTGAAAGATCTTAAAGCTGCCGGACACTGCGTGTTGTTTTCCAGTCATGTCATGCAAGAGGTCGCCGCCCTGTGCGATCGAGTCATCGTCATGGCAGAGGGTCGAGTGGTCGCCGTTGGCAGCCCAGATGAGCTATGCCAACAAACGGGTAAAGCATCACTGGAAGATGCCTTTATTGAACTTATCGGTACCGACGAGGGAATCGCAGCATGATTAACACCATAATTGCCATGGTCAGAAAAGAGCTGACCGACGCCGCCCGTGATAAACGTTCTGTCATGGCGGGACTGTATTACGCCATTGGTGCGCCCTTGATGATGTGCGCCATGTTTATGCTACTGATTGGCCAGATCACCAGTCCTGAAGCACTGAATATCACTATTAAACATGCTGAACGCGCACCGGATCTGGTGAAGTTTCTAGCCAGCAATGAGATAAGCCAAGGCGATAAAGCCGAGCGTAAAGATATCACTTTAATCATCAGCGATGATTACGCTGCCAACATGGCCAAAAGCCTGCCAGCAGAAATCACCTTAGTCGCCGACAACTCTAACGAAAAGTTGCAATCTTCAATTCGCCGCTTAGAAAAAAGCCTGCAGCGCTATAGTGCTGAAATGGGCAGCCTAAGGCTCATCGCTCGCGGGATCGACCCCAAAGTGGTGCAGCCTGTTAAGGTAAATGTTGAAGATCAAGCCACTTCAGATTCTAAGGGCGGCATGATCCTCGGTGTCGCCATATTTATGATGGTGTATGCGGTATTTATCTCAGGGATGAACTTAGCGATTGATACCAGTGCTGGCGAACGTGAACGAAACTCCTTAGCCCTGCTTCTGAGCCACCCAGTATCGAGCCGCGATATTGTGATTGCCAAAATCGCCGCCGTCACCATCTTCGCCATGATAGGTTTGCTGTTGACCTTAGTGATTTCCAAGCTTGCCTATGGCTTCGTACCTTGGCAGGAACTGGGCTTTAGCGTCAACATTACCCCAGATTTCATCATTCTTATGTTAGCGGTCGGTTTGCCCATCGCGTTAATGGCTGCGGCACTGCAACTGTTCGTCTCTTTTATGGCGAAATCTTTTAAAGAGGCGCAGTCCTACCTGACCATAGTGTTAATCGTGCCTATGATGTTATCGATGGCGGCGAGTTATAACATCGCCCCAGAAACCTTACAGTGGCTACCGGTTTCAGGTCAGATGCAGGCACTCATCGCTTACATCAAGGGACAAGAGTTTCCTGCAGCGCAACTAGCTATATCCAGTGTCGCAACCTTAGTCATTGCCATAGGTTTAGCCCTGGGTATGCAGCGCTCACTGAAGAGTGAAAAGATTGTTTTTGGACTGTAATTCACATGGCCTCCGATCATTAGAGGCCTATTTTTATAGGAGCAAAAAATAATGGATAAGAATGTACTGATCACCATCATGATGATCACTTTTATTATCGGCACTACCGCAACAGAGATGCTGAAACATTATATGAGGGCAAAGCGAACTCATTCATCCCAGGCTGACGATGAGCTCAAGCAATTACGGCAACAAAATCAGCACTTAGAGAAGCGGGTGCAAGTGCTAGAAAAAATTGTCACCGAAAATAGCTATGAGCTTAATCAGCAGCTAAAATCTCTTTAACCTGAACTCGGAATAACAAGTGTCGGAAAATCTAAATTTAACAAGCTAATTCAATGCCATAACGGGTTAGCTCGAAAAGGAAAGTCTATTTTCTGACTGAATGCGCAGATTTTTGGGCATATCGAGGCGCTCTGCTTATCCAGAGCTCAGGTTCTTTAGGTTAACCACAAATTCGGCAAGCAAATTCAGTATGCATAGATGTTTTAGACAAATTAAAAAATACCACAAGCTGCTTATCATATTGGCGTTAACTCAGCTATCGGCTTGCTCGCATCTGCTGTGCCAAGCACAAACCGATAGGGCACCAGATCCTCAGCAGCAAGATGCTGAAAATCGGCGCTGCATCGCTCAGATGGAAAAAAACATAGCCGATGATAAACGCCAACAACAGCGGGAAAACCAAGCACTATTACAAGCATCGATGGACAAGCACCTCAAACAAAAAAGCTAGCCCTATCGGCTAGCTTTGTCACTCACGTTCAAACCTCTGCCCAGGTAATACCAATCAGTCTAACCATAGCGAGCAATAGTTAGACTAAGCAACGCAGAGAGGCACGAAAAGATGCCCATTAAGCGATGCTGCTTATCCCTAACTCAGATTATTTAGCTTTGGGCCTAAACGGTTTTATTACCGCGTCATCACATTCTAAAAATGGGCCATCCATTAAGTCGATACAGTAAGGAATAGCAGGGAATACCGCGTCTAAACATTCACGGATTGATTTAGGCTTGCCAGGTAAATTCACAATTAAGCTATCGCCACGCAGCCCTGCTGTTTGGCGTGATAGGATTGCCGTAGGCACAAACTTTAATGATTCAGCGCGCATCAGCTCGCCAAACCCAGGCATCATGCGGTCGCACACCGCTTCGGTCGCTTCAGGAGTCACATCGCGCTTTGCTGGCCCAGTTCCGCCTGTCGTCACAATCAGGCTACAATCTTGCTCGTCTGCCATCTTGATCAGTGTCGCTTCAATCACATCTTGCTCGTCGGGAATCACCTCATAAACCGGCTGCCATTCAGACGTCAGATACTCATTTAATACGTCAATAATGGCCTTACCCGAAATATCTTCATACACTCCAGCGCTAGCGCGGTCGCTGACGGTCACAATGCCAATTTTAGCTTTTGCCATTCCTATGATCCTTTTATCTAACGTCATTATCTACTTAAACAATTGCGCCTAAAGTAACATAATTCTTGGCAAAAATTGCACCTCTTATCGGCAAATTGCAACATGGCGCAGAGGGTAAGTTTTATCTAGAGGGAATCAAGTAAAGGGAAAGGTACAGGACTAAACAGATATCAATCATCACAAAGATATTGACCCTGCTGATAACAGACTAAGCGGTTACGACCATCAGCTTTAGCCTTATACACAGCCTCGTCGGCTAATAGCAGTAAATGAGCAAAATCGGCGTTATCTATGTTCGCTACCACTAGGCCAAAACTTCCTGTCACTTCCACTCCTAGAGGTTTTAATTGCTGTAATTTTTGCCGAATTAACTCTGCCTTAGCGCGAGCCTGATACAGCCCCAACTCCATCATCACCACAAAGGCTTCTCCGCCTAAACGGGCCACCATGTCCTCTTTTCTAAAGCTTTGCTGCAGTAAACGCCCAACTTGCTGCAATATAACATCACCGACCTGATGCCCATTAAATTCATTGATCTGTTTAAAATAATCCAGATCGATCATCAATAATGACAGCTCACCATGATGACGTACCATGTTCGCCAGACTCTGCGAGGCTCGCTCGGCCAAGAAATGACGATTATACAAGCCGGTCAATTGATCATGAAATGCCATATATTTAAGCTGCTGTTGATGTTGTTTTAACTGGATATGGGTCGATACCCGCGCTCGAACGACAGCGGGCGATATAGGTTTAGAAATACAATCCGCCGCGCCTAAGGCTAAGCCTTTCTGCTCGGCTTCACTGTTATTGGTGCTAATGAGAATAATAGGAATATCGCTGGTTTCTGGGCTAGCTTTTAATTGACGGCAGAGCCGATAAGGATCAAGTTTAGAGGTGAGCATATTGAGCAAAATCAGATCGGGTTGCTGCTTTGCCGCTAACAGGCAGGACTCACCGTTATCGGCGGCCCACACTTGATATTGATCTTGTAGGCACTGCTCCATGTTCAAGACGTTTGTTTTAACGTCATCCACAACCAGCACCACAGAGAGTTTATTCATGCTTTCCTCTCAGGCCTGCATATCAACCTAATAAACAACACAACCCAAGTGGATAGCGCTACTACTTTAAAAGTGTAGCAGAGATGGCGGCAGTTACAGGCAGATAGACTTTCGATGAAAAGTAGGCTGGCGATTTAAGATGAAGCGACAAAAAATATGCTGAATAGCTCACTTTCTTACACTGATTAATATCAGAACAAAATGGCGGCAGATATTGCCGCCATGAAACCCGTCTCGATAGCAATAACCCTATGGGGCTATTTCGCTTTTAAGTCTTTACGTTCAGAAGTGTAAATATCCCACATTTTGGCTTCACCCGCTTCTTGCCAAGTGGCGACCCCGACTAAACGATGTTCACGGCCAGAGACTTGTTGTGGAATGTGGTTCTTACTGTAATAAACCTCTTCCTTAATCGCATCGGCAGGAAAACCTTGCGACAGGGCTAACTGACGAATATAGGCCACCCGACGCTTAGCCAGTGCCGAGTTATAATGCTCAGTGCCCTCTTCACTAGTGTCACCCACCAGATATAACACTGGCGATTGGCGCTTGGCTAAGTTAGCAATGATGCCTTTCCATTTGGCATCTTCCTCCGGACTCAGTTTGTCTTTATCGAAGCCAAACATCACAACCCTAAAGTCTTCCTTGAGGGTCACTGTGGGGCTAGGACATCCATCGTTACTGATCACTAAGCCCTTATTCGTTGAGGCACAATTGTCACGGGCATCGATCACACCATCGACATCACTATCTTGCAAGGCGCGCGTTTGTGGCACGACTTCGAAAGGCTCGGCGGTTTCCGCACACCCCTGTAACAAGAATAAAGCACACAGAATTAATTGGATCTGTAGCAGGCGCATATTACTTATCCTCCGTCCAAGCTTCAGGCGTGTCGACCCTAAACGATTCCATTAAATGCCCGGTAGCATTAATCAGGCGATAGGCTGCGATGTTGTAATTATAATGGGCTGTGATGTAATGCTTACGCGCGGCAAACACCTCAATTTTGGCATCGAGTACATCAAGCAGTGATCTTCGTCCTAACTCGAACTGACGAGAATATCCCTTCTCAGCCTGAACCGCTTGGTCAACATTTTCCCGATAATAGCCGCGTTGCTCTCCAATAAACTCATAGGCGTTCCAAGCAAGACGCACGCCCTCTTCCACCTGCTTCTGGGTGTTTTGACGAATCGAAAGCGCCTGCTGATAACGCCAAGATGCCGCTTCGATTCTATCTATGGTTGAACCGCCATTAAACAAGTTGTAACTGAGCATCAACATGGCACGCGCATCTTCATCTGGGCCTTCTATTCCCCCTATGTTGTCGTTTTTATTCGCTTGTAACTCGATAGATAGCTTGGGCCAAAAATCACTCTTCTCTCTATCATGTTGGGCATTAGCCGCTTGAGTATCTTGAATTGCCGCCTCGATTTCGGGGTGATTCTCTACCGCTAATCGCAATGCATCGGGTAAATTTTTCGGTACAAAATCAAAGTCAGGTTGCGGATCATGCAGGTCTTTTGGTAACTGCCCCACCAGATCATAATAGTTAGCCTGCTTATCCATTTGATTATGTCGCGCCGATAAATATCCCGACTGGCTGGTCGCTAAACGCGCCTTAACCTGAGCCACGTCGGAGGCGCTGCTCAAACCTTTATTCATCCGCGACTCGATGTTTTTTAGTACTTCTTGATGCTCTTCAATATTGCGCTCGGATAACTCAACAATTTTATTGGCCATAGACAGTTCGAGGTAGACTCGGCTCACCTCTAAGCTCAGGTTTTCAGCATCAGACAGCAATCCGAAGCGTTCGGCTTCCTTCTCAAAATCCAGCCTATCGATCTCTGAGGTGGTACGAAAACCATCGAATAATAGCTGCGATACACTGAGGCCAATCTCGGTTCGATCAAGCTCAGAATCGATCCGTTGACCACTGTTATAACGCACATTTTCATAGCCTATGCCGCCATAGAGTTTAACTTGAGGCAGATAGTCCCCCACTGCAGCACGTTTATAACGTACCGCTGCCTCGAAGCTGGCATATTTCTGTAAAATCGTCGGATGATGATTAATGGCTTCAGCCACCGACTCTTCGAGTGTCAGTGCATGTGCTGAGGCTGATAATGTTAGTATTGGAATGAGTATCAGTCGTCGCATAATATCCTTGCCTTATGGTTCCCGTAACGCATTGGCTCTAGCGCGTAACAATGGCTTAAGCCAGTAATTTAAAACTGTTTTTTCTCCGGTGAGAATGTCCGTACTCGCCTGCATCCCCGATATAATCGGCCAGCCGTTAAGTACGTTTTCCTCAGTCTTAACATGAGCTTCAAAATAGGTCGTTCCATCATCTAACTGTTGTGCATCTGGGCTGACGTAAATCACTTCCCCTTTTAAACCGCCATAAATTACAAAATCATAGGCGGTAAATTTAACTGTCGCCTTTAAACCTTTGTGCACAAAGGCAATATCTTTAGGTGCGATACGGGTTTCGACAATCAAAGCCCCGTCTTGTGGCACGATTCCCATAATGGTCATGCCCGGCTCAACCACGGCACCTATCGAACGCACAACAATATTGGTGACATTGCCATTAATCGGCGAGACGATTTTCGTTCTTGCCAAGCGGTCGGCTAAGGTTTTCATACTCTCGGTTAAGGCATTGAGTTTATTAATCACCTCATTACGCTCGGCCTCGGCGCGGCTGAGAAAATCTAACGCCACAGTAAGATATTCAGCTTCCGTCTGACTCTGCGCCGCTTTGAGCTGACGCCCATTCGCTTGAGACGCCGATAAGTCGCCCTTGAGACGAATTTCATCACGTTCGAGTTTGAGTAGTTCCAACTCGGCAACGGCTCCATCTCGCACTGCACCTCGCGTCATCTTTATCTCTTGCTGTACTAGCGCCAAGCCGCTCAACTGCGCTTCAATAGTGATGTTCACCTCTTCAATCGCTTGCGCTTTTTGTTCAATACCTTGTGCCGACTGTTCTAATTGCGAAGACAGTTGCGATAACCGTGAGCGGAATATCGCCAGCGAATGTGAACTGCTTGCTATGTCGTTATCACTGATTTTTTGCGGGGTAATTTTGACCTTGTCTTGCCAATAACCCGCGGTGTCATCAACAACCACACTGGCAATCTCAGCATCGAGTCGCGCCTTCTGTCGCTTCAGCGCAGCCGCCTGAGAACTTGCTTCATCGAATGCCGAGGCGAAGCGTAATTCATCCAAAACCAATAAGGGTTCTCCAGCCTTAACCGATTGCCCCTCGTTCACTAAGACTTGCTTTAAGATACCGCCATCGAGACTCTGAATTTGTTGTACTGCAAGGGTTGGTACCACCATACCTTGTCCCACCACCACCTCTTCGAGCTTGGCAAATGATGCCCAAACTAAGCTGACCACAATTAATGCCGCCACCAGCAAGATTAATTGATTGGCGCGCTTCGCTCCTTCTAGGTGCTTGATATGCAAACGGCCGCTCATTTCGCCTCTCCTTTTTGACGAACATTAACCGCCTTAATTCGGCTCTTACCTCGCTGACGCATCTCATCCGGAATTTGCTCATGGATGATACGGCCTTTATCTATCACCAAAATCCGATCGCACAGGGCCAATAATTTAGGATTATGGGAAGCTATCACCATAGAAGTGTCGGTAATTTGCGATAAGCAGGCGATGATCTGATTTTCAGAACGCTCATCCATAGCGCTGGTTGGCTCATCTAATAACATTAATTTCGGCTGACGCAATAACACTCGACCTAAGGCAATCGCCTGACGCTGGCCACCCGAGAGCTGTCGTCCAAATTCGCCCACCTGACTGTCTAGGCCACTACCGAGTCGGTCCATCAATTTGTCGATGCCAGAACTTACAATGATATTCGCCAGCAAGGTTTCATCGACTCGAGTGAGTCCAAACAACAAGTTGTCTAATACGGTTCCATAAATTAACGCAGGTTGCTGCGACATCCAGCCAACATTGGCTCGAATATCGCCAATCGACCACTGTCTTGCCTCTAGGCGATTATAAAATAACTGACCACTGCTCAGCTGATACTGCCCAGCCATAATGGCCAACAAACTCGACTTACCGGCGCCTGCGGGACCAAGCAGGCCTATTTTTTCACCGGGTTCGATATTGAGATTGACCTCGGTAAAGGCTGGTAGGGAGTGGTCCGGATAATTAAAGCTAGCGTTGCGCAGAGAAACCGCACCATTAAAGCCGACCGAGTTACTCGATTGATGGGCTTTTTGCTGCTCTTGTGGCAGCTCAAGGATTGAATTAACCGCAGTGATTGCCGACTGGGTTTGTTTAAACTTAAGCAGCAGCATTGAAATCTGGTTAATGGCATTGGCCGCACGGCCACTTAACATCACGATGGCAATCAATCCCCCCATACTGAGATTTCCTGCATGGATCTGATACACACCGGTAATAATTAACCCTATGGTGACCAGTTGCTGACTGTTCATCACGCTATGGCTCAGGGTATTGGAGGCAATGCGAGATTCATTCTGCCAATCGGCCAGACTACTGACGGTATCATCCCAAATACGCTGCGCCTTGGCCTCGCCATTATTCTGTTTTGTCTCGACCAGCAGGTTCAGGGTTTCAATAAGATGCGCTTGGCGCTGAGTCGATAGCTGCGAAGTATGTTCTATGGTTGCCATCAGCTTTTTTTGCATCACAAAGCTAATGATAAACAACAGCAACATACAGACTATAGGCACCAACACCATATAGCCGCCCAGCCAAGAAATTAATGCTAAAAACAGTAAGGTAAAGGGTAAATCCACTGCGGTCACTAAAGTTGCAGAGGTAATAAAATCGCGAATGCTGTCAAACTCTTGTAGCTGCTTGGCAAAGGCGCCTGCCGAAGCCGGACGGTTTTCTAAACGCATACCTAGCACTTTGGCAAACAAGATATTAGACATGCGAATATCCACCTGTTTACCGGCAACATCAGCTAATCGAGTCCGCGCCTGTTTTAATAGCCAGTCAAAGATAATCGCTAAACTTGCCCCTGTAGCCAGCACCCACAAGGTATCTATGGCTTGATTGGGCACCACGCGATCATACACATTCATGGTAAATAGCGGTGTCACCAAGGCGAGAATATTAATGGCTAACGAGCCCAATAAAAAGCTGCCATAGAAAGGTTTTACCTCGTCGAATGCCGCCAACAACCAATGACGTTTTACACTGAAATGATGCTCTTCGCTGCGGGCGTCGGTCACCATGTGTCGCTTAACATGCCAGCTATCTTGGTAAAAGTTAGCCTTGAATTCAGCCTCAGAAATTTCAGCTTGTTGCCCCTCGGCATCCAGCAGTTGTAAGCGCCCCAGCGGGTCCTTGCTAAGCAAACCCGGTTGGTGCTGCTTGGAAATCACGATTGCCGGAAGAGCCAACTTATTTAGCGGTAGCTTTTGCTCCACCGCCTCGATACCAACATTGTTGCAGGCTTGCACCAAATCCATTGTAGATAAACGGCCATCGCTAACCACGATATGCTTGAGCAAGGTCGGCTTGGAAAAGGTTAGTCCTAATTGCAGACACAAGGCCTCAATCACATTGACTAATGCATCTTGAGTTGGATTAATCATGGCTGCAGACTCACTAAGGCCATTTCATCATCGAGTCGGGCAAGCAAGTCATTGGCCGAAGCAGAATACTCCATATTTTGATCTAAGCTCGTGCTCAGGTAATCAGCCTCTGTGCTTTGAATGAAGCTTTGCTTTATTGCTAAAGACAGTTCACTCTCGCTCGATTCATACTTGGCCTCGAGCAATGCTTCCTGCTTAAGCTCTTCATCTAAGGCTTGACCGCCTTGCAAGGTATATGGCAATGGGCTTACTTGGGTTTCCGTTATCGGCACACTCATCGCAGACACAGGTGACGGAGCCGCTAAATCGACAGTCACAGTAATGGTTTCTACCGCGCCTTCGGCAGTTTCCCCTGCAAGTACCGCTGTCGGTTCGAGAGTTAAAGTAAACACATCGCCATCTTCGGCACCGACAACCGTAATAAACTCAACCCGCTCGAGAGACACAACCCAAGCATCGCTGGTCTGTACGCCTTCAGACAAACTCATATCATCTGGGACGCCATAAATGGTCAGCTGTCCACTTTCGTTGAAGGCTGGATTTTGCAACGCCAAGCCTAAATTTAACGCCACATTGTTAACATCATTGGCGGTAACATCGGCCACTTGCGTCCATACTGGTGCATCCACTTGCGGTGAAATCTCAACTTCAAAATTAACCACGGTTGCATCGCTGAAGTCAGACTCCAATCCGCCAAGCACCCTTGCAACATCTAAAGAAGTTAGTTCCAACTGCACATCTAATGTGCCGAAGGCTAAATCACCGGGATACAGTTCAAACTGAGTCAAGGAGCTTAACGCCGTCAGGGTGGCATAGTAGTTGTCGTTCACATCATCGTATTTAAAGGAGATAAATTGATTGCCTATCTTCACCCCTTCTAAACCGACCAAGGCCGAGGCATCATCTGAAGTCACGACGACTCGCATAGTGATCAACTCAGAACCATCAACTTCCTTAAGTGCGGTATCTAAATCTATGGTGATCACTTCATCTTCGACACTGGAATACAGGCTCTCTGGAGGGGTGATCAAGTCGACACCATCGGCAACGGGCGATACACCTACAAGGATATCTGTACTACTCGTTACAAAATCATCTGTGCCAAGCTCTTGAGTAATAGCCTGAATTGAAAGTGGAATATCACCACTAAAATCGCTCGGCGGTAAAAAGACTAAACCGGCTAATTGCTCCGACGTTACCGACCAAGCATAGGTTGGTGAACCGTTAAAATTACCGCCATCGGCACCCACATTTGGTAACTGAATCAGATCTGTACCATCTTGGTAATATAAAACTGAGCCACTTGGCACACCACGAATAGTGAGATAAATCTCTTCAGAGCCATCTTGGTCTATCAGACCAAGGCTCGATGCATCAAGGGCTGAGAGGTCGATCAGCGTATCTTCCTGCCCTTTAACTATGATCTGCTCACTCGGCGTTTCGGCGGCATCGGTAACTGGAGTCACTTCTATCGTAAAGGTATTGTCGAAACTCGCTTGATCGGTGACATCAGAGCCATTAATGGTCGCAGTATCGATACTGGTTGCAGCGAAAAGCAGCCTAAAATCACCGCTCAAATGTAACGGCGGCACAAATTCGAGCAGTAATAAGGAGTTATTTAGCTCATCCATTGTGGTGCCAGAAAACGCCCAAGTATCGGTCGAGCCGGCTTGTAATGTCCACAGACCTAAACTGTCACTCAAACTGCCGCCATCGAGCAAGGTCAGGGTCACAGGCAAAGCACCGTCACCCAGTAAAATCTGCTCTGAACCACCTGTTGTCGGGGTCATATGCGGGTCTTCAAACACTAATCGAAGCCCCAATGGAATTGGGCCATCTTCTAACATGGTTTGATTCACCACATCGAGACTAACGCCATCGGCAACGGGTAGAATCTCAATATCAATAATTTGCGTATCATCGATGATGGTATCGCCACTGATGGGATCTGTGGCGATAATACGAATAGGAATGCTGAACTCGCCGGCAAAATCTTCATTGATGTTATGTAACTGCAAACTGCCGAGTGAATCAGTGGTAAATAGATACTCGATGATATTTTCACCGCTTTCATCATAAATCGCTTGAACATCACTGCCTGTAAAATAACCGCCTTGAGGCAAATCCGCAGTCAATACTCTAAAACTCACCACATCGTTTGGATCTGTGGTGATACTCAAGTTGAGGTGGCCACTGAAATCTATCGTCGTGTCTTCGATGCCGTCGACTGTAGTCAGCTGCAGCATGTCGACCACAGTGGCATTACTGGCAGGAGCATCCTGATCGAATTGCACATAGAAACTCGTTTCTATGATGGCAGGGTCATCTCTATCCAACACTCGCCCTTCGACGTTTATCAGCGCTGGACCTGTCGCGACTTCACTCTGAATCGTCACCCCAGCCAGCACATCGAGAGCATATTCCTGTACCGTGTCACTGGTGATGCCCGCCACGGGTATCAACCAACGCCCCTCGCCGTCATTAATCGCACCATTGGGATGTGACACATACCAGCCATCGCCACTGGGCACAGTAATCACTATGTAGTCGAGTACCTCTGAGCCATCGATATCCCCTTCGAAAAACAACACTTGCCCGGTTAGATCAATCGGTGAACCATCGCTGCTGACTAATATCTCAGCTTCACTCTGCAAATTGGTGGTGAGGTTCACTACAGCATCAACGACCACAGTGAGTTGAGTTAATTCATAACTCTGCACTTCGACGCCCGATTCTGAGGTATCAGCAATTCGATAACTGGCCTTAAAATCAAATGAGCCATCGGCATCCAGAGGCGGTACAACGGCTAAACGACCAGAGTTGAGTAAATCATCTATGGTCGGGCTACTGCCATCGAGCAGATCCAACACCGATAAGCCGTCCTCAGGGATAAAAATTTGCGAGCCATCCATGGTTAGAATAAAGCCCTGCGGATCCTGATAGAGAATGATCAGATCTGTGATGGTTTCACTGCCATCGAGATCAGCATCCAGTATCGGGGTAAAATCTACTGGAATGGCTCTGTTCTCAAAACCATAACTGGTGGTTTCCAGCGTCGTGGGACCGGTATCGATAACCGGATCAATATCGATATTGACGGTTAACTCAAAGGCCGCAGTGTCACCATCTAACTCTGTACTTTGAGCAAAAATGCTAAAACTGACAATACCACTAAAATCTTCGATAGCCTGAATACTAAGAGTGGAAAGCGAAGCCGCTGACACGCCATACAAAGGCAATCCGTTATCGAAGCCCACTACGGGTAAGTTAACGGGGTTCCCTAAAGAATCGACAAAAATCACCCCTTCGGGTAGGCCGGAAAGACGCAAATCTAACGCCTCTGAACCATCATCATCGGAAGTTACAATGGTGAAATCTAACGGGATCAGGTTATCTTCGGCAAAAGGATTAACATTCGAGATAACACCAGTAGCATTATCAATTGTCCATACATTGGGGTCGCCATCGATAATAGGCGCATCATTTGCAACCCCAGTCAATGAAACGCTGACAAAATCGACATCGCTGTAATTCGGATTTGGATTAGTGGTGTCATCAGCAGGATCAATACCATCCTGGGCGGTATCGAGAGAAAAGCTTCGCACCGCAATCGAGAAATCACCAAAATTAGCTGAACTGACATCATCTGCAGGAATTAATTGTGCAACACCACTGTCAACTTCAGACGCTAATACCGTCCATACATTGCCATTACTGGCCGCCGAAGGTGAATCAATAGACCAGCCGTCAGGTAGAGTTAGCTCAAAATTTAAAATTTCAGAACCCGAATTATCGGTTAATTTCCCTGAGATAATCGCATTGAGTAAAATGGGTGCATCTTCAACACTATGAATATTTTTGGTGGTTAGCGTGGGCACATCGGCTATTGGCGTGACATCGATAGTCACGGTTTCAATGCTACTTAATGCCGTATCATTATTGTCACTTTCAGTGGATTTAGCTTGAACGGTAAAAGTAAATTGCCCCGCTAAATTGTCGCCTGCCGTGGCTATCAAGTTATCCAAATCGACCTGGCTGATCGTCATGCCATCACTGATCGTCCGCCCAGCCGTAGTCAAAGTTAATCCGGCGCTAATGCTATCTATGATATATGAAACCGTTTCAGAGCCACGATCGTCTATACCAGCTTGGTCCCCTGAAGTGGCATTAAGCTGCATATTAACGCTGCCGCCATCTTCATCAACCGTGTAGAGAAATTCACTATCTGTATCCCACTCTGGCGTATCTGCTACCGATTCAACCGAGACAGGTAAGGTCGTGGTTAAAGGGGTTTTGCCGGTAATATTGACCGTAATAATAAACTCAACGCTGTCCGTGGCGTCTGAGCTATTTGAATAAGGAAGAAAACTTAAAGTGCCATTCGGCGTCGCAACTCGAGTAACGGGATCTTCACTCAAGCCGCCATTAAGCAGGGACAAAATATAATTACCATCGGCGTCTTTCGGTACTTCCACCGCGTTCAATATCAACAGGCCCCCCTGTAAAGCCGCCGAATCGAACACGATACTGGTGATTAACTCATTCGCATCCACATCTCCCGGCGTCGCCTCAAGATCGATGCCTGTTAGCGTGTCTTCAACAAAGTCGGTAGGAGACACTCGAACAGAGCCGGCTTGGTCTTTGGCAATCAACGTCAGTGTATCTGTCGCCACATCGCCATCAGCATCGGTGACCTCTAACAGCACATCTTCGCTATAACTCAAGTCGTTATAGGCAAATACTAAGGTGGTCACCGTCGCTAAACCATTTTCATCGACCACCAGCTCACCATATTTAACCGCGGCAGGATTTGCATCGGTATAAAGCTCAATCACCGAACCAACAGCATAAGAAGTGCCTTTATAGATCACGTTGGTGACTGAAGCGCCATCGGCACCTTGCTGAGCCTGCGAGAACATCTGCACGTTATATGAATCATTATCACCTTCAAAAAACTCTAAGGTTTTAGCCGTGTCCTCAGGCACATCATCGTTGACGGTTACTGTCACCATTTGGGATGCCGATTTATCATTATCGGCGTCTATAGCATAAACTTCGAATTGTAAATCTAAGCTGTTTTCGCCATTGGCATCGGCATGGTCCAGTGCATGGTATTGTCGATATTCCACCTGACCATTGGCGCTAAATCGGATTTGAAAAACAGTTTCGTTGTCGCCAGCACGAGTTGCGACATACCAACCGTTACCATCGGCGGTGGTATTTAAACTAATCAGCTGCCCCGCACTGTAATAGGTGCCGAAGCTAAAACTGTCGGTTAAGGCAACTTCAACAACCGAGTCACTGCCTTCTACCAATGAAAATAATTGCGATGTGGAAATCGGATTCGTCGTGGTTAGATTACCTTCATTAATATTTAGTTGCAGCGGTGTAGCTAGCTTAGCGTTGTCGCCATCATAGATGGTCACGGCCAACTCGGCCGATGAAATCGTATTGTCACTATCGGTAATGTTAACCGCCACATTTAAGGTATCGAGTAAATCTGCACTGCCCAAATGATCGATAGGGCCTAACATTTCAAACGTCACCGCTACCGTGCCAGCGGTTTCAGGGGTAATCTCGATATCGGTTGGCAAGCTGATACTGAATACTCGTAGGCCATCAGCAGTCACAGCCTCAAGCACCGCACCTTCATCTTTAATTTGCCAATATAGCGGCTCACCATTTTGAGTTAAGGCGGTGCCGGAGCTATTTTGCACCTCACTGCCATCGACCATATTAAAGGCTATATCGATGACGCTATCTTTGGTCGCAGTAACATTAAACTCGCCAGCGTCTACAGTGTTATAAGCGGTAATCGAAGGATCTTCGCTGACCGTCAAACTAACATTATCAATACTTGCCGCATCACCATCCGCCACAATTACGGTTAAAGTAGCGGGTGAAACATCACCATCACGGTCGGCAGTAAATATGTTGAAATCAAAACTATCAGTGCCGATTTGATCGAAAGCTTGGTACAAAGTGAAATCATAGTTTTGACTGAGGCTGTCACTATCTGGGCTCCAGGTATCGCTAAGCTCAATAACAAACACAGGATCAGCTTCATCGCCAAGATGGGCGATTAATATTAATCCACCAGCACTTAAGCTGTATTGAATCGGCACACCACTGGCAGTCAATTCTGGCTGGGAAGCAGCGGGAGAAAATGCCACCGCGACGACGGCATCACTGCCGACTTGCAAGTCAAAACTGCCACTTTGAGTTAAAGGCGTTCCAGCAAGCGCATTTTCTTCAAAACTTAACGAAGTGATATTCACTAGCTGAGGATCATTACCATCGCTAATTGCCCAGCTCAGAACGCCTTGATCGATTTGGGTGCCATCTAAATCTTCTGCGGTGATATAAGTGTCGATATTCAACACATCTGTTCGCAAATGATCTAACGGCTCAAATTGAGTGAAGGTTGCGGTTACACTCAAATCATCACCGACATTGGTTGCCGATAACTCGATAGTAAATACAGTGACAGGAGTCGATTCATTAGTGGTTGCCGTTAACGTTTTACCATCACTGGATAGGCTATAAACCAAGGCATTCCCATGACTGGTTAAGGCTTGGTTACGCACTAAATATGGCGTTAGCACAGAAAAGCTTACGCTATCGGCCACCAGCGTATCTGAGCCCGCGACAATGCTAAATACCTGCTGAGTGACTTGAGCCGCTTGATCGATATCAGCTTCTTGAAAAGAAACCACCACATCGCTCATTGCCCCCTGAACACCATCGACAACGGTAAACACGGCATTGGCAGTATCGATACTGCCATCAGAATCCAGCACGCTATACACCAGAGTCATCTCTTGCAGCTGGTTGTTATCGAGATTGTCAGCCACCTCAAAACTCCAACTACCATTAGCTTGAATAGTGATGGTGCCTTGGGCGGTAACTATGATTGCTGGCGCTCCAGCAGCAACCGAATAATCCGTGCCATTATAGTTGATTGAAGTGACCGTTAACGGCCCTTCAATGGTGTAATCATTACCCAGTAATGAACCATTGGCCGTCGTGTCTTCGACTAGGGTGGCGCTATCGTCGAACGCAAACGCGCGAGTATCCATGAAATTCAATACCGCATAGGTAATGATCTCCTCAGTAGTACCATCACTGTCAGTTTGCAAACCACTTAAACGAATGTAACTCAGTACATTGGTCTGATTACGTTCATCTAACGGTTGAAATAGTGTCACCGTCAGCTCAGTTGCGGCTAAACTCGCCGTCATGACGATTTCACTGTCACCATCACGAGTCAAAGTGAAAGATAATCCATCGGCAGCGACGTCTATGCTTAGGTCTTGCCCCTCGGAAGTCAAAGCCAATAAACGATTCTGCTCAGCGGTCAATGTCAACACAGCATCGGCGATCTCGACCGGAATGGTCACACTAGTACTGTCCATTGCATTCAATACTAATTCGTACAAAGAGGCGATTTCGGGCACAAATAAGGTTGGCATAACATCGCTGGCGCTATTACCTGAAGCATCGACAACCACCACTTCCATGCTCCAGCCTAAATTGCGATCTAAACCACTCACATCAAGCCCAGTAAATTGCCAACTGCCATCGGTGGCAACCACACTAGTAAAGGTCTTGGTAGTAATGCCATCTGTGATGGTGAGATCGACACTTTGACCTTCCTCAACCCCGGTCGTTACCCCGCTGAGGCTATCTTGCACACCGTACATAAACAGACCGGCATCGAAACCATCCACTCCCGTGTCAATATCTATGCTGACTTGTGTATCCAAAATGGTGGTATTCGTTGCAACAGCAGGGTTACCGGCTAGATCTGAAGAACTGGCTTGCAGTAATAACTCACCATCGGCCAAGGTCGATAAGTCAACATTCTCAATTTGCCACAGGCCATCTACAACGACGGTATTAAGGATGATAAATAGGCCATTTATATCGGTTACCGTCACCTCCACGGGGCGACCATCTTCAATATTGGTTACTGTACCGGTAAGGGTCTCCGCAGTTGATTCTGCGGTGCTGATTAAGCCATCGGCATCGACAATCTCAATGGTAATACTGGCTAAACTATCTTTATTAACCACCACGGAAGCATCGACAAGGTTACCCGCCACATCACTACTGCTGGCGACAAAAGTTAAGTCGCCATCACTCAAGCTGGAAATATCGGCACCATTGATCTGCCAAGCACCTGCGCTCACAGTGGTGGTAAAGCTTAATTGCTGGTCATTAATGTCTGTTACTGTGATAGTGACACTTTGGCCCTCTTCGATATCGGTAACCGTACCCGTGAGATCCAATATGACCATCTCGGCCGCGTTAATCACGCTATCGGCACCGGCATTCACTTCTATGGTGATAGAAGCCAGAATATCGACCAATATGGTATCGGTTGCACTGGCGCTGTTGCCCGCAAGGTCACTGACGTTTGCGGTGGCGGTTAAACTGCCATCGGCAAAGCCACTGAGATCGAGTTCAGTTAACTGCCATGCTCCGGCAGCAATCACAGCCGAATAATCGAGACTGTTGCCGGAGCCATCACTTAGGGTGACAGTAACGGTCTGGCCATCTTCGATATTGCTCACTGTGCCACGTACCGTTACCGCTTGCTGCTCTAGGCTATTGATCACGTCATCGTTATCAATAATTTCTATAGTGACCGAAGCAAGCGTATCTTTAACGACGCTGTTGCTACCGCTG
Source organism: Shewanella sp. Isolate11 (assembly GCF_022398315.1). Lineage (GTDB taxonomy): Bacteria > Pseudomonadota > Gammaproteobacteria > Enterobacterales > Shewanellaceae > Shewanella. Next base: position 64,879 of record NZ_JAKEVF010000009.1, read on the forward strand.
GCAATATTGCCCTCAAAATCTGAAGTCACCGCGGTGAGAGTCAACTCGCCTTCGGCCAAAGAGGACAAATCCACTCCGTTAAGCACCCAAGCTCCATTTAAGATCACGCTAGTGAAGGTGAGGCTATTGCTATCGACATCGGTCACGGTTACCTCAACTGGGCGACCATCTTCTACGCTGATCACTTGGCCAGCAAGGACTGCCAAGCCAACTTCATTTTGATTCAATACACCATCGTTATCGACCGCCTCGATGGTAATTTCCGCCAGAGTTTCTTTATAGGCATTATCGATTGCACTAACGATATTACCGGCAATATCGCTGGCATTAACTTCGAAGGTTAACGGCCCGTCGGCGAGAATCGACAAATCTTGGTCAACTAAACTCCAGCCGCTACCGACAACCCTAGTCACTAAACTTATCTGCAGACCATTAATATCAGTAACGATTACAATGATGGTTTGGCCATCTTCGATATCGGTAACCGTGCCAGATAGATCTACCTGCGAACTTTCGCTGCCATTAAGCACGGTATCTGTACCCGTTTCTACCGCGATGGTAATTGCAGCCAGAATATCGACTGCTATGGTGTCTGAGGCTGTGGCAGAGTTACCTGCCAAATCGGTAACATCTACAGTGGCTGTTAAACTGCCATCTTCAAAGCCAGTCAAATCCACATTTGTTAATTGCCAGGCTCCTCCTGCCACTATCGCAGTGTAGGTTTGACTATTGCCACTGCCGTCACTAAGCAGGATATTGACCGTCTGACCATCTTCAATATTATTAACCGTACCGCGAACCGTCACCGCTTGCTGCTCTAGGGCGTTGATGACTGCATCATTATCGACAATTTCAACTGAAATACTGGCGAGACTGTCTTTGTTAACCACCACAGTGGCATCGACAAGGTTGCCAGCTACATCACTGCTGCTAGCGACAAAACTCAAGTCGCCATCGCTCAAACTGGAAATATCGGCATCATTGATCTGCCAAGCACCAGCCACCACAGTAGTGGAAAAGCTTAATTGCTGGTCATTAATATCAGTCACTGTGATAGTGACACCTTGACCCTCTTCGATATCGGTAACCGTACCTGAGAGATCTAGCATGACCATCTCGGCCGCGTTGATCACGCTATCAGAACCTGCGTTCACTTCTATGGTAATTTCAGCCAAAATATCGACCAATATGCTATCGGTTGCACTGGCGCTGTTGCCCGCAAGATCGCTGACGTTTGCCGTGGCGGTTAAACTGCCATCGGCAAAGCCGCTGAGATCGACATCAGTTAACTGCCATTCCCCCGCAGTAATCACAGCCGAATAATCACGACTATTGCCGGTTCCATCACTTAGGGTGACAGTAACAACCTGGCCATCTTCAATATTGCTCACTGTGCCACGCATCGTTACCGCTTGCTGCTCTAGACTATTTATCACACTGTCGTTATCGACTATTTCGATAGTCACCGAGGCAAGGGTATCTTTAACGACAACATTACTGGCTATCGCGGTATTACCAGCAATATCTGAAGTCTCCGCAGTTAGAGTCAACTCCCCTTCGGCTAACAATGACAGATCGACATTATCGAGTTGCCATGCACCATTGATGATTTCACTGCTAAACGTCAATGTGGTTCCATCAACATCGGTAACCGTGACCGCAATCCCACGACCGTCTTCGACGTTATCGACAACACCAGCTAAAACAGATTTGCTAACCTCTTGCTGATTTAATACCCCGTCATTATCAACCGCAGCAATGGTTATCCTTGCTTGGCTATCTTTGTCGACGGTATAAATAGCTTCTGTGATGTTTCCGGCGATGTCTTGCGACGATACAGAAAAATCTAACGGGCCATCGGCAAGACTTGAAAGATCTTGATCTGCTAGCAACCATCCACCGTTAACCACTTCGGTGACTAACACCAATTGCAGACCATTAATATCCGTTGCTGTTACAGTCACCGTTTGGCCATCTTCGATATTTTCTACCACACCAGACAAATCGACCACGGGTGTTTCTTGTGCGTTTATGACGTTGTCACCACCAGAATCAACCCCAATTGTGATCTGCGCCAAGGTATCTTTAATACTGGTATCCAAACCATCGTTAACTTCGCCGGGATAGGTAATCGCAGTGATGGTGGCGCTAAGGTCGCCCTCGGCAAAAGATTGGAAATCAACATCGGTTAACTGCCATTGTTGATCCTGAGCAACCACCTCAAATGCTTGTTGCTGGCCCTCACTGTCAGTAATGATTAACTCTAAAATCTGACCATCGCCGGCGCCAATAGCCTGCCCCTTCAGAGTGACGCTAGGCGCTTCATATTGATTAATGTAACCATCAATATCGATAAATTCGACAGTGAGAGTGATTGGAATAAAGGTGTCTTGAGCAATAGCATTAAAGCTATTGTTATCATCGTCGTCACGCAAATCTCCCTGCGTCTCAAATCCCGAATTGGCTATCACACTGGGGTTTTGGGACTGCACCACCTGGAATATAAAATTAAGACCTTCGGGCTGATCGTAAGCCGAGTCAGATTCATTACTGCGATTACGACCATTATCAGCTGCTGCCGCTTCTTCAGTGAGTGGTAAATTACTGCTGACATTAGCGGGAATTGCAATTTCATTACCATTGATAACGATGGAAAACTCACCATTATCATCGGAGATAATCTGCTCTAAGGTGAGTGAATAGATAGGTACATTGGCTTGCAATTGATCAGGCGAAACCACCACCCAATTTCCATCGACGGTGACAGCCCAATAGACGGCTTCGAGTTCTATGTAATAAACCACTGGAGCACTTAGAGTCGGCATCTGAAAATTTCCTTATCACTTCAGCCACTACAAACGTTTGGTAATAAACACTTAGACTTACAGCAATATTGGCTTTTATCTCTGCATTTGACAACCCACACAGACCAAATAAACTAATAGAGCAACACAAAAAAGGTCAATCATATTGGCATAAAAAACAAGTAGATATTTTATGTAGAGACTTAATCTTTAACCTAAATCGGCTATAGAGCAAACAAATAGATCAAAAATCATTCAATCAGATCTGTATAGATAACTTTCTACCCATTAAGGAGGAACTGCGAAGCAATCATCACCTAGCCAACTAGACTTACCAACCTAAATACATTGGCTTGGGTGACCCGTACGAGAAGGAGTTTTTGACATCAGATTCTTACAAAAGGATTCTGTAATGATGTGGGATAAATAACAAATAAAGAGGTTATTATGAAAAAAGTGATCGCAAAAGTTTGTCTAATTACGACAGCAACTGTCGCACTTTCAGGATGTGTGGGCAGTAATGCTGTAACTGGCTATGTCATGGGATTTAACTTAAAAGCTGTTGATAACCGCTATGCTCGTGGTGGCTTGAATATTTTACTTTCTCCTGTCTACGGTCTTTCAATCGCGGCCGATTATATTATCTTCAACTCACTGGAATTTTGGACAGGTACTAACCCTCTCAACGGCAAACCACACATCTTTGACTCTAAAGTCGATGATACATACTTAGATGTAAATGATAAGGTCGATGACTCACTGAAAGAAGCACCAGTAAAACCCATTAGTTATAATCGCATTATCAAGCGCGGTGAACTGGAACGCATTAACGAAAACACACTGAAAATGGACATCACCTATAGCAATGGCGAAACGGCAACTTTAGTCGGTGTTCGTACTGGGGATAATATCGCTTATTATCTTGATGGGCAGACCATTAGCCAAACCTCGATGACAGAGTTGGCAACCTATGCTCAGAATCGCTCATAAAGGTTAAACTTATTCAGGTGTTACAAGGGGATGATATATCCCCTTTTTAACAGCCACCGTCTATGGTTTTCACAAACACCTTTGCATAACCATCAGATGGGTAAGCTGTAAAATAATAAGCAACAGAACAATTGTTTCTCAATGAGTAACCTTTAGGTAGGAAGGCCAGAGCATAGCCCGCGGTGCCATCAGCAAATAAAGTGCTTAATTTGATTTGCTCAACCACACATATAGTTTGGGGACACACTTCCTCAAACAGACCATTATCTTGATAAGCATTACCCATAAAATAGAAATCACCTGCCATCAAATGCTCTAACTTGTCATCCCATATTTCTTGGGGATAGCCGTAATAGGTCTGAATATCGACGCCATTCACTGTTGTTGTAACGGCTCTTTCTCTATCGGTACCTTGAATAGCTGATTGATAACTCACCGCCTCAACGACAAACTTCAACGATGCTTGTAGACCTTTCATGACGCTAGCTTGTGCATCACCTCTCAGATCAATAAAACGAGGAGCAGCCATAACACTTAAAATCCCCAAAATAATAATCACCGTCACCAGCTCAACCAGTGTAAAACCCCGATTCGATTTCATTGCTATCCTCTTATTGACTGCAAAAATTCGAGGTTATTTAACACAAAAAAATGATGAAATCTTACCGCCCAATAAAAAACATCCTGTTCCTACGCAGGCAACAGGATGTTTCTTACAAATTCGAGCCGCTCAGGCTAAAGCGATAAACAAAAGGTCTATACTAGCGAACTCGGCAATTCAGCAATAAGCCAGCCCACAACAGTTAATGCGCCGGCATACATTAAGATGCCGGCATAGTTAGCCATCAAGAGCAGCGCAATCATCGGCAACAGTAAACTGAAAGCCAACATCTTGCGTATCATCGGTGATAGATTTAACTGAACACTGTCTTTGGCTATGTTTTTGGCAGCAAACTTTCGAGCAGAATACTGACGTCTAGGATCGGATTTAGCTAGGATCACTAACATCAAACCGCCAAACAGAACAAACGGTAATGTCATCAACAGATGATTCATCTTACAACCTCCGCAACCTGCAAGGGAGAGCTCTCTGGTTGTATTCGTTGGGCTTGGTGAAATTTCTCCCCCTTGAAGATGCCATAAAAGCACCAGAGCGCGATAACAACCAATGCTAAATCAACAAACATCAACTCTGTCATCCCCTGCTTTAGTGCCTGCAGTAAGCCAACATCAGAATGAGCAAAGCGTAGCAATGGCAATACCAAACAAAACAGACCATTGAAGCCTAATATCAACTGCTTTAGAAAGTGAATATTCCTTATCATCAATGTCAAAATACTAATTAATACGGCTGCGATGACAAATGCTATTGGCGTCCAGCTACTCTGACTTGCCCCCATGGCACCACTGACAAAAAAACCAATCGCACTAGTCAATGAGCACAGAGGAAGGCCGAAGAAACCCCACACATTAAAACGGCTAAGCCACTGCCAAGAGGAGTCATATCGCTCGTGCCTGACGGCATACAGTTGCATGCCAGTTATGGTGACATAACAGGCCGCGACACCTAAACTAACCCAAATGATCTTAGAAAATAATCCAGCGAAGGTGCCGAAATGAATGGGATAAATTAGTGATAAAATTGCGCTGCCTGCTGAAGGTACCGTACCAACTAATGGCTTATATTCCACAAAATGGCCATTACTACCGTTGTAGACTAATTGATCAAAGCCCACCTTACCCGCACTTGGCATGAAAAACGCGACCATATTGGCAGATTCAGTTCCCCAGTGAGATAACGTAATGAAAGCTGGAGCAGCCGACTGTCGTTGAACGGCATCCCCAACCATCAAGTCCAGGTTTGCTGATGGAAGAGAGGTCATACTCAGATTTGGCGCTTCACCCACCAAAGTGTGCATCATGGCCTCCTGATCGCCGCCAAATGCCACCATCGCCATTGCCGGCAAACCAAATGCCGTCGCGAAACTAAAATAACTTCCAGTAAAGGCCAGCAAAATTGCAAACGGAATACTCCAAGTGCCTGCAACAGTATGAGAATCTCGCTTCAGTGCCTTACCATCACGCTGTTTACGTATAGTAAAAAGATCCGTAAACAGATTACGGTGTATCAAAAATCCCGATACAGCGGCAATGAGCATGGACAGACCGAGGATACCGGTCAAAATAAGCCCCCAAGGCGCAGGAAGATGCAACTCAGTATGGATCGCAACTAAGAAACGGCTCAGGGCATTGAATTCATCCTGAGCATAAATCTCAGAACCAAATCCCTCTACTTGTTGAACTATCTCACCATGGGGACTGACCTGATATTGGATGCCATAATCATCCATGTCACCTGAAGGATTTTGCTTATGTGTATGGAAAAAGTAGACCAGTTGCTGACGATGGCCCTCGTAAACCGTAATTTCATCTCGGTATTCCTCTGGGGTTTGTTCGGTCAGCAAAGCTATCGTGGCATCCATGTCGCTGCTCAGCATCAAGTTTTGATGAGCATTACTATTAGACCATTCGCCGATTTCGTCAGAAACAACGGCAACACTACCGGTAAAGATAACGGCATAAAGCAGCATGCCTAATACAATCCCAGACCAAGAATGCAGACTTAGAAGGGCTTTTGCCTTGGAACGTATAGAATCTGTCATAGTATTAACCTAAAAATTTATACCCAAGAATAGCGCCGTTGATCACCGCCAACGCTGAAAGTATCCACCACGCTCTATGCATTATCTGAGTCAAATAAGTATAGAAAAATAGCAATGACCAAATTAACGGAAACATCACCAAAGGCATCATGATGTTATTCACATTGCCAATACCTGGGGGATACCAAACTGCCATGGCGAGCATCACCTCGAGCGAAACCAACAGGGTAAATGGCCCACTCAGCCAAAAACGTTGGTTGAACAGAAACTGTATGGGTGCAGTACTCATTTCAATTTTCCATCAGAGTCGATATTGCAAAGCCAGTGTTCAACATAGAAGTTGTAGCTTGCGATAATTGTTGACGTTTAAACAACAACTCACCCGCAAGCGACGATGGCTTGCGGGTGAGTCAGCTAGCATAAAATTAATAATCCCAACGCAGTGTCAGACTGTAATTTAACGGCGAGCCATAGAAAGATTGTTCGGTACGAACAGAGCTTAAGTACTCTTCATCGGTCAGATTCTCTAGGTTAAGCCCCAAGGAAACCTTGTCGTTAAAGCTGTATTGAACATAAGCTCCCAGCAAAGCGTAACTGTCTTGCGTAATTCGACCGTAGGCGCTTTCGAAATAGGTTTTGCTCTGCCAGCGAACCGAGACACCCGCGTTCAATTTCTCTTCCCACTTAGGTGAGTAATCGGCTAATAACTTAAATGTTTGACGAGGAATGAAAGTACGGGCTTCATCGCCGTTTTCATCATCCATGGTCAACACTGTGATCCCACCTTGAAGTGACCATTCATCGGATAACGGCCCTGAAACTTCAAGCTCAAAACCTTCAGACTCGACACTGATCCCTTTATATATGGCGTAGTTGAAATCGTCTGAATAATCGTTATCGTCTACACCGTCACCATCGCCATACTCAACAAACTCATACAGGTTTTCTTGCTCGGTTCTGAATAGAGCGAGCGTCACCAAAAAGTCATTTTCAAAACGTTTTTTCACACCGATTTCATAACTTCTACCTTCAGCCGAACCTAATGCTTCCAGATCCTCATTCAGATAATACTGAGGTTGATAGATATCGCTGTAACTGGCGTAAACGTTTAAGTCATCGATGACTTCCCAGGTGAAGCCAATATAAGGGCTGCTACCGTCTTCAGAGGTCGACGTCGACGCCCCCCATGATTCACCCTCATTCTCATAGTCGACAAAACTTGCACCCAATACCAAATCAAAGCTGTCGGTGACAGCTAACTGCAGTGCACCATAAAAGCGGTTCAGACTGATATCGGTAAAGCCCGCTTCATAAGGCGCATCCCATTGAGGTCGAGCCACTTCAGACCCTGTCCAACCAGGAAACGCTGGCATAACATCGAAGCCGCTTAGCGCCGCAAAATCCATATCACTGGTATCGGCCTTCGCGATGCTTACCCCGAGATTGAAGAAATGTTCTAGCCCCCAAGCTTGGAAGCTACCTTGAAGATTGTTGTCCCAAATCAGGGTGTCTTTTTCTGCGGTAAACTTACCCGGATAGCCCAGCAGACCTAGACCTGTGCCGCTCTCAACCCCAGTGTTGGTGTAGGTATAGAATAGCTCCGCATCATTTTCATACTTTATATTATTGATTTTAGTACTGAAGTCTAGGTTGTAATTAATATACCAGTTCAATTCAGCAAAGGCGGTTTGATTAAGCGTGTCCCAATGCGACCAATCCATAGCGGTATTGGTTGAAGTAGGAAAATCGATCATAGTGCCGTCGGAATAAATTAAAGGAGCGGCTCCCCAAGTCACACCATTACTATTGTTATCTTCGTGGGTATAACCAAAGGTCACTGTGACGTCATCACTAACCTGGCCATCGACGACACCGTAAAGCACGGTACGCTTATTTTCATAGCGATCCAACCAGCTATCTTTGTCCTGATGCACCACCACCGCTCTGGCAGCCCAGCTACCGCTATCTGTCAAAGGTACAGACACATCTGCCACTGCTCTTACATTTGACCAACGACCAACATTAAGAGAAACGTTAGCTGCCGCATCATTTTTAGGGCGCTTTCTTACATAATTCACTGTGCCTGATGGATTACCTAGACCGGCAATCAATCCATTCGAGCCACGAATAAACTCCACTTTATCGTAAATCGCAGTATCAAGATCACCCACGAAAATGTCACCAAATGGGATCCCTGAGCCATCAATATGCATACTGGTAATATCAAAGCCGCGAGCGTTGAAATAGGTGCGATCGGTTTCAACTTGGTCAACATTGATACCTGTAACATTTTTGAACAGGCTGTTGATATCATTTAGGTTGTAATCAGAAATGGTATCGCTTTCGACAATAGAGAGAGACTGAGGCGTATCAAAAGTATCCAACCCTAGTCCCGTAGAACCAGAGCTTACACGCTGAATTCGGCTCGAAACAATGCGAATAACTTCAATATCTTTATCGCTGGCATTTACTTCGGCTTCATTATTGGACTCAATAACTTGTGCATACCCGGATAAGGACAACATAATGGGGGATAAGGCAAAAATTCGCTTTAATGACATAGTCTTCTCTATTTTTGTTGAATATTTTTTGTTTAATCATACGACCACAAATATCAACGCAAATGATAACTATTTGCATTATCAAACGCAAAGGGATTTACAATTGAAACGTTTTTGCAACTGGAATTTAGTCCAACATACTAATTTGCTGAGGTGATTTTCACGCAACTCTTTTAAATTGAAGCAATAAATCAAGTAATTGAAGAGTAAAGTAAACTGATTTTAAGCTGTCACGAGGTTAAAGGGGGAGTAAGGCAGCCCAAGGATACAAACTTTATTGTCTCTGCACAAACATCACACCGCCAGCCCGACTGCGACGCCAGACGCCCAAGCCCATTGAAAATTGAAGCCACCAAGCCAACCGCTGACATCCATCACTTCGCCAGCGAAGAAGAGCCTAGGTACTTTTTTGCTCTGCATATCTTTCGATGACAGCTCATCGGTATCGACGCCACCTAAAGTCACTTCAGCGGTGCGATAACCTTCTGTACCATTCATCAATAATTGCCACTGATGCAAGTCGGCCACAATTTGATCTCGCTGGGCATGAACCAATTGATTCAGCGCCATGTTCAATAACGCCTCATCAAATAACACCTCAATTAACCGCTTCGGCAGCCACTGACTCAAGGTATTGCGTAGGCTCTGTTTCGGATGCTGTTCAATTGCTTCAAGCAGCGCCTGCATCGCATCCATATTCGGTAGTAGATTAATTGAGATACTCTCACCGGGCTGCCAATAGTTTGAGATCTGCAACACCGCTGGCCCAGATAGACCACGATGAGTAAACAGTAAGGCTTCACTAAATTGCGTGCCATCTTGAGCGGTAATAGTGCTGGGAACCGCAATCCCCGACAAGGCTTCGAAGCGCAGCTTCTGCTCACTATGCCAAGTGAATGGCACTAAGCCTGCATGGGTTGGCAACACTTTTAACCCGAACTGCTCCGCCAACTTATAGCCAAATGGTGAAGCGCCCAATTTCGGCATCGACAAGCCGCCGGTTGCAACCACTAACGCGTCACAGCAATATTGGCCTTTAGAAGTTTCTAGCTCAAATTGACCCGCCTGATTTTTGATGACCGAATGAATCTCGGTGCGCAGCTGAACTTTAGCGCCTGCCCATTCACACTCAGTCAATAGCATGGCGACAATCTCTTTAGCTGAGTCATTGCAAAACAGCTGACCATGATCGCGCTGGTGATATTCGATGCCGTGACGCTCAACCAGTTCGATAAAATCTTGTGAAGAGTAACGAGCTAAAGCCGATTTAACGAAATGCGGGTTTTGGCAAATAAAGTTAGCAGGTTCCACTTTCTGATTGGTGAAATTACAACGACCGCCACCGCTGATTAAGATCTTTTTACCCGCTTGCTTAGCGTTATCCAGCACCAATACATCACGACCGCGATAGCCTGCCGTTGCCGCGCACATTAACCCCGCAGCACCCGCACCTATGATAATCACCTGATGATGTTCCACTACTTTGCTACCTCTAACGATAAAACTACAATGTCTTACGCAACAACGATGCTTTGAACAGCAGCCACTTTCGGCTAACTTCAAGACGCTCAAAGACGATACACACCCACAAAAAAGGGCGCTATTTTAGCACCCTTATTCTATTTAGCATAAACCAACGGCACGTCTACTCGCCTTCTGTGGTTTCTGACTTTTTCTGTCTGGCTAACAATGCTTTAGCTGCACCATGTGGTGTGCCGCCTTGATAAAGCACCTGATAGACCTGCTCGGTAATAGGCATTTCAACCCCTAAGCGTTTGGCTAAGGTATACACCTCTTTGGTGTTACGATAGCCTTCAACCACTTGGCCGATCTCCGCTTGTGCAGTATCAACATCTTTACCTTGACCCAGCGCTAAACCAAAACGACGATTGCGCGATTGGTTGTCGGTACAGGTCAACACTAAGTCGCCTAAGCCCGCCATGCCCATAAAGGTCGATGCTTGCGCACCAATGGCTTCACCAAGACGAGTTAGCTCAACTAAGCCTCGAGTGATCAATGCGGTTCTCGCGTTGGCACCAAAGCCGATACCATCAGACATACCTGCACTGATAGCAATCACGTTTTTAACTGCGCCACCCAACTGTAGACCAATAAAGTCATCGTTTGCATACACCCGTAAACGACTTGGGCTATGTAATAGTTCGACTAAGTCTTTAGTAAAACGGTTGTCGGTGCCAGCAACTGAAATCGCTGTCGGCATTCCTGCCGCGAGCTCTTTTGCGAAAGTCGGTCCAGAAAGCACGGCCAACGGATACTCATCACCTAGGATTTCACGGGCAACATCTTGCAATAAACGGCCGGTTTCAGGCTCAAGCCCCTTCGTTGCCCAAACGATGCGAGCATCTTTGCGCAAATAAGGTTTCGCCTGCTTAAGCACCGCACCAAAGACATGGCTAGGTACCACAACCAGTACATTATTCGATGCAGCCAGGGCTGTTGCTAAGTCGGCTTCAGGAATAAGCAGCTCAGGTAATGCAATACCGGGCAAAAATGCTTCATTAGATCGATCACGCTTCAGGTTCTCGATATGTTCAGGCTCATGGCCCCAAAGCAGCGTTTTATGACCGTTACTGGCTAAAGAAATAGCAAGGGCGGTGCCATAAGAGCCCGCCCCCAGTACCGTAATATCGGCAGTGTTGTTCATGCGTGATTAAGCAGTCGCTTCTTCAGCGCCTTCTGACGCTGCTTCTGCACTCGCTTGACGCTGTTGAACATACTGAGCAAATAGCGCGTCAAAGTTAACTGGTGCAAGATTAAGTTGAGGGAAAGTACCACGAGCAACTAGGCTACCAACCGCTTCACGAGCGTATGGGAATAGTACGTTAGGGCAGTAAGCACCTAGAGAGTGAGCAAGTTGCTGTTCAGTTAGACCACTGATAGCGAAGATACCCGCTTGTTGTACTTCACATAGGAAGGCAGTTTCTTCGCCGTTTTTAGCAGTAACTGTGAGTGAAAGAATGACTTCATAAACGTCATCAGCAAGCTTAGCGCTGCGAGTGTCTAGGTCTAGCTTAACTTCTGGGTTCCACTCTTTTTGAAACACAGCTGGGCTGTTTGGTGTTTCGAATGAGATATCTTTAGTGTATACACGTTGGATGTTGAATTGTGGACCTTGTTGTTCGTTGTTTGCTACTTCAGACATAATTTTTACCTAATTCAATTTGTTGGATTCTTTAAAGAATCATCTTTAAGGGCTTTTGTTACTGATGTCGTAAATGAGATCTCAGCCACCATCCCAGTTTTAGTTTTTCTTAGGAGCTGTTATCTCCTAAGCCATTTTTTTAAGAGATGACTCTCTAATCAATCTTGCTGAATAACAGCAATCATGTGTGGGGGTACAACTTTATTTTTTGGCAACAGGTAAATTGTTTTGTTGCCAATCGCCCATACCACCTTTGAGATTGTAAACAGATTCAAAACCCGCTTTAACCATCAACTGAGCGGCTTGCGCTGATGTCATTCCAGCATTGCATACCATTATAATGGGACTGGCTTTAAACTTTTCAAGGGCAGATGTCTTATTATTTTTGATTTCTGCTAAAGGTAGGTTAATCGCGTCAACGATATGGCCTTTTTTGAACTCATCTTTTGAACGTACATCAACCACTTTAGCTTCTTGTTTGTTAATTAATAACACCGCTTGTTGATGATCGACCGTCTTAACTTTAGAGACGCTAGACTTAAAAACGCTGACGATAAGTGCGACAAACAAACCAACCCAAGCGAGACTTAACATAGGATTAGCTTTAAAAAATTCGATATATTCTTGCATTATTTCGGCCTACTTCGTTGGCTTGAGAGACAATCAGGGCACAGAGTATAACCGATTGTTGGTTCATATTGCAGCAAGTAGTTAACCCGCATTAACCGCTATAGGTTGGCTTGAAGCTATTTTGTGACCGAGTCGATAAGCCCTATCGGTGTAAATGACTTTTTGATCGAGTCGGTACGTAGTAATATTTAAACAATTTCTGATTTAACCATTCTTTTTAACTTTATATAGGTACCACCATGACGACACGCAAACGCCCCTTGGCACTGCTGATCCTCGACGGCTGGGGTTATCGCGAAAACCCACATATGAATGCCGTTCATCATGCCAACACTCCGGTGCTCGACCAACTTAATAAAGACTATCCTCATAGCTTAATCTCAGGTTCAGGCCTAGACGTAGGTTTACCAGACGGACAAATGGGTAACTCAGAAGTCGGCCACATTAATATCGGTTCTGGCCGAGTGGTTTATCAAGAATTAACCCGTATCGGTAAAGCGATTGATGATGGAGAGTTCAACTCAAATCCAGCATTAGTCGAGGCTGTAGACAAAGCCATCGCCGCTGACGGCGCGGTTCATATTATGGGTCTTTTGTCTCCAGGCGGAGTACATAGTCACGAGAGTCATATCCAAGCTATGTGTGAAATGGCTGTTCAACGCGGTGCAAATAAAGTGTATCTTCATGCCTTCTTAGATGGTCGTGACACACCACCTCGTAGTGCTAAATCCAGCCTCGCTCATTTCAATGAATTATTTGCCAAGTTAGGCACAGGACAAATCGCCTCGTTAATTGGACGTTACTATGCCATGGACAGAGACAATCGCTGGGAGCGTGTCTCACAAGCCTATGAGCTAATAACTGAAGGAAAATCACTACATAAATACACCGATGCCGTCGATGCATTGGAAGCCGCTTATGGCCGTGATGAAAACGATGAGTTCGTTGCCAGTTCAGCAATCACTACGCCAACAGGTGATGTTGTCAGCCTCAAAGATGATGACGCACTGATCTTCATGAACTTCCGCGCCGACCGCGCTCGACAAATCACCCGCAGTTTTGTTGACCCAAGCTTTGACGGTTTTGAACGTGCAGTAACGCCTAAGCTCAACTTCGTTATGTTAACGGAATACGCTGCCGATATCCCTGCGCCTATCGCTTATCCTTCTGTGGATCTGGTTAATACCTTAGGTGAAACGCTACAAAATAGCGGCAAAACCCAACTGCGTATCTCTGAAACTGAAAAATACGCCCATGTCACTTTCTTCTTCAATGGCGGTAAAGAAGAGCCATTTAAAGGTGAAGATAGAATCCTGATCCAATCGCCTAAAGTTGCAACCTATGATCTGCAACCAGAAATGAGCTCAACCGAACTTACTGACAAGTTGGTAGAAGCCATCGAATCAACCCAATACGATGTAATTATCTGTAACTACCCTAATGGTGACATGGTAGGTCATACCGGTAACTTCGATGCCGCCGTAAAAGCCTGTGAAGCTGTAGATACTTGTATCGGCCGTGTAGTTGAAGCATTGGAGAAAGTGGATGGTGAGTGTTTAATTACCGCCGATCACGGTAACGCCGAGCAGATGACCGATGAACAAACGGGTCAAGCACATACCGCTCATACCAGCGAATTAGTGCCACTTATCTATGTTGGTCGCAAAGCTGAAATTTCAGCTAACGGAAGACTAAGTGATTTGGCACCAACCATGTTAACCTTGATGGAACAAGACGTTCCAGCCGAGATGACGGGACGCAATATCATTACATTGGCGAAATAAGCGAGAAACGTTCATTGCTTAAACGATTAGGTTTTTATAAAGCCAGCATTATTGCTGGCTTTATCATGCTTTGTTGCACTGTGCAGGCTGCAGACCTGAAGCAGCGGCAGTCGCAGCTGAAAGAGATACAAAAACAGATCAGCGCTCAGCAATCGAACCTAAAAGATGCCGGTCGCCAACGCGAAAAACTGGTTAAATTGTTAAAGCAAGATGAACAAGCTATTGCGAATGCAGCCAAAAAGGTCACTCAAACTAAAGCGTCACTTCGCGTCACAGATAAAAAACTTGCCGAGCTCGATAGCCGCAAAGTTGAACTGGATAAGCTGAAAAAAACTCAACAGCAAACCTTAGCGAATCAACTTACCAGTGCCTATCTTGCCGGTAATCATGATTACACTAAGATGATGCTTAATCAGCAAAATCCCGCCACCATCGAACGTTTACTGGCTTACTACCAATATCTCAACGATGCTCGTATCGATTCGATTAATAAGCTGCAACAAACCATCAGCGAACTCGACAGCATTGAAGCCGAGCAGCGGCAACAAAAAACCAAGCTCAATGCGCTCATTTTGGAACAAGAGCAACAAGCCAAGATATTGACCCAAGAGCAGACACAACGTCAACAGACACTACAACAGTTACAGCGCACCCTTAATTCACAAGGGGCTAAGCTGGAACAGCTACAAATCGAAGAAGCCAGTTTAAAGCGCGTCGTAGAACAAGCTCTCAACGCGATGAAAGCTAATCCATCAATGGAAGGGCTTCACAAACAGCGACAGTTGAAATGGCCAACCAAAGGTCGTATTCGCTCCGGTTTTGGCAGTCCACGTTCAGGACAAGTCAAATGGAAAGGGGTGATCTTAGCCGCGCCTGAAGGACAATCCGTTGAAGCTATCGCCGCAGGAAAAGTGATCTATGCCGATTGGTTACGTGGCTTCGGCATGGTGATGGTGGTCGATCACGGCAAAGGCTACATGAGCCTTTATGGTCATGCACAAACCTTGCTTAAAAATGCTGGTGACAGTGTCAACAAAGGCGAAACCATTGCTTTAGTCGGTCGTTCGGGTGGACAGACAGAACCTGGCCTATACTTTGAAGTAAGGCACAAGGGGCAGGCGGTCGATCCCGCGAGGTATTGCAAGCGCTAATTCAGCGGTGCCCCTTTAATCTGAGGTGGCGCATGGCTAAATATATTAGATATTTCATCTGCATAGCATTCGGTTTAACCTTAGGCTTATCGATTACCTTATCGGGAAAAGAGAACACACGAGCGCCGCAAACCAAGGCGAGCTACCCATTATTAATGGATATTATCAGCACTGTCGAAACCTATTATGTCGATGAAGTTACCCAAGAAGAACTCATTCAAGCGGCCATTAATGGCATATTTACTCAACTAGACCCCTACTCTGCTTTTCTTGACCAAGAAGCCTTTTCAGAAATTAAAGATGCCAATCGTGGTGAATATTTTGGCTTTGGTATCGAAGTAGCAACCGAAGAAGATCAGGTCACAATTATCAGTCCTTTCCCTCACTCTCCCGCTGCAATTGCCGGGATCCAACCCGGCGACAGAATCGTCAAAGTTAATAATAAAAACGTCAACGCTAAACGTCTCGACAGCGTGTTAAAACAGATAAAATTTCATAGCCAGAATAACTTAGCTATCAATCTCTCTCTAAGCCGGCACAACTCAAACCAAATCATCGACGTCACCTTAAAACCTAGCCTCATAGATGTTCATTCTATTAGCGGTGAATTACTTCAAGGCAGCATAGGTTACCTAAAGATCTCTAGCTTCCAAGACGACACCACCGCCGACCTCATCAAGCAACTATCCCAATGGCAAGACAAGCCCATAACAGGGTTAATATTGGATTTACGTAATAACCCTGGCGGTTTACTCGATCAAGCAATCAAAATTGCAGACTTATTCTTAGCTAAAGGACGTATAGTCTCCACTCGTGGCCGCTTCTTCGACGCAAACTCAGACTACTTTGCTTCACCACAAAATATGTTTGCCCAACTACCATTAACGGTATTGATCAACAAAGGCTCAGCTTCAGCATCAGAGGTACTCGCAGCGGCATTACAAGAAAATAAGCGCGCTACACTGATAGGTGAAAAAAGCTTTGGCAAAGGCACGGTTCAAAGCTTAATCCCTACACTTATTGAAGGTAACGCAATTAAACTCACTATCGCCCATTACACCACCCCCAAGGGCCGAGACATTCATTCGATAGGTGTTGAGCCCGATATAAATATTGAAACAGAAACTATTACTGCCGATGAAAATATGCCTATAATCAACTCGCTATCGCCCCATGATGAAATAGCTAAAGATAAGCTGGTTAATTTGGCTATCACATGGATTAAAGACCACAGTTAGTTAAATTAGAATATTGTGCGCCTATTACTCTTATTAGCCTTTTCCTGTTTTATTAACCAAGCGACTGCGGCTCAAGTCTCCATTATCATCGACGATATTGGTTATCGCCTCACCGATGAAGCCGTGTTATCACTTCCCAGCTCGGTGACCCTTTCGGTCTTACCTCATACCCCGTTAGGCAAAAAAATTGCGATAGCGGCGAACCGTAAAGGCCATGAGATCATGCTGCATTTACCCATGCAGGCACTTAATGGCAAAACCCTTGGCCCGGGAGGACTTACTAACCAGATGGATGAAGAGCAATTCAAAAACACCATCAATAATGCATTTGATAGTATTCCCAACGTTCGTGGTGTAAACAACCACATGGGAAGCCTACTAACCCAATTAGAACAGCCTATGACATGGTTAATGCAATCGCTAAAACAACATGATAATTACTTCGTTGACAGCGTTACTACCCGCTTTAGCAAAGCAGCACAAACTGCGCAACAACAAGGTATTCCGATACTAAGACGCGAAATATTTCTCGACAATGACGTCAGTGAGCAGGCGTTAGAAAAACAATTTAAGCGAGCAATAAACTTTGCCAAGACTCAAGGGTATGTGGTGATGATTGGTCATCCTTATCCAGAAACCATCGAGTTTCTCAATAAGAACCTAAGTCGATTAAACATGGATGGTATTAGTCTGGTAAAAACATCGGCATTATTGCCTTACCGCATAGCACAAGAACAGCCTAAAAGCGGGAATAACAAGTTAATGTAGGCGAGTGATTTACTCTTCAAGGACAGGAATAGTAAGTTGAGGCAATAAGTTTTTCAATTGATGTTTGTTATTGACCATATCTGCCAAGGTATAGCGATCCAACACGGATAAGTAAGCATCTACAGCTTCAGCTAATACACCTTTTAACTGACACGATGGAGTAAAGCGGCAATAAGGTTTATTACAATCGATTGGAGCCAGTGAGTTCTCAAGCACCCGCACTAAGCTACCAAGATTAATCTGTTCTGCGGGTTTCGCTAAACGAAAACCACCACTCTTACCTCGTACCGTCAGCAGATAACCTTCTTTACCTAGGTGATGCACAATCTTTGAGACATGATTGGGTGAAAGCTCAAACACCTCGGTAATTTCAGCAATTCGAAACAAGGCCTCTCTTTCTGGTGACAAGGCCAGATACATTAATGTGCGAATACCAAAATCAGTGTAACGAGTGAGCTGCATAGTTTACCTTTAGACTTGAGTGTCAGCCTCTAAGTTGGTGATAAGCCAAAATGCTTCTTCATCACTATCGCCACATACATCTACCGTTGCAACAAAACGAGCACACAAAAGTGGTCGCTCAGGCTGACCGAAGATTTTGCACAGATTATTTTCATCTAACTGTACGCAACGTACTCCAGCGGGCTTACCATCAGGCATTCCCGGAATAGGGCTAGTAATTGAAGGTGCAATACAACAAGCACCACATCCTAATCGACAATCCATAAAATATTATACCAGTATTTACATCCCATATTAGCCAACGAGATCACAGCTTGCTTCGGTGGCTTAAGCATATAGCAAGTAATTCAATTAAACACTTGATAACAACACTGAATAATAAGTCTCAGTTGTATAGATAGTCATTATGAGAAATTTATAAAGCCCCAAACGCAAAAAAGCCACCTTAATAAGGTGGCTTTATCACAACTCTTAACGAGTTAACTGTTTGTCTTCACTACTTCTCTTTATAAAGAGGAAAAGTGAAAACCAATTAGGCGCCTGGAAATGACCTACTCTCACATGGGGAGACCCCACACTACCATCGGCGCGATTGCGTTTCACTTCTGAGTTCGGGATGGGAT